>CAVPPZ010000001.1:0-116144 GCA_963707305.1 uncultured Candidatus Rokubacteria bacterium
AACAAAGCCTCTTCCAGCCGCTGGGGCAGCGCATTGTCTGCGCCTTGCGCCTTGAGATAGCCAGCGACCGAGCCGTATTCCCGGCGGAGCAGCGCAAGAAAACGCGCCATGGATTCAGCCGAGGCTTCCCACTGGAAATCAGGCACCTCTTTCACCTCTGGCGGGGCGGCGGGGTCGTTTCGCCAGCGGTCCCGGAGTTCCGGCATGAACGGGGCTGAAAGGGTGTAGTCGTGGATGATGTCCTCGTCGATCACGCCCGCAGCCGCCAGGAGCATGGCCGCGAGCACGCCGGTCCTGTCCTTGCCCACGCTGCAATGGAATACCAGCGGGTGATTGTTCCGGTCGGCAATCAGCTCCAGCGCGTCCCCCAGCCTCTTAGCGAATTCCGGGGGGCGGATGCGGTACAGATAGAGCTCTGCCAGATCGGTCGCATCGCGGAACAGCTCCGTTTCTTGCTTCAGGTAGTCAGACGAATCAGGTCTGAAGGGGACGTTGTGATACCTCGCGCCAACTTCACCGAGGAGGCTGATTTCCCGCTGCTTGGTCAGCTCTCTCGGAGTCCGAAGGTCTATGACCGCCCTGGGGCGGATGTCCTCTTTGAACCTGGCAATATCCGGTCGGCTCATGGAATGCAGCGCCGCACTTCTGAAAAGCCGCCTCCATGCCACGGCGCGCCCGTCCCGCGTCCTGTATCCGCCGAGGTCTCTGAAATTAGGCACGGATTCAAAATTGATGTGTCGTGGATACGATTGGTTCATCTGTACTCCATTCCGGGCCAGCCCGGCGGGCGGCCGTCAGGCGTGGGGAAGCTGCAGCGCCTCGACGCCGATCTCGTCGCGCTCGCGCCGCCGCGCGGCGCGCTCGACGACGTCGGCCAGCTCGCGCACGTTGCCTGGCCAGCGATAGCCGAGCAGCCGTGCCTCGGCGTCGCGCGTCAGCCGGAGCACGCCGCCGTGACGGCGGGCGAGTCGATCGGCGAAGTGACGCGCCAGCGGTACGATGTCGTCGGGGCGCTCACGCAGCGGCGGCAGCGCCACCGTCGAGCGCGCGAAGCGGGCGAGCAGGCCGGCGCTGAACGCGCGACGGCGGACGGCGTCGGCGAGGTCCACATGCGTCGTAACGACGACGCGAACGTCCCGCGGCGGCGCATCGATCAGCCCGAGGACGGCCGCCTGCATCGCAGGGGACAGCGCGTCGACCTCGTCGAGGAACAGCGTGCCGCCGGCGGCGGCGGCGAGCGACCCGGGGAACTCGCCCTCGAGCCGCGCCGTCGGCGTGGCGGTGCAGCTCACCTCCACGAAGGGACCGGCGGCGCGCCGGCTCAGCGCATGGATCTCGCGCGCCACCACGCCCTTGCCGGTACCGCGCTCGCCCGCGATGAGCACCGGCGCCTCGTCCATCGCCGCCAGCCGGCTCACGCGTTCGCGCAGCGCGCGCACGGCCGCGGAGTCGCCGACCAGGCGCGGGTGCGATTCGTTGCCCTCGTGCAGGCTCTGCAACCGCGAGAAGGTATTCAAGCAGACGAGGCATGACGTGACGTGCGCCATCGTGTCCGCTGCCTCGGCGGCGGGCAAGGCGCCGACGACGAGACGCTCGAGCAACCGCCCCGGCAGGCACGCGCGCTCGTCCAGCCGCCGCAGCAGCCCCTGGGGGATCTCGTCGGGCTCGAGCGGGCTCATGGATCGGCGACCTCGTCCAGCAGGCGCTGGCGTAGTCGATGGAATCGCGTGTCGATGGTGGTGAGAGCGATGAAGTGGCCGAACGGCGGCTGCTCCAGCGTCTGCCGGATGACGCGCGCCGACACGCCGTTGAGCTTGGCGATGAACAGGTAACGGTCCTCCGCAGGCCACGACTGTAAGAGCGCCTCCGCGCGGTCCAGCTGTTCAGCGGCGATCGCTCGCGCGTCCTGCGACGAGGTGTCGTCCGGAATCCTCTCGCCGGGCGTGTCGATGATCGAATCGACCTCGCGCCGCCGTGCCCGACCGCGCAGGACGTTCAGCGCGCGCCGCCGGATCGCCGTGCACACGTAGGCGTCGATCTCGGCGTTGCTGGCGCCGCGGATCTCACCGCGTCGCACGACCGTGACGAGGCTCTTCAGCGTCTCCGCCACGGCGTCCTCGCCGTCGGCATCGCTCAGCCGGTCGACGCCCCCGAGGATCGTGCGCCCGCGCGTCGTCACCCAGCCGGCGAAGCGCTCCCATGCCGCGCCATCGTCGGCACGGCAACGCTCGAGCAGGGTGTGCAACTCGCCGGGCATCACGCGCATCGGTCCTGATATCTCAGACACCGCTTGGTCGCGATCCTTCCCAACCGGTACGCGCCGCCGTGCCGCACCCTCGTCGGGGTCTGTTCGGGTGAAGGAGGGCACGATGGCGACCCGTGACGAGGTGGCCCGACAACCGCTCGAGCAGCGCAGGGCCCGCCTGGCGCTGACCCCCGACGAGCTCGCGGCAGGGATTCACGGCCAGCCCGAGGCGGTGCTCGCCCGGCGGCCGGCAGGCCACGAGCTGGGCTGCGAAGGAAATCGTCTGCCACCTGCGCGATACCGAGGAAATGTTCCTCCTCCGCCTGGAGGCGATCGCCGCCGTGGACGAGCCGCTGATCGCTGCCGCCGGCATGGGCGCGCGGATGCTGGCGCTGAAGCCCGACGGCCAGGCGGCCGCCCCCGATCGCTGGGCCGAGGACCGGCAATATCTTCGCAACGATGCCGCCGAGGCGCTCGCGACGTTCCGCCGCCTGCGCGAGGGGACGCTCGCTCATCTCGCCTCGCTGTCGCCCGAACAATGGCATCGCGGCGGTCGTCCATCCTCGCCGCGGCCGCCTGACCGTCGAGGACTTCGTCACCGACATGGCCTGGCACGATGACAACCACCTGGACCAGCTCCGGCGCGCGCTCGCAGGAAACGCGTGATCGAGGAGTGTCGCTCGATTGTAGCCGGACCCTCCACGCTCGACGCCGCCAGGACGATCACGCTCATCAGGAGCGCGCCCCAAGCCCTCGGCGGAGCCCTCAACGACCGGGACGGTTGGGAACGCACGAATTCGCGGGCCCATAAAGGCCGACAGCCTCTTGGCGCTGAACCAAACCAATTCCTGGGTGAAGTCTGGGTAAACGAAAGGGGTTAGCGGCTGCTGCGTCCGCTAACCCCTCGTCGTCCATGGTTGCGGGGGCTGGATTTGAACCAGCGACCTTTGGGTTATGAGCCCAACGAGCTACCGGGCTGCTCCACCCCGCGGTGACTGACCGGGTACTTGTACCCTACGCCGCATGCTGCGTCAAGGCGGCGCGAGGAAAAAGAGGAGCCGGGATTGCTCCCGGCTCCTCGTGCCTCTCGCGAACTGAGCGTCAGGGCGCGGCCGGACGGCTCGGCTTCTCGCCCGGGACGGCCTTGTCTTCCGGATGACGCGGCGGCACGCCCGTCGTCCCGACCGAGGCGGCGGGGTCCGACGACGTGGCGCTCGTCCGCATGCCGAGCTTCATCGCGGTCTCGTCGTCCCAGCGGCCGGTCGGCGTGAGGCCTTCCTTGCGCTGGTACTCCATGAGCGCGGCGCGCGTGCGCGGGCCCATGACGCCGTCCGCCGGGCCCGGGTCGAAGCCCTTGTCCTTCAGGGCCACCTGCATCGACTTCACGTCGGCGGCCTCGGTCTTGGCCTTGAGCTTGTCCTTCATCTCGCGCGTCTTGTCCTTGGTCTTGTCCCACGCGGATCGGCCGTGGACTCGGTCTTGTCGGCCGCCTTGTGGAGCTTCTCGCCGGTCTTGTCGGCGCCGCGTTCCATCGCGTCGCCGGCCTTCCTGGACTTCTCCTCGAGCTTCTCGCCCGTGGTCTGCTGGGCGAGTGCCGGCGCGGCGGTCCAGACGACGCCGAGCGCCAGCGCGATTCCTGTGGTCACCAGTGATTTGTTCATGTTGCAACGCCCTCCCGCCTTTCCCTTGCTGCAAGCGGGACACCAGCGAGGCGTTGTGAAAACTGCTGCGAGGATGTGAGCCGGTCTGAAGAATTTTCTCAGATCGGCGAGCGGCTAGCGGTTCGTCAGCGGGACGTAGTCGTACTCGCCGATGCCCTGCAGCACGAGGAACGTCGCGGAGGTCGTCCCGGGATTCGTCACGAGATGCGGGCGGCCCGCACGCACGGGATAGCTCTCGCCCGGCTTCAGGCGCACCTCTTCCTTCGGATCGCGAAGGAAGAGCCGCACCTCGCCCTCGAGCACGTAGAACGTGTCCTGCACGTTCGTGTGGTAGTGCCACGGCACCTGCTGCGTGGGCGAGATCTGCAGCTCGCTGATGCGGAACCCCGGCCGCTCGGCGTGCCGCGCGCGACGCTCGACCTCGTACAGATGGCTCGCGTCCTTCACGGCCTGGCCGATGTCACTCAATTGATTCGCTTCTCCTTGCCCGCCCATTCCTTGTTCCGCAGCACGTACTTCTGCACCTTGCCGGTCGACGTCTTCGGCAGGTCGCCGAACTCCACGAAGGCCGGGCACTTGAAGTGCGCGATGACCGTCCGGCAGTGGTCGATGATCTCCTGCTCGGTGGCGCGCATGCCCGGCTTCAGCGTGACGAACGCCTTCGGCCGCTCGCCCCACTTCTCGTCGGGAACGGCGACGACCGCGCACTCCATGACGGCCGGGTGCTTCGCCACCGCCTGCTCCACCTCGATGGTCGAGATGTTCTCGCCGCCCGAGATGATGATGTCCTTCTTGCGGTCGCGCAGCTCGATGTAGCCGTCGGGGTGCCACACCGCGAGGTCGCCCGAGTGGAACCAGCCGCCGCGGAACGCCTCGGCCGTCGCGTCCGGCTGCTCGAAGTAGCCCTTCATGACGTTGTTGCCGCGCATGATGACCTCGCCGAGCGTCTCGCGCGTCCATGGGGACGTCGTTCATCGTGCTCGTCGACGACGCGCACGAGGTCGGCGATGACGTAGCCCTGCCCCTGCCGGGCGGCCATGCGCGCCATCTCGTCGGCCGGCAGTCGCGTCCCACGTCGGGATCCCACGCGCAGACGGTGTGCGGCCCGTACGTCTCGGTGAGGCCGTACACGTGCACGGGACGGAAGCCGAGCTCCTTGAGCTTGCCGAGCAGCGTCGGCGACGGCGGCGCGCCGGCCACCGCGCACGTCACGGGGCGCGCGAGCGTGTGCGCCTTCGGATCGTTCACGATGCCGATCTGCACGGTCGGCGCGCCGCAGTAGTGCGTGACGCCTTCGTTGTCGATCAGGTCCCAGATCCGGCTCGGCTCCACGCGGCGCAGGCACACGTGCGTGGCGCCCAGCGCCGTCACGCCCCACGTGAAGCACCAGCCGTTGCAGTGGAACATCGGCAGCGTCCACAGGTACGCGCGTCGAGCGGTCAGCGTGGTCTCGATCGTCTCGCCGATCGCGTTCAGGTAGGCGCCGCGGTGATGGATCATCACGCCCTTCGGGCGGCCGGTGGTGCCCGAGGTGTAGTTGATCGAGATCGTCTCGAGCTCGTCCTCGATCCACGGCTCGCACGGCTCGGAGGACCCCTGCGCGAGGAAGTCCTCGTAGGGATCGCCGGCGGCGCCCGTGTCGTCGATGCGGATCACCGTCACGCCGGCGAGGTCGAGCGGCTTCACCAGGCCTTCGAGCTCGTGATCGACGAAGACCACCTTCGCGCCGGAGTGCTTCAGGATGTAGCCGATCTCGTCGCTGCTGAGCCGCGTGTTGATCGGCACGAGCACGAGCCCGGCCGCGGGGACGCCGAAGTGCGCCTCGAGCATCGGCGGGGATGTTCGGCGCGATGAACGCGACGCGGTCGAGGTGCCGCAGGCCCGAGCGCGCGCAGGCGCGACGCCAGGCGGTTCGCGCGCTCCTCGAACTGCCGGTACGTGTAGCGCCGCTCGCCGTGCACGACCGCGATCTTGTCGGGATAGACGTAGGCGCTGCGCCGCAGGAACGAGACCGGCGTCAGCTCCGTGCGGAACGGATCTCGCTCCTTCGAGACCCGCACGACCTTCTTGGGCTTCTCGACCATCCTCAATCCCTCCGAACGTGCGCGACCCGGGTCACGCGATCCGTCTTCGCGGGCTCGAAGCCGCCGGCGCGCGCCTCCGCCCACAGCACGCGCCAGGCGCCGCGGGTGGCGAGCAGCCAGTAGGTCTGGCAGCGGAAGATGCCGAAGAACTTCGCCTTCAGGCTCGTGCGCGCGACGTCCACCGGGCGCGGATAGTACGGCGCCAGGCTCTCGATCAGGTCCTGGGTGACGATGCCGCCCACCCAGATCGTGAGGCCGAGCGAGATCGACGGGAACGCGATGCCGAGCACGAACCACACGGGCTCGTGCGAGAAGCGATACGCGAGGTGCCAGCCGAGGAAGCCGACCACCGGGTACACGGCGGCGGCGATCGGCCACTCGATCACCTTGTTGCCGACGTGCCGCACGAGCTGCGCGAGGTTGTACGCGGTGGGCCGCGCGCGCCACTCGTCCCACAGCCAGCGCACGTCGTCGAGCACGCCCTTGTACCAGCGCGCGTTCTGCCGGATCATCCCGTCCGTCGTCTCCGGCAGGTCGTTGAGCTCGAGGAGCGGCAGCGTCCTCAGCACGACCCCGCGCGCGCCCAGCGCGTAGCCGAGCGTCGAGTCCTCGGTGGCGCCGCCGGTCGGGAAGAGCCCGATCGCCTGCAGCGTGTCGAGCCGCACGAACGTGTTGTGGCCGAGACAGATCTGCGAGCGCCGGAACATGAGCTCGAACAGCGGGCGGCCCGCGCGCGCGAGCCCCGGCATCCGGGCCGAGAGCCGCGCGAACCACGCCACCCGCCGCGCCTCGTTGATCAGGCGCGCGATCGACACGCGGATGAAGATCGACGACTGCTGGATCGCGCACGTGCGCCCGCGCACGTCCAGCCGCGGGAAGTTGGCGAGCGAGAGCGTGAGGCCCTGGTACGCCTCGCTGCCGCCCGTGGTCATCACGTCGTTGGCGAGCCAGCGGAAGTTGTTGCGGTCGGGGATCGAGTCCGCGTCGCTGCAGCCGACGTAGACCTGCGCGGGGTCGTGCTCGCCGAGCAGCGACTTCAGGAACTCCGGACGCAGCGCCCAGTTGAGCTGCTGCGCCTTCCGCCCGGGGCCCGGCAGCGCGACCACCGACAGCATCTTCTGGTAGAGCGGCGGCAGCTCGTCGCGGAAGCGGCGCACGACCTCGCCCGTCGAGAGGCCCATGGCGGGATGCGGCGCCCGGTCCTCGGCCTCCTTCACGGCCACCACCACGTGGAGCTTGCCGTGCGGGTAGCGCGAGTCGAGCAGCGCCTTCAGCGTGGCCGCGATGTCCGGCTCCTGGAAGGCGGGCACGAGGTGCACGAAGACGGGCGCGCGGGGATCGCGCTCGAGCGCGCTCTCGTCGGGGAGCTCGTCGAGCCGCTCGTACGTCTCCTCGACCAGGCGGCACGTGGTGAGCATGCCCTTCCAGTCCAGGAGGAGCTTGAAGGCGGCGCGGCCGTTACACGCGAGGCTGATGAAGAAGAGGAGCGCCCAGTGCCACTCGATCATTTCGGCCGGGTCGTGGGGAACTTCAGCACCGTCTCGCCCTCGCGCACGTAGCCGAAATCCTCGCGCGCGAGCTTCTCGATGTAGGCCGGGTCGTGGCGCAGCTTGGTGATGGTGGCGGTGAGCTTGTCGCTCTGCGTGCGCAGCGTGGCCAGCTCGCGCTCGAGCTGGTGGATCTCGGCCTGCATGGCGCGCACGCGGAGGACGCCGCTGCCCCCGTAGACGACGAGGCCGGCGGCGAGCACCAGCACGAGGGCGGCCGCCGCGAGCCGGCGGTTCACCGGCTCGAGCGGGTGAAGATGGCGCGGCCCGGCCAGGAGGCGGCGTGTCCCAGCTCTTCCTCGATGCGCAGGAGCTGGTTGTACTTGGCGGTGCGCTCGCTGCGCGCCACCGAGCCCGTCTTGATCTGGCCCGCGTTGACCGCGACCGCGAGGTCCGCCACGAACGTGTCCTCGGTCTCGCCGGAGCGGTGCGAGATGATGGTGCCGTACCCGGCGCGCTTGGCGAGCTCGATCGCCTCGCAGCGTCTCCGTGAGCGTCCCCACCTGGTTCAGCTTCACGAGCACGGCGTTGGCGAGGCCCTGCCGGATGCCCTGCTGGATGATCGCGGGGTTGGTGACGAAGAGATCGTCGCCCACGAGCTGGCACCTGGCGCCGAGCTTCCGCGTCATGATGCCCCACCCCGGCCGATCGTCCTCGCCGAGCCCGTCCTCGATCGAGACGATCGGATAGCGCGGGATCAGATCCTCGTAGATCGCGATCAGCTCGTCGCTCGTCTTCCGCTGGTTCGTGCGGCGCAGAAGGTAGTGGCCGTCGTCCTCGGCGAACTCGCTGGCCGCCACGTCGAGCGCCAGGAACATGTCCTCGCCCGGCCGGTAGCCGGCGCGCTCGATCGCCTGCATCAGGAGGTCGAGCGCCTCGATGTTGGAGCTGATCATCGGCGCGAAGCCGCCCTCGTCGCCCACGCCGGTGGAGAGCTTCTTGTCCTTCAGCGTGTCCTTGAGGACGTGGAAGACCTCGACGCCCATGCGCAGCGCGCTCGAGAAGCTGTCCGCGCCCGCGGGCGCCAGCATGAACTCCTGGAAGTCGAGCCCGTTGTCCGCGTGGGCGCCGCCGTTGATGACGTTGAGGAGCGGCACCGGCATGAGCCGCGCGCCGACGCCGCCGAGGTACGCGTAGAGCGGCAGTCCGGAGTCGTCGGCCGCCGCGCGCGCCACCGCGAGCGAGACGGCGAGGATGGCGTTGGCGCCGAGCCCCGACTTGTTCGGCGTGCCGTCGAGCTCGAGCAGCGCCTGGTCGATCGCGGCCTGCTCGGTGGCCTCCATGCCCTCGACCTCGGGGGCGATGGTCTCCTCGACGTTGCGGACCGCCTGCTGGACGCCCTTGCCGCGGTAGCGCTGGGTGTCGCCGTCGCGCAGCTCGGCGGCCTCGCGCTTGCCCGTGGAGGCGCCGGACGGCACGGCGGCGCGCCCCCACATGCCGGACTCGAGCTGGACTTCGACCTCGACGGTGGGATTGCCGCGCGAATCCAGAACCTCGCGGGCAAAGACTTCACGGATGGCCGACACCCTTCAGCTCCTCCTCTCGAAGATGAAGTCGGCCAGCGCGCGGATGGGCTCGGCGCGCTCGCCGAGCGGCGCGAGCGCCCGCTTGGCCTGGTCGATCAGCGTGCGCGCCCTCTCCCGCGACGCCTCCAGGCCGTGGTACGCGGGATAGGTGGCCTTCTGCTGCTGCTCGTCCTTCCCGGCGGTCTTGCCGAGCTGTTCCGTGCTGCCTTCCACGTCGAGGATATCATCCACGATCTGGAACGCGAGCCCGAGCGCCTCGCCGCAGCCTGGCGATGGCGGAGAGCTGCGCCGGCGACGCGCCGGCGATGAGCGCGCCCGCCCACAGCGAGACGCGGATGAGGGCCGCGGTCTTGTGCGTGTGGATGTAGTCGAGCGTCTCCGCGCTGAACGCCTTGCCCTCCGACTCGATGTCCACCACCTGGCCGCCGACCATGCCGTCGGTCCCGGCCGCGTCCGCGATGTCGGTGACGAGCGCCGCGATGACGCGCGCGTCGCCCGTGCGCGCGCCGTTGAGCGCGATGAGCTTGAACGCCAGCGTCAGCAGCGCGTCGCCGGCCAGGATCGCCATGGCCTCGCCGAAGACCTTGTGGTTGGTGAGCCTGCCGCGGCGGTAGTCGTCGTTGTCCATCGCGGGCAGGTCGTCGTGGATCAGCGAGTACGTGTGGATCATCTCCATCGCGCACGCCGTCTCCATGACCTGCTCGGCGCTGCCGCCGACCGCCTCCGCGCCCGCGAGGACGAGGATGGGGCGCAGGCGCTTGCCGCCGGCCTGCACGCTGTAGCGCATCGCCCGGTGGAGCGTGGGCGGCATGGCGGTCTCGGGCGGCAGCACGCGCTCCAGCGCGCCGTCCACCAGCTCCTGGCGCGCTTTCAGATAGGCTCGCAGATCGAACACGCTCATGGCTCCTCGTCGGCCGGACCGGCGAACGGCCGCGTGTTCAACGCGCCGCTGTCGTCCTTGGCCAGCATCTCGATCCGCCGTTCGGCGTCCTCCAGGTAACGCCCGCAGTGGCGCGCGAGCGCCACGCCTTCCTCGAAGACTTTCAGCGACTCCTCGAGCGGCAGGTTCCCGGACTCGAGGGCGGCCACGATCTGCTCGAGCCGCGCCAGACTTTCCTCGAACTTGAGATCGCTCAAGGCTCGCGCTCCTCCCTCGTCGCGATCACGCGACAGTCGAGTCGGCCTTCTTGCAGCAGCACCCGCACGTCCTCGCCCGGCTGCACCTGCCCCGCACGGCGGACGACGACGCCGTCGGCCGTGCGCGTGAGGCTGTAGCCGCGCGCGAGCACGGCCAGCGGTGACAGCGAGTGGAGGCGCCCGGCCGCCACGCGGAGCTGGTGACGTCCGGCGTTCATCGCGCGCTCCATCTCGCTCCGGAGCCGCGCTTCGACGCGCTCGTGGCGATGGCGATCGCGCGTCAGCCGCGCGCGAGGGCTCGCGGACCGCAGCCCCGCCGTGGCGCGCTCGAAGCGGCTCGCGGCCCGCTGCAGGAGCGCGTCCATGCCGTGACGCAAGCGCGCCCGCGCGTCGTCCACGTGGCGATGCAGGGCACGCAGGGGCCGTGAGGGATCCGTGAGCACGCGCCGGGTCGTGAGCGCGTCCGCGCGCCGGCGCTCGGCCTCGAGGCGGCGGCCGATCGCGCGATGCAGGCGGTGACGCAGGTCGGCGACCGTCTCGACGAGCGCCTGCTTCTCCCGCACGACCATCTCGGCGGCCGCCGACGGCGTGGGCGCGCGCAGGTCGGCGACGAAATCGGCGATCGTCACGTCGACCTCGTGCCCGACCGCGGAGATCACCGGCATCTTGGAGCCGGCGATCGCGCGCGCGACCGTCTCCTCGTTGAACGCCCAGAGGTCCTCCAGCGAGCCGCCGCCCCGCCCGACGATGATGACGTCCACGTCGCCGAGCGCGTTGAGGTCGCGGACGCCCTGCGCGATCTCCTCCGCCGCGCCGTCGCCCTGCACGCGGCAGGGCGCGAGCACGATGTGGAGCTCGCCGAAGCGCCGCTTGATGACGCGGAGCATGTCGCGGATGGCGGCGCCCGACGGCGACGTGACGATGCCGATCTTGCGCGGGAAGCGCGGCAGCGCGCGCTTGCGTCCCGCGTCGAACAGCCCCTCCGCGGCCAGCCGCGCCTTGAGCTGCTCGAACGCGAGCTGGAGCGCGCCGAGCCCGCGCGGCTCCAGCAGCTCGACGACGAGCTGGTACTCGCCGCGCTGCGGGTAGATCTCGATGCTGCCCATGGCCAGCACGTGCAGCCCGTCGCCCGGCTCGAACCGGATGCGACGCCCGCGGTTGCGGAACAGCACCGCGCGGATCTGCGCGTTCGCGTCCTTCAGGGTGAAGTACGCGTGCCCGGAGCCGTAGACCTTGAAGTTGGAGATCTCGCCCTCGACCCACACCATCGGGAACTTCTCTTCGATGACCGACTTCAGGCGCTCCGTGAGCGTCGAGACCGTGAAGACGGCGCGCGCGCCCGTGCTCATCGCGGCCGCGTGGCGCGATCGGCGGCCGTGAGGGCGTTCTTCATCAGCATGGCGATCGTCATCGGGCCGATGCCGCCCGGCACCGGCGTGATCCCGTGCGCGATCGGCTCGACGGTCGCGAAGTCCACGTCGCCCGCGAGCTTGCCCGTGTCGAGGCGATTGACGCCGACGTCGATCACCCACGCGCCCGGCTTCACCATGTCGCCGGTGATCATGCGCGGCCGCCCGGCGGCGACGCACAGGATGTCGGCGCGGCGCGTGTGGAAGGCGAGATCGCGCGTGCGGGTGTGGCACATCGTCACCGTCGCGTGGCGCGCGAGGAGAAGCTGCGCGAGCGGCTTGCCGACGAGCCGCGAGCGGCCGACGACCACGGCTTCCGCGCCCTCGAGGGTCGCGCCGTAGTGGTCCAGGACCTCGATGCAGCCGGCCGGGGTGCACGGGACCACGCGGGGATTGCCGGCGAGGAGCTGGCCGAGGTTGCTCGGCGTGAGCCCGTCGACGTCCTTGTCGGGATCGATCCGGCGGACGACCTCGTCCTCGTCGAGGCCCTTCGGCAACGGCAACTGCACGAGGATGCCGTGCACGGCCGGGTCGGCGTTGAGCTGATCGATGAGCTCGAGGAGCGCGCGCTGGCTGAGCCCTTCGGGATAGACGTAGTCGGGCGACGCGATGCCCACGGACGCGGCCGTGTTCTTCTTGCTGCGCACGTAGACCGCGGACGCCGGATCGCCGCCCACGAGGACCACCGCGAGCCCCGGCGTGACCCCGCGCTCCTGCTGCAAGCGTGCGACACCGTCGCGGACCTGCGCGAGCACCTTGTCCGCGACGGGCTTGCCGTGAAGGATCAAGCGGGTACGCGGAGCCGTTCGATGTCCGAGGCCCGGCCCGTCTCGGGATCGACGGTGATCACGACGCCGTGGAGCGCCGCGGGGCCTTTCGCGGTCTCGAACCGGATCGGCATCTGGTACAGGAAGCGCTGCAGGATCTGCTCGCGGTCGACGCCGATCACGCCGTCCGTGGGCCCCGTCATGCCGAGGTCGGTGATGTACGCGGTGCCGCCGGGCAGCACGCGCTCGTCCGCCGTCTGCACGTGACGATGCGTGCCCACCACCGCGCTCACCTTCCCGTCGAGCCACCACCCCATCGCCACCGACTCGCTCGTGGCCTCGCAGTGGAAGTCGACGAGGCGAATCGGCGTCTCCGACCCGACCGTCTCCAGGATCGCCTCGGCCTTCCGGAACGGACAGTCGATCGGATTCATGAAGACGCGGCCCATGAGGTTGATGACGGTCACCCGGTGCGGGCCCGCCTTCACGGTGACGTAGCCCGCGCCCGGCGTCCCCACCGGGTAGTTCGCCGGCCGCAGGACCCGGTTCTCCTTGCCGATCCAGCTCGCGGTGTCCTTCTTGTCCCACACGTGATTGCCGGTGGTCAGCACGTCGACGCCCAGCTCGAGCACGGACTCGGCGATGGGCTGCGTCACCCCGAAGCCGCCCGCGGAGTTCTCGACGTTGACGACGATGAAGTCCGCGTGGTGCTGCTCACGCAGGCGCGGGACGAGCCGAGCGAGGGCGGCGCGTCCCGGCTCGCCGTAGACGTCGCCGATCATCATGATCTTCATGCGGGGCTACTTCGCCACTTCGACGGCGCGCGTCTCCCGGATGACGACGACCTTGATGTGGCCGGGGTACTGCATCTCGGCCTCGATGCGCTTGGTGATGTCCTTGGCGAGCTGATGCGCGTCGAGGTCGGTGACGACCTCCGCCTTGGTGAGCACGCGCAGCTCGCGGCCCGGCCTGGATCGCGTAGCACATCTCGACACCCTTGTAGCTCAGCGCGATCTCCTCGAGCTTCGCGAGCCGGCGAATGTAGCTCTCGAGCACGTCGCGCCGGGCGCCCGGGCGCGCGGCCGAGATGCCGTCGGCCGCCTCGGTCAGCACCGCCTCGATGGTCTCCGGCTCGACGTTCTCGTGCCCGCAGAGGGCGGCGTTGATCACCTGCGCGCTCTCGTTGTACTTCGTGAGCACCTGCAGCGACAGCTCGGGGTGGCTGCCTTCCTGCTCGTGGGTGAGGGCCTTGCCGATGTCGTGGAGCAGGCCCATGCGCTTGGCGAGCTTGACGTCCGCCTTGATCTCGGCCGCCATCATCCCGGCCAGCCACGCCACCTCTTTCGAATGCTGCAGGCAGTTCTGGCCGTACGACGTCCGGAACTTCATGCGGCCGACGAGCTTTATCAGTTCGGGGTGGAGTCCGTGGACCCCCACCTCGAAACACGCTTTCTCGCCCTCTTCCCGCAGGTGCTGCTCCATCTCCTTCTTCACCTTCTCGACCACTTCCTCGATCCGCGCGGGATGGATGCGGCCGTCGGCGACGAGGATCTGCAGGGCGCGCCGCGCGATCTCGCGGCGATACGGGTCGTAGGCGGAGATCAGCACGGCTTCCGGCGTGTCGTCCACGATGAGGTCGACGCCGGTGTGCTGCTCGAGCGCGCGGATGTTGCGGCCCTCGCGGCCGATGATGCGGCCCTTCATGTCGTCCGAGGGCAGGTCGACCACCGAGACGGCGGTCTCCACCGTGTAGTCCGGCGCGAGCCGCTGGATGGTGGTGGCGAGGACCTCCCTGGCCTTCACCTGCGCGGTCTCGCGCGCCTCTTCCTCGAGCCGCATCCCGATCGAGCGCGGCTTCGCGGCGCGCCTCGTCCTCCATCTGGGCGAGGAGCTGCCGCTTCGCTTCCTCGGCGGTGAGGCCGGCGATGGCCTCGAGCTTGCGGCGCTGCTCGTCGAGCGCGGCGCCGAGGCGCTGCTCCTGCTCGAGGAGCACCTTCTCCTTCTTCGCGAGGGTCGTGTCCTTCGACGTGAAATCGGTGAGGCGTCGCTCGACGTCGGAGAGCTTGCGCGCGAGCTGCTCGTCCTTCGCGACCGTGCGCTGCTCGATCTGCTGGATCTCGCGCTCGCGGCGGCGGATCTCGGCCTCGAAGTCCCCGCGCGCCTTGAGCGTGCTCTCCCGCAGCTCGAGCTCCGCCGCCTTGCGCCGGTTCTCCGCGTCGCGCTGCGCGTCGTCCACGATGCGCTGCGCGCGCTGACCGGCCTCGCCGAGCCGCTTGTCGGTGATCCACTTGTGCAGGAAGAACCCGATCAGGAGGGCGAGAACGCCGATGACGGAATCGATCACGAGCCAGAATCCCTGGGGCATCGCTTACCTATCCTGGGGAAATGATCGAAAAGTTCGTGATTTCGACAGTATAGGTGTCGAGCACGGCGGGAGTCAACGCGAGTGAGCGAAGGCGGGTGTCACGAGCGTCACAATCCCCGCCTCTGCCGTGTGCCGAGGTGTTTCGAACCTGGTATGTACCAGGTGGGTGCCGATATGGGAGGGCTTCAGGCTTCCCCTTCAAGAGGGGCTTGCACACCGCCCGCCGGAGTAGCACCCAGTCTTTAAACGAGGTTGAAACTTCCCGCCGGCATCACGAACAGCGCAGGGACTCATTCTGTGTACCCGTCCGCGGGCGCGGGGTCAAGATAATCTTGGGAGGTGCGGGGGGCGGCGAGCGGGCGGCGAGCCGGGCGCGCGTTCAATCGACGTTCACGTGCACTTGCATCCCGAACGCCTCGCCAGGGCCATCTCCGAGGTCTTCGCGCGCGACGGCTGGCAGCCCCTCCACGCCTGGGAGCCGGCCGCGGTCGCCGACACGCTCGCGGCCCACGGCGTCGAGCGGTTCTGCTTCTTCAGCTACGCGCACAAGCCGGGCATCTCCCGGTCGTTGAACGCGTGGATCGCGGAGACCGCGCGGCAGCTCCCCACGGGCATTCCGGTGGGCACCGTGCACGCGGGCGATGCGGACGTGCTCGCGATCGCCGACGAAGCGATCGACCGCGGGGTCGCCGGCTTCAAGTTCCATCTCTCGGTCCAGCGCTTCCACGCGGACGACGCGCGGCTCATGCCGTTCTACGAGCGCGTGGCCGAGCGCGATCGCTTCCTCATCGTCCACGCGGGCACCATGCCGTACCGCGACCGGTTCACGGGCCTGGAGGGCTTTCGCGGCGTGATGGCGCGCTTCCCGACCCTGCGGGTGATCGTGGCGCACCTCGGCGCCTTCGACACGGAGGGCTTCGCCGCGATGACGGAGGAGTTCCCGAACCTCTACCTGGACACGACGATGGCGCTGACGCCGGTCGCCGATCCCTATCTCGGCGGCGACGCGGACGCGATCCCGACCGAGCTGCTCCTCCGCTACCAGGACCGCATCCTGCTCGGCTCGGACTTCCCGCTCATCCCCTACCCGTACGAGGAAGAGCGCAGCTTCATCGCGCGACGCCGCCTCCCCGACGCGGTGGCGCGCAAGATCCTCTACGAGAACGCGGCGCGCTTTCTCGGGTAACGGCACCCGCCGGAGGGCGGACTTCACGTCCGCCCGGAGGCGTTGGGGGGCTTGGGGGGCGCCCGGAGCCCCCCATGTAGTGATCAGGCCGCGGAAATCCGTAGGCGCTCGCGCGGCATCTCCACGCGGGCGATCCGGATCCGACCCTCGGCGGCGAGCCGCGAGAGGACCGAGACGGTGGCGCCTTCCGAGAGGCCGATCTCCCGCGCGAGGTCGCCGGGCGTCATCGCGCCCGTGCGCACGAGCGCCTTCTCGATCTGCCCGTCGATTTCGTCCCACCAGCCATCCATCGCGGCACCTCCCTGTGCACGGGGTGAAGCGCAAGACTAGGCACGGTCCTTCACCCGCCACAACCCCTGAAAAGAATTTCCCCGCCGATGGAAGATACGAGAATCGCGTTGCGTCAGGATGTCACGCGGATGACGATCCTGCTCGTCAACTGCTCTTCGGCGTCACCTGCTCGAGGAGGGTCACGAGCGCGCCGAGACGCGCGCTCACGTCGCCCTCGCGCTTCGACACGTCGTCGCGCCCGCGGAACAGCTCGTCGATGATGTCGAGCGACGCGAGGATGAGGGCGGTGTGCGGATCACGGACGCCGCGGGTCTTCATCGTGGCCACGCGCTCCTCGAGGAACGACGCGAGCGAGCGCACGTAGTCGGGAGACTCCTCCGTGCGGACCGTGAGCGTGTGTCCGAGGACCGTGAGCTCGACCCGGTTGATCGTCACTCAAGGTCGAGCTTCCCGATGTCCTTCAGGAGGGTGTCGATCTGCGCGAGCACCTGGCGACGCTCGTCGCCGTGCCGCGCGACCTCGCGCTTGAGGTGCGCGTTCTCCTGGACCAGGCGCGCGTTCTCCTCGCGCAGCCGCGCCAGCGATTCGCCGGCCTTCCGCACCGCGTTCTCGAGCTGTGCGAGCCGCGCGAGCACGATGTCGTCAGCCATGGGGTCTCCTATCCCGTCCGGAGCACCAACCCGAAGCGTTCCGTGATCCGCCGGGCCACCTGCCCGTGGATCGCGTTCACCTCTTCGTCCGTGAGCGTGCGGTCGGCCGCCTGGAAGGTCAAGCGCCAAGCGAGGCTCCGCCGGCCGTCGGGGAACCGGAAGACGTCGAACAGGGTCACCTCGCGCAGGAGCGGCCCGGCGTCCTCGCGCAGCGCGGCCTCGACGTCCGCGGCGGCGACCTCCCGATCGGCGCCGACGACGAACGCCATGTCCCGCTGGACGGCCGGGAAGCGCGGCAGGGCCTCGGCGCGCACCGTCTCGCTCGGAAGCGCGGCGACGGCGTCGAGGTCGATCACCGCCGCGAACACCGGCGCGTCGAGGCCGAACGCCGCCCGCACCGGTGCCGCGACCTCGCCGAACTCCGCCAGCGCGGCGCCGTCGGCGGTGACGAGCACCCCGTGGCTGTCGGGCTCGAATCCCGCCAGCCGGCCGCCGGCCCGCCCGCGGGCGCGCACGCCGAGCGCCGCGAGCACGTGCTCCGCGAGTCCCTTGGCGTCATAGACGTCCACCGGCTCCTCCGGCTGATACCACGCGGCGTCGGCGCGCGCGCCGGTGAGCGCGATCGACGCCCAGCGCGGCTCGCGCGGGCCATGGTCGGTCCGCACGTACACCGGCGCCAGCTCGAACAGGCGCACGTTCGGCTGGCGCCGCCGCACGTTCGTCGCGACCGCGCCGAGCAGGCCGTCGAGCGGGTGCTGGCGCAGCAGCGAGGCCTCCTCGCTCATCGGGTTCAGCAGATCGATCGGCGGCTTGTCCTCGGGCCCCCGCAGCAGCGCGACCCGCGCGGGATCCGAGAAGCTGTAGGTCACCGCCTCCGCGAGCCCCGCCCCCACGAGCGCCGCGCGGACCCGCCGGTCCTGCCGGCGCGTGGCGGGCAGGCGCACGAGGCTGATCGCGCCGCCGGGCAGCGTCGAGGGGATGCGGTCGTAGCCCCACACGCGGATGATCTCCTCGACGAGGTCGTCTTCCATGGTGACGTCGCGCCGGAAGCTCGGCACCTCGACGTCCAGCTCGTCGCCGCGGCGCTGCGTGGGCAGCCCGAGGCTCTCGAGGAGCGACGCCGCCTTCTCGACGGGCGGCGCGATGCCGAGGACGCGCTGCACGCGGGACATGCGCAGCCGAACGCGCGGCACCGGGTGCGCGGTCGGGTACACGTCGATCATGCCGCGCGCCACGCGACCGCCGGCGAGCTCGTGCATGAGCTGCGCGGCGCGCGCGCTTCCGTCCACCAGCGCGTCGATGTCGGCGCCGCGCTCGAAGCGGTACGCGGCGTCGGTCTTCAATCCCAGCCGGCGCGAGGTCCGGCGGATCGACACCGGCAGGAAGTACGCGCTCTCGAGGAGCACCCGCGTGGTGGCGGACGTGACCTCGGTGTCGGCGCCGCCCATGACCCCGGCGATGCCGATGCCGCGCGACGGATCCGCGATGAGGAGCATCGACGGCTCGAGCGCGCGGCTCTGGCCGTCGAGCGTCTTCAGGCGCTCGCCCTCGCTGCGCGCGCCGCACGACGATGGTCGGCAGGCCCGCCTCCTTCGTGACCGTGTCGTAGTCGAAGGCGTGGAGCGGATGCCCGACCTCCCACATCACGTAGTTCGTGATGTCCACCACGTTGCTGATCGGGCGCAGGCCGACCGCGCGCAGGCGCGCCGCCATCCACGCGGGCGACGGCCCCACGGACACGCCGGTGAGCACGCGCGCGGTGAAGCGGTGGCAGAGCTCCGGATCATCGATGCGGACCCGCGCGAGCGCATGCACGTCCTCGCCGGACTCGACCGGCGCGATCCGCGGCGCGCGCAGCGGCGTGCCCGTGAGTGCGGCGAGCTCGCGCGCGATCCCGATCACCGAGAGACAGTCCGGGCGGTTCGGCGTGATCTCGATCTCGAGCACGACGTCGTCGAGGCCGAGCCAGCTCACGAGGTCGGCGCCGAGCGGCGCGTCGGCGCCGAGCGCGAGGACGCCGGCGTCGTGCTCCTCGCCCAGTCCCAGCTCGCGCTCGGAGCACAGCATGCCCTCGGACGTCACGCCGCGGATCTTCGCCGTGCCGATCGCGCGATGACCGGGCAGCACGGCCCCGGGCGGCGCGAAGGCCGCCCGCACCCCGGGCGCGGCGTTCGGCGCGCCGCAGACGACGCTGAAGCGCTGGCTGCCGGTGCTCACGCGGCACAGCACGAGACGGTGCCCGTGACTCTCGCCGAGCTCCCGCTCGATCGCTTCGATCTCGCCGACCACGATGCCCTTGACGTCGGGGGCGATCGAAATAAGACTCCCGACCTCGACACCGGCGTTGACGAGCAGCTCCCGCGCTCGCTCCGGTGTGACCTGGAGATCGACGAACTCGCGGATCCAGCGATAGGGAATCTTCACGCGAAACTGACTCAGGAAGCGCAGGTCGTTCTCGAAGAACAGCCGCAGATCCTCGACGCCGTACTTCAGCATCGCGATCCGCTCGATGCCCATGCCGAACGCCCAGCCCGTCACTTCCTCGGGGTCGTAGCCGACGTTGCGCAGCACGTTCGGGTGGACCATGCCCGAGCCGAGGATCTCCAGCCATCCCGACTGCTTGCACAGGCGGCAGCCGTCGCCGACGCACATGAAGCAGAGGACGTCGACCTCCGCCGACGGCTCCGTGAACGGAAAGAACGACGGCCGGAACCGGATCTTCGACCGCGGCCCGAAGAGCTCGCGCGCGAAGAGCTCGAGCGTGCCCTTGAGATCGCCCATCGAGATGTCGCGGTCCACCGCGAGGCCCTCGACCTGGTGGAAGACCGGCGAGTGCGAGGCGTCCGCGATGTCGCGGCGATAGACGCGGCCGGGAACGATCACGCGCACGGGCGGCGCCTGCGCCTGCATCGTGCGGATCTGCACGGGCGACGTGTGGGTGCGCAGCAGCAGGTCGCCGGGCAGGAAGAACGTGTCCTGCATGTCGCGCGCGGGATGGTCCGGCGGGAAGTTCAGGGCCTCGAAGTTGTTGTAGTCGGTCTCGATCTCCGGGCCCTCGACCACGGAGAAGCCGAGCCCGGCGAAGACCTCGATGATCTCGTCCTCCACCCGGCGCAGCGGATGGGCGGTGCCGAGCGGCGGGCGGCGGCCGGGGAGCGTCAGGTCGGGCCGCGCCGCCGCGCGCGCTCGCACGCGCTCGGACTCCTGTGCGTCGGCGAGACGCGCGTCCACGAGCGCTTCCAGCTCGCGCTTGGCCTCGTTGGCCGCGGCGCCCACCTGCGGCCGCTCGGCCGCGGGCAGCGTGCCGAGCGAGCGGAGGAGCTGGGTGAGAGCGCCCTGCCGGCCGAGGTACTTGACGCGGACCTGCTCGAGCTCGGCGGCCGTCCGGGCGGCGGCGACCGCCTCGCGCGCCTCCCGGGCGATCGCGTCGACGCGAGGGTGCGTCACTCTAGCTCTTGGCCTTCTCCGCGAGCTTGGCGAAGGCGCCGGGGTCGTTCATCGCGAGATCGGCGAGGATCTTGCGGTCGAGCACGACGCCGGCCTTCTTGAGCCCGTTCATGAACACCGAGTACGACAGGCCCAGCTCCCGGCACGCCGCGTTGATGCGAACGATCCAGAGCCCGCGGGCCAGGCGCTTCTTCTGACGCCGGTGGCGGTACGCGAAGGCCCCCGCCCGCAGCACGGTCTCCTTGGCTGTGCGGAAGAGCTTGCGCCGGCCGCCGAAGTAGCCTTTCGCCTTCTTCAGGACCTTCTTGCGCCGCTGGCGCGTCTTCGCTCCGCCCTTTGCGCGTGGCATCGGTCAGTCTCCTCCTGCGGCTCTCAAAGGTAGGGGACGAGCACCTTCAGCGTGGCCTCGTCCGCTTTCGCGATCATCTGCGCGCGCCGCGCGTGGCGGCGCCGCTTGGGATGCTTTTTCTCGAGCTTGTGCTGCTTCCAGGCGCCCGCGCGCTTGAACTTGCCGGTCGCGGTCTTCTTCACGCGCTTCGCGGCCGCGCGCTTCGTCTTCATCTTCGGCATCGATCTTCTCCAACGGCGCGGGCACCCGGGCTTCGCCACGCCGCGGTGCCTGCTCCGCTCGTTAGTGCTGGCCTGCTTCGGGCTCATGATGAGGTGCAGCATCCGCCCTTCCATCCGGGGATTCGACTCCACCACCGCGATGTCGGTCACGGCCTCCACCATCTTCTGGAGCATCTTCCACCCGAGCTCCGTGTGCGCCATCTCCCGGCCCTTGAAGCGGACGGTGACCTTGGCCTTGTGGCCCTCCTCGAGGAACCGGCGCACGTGCTTCAGCTTGAACTCGAAGTCGTGCTTCTCGGTCTTCGGGCCCATCTTCACTTCCTTGACCTGGATCGTCGTCTGCTTCTTGCGTGCTTCCTTGAGCCGGCGCGACTGCGTGTACTTGTACTTCCCGAAATCCATGATGCGGCACACGGGCGGGCTCGCCTCGGGCGCGACCTCGACCAGGTCGAGCTCGCGCTGCCGGGCCGTGTCGAGCGCTTCCTGGATCGTCATGATCCCGAGCTGCTCGCCGTCCTGCGTCACCACACGCACTTCGCGGACGCGGATGCCTTCATTGACGCGGATTTCGTTTGCCTTGCTGATGTGTCGCTCCTCTGGTTAGTGGCCGGGTGCGGGGGGCGCGAGGGGTGAGTGAGCTCCGATGATCACGAACGGCCCACGGTCAGCGTCGCGGAACGGGCGGCGATCTCGGCCGTGAGGTCGGCGACGACGCGGTCGAGCGCCACCGCGCCGCGGTCTTCGCCCGAGCGCGGCCGCAGGCTCACCGTGCCCGCCTCACGCTCGCGCTCGCCGACCACCAGCATGTACGGCACCTTGCGCAGCTGGGCGTCGCGGACGCGATAGCCGAGCTTCTCGTTGCGGTCGTCCAGCTCCACGCGCACGCGGGCGGCCCGCAGGCGCTCGTGCACCTCGCGCGCGTAGACGATGTGCTTCTCGCTGATCGGCAGCACGCGCGCCTGCACGGGCGCGAGCCACGTCGGGAACGCGCCCGCGAAGTGCTCGGTGAGGATGCCGATGAAGCGCTCGAACGAGCCGAGGATCGCGCGGTGGATCATCACCGGGCGCTTCGCCTGCCCGTCGGCGTCGATGTACTCGAGCTCGAAGCGGTCGGGCGCCTGGAAGTCGAGCTGGATCGTGGCGATCGTCCACTTCCGGCCGAGCACGTCCTGGACGTCCACGTCGATCTTCGGGCCGTAGAACGCGCCGTCGCCCGGGTCCATCTCGTAGCTGAGTCCATTGGCGTTGAGCGCGTCGGCCAGGCCCCGCTCGGACTGCGCCCACTGCTCCTCGGTGCCGAGCGACTTCGCCGGACGCGTGGCGAGCTTGAACGACGGCTCGAGGTCGAAGATCTTGTGCCAGCGCTGCATGAGCCCGAGCAGCGTCGTGATCTCGTCCTGGAACTGGTCGAGGCGGCAGAAGATGTGCGCGTCGTCCTGCGTGAACTGCCGCACGCGGAAGAGTCCCGTCAGCGTGCCCGAGCGCTCGTTGCGGTGCAGCCGCCCCATGTCGGAGAAGCGCAGCGGCAGGTCGCGGTACGAGCGCAGCGCGTGGCGGTACACGATCGTGGACTCGGGACAGTTCATCGGCTTGAGGCTGAAGATCTGCTCCTCGGACTCCACGAGGAACATGTTCTCCTGGTAGTAATCCCAGTGGCCCGACTGCTCCCAGAGCTTCTTGTTCACGAGGATCGGCGTGGAGATCTCCTGGTAGCCGCGCGACGTCGAGCTCCTCGCGCACGAACTTCTCGAGCTCGCGCACGATCGTCCAGCCGTTCGGCAGCCAGAAGGGCGCGCCCGGCGAGACCTCGTTGAAGATGAAGAGGTCGAGCTCGCGCCCGAGCTTGCGGTGGTCGCGCTTCTTCGCTTCCTCGAGCCGCCAGAGGTACTGGTCGAGATCGTCCTTCGTGAGCCACGCCGTGCCGTAGATGCGCCACAGCATCGGGTTCTTCTCGTCGCCGCGCCAGTACGCGCCGGACGACGAGAGGAGCTTGAAGGCCTTGATGACGCCCGTCGACGGCACGTGCGGGCCGCGGCACAGGTCGATGAAGTCGCCCTGCCGGTAGAGCGACACCGTGGGCGCGTCGATGCCCTCGATGATCTCGACCTTGTAGGACTCGCCGCGCTCGCGGAAGAACGCGATCGCGTCCGCGCGCGACATCTCCTGCCGCTCGAACGGCGTGTTCGCCTTGATGATCTCGCGCATCACGCCTTCGATCTTGGCGAGGTCCTCCGGCGCGAACGGCTCCGCCTTCGCGAAGTCGTAGTAGAAGCCGTCCTCGATGGCGGGGCCGATCGTCGACCTTCACGTCCGGCCACAGACGCTTCACCGCCTGCGCCATCACGTGAGAGGTGGAGTGTCGGAGCGTGGCGAGGGGTGTGGCGTCGCAGTCGAACTCGCCCGTGAGCTTGAGATGCCGGTCTTCTACCGCGTCGGCCATGGCTCCAAAAGCAACGAGAGCACCCGGCGGTCCGGACCGCCGCGGTGCTCTCCTCTGTTCCGAATGGTAGGCTCGGGCGGTTTCGAACCGCCGACCTCCTCTGCGTCAGAGAGGCGCTCTCCCACTGAGCTACGAGCCTGTTTCAGAGTACCGCCCATGCTACACAGGCCCTCTTCGGGGTGTCAAGCCAACCGGCGTTGAAGATTCACGTTTCCCGTCCGACGACCCGGGCTCAGCGAAGGATGTTGGTGATCCCGGTCTCGACCACGTAGCTGAAGCGCGCGATGATCGGCACGCCGGTGCCCTTCGTCCATCCGGCTGACGGCCGGGGGAATCGGCGGGAAACGGCGACGCCAGCTTGATCGGCGTTGACCGCGTTGTCGTCGTAGATCACGTAGCCCGAGGCGCTCCGGACGCTCGACGAACGGAGCTGGCCGTCCTTGAGGATGCCGAACTCGATGATCAGGGCCGTACTCTTGTACTCGCAGACTCTCGTCTCCCGGTTCTTCACGCAGGGATAGACCCAGTTCTGCTTGATGAGCCGCCGGACCCGCTCCAGGTAGTCGCTGAGCTCGGGGTCCTTCGAGTCGAGCGGGATGGGCTCCCCTCGATGCCGCCCCGCCCGGCCCCGAGGCCTGCCGGCCCCGCCGGCGCCGGTCCCGCCTCCCGCCGCTCGCCGCGGCGAAGCGCGGCGCGGCTGTCCACGGGCGCCGGGGGGAATCATCGCCACCGGCCCAGGAGGACTCGGCGCGCTGGCCACCGCGGGCGGAGCCGGGGCCGGGGGTTCGGGCTTCGTGGGTTGCGGCGCCGCGGCCTCCGCCGGAGCCTGCGGAGCGGACTTCTGCCGCCGGCATGTCGCCACTCTCGGCCGCCGGGGGCGGCTGGGGCGCGCTCGCGACCGCGCGCGGCGTGTCCCGCGGCTCCGCTTTCGGCGCAGGCGTCGGCCGCTCCGCGGCCGGCGGCCGGACCGGAGCGGGCGGCCTGGGACGAGCAGGCGCGGGCTGCGGGACCGGCGGCGTCTTGGGTGCCGGCGCCGGCGGATCCGGGGTCGCCGGCGCATCGGCCTGCGGCCCGGGCGTGCCGCGGCCGGACTCCGGCGAACTCGGCAGCTCGACGATGAGCGCGTCGCCCCGCTTCTGGGTCGGCGTCGACATCGGATGCACCCAGAGCAGGGCCGCGACGAGGGCCGCGTGGATCACGATCGAGGCCACGACGCCGATGAGCGGGCTTCCGGCGAAGGGCCTCGCGACCTGCGCATCATCCGTACGAGTATAAAGGGAGGCCGGGTTCGGCTTCAGACCTCCCGGTCCATCGCCGCCGCGACCTTGCGAATGCGCGTCATCAGGGCGGCGAAGCGCTCGGGCTTGAGCGACTGCGGCCCGTCGGACAGCGCCTCCTCCGGCTTCGGGTGCACCTCGATGATCAGGCCGTCGGCGCCCGCCGCGACGCCCGCGCAGGCCATCGCTTCCACGTACTCCCAGTGCCCGGTGCCGTGCGACGGGTCGACGACCACCGGCAGGTGCGTGAGCCGCTTGAGCACGGGGATCGCGTTGAGGTCGAGCGTGAAGCGCGTCGCGGTCTCGAAGGTGCGGATGCCGCGCTCGCAGAGGATCACGTTCGGATTGCCGCCGGCCAGCACGTACTCCGCGGACAGCAGCCACTCCTGGATCGACGTCGACATGCCGCGCTTGAGCAGCACCGGCTTGCCCGCTTCGCCGACCTTCCGCAGCAGCGAGAAGTTCTGCACGTTGCGCGCGCCGATCTGGAGGATGTCCGCGTGCTCGGCGACGACGTCGACCTTGTCGGGCTCCATCACCTCGGTGATGACCGGCAGGCCGGTCTCCTGCCGCGCCTCGTCGAGGAACTTCAGGCCTTCCTCCTCGAGCCCCTGGAACGCGTAGGGCGACGTGCGCGGCTTGAAGGCGCCGCCGCGCAGCACGCTGGCGCCCGCCGCCTTCACCTTCGCGGCCACCTCGAGCACCTGCTCGCGCGACTCGACCGAGCACGGCCCGGCCATCACCACGATCTTGTTGCCGCCGATGACCACGTCGCCGACGGTGACGCGGGTCGGCTCGCTCTTCACCTCGCGGCTGGCGAGCTTGAACGGCTTGAGGATCGGCGTGACGGACTCGACGATCTCGAGCGACTCGAGCGATCGCAGCCGCTCCTTGCCGCGGTCGTCGCCGATCGCGCCGATGACGGTGCGGACTTCGCCGCGGATCGTGTGCGGGGTGTACCCCATGGACCGGATGCGGCGACACGACGTCCTCGACTTCAGCGTCCGACGATCCCGACTTCAGCACGATGATCATGACCAGCTCCCTCCGACGACTGGGTGAAAAGAAAAGGCCGCGGGAACGATCCCGCGGCCTCAGTCGTCGTTCCGGCGCCGCGGGCTTCGGCCTGCCCGCGGCTCCCTCGATCAGGTCAGAGCCGTGGGCAGACCTCGGCGAAGTAGAAGAAGCCGAAGAACGCGTGGGCGCCGACCGACCGGTTCATAGCGTTTCGCGCACTGTACAGAGTCACGGGACGCCGCGCCCGGTCTTTTTCTCGGCGGGCCGGGGGCTGCTGGCCTGGGCGCGGGCCGGTGGAAGCGGGCGATGATCCGGTCGCGGTAGTAGTAGACGGGCAGGCAGGCCGCGACCACGAGCGCGATGAAGGCGATCGCGTAGAGGTACTGCTGCTCGCCGACGTGCGCGCCGAAGTACGAGCGAGATCCACGTGCCCGGGAATGCGCGCCACCGTCGAGACGACGGCGAAGACCCAGAAGGGCATCGGGCTGATGCCGAACAGGTACGAGATGATGTCCTTCGGAAAGCCCGGGATGAGGTAGAGGATGAAGCAGAGGATCGCGCCCTCGGCCTCGAGGATGAAGTTCATCCGGTCCCAGTGGTGCTCGCTGAGCCACGGCCGCACGAGCGGCTCGCCCCACTTCCGCCCGATCGCGAAGCAGATCAGCGTGCCGATCGTGAGCCCGATCGTCGAGTAGACGACGCCCCAGGTCGTCCCGAAGAGCGCGCCGCCGACCGGGCCCGTGATCTCGCCGGGAATGGGCGAGACGATCACCTGCAGCGCCTGGATCGCGATGAAGACGAGCGGCGCCATCCAGCCCCAGGACGCCACGGTGTCGCGGAGGAAGTACTTGTCGCGGTAGAGGCGGACGACGAAGCGGACGACCGGGGCGTCGATCACCACCAGCCAGATCACGATGCCGAGACACGCGGCGAGAACTCCTGCGACCAGGGCCCAGCGCGTCCGGTCGGTCATGGGGGCGCGCTGTCGCCGCGGCGCATGCGCGACGGCTCAGAGTCCGGGACGGCGATCACTCCACGGACACGCCGCCTCGTAGGCGGCGCACGCAGCGAGGACGGTCGCGTCGGCGTGGCGCTGCCCGATGATCTGCACGCCGACCGGCAGGCTTTCCGCGGTCCATCCCGCCGGCACGCTGGCCGCGGGCTGCCCGGTGAGGTTGAAGGGATACGTGAACGGCATCCAGCCCAGCACCGAGACGCCCTCGCCGTCGATCTCGCGGGGCGGCTTTTCGCCGGCGGCGAACGGCGGCACCGCGACGGTCGGCGTGAGCAGCAGGTCGAAGCGCTGGAGGAACTGCAGCGCTTCCTGCCAGAAATCGCGCATGCGCGCCCGCGCCTGGAGATACTCGCGCGTGGTGACGGTCGCGCCACGCGCGAGGAACTTCACGAGCGTCGGATCCACGTCCGCTTCCCGCTCGGCCACCTGGTCGCCCCACGCCGCGTGCAGCTGCGCCGCCAGCATCGTGCCGAACGTCTCCTCGAGGTTCTCCCAGAGCGGATTCACGACCTCGACGTGGCAGCCGAGGTTCTCGAACTCCGCCGCCGCGTTCTCGCAGAGCGCCAGCACGACGGGATCGACGCGCGCGTAGCCGAGGTCGGCGCTCCACGCCACGTGCAGACCGCGCACGTCGCGCGCGCACGCGTCGAGGTGGCCGCCGCCCTCGCCGGGCAGCGACGTGGGGTCGCGATCGTCCACGCCGGCGATCACGTCGAGCACCGCCGCGGCGTCGCGCACGGTGCGCGTGAGCGGTCCGACGTGCGCCAGGTGCTCCCAGCCCGGGAAGCTCGGGTACTCGGGCACGCGTCCGAACGAGGGCTTGAAGCCGACGAGGCCGCAGAAGGAGGCGGGAATGCGGATCGAGCCGCCGCCGTCGCCGCCGAGCGCGAGCGGGCCGAGCCCGCTCGCCACCGCCGCCGCCGCGCCGCCGCTCGAGCCGCCCGGCGTGCGCTCGAGGCTCCACGGGTTGCGCGTGACGCCGAACAGCGGAGAGTCGGTCACCGCCTTGTGGCCGAACTCCGACGTCGTCGTCTTGCCGATGACGATCGCGCCCGCCGCCTTCAGGCGCCCCACCGGCACCGCGTCCTGCTCGGGCACGAGATCGGCGAACAGGCGCGAGCCGCCGGTGGTGCGCATGCCGCGCGTGAACACGAGGTCCTTGATCGAGACGGGCACGCCGTGCAGCGGACCGAGCGGCTCGCCCTTCATCACGGCGACCTCGGCGTCGCGCGCCGCCGCGCGCGCCTGGTCGGCCGCCACGAGACAGAACGCGTTCAGCCGGGGATTGAGCTCGTCCAGACGGCGCAGCACGACTTCCATCAGCTCGACCGGCGAGATGGCCTTCTGCCGGATTCGCGTGGCCAGGTCGAGCGCCGATGCCCAGACGACTTCGTGGTCACTCATGGACGTGTCCTCGAAAGTGTATCATCCGCTGCGTGGGCGCCCCCCCGATCCGCCGTTGTCGAGTGGCGGCCCGACGGCGCGCTCGCCGCCGCATCGGTCCTCATCCCGGACGGCTCCTGGATCGTCATCGAGCCGCGCGCCGCCGTCGACCACCCGTGGGGGCCGGTCGATCGTCTCTGGCACGCCGCCGCACCGGGCCTCGCGCGCGGGGGGGCGACGCCGCTCACCGTGCTGACGGGCGTCGACTGGGCGCATCCCTCCGGCATCCCTACGGCGGAGGAACCCGCGCGGATTCCCGGCCGGCGGCGGCACGGCGGTCCTCAACCTGCTCGCCACGCTCGCGCGCGAGCAGCGGCGTGCAGCCGGCTCACGTACGACGGTCCCTTCCCGACCGAGGCGCTCTTCCTCTCGCTCCTCGAATCGTTTCGTCCCGACGCGGTCGACGATCCGCTCGCGCGCTTCGGGCGGGCGAGCTCGGCATGGACGCCCGCGCCGTTCACGGCGTCGTTCGACGAGGGCGTGTACGTGCAGTGGCGCGAGCGCATCGAGAAGGTCGTGTGGCGCGGCCACGCCTACTACCGCGAGGACTGGGGGACCGTGCGCCGCCGGGCGCCGCTGCGCGTGGACGACACCGCCGACGGCGTGCGCTGCGCGCTCTGGGCGCTCGGCGAGCCGATCGAGGACCACCTGGCGCTCGAGCCCGACGGCACGGCTGCGCGCGGTGCTCGCGCCGCCGGCGGGCGACGAGCCGGCGCGCCCGCTGCGCGCGGCGATTCGCGACGGCGTGATCGCGATCGTCGTCGCGCGGAGCGCGCGCGCCGCTCGCGCCCGCGATCCGCGACGTCGCGGCGTCGCTCGCGTTCACGTGCGGGCCGGTCGCGGGAGAGCTCGCGCGCGTGGAGGGCGCGGAGGCGCGCGTGTCGACGGTGCTGGCGCGCGCGATCGCGCGCCGTCTGCGCGAGCTCCGCGCCGGCGGACGCGCGCGCGCAGCTCGCGCTCGGCGCGCTGGCGGAGATGGCGACGGCCGTCGGCGACACGGTCCGCGCGCGCGCCCAGGCGCGCCTCGCCGCGGCGTCGCCCGCCGTGCAGGCGGCGGCGCTGGAGCGCCGGGACGCCGATCCCGCGGCGGCGACCACTCATCACCGCCGCCGTGGCGGATCTGCTCGCGTCAGGTGGCGTGGACGATCAGCCAGACGTTGAACGCGATGAAGGCGAGGATGGAGACGACTGACAGCACGACGTAGCCGACCCACAGCCACTCTTCGCGCGTGGCCGGGTCCCGGCACGCGGCCGCGCACGAGCACCGCCACGTACCCGAGCGCATCGCTCTTGAGGGTGGGCACGCCGAGGACGTCGACCAGCACGTGGTAGCCGTCCATCTCGATGAAGCAGAACGGGTAGAGCGCGATCACGAAGGCCTGCCACTGGATCATCCCCGACGCCGCCGCGAAGGCCTGGAGGAAGCCCGGCGGCGCCTGCGCCGCCACCATGAACCAGAGCGAGCCGAGGACCAGGTGCACGAGCGTGCCGGACACCGCCGTCACCACGCGGGCGCGGCGGCTCGTCATGAAGATGTCGGTGACGTCCACGTAGAACGTCGGCACGAAGCCGTGGAGGAACGTGAAGCCGAACTCGCGCACGCGCCGGCCGTAGTGCACGAGGGCCAGGCCGTGGACGATCTGGTGCGCGGCCAGCGTGAGGAGGAACAGCAGCCTTCACGCTGAGGAGCGGCGAGGAGCGGGTTCGCGCCGAGGCCGGCCGCCAGGACGTCCGGCCTCGTGCCAGAGCTTCACGCCGGCGACGATGCCCGGCACGCGGCGAGCAGCACGCAGACGACGACGGCGATGCGGCGTGAAGAGGAGGAAGCCGCCCCAGCGGTAGAGCCGGTAGAAGAACGCCGTGCACCGAGCGGCTCGAGATGTTGATCCGCTCGAGCACGAGCAGCGCGTTCTCGAGCATCTTCACCAGGTGGCGGCGCCCGGTTGCGGGCCAGCGCCTTGCGCAGCCGCGAGGTCGGCGTGAGCGCGAGGAGCTGCGCGCGCTGCAGCTTGCGGATCAGCGCGGGAATGATCTCGAAGTCGAACTCGCCGTAGCGCAGCACGTAGGCGGTCGCGATATCCTGCAGCGACGGTCTGCCCGTCCATCTGCTCCCACAGGAAGCGCTCGTGCTCCGAGAGCAGCAGGAACCGTTCGGTCAGCCGTGTTCTTGAGGATGAAGCTCGCGCTGCCCGCTCACCCGGGAGGAGACCTCGGCGAGCTCGAAGGCCTCCGGCTCCACCCGCTGCGGCCGGACTGGACGAACGCGAGGGCGCTGCCGACCTGCTGGACCTCGAAGCCCTCGCCGTCCGCGTCGGGCTTGCGAACGAGGAGCTCGAGCTTGGCCCGGCGGGGAGCGGGCTTTCCCGTCATCGAGTGTCGACGTCGAGCCCGGTCGCCTCCAGCCCCCAGCGCGTGACCTCGGCGACGAGGTCGTCGGAGGCGCGCAGCCGCTCGATGAAGACCTGCACGAGCGCGTGGAAGAAGGACGCGGCCGCCCGCGGGTTCGCCTCGATGAGCGCCTCGAGGCTCGCGCGGTCGAGCACGAGCAGCGTGACGTCGCTGTCGGGCTCGGCCTGGATCGTGGCCGAGCGGGGCGCGCGGTCGAACAGGCTCATCTCGCCGAAGAAGTCGCCCGGGCCCATGCGCGCCAGCACCTGCTCGACCGGACCGGTGACCGCCTTGGAGACGACGATCACGCCGTGGCGCACGAGGAACATCTCCTCGCCGCGGATCGCCCTCGCGCAGCAGGATGTGGCCTTTCTTGAGCGTGCGCTCGCGCAGGGCCCGCGCGACGGCCGCGCGATCGGTCTCGGAGAACGCCTGAAAGATCCGGACGTGCCGGAGAAAATCCGCGACGTCTGCGCTGGACACAGGACTCCTAGACGCGGTGGTTCATGTGGCCACCCGCTTGAGGAGGACCGTGCGGAGGGCGTGCGCGCGCCGGCCCGGCGGTGTGTCGCCCAGGCGCTCGAGGGCCTGGCGGACGGCCGCCCGCTCGTCGTCGCTCAGCTCGTACTGGCCGAGGACGCTGTCGGGCGTGCGCTGGATCTCGGCCAGGAAGTCCGGATCGATCATCAGGCGCCCGACGAGCTCCGAGAGACGTGGCGGCATCGTGCCCGGATTCTAGCAGAGTGGTCGAGCGCCGTTGGTTACTTCTGCTTGGCGATGATGTGGTCCTTGATCTTGTCGTAGGTGGCCTGGGGGACGACCTTCTTCTTCGACCAGCTCGTCCTTGCGCTTGTAGGGCCGGTTCTCGACGATCTTCTTCGAGTAGGCCTCCCCGATCCCCGGGATGGCCTGGAGCTCGTCCGCCGACGCGGAATTGATGTCTATCGGCGCATGTTTCGCGTCGGGCGCCTTGGGGGCGTCCGCCTTGGCCGGCGCCTTGGGCGCCTCCTTCGTGGCGGGTCTGGGCGGCCACCCCGCCGGCGAGGAAGAGCACGGCGACGAGGACGGCGAGCAGTCTGGTCATGGGGCACCTCCGCCTCCATAGTATGCTTCCGCCCCGGGAGACCCGCCATGAGCGACTTCACGCTGCTCACCTACGAAGGCCTCCAGGTCGGCGAGGAGTTCGTCTCGGACACGTTCCTCGTCACGCCGGAGGAGATCGAGACCTACGCGTTCGCGGTGGACGATCACCATCCGTGGTTCTTCGAGGACTCGCCGTTCGGCGGGCCCATCGCCCACCCCACCATGCTCGCCAACCAGGCGCTCCGCCTGCGGCACAGCCGGTACATCGTGCCGGCGGGCCTGCACGCGAAGATGGAGTTCGAGTTCATCGAGCCGATCCGTCCGGGGATGCGCGCGCGCTCGCGCGGGCGCGTCATCGACAAGTACGAGCGCCGCGGACGCCCCTACATGGTCACCGAGTACGTCACCGAGGACGAGAAGGGCACCGTGCTGGTCCGCGGACGCTTCACCCAGATGATCTTTCGCCACGAGGTGCACCGATGACGACGGCCACGGATTCGATCGCGATCGGACACACGCTGCCCACGCTCGTGAAGGAGGTCGGCCAGCGCAAGATCGACGCGTACTCGACCGTGCGCGCGCGCTCGATCCACACGGACGAGGCGTGGGCACGGGCGAAGGGCTTCAGGGCCCCGCTCGCGCAGGGGATGATGTCGACCGCCTACGTCTCCGAGATGATGACCGCGTTCCTCGGCGAGGGCTTCGTGAGGGGCGGGACGCTGTCGATGTCCTTCATCCAGCCGGTCTACGCGGGCGATCGGCTCACCATCCACGGCGAGGTGAAGGAGAAGCGCGCCGAGGGCGCGGCCACGCGCGTGGTCGTCGAGGTGTGGTGCGAGAACCAGGAGGGCGAGAGGACGGCCGCCGGGACGGCCAGCGGGCTGATCCGATGAAGCGCAGCACCGACCGGATCCTCACCACCCACACCGGAAGCCTGCCGCGTCCGGCGGACCTGACGGTCCTGCTGGAGACGCTCGACACCGACGGCGCGCTCGACGCCGCGGCCTTCGAGGCGCGTGTGCGCCGGGCCGTCAGCGACGTCGTGCGCCGGCAGCTCGACGCCGGCATCGACATCGTCAACGACGGCGAGCAGGGCAAGGTCGGCTACTCGACGTACGTGCGGCATCGCCTCACGGGCTTCGGCGGCAAGAGCGCGGTCCCGCGCCGCGCGGACTGGGCCGACTTCCCCGAAGCCGCCGCGCGCGGGGAGCGGCGGTCGACCGTCTCGCGCCCCGCGTGCGACGGTCCGATCGACTGGAAGGACCGGACGGCCGTGCAGACGGACGTCGCCAACTTCCGCGCCGCGCTCGACGGCGTCGCGCCGGCCGAGGCGTTCATGACCGCGGCGTCGCCGGGCGTCATCGCGCACTTCCTCCCGAACACGCACTATCCGAGCCGCGAGGCGTACCTCGCGCGCCTCGTCGACGTGATGAAGGAGGAGTACGACGCGATCCACCGCGCGGGGTTCCTGCTGCAGGTCGATTGCCCGGACCTCGCCATGGGGCGCCACCTCGCGTTCCCCGAGCTGAGCAACGCGGAGTTCGTGAAGATCGCCGAGGCCAACGTCGAGGCGCTGAACCACGCGCTCCGCGACATCCCGCCCGACCGCATGCGGCTGCACCTCTGCTGGGGCAACTACGAGGGTCCGCACCACCGCGACATCCCGCTGCGCGAGATCGTCCACGTGGCGCTCCGCGCGCGGCCGCAGGCGCTGTCGTTCGAGGGCGCGAACCCGCGCCACGAGCACGAGTGGGTGGTGTTCCGCGAGGTGAAGCTCCCCGACGACAAGGTCATCGTGCCCGGCGTGCTCGACTCGACGACCAACTTCATCGAGCACCCCGAGCTCGTGGCGCAGCGCCTCGTCCGCTACGCGGAGGTCGTGGGCCGCGAGCGCGTCATCGCGGGCACCGACTGCGGCTTCGCGACCTTCGCGCGCTCCGTGTCGCAGGTGGAGCCGGAGATCACCTGGGCGAAGTTCCGCGCGATGGCCGAGGGCGCGCGCCTGGCGTCCGCGCAGCTCTGGCGCTAGACACTCGAAGGGGGGCTTGCCCCATCCTCGCGAAGCGGGCCTCGACGGCCCGCCGCGCCTCCCCAGCGCAGGATTGCGCGGGCGAAGCCCGCGCTCGAACACCTCCTCCGACGCGCTGGCGATCAGTCAGGAATGCAGGCCGTCACCGTGATCTCCACCAGGAGCTCCGGTGCGTTCAGCATCACCTCGACGGTCGTGCGGGCGGGCTTGTTCGTCGGGAAGTACTTCCCGTACTCCTCGTTGTAGGCGGCGAGGTCCTCGCGCTTCGTCAGGTGCGTGGTGACCGTCAGCACGTTGTCGAGCGACGTGCCGGCGGCGGCGAGGATGAGCTTGATCCGCTCGAGCACGTTGCGCGTCTGCTCGCGGATGTCCTTGCCCACCTCGCCGGTTTTCGGATGCCGGCCCGTCTGGCCCGCGACGAACACGAGATTGCCGAAGCGCGTGGCCGCGGACAGGTTCGGGTTCGACGCCGCCATCTCGACCTGGATGATCTCTTTCTTCGGCATCATTGCCTCTTCAGGCGCATGTCTTCGTACGGCGCCGCGAAGTAGAGGAGTGGGTTCAGGCCGATGGCCGACTCCTCGACGCGCGGCCCGACCCCGTGCAGCGTGGCCGGGTCGAAGATGCCGGTGAACATGACGCGCTCGTGCATCAGGCGCTGGATCTGGGTCAGCAGCATCTCGCGCCGCTTGCGGTCCCGCTCCTGCGCCTGCTGCCGGATCATGTCGTCGAGGTCCGGATAGCCACCGGCGACGTACGGCGAGGTGCTCATCACGTACTGCTCGAGCCGCGCGGCGGCGTTGCCGGGCGCGGCCGACACCGTCACGACGACCCCGCTGAGCTTCTTCGTCCGCCAGGCTTCCAGGAACGTCGCGCGCTCCATCCCGCGCACGCGCGTGCGGATGCCGATCGCGCCCAGGTTGCTGGCCACGGCCTCGCCCATCGTGATGAACGGTGGCAGCGGCGTCAGGTCGCCACCGTCGAAGCCGCTGGGATAGCCGGCCTCGGCGAGGAGCCGCTTGGCCTGCGCCGGGTCGTACGGCAGCGGCTCGATCCGCAGCGCGAATTCCATGACGCTCGGGATCATGCTGCCGGTCAGCCGGGAGAAGCCGAGGCGCTCGGCCTCGTTGATCCCTTTCTTGTCGATCGCCAGGCTCGCGGCGAGGCGCACGCGGCGATCGGCCCAGGGCGATTGCGGCTTCCACTGGTCGGGATAGTCCACCCACCAGGTCGCCGGCGGAATCGTCTTCATGAGCTTCAGCTTCGGATCCGCCTGGATCGTGGCCGCCTCGACGCCGACCATCAAGTAGCCGATGTCCGCCTCGCCGGTCTTCAGCATCGCCAGGCGCGTCGTGCGGTCGGGCACGCCCTTGATCACCACGCGCTTGATCGTGCCCTTCTTGCGCCAGTACTGCTCGTTGACCTCGAGCACGATCTCGAGCCCGGGCGTCATGCTCACGAGCTTGTACGGCCCGAGGCCGATCGGGTGCTTCTTGAAGCCGTCCTCGCCGCCCTTCTCGATGTACTTCTTCGGCACGACCCACGCGGCGCCGGTGGCCGGCGTCCCGTAGAACACGAGGAAGTCGGGCCACGGCTTGTGGAGCGTGAACCGGATGCGGTGCGGGTCGAGGACGTCCACGGCCTTCACGCGCTCGTGCAGGAGCTTGGCGGACGAGCCGCGGTAGCGATGGAAGCTGAACTTCACGTCGTCGGCCGTGAACGGATCGCCGTTGTGGAAGCGGACCCCTTCACGCAGCTTGAACTCGTACACGAGCCCGTCCGCGCTCTCGGTCCAGGACGTGGCGAGACACGGCGCCATGTTGTTCCCGGGCAGCGGCTTGATGAGCGCGTCGTGCAGCGCATAGAGGAACACGAACGGCGTCGCGATCCCGGACGTCTCGGCGGGATCCAGGAACGTGGGAGCGATCGTGGCGTCGAACGCGATGGTGAGCTGTCCGTCGGGCGCCGCGGTCTGCGCGGCGGCGCCGCTCGTCAGCGCGAGCAACAGGAGCGAGAAGAGAGCGAACACGGCCTTGAGCGACGTCATGGCTGGCCCTCCTTCGCGAACGAAGGACTACTAACTCACGCGGTCCTCGCGGTCAACATCGCTGACGCTTGCCCGCCCGAAGAGCTCCGCCATCTGCGCGGCCTTCGCGGCGCCGAGCGCGTCCGTCGAGGGATCGAGAAGGAGCCGGTAGAGGCGCTCCGCCGACAGCGCCGGCGGGATCAGGACGTAGGCGGCGCCTTCCGCGTACAGCGCTTCCGCGTCGGCGAGCTTGTCCGCGGTGGCGATGATGCGCGCCTCCGGCGCGAGCCCGCGCACGACGCGGACGAGCTTCAGGTTGTCGGTGCCCTTCAGGAACCAGTCGGAGATGGTCGACACCACGATCTGCGCGTGCTCGATGCCCGCGTGTCGCAGCGTCTCCACGTTCGAGATGTCCCCGTAGTGGCAGGCGACGCCGTCCGCCTGCAGCGAGGCGAGCGTCTCGGGATTGAAGTCGACCGCCACCACGCGCGCCTTCATCTGCGGGGACTCGCGCTCGAGGTGCTGGACGAACGCCAGGCCTTCGCGCGACACGCCGAGGAAGAAGACGGCGGCGGCGCCGGGACCGTGGCCGTCCGCCGACGCGCTGTCCGCCGTCGGCGCGGCGCGGCGGCCCGTGTAGAGCGGCAGTCCCGCCCACGCGATCGAGGCGGGCCATCGCGGTGGCGAGCTCGTGGTTGAAGAGGATGCCGTAGGTGGACAGCACCGACGTGATGAGCAGCGTGAAGAGCACCACGGAGGCGACGTCCGTGCTGACGTGCCCGAACCCCGCGCCGAGCGCCACGATCACCAGCGAGAACTCGCTGATCTGCGACAGGTTGATCGCGACCACGCCCGCCGTGCGCACGTCGAGCCGGAGCGCCGCGAAGAGCGGGCCCAGCACGACGAGGCGGCTCGGCCATGACGAAGACGGCCGCCACCAGCGCGAGCCCGACGAGGCGGAGGGTGGGTTGCGGGATCTTCAGCCCGAGGGCGACGAAGAACAGCGTGATGAAGAAGTCGCGCACGCCGGTCAGCCGCGCGGTCACCTCGGTGCCGTACGGGAAGCCGGCGATCACCATGCCGGCGATCAGCGCGCCCATCTCCTTGGAGAGCCCGACGCCGCCCGCGACGCCGGCCACGAGGAAGCACCACGCCATCGCGGTGAGGAGCACGAGCTCGGTGGACCGCGCGATGCTGCGGAAGAGCGCGGGCAGCGCGTAGCGCGAGAGCAGCACGGCGGCGACGACGAGGCCCGCCGCCGGACACGAGCGAGCGCAGGAGCGGCCCCGCCTGGAGGGTCGTGCAGGTTCGGCTGCACGGCGAGGAACCCGATCGCCCAGAAGTCCTGGAAGATGAGGATGCCGAGCGTCACCCGCCCCGCGAACGTGGACATCTCGAACTTGTCGAAGAGCAGCTTCACGACGATGAGCGTCGACGACAGGCTGAGCGCGACCGCGACGTAGAGCCGGTCGAAGCGTCCCGTGCCCACGTCGGGGAACGCGATCCACGCCAGCGCCGCGCAGAGCGGGAACTGGAGCAGTCCCGTCACCGCGATCGTGCGTCCCGCCTGGAGCAGGCGCGGCACGCTGATCTCGAGCCCGATGATGAAGAGGAGCAGGATGAGGCCCATCTCCGACATCGTCTCGATCGAGGCCTCGTCACGGATGATGCCGAAGCCGAGGTGGGGACCGAGCACCGCGCCGCCGATGATGTAGCCGAGGATGAGCGGCTGTCCGAGGCGGCGGGCGGCCAGCCCGAGCACCGTGGCCGCCACGATGCCGACGCTGATGGCTTCGAAGATGTGCGCGGGCTCGGCCATCGGACGCTAGAGGTCGCCCCACATCTCGCGCGCCACCTCGACGCACAGCGCGAGCTTCGCCTTCTGCTGGTCGACGGTGAGCACGTTGCCCTCGACGGTCGACGAGAAGCCGCACTGCGGACTGATCGCGAGCTGCTCGAGCGGGACGTACCGCGCCGCCTCGTCGAGCCGGCGCTTGAGATCGTCCTTGTTCTCGAGCGCGCCGGCCTTCGAGGTGACGAGGCCGAGCACCACGCGCGGGTGCTTCGGGACGAAGCGGAGCGGCGAGAAATCGCCCGAGCGGGCGTCGTCGAACTCCAGGAAGAACCCGTCGTAGGGCAGCTCGTTGAAGATCGTCTCGGCGACGCGGGCGTAGCCGCCCTGCGCGCGCCAGCTCGAGCGGAAGTTCCCGCGGCAGAGGTGCGTGCAGACGGTCAAGTCTCTTGGTTTGTCGCGCAGGATGGCCTGGATCATCCGCACCGACAGCCGGAGCTGGACGTCGGGATCGTCGCCGGCCGCGCGGCTCTGCTCGCGCATGTTCTCGTCACAGAGGTAGGCCAGGCTCACGTCGTCGAGCTGGAGATAGCGGCAGCCCGCCGCGTACAGGTCGGCGATCTCCGCACGATACGCCGCGGCCGTGTCGTCTGCGAAGGCATCGAGGTCCGGATAGACCGTGCGGTCGATGTTCGCACGGCCGACCTGCGTATAGAGCATGGACGGTGACGGCATCGTGAGCTTCGGCGTGCGCGTCACGGCCGAGGCCAGGAACGTGAACGGCTCGACGAAGATCGGCCGCGGCCGGCTCACGCGCGCGGTGATGGCGAGGTCCGTGCGCGTGAAGTGCACCTCGCCCCCGGTGCTGCGGAAGGTGACCGGGATGGCCTTGCCCTCGCGACCTGAGGCCGCCGAGCTGCGCCAGGAAGTCCATGTGCCACGACGTGCGGCGCAGCTCGCCGTCCGTGATGCCCTGGAGGCCCGCCGATTCCTGCAGCGCCACCACGTCGCGGATGGCGGCGTCCTCGGCGGCGCGCAGCTCGGCCTTGCTCGCGCGCCCCGCGGCCGTCGCGTCTCTGAGGGCCTTGAGCGACGGCGGGCGGAGCAGGCTGCCGACGTGATCGGCGCGGAATGGGGTCCTGTGTGCGGGCCCATGTTCAACGGCGGCATCAGCGGGTCACCGGCGTGTAGCCGGGCGGGCGTCCCGGCTCCCACACGTGCTTGCGCGCGACCGCCTCGTTCAGGTCGACGCCCCAGCCCGGCCGGGTCGGCAGCACGAGCTCGCCCTTCTCGATGACGGGCGGATGGTCCACCAGCTCGTCCTTCCACGGCACGTCGTCGATGTCGATCTCCATGATGCGGACGTTCGGCACGCACGCGCAGAGGTGGGCCGAGTGCATCGTGGAGAGGTGGCTGTAGTAGTTGTGCGGGGCCACGTTGAGCTGGTAGCTCTCCGCCAGCTCCGCCACCGCGCGCGAGCGCGCGAAGCCGTTCCACGGCACGTCGATCATGACCACGTCCATCGCACGCGCCTCGAAGTACGGCCGGTACTCGCGGAGCCCGTAGAGGTTCTCGCCCGAGCAGATCGAGATGGAGGTGCTGTCCTTGACCTCGCGCAGCGCACGCTCGTCGTACATGTCGACCTCGACCCACATCATGCCGAGCGGCTCCAGCGCCTTGCAGATGCGCCGCGCCGCCTCGGGCTTGAAGTTGAAGTTCAAGTCGAGCGCCAGGCCGACGTGCGGCCCGGTCGCCTTCCGGAAGGTGCCGAGCAGCGTCGCGATGTGCTCGACCATCTCCGAGGTGACGTTCTGGTCCGTGGTGCCCGGCCCGCCGCCGAACCCGGAGAAGTGGACGCGCGCGGGATCGCCCGGATAGACGATGTTGGTCTTCAGCGCGCGGAACCCGCGACGCACGACCTCTTCGCCGAGCTTGGCGACGTCGTCCATGGTGCGCAGCGGCGGCACGCCGATGAGCTGGTAGTCGCGAGCGCGCGAGGTGCCGCAGTGCGACCAGTAGACCATCTGCCGCTCGCGCACGGGGCCGCCGAAGAGCTCGTAGACCGGGACGCCGAGCGCCTTGGCCTTGATGTCCCACAGCGCGAGCTCGATGCCCGCGATGGCCTTGGCGGCGATGCCGCCCGCGCTCTGCCGCGCCATCCGGTACATGTCCTGGTAGCGCATCTCGACCGGACGCGGGTCCTTGCCGAGCAGGATCGCCGAAAAATCGCCGACGGTGGCCACGACGCCGTAGGGGTTCCGCCCGTCGGAGCACTCCCCGTACCCGGTGATGCCGGCGTCGGTGCGCACCGCCACGAACTGCCACGGCCGCCACCCCGCGTCGACGACGAAGGTCTCGAGCCCGGTGATCTTCATGCGGGGAACCCCTCGAGCACGAGCTTGCCGATGACGTGACCGCCCTCGAGCTGGCGCGTGGGCCCGCTTGAGGTTCGCCGCGGTGATCGCGCCGAGGTTGGCCGTCATCGTCGTGCGCAGCACGCCCTTCTCGATCAGGGCCGCGGCCTCGTCGAGGATCTGGTGCTGCACGATCATGTCGGGCGTCTGGTAGGCCGGGCGCGTGAACATGAGCTCCCACGCGAACGTCACGCTCTTCGCCATGAGCGGTCCGAGATCGAGCGGCTTCGGGGTGCCGACGATCGCGCAGATCCTGCCCTGCGGCGCCACGATGGCCGGCAGCGCGGCGACGTACGGCTCGATGCCGCTCAGACAGAACACGTAGTCGACGTCCGGCGTGCCGAGCGCCGCGAGCTGCGGCGCGAGGTCGCGCGTGTGATCGACGACGTGATCGGCGCCGAGGTCGCGCACCCACGCGATGGAGGCGGGCCGCGACGCGGTCGCGATCACCGTGAGCCGCGCGAGGCGCTTCGCGAGCTGGATCGCGATCGAGCCGACGCCGCCGGCGCCGCCGATGATCAGCACCGTGCGCCCGGCGTGGTCGCCGTTCTTCGAGATCGCGATGCGCTCGAAGAGCCCCTCCCACGCGGTGAGCGTGGTGAGCGGCAGCGCGGCGGCCTCGGCGAAGCCGAGCGTCGTGGGCTTGCGGCCGACGATGCGCTCGTCGACGAGGTGCAGCGCGCTGTTGCCGCCCTGCCGCATCCGCGCGCCGGCGTAGTAGACGGCGTCGCCCGGCTTGAACAGCGTCACGTCGGGCCCGACGGCCTGCACCACCCCCGCCACGTCCCAGCCCAGGATGCGCGGCGACGTCTCCACCTGGTCCTTCGGCGCCCGCATCTTGTAGTCCACCGGGTTGACCGAGATCGCTTTCACTTCCACGAGGAGGTCGTGGCCCGACGCGGTGCGGGCCGGCACGTCCAGATCGAGGAGCGATTCGGGATGATCGATCGGCAGGTAGCGGTAGAGGCCGATGGCTTTCATGCCGGCGACCCTACCACGGATGCGCGGTCGAAGGAGCGCCGGCGCCGATCGATTTCTTACCGGTCCCGCGGCGCGGCCCACCCGATTTTAGGCCGCGATCGTCCACAGTTATCGCGGATGGGCGTGTGGCGTGGCTCTTGCCTCAACGACCCCGGGAACCACCGCAGGAAGGGGGGTGCTCGACGCTGGACCGTTCCGACTTCAACGTGCTCGTGGTGCGCGGAGACGGCCGCTTCGTCCGCTGGCTCTCCGTTCCGCGCTGGCTCGCGAAGGTGCTCGTCGCCCTCGCCGCGATCGGCGCCGTGGGCAACGCCGCGGCCCTCATCGACTACATGAACCTCTCGCGACACCACGCGACCCGAGCGGCGATGCACGACCAGCTCGAGCGCGACGCGAAGGCCTTGCCGTCGATCCGTCAGCGCCTCTCCGAGGTGCGCGACGAGATGATCAGGTGGGAGGCGATGCACCTCTCCATCCTCAAGCCGCTCAACGGACAGCAGCGCACCGCGGCGGCCGCCGCCGCGGGCATCGGCGGTCCCGCGTTCGCGGGCGGCAACTCCCTCGACGACATCGACGCGCTCGTCGCCCACGTGCGCGAGGAGAGCCGGCGGCTCCGGGCTCTCGCGAACGTGACCCGCGAGACGGGTGTCGTCCTGGCCGCGATTCCCGCGAAGCTGCCGCTGCGCTCGGGCATCAATTCGCCCTTCGGCCCGCGGCTCTCCCCGTGGACCGGTCAGCCGGAGTTCCACGCGGGGGTCGACCTCCAGGCGAGCGCGGGCACGGCCGTCACCGCCACCGCGTCCGGTGTCGTCCGCTTCGCAGGCGCCGCGGAGGCCTACGGCAAGACGATCATCCTCGATCACGGTCTCGGCATCGAAAGCCGCTATGCCCACCTGCAGCAGATCAGCGTCGCGTCGGGGCAGCGCGTGGAGCGTGGACAGCTCATCGGGCTCTCCGGCAACACGGGCCGCAGCACCGCGCCCCACCTGCACTACGAGGTGCAGGTGAACGGGCGCGCGGTCGATCCGCGACGTCTGACCCGGGAGTGAGCGTAACAGCGGAACGGCAGTCGCGGAGCGGCACGGCTTTGCCGGGCCGCGAAGCGTGGGGGGATCGGGGGGGTGCGCCTCGCACCCCCCATGTCAACTAGAAGCGCCAGCGGTGGAAGCTGCCGGTGTCGATGATGTCGAACGACCACACCGTCACGCTGTAGTGATCGGCGGCGGGCAGCTTCCGGATCCGAAAGTAGCTCCGGCTGAAGTTCGGGACGATCCCCGGCACCCACTCGATGGTTTGCGCCACGACGTTGTTGGAGGCGTCGAGCGCCTGGGCGAGCAGCCGGACGTTGCCTGCGGACGAGCCGTACGTGTTGTAGAGGTATCCGTCGATCTCGACGGCGCCGGCCTTCGCCTGCGGCTCCCACTCGATCCGGAAGTAGCGTTCCCAGCCCTGCACGGCCGTGGTCACGGACACCGATGGCGTGAGGGAGGCGGGCGTGCAGGCAGTCGTCGCGATCGCCACGAGCAGCCCCGCCGCGGCGCGCGCGAGGGCGTTCATGGCGTTCAGCGTATCAGGACACCCGCCCCGTGCAGCGCGCGGTGGAGTCTGCGGGTTCTCAGGAGATTGCTGACGCGGAGCACCAGCTCGATCTGCTCGAAGGGCTTGGCGACGAAGTCGCTCGCGCCGGCCGAGAGCGCACGCCACTTCGCGTCGAACGTGACGCCGGCCGTGAGGATCACCATCGGCACGTAGTCGCCGGCGGCGACCTCCGCCGTGAGCTGCTCGAGCACGGCGATGCCGTCGAGGTGGGGCATCGTGAGATCGAGCAGCACGAGGTCGGGCTGCATGGCGCGATAGCGGGCGAGCGCCTCGCGCGCGTCCGTCGTGCTCTGGAGACATCGATAGCCGGCGGCCCCGAGCATTCGCTCCAGTTGCCGCACGTTGGCCGGCTCGTCGTCGACGATCAGGATCCGGGCGGGGTCGGTGTAGTCCGCCATGCCTCAATCCCGGGTTCGAACCGATGAGTCCTGCCGGCGGAGGTCGCCGAAGCGCGCTACGACGTGGCGAAGGGCCCACTCAGGATAGGGCACGCGCCGGATTTGCCACCCATCAAAACGTCAACGAGGCGGGCGCGGGACGCCCGGGCTCAGGGCTCGCGCTCGACCTTGTAGCCCCGGGACTCCATGCACAGGCCGAACGAGGCGTGGCGTTGCCGCGTGATGAGCCGGCCGCTCGCGGAGTCCGGCCCGCCGATCATCCAGGAGGGGGTCTGGCTTCCCCCTTTCTCCGTGGCAGCCGTGATCGCCGGATCGTTCAGCGCGACCTGCTCGCAGTCGGCACGATCCTGCTGCATCGTCTCCGCCGTCTGCCCGCGCAGCGGCAGTGAGGGCGGCATCGGCGGGGTGGTGGCGCAGCCCACGAGAACGAGGACGAGCGCGATAGCGCGCCACATCGAGTCGATCAGCGCTTCTTCGCCGACGGCGTCAGGTTCGGTCCACGTGTCGCCGACGTCGCTCGTGGCGGATGCCGTCACCTCGTGCGCATCCTAACCGGGATGCGCGCGCCTTTCACGGGGTCGTCACGGGGAACAGGAGGAGGCCGGCGATGATCCACGGGTGCTTGCGCTGCTCCATATAAGGCATTAAAGTGCCTGTCGATATCCGGTAGCGAGTCCCGGCCCGTTGTCGTTGCGCCCGTCCTGACAGGGAGCTCCTCCATGGCCTTGGTCACGCGCCCCGCCCTCATCGCGTTCGCGCTGCTCGTCGCACTCGGGGTCCTCACGACGGCGGAAGGGCAGACCATCCTGCCGACCGACGCGCGGTTCGTCCTCGGAGTTCGGGCTGGGGTTCAAGCGTTCAACTATCAGGAACACATCGGCAGTACCGACAGCAACTACGACTCGGTCGGTCCCGCGATCGGCGTGACCGGCAGCCTCAAGCTGATCGACCGTCTCCGCCTGAACGTCGACTACCTCGGCTCCTACATCCAGGAAGATACCGAGACATGGCGCAACATCGGCACGTTCGCCGGCTTCACCGTGAACCAGCAGAACGAGATGGACGTCTCGTTCCACGTCTTCGATGTCGACCTGTCGTACTCGCTCGTGAAGACGCCCACGGTCGAGTGGGCGGTCGGCCTCGGCTGGCACTACTACGCCGAAGACTTCACACGCAGCAACTTCCGGTTCGTCGTCTCGACGCTGACGCTGTTGTCCCCGATTGGACCCGTGAGTGAGGACGTGCGGGGACAGGGCGTGAAGATCGGGACGACGGTGGGCTTCCGGCCGACGCCGAACCTGCTGATCGGTGGCGGATTGGCCTGGTACGGCCTCTACGATGTCGAGGCCGACAACAGCGCCCTCGGCACGGTGGACTCCGATGGGTACGCGCTGCGATGGCGCGCGACGATCGACTACGCCATCACGCCAATGATCACGGTCGGGATCGGCTACGAGGGGCACTACATCAGCATCGAGCAGGGGCAGAGCGCCATCGCCATCCTGCCGAAGAACGAGACGATGGCGCACACGTTCACGGCAACGTTCGGCGTCCGCTTCTGAGCGCGGACTACGAGGCCAGGTGGCAGCCACGCGTTCACTGATTGGGTTGGCAAGTATGATTGCGCTCGCGCTCACCGGCTGCGCGGAAATGACGAAGCTGACGCCAGCGCAAGAGCGGACCTACGCGACTTGGGAAAAGTGCCGAGGCTCGACGGCGACGTACCAGTTGACGCGCGTCAATCCCGACGGGTCATTCTGGGTCGAGGGTCGCCCGCACGAGCTGCAGCACCTTCTTGAGTGCATGCGTCAGTACGGGGTCCAATTCCGAGGATACTGACATCGCGTCGGAGCTCCTCCGGCCGACGCGAGATCTCGTCGCGCCGGACCCATGGGCTCATTCCGCGCATCGAAAGCGGTACCGATCCACCCGGAGCGCGCCGCAACGCGAGGAAGGGGTCCCGACGATGATCACGGGCCTGCGCGGAACGTCGATCTGGAGCGAAGACCTGAACAACCTGCTGCCGTTCTATCGAGATGTTCTGGGACTCGAGGTGACCACGGAGACGCCCGGGTTCGTGGTGCTCGGCGGGCTCTGGCTGGGCACGCACAGCGAGGTGCGCGGTCGCAACGCCGACCCGGCTCGGCACATGATCGGGCTCACGAGCAGCGACCTCACGGGGGACTGGAAACGTCTGAAGGACGCCGGGGTCGAGTTCGTCGAGGATCCCAAGGACTACGGCTCTGTATGGATCGCGACGCTCAAGGATCCGGAGGGCAACCTGGTGCAGCTCCTTCAGTCCCCACGAGCGGCCTGACGGGCAGCGGAAATCGCCGGCGTATTGCCCGGCGCTGATCGCGACCGCATTAGACCAAGGTCCAATACCCGGCCCGCCTGCGAGAGATTACCTTGCTGGAGTGGACGCCTCCCTCGACGAGGCAACGCAGGCGAGGTCGATCGCCGCCGTGATCTTGGAGCGGCGGACCTGTCTCGCGTGCCTCGCTGCGAAGGTCGGCATGGCGCAGCGTGATGTCGTGCGCGCCCTCGAGCGGATCGCCAGCAACTTCCGCTTTGACGCCCAGGCCATCGGTCGCTGTCGGCTGTGTGATAGCACCGTCGGGCCCGTCTATTCGATGCCGCGACCCGACCCGCGATCCGCTTACGCCCGCGTCAGCTTAGGGAACGCCGCCCGCCGCGCCGCGCCCCGCGGGTCGGCGCCGCCGCGAAGCCGTCCGGGCGTGTCATCGGGGAAGCTCGCGACGCAGTGGCCTCGGTCCGACGCCGACAGTGCGCGGGCTGACGTCGTAGCCTCCTGGTCCGAGGTCGCGCGTCTCGGCGACGCTATCGAGTCCGTTACCAGTTGCGGCTGTACAGTCCGCCGTTACTGTGGACGATCTGCACGTTGACCCACTGCCATCCGGAGCAGACGAAGCGGACGATGTGGCGCATTTCTCCGGGCGGCCAACGCGGCCGTGCGGGTTGCTTGGCGACCTCGGGGCCTGCTCGCCGCGGATCTCCGGTCTTCGTTCCGGGCTCCACGACATTGGCGGCGATCCCTAGCGGGCCGGCTCAGTGCCCGGCAAGGACGATGCGGTTCAACCGCCCATGCTCGCGCCGTAGGCGACGCTGCCAACGAAGTGTCGCTGGTGACCGACGTGCGACCGAGGTAACCTCTCGTTTGAAGCGCCGGCCAACTCGCTCTCGTGATCCTCTCCACGTTCGCGCGACGGAGCACGTTCAAGGCGGGAAAAGGCCGGCCCCAGCATCGAGCGGCGAGCGTGGCTGTCCTTCGCCGCTGGCGTGTTCGCCCTGACGGCCTACCTGGTCATCCACACCGTGTATGCGCAGTACGCGTGGAGCGCGTGGGGCTGGGGAAGCGGAGACCCGCGCAAGCTACTGGCGGAAGTCCCGTTGCTCGCGACGTACTGTGCCTGGTTCTCGCTCATCACGCGTGCCTTCTTGCTGCTCGCGATGAAGGAGTTCTTCGGAGGCCCGTCGCAGGACGACAGATCGGCGTAGCGGCATCTGCAACACAGTCGGCGACATCTTGGTCGTGCGTACCGGCCACGCGCCCGGACGACGCCTTCGCAGCCAGGCGACCGCGAAAGCGTCGAGGTGCTGAGAGGTGTGGTGACCCCGGCGGGATTCGAACCCGCGATCTCGACCTTGAAAGGGTCGCGTCCTGGGCCAGGCTAGACGACGGGGTCGGGTGCGAGCAGTATACCCGACCCCGTCGCGTCGCTCGCGCTACGCCGCCTGGACGAGCGTCTGGATCTCGACGAAGTCGCCGACCTTGAAGCTCGCGGGCGCCGACACCCACACGGTGATCGGGCCGCGCGGCGACTCGACGGTCAGCGCGCCGGACGGATTGACGGACAGCACGCGCCCCACCACCATCGCCTGATCGCCCGGCACCGGCGGCGGCGCGGCGATCGTCGGGCCCGACGCCTGACCACCCGCTCCCGACACCGCCACCATCCGCACGGGCTGCACCGACACGTGCACCATCACGGGCCGCCCCTGCGCGAACCGGCTCTGCGCGTTGTCGGCCACCCACACGCGCATCGGTCCGCGCGCGGTCTCGATCATCGCGACGCCGCTGGGATCGATCGACGTGATCTGCCCGGTGACTTCGGCGGTCACGGCCGGGCCATTCGGCATCGCGGCCATCGGCTGCGCCGGCAGTAGGACCGTCTCGATCGGCTCGGGCCCGAGCAGCGTTCCTCGCACGGTCACCCACCGATGATGGTCGAGCCGTGCGATCTGATCGGGCGTCGTCTGGACCCGGTACTGCAGCCCGGCGTCGTACAGGGTCACGATGCTGCGTGCGGTATCCCACGTCCACGCCATCCCGGAATACGTGCCCGGGGCCGGCGGGGTGACGACGACCGTGGTCTGGGCGCTCACCGTCCAGGCGGATCCCGCCAGGACCGCGACGGCGATGAACACGGCGATGACTCTCTTCATGGTTCTCCCCTCCCGGGTCTTCCGAGCTACAAGAGCAGTGCCAGCCCTAAGTGCCCGGGAATTCGATCGTGTCACCGTGACAGGGAACGATCGTCCACGACCTGTGAAGGAAGTTCAGTCCCACTCATCGGGCGAGCGCGACGCACACGACGCCCGCCAGCACCACCACCGCCGCGCTCAGCAGCGGGCCGAGGCGCCCTTCCCCGAGCCACAGGCTCCCGAACAATGCGGAGAAGAGGATCGACAGCTCGCGCGCCGCCACGACGTACCCGGCCTTCGACAATCGAAACGCGAAGAGGACGAGGAGATAGCTCGTGAGATTCGTGGTCGACGCCAGCAGGATCGCGCGCCAGTTCACGGCCCACTCGTCCCGCAGGGCATCCGTCCGCCGCAGGATCGCGGGCACGAGCATCACCACGGTGCCCATGCCCATCAACGCGATGTACGGCACCGGGTGCAGGCGCGCCACGCCCGCCTTGTCGGTCAGGCTGTACGCGGTGATCGTGAGACCGGTCAGGAGCGCCCAGCCGGTGCCAGGCCCCACGCGCCAGCGCCCGCCCTGCGGGCCGGCGCGTGGAACCACGTTGATCGCCACGATCCCGAGGAGCACGAGCACGATCCCGATCACGCCGAGCGGCGACAGCTCCTCGCCGAAGAGCGCGTACGCGGCGACCGGCACGAGGGCGACGCCCAGGCCGCGCGCGATCGGATAGACGCGCGAGAAGTCACCCGCGCCGTACGACGAGCTCAGCGCATAGAAGTAGAAGGCGTGGAGCACGATGGTGGCGACGAGGAACGGAGCGCCGGCACGGAGCTGGGCGCCGTCGACCACGGAGAGCGCCGGCACCGCCAGCACGGTCGTCGCCAGGGTCACCGAGGACCACAGGAACACGAGGGGATTGCGCGCGCGCTTCGCGAGCGCGTTCCAGAACGCGTGGCTCACCGCGGCCGTGAGCACCAGCGCCAGGGCGGCGCCCGTCACGGATCAGGACTGGTTGGCGAAGCCGAACTTGAACGACGTGACGACGACGCGGAAGGTCGCGGCGGTGCGCGCGCTCGGGACCTTGATCAGGAACGCGGTGCTGCTGCCCGCCGACACCGTGCCCACGTAGGACACGCCGCTCGCCATGATCTTGCCCGCGGGGTCGAGCGCGTCCGCGGTGACGTAGACGTCGAGGGCGTCCGCTCGCGCATCATTGAACACGCGCCCCGAGACGGTGACCTGGGCCTGGGTGCCCTTGTCGATCGTGTGCGTGATGCGGAAGGAGGCCTGTCCTGCGGCCGGGAGGCTGGCGAGCACGGCCGACAGCAAGACGACCGCCGTCAGCCAGCGAGGCGGTCGGGGTCGGGGCCGCGTCATGGATTAGCACCATAGCACGCGCGGCCCGCACGCCCGCCTATTGACCGCCGCGGCCCATCGGATCGAACGAGAGCACGCGCACGCGATACTGGCTCAGGCCGGCGGGGACCGGCACCTCGAAGTACGTGCGGGTGAGCGCGGGGGCGGTGCCGAGCACCCGCCCGATGGTGGACGAGGTCACCTGGCCGCTCCCGTCGAGGCCTTCGACGACGTAGCGCACATTGTCGGCGCTCTGACCGTACGCGTTGTAGATGTAGCCCCACACCACCGGACCACGCCGGCCTTGCGACGATGGACGACGACTCCACGCGGAGGTAGTGCTCAATCCCCTGGATCGCATAGCTCTGGGCGAATACCGTTCCGGGCGCAACCATCATCAGGGCCGCGAGCACCACGCTCTTCGCTGTCATGGACGAGCCCCTCCTCAAACATTAGAAGTCTTACCGACCCCGCGGGGTTCCCGTCCCGCTAGAAGCGCGCCCGACCCCGCGGTACTGTTGATCCACCCCGATCCGCTGGGCGCGGCCCCGCCGCGCTGATGATTCCGGAGCCGTCGAGGTTGACTCGTGCAGTGTCCGCAGTGTCGCCAGCCCAACGACCACAACGCCCGATTCTGCGTGCAGTGCGGCGCGCGCGTCCGCCCGTCCGCCTGCCCGGCGTGCGGCGGGAGTCTTCCTGCCCCTGCCCGATTCTGCCCGGCGTGCGGGACTGCGGTCGCGGACGCCACCCCCGACCCCGTGCCGGCCCCCGTAGAAGAGACACGCGATCCCGCCGACGCGTTGCTCGCCGCACGCTCCGTCGACGGCACCGAAGAGGAGGCGCCGACCCCGGAGGAAGCGGAGCTCTTGCAGCGCGTGCGTGATGACCGCGCGCGTGGCGCGCACCATCCGCCGGAGCCTCGTGGTGGCAGGTCTGGCCGCGATCGCGCTGGTCGCGGCGCTCCTCTGGTCGCAGCGCTCATGGCGGGCGCCGACGACGGCCAGCGTGCCGGGAACGAGCACCCCGGAGACGACCGCCGCGCCTGCCGAGGCGCCGCCGGCGCCTGCCGCGAGTGCACCGAGCGAGCCCGCGCCCCCGCGCCGTGCCGAGCCCGCGCCGGCGCCCCGCGAAGCGGTCGATTTGCCCGCCCGAGCGCCGAGGCAGAGTCCGCGAGCCCTGGCGAGGCAGACCGAAGCGCCGCGGGCGGAGCCGCCGCCGCGCGAAGAGCCGTCGGCGATGGCGCGCGCGGCGACGCCTCGCCCACGGTCGGACGTGCGCGTGGAGGTCGCCCAGGCGGCGAGCAGCGGCGCCGTCGACTACACCGTGCGGGTGTCGTGGCCCGACGGCGCCCCCATGAACGACGCCGACGTCCGGGTCCGCGGCATCATGAGCGATGGCGGCCTGGTCGAGGCTCGCCTCGATCCGGGCGCCGAGCCCGGCGTCTACCGCGGTCTGCTCACGTTCTCCCCGCGCGGGCCGCGCGGGCTGACCGTCCGGGTGGCCCGCGGCGGCGCCGTCGTCGAGGTCCCGGTGGCGGCGCAGCCCTAGCCCGGACCCCGGCCCGACGTCCGTACGCGGCCATCCGGAGGGTGCCGTTCGCCCGTAGTCCGGGTGATGGCGACCATTCCGGTCGTTCTTCTTTCTTGCCGACGGCGGCAGACCTTGTAACCATGGCCCGACCACCCATGGCCGAGTTCGATCTCGACGCCTACGTCGGCCGCTCCAAAGCCCTCGATCTTTCCGCGTTCGCCTGGGACGACGTCCCGCGGCATCCCGTGCCGCCGGAAGCGCTGCGGACGCTCCACTACATGCAGGACATCGAGAGCCACACCATCATCTATCTCCGTTCGCTCCTCGCCACGCGCGCGATCGACGATCCGGAGATCGCGACCTTCCTCGCGTGCTGGGTCTACGAGGAAACGTTCCACGGCATCGCGATCCGGCGATTCCTCGAGGCGGCCGGCCATCCGGTCGGGACACGCGAGCGGCCGCGCGGAAAGGAATCGCTCGCCCAGCGCGTCGAGGCCGCGGCGACCGCGATGGTCTCCCGCGCGTGGCCCGACTTCTGCGCCGTGCACATGACGTGGGGCGCGATCAACGAGCTGACGACGCTCACCGGCTATCGCCGCCTGGCCGCCGTCGCGGCGCATCCGGTGCTCACGGATCTGCTCGAAGCGATCATGCTCGACGAGTCGCGGCACTTCTTCTTCTACTACCGCCAGGCGGAGATTCGCCTGCGCCGAAGGGCGGTCGCCCGCGTCGCCCGCCTGCTGGTCGATCGCTTCTGGGCCCCCGTGGGCAGCGGCGTGCAGCCGCAACACGAGCTCGAGTTCATGGCGCGCTACCTGTTCGCGGATCAGGACGGACGCGCGGCCGCGCGCCGCGTCGACGACACGATTCGCCGTTTGCCGGGCTTCGATACGGTCCAGCTCCTCGAGGCCTGGATGACCCGTCACGTCGGAGGATTGAATGGCCACAGTCACCACTGAGCACTACCGCACCTACTCGCCCCGGCCCTTCACGCGCGCCGAGCGCGAGTCCACCACGATCCTCTTCGGCGGCCTGCACTGGCGCCTCGAGCGGATGCTGCAGGCGGTGCTCGAGAACGGCGGCTACCGCGCGCAGATCCTGCCCGTGGCCACCAAGGACGATCTCCTCACCGGCCGCGAGGTGGCGGACATCGGCCAGTGCTGCCCGACCAGCTTCACCACCGGCAACCTCGTCAACTTCCTGAAGAAGAAGTCGGGCGAGATCGGGGCCAAGGCGGTCAACGAGCAGTTCGTCTACCTCACCGCCGGCTCGTGCGGCGCGTGCCGCTTCGGGCAGTACCACCAGAGCTACGAGCTCGCGCTGCGCAACAGCGGCCTCGATGCCTTCCGCATGTTCCTGATGGCGCAGGACAACATGGATCAGAAGGCCGTCATGGGCGACGGCCTCGACCTCAACCTGCCGATCACGCTCGGCTGCCTCTGGGCGATCTTCTGCACCGACCTCGTGCAGGACCTCGAGTACCAGGTGCGGCCCTACGAGGTCGTGCCGGGGCAGACGGACGCCGTCGTGCGCGAGAGCATCGACTATCTCTGCGACGTCTTCCGCAAGCGCCCGACGTACGGCCCCTGGAAGGCGGTGGGCTGGCACCTCACCACGCGCTACTTCACGAAGGCCATGCGCGAGGTCCATCGCAAGTTCTCGACGATCGAGGTCGATCGGCTGCGCGTGAAGCCCAAGGTCAAGATCACCGGCGAGTTCTACCTGCAGACCGTCGAGGGCGACCCGAACTACAACATCCACCGCTGGCTCGAGCAGGAGGGCGCCGAGGTCTATCCGGCCGGCGTCGCGGTGTGGATGGACTACCTGCTGCGGCTCGGCCTGCAGCGCTTCGAGGACTACGCGGGCATCGAGCGCGGCGCGCGGCTCAAGCTCGGTCTCGGCCGCACGGTGCAGGCGATCTATCGCTGGACGTTCCATCGTCTCCGCGGCGCGCTCGGCGACCTGCCGCACGACCTGCCGAACCAGTTCGAGCTGCGCCGCCTCGCCGCGCCGTACTTCCACAGCCGGCTCGACGGGGGCGAGGGCGACATGCTGGTCGGCAAGGCGCTGTGGGCGTACCACCACAAGAAGGCCCACATGATCTGCGAGCTGTCGCCGTACTCCTGCATGCCGAACACGATGAGCATCGGCGCGATGTCCGCGGTGACCGGCAAGTACCCGGACCTGCTCTACGCGCCGCTCGAGATCAAGGGCGACGCCGAGGTGCACGCGCTCTCGCGCTGCCAGATGATCCTCACGGAAGCCAAGAAGCGCGCGCAGCGCGAGATGGACGAGGTGCTGGCGCGCACGAAGCTGACGCTCGACGAGGTCCGCGCGTACGTCGACACGCATCCGGAGATGAAGCGCGCGACCTACCGCGTCCCGCATGGCGACGCCGCCGGCACCGCCGCGGACTTCGTCCTGCACGTCGCGAAGCGGATGGGGCGCACCTCGTGAAGCTCGTCGGCCTCGACGTCGGCTCGACGACCGTGAAGGCGGTGGTCGTCGACGACGGTCGCGTCACGTGGCAGGACTACCAGCGGCACAACACGCGGCAGGCGGAGAAGGTCCTCGAGTTCCTCGGCCGCATGGAGACCGAGGCCGGCGTGACCGTCGGGCACGGATCGCGTGTTCTTCACCGGCTCCGGCGCCGGCTTCATCGCGCCGCTCGTGGGCGGCAAGCTCATCCAGGAAGTCGTCGCGGTCGCCGCCTGTGTCGAGCGGCAGCATCCCGACGTGCGGTTCGTGTCCGAGATCGGCGGCGAGGACATGAAGACGATCTTCTTCACCGCCACCACCACCGGCCGCTCGAAGCAGGTCTACATGCAGTCGGCCTGCAGCGGCGGCACCGGGACGTTCATCGAGAAGACCGCGCGCAAGCTCCAGGTGCCGGGCGAGCAGCTCGCGGTCCATGCCGTACGCGGGCATGAGCCTGCACAAGGTCAGCTCGAAGTGCGGGATCTTCGCGGAGACCGACGCCAACACGCTCGTGAAGACGGGCGTGCCGGTCGAGGAGATCATCGCGAGCCTGTTCGAGGCCGTCGTCTACCAGAACCTCGCCACGCTCACCAAGGGCAACACGCCGATGCCCGAGGTGCTGCTGCTCGGCGGACCGAACCTCTTCTTCACGGGGCTGCAGGAAGCGTGGCGCCATCACCTGGCGAAGCTGTGGACGCAGCGGAAGATCGAGCTGCCCGCCGGCCGCGACGCCGAGTCGCTGATCATCGTGCCGAAGGAGGCGCTCTACTACGCCTGCCTCGGCTGCGTGGAGATCGGCAAGGACGAGGCGCCGGAGATCGCGCGCTACACGGGTCGCGAAAAACTCCAGTGGTGGGTGGAGACGGGCCAGCACGAGGAGAAGGCGAAGAGCGGCGCGCGCGGCCTCGTCGCGGGCGCGGACGACCTGACGACGTTCACCGCCAGCTACGAGCGCACGGGCGCCGGATGGGAGACGTCCAGACCCGCGCAGACCACGCCCGTCCTGCGTCGGCTGCGACTTCGGCAGCACGACGGCGAAGGCGGTCGTGCTCACGCCGGAGAAGGAGCTGCTCTTCTCCTGCTACGCGCTGTCGAAGGGCAACCCCATCGAGGACGCGCAGTCCCTGTTCCGCCAGGTCCGCGAGGCGGGCTTCGAGAACGTCGCGGGCCTCGCGCTCACCGGCTACGGCAAGGACCTCCTGAAGGACGTGCTCGGCGCCGACGTGGGCGTCGTGGAGACGGTCGCGCACGCGACCGCGTCCCTCCACTACGTGCCCGACGCCGACGTCATCTGCGACGTCGGCGGCACCGACGTGAAGATCATGATCCTGCGCCAGGGCACGGTGGCCGACTTCCGCCTCAACTCGCAGTGCTCGTCCGGCAACGGCGCGTTCCTCCAGGGCGTGGCCGAGCGCTACAACGTGCCGCTGCAGGACTACGCGTCGCGCGCCTTCCAGGCGAAGGCGATGCCGAGCCTCGCGATGGGCTGCGGCGTCTTCCTCCAGTCCGACATCGTCAACCAGCAGCGCAAGGGCTGGTCGGCCGAGGAGATCATGGCCGCGCTCGCCGCGGTGCTGCCGGTGAACGTGTGGATCTACGCGGGCCAGCTCCAGAATCTGCGCGCGGTCGGGCGCAAGTTCGTCCTGCAGGGCGGCACGCACCGCAACATGGCCGTCGTGAAGGCGCAGGTGGACTTCATCCGCAGCAAGGTGCCGGAGGCCGAGGTCGTCCTGCATCCGTACTCCGGCGAGGCCGGGCGCGATCGGCGCCGCGCTGTGCGCGATCGACCGGTACGCGGCCGGCGCCACGACGACGTTCCGCGGCTTCGACACGATCGCCGCGCTCACCTACACGAGCACGACGAGCGCGGAGACGGTCTGCAAGTGGTGTCCGATCAACTGCACGCGCACGTTCATCGACGTGCAGCTCCCCGGCGCCAAGGGCCGCGCGTGGAGCAAGCTGCCGCTGGCCGCCGGCTACGAGCGCGTCATCAGCGGCAACTCCTGCCCGAAGGGCCTCGTCGAGGACGTCAACGAGATGCGCGTGGTGAAGGGCAAGCTGGAGGAGACCAAGCGTGACTACCCTAACGTTGCCGAGATGGTTCGCAAGGACGCCTTCCGCCGACCCGCGGCCGTCGCGAGCGAAGCTTAGGGTCGGCATCCCGCGCGTCCTGAACCTCTGGAGCACGCACCAGTTCTGGTGCGGGCTCTTCGGCGCGCTCGGCATCGACTCGCGCAACCTGATCTTCTCCTCCGACACGTCGGAGGAGCAGGGCCGCCAGTTCGGCAAGGGCCGCGGCACCGTGGACTGCTGCTACCCGGTGAAGTGCATCTCCGGGCACTACGGCGAGCTGGTGTTCGGCCAGAAGCAGAAGCTCGACATCCTGTTCTCGCCGATGATCTACACGCTGCCGTCGTTCCTCAGCGGCCACGTCGCGCGCACGCTCTCGTGCCCGCGCGTGATGGCCGCGCCCGAGAACATCAAGGCGGGCTTCCTCAAGGAGCGCGACGTCTTCGCCGAGAACGGCATCCGGTACGTCACGCCGTTCGTCTCGCTCGACGAGCCGAAGCTCGTGCCGAAGCAGCTCTTCGAGGGCCTGCGCGAGGTGCTGCCCGGCCTCACGATGGAGGAGACGGCGCGGGCGGTGACGGACGGCTATCGCGCGCTGACCGCGTTCAACGAGCGGCTCCGCAAGAAGGGACGCGAGATCCTCGAGTGGTGCGCGCGCGAGGACCGGCCGTGCCTGCTCGTGCTCGCGCGGCCGTACCACATGGATCCCGGGATCGGCCACGAGATCGAGGTCGACCTGCAGGCGTACGGCTATCCCGTCCTGTGGGCGCAGTACTTCCCGATCGACGCCGACCTCATGGACTGGGCGTTCGGCCCCGACGTCCGCGCGGGCGTCGTGAAGTCGCCGTTCGACATCCGCGACGTGTGGCCGTCGTCCTACAGCTCGAACACCAACGAGATCCTGTGGGCGCGCCAAGGTCGCCGCGCGCATCCCGTGGATCGCGTGCGTGATCCGCCTCGCCAGCTACGAGTGCGGCATGGACCAGCCGACGTACACGCCGGTGCAGCAGATCGTCGAGCGCTCGGGCACGCTCTTCTTCTCGTTCCAGGACCTCGACTCGACCAAGCCGGCCGGCTCGGTGAAGATCCGCGTGGAGACGATCACGCACTACCTCGAGAAGTACGCGCAGGACATCATCGCGAAGAAGAAGGCGGCCGCGCCGCCCGACTGTCCGCTCGCGGGGTCCGCCCTCGTTGACAAGGTCGGCGGCTGATGCTACGCTTTTGAATGTCTGCAGCCCGCTGTCCGCACACCACCGCCGCCCGTGCGGCGACGCCGCCGCGAGCCGTCGCGGACGTAGCACCTGTCGTCAACAGGGGATTGCTTGATGAAGCGTCCGGCCAGCGTCGTCGCGTTCGGCCTTTCGATTGCCATGCTCGCGGGTTGTGCCTCGGCTCCGCCGCCTCCGGGAGCCGTCGCCGGCACTCGCGAGAGACAGTGCCACGACTGGGCGAAGGAACAGACCGGCTGGGACACCGCGAAGGGCGCGGGCATCGGCGCCGCGCTCGGCGCGCTCGGCGGCGCGGCCGCGGGTGCGGCGATCGGCGCCGCCACCGGCAACGCGGGGCGAGGCGCGGCGATCGGCGCCGCGTCGGGCGCCGTCGTCGGCACCGGTGTCGGCGGCGTCTACAAGTACTCGCAGTCCGAGCAGGGATACCAGACGGCGTACGGCGACTGCATCGCCGGCCGCGCGCGCTGACGCACGGGCACTCGCGGAGCGGCACGGCTTCGCCGGGCCGCGGAGCGTGGGGCTCGGGGGGTGCGTCTCGCACCCCCCAACTACAGCAGGTCGCGCGCCCGCGGCGGGCCGCCGAAGCCCCACGCCCACGCGAAGGCGCCGAGCAGCGACGGGATGACCACGAAGACCTGAAGGAGGAGCGCCACCGCGTTGTTCCGCGGATCCCCCGTGAACTCGAGCCCCCGCACGCCGAGCCCCGAAGCGAGCAGCGTGATGAGCCAGTTCCCCCACGTCGCCACCACCACCAGCAGCGCGAGGCGGCGCCGGCCCGCGACGCCATAGCGCATGCGGTCGAGGGTCGCCGCGACGGCGATCAGCCAGAGCCCGCCGAGGAGACCATTGAGGTGCGCGGCGAGGGCGAGCCGCGGAATGGGCACCACCACCCTCTCGGTGAAGACGACCGCCACCCACACCCCGGTCAGCAGCCCGACGGCGAAGAGCCACGCCCCCGCCCGGGCCACGCGCTGCTGGACGCCCTCGGTCCCCATCACGGAGGTAGGCTCCCCCAGCCGCCATGGCTCGCGCAAGGTCGGAAATTCTGTCCCGGCAATAGGGAAAAGCTTCTCTGCCGGACCCGCCCGCCGCCGGCGTCCGGGCAAGCGGCGCGCGAACATGGCAACTGGCGGTCCGTTTGCTACATACCATGACCTTCGCCGAGCACTGCCCCGCCATCGATGGAATCCGCCAGTTCTTCAAGCTGCACGCGACCTGCGGCGGCGTCTTCCTCGACACGCCCGACCTGCCGAACGGCATGGGTTACCGGGTCGTGACGGCGTGCCGCTGCGGGGACACGGCGGAGTACTGGCTGGTGGACCCCCTCCTCTCCCCGCAACAGGTCGTGAGCGCCGTGATTCAGACGACGGCGTGACAGGGTGGGTCAGCGACCGTCGCTCGACACGACGCTGCTTCGTGGGGTCCAGGTGCTGGGATCAGACGGTGGTGTGCCGCACCATCCGGCTCTCGACCAGGTAGACCACCATCTCGGCGATGTTGGTCGCGTGGTCGGCGACCCGCTCGAGGAAGCGCGCGATCAGGATCAGCCGGATCGCGCGCGGGATCGTCGACGGGATCGGCCATCATGAAGGTCAGGAGCTCGCGGAAGATCTGGTGGTTGAGGTCGTCGACGGCCCCGTCCTCGGCCCGCACGCGCCGCGCGAGCGCGGTGTCGCGCGCCACGAACGCGTCGAGGCTCCCCTTCACCATCGCCTGCGCCATCTCCGCCATGCGCGGCAGGTCGATGTAGGGCTTGAGCTGCGGCTCCTGGTTCAGCTCGAGCGCGCGCTCGGCGATGTTCACCGCCTGGTCGCCGATGCGCTCGAGGTCGGTCACGATCTTCATGGCGGTGGTGAGGAAGCGGAGGTCGCTCGCCGCCGGCTGGTGGAGGGCGAGCAGCTCCACGCACTTCTCGTCGATCTCGTTCTCGTAGGCGTTCGACCTCGCGGTCGCGGTCGATCACGTCGCGCGCCTGCGCGTCGTCGCGCTCGATGAGCGCGCGCATGACCCGGCGGATCTGGTCCTCCACGAGGCCCGCCCATCGCCAGCAGCGTCTGCTTGAGCGCGCCGAGCTCCTCGTGGAAGTGCCGCTGCATGATTAGCCGAACCGCCCCGTGATGTAGTCCTCGGTGCGCTTGTCGCGCGGGCTCGTGAAGAGCTCGCGCGTCACGCCGAACTCCACCAGCTCGCCCGAGGAGCATGAAGCCCGTGTAGTCCGACACCCGCGCCGCCTGCTGCATGTTGTGGGTGACGATGACGATCGTGTAGCTGTTCTTCAGGTCGAGCATGAGCTCTTCGATCTTCGCGGTGGCGATGGGGTCGAGCGCGGAGCACGGCTCGTCCATCAGGAGCACGTCGGGCTCGACGGCGATCGCGCGCGCGATGCAGAGGCGCTGCTGCTGGCCGCCGGAGAGGCCCGAGCGCGGAGTCGCCCAGGCGGTCGCTCACCTCGTCCCACAGCGCCGCGCCGCGCAGGCTGCGCTCGACGATCGCCGTCGAGGTCGCCGCGGTTCTTGACGCCCAGGATGCGCGGGCCGTACGCGACGTTCTCGTAGATCGACTTCGGGAACGGGTTGGACTTCTGGAAGACCATGCCCACGCGCTTGCGGAGCTCGGTCACGTCGAGCGCCGGGTCGTACACGTCCACCCCGCCGATCCGCACCGTGCCCTCGATCCTGACACCGTCGACGAGGTCGTTCATGCGATTGAGGCAGCGCAGGAGCGTCGACTTGCCGCACCCGGACGGCCCGATGTACGCGGTGATCCGGTGCTTCGGCACCGACATCGAGACGTCCTTGAGGGCGGGCTTGCTCCCGTACCAGAGGTGGAGACGCTCGATCTCGACCATCGGCATCTCCATCACCCCGGCGAGCGTCGCCGCCGGGTTGAGGCTCGCGCTGACACTGATGGAACCGGCCATGAAACCTCCTACACCGCGGCCGTCGCGTACGTGCGACGCAGCCGCTGGCGTAAAGCGATCGCGAACAGGTTCAGGAACACCACGATGAGCAGCAGGAGCAGCGTGGTGGCGAAGACCATGGGTCGCGCGGCGTCCACGTTCGGCGACTGGAAGCCCACGTCGTAGATGTGGAAGCCGAGGTGCATGAACTTCCGGTCGAGGTGGAGAAACGGCCAGCTACCGTCGAGGGGCAGCGAGGGCGCCAGCTTCACCACGCCCGTGATCATCAGCGGCGCCACTTCGCCCGCCGCGCGCGCCATCGCGAGGATCAGCCCGGTCAGGATCGACGGCATCACGGCGGGCAGCACGACCCGCAGCGTGGTCTCGAGCTTGGTGGCGCCGAGCGCGAGCGAGGCCTCCGCGCATGCCGCGCGGAATCGCCGCCAAGCCCTTCCTCGGTCGCCACGATGACCACCGGAATCGTGAGCAGCGCCAGCGTGAGCGAGGCCCACAGGATGCCGCCGGTGCCGTAGGTGGGCGTGGGCAACGCCTCCGGGAAGAACAGCCGGTCGATGCTGCCGCCGACGACGTAGATGAAGAAGCCGACGCCGAAGACGCCGAAGACGATCGACGGCACGCCGGCGAGGTTGTTCACCGCGATGCGGACGGCGCTCACGAACGTCCCCTGGCGCGCGTACTCGCGCAGGTAGAAGGCGGCCAGCACGCCGAGCGGCGTGACCATCAGCGACATGATCATGACCATCATCACGGTGCCGAAGATGGCGGGGAACACGCCGCCCTCGGTGTTCGACTCGCGCGGATCGTCGGCGACGAACTCCCACAGCTTGGCGGCATAGTGGCCGACCTTGGCGGGCAGCCCCATCGTGTTCGGTGCTCGACACTCTCAGCACCTGCGCGATCGGCAGCTCCTTCTCTCTGCCACCGTCCGCCGCGATCACCACGGTCGCGCCCTGCTGCTTGCGCAGCTCCGCCAGCTTCGCCCCCAGCGTCTGGTAGCGGGCCTGGAGATCGGCGAGGCGGGCACGGAGCGCCTCCACCTCCGTCCCGGTGGTCACGCCCTTGAGCTCGAGCCCGCGCAGGGTCAGGCGCGCCTGCTCCTGCGCCTGGTTGATGGCGCCGATGTCGGAACGCTCCAGCCGGTAGATCTCACGGCGCAGTCGCGCGGCATCGGGCATCCGTCGCTCGAGCTCCGCCACCGCAGCGGCGCCCGAGGCCACGGGAGCGCCGCCGTCGCGCACCTCCTTGACGCTGCCGATGAGAAGCCCCCATTCGGTCCGCTCGATCACCACGACGTCGACGGGCGTGTCGCGGCGCGTGATCTTCGCCTCGTCGACCCACACGAAGTCGGCTCCGTAGAGGTCGCGATTCGCCACGCGGAGCTTGACGCGATACTGGCCGCTCCCGGGCACCCGCTCGCGCTCCGCCATCTGCCCGGTCAGCACCTTGCCGTCCGTGAGGGTGACGCGAATGACCGGTGCCGGCCAGAAGAACCCGATGGCGTTGGTCACGATGATGCCGATCAGGCCGCACACCATGAGGAGGGCGAATGCGAGCGCCCCCCCGGTGAGCCAGATGAACGGCTCGCCGCTGCGCAGCATCTTCTTCATAGGTACCGGTACCGCTGCCGGAGCTTGAGGCGGACCAGCTCGGCGAGCGGTGTTCACGGCGAAGGTCAGGCAGAAGAGGAGGAACGCCGCGAGGAACAGCACCCGGAACAGCGTGCCCCCTTCCGGCGCCTCCGGCAGCTCCACCGCGATGTTCGCGGAGAGCGCCCGGAAGCCACTGAAGATGTTGCCGTCCATCACCGGGGTGTTCCCGGTGGCCATGAGCACGATCATCGTCTCGCCGACCGCGCGCCCGAAGCCGATCATGATCGCGGAGAAGATGCCGGGGCTCGCGGTGGGCAGCACGATACGGATCGCGGTCTGCCATCGGGTCGCGCCCATGCGCCAGGGAGCCGGCGCGCAGGTGCTGCGGCACGTTCGCGAGCGAGTCCTCCGCGATGGTGAAGATGATCGGGATGACGGCGAAGCCCATGGCGACGCCGACCACGAGCGAGTTGCGCTGGTCATAGCCGAGGCCGAGCGCGGACAGCAGCCAGCCGCGATAGTCCCCGCCGAGGAGCCGCGCCTCGATCAATCCCCCCAGCCCGAACGCCACGACGCTCGCCGCGACGACCACGGGAACGAGGAGGAAGACCTCCATCCCCGGCCGGACGCGCCCGCGCACGGACACCGGCACGCAGGCGCCAGGCGGCCAGCGCGACCAGGATCGCGATCGTGGCGACGAGCGGCAGCACGAAGAGCCCGGGCACGATCCGCTCCACGATCGGCGCGAGCCACAGGCCGGCGAGGAAGCCGAGGACCACGCTCGGAAGCGCGGCCATGATCTCCACCATCGGCTTCACCCACGCCTTGACGCCCGGGTGCATGAACTCGCTCACGTAGAGGGCGGCGAGAAGGGCGAGCGGCACGGCGATCAGCAGCGCGTAGAAGGTCCCCTTGAGCGTGCCGTAGACCAGCGGCGTGAGGCTGAACTTCGCCTCGAAATCGTCCGTCCCTCCGGTGGACTGCCACACGTAGTCCGGCCGCTGGTACCCCTCGTACCAGACCTTGCCGAACAGCGTGCGCAGCGTGACCTCGGGGTGCGGGTTGTCGAGATGCCAGTGTGAGATCGCGCCGCGGCTGTCGAGGGTCAGGACGCCGTCCGACTTCGGTGCGAAGATCACCGCGCGCGCGTCGCCTCCCGGAGCACGCACGTCGAGGAGCTTCGCGCCCGACGTGCCATAGCTCACGTGGGCAAGGCCGCTCGTGTCGAGGGTCGACGAAGCCCTTGTCCCGGCGCGACACGGCGGCCGCGACGACGGGAGCGCCGTGCCGCTCGAACCGGTGGATCAGGGTGAGGCGAGGGCTGCCGCCCTCGCCCGCACGGAGCACCTGCCACGTCGCGACCTCGCCGCCGTCCGTGGCGGCGACGAGCGTCCGATCGCCGATTGAGGAAGCGGAGCACGGTGACGGAACGCGCCGCCGGGCATCGCCGCCTCCTCCGCGCGCCCGGCGTTCGCGCGGTCACGCATGTCGTAGCGCACGATCTGCCCCGCGGCCGTGCCGACGAAGAGGTCCTCGCCGCGCACGTCGACCGCCAGCGCGGTGATGGTCCCATCAACGGCGTTGGGCAAAGCCTGCGTCGATTCCTCGCGTCGCGTGCCCCCGATGAGGGCCTTCTTCTCCACGACCGACTGGATGAGGAGGTCGGCCGGGCCGACCTGCGCAATCGTCACCGGGCCGCTCGCAGTCGAGGCGACCGCGAGGCGCTGAATCGGTCGCCGGGCGTCGGGATCGACGAGCAGCGGGCGCCGCGAATTCCTGGCGAGGGGTGAGGATGCGTCGGCCGTCCTTGAACTCCACGTCGTACTTGACCTCGAGCGGGATGACGCGCCCGTCCGAGGTCCCGAGCGCATGACGTCCGGGACCGAGCTCGGCCGCCGTGGTCAACCGCGCGCCATCGAGGCCGGGCACCGGCACCGGCGGATACGTGCCAGCGGGCCGCAGGGCGATGAACTGCAGGGCGCCATCAGGCGTGACCGCGTACGCGATCTCCCGGTACTCGTCCACACCGACCGCCTCCGCGCCGATCGGCACGACCCCGGCGCTCGGGGCCTTCACCAGCTCCGCCCGTGGCGCTCGGAAGAGCGGATAGATCTCGGCCACGATGACGAACAGGATGGCGAGGATCGACGCGATGATGATGAGCCCGCCCAGCACGACCGTGCGCGCGGCCAGACGATCGAGGACGATGCGACGCGCCTGCCGTGCCCGTGAAATGACGAGCGAGGGGGCCGGAGATCCCGGCCCCCCCGCTCGAAGGCGTCTCGACGTCGACGGCCACCCTACTGGACCTTGGCCAGCTCTTCCTTCGCGATCGAGGCCGGGATCGGGAAGTAGCCGTCCTTGATGACGGCTTCCTGCCCTTCCTTGGAGACCATCAGCTTCACGAACTCACGGGTGAGCGGATCGAGCGGCTTTCCCGGCGCCTTGTTGATGTAGACGTAGAGGAAGCGCGCGAGCGGATAGGTGCCGGCGTAGGCATTGTCGGCCTCCGCCTCCACGCACTTGCCGCCTTCCTTCTCCGCGAGGGGCACCGCGCGGACACCGGCCGTCGCGTAGCCGATGCCGCTGTAGCCCATGGCGAGCCGGTCGACGGTGACGCCCTGGACGACGGACGCGGAGCCGGGCTGTTCCTTCACCTGGTCCTTGTAGTCGCCGTTCTTCAGCGTGTGTTCCTTGAAGAAGCCGTAGGTGCCGGAGGCGGAGTTGCGCCCGTAGAGGCTGATGGGCTTGGAGGCCCACTCACCCGTGAGTCCCAGCTGTCCCCATGTGGTGATGTCTTCCTTGTAGCCGTACCGGCGCGACTTCGAGAAGATGGCGTCGACCTGAGCCATCGTCATGCACTTGATCGGGTTGTCCTTGTTGACGAACACGGCGAGCGCGTCGACCGAGGTGCGGAGACCGATCGGCTTGTAGCCGTACTTCTTCTCGAACTGGTCGATCTCCGTGCCCTTCATCGGACGCGACATCGGGCCCAGCTGCGCGGTGCCGGAGATCAAGGCGGGCGGCGCGGTCGACGAGCCCTTGCCCTCGATCTGGATCCGCGCGTTCGGATAGAACTTCTGGAAGCTCTCCGCCCAGAGCGTCATCAGGTTGTTGAGCGTGTCCGACCCGATCGACGAGAGGTTGCCGCTCACGCCGCTCACCGCGCGGTATGTCGACCAGGCCCGGGTCGAGCTTCACCGGCGAGGCAAAGGCTGCCGTCGCCACCAGGGCGATCCGCCATCGCGACCATCAAAGCTCGCTTCTGTCATGGCATCTCCTTGTGTTGACCCATCTTCACCGGCGGATGTTTCGGCCCGCGTAACTCGCGTGTTACGTCTGTGTTACGAACCGTCCGCGCCGCCGTCCTTGAGCCGATAGCCGACGCCCCGCACCGTATCGATGGCCGGCAGGGGGACCTTGGCGGCCGAGAACTTGGCGCGGAGGCGGGCCAGGTGGACGTCCACGGTCCGAGGCTCCACGAACCCGTCCCGGCCCCACACGAGGTCCAGCAGCTCCCCGCGTCCGAACACGCGGCCGGGAGCGCCCACCAGGGTGGCCAGGAGCTCGAACTCCTTGGGGGTGAGCTCGACCACCCTGCCCTTCATGCGCACTTCGAAGCGGTGCCGGTCGATCTCGAGGTCGCCCGCCTTCAGGTGGGTCTTCTTCTCGACGGGCTCCTCGTGGCGGCCGCGGCGAACGACCGCGCGCACGCGCGCGACCAGCTCCCGGGGCGAGAACGGCTTGGTGACGTAGTCGTCGGCGCCCAGCTCGAAGCCGAGCACCTTGTCGCCTTCCTCCACGCGCCCGGTGACCATGATGATGGGGATGGCGCGCGTGTCGGTCTCCGCCTTGAGGCGGCGGCAGACTTCCCAGCCGTTGAGCTGGGGCACCATCAGATCGAGCAGGATCACCTCGGGCCGCAGGTCGCGCGCGCGCTTGACGGCCTCGGTGCCGGTGGGCGCGACGACCACCTCGTAGCCTTCCTTGCCGAAGTGGTACCGCAGCAGCTCGGCGACGTCGGGCTCGTCCTCGACGACCAGGATGCGTCCGGTTCCGGATGAGAGGGTCGCGGCTCGTCTCACAGCCCGAGGCTCGCGCGCCGGGGTTACAGGAGTGTGACGCGGGGGTAAACCTTTCGTAGAGGGGGGCCTCGACGGCCCCCCTCAGACTCCCCCCAGGATCGGATTGCGGCGGCAAAGCCGCCGCTCGGAGCGGAGCGACTCGGACGGCGCCGCTCGAGGCGCGCGCCGCCACCACGCGCTCGAGGGCTCGTAAGTCCATGCCGCCACACGCTTCGTGCACGGGGACGCGGCGCATGCAGCTCGACGTACGCGGCGGCGTCGGACGCGCGCTGCGCCGCGGCCGCGCCGATGCCGAACGCGCCGAGATCCTTCGCCACCAGCGGCACCGCGTCGAGCAGCTCGTGCTCCGCGAGTCGACGGAACGTCGCCGGCTCCGCGCGGGCGGGTCGCCATCGCAGCACCACGAGCATGGCCATCCGCGACGCGAGGAGCATCGTGCCCGCGCCGTAGAGCGCGTCGAGATCCACGTCGCACTTCCGCTCGAGCGCCCACAGGTCCGCGGGGGGCATCGCGAGCAGCGCGCGCTGGTCGTCGGGCTCCAGCAATCCGGCGAGCCGTGGATGGTGCACGAGCGTCCCCGGGTTGACGCGCGGCTGCTTCGGATAGCCGCGCACCTCGATCGCGCCGTCCGCGGTCGCCCGCGCGAGCACGCGATCGTTCGAGAGGAAGCGCCAGCCCGCCTCGACGAAGTGCAGCGACGCGGTGGACTTCCCCGCGCCGGGCACGCCGGCGAGCACGACCGCGCACTCGTCGCGCACGACCGCCGCGGCGTGAAAGAGGCGATAGCCGCGCGCCATGCAGGTCCGCGGCGTAGAGGTGGTTGACGAGGTTGACGGCCTGGTTGAGGTTCGGCCGCACGTCTCCGGCGGCGACCGCGCGTCCGGGCCAGATCCCCATCACCACGCCGGTCTGGCGCTTGAGGACCAGCCGGCCGCCGTCGACCTCGCGGACCGCTTCCTTCACGCGCTTGCCGTCGGCGCGCACGACGTCCGCGAATCCGTCGGCGGACTTCACGTCACGCTGGAGCAGCGTGACCGTCGGCGCGTCGGCCGCGACGTCCGCCACGACCCACGGCGCGTAGTACCGTGCGAGGCCCGTCCACACGTCGACGTCGTCGGTGAACACGCGCACCGGAACGTCGACGAAGCGCAGCGCGAGCGTGTGCGGCGCCGCGCGCGCGGCGAGGACGTCGTCGAGGGTGAGCGTGCTCACGCGGCGGCTTCGAACCGGCGCAGCGCGGCCTGCGCGAGCAGCGGCGCCGCGTCCACCCCGCAGGCCTCGAGAAGGCCGCGGAATCCGCCGAACGCGCTCACCTCGAGCACGGTGAAGCCGCCGTCGGGCGTCTCCATCAGGTCCACGCCGGTGAAGAGCAGACCGAAGTGCGCGGCCGCGCGCCGCGCGAGCTCGAGCGCCTCGTCGGGGGGCGCCGCTTCCTCGTAGCGTCCGCCCGATCGGATCGTCGTCATCCACTGGTCGGCGCCGGCGCGGCGCCAGTACGCACCGAGCACGCGCCCCTCCAGCACGGCGACGCCGAGGTCGCGTCCGGGATGCTTGACGAAGCGCTGGAGGTAGTACGGCCCGTGGCCGGCCGCGTGATGCTCCGCGAGGGCGTCGCGGCGCGTCCGCGACGCCGAGCTTCCGCATGCCGCGCCCCTTCGACGTGAAGAGCGGCTTGATCACCGCCGCGCCGAACATCTCGACCGCGGCTTCCGCGTCGCCGGCCGATTCCGTCACCACCGTCTCCGGAATCGGCAATCCCGCGCGCACGAGCTCGACCGTCATGCCGAGACGATCGATCGCCGTCTCCAGCCGCGCCGGCTCGCTCAGCACGGGCACGCCGCCCGCCTCCAGATGACGCAGGAACGCGATCCGCTCGCGCACGGGCCACCCGTCGGCGGTGTCGCCCACCTTCTTCACCACGGCGCCCGCGAAGCCCTCGAGGGGCCGGCCGCGGTGAAACACGCGAGGATCGGGCAGGCGCAGACTGCACGCGCCGAGATCGACGACTTCCGCGGCGGCGCCGCAGCCGCGCAACGCGTCCGCAAGGCGCTCGGTCGACCACGCGCCCGGCTGCCCGATCACGGCCACCTTCATGCCGCCACCGTCACCGCGCGCTCGAGGAGCCTGACGCCTTCGAGGAAGATCCGGCGCGCGAAGTCGAAGTCGGTCACCAGGCGCCCCGAGGTGATGAGCGAGCGCGCCTGCGACAGCAGCAGGCGCGCCTCGAAGTGCTCGTCCCCGACCAGCCGCGCGAACTTGCCCGCGAACTCCTGCACCGCCGCGTTGACCTGCTCCAGGTCGCGCGCCACCTCGCCGTCGTGGATCGGATGGCGCAGGTTGGACACCAGCAGCACGCCGATGTCTTGCAGATAGTCGCCCGCGCCGCTGCGATGGACGTCGATGTAGTGGATGCGGTCGGTGCGCCGGTCGTAGACGACGTTGTTGGTGTTGAAGTCGCCGTGGATCCGCACGGTGACCGGCGGCGCCAGCGCGGCTTCGTGCTCGGCCAGGTGCCTCAGCAGCTCGCCGAGCGAACGGTGGACGATGCCGAAGATCCGCGTCTCGCGGCGCCGCAGCGGCTCGAGCCGCGGATGGATCGCGTAGAGCTCGGGCAGCCGCTCCGTGATCTGGCGCACGTAGTCGATCCGCGGCGGCGTCTCCTGCAGGGTGGCGAGCCAGACGTCACGCACGGTCTCGAGCAGGCGGTGGGTCACGCGGAGCTTCTCGGCGAGCGGGCGCGCGAGGTAGATGTCGCGCAGCAGCGTGCCGTCGAGGAACGCGCCGACGAAGGACTCGCGCACGTCGTCGCGGACGCGTCCCTTCACGTCCGGGACGAGCCCGGGGACGAGGCGATTCCACTCCTCCATCTCCCGGATCTCTTCCTCGATCTTGCGGACGCTGCCTTCCTTCCAGATGAGCGGGCGTCCCGGCGCCACCGACGAGGCGGCCCACGCGCGCGCCGCTGATGCCGCCCCAGATCTGGCTGAACTCGACGCCCTCGACCTGGCGGCCGCCGCCCACGCGCGTCACCATCTCCTCGAGGTGCAGGTACTGGTGCAGCTTCAGGCGCTCGCCGGTGAGGATGAAGAGCGTGGTCTCGCCGATGTTGAGGATCGAGTCGCCGATGCGCTCGAGGAACTTGGCCACGAAGAGGTGCGTGATGACGAAGGCGGGGTCCTCGTGCGGCCGGGCGAGCCGGCGGAACGTCTCGGCGAGGGCCTCGCGATACTGGCGGTCGAGCTCCACCTCGCACGCGCACGCGTGCTTCGCCTTCTCGGCGCTCGAGTCCGTGAACGCGGTGATGACCTCGTCGAGCGCGCCGAGCGCGACGCGCACGGGGCCGGCGAGATCGAACGGGCCGGGGCGCGGCGCGAGCCGCGCGACGTGCCGGGCCTGCTCGGCGACGTTGACCGCGTAGTCGCCGAGCTTCTCGAGGTTCAGCGCCACCCGGAACACGCCCCGCAGGCGTCGCGAGCGCGGGCTGTCGGCGTCCTCGCCGCTCAGCCGGCGGAAGCACGTGTCCTCGATGGCGCCGAGGAGGTTGTCGACCTGGTCGTCCTTCTCCATCACCTTCTCCGCGAGCGCGACGTCGCGCCGGAAGAAGGCGGTGGTCGCCGCCGAGAGCTGCGAGTGGACCACCCTCGCCATCATGGCGAGGTCCGGGCCGAGGTCCTCGAGCGGAAGAAGGCTCAGGGCTGGCGCGGACGCGGCGGGACTTCGACGCGGAGGTCCGCCGCTCTGGAGGCCACCGGCCGCTTCCAGCCGATCTCGACCGAGAGCTTGCCCTTGCGCTGCTTTTCCCGCACGGTCAGCTCGAGCTTCACCGACGGCGCGGGTGTGAGCCGCAGCGCCCGGTCGTCCGACTCGAGGCTGATCTCGCCGCGCTTGAGCCCGACCGCGAGCGACGTGAGGTACTCGGCCACCTCTTCCGGTGACGCGAGCCGCGCGAACTCGAAGTGGTCCTTGGCCATGCTCATCTCCTCCCGCTCAGTCCTCGTCTTCGTCTTCACGCGCGTGCTTCCAGGCGATGGCGATCTCGATCTTGGCCTTGCCCTTCTTCTCGCTCGCCTCGATCTCCAGCGAGAGCTCGCCGTCGGGGAACACCGTGATCGCCTCTTCGCCCATCGACAGCGACAGCGAACGCGCGCGGATGCCCTCGGCGATGCGGTTCAGCGCGTCCGCCGCTTCCGACGGCGTGGCGGCTCCTTCGAACTCGAATTCACGGCTATCGCCCATTGGCTCCCCCTTCTCCGTTCGGTGTTCCGATCCGGATGAGCGGACGGCGAGGCCAGCGCAGCTTGATCGCCACGTGGTTCGCTCGCTTCTTCTGCTTCACTTCGATGTCCATGAGGATGAACTCCGCGGCGGCGAGATCGACCCGCTGGTCGCCCACGAGCACGCCCACTTCCCCCGCGAGGACGCCCTTCGCGAGCTGCGAGAGGTAGAAGGCCGCCGCATCCCGGCGCGCACGGCCACGAAACTTCGCCGGGATCGTGGCGGTCACAGCGTTCCTTTCCGCGTCGCCGGCACGAGGCGAGCCCGTGGCGGCGGGGTGCTCGGCGTGGGCTACCGGGTCAGGGCGGTGTTACGCGGTCGATCAGGCCGGCGTCGGCGCCGGGTGAAGCCCGCCGTAACACTTCCGTAACAATTTCGTAATGTTTTTCAGGGACTTAGCAGCCTTCACGCGGAGCGGAGTATAGGGAGCGGCGGCGAAGCCCGTCAAGCCTTCTTTGATCGCCTTCATCACGGCCCGGAGGGTGAGGTCCTCGGTGTGGACGAGCGTGTGACGGACACCGACCTGCAGCCAGTGGTGCGCGTCACTTCCCGCGACGATCGGCAGCCCGAGCGCGCGCGCCTGCGCGAGCAGCATGATCTCGGTGCCGAAGTCCTTGCCGTTGATCTCGAGCGCGTGCAGCCGCCGCAGGTCGACGGCGGCGAACTTCCCGAGCTCCTTGTTGGGACGGAACATGTGGGCGCCGATCCGGACGATCTCGAAGTCGTCCGTGACGTCCAGGAACTCGCGCAAGGTCGGCTCGTACCGGTCGGACAGGCGCTCGGGGAACGCGCGATCCAGCCGCCGGAGCTCGGCGACCTCGCCGAGCACGATCACGTGCGCGCCCTCGCGGATGTTCACCTCCGCGCCCGGAATCAGGAAGAGCCCGTCGGCGCGGAACAGACCGTGCTCGCACGGCAGCGTGGCTTCGAGGTGGTCGTGCACGTCCCAGAACCGGGTCGCGTGGAAATGCTCGGTCAGCGCGAGGGCGTCGAGCCCGGCACGGCGGCCCTGGCGAACCATTTTGTCCACCGAGTCTGGGGAAAACTGGAAGTGCTTCGACATCTTCGGGTGCGAGTGCGTATCGATCCGCTTCACCAGGGCCTCCCCCGACGCAGTATCCACCGTGATCCACAGCGTCCAAGGCCGCATCCGCTCGAACTATTTTCAGATCGCCCGTTGACGGTCCCCAGTATGCCCAACATCTTGTTGCGGGCCTATTACAAATCCGCAAATGTTGTATCTCTTCGCACGGCCTGTGGACAACTTCTGGAATTGCAAGCGCGAGGCCCTTGACGGGAGGGCCGTGACGGCCAGCGCGCCGCGGCCCGGCAAAGCCGTGCCGCGGACTGCCGCTACCGAGGAGAGAGGCGCGGAGCCATCACGCGCGCTCGCCCGCGACGCTCGCGGTCATCGCGAGGTCACGCAGCGCCGCGCCGTGCGCGCCCGGCAGGCCGGCGAGGATCGCGAGGGGCCCGCCCCGCCACGCCGCCGCGCCGACGGGAAAGAGCCGGCCGCCCTCGGGGGTCGTCAGGCAGGCGCCCGCTTCCATCAGCACCGGCACGGCGCCGGCGATGTCCCAGAGCGAGGTCCGGTGGTCGTACATGAACGCGATCGCTCCCGAGCGCGACGTAGCAGAGCTGGAGCGCCGTCGAGCCGAAGCGGCGCAGTCGGTAGCGCTCGAGCCACGTCGCGACGGCGTCGGGCACACCGTCGGGATACGGCGTCCGGATGGCGAACAGCGAGCGGCGGTCGAGAGGCGTGCGCTCGACGCCGAGGCGGCGCTCGTTGAGCCACGCTCCCTGTCCCGACCACGCCGTGAAGAGCTGACCGGCGACCGGATCGTACACCGCGCCGCCCAGAGGAGCGCCGTCGCGCAGGACGCCGACCGACACCGAGAAGCCGGGAATGCCCCGCCCGAAGTTGTTCGTCCCGTCGATCGGATCGACGACCCAGACGTGGCGCGGCGTCGGGCCACGGCATCACCGGGGACACCCCTTCCTCGCCGAGCGATGAGGTCGTCAGGGAAGCGCGCGCGGATCTCGCGCGCGAGCCACTCCTGCACGGCGATGTCGGCGTCGGTCACCATCGAGTCGTCGGCCTTGAACTCGACGTCGGCGCGGCCGAAGCGGTCCAGCACGAGCCCGCCGGCGCGTCGGTCAGCGCACGCACCACCTCGAAGCGGTCGGCGTCCTCGTCGGGAAGCGCAGCGTGCTCATCTCAGCCGATCCTCCTTCCTTCGCACCACACTCCGCCGGACGACCACGGCGTCGCGGGTATGGCGGACGCGGACGAGGTCGGCGCGCAGGCCCGGCGCGATCGCGCCGCGGTCCGTGAGCCCGACACGCGCGGCGGGCGTGACGCGTGACCGTCGCGACGGCCGCCGGCAGCGGGATGCCCTGGCCGTGGAGCACGAAGGCGCCGTGGAGGAGGCTCGCCGGCACGTAGTCGGACGACAGGATGTCGAGCAGGCCGGAGGCCGCGAGCTCGGCCGACCGAGATGTTGCCCGGAGTGCGAGCGGCCGCACACGAGGTTCGGCGCGCCCGCCAGGACCGCCATGTCGAAGACGTGCGCGGCCAGCGCCGCCTCGAGCGTGGTCGGGAACTCCGCGATCACCACCCCGGCCTGCGCGGCCTCCTCGACGTGCGCGGTCGTCGCGTCGTCGTGGCTCGCCAGCGCGTGGCCGTGCTTGTGGCACAGCGCGATGATGGCCGCCCGGTGCTTGTCGCCGAAGCGTTGCTGGTCGTGCGAGGCGCTGCTCGATCAGCGCGTCGAGCTGGGCGTCGCTGAGCCCGTACTTCCCCTGGTTGTACTCGCGATACTTCGCCACGTCGACGAACTGCCGCTGGCCCGGCGTGTGATCCATCAGCGAGACGAGCCGGACGAGCGGATCGCCCGCGAACGGCTCGAAGTCGGTCACGACCTGCTCGGTGCTGACCTCGCACCGGAGGTGCAGGAAGTGGTCGGCGCGCAGCAGGCCGGCGTCGCGCGCCGCGCGGAGCGCCTCCACGAGCGGCCGAGGATCGCGCGGGCGCCGGCCCGAGTCGATCACGTAGCCGATCGCGAGGCTGTCGAGCACGGTCGTGATGCCGGCGGCGACGAGCTGCGCCGTCGTACGCGACCGCGGCCGCCACGGGCGGCCACGCGACGCCGGGACGCGGGAACGCGTGGCGCTCGAGCACGTCGGTGTGCAGCTCGACGAGGCCGGGCAGCAGGTAGTCGCCGTCGAAGTCGATCGCGCCGGCGGGAACGCCGGCCCCGCGCTCGATGTCGGCGATGCACGCCGTCCTCGACCTGCACCAGGCCGTGGACGACCTCGTCGGGCGTCACGACCCGCGCGTTGGCGAAGACGACTCGCTGCGTCACTCCTCGGTCCTCCGTGCAGCGTCACGACGCGCGTGGCCACGGCCGCGCGCACCTCGGCGTCGTGGAACGTGCCGACGATGGCCGCGCCGCGCGCCGCGCCTCCTCGATCAGCTCGACGACCCGCGCGCGGCTCTCCGCGTCGAGCGAGGCGGTCGGCTCGTCGAGCAGCAGCACCGGATGCTCGGCGACGAAGCCGCGCGCCACGTTCACGCGCTGCTGCTCGCCGCCCGAGAACGTCACGGGCGACAGGGACCAGAGCCGCTCGGGAATCGCGAGCCGCGTGAGGAAGCCGCGCGGCGCGCGCGTGCGCCGCGCCGGCCGCCACGCCGAGCGCGCGCAGCGGCTCGGCGACGACCTCGAGCGCGGCACGCGGGGGATCACGCGCAGGAACTGGCTGACGTAGCCGATCGTGTGCCGGCGCACGGCGAGCAGCGTGCGCGGCGAGGCGCCCACCAGCTCGGTGAGCCGGCCGTCGTGGCGGACGCAGATGCTCCCGCGCTCCGCCAGGTAGTTGCCGTAGACAGCGCGCAGCAGCGTGCTCTTCCCCGCGCCGGACGGATCCGCCAGCGCCACGCACTCGCCCGGGTGCACCACGAGGGTCACGCCGCGGAGCACGGGCAGCCGCACCCCGCCCTGGGTGTGCAGGGTGAAGGTCTTGTCGAGTCCGTCACCGCGAGCGCCGTCGCCGCGGTCATGGCTGGAGCACCGAGGACACGAGGAGCTGCGTGTAGGGATGCTGCGGATCGTCGAGCACCTGGTCGGTGAGCCCGCTCTCCACGACCTCGCCCCGGCGCATCACGAGCAGCCGGTGGGCGAGCAGGCGCGCCACCGCCAGGTCGTGCGTGACGATGACCGCCGCGAGCCCGAGGTCGGCGACCAGCGCCGCGCAGCAGGTCGAGCAGCCGCGCCTGCACCGAGACGTCGAGCCCGCCGGTCGGCTCGTCCATGAAGACCAGCCGCGGCCCCGTCACCAGGTTGCGCGCGATCTGCAGGCGCTGCTGCATGCCGCCCGAGAAGGTCGCCGGCAGATCGTCGATGCGGTCGCGATCGATCTCGACCTGCTCCAGCCAGTCGAGCGCGGTCGCGCGGATCCGGCCGTAGTGGCGCTCGCCGAGCGCCATCAGCGCGCTCGCCGACGTTGGCGCCGGCGCTCACGCCCATGCGCAGCCCGTCGCGCGGGTTCTGGTGGACGAGGCCCCACTCGGTCCGCGCGAGCAGGCGCCGCGCCGCCTCCGACAGGCGCAGCACGTCCACCACCGCTCGTCGCCGCATCGTGTACGTGATGGCGCCCGCCGTCGGCATCGAGCTGCCCCGCGAGCAGTTGAGCACGGTGGTCTTGCCCGAGCCCGACTCGCCGACGACGCCGAGCACCTCGCCCGGCCAGAGATCGAAGCCCACGTCGAGGCAGCCGGGCACGGCGCCGTAGCGCTTCGCGAGGCCCCGCACGCCGAGCAGCGGCTCGCGCGCTCATGCGCCGGCTCCGCGACGCCGCTCGCAGTAGTCGGTGTCCGAGCAGACGAACATGCGCCCGCCCTTGTCGTCGACGACGATCTCGTCGAGGAAGACGCCGCTGCGCGCCGCAGAGCGCGCAGGCCTGTCCCACGTCTCGACGGTCGAACGGGTGGTCCTCGAAGTCGAGGCTCTTCACCGGCGTGTACGGCGGCACCGCGTAGATGCGCTTCTCGCGGCCGGCGCCGAAGAGCAGCAGCGCCGGGTTCAGCGGTCGCATCTTCGGGTTGTCGAACTTCGGGATCGGCGACGGGCGCATCAGGTAGCGACCGTTCGACGCGCACCGGGTAGTCGTAGGCCGTCTCGACCTGGCCGTAGCGCGTGATGTCCTCGTAGAGCCGCACGTGCATCAGCGCCGTACTCCTCGAGCGCGTGCATCTTCGCGCGTCTCGGCCTCGCGCGGCTCGAGCCAGCGCAGCGGCTCGGGGATGCGGCACCTGGAAGACCAGGATCTGTCCCTCGACGAGCGGCGTCTCCGGGATGCGATGGCGCGTCTGGATGATGGTCGCCTCGTCGGTGCGCGTGGTCGTGCGCCACACCGGTGGTGCGCTCGAAGAACCGCCGGATGCTGACCGCGTTGGTGGTGTCGTCGGCGCCCTGGTCGATCACCTTCAGCACGTCGTCGGGGCCGATGACGCTCGGCGGTGACCTGGACGCCGCCGGTGCCCCAGCCGTACGAGCAGCGGCATCTCGCGCGCTGCCGAACGGCACCTGGTAGCCGGGAATGCGCCACGGCCTTCAGGAGCGCGCGCCGGATCATGCGCTTGGTCTGCTCGTCGAGGTAGGCGAAGTTGTAGCCGGGCAGCATCAGCTCACTTCCAGGTCCAGGCGCAACGCGCGCAGCATCTGCAGCTCGGACTGGAAGTCGACGTAGTGCGGGCAGCTTCAGGTGCTGCACGAAGCCCGACGCCTCGACGTTGTCGCCGTGGTACAGCACGAACTCCTCGTCCTGCGCCGGCGCGCTCGGCTGCCTCGCCGAGCTCGCGGCCGCGCAGCGCGCGATCGACCAGCGCCATCGCCATCGCCTTGCGCTCGGCGTGGCCGAAGACGAGGCCGTAGCCGCGCGTGAACTGCGGCGGCTCCGTCGGCGAGCCGACGAACTGGTTCACCATCTGGCACTCGGTGACGGTCGATCTCGCCGATCTCGATCGGAAAGCCGAGCTCCGTCGGGCACCAGCTCGACCGCCACCTCGCCGAGCCGGATCTCGCCGGCGAACGGATGGTTGCGGCCGTAGCCGCGCTGTGTCGAGTAGCCCATGCGCGAGCAGGAAGCCTTCGTCGCCGCGCGCCAGCGATCTGCAGCCGCACGTCGCGCGCCGCCGGGAACGCGAGCGGCTCGCGCGTGATGTCGCCGACCGGGACGCTCGTCGTCGTCCGGCAGGCTCGGGCTCGATCAGGCCTTCGTGGTCGAGCAGATCGACGACCCGCGGCAGGCGAGATCGGCGCGCCGGCATCGTCACGGCGCCGCGGCGTCGGCGTCAGCGGTCCGGCGTCGCGGGGCTACGGCGCGCCATGCTCGCCGTCGGCCAGCGAGAAGTCGAGCAGGCGGTGCGTGTAGTCGAAGGTCGGGCCCGAGCACCTGGCCGCCGGGCAGGTCCTTGAAGGTGGCCGAGATGCGCCGGCGGCATCGTCATGGTGCCCGTGTCGAGCGGCGACGCGTGACCCCGAGGCGCGGCAGCGTCGTGCGGTAGGCGCGCAGCAGGAAGATCGCCTCGATCAGGTCGCCCCGGGCCTGCTTGATCGCCAGCGCCGCGAGCTCGCGGTCGTACAGCGACCCCTCGGTCATCACGCGGTCGACGGCGAGCGCGAGCTGCTGCTCGATCTGCGCCAGCGTGCAGCTCGGGGACGCCGGGATCGCCGCGCCGCTCCTCGGCCAGCAGCCGGTGCGCCTGGCTCGATCGCGCGCTCGCCGCCCTTGACGGCGACGTACATGGCTCAGACCTCCACTTCTTGATGGCCCATGGCCCCCATGTCCAGAGGCGACGCGGGTCGTGCGCGGCAGCGCGACGAGATGCGTGCCGGCGGTGAGCAGCACGTCGACGCCGCGCGGGAACCGGCCGTGGTTCTCGCGGAGCGCACGCCAGAACGCGTCGGGGAGCCCGCGCACGGCGAGACGCGCTTCGCCGAGGATGCCGGGCCCGCTGAGCCGGTGCCCGGCGCCCGCGTCGAAGGCGGCGGCCTGGATCACGAGCGTGGCCGAGCGGTCGGGGCGCTCGTCGGTCCCCATGTCGAAGTCGTCGAGCGCGCCGTGGGCGAGCACCGGCAATCGTCCGGGATCGGCGACGATCGCGAAGGCCGCGGCGCCGGGACGCTCCACGAACGGCGCGCCGGTGTGAAAGGCGAGCCAGTCGCGCGCCTCGGCGCCGACGCTCAGGTCGACCCAGACCGGGGATTCGAAGTCGAGCAGCGCCAGCGCGATGGCGGCGGCGGCCGGATGCAGCTGCGGCGGCGGCGCGAGGTGCTCGCCGAGCACGACGATGCGGCCCGGCCTGGCCACGGCGTCGAGCACGGCGCGAAACGCTTGCTGCGCCTCGAGCACGGGATCGGCGAAGCCAGCGCGCATCAGTCGTCTCCTCTGACCATCGTGAAGAAGTCCACGCGCGTGGGCGCCGAGCGGGCCGCCACCGCGCGACGCCGCTCGGCCTGCGCGCGCGCGAGCGGCGTGACGATCTCCGCTTCGAGCTCGGGATGCCGCCGCGGGTCCTGCAGCAGCGCGTCGAGCACGGCGGCCAGCTCGGCGTGGCGGCGCCGGCGGCCTCCGACGTACGCGTGCCCGACCGTCCCGTCCGGCAGCTCCACGCTGCAGCGCGTGACGGTCATCTCACCGAGGTTGAACCGCGTGCCCGTCCCGCCGGCGCGAGCCCGCACCATCACGAGGCCCACCTCGGCGGGACGCAGCACGCGGTGCCCGGGCGCCTGGGGGAGACGGCGCCACGCCGCTTCGAGCTCCTCGGTCGAGGCCAGCGCGAGCACGGACATCCAGTGCTGGCGCGCGGACGTTTCAATCGAAGTCATAGACCCTCACGCGCCGCGTGCGCTCGCCGCACGGGATGCAGACGAAGATCAGCTCGAAGGCGGCGTGGCGCGGATCGATCGGCGGCTCGCTCTCGAGGCGCATCGGACGCCGGCACTCCGGGCAGCGCTCGGCGCCCAGCGCTCGGGTCAGGTCCGCGAGGTGCCTGAGCATCAGATGAGCCGCGCGCGCAGCCGCGCCGAGCACTGGTCGAGAAGGAAGACGGTGACGAAGAGCACGAACAGGATCGTGCTGACGTGACCGTAGTTGAACATCTCGTAGCGCCCCTTCAGCTCCTGACCGATGCCGCCGGCTCCGACGATCCCGATGACCATCGCCATCCGGACGTTGCGGTCGAGGATGTAGAGCGTGTAGGCGATGTACTGGGGAACGACCTGGGGCAGCACGCCGAACGCGAGCACCTTGAGCCGCCCGGCGCCGATGGCCGCCAGCGCTTCCTGCGGTCCGCGGTCGGCGTTCTCGATGTCCTCGGCGTAGAACTTTCCGAGGAAGCCCGCGGCGTGCAGGCCGAGCGCGAGGATGCCTGGAATCGGTCCGAAGCCGAACGCCAGGACGAGGAACAGCGCGCTGATCATCTCGGGAATGGCGCGCAGGAAGCTCACGGTCGCCCGCGCGGCCGCGTAGACGGCGGGATGCGGCGAGTAGTTGCGCGCGCCCCACAGGGCAAGCGGGGCGCTGACCACGACGGCGAGGAGCGTCCCCCACAACGCGATCTCGAGGGTCTCGATCATCTTCGCCAGGACGCGCAGCAGATAGCCCACCGGCTGCACGAGCACCTCGCGCGTCACGACGAACGACTCCGGCTTCAGCGTGTCGCGGTTGACCTTCACCTCGCGCGTCTCCTCGCGCTCCACGCGAGAGAACCACGGCAGGCGGGCTGGATCGAACCCCTCGATGCGCGTCACGTCGGTGCGCTCGGCGATCTGCAGCGGGAAGAGCGTCTCGCCGACGCGACCGAGGCCGCGCCCGACCTGCGAGGTCGGCGCCAGGCCGACCCCGTGCGCGATCCACTCGCCCGTCAGGCGGAGCAGGCGATCGATCTCCACGCGCTGGCCCGTGACGCCCAGCACGACCATGGCCGCGAGCAGCACCACGATCACGCGCGGGCCGAACGGCTGGCGCAGCTCCCAGGTCCCCGGATCGCGAACGGTCGCCGGCGACGCCGTCGTCATGTCAGCCGACCCGTTTCAGACGGTCCATCGCGGACAGCGGCGGGCTCTCGTGCTGGCCGCGGCCATAGATCAGTCCGAGTGCCGCCTCGTCGAGATCCGCGGGCGGCCCGTCATACACGATCTGGCCCGCGTGCATCCCCACCACGCGGTCGGCGAACGCGCGAGCGAGGTCGACCTGGTGGAGGCTGCACAGCACCGTCGTGCCGCGCTCCTTCGACGCCTCGCGCAAGAGTCCGAGGATGTCGCGGCTCGTCGCGGGATCGAGGCTCGCCACCGGCTCGTCGGCGAGCACCAGCGGAGGCTCGAGCATGAAGGCCCGCGCGATGCCGACGCGCTGCTGCTGGCCGCCGGACAGCTGCGAGGCCCGGCGCCGGAGATGCTCCTCGCCGAGCCCGACACGGGCCACGAGCGCGCAGGCTCGGCGCCGGAGCGCCATCGGGAACAGGTAGAGGAGCGCCCGCGGCGTGGAGACGATCGGGAGTGCGCCCGCGAGCACGTTGTTCGCGACGCTGAGGCGCGGAGACAGATGGAACTGCTGATGGATCATCGCCACCGAGCGCCGGACCGCGCGGAGGGTCCGCGGCGTGACGGGCACGTCGGCGACCACCAGCTCGCCCGACGTCGGTGTCACCAGCCCGTTGACCGTACGGAGGAGCGTCGACTTGCCCGCGCCGGACGGGCCGACGATCACGCAGAACTGCCCGCGCGGCACCCGGAGCGTCACGTGGCGCAGCGCTTCGGTGCCGTCAGGGAACCGCTTGCCGACGTCGCGGAAGGTCAGCACGCGCTCAGCGCTCCGCGGCCTTCTTCAGCATGCGGCCTTTGAGCTCGTCGGTGACCTTCGCGAGCTTGGCGCCGGCGGCCACGAACTCGCTCTCCGGGTAGTCCGCGTTGTAGCGGTCGACGCGCGCACCGCCGTAGCCGCGAATCATCTCCTTGGACACGCCGGGCGCCTGGTGCACGCGGTTGAAGGCGTCGCGCAGCTTCGCCTTCATTGCAACGGGCAGCTTGGGATGGAGCGCCAGCGGCGGATACGGGATCGGCTGGCTCTTGGCGAGAACCCGCACTTCCTCGGCCTTGATGGCACCCTGCCGCACGGCCTTCTCGAAGGAGTCGAAGGACGCGGCCGCCGCATCCGCATGCCCTTCCTGCAGCGCCTTGAGGCTGTTGGCGTGGCTGCCCGTGATGAGGACGGCGCCGAGGTCGCGGGCGGGATCGAGGCCGGCGTCGATCAGCATCGCGGCCGGGAACGCGAAGCTGGACGTGGAGTTGACGTCCCCGAACGCCATGCGCGTGCCGCGCAGATCCTCCACTCGCCGTGCCGGCGACGCCGTGCGCACGAAGATCCCGGAGTAGTACACGGACTGGCCCTTTTCCACGGCGACCGCGAGCAGCTCGGCGCCGCCACGCTCGCGGGCCTGCAGGAACGTCACCGGTCCGAAGAACGCGATATCGGTGAGGTGGTTGGCCATGCCTTCGACCACCGCGCCGTAGCTCTGCCCGACGCGAACGTCGAAGTGCAGGTCGGTCATGCGCGAGACGGCGTTGAAGATCGGCACGTAGTCGGCCTTCGTCCCGTCTTCGGTGCCGCCGTCGGCGGGCACGAGCATCACCCGCAGCGGGCGCGCGCGGCTGCCGTCCGGGATCGCCTGCGCCCCCGCGCCCGCCGCCCACGTCAGGGTCAGGGCCGCCGCGAGCGCGAGCACGCTCCGTCGAGTCGTCGCGTGGGTCATGACGGGTCCCCCTCTCACTTCTTCGCCTTCAGCGCCTTGGCGGTCTCGTTGAGGTCGCGGATCACCTGGTACTTCGCGTCGTCGGCCTTCACGAAGCCGCTGAAGAACTGCCCGCCCTGCGCGAAGGCCTCGGGCGCGCGCTGCTTCATCGTCATGAGCGACTCCTGCATGGCGCTGCGGAGGCTGGCCGGCAGGTCCTTGCGGACGACGATGGGATCGTTCGGGATCAGCTTGGACACCCAGATCACGCGCAGCGCGCCGCGCGGGATCTTGCCCTCGCGCGTGAGCTGCGTGCAGGTCCGGGATGTTGGTGGACGCGACGTCGACCTTCTTGTTGGCCACGGCGAGGATCGACGCCTCGTGCGATCCCGAGAACGTGAGCTTCGAGAAGTGCTCGCTGTGGATCGATGCCCATCTCCATCATGAAGAACGCGGACGGCACGAGGTAGCCGGACGTCGAGTTCGGGTCGTTGAACGCGAAGGTCTTGCCCGCGATGTCCTCCGGCCCGAACATGTCGGAGTCCTGGTGGACGATGAGGCACGAGCGGTAGCCGAGCGAGCCGTTGGCCTGCTGAAGCTGGGCGATGGGCTCGACGTTGGCGTAGTTGTTGTGCGAGGCCTCCACGTACGCCTTCGGACCGAGCCATCCGAACTCGGCCTTCTTGAACTTCAGCGCCTCGATGCGTGCCGCGGTAGTCCGTGGCCGTGACGTGCTTCACCTTGATGCCGAGGTCCTTCTCGACCTGCGCGAGGATCGGGCGCCCACCGCCGGACGATCTCCGGCGCCGATCTCCGTCGAGAGCACGGCGAACGTCACTTCCTTGGGCCAGCTCGGATCCGCCGCCATGACGGGCACCGCGAGCAGCAGGCCGAGCAGGCCGGCGAGGACGAGGCGAAGATGTCGCATACGAGTCTCCTTTGGAGATGGGGGCCCCATCTCTGAGGACCCCCACGCCCCCTCTGTCGCTGTCAGATGGCGAGCCGCCGCACGCGCGACGACACCACGTCGATCGCCATGACCATCGCGACGATCATCAAGATGACGGTCGCCGCTTCCCGGTCGTTGAAGGAACGGATCGTGTCCCACAGGTAGAAGCCGATGCCTCCGCCACCGACCATGCCGATGACGGACGCCGAGCGGATGTCGGACTCGAAGCGCAGGAGGACGTACGAGAGAAAGCTCGGCATCACCTGGGGCACCACGCCGAAGGCGATGACGTGCAGGCGTCCCGCGCCGACCGCGGCCACGCCTTCCACCTGCCCCGGGTCGATGGCCTCGATCGATTCGCTCAGGAGCTTGCCGAGCACGCCGCCCGTGTGAACGCCGAGGGCGAGCATGCCCGCGAAGGGCCCGAGCCCCACCGCGGTCACGAACATCAGCGCGAAGACGAACTCGTTCACCGCGCGCAGCACGTCCATCGTCCGGCGGGCCGCGAAGTAGATCGCGGGGTGCGGGGCGAGGTTGCGCGCGCCCAGCACGCCGAGCGGCACCGCGATGACGATGGCGAGCACGGTGCCCCACAGCGCGATGCAGGCGGTGACCGCGCACTGCCACGCGTACTCGCCGACGTGGGCGAACGACGGATTGAGGTAGCCCCGGAGGAAGACGCCCACGTTGCCGACGTCGCGCAGCAGCTCCAGCGGGCGCAGCTCGATCACGCGCGCGGCGGCGCCGAGCGCGACGGCCAGGAGCAGCGTGAGCCCGAGGTTGCGGCCCACGTCCGAGCGCCGCGCCGGCGGCTGCGGCGCCGGCCCGGCCTGGAGGACCGCGAGCGCGCCGCTCACGAGGCCGCCAGCACGGCGTCGGCCTCGTCCGCCAGGTCGCCCGGGACGACGCCGAAGATCTCGAAGAGCGCCGCGTCACTCAGCCCCGCCGGCGGACCGTCGAACACGAGGCGTCCGTCCTTGAGCCCGAGCACCCGGTCCGCGTAGCGGCGCGCGTAGTCGACGTGGTGCAGCGTCGCCACGACCGTCAGGCCGGCCCCGCGCGCGATGCGCCGGAGCGTCTCCATCACGAGCCGGCCGTTGGCGAGATCGAGGCTGGCCACGGGCTCGTCCGCGAGCACGACCGACGCGTCCTGCGCGAGGAGCCGCGCGATCGCCACGCGCTGCTGCTCGCCGCCCGAGAGCGTGTCGGCACGCTGCCAGACGCGGTCGAGGAGGCCGACGTGATCGAGGCAGCGCAGCGCCCGCTCGCGCTCCTCGCCGCCGAAGATGCGGGCCAGGGCGGCCCCGCGCCGCCAGCCGCGCACGTGCGGCAGCCGCCCGATCAACACGTTGTCGACGACCGTGAGCCGGCGCACGAGGTTGAACTGCTGGTAGATCATCCCGACCCGCGCGCGGTGTGCCCGGAGCGCGCGGCCGCGAAGGGTCGACAGGCTGTCAGAGCCCATCCAGATGTTGCCGCCGGACGCCGGCGTCGCACACGCAAGACAGCGCAAGAGCGTCGTCTTGCCGGCGCCCGAGCGGCCGATGACCGCCACGAACTGGCCGGGAGGGATGCTCGCGTAGATGCGGTCGAGCGCCAGGGTCGACTTCCCGGGAAAGCGCTTCGAGACCGCATCGATCGTGATCGAGGGTGCCCGGCCGTTGCTCAGCACGCCTGTGACGCTAGCCGTCATTCGTTGCGCCTCCATGGGGACGACCCTACCCAGGGCGCATTACGTCTTCGTGTCGTGGGTGTGACGTGTCGACAGCGGCTTCGGCACTCGGCGGCGGCGGACTCAGACCGCGACCAGCGGCTCCCGGCCTTGCGCCGTCACGACGGCGAGCAGGCCGTCGGCGATGGCGCGATCGTTCGTGACGCGCGGCACCTTGTGCTGGTCGCCGAGCTTGCCGCGCTCGCGCATCCAGCGGTAGAACGTGCCGGCCGGCAATTCGAGGATGCGCGGCGCCGTCATGCCGACGTCACCCGCGCGCTTCGTCCGGTAGTCCGTGTTGAGGCGCTGCAGCGTCTCGTCGAGCGCGCGCGCGAACACGTCGGGGGCCCGCGGCGGCTCCGCGAACTCGATCAGCCACTCGTGGCCGCCGCGCGGCTGGGCCGGCGACGGATACCGTGGCGCCACCGTGAACTCCACGACCTCCGCGTGCCCGCGCCGGCACGCCTCGAGCACGGCCCGCTCGACTTCCTCCACGATCACGTTCTCGCCGAACGCGTTGACGAAATGGCGGGTCCGGCCGGTGATCTCGAGCCGCAGCGGATCGCGCGCGATGAATCGCACGGTGTCGCCGAGCAGGTACGACCAGAGCCCGGCCGCGGTCGTCATCGCCACGGCGTAGGACTGGCCGAGCACCACGTCGTCGACGGTGTGACGGCGCGGCGAGCTCGAGCCAAGGTCCTCGACCGGAATGAACTCGTAGAACACGTCGTAGTCGACCATCAGCGTGAGCCCTCCCGAGCGCTCCGTTTGCACACCGACGAACCCTTCGGACGCCGGGTACACCTCGACGTACTCGAGGGGCCGGCCGATCCACTGCGCGAACAGCTCCCGGTACGGCCCGAACGACACGCCGCCGTGGACGACGACGCCGAGGTTCGGCCAGGCGTCGCCGAGCGTGTCGATCGGACGGCCCGCCGCGCGGAGCGCCTCGGCCACGCGCTGAAAGAGGATGAGCGTCCACGACGGCATCCCGCTCAGGAGCCGTACGTCTTGCCGGGCGACGAGCCGCGCGATGGCCTGGATGCGCGTCTCCCAGTCGGGGATGGCGCTCAGGGCCGGGCCCGGCGAATAGCGCCCGCGCAGCCCGGGAGGCAGCCGCCGGATGACGAGCCCGGACAGATCGCCCGCGAGCGCGTCGTTGCCGACCGGCGTCAGGCGCGTGCACCCGCCGAGGAAGAGCATCGGGCCGCCGAGCAGGCGCGGGGCGCCGACGCGCTCCACGGCCATGACGAGCGCGTCCCAGCCGCCGCGCCGATGCGACGCGAACGCCTCGGGCGTCACCGGGATCAGCTTGTCGCCGGCCGTCGTGCCGGACGTCTTCACCCAGTGGCGAGACCGGCCGGGCCACGTCACGTCGTTCTCGCCGCCGACCGCGCGCGTCCACCACGGCTGGAACGCGAGGTAGTCCCGCAGCGGCACGCGCGCCTGGTAGCCGGCCACCGATCGGATCGACTGGAAGTCGTGCTGCCGCCCGAACTCCGTCGCGGCCGCGCTCGTGACGAGCCGGCGCAGCGTCCGCGACTGGACGACGCCGGCGTGGCGCGCCGCCTCTTCCATCGCGCGCCGCCGGCGCGGCGCGTACCACCCGAGCACGGAGGCCGCCGTGCGCGCGATCATCGGGACACCGCCTCGCGCACCGAGCGTCTCGCGCAACGGCCGCGTCTCCGTGAGCCAGTTCCGGAGGGCCGCGCTGAAGGCGTCCGGCTGCTCGAGCATCGGCGGCGTGCCCGCAGCGCGGCAGGAACACCATCCACGAGCGCGGCATGAGCTGGTGGAAGCGTTCCGCGACGCCGGGCGGCGTCACGCGGTCGTTCCGGCCCCACACGAGCAGCGTCGGCGCCTCGATGGCGCCGAGCAGCGGCTCGATGTTGCCGCGTGCGCGCCGCGCGCGCCACCCGCAGCACGCGGAGCGCCGAGAATCGCGTGGTCACCGTGCGCAGCACCGACTCCACCCAGGCGTCGGTGACCATCGCCGGGTCGTAGAAGACCTCTTCCATCTTCTCCCGCACGTAGCCGGCCGTCGGGCGATGCGGCACCCCGCGCGAGAAGCTCCGCTCGAAGAGGCCGGACGATCCGGTGAGCACGAGCCCGCTCACGCGCTCCGGATGCGCGAGCGCCAGCTCGAGCGCGACGTGGCCGCCGAGCGAGTTGCCGCCCACCACCGCGCGGCCGATGTCCAGCGCGTCCATGAACCGGCGCACGTAGTCCGCGAGGGCGCCGAGGGAGACGTCCTCGAACGCGGGGTCGAAGAGCGGCAGCTCGGGCGCGAGCAGGCGGCCGAGCGGCGCCACGGCGTCGAGCGTGGTGTCCCAGTGGTCCATGTGCCCCATGAGTCCGTGCAGGAGGATCACGGGCTCCCCGTCGCCTCGTTCCAGCCAGCGGAACTGCGGATGCGTGTCGTGACTCATGTCGTCCTCCCGGTGACGGGTGAGACCACCCGGTGTGCCGGCGCGCACGGCCGCCGGTGCCGCCGCAGGAAGCGCACCATCGCGCGGATCTGGATCCGCAGGTGGCGCGGCAGCTTGCCCGCCGTCCACGACCACTCGACGTGGGCGCGCGTCGCGCCCCTGACGAGGGCGTGGTGGAGATCGTCCGCGGTCCGCCCGTGGAAGCGCGTGAGCGCGCTGCCCACGTACCAGACGTCGTGCGCGTCGCTGCCCGCCGTGATCGGCAGCATCCACTCCACGTTCCGCATCGCGGCCCACGCGTCGTAGACCTTCGAGAACACACCCGCGTTGTTCACGATCTCGATCGCGTCGAGCGGCAGGTCGGGGATCAGGTGCCCGACCGAGCGCTGTCCGCGGTCGGTGCCGCGGATCGGATGGAACGGATGCGCGGCGACCGCGAGCCCGCCCTGCTCGTGGATGCGCGCGATCGTCTCCAGCGCGGACAGTCCCGGGGGGACGACCTCCTCGAGCCAGAGGCCGATGAGGTGACCGTTGCGCGTGCTGATCTCCTCGCCCACGACGACCTCCACCCCGAGGTGCGGATGGTCGAGCGCGTACTCGCGCGCGATGCGCGCTCCGCGGATCTCGTCGTGGTCGGTGACCGCGAGCACGTCCACGCGGCCGGCGGCCGCGCGCACGAGCGCTTCGGGCCGCTGGGCGCCGTCGCTCCAGAACGAATGCGTGTGGAGGTCGGCCCGGCCGGCAGGAACGTCGGAGCGGTGCCGCCGCGTGGGCGGCCGGTGCGCGCTGGGAGCTGCACCGATCTGTGGCGTCATCTGTGGCGAGTGTGCGGCCGTGATGTGAACGGACGATGAGCCGCGCGATGAAGTTTGAGTTACGCCGTGCTAGCGTTCGCCGCATGGTCGCCCCCCTCCCCGTGCTCCTCATGAGCGGCCTGCCGGCGACTGGTAAGACGACCATGGCGGAGCGGATCCGCGCGCGTCTGGGCGGCGTGCTGATCCGGCAGTGCGACGTCTATGCGCGGCTCGGCATCGACCTCCGCGCCTGGGTGCGCAGGACCGACGGCTTCACGCGCGACGTCGGCGCGTACGAGCGCGTCCGCGACGACGCGTACGTGGAGATGCGGCGCGCGCTCGCCGAGGCGTGTGGTCACACCGACGCGGCCATCGTCATCGACGCCGTGCACGGCGAGCGCGCCAAGCGCGAGGCGATTTACGCCGTGTGCGACACGCACGGCCGACGGCCGTACGTTGTCTGGTGCCGGTGCGACGACGAGGAGGAGATCCGCCGCCGCCTCGCCGCGCGCGTCGGGCGCGACGCGCCCGAGGCCGAAGCCAACGACGTCTCCATCGTTCGCCACCTCGCGGCGCTGTGGGAGGCGCCGCTCGGCGACCGGATGCCCGACGGCTCGCCGGTCACGGTGGCCGTCTACGACAGCGTCCGCGAGCGATGGACGTCGTAGCGCGCTTGAAGGCAGTCGCGGAGCGGCACGGCTACGCCGGGCCGCGGAGCGGGGGGATCGGGGGTGCGTCTCGCACCCCCCATGTCAGCAGTCGAAACGTCATCGCCGCGTCACGACGCCGTAACGCGCGCGGCGGAAGCTCGCCGACAGCCGTGCCGACCGATACCGCCCTCGCCCGCCGAACGTCCGAGGCCGTCGCGGTCATCGACCTCGGCGCCAACGCCGTGCGCTGCATGCTCGCCCGCGTCACGCCCGGCGTCGGCTTCGAGATCCTGAGCGAGGCGCGCGCGCAGACACGGCTCGGCTCCGGCCGCCGCGACCGTCTCGCCCCGGCGGCGATCGCCGCCACGGTCGACGCCGTCCACCGGTTCCTGACGGCCGCGCGGAAGCGGCGACCGCGGGTCATCGCCGTCGCCACGGCCGGGGTCCGCGACGCCCGGAACGCGACGACCTTGCTGGACGCGCTCCGGCGGCGTGACGGCGTCGAGGTCCGCGTGCTCAGCGGGATGGAGGAGGCGGCGCTCGGCGCGCTCGCGGTGGGCTTCAGCCTGCCGGTCCGCCGCGGCGTGGTCCTCGACCTCGGCGGAGGGAGCGCGCAGGTCGCGCGCATCGAGAACGGCGTCGCGCGCTCCATCGGCAGCGTCGGCATCGGCGCGATCGCGATGACCCGCCGGTTCTTCCGCGACGATCCGCCGAGCGCGGCCGCGATCGTGGCGCTGCGCCGGTACGTCCGCGAGGAAGCGGGGCCGCTGGTCCGCGAGGCCGGCGACGGCGAGCTCGTCGGGATCGGCGGCAGCATCCGCGCGATCGCCCGCATCCATCGCGCCGCCCGTGGCCGGGGCGCGCGCGGCCCGGTGCATGGCAGCCGCCTCGTCGCCCGGGACGTCGCCGAGGTGCGCGCACGCCTCGAAACGCTGCCGATCCGGCGGCGCCGCCGGCTGCCCGGGCTGAAGGCCGAGCGCGCGGACACCATCCTGGCCGGCGCCGTCGCGGTCGAGGAGCTGCTCGCGCTCGCCGCGCGCGACGCGCTCGTCGTCTGCGCGCGCGGCGTGCGTCACGGCGTGCTCATCCAGGAGACGTTCGGCGTGCGGGAGGCGCGATGACGGACACCCGGCTCCTCAACCGCGAGCTCTCCTGGCTCGAGTTCAACCGTCGCGTGCTCGAAGAGGCCCAGGACGGCTCCGTCCCGCTGCTCGAGCGCGTCAAGTTCCTCGCGATCGTCAGCTCGAACCTCGACGAGTTCTTCATGGTGCGCGTCGCGGAGCTGCGCCGGCGCCTGCGCGACGGCGACGACGCCCCCGGCCCCGACGGTCTTCGCCCGAGCGAGACGCTCGCGGCCATCGCGGAGCGGGCGCGGCAGCTCTCCGCCGAGCAGCACCGCTGCTTCCTCGATCAGCTCGAGCCGCTCCTCGCCGCGGAGGGCATCCGGCTCGTGGGACCGAAGGACCTGACGGACGCGCAGGCCGCGTTCCTCCATACGTACTTCGAGCAGACACTGCTCCCGGTCGTGACCCCGCTCGCGATCGATCCCGCGCATCCGTTTCCGTACCTCGCGAATCGCTCGCTCTGCCTGCTCGTCGCGCTCGCGCCCACCGGGACGTCGCCGCTGCCGCCGGCGACGCTGTCGGTCGTCCACATTCCCTCGCACGTCCTGCCGCGCTTTCTCGCGCTGCCGGACGCGCCGGGCCAGCACGTGTTCATCCGTCTGGAGGACGCGGTCCGGGCCCATCTCCCTCGTCTGTACGAGGGCTACGAGATCCGCTCGGCCCACACGCTCCGCGTCACGCGCGACGCGGAGGTGCGGCTGTCGCGCACGCCCGACGACCTGCTCGAGAGCATCGAAGAAGGCCTGCGCGGGCGGCGGATGGGATCCGCGGTGCGTCTGCAGTACGACGGTGACCTGCCGGCCGACGTCCTGACCATGCTCGTGGACGAGCTCGAGCTCGAGCACCGCGACCTCTACGAGGCGGAGGGCTTCATCGCGTTCTCCGACCTCTTCCAGCTCTACGCCGCGATCGACGAGCCGGCGCTGAAGGACCGGCCGCTCCGGCCGCACCCCGTCCCCGAATTCGAGACGGCGCCCGACGTGTGGAGCGCGATCCGCGCGGGTGACATCCTCGTCCACCATCCGTACCACTCGTTCGACGCGGTGACCCGCTTCGTGCATGACGCGGCGGTCGATCCCCGCGTGCTCGCCATCAAGATGACGCTGTACCGGGTGAGTCCGCGCTCTCCGATCGCGCAGGCGCTGACGCTGGCGGCCGAGCGCGGCAAGGAAGTGGCGGTGCTCGTCGAGCTGCAGGCGCGCTTCGACGAGGAGGCGAACATCACGTGGGCGCGCGCGCTCGAGGCGGTCGGCGCGCACGTGGTCTACGGCATCGTCGGCTACAAGACGCACTGCAAGGCGTGCCTGGTCGTGCGCGAGGAGCCGGACGGCATCCGCCGCTACTGTCACGTGGCCACCGGCAACTACAACGTGCGGACGGCCGGCATCTACTCGGACATCGGCCTCTTCACCGCGCGCCCGTCGTTCGGCGAGGACCTGACCGAGCTCTTCAACCTGCTCACCGGCTACACGCGCCCGCGGCGGTTCCAGCATCTGCTCGTGGCGCCCACGGGTCTGCGCGACGCATTGCTCGCGCGGATCCGGCGCGAAGCCGACCACGCGCGGGCGGGACGGGCCGGCGCGCATCGTGCTCAAGATGAACAGCCTCGTGGATCCGGTGCTGATCGAGGCGCTCTACGAGGCGGGCCGCGCCGGCGTGAGCATCGACCTGATCGTGCGCGGCATCTGCTGCCTGCGCCCCGGCGTGCCCGGGCTGTCCGACAACATCCGCGCCATGTCGATCGTCGACCGCTACCTCGAGCACGCGCGGATCTTCCACTTCGCCAACGGCGGCGACGAGGAGTACCTGCTCGCCTCGGCGGACTGGATGCCGCGCAACCTCGATCGCCGCGTCGAGATCGCGTTCCCGGTCCTCGACGCGAATCTCCGGGAGCAGCTGCGGACTGTCCTCACGACGCAGCTCGCCGACACCGTCAAGGGCCGGCGGCTGCTCGCCGACGGCCGCTCCGTACGCCGCGTGGGCGACGGACCGCCCCTGCGCTCCCAGCTCAAGCTCTGGGAGCTCTCGGCGCGCCGCGACTGACGACTGGGTAAACGCGTGCGCACGCGTGTAGATCTGACGCGGACGCGCGCCGTCGTAACCCTCACGTAACATTCGGCCCTTGTCGCCGCTGCTAGCATCGGAAGCGAAGCCCTCCCGAGGAGGTCCATCCTGATGATCCAGGTCACGTCGTTCCTGCTCGGTATCGGCGCCGCATGGGCGTTGCCCGCCGTCAGCCGCGTCCTGCGTCCTGTCCTCGTCGAAGCGGCCGTCGCCGGCATGGCGCTGTTCGACGAGACGCGACGCGTCGTCGCCGAGCAGATGGAGACGCTCGAGGACATCGCCGCCGAGGCGCGCGCGCGACGTGAGGAGACGCTCGTGACGACCAACGGGCATCACGCCACCGACACGGGCGCGGCCGACGAGGAGCCGCGCGCCGAGCGCGCACGCCGCCGCGGCGAGGGCACGAGCCGGCGTCGCGCGGGATGACGACGAACGGCGCTCGCCGTGGCGCACGCGCTGCCGGGGCGGCTGCGTCTCAGGCTGCCGGCGCACGCGGGCGCGGAGGGCCTCGAGGCCGCCATCGGCGCGCTCGACGGCGTGATCTCGTGCACGTGGTCGCCGCGCACGCGCGGGCTGCTCGTGCGGTACGACCCGCAGGCGACCGACGCGGCGACCATCGTCGGCGGCGTCGCCGAACACGCCGGGATCGAGGCGCCGGACGACCCGACATCGGCGGTCGGGCCCGCCACGGCGCCGCCGGTCGGCGCCGTCGTCCCCGTGATGTTCGCGGAAGCGAACCGCAGCGTGGCGCGGGCGACGCGCGGGGTGCTCGACCTGGGGAGCGGTATTCCGCTCCTCCTCGTGGGATGGGCCGCGTTCGAGCTCGTGCGGGGACGCGCGGCGCCCCTCGCGTGGTCGAGTGCCTTGTGGTACGCGCACGGCCTGTTCCGCGACTACAACCTCCCGCCCTCTCAGTCCTGACCGTGCGAGCCACGATCGCGCATTCGACGCGGGGCCGGCTGCGCGTCCGCTATCCCGCGGCGTGGCTGCGCGGCCGCCGCGGGCTCGTGGAGGCGCGACTGCGAGGGCTGCCCGGCGTGCGCTCGGTCGAAGGCAGCCCGGTCACGGGGAGCGTACGCATCCTCTACGATCCGTTCACCCTCGCCGAGGACGCGATCGTCGCACGGTTGCAGGAGATGAGCCGCCACCTCGACGCGCCTCCGGTCGAGGACGTGCCCGGCGACCGCGACCGGCCTCGACTCGCGGGATCGCCGGGCGCGACCGCGACCTTGCTCGGCACCGCCACGGTGCTCGCCTCGGTGTGCCTCCCCACCCCGCCCCTCTGGGCCACCGGGCTCGTGCTGGCCTCGGGCCTGCCGACGTTCATGCGCGCGGGCGACGCCCTCTTGCGCCAGCGCCGCCTCAACGGCGACGTGCTGGAGGCGTCGACGCTCGGCCTCCTCGCGCTGCGCGGCCATCACGTGGCGGGCGCGCTGCTCACCACGCTCCGCGCGCTGGGCGAGTTCGTCGTCGCGCGCACCGTGGTCCGGACGCGCCGCTCCCTGCACGAGATCGTCGTCCCCGCCGCGCACACCGTCCCTCGGATCGAGGGCGGCACCCGGCGCACCGTCCCCGCGACCGTGCTGGCGCCGGGCGACGTCATCGTGGTGGCGGCGCCCCTCCGCATTCCCGCGGACGGGACCGTCGTGCGCGGCGAAGCGCTCGTGAACCAGCAGACGATGACGGGCGAAGCGCTGCCCGTCGAACGTCGCATCGGCAATCCCGTCTTCGCCGCCACCGAGGTCGTCGACGGGGAGATCGAGATCCGCGTCGAGCGTGTGGGCCTGTCGACGGCCGTCGGCCGCATCGTCCGCGCGATCGACAAGGCCGCCGACGAGAAGTCGGACATCCAGCGCTTCGCGGAGCGGCTCGCGGATCGCGAGGTATGGCGCACGCTCGTGCTCGCGGGGCTCGGCACGCTGATCTCGCGGAGCGTGACGGCCGGCACGGCGATCCTCGTCGCGGACTACGGCACGGCGAGCCGCGTCGGCATCCCCGTCGCGATCGTCGCGTCGATTCGCCGCGCATCGGGCGAAGGCATCCTCATCAAGGGGCCGCGCGCGCTCGAGAACCTGGCGCGCGTCGACACGGTGGTGTTCGACAAGACGGGCACGCTGACGCTCGGCGCGCCGCGCGTGAGCCGCGTGGTGACGTACGACCGTCAGCGTGACGCCGATGCGCTCGTCGCCCTCGCCGCCGCCGCGGAGCACGGGCTGCGGCACCCCGTCGCGCGCGCGGTCGCGCGCGACGCGGCGGCGCGGGGCCTCACGGTGCCCGCCGCGCGGGAGCGCGCCTTGACCGTCGCCCTCGGCGTGGACGTCCAGGTCGAAGGCGTGCGGGTCCTCGTCGGCAGCCGGCGCTTCATGGAGACCGCGGAGATCGAGATCGGCGCGGCGCGGCAGGACGAAGAGGCGGCGCACGCGGCCGGCGCCTCGCCGACGTTCGTGGCGATCGACGGCCGTCTGGCGGGCGTGCTCGTGCTCGAGGACGAGCTGCGGGAGGACGCGCCCGCCGCCGTTCGCGCGCTCCGCGAGCGACGGATGCGCAACGTCATCCTGCTGTCGGGAGACCACCCCGAGCCGACGCGAGTGATCGCGGGCTCGCTCGGCCTGCGCACCTACGAGTCCGAACAGATGCCCGAGGACAAGGCCGAGCTCGTCCGCAAGCTCCGCGGCGAGGGCCGCGTGGTCGCGATGATCGGCGACGGGGTCAACGACGCGCTGGCGCTCACGGCCGCGGACGTCGGCATCGCCGTGCCCGGCGGTGCGGAGGTCGCCACCGAGGCCGCCGACGTCGTGCTGTTGCGCGGGGGTCTGGAGCAGGTCGTCCGGGCGCTGGACCTCGCGATCGAGAGCATTGGCGCGGTGCGTCGGACCCTGCGGACGGCCGCCCAGGCCAACCTGGGGGTGGTCGCCCTCGCTTCGGTCGGGCTCGCGCAGCCCCTGGCCAGCATCCTGCTCAGCCACGGCACGACCGTGGTCTCGGCCATGGCCACCGTGCAACGCCTCGAGCGCCCCCCGGCTCGAAAGTAACGAAAACGTTCGTGCATCGTCACCGTCGCGTTACCTTCGATCCGTATCGTGAGAGGTGTCGTAGAGCCTCACGGATCGAGGGAGGTGGAGATGCCGCTCATCGCACGGCTCGTGCTCGGTCTTCTCGGAGACACGGTGTTCGACACGAGGGCCGGTCGGCTCCGGGCGTATGAAGCGGAGATCGACCGCTACTTCGACGAGCGCGGCTTCCGGCACGCGCTCCCGTCCCCTCCGCCACCCGCGAAATAGCCTCCGGCCGCACGCGGCCGCCGCCCCGTCGACCAACGGGCGGCACGCTTCTCGTTCCCTTCCTCCCATGCCCAGCGTCACGCCACTCTTCGTCGCCGTTCCCGGCCGCGCGCGCTTCCGCGTCGAGGGCCTCCGGCGTTCCCCGGGCACCGCCGTCGTGCTCGAAGCGCGGATCGGCAGGCTCGATGGCGTCCGCTCCGTCCGCGCGAGCGCGGTCACCGGCAACCTCCTCGTCCTCTTCGACCCGGCGCGGTGGAGCGTGCGCGCGATCGCCGCCGACATCGCGCGTCAGGCGAGCGCGCCGCGCAACGGCCAGAACGCGCTCACCGCGAGCGGCGCCGCCGTCGCCTGGCACGCCTCGACCGCCGCCGCCGCGCTCGAGCGCTGCGCGACCGACAGCGCGACGGGCCTGTCGTCCGAGCAGGCGGAGCAGCGCCTCGATCGGTTCGGCGCCAACGCGCTGCCGGCACCGCGCCCCAAGAGCACGCTCGAGATCCTGCGCGACCACGTGTGCTCCACTCCCGTGCTCCTGCTCGCCGGCGCCGCCACGTTGTCACTCGCCACCGGCGCGGTGATCGACGCGGCCGTGATCCTGGCCGTCGTCGGTCTCAACGCGGCCATCGGCTACGTCACCGAGCGGCGCGTGGAGCGCATCCTCACCTCGCTGCAGCGCGTGGGCGTGCCCCAGGCGCTCGTCCGTCGCGACGGACGAGCGTCGCTCGTGCGCGCGACGGCGCTCGTGCCGGGCGACATCGTCGTCCTGCGCGCGGGAGACGACGTGTCGGCCGATCTCCGCGTGCTCGCCGCCGACGGTCTGGGAGTGGACGAGTCCTCGCTGACCGGCGAGAGCATCCCCACGCTCAAGTCGGCACATGCGCCGTGCGATCCGGCCGCGCCGATCGGGGATCGGCTCACGATGGTCTACGCCGGCACCACCGTGGTGGAGGGATCGGGCGAGGGCGTGGTCGTCGAGACGGGCGCGCGGACCGAGCTCGGGCGCGTGCGCACGCTCGTTGCGGAGAGCGTGACGCCCTCGACGCCCCTCGAGCGGCAGCTCGACGTCATGGGGCGGAAGCTCGTGGGCGTGTCGCTCGGCTTCTGCGGCGCCGCGCTGGCGCTCGGCCTCCTTCGCGGCATGCCCACGCTCGAGATGATCCGCATCGCGGTCTCCCTCGCGGTCGCGGCGGTTCCCGAGGGACTGCCGGCGGTGGCGACGACGACCCTCGCGCTCGGCACGCAGCGCCTGCTCAAGCAGCGCACGCTGGTCCGACGGCTCGCCGCCGTCGAGGCTCTCGGCGCCGTCACGGTCATCTGCGCCGACAAGACGGGGACCATCACCGAGAACCGCATGGCCGTGGCGGGCTGGCATCTCGCGGGGAAGGACTATCCGCCGCCGGGATCCCGCCGCGGACGTGGATTCGATGCTCGGCCGCGCGCTCACCATCGGGGTCCTGTGCAACGACGCGGAGCTCGATCCCGCCAGCGGCGAGGTCCGCGGCAGCTCCACGGAAGGCTCGCTGCTCCTTGCGGCGCGCGATGCGGGGATCGATGCGCACGCGCTGCGCGCGCGCTATCCGCTGCTGGGCGCGCGGCCGCGTCTCGACGGCGATCACTGGATGGGGACCACGCACGCCGACGGCACGCGGCGGCTGACGCTCGTGAAGGGCTCCCCCGAGAGTGTCCTCGCGCGATCGACCGCGTGGCTGGATGGCGCGATCGAACAGCCCCTCGACGCGCGAGTGACGGCGCTCATCGCGTCGCACGGCGCGCGCATCGCGGCGCGGGGTCTGCGCGTGCTCGGTCTCGCGTACAAGACCTCGGACGAGACCGGCGATCCGAGCTACGACGGTCTCGTCTGGGTCGGACTGGTGGCGATGACCGATCCCGTGCGTCCCGGCGCGCGCGAGGCCATCGTGGCCTGCCGCCGCGCGGGCATTCGCACGGTCATCCTCACCGGCGATCACGCCCGCGACCGCGGCCGCGGTCGGCCGCGAGCTGGGCCTCGGCCGCGACGGCGCGGTCCGCGTCGTCGAAGCGACGGCCCTCGCCGGGCTCGATGACGCCGCGCTCGGGCAGCTCGTGCTCGACGTCGACGTGTTCGCGCGCGTGTCGCCGGCGGACAAGCACCAGATCGTCCGCGCGCTCCAGGCCGGCGGCGCCGTCGTCGCGATGACCGGCGACGGCATCAACGACGCCGCCGCGCTGCGCGCGGCCGACATCGGCGTGGCCATGGGCGCGCGCGGCACCGACGTCGCGCGCGACGTCGCGGACGTCGTGCTGCTCGACGACGACTTCGCGGGCTTCGTTCACGCGGTGGAGCAAGGCCGGACGATCCACGGCAACATCGGCAAGAGCCTGCGCTTCCTGCTCGTCGACGAACTTCAGCGAGATCCTGGTGACGCTGGCCGCGCTCGCGGTCGGCACGCGCGGCGCCGCTGTCGCCCGTCCAGCTGCTCTGGATCAACCTGCTCTCCGACGTCGCTGCCCGCGCTCGCGCTGGCGGTGGAGCCGCCGGAGCCCGACGTGATGGCGCAGCCGCCGCGCGATCCCGCGCAGCCCTTGCTCTCGCCGCGAACGCTCGGCGCCATCACGGCGGACGCGGTGGTCCTGTCGGCGGCCACGCTCGGCGTCCACGCGATCGCGCTCGCGCGCGGCGGCCCGCGCGTCGGGACCATGGCGTTCTCGGCGCTCACGGCCGCGCAGCTCGGCAACGCGCTCACGCTCCGGACGCGGGGCGAGCCGTCCGGGGATCCTGTTCGGCGTCGTCGGCGGCAGCGTCGCGCTGCACGCCCTCGCGATGACGGCGCCGCCGCTGCGCCGGCTGCTCGGCACGAGTCCGTTGTCGGTGGCGGACTGGAGCGTCGTCGTCGCCGGCGCCGCCGCGCCCGCCATCCTCGGTGGGGTCCGCCGTTCGTTGTCACCCTGAAACGAAGGAGATCAGCATGGCCGCGAAGAAGTCCACGAGACCCGCTCGCCCTGCCGTCCAGACCCCGCGCCCGGTTCCGCCGGGCCGCGTCCAGCGCTTCATCCGAAACCGCCATCTCCAGTGGCCAGGTCCTCTCCGTCGGCGTGCTGGACCTCGTCCGCACCACGCTCGTGACCGCCGTCGCCGGCGCCCGCGACGTGGGCGCGGAGCTCGGCACCGCCGGCGTCAGCGCGGTGCGCGGATCGATTCGCGCCGCGCACGAGATCGGGGGCGACGTCGGCATCGGTCGTGCGCAGCACGATCCGCGGCACCATCGAGGCCGCGGAGGAGATCGGCGCCGACCTCGGCGGCGCGGCGCGATCCGCCACGCGCGGCGCCGTGCGCGCCACCGGCGACATCGGGGGCGACGTCGGGATGGTCGCGCGCCGCGCGGTCGAAGGCACGGTGGACGCGGCGCGCGCGCTCGGTGTGGACGTCGCGAAGCTCGCGCGCAGCGCCGCCGAGGGCGCCGTCGAGGCCGCCGACCGGATCAGCGCCACCGCTGGCCGCTCGGTGCGCCGTACGCTCGGAGGAACGATCGGCGGCGTCAAGGCTCTGATCGGCGTCGACGGGGCGCCGGCCGCCCGGCCACGACGTGTGGCCGGTCCTCCAGCACGGCGCCGACGGCGTAGTAGCAGGGTCTCGATCGCGGGCAAGAGGTACCAGTCCTCGGCCGGAAACCGCAGGATCGCGAAAGAACCCCCAGATCGTGAGCACGGCGCCGACGTACTGCGGGTGCCGGAGCAGCGAGAAGGGAAACGCCGTCGAGCGCGGGACCGGGTAGCCGAGACGGTCGCCGTAGAACGCGCCGACGCGACCGAGGCGATAGAACACCGCCACGTTCAGCGCCTGCCCCACGAGCATCGCGGCCGTCCCGACGCCGAGCGCGACCAGGCCCGGTGGTGTCCAGCCGGTGCCGTGGAGGCGGCACCAGCCCACGAACACGCCGAGCTGGAGCGCCTTGAAGCCGCAGAAGAGCGCCTGGACGACCGTGACGGGCTCACCGAGGCGCGCCACGAGCGGATGCGCGCACCACGCGCGGAACGCGTCCGGCGCGCGGGCGATCACCACCCAGCACGCGCGCTCGAGGCTCAGCAGGAGCTGCCGCGAGGGGCAACGCCACGAGCGTCATTCGCACGGCTCCAGCCGGCAGTCGCGGAGCGGCACGGCTTTGCCGGGCCGCGGAGCGTGGGGGATGCGGGGGGCGCGTCTCGCGCCCCCCATGTCGCTAGTCTAGGCGACCCGGAGGAAGCGCGGCGCGTACGCGATGAGGTCGGTGACCGGATCGGTGATCAGCTTCACGAACCAGACCAGCGCGAGCCACGGCCCGTGCGTCCACGCGAGATACGCGACGCGACCCAGCACGACCACGCCCGTCCACGCGAACCAGTGGAACGCGACGTCGGCGGCGAGCCCCTCGGCCATGAAGCTCCCGGCGCGGAAGAGATCGACGATCGGGATCACCAGGTACGTCCCGAGGATCAAGGTCTTGTTCCGCGTGTTGTACCCGAGCAGCGTCGCCTCCTTGTCGTGGCACGGCGGCTCGAGGACCGCGTGACCGACCTGCCGGAGGAACAGCGCGGCGAGGCCGGCCCACATCGCGGTCGTGAGGTCCCGGAACGCGAGCCCGTAGCAGACGAGGAACACGCTCGAGCTGATGATGTGGAAGAGCTGGTTGATCGGTGTCGCTGTGCGAGGCGTGGTGGTCGTGCGACTTGCGCCGCATGATCTCGGCGTAGAACGTCTGGAGCGTCCGGGATCGGCACGAGGCTCCCCACCATCTCCCGCATCAGTCCTGCTCGCATGGCGCTCTCCCTCCCAGGGTGTTCGTCGGCCGTGAGCCACCAGCCGTCCGCCCTCATCGCGTGGCGCCGCCTCGACGAGCTTGTCTCGCAGCGCGTCGTAGTCCTTCTCGGTGAAGTCCATCGTGGCGAGGCAGCGCCCGTCCCGACCCAGCTCAGCGTCACGCCCTCCGCGCGCAGGTAGTACTGCAGGAGCCAGTGGTAGCGGCCCGGCTCGTGAAGCGGACGTCCACACGCTCGCGAAGTGCACCACGTGCACGCGGCAGCGCCGCGGCGGCGAGGTCACGGTTCGTCGCCGCCGGCCCAGTCGCGCGCAGCGCGCGTTCATCTCGTCGTACAGCGCGGGCGTCGACGGCTCGATGGCCCAGCTCAGGAACTCGTGCATCGCGCCCATGACGACGGGATGCGCCGAGAACGTGCCGATCACGTACGCGACGCGCATGCGGCCGCTCGGGATCGAAGCGGCGCATCAGGCGCGTGCGTGCCGCACACGACGCCGATCGGCAGGCCGCCGGCGACGGTCTTGCCGTACACGACCATGTCCGCGCGCACGCCGAAGTGCTCCTGGCCGCCGCCGACGCGCGAGGCGGAAGCCCGTGTACACCTCGTCGAAGATCAGCGGGATGTCGTACGCGTCGCAGACCGCGCGGAGCTCGCGCGAGCCATTCGGCATAGCGCGCGGTGGCGTCGGACGTCGTGCGCGCCGCGCTCGTCAGGAGCACCGCGTCGCTCGGCGGCGGCATGTTCGGATGGAACGCCTGGATCGGGTTCACGAGCACGGCCGCGATCTCGCGCGCGCGCCGGCGGATGACCTCGAGCGACGTGCGGGTGGAGGTCCTTCAGCGTGAGGCAGTCGCCGAGCGTCGCGCTCGTTGCCGAGGCCCGGCTGCACGCCGTCCCACCAGCCGTGATAGGCACCCGCGAAGGTCACGATCGAGCCGGCGGCGCGTGTTGAACCGCGCCAGCCGCACGGCCGCCATCACCGCCTCCGTCCCGCTCATGTGGAACGAGACCTCGTCGAGGCCGGAGATGCGTCTTGAGCCGCTCGATGTTCCCGGCGACGAGAGGATGCAGCGGGCCGAGCACCATGCCGGTGTCGCGCACGTGCGTCGAGCCCGCGGGCCATCCACTCCTTGTAGCGGGCCACGCCGGCCACGTTCACGCCGTAGGAGCCGCTCACGTCCAGCGTCCACTCCCCGTCGAGGTTCTGGAGCCGCGGCCCATCGGAGGCCGTGACCACCGCGGAGAGGTTGAAGCGCTCGCGGACGAAGCGCGCGAACGGAAACGGCACGCGGTTGGCGTCGGTGAAGCGCAGGTCCGAGAAGCTCGCGCGGAGCGACGTCCCCCCACGCCGAGGATCGTGGATGGCGCGCGGCGAAGAGCGCGCCGAGCCGCTCGAGGCCGGCGCGGCGCCGCGCCACCCACGCCTCGGGCGCGCCGTCGGCGCGGAAGAAGGCGTCGTCCGCGTAGTGGTAGGCGCGCGCCCAGTGGGAGAGCCGTCGCAGCAGGAGCGGCGCGAACGCGTACGCGCGCCACGTGCGCATCACGATGGCGAGGCGGCGGCCGGCCACCACCGCGCCGGTGAGAGCCAGGACGAGACCGACGACGAGCCAGACGTTCATCGTCACGCGACCTCCTCGGGTAGGACGGCGGCGTGGGAGTCCACGCGGACCTCGCAGGCCTGCCGCAGGAATCGTTCGAATCGATCGACCACGCGCGGCCACTCCGCGGTGAGCGCGGCCTCGCGCGCGCGGCGGCGAAGCCCCACGAGCGAGCCGCCGTGCGCAAGCGTCATGGCGCGCTTCGACGAACGCCCCGGCGTTGCGGTACGGCACGAGCAGCCCGTTCTCCGTGTGCGTGAGGTGCGCGCGGGCCGCCGCGTAGTCGTAGGCGACCATCGCCAGGCCACTGGCCATCGCTTCCAGCGTCACGTTCCCGAACGTCTCGGTCTCGCTCGGAAAGAGGAAGACGTCGCCCGAGGCGTAGTGCGCGGCGAGCGCCTCGCCCTGCTGGAGTCCGCAGAAGATGACGTCCGGATGGGCGCCCTGCAGCGCGGCGCGCGAGCGGCCCGTCGCCGACGACGACGAGCCGCAAGACGACGTTCGACGGCGCGGCCCGCTGCATGGCTCGGTAGGCTTCCACGGCGAGCGGGACGTTCTTCTCCGCGGCCACGCGTCCCACGTACAGCACGGCGAGGTCGCCGGCCGAGAGCCCCCACGCCGCCCGAAGCGCGGCCGAGCGCCGTGACGGCGCGAAGAGACGCGTGTCGACGCCGCGCCCGAGGACGCGGAGATTCTCGTAGCCCGCGGCGGTCGAGCTGCGCGCGCAGCTCCTCGGTGGCCACCAGCGTCGCCGCCGTCCCGTTGTGGAAGTGTCGCAGGTACCGCGCCGCCGCCCCGCGCAGCCAGCCGGCACGCGTAGTGGCTCATGTAGCGGTCGAAGTTCGTGTGGTAGCCGCTCACGCACCGGGATGCCCATGCGCGTCGCCGACACGCACCGCGGACCACCCGAGCGGACCTTCCGTGGCGACGTAGACGACATCGGGCCGTCGCGCCGTCCAGCGTCGTCGCCAGCGCCGCGCCGGCCGGCAGGCCGAGCTGCAGTCCCGCATACCGCGGCAGCGGCACGCCCGGCACCTGCAGCACGTCCGCGTCAGGATCCGGCGCCAGGCATCCGTCGGTGTCATGGCCAGTCGCTCCGCGGCCCGGCTCCGCCGGGCCGCGGAGCGAGGGGGGATTGGGGGTGCGTCTCGCACCCCCCATCTCACCAATCGAACGAGCGACACCGCGTGGCCCTTCGCGCCGAGGCCGCGCACGAGCTGCCGGAGGGTGAGCGCGACGCCGTTGATCTCCGGCGGATAGGTCTCCGTCACGATGCACGGCGTGCCAGGCCGCCGGATCCTCCACGGTCATGTCATTCCCCCAGCGCGTCCAGCAGCAGCTCGGCGTGCGCGCGCACGCCGGCCCGGACGTTCTCGAGCGAGATCCGCTCGTCGACGCCGTGGATGCGGAACAGCTCGCTCTCGTCGAGGACGAACGGGCTGAAGCCGTAGCTGTGCAGTCCACATCGCCGGAACACCCAGCTGTCGCTGAAGCCGGTGAGGATCGCGGGCGTGACGATCGCGTTGGGCACGCGGCGGCGCAGCGCCTTCTCGAGCGTGCGGTAGATGAAGGTCTCGGTCGAGGACAGCGTGGGGCGTCGCGCGGCGCCCGTGATCTCGACGTCCACCTGGTCGTCGTCGATGCGCCGCCGGACCCACTCGACGATCTCGTGCGGGTCGTCGCCGGTCAGCACGCGACAGTCGACCTCCGCCACCGCCTCCGCCGGGCTCACGTTCCGCCGCTCGCCGCAGCGAACGACCGTGACCGCGAACGTCGTGGTGACGGCGGCGGCGAAGTGCGGATTCGCGAGAAACGTCGCGCGGAACTCCGGCTCCTGGAGCGCCGTCGCCAGGTCCTGGTAGCCCGGGGCCACGCCGTCCGGCAGCGCGGCGGCCAGCGTCGAGAAGAACGCCTGCGTCTCCGGCAGCACGCGTGGCGTGCGGGCGCCGCGCAGCAGCCGGCGCAGCGCGCGCACGAGGCGATGCGGCGCGCTGTCCGGCCACGAGAGCGAGCCGTGCCCGGGCACGCCGCGCGCGGTGAGACGCAACGGCAGCGGCGTCTTCTCCGAGACGCCGATGATCCCGATCGGACGCGTGAGCTCGAACCGATCGAGGATGCCACCAAGCTCCGAGAGCGCCGCATCGGTCCCGGCGAGCCACCCGCTGCGATGGCGCGCGACGAACTCGGCGCCGAGCTCGCTGTCGTCCTCCTCGTCCGCCGTGGCCAGCAGGACGACGTCACCCGCGAGCCGGATCCCGGCGCGCTTGACCGCCAGCACCGCCATGAGCTGCACGATGCCGACGGCTTTCATGTCGAGCGCGCCGCGGCCGTAGAGGTAGCCTTCGTCGACGACGCCGCCGAAGGGATCGACGCTCCAGTGCCGGCGATCCGCGGGGACGACGTCGATGTGATGGTGGAGGACCAGCCCGGGCCGCACGCCACTGCCGGCGAGTCGGGCGACGAGGTTGCCGCGACCCGGCGCCGGCTCCGCGGTCTCGAACGGGACGTCGTCGCGCGTCAGAACCTGTGCGAGAAATGCGACGCCCGCGCTCTCGTTGCCCGGCGGGTTCGTCGTGTCGATGCGGAGGTAGTCGCGCAGGAGCTCGACGGCTTCGTCGCCGAGCCGTGCCCACTCGAAGTCGCCGTGGCGATCGGTCACGCCCTCAGGATCGCCTTCACCTCGTTGCAGCGCGATGAAGCGGGCGTGACGTCATCGTGGCCCGCGGATCACGCGCAGCCGCACCGCCTTCGAACAGGCGTCGATGGCGGTGACGACGGCGAGGATCATCAGCACGATGAAGGCGACCTCATCCCAATTGTTGAGGCGGATGCGCTCGGCGAGCTGGAAGCCGATGCCGCCGGCGCCGACCACGCCGAGGATCGTCGCCGAGCGCGTGTTCGATTCGAGGTAGTAGAGGACGTGGCTCAGCAGCACGGGGAAGACCTGCGGCAGGATCGCGAACCGGATCACCTGCAGCCGGCTGCCTCCCGCGGCGCGCACGCCTTCGATCGGCGGACGCTGCACGTTCTCCACGGCCTCGGCGAAGAGCTTGCCGAGCGTGCCGGCGTCGCTCACGGCGATCGCCATGACACCCGCGAAGGGACCGAGGCCCACGGCGTTCACGAACATCAGCGCCCAGATCAGCGTGTCCACGCCGCGGAGTCCGTCGGAGATGCGGCGGAACCCGAAGTGGAGCACGCGCACGGGCACCACGTTGCGCGCCCCGAGGAACCCGAGGGGGACGGCGACGACCGCCGCCAGCACGGTGCCCGCGAAGGCCATGGCGACGGTCTCGAGCATCCCGTACGTGAACTCGGCGAGCCAGCCGCCGTGCGACGGCGGCAGCATGAGCGTGACGAGCCAGCCGAGCTTGCCGATCCCCCCGAGCAGGCGCGCAGGCGACAGCTCCATGCGCCAGAGGCCGAGCGCGAGAGCGGCGGCGAACAGCGTCCACGCCGCCGCCCGGCGCACACGAGTCGCGAGCGGGCGCGTGAACACCGCCGGGGCGAGCGCGCGCGCGGTGCCGAGATCGAGGCTCGTGCGCGCGATCACGCCGGAGCCCCGATGACGCGGTGACGCAGCCGCTCGCACGCGAGGTCGATGACGATCACGGTCGCGATGAGCAGGAGCACGATGGCGCTGATGTCGACGTAGAGGAACTGGCGGATCACGGTGTAGAGCTCCTGCCCGATCCCGCCCGCGCCGACGAAGCCGAGCACCGCCGACGACCGCACGTTGATCTCGAAGCGCAGCAGCGCGTAGCTCAGGAACGCGGGCAACACTTGAGGAACGATCGCGTAGCGCATCCCGATCGCCCACGTGCCGCCCGCCGCATGGAGTCCCTCCAGAGGACCGAGGTCCGCGTTCTCGTTGGCCTCGGCGAACAGCTTGCCGAGCGCGCCCGCGGAGTGGATGGCGATCGCCAGGACGCCCGGCAGCGGGCCGAGGCCGAACGCGTAGACGAAGATCAGCGCGTACACCAGCTCGGGCACCGTGCGCGCGATCTCCAGTCCTCGCCGGGCGATGAAGTAGACCGCACGGCTCCGCACCAGGGTGCGCGACGCGGGAAAGCTGAGGACGCCGCCGGCCAGCGCGCCGAGCACGGTGCCCATGAAGGCCACGAGCAGCGTGTCGCCGAGGAGCACGAGCCACTGGCCGAGGCCCCAGTACCACTCGGCGACGTCGGCGACGAGGCTCCGCGGATGCACCGGCGGGCAGCGTCCCGGCGATGTACCGCAGCATGCCGGGGACACCTTCGGCGAGGTGCCGCGGGCTCACCTCGCTGACGACGAGCGACGCCGCGAGCAGGCCGGTGAAGACGACCCCGCCGACGAGCGCGTCACGGCGCCGGCGCCGCCCGCGCGCCCGCCAGGCGCTGTTCGAGGGCGGCGACCTGAACAGGGGGCCCGTCGCTGAGGACCCCAGGCCCCTCGACGCCAAGGCCCTACCGCCCGCGCCGCTCCTTCTGGTTGGCCTGGATCATCCGGACCACGGGCTCGTAGTCCGCGTGACGCATCTCCACCAGGCCTTTCGACTTGCCGTCGGTGAGCGCCTTCCACCCGGCCGGCTCGGCGGCGGGGAACGCCATGAGCGCGGCGCGCACCTCGGTCTTGAGCTCCGCCGGGAGGTCGGTGTGGATGGCCCACGGGCTCTCGGGCAGGGCGGGCGACTTCCACACCACGCGCACCGCGCCCTTCGGGATCATGCCCTTGTCTTCCATCCGGAGGAAGTTCGAGCGCTGCTCGTTGGTCCACCAGGTGACGGCCGCGTCGTAGCTGCCGTTGACGACGGCGATGATGCCGTTCTCGTGGCTGCCGGCGAAGCCGGTGCGGCCGAAGTGGCGCGGCCAGGTCCACGCCCTGCTCCCGGAGGAAGAACGCCGGGGCGACGTACCCCGAGGTCGAGTTCGGATCGGCGAAGGCGAGGCTCTTGCCCTTGAGGTCCTGGAGCGAGGTGAAGGCGCTGTCGCTCTTGACGACGATCACCGAGTGATAGGCCGCGTAGCCCTCGCGTGTCGGTGGCGGCCGCGATCGGCTCCACCTTGCCGCTGGTCACGATCCACGCCTGCGCGTACGACGCCGGCCCGAAGCGCGCGAACTCGATCTTGCGCGCCTTCAGCGCCTCGATCGTCCCGGCGTACTCGGTGGCGTGGTGCATGCGCATCTTCACGCCCAGGCGCTTCTCGAAGTAGGCCACGAGCGGCTGGTGGCGGACCGTGCGGTCCGCCTCGTTCTCGGCGCTGATGACGCCGAACGAGAGCTGGGGAAACTGTCGCGCCAGCTCGCCGCCCGCACCGCGCGCGGGCGCAGGGCGACGGTGCCGAGACCGGCGGTGAGTCCGAGGAGCACGTGGCGTCGCGTCGTCATGGCGTTCCTTTCAGGCGTGCGTGAGGGCCGCCGCCGGCTGCGCGTCGTCTTCCGCGTCCGGCTCGTCGAGTCCGTAGATCGCGCGCACACGCTCGCCGGAGAGGGCGGCCGGCGGTCCGTCGAACACGATCTGGCCGGCCGCCATCCCGACGATGCGGTCGCAATAGGTGCGCGCGGTCTCGAGGCTGTGCAGGTTGCAGAGCACCGTGATGCCGTCCTCGCGGTTGATGGTCGCGAGCGAGTCCATGACGCGCGCCGCGTTGCGCGGGTCGAGCGACGCGATCGGCTCGTCGGCCAGGACGATCTGCGCGTCCTGGAGCAACGCGCGCGCGATCGCCACGCGCTGCTGCTGGCCGCCGGAGAGCGTCTCGGCGCGCTGCAGCGCCTGCGGCAGGAGATCCAGGCGGTGGAGGGCGTGGACGGCCGCCGCGCGCTCGGCCGCGGAGAAGTGGCCGGCGAGCGACGGCAGGACCGCGCGAAGCCCCACGCGTCCGATGAGGACGTTCGTCAGGACGTCGAGCCGGCCGACGAGGTTGAACTGCTGGAAGATCATCGCGCAGCGCGCGCGCCAGCGCCGGAGCTCGCGCCCCCGGAGCGCCATCACGTCCATGGGGCCGTACCGGACCGTGCCCGCCGTGGGCTCGACCAGGCGGTTGATCAGCCGCAGGAGCGTCGACTTCCCCGCCCCCGATCGCCCGATGATCCCGACGAACTCACCGCGGGTGACCCGCAGGCTGAGCCCGTCGACGGCCCGCGTCGGGCCAAACCGCTTCTCGAGGCGTTCGATCGTGAGCGTCATGGCACCCCCTGCGGGGCCCATTCATCGCAGCGCCCGGCGTCGTCACGATGACAACCGTGTTGAGATTCGATGACGTCAGCGGGTCGCCCCCGTGCTCAGGAAGATGACCTCCGTCGCGAGCGACTCGGCCCAGCGCGCCTGACGGACCGCATCCCCGTGCGAGTACTTGCCGATCGCGCCCGTGTGTCGCTCCGAGGCCTGCCGGTGGCCGATCTTGGCCGCCTCCAGCAAGCCCTTCGCCTCCGCGAGCTTCTGCTTGACCCGCACGTCGGTCTCCTTCGTGATCGTGCCCTCCGCTTCCTTGATCCGCTCCTCCGCGGTCGCGAACAACCCCTCGCACATGTACGCGTCCGCCACGCCCGCTCCCAGCACGCACACCGCCGCCACCAGCGCGCCCACGATGTTCCGCATGTCGCCCTCCTGGTCTGGATGTCGCTCCACCGCCCGTAACGCACGAAGCGGTCGTGCGTTCCCGATGGAACGAACGGCCCCGTCGGGCGTTACGAAACCATGACGGGTGGACCGTGAGAGGGCTGCGTTAAGGTGAACGCATGGAGCGCGGACGCGGAATCGTGGAACGCGAAGCGCTCGCGTACGCGGACGCCCTGCACAACCTCGCCCGCTATCTCACCGGCAACGACACCGATGCCGAGGACCTCGTCCAGGAGACGTACGCCCGGGCGCTCGCCGGCGCCGATGGCTTCGCGCCGGGAACGAATCTCAAGGCCTGGCTCTTCCGCATTCTTCGCAACACGTTCATCAGCGGCTACCGTCGCCGCCGCCGTGACCCGACCATCGGCGGGCTCGACACGGTCGCGCCGTCACATGCCGACGTCCCCGAAGGCGGCTGGCTCCGGGGCGATGCGGAGCTCGATCGCCTGCGCAAGCTGGTGGCCGAAGAGATCGAAGGGGCCCTCTTGAGCCTGCCCGAGGACGCGCGCACCGTCGTGCTCCTCGATCTCGAAGGCCTGACGGAGAGCGAGGTCGCCGACGTGCTTGGCTGCCCCGTGGGCACCGTCAAGTCGCGGTTGTCGCGCGCCCGCGCGGCGCTTCGGCAGCGCTTGCGAGACTACGGGCCGTGATCGCCTGCGCCGACGTCCGCGCGTCTCTCCTCGACTACCAGGCGGGGCGCCTCGAGTCCGCGGACCACGAGGCCGTCCGCGCGCACCTCGACACCTGCGCCGCGTGCGCGCACGAGGACGCGGCCGAGCACGCCCTCACCGAGGTCCTCGAGCGCCGGCTGCCGCAGCATCCCGCGCCGATCGCGCTCAAGCGGCGTCTTGCGAGGGGATGGCCGCGGCCATCGGCCGCTCCGGCACGATCGTGGGTCCGGCGGCTGGTTCCGGCGGGGGCTGGCGCCGCGGTGGTGCTCGTCGCGCTCCTGTTCGCGCTGGCGCCGTGGCGCGCGGCGCCGAACATCTCGGGGCTGACGGTCGAGGCCGTCAACGATCATCTGCGCATCCTCGAGCGCCGCGATGCGCTGCCGGTCGCGAGTCCGATCATCCACGAGGTGAAGCCGTGGTTCGCCGGGCAGATCGACTTCGCGCCCGTCGTGCCGTTCGCCGGCGACGCCGACTTTCCCCTGCGTGGCGGCGCCGTCGAGCGGTTCCTCGACCGGAAGGCCGCCGTCGTCGTGTACGGCCGCCGGCGCCACACGATCTCGTTGCTCGTCTTCCGCGCCGACGGCCTCGGGTGGCCGCCCGCGACCATCAGGCCCGCCACGCCGCCAGCGTCCGGGGGTTCAACGTGATCGTGTGGCGAGCGGGAGATCTCGGCTACGCGCTCGTCTCCGACGTCGACATGCGCGGATCTCTCGGAGCTGGCGACCCGCCTGGGCGCCGGCTGAGGGACGACGGCACGCAAGAGATCCGCGCTACTTGGCCGCAAGGTAGTCGTCGATGTCCTGCGCCTCACCCGCGCGGATCGTCATGCCGTTCGGCCCGGCCCCGATGCGGGTGACCATCTTCGTGAGCTCACCGTGCTGTCGGTACTCCGCGAGATCCTTCGACCCGTCGCGGAACACCCAGAGGCGACCGTCCTTCACCTCCGTGACGAAGCCTCGGCTGCTGTAGGAGGTCTGCGTCGTGGCGCACGCAGTGAACGTGAGGAGACCGACCGCGAGGATCGTGCGAGCGACCATGGATGCCTCCCCCAACTCGTATTCGATGGCGCGAGCGTAGGGCGACCGCGTGACAGGAGCGTGTCGATGACGCCTGACAACTGCGTCTCACCCTGGGATCGCCCCCACGGGCGAGAGGTCAGCGGCGCAGCAGCGCGTCGACCGGTCCGCGCTCGGCGGCGGTGAGCTTCACGTCCAGCAGCGCGGCGAGCGTCGGCGCCACGTCGAGGTGATCGAGACCCTCGAGCGCAATCCCCGGCACGATCCCCGGGCCCGCGGCCACGAATCCGGCGCGCAGCCGCGGATCGTCCGGGAGGTGGCCGTGCATCCCCAGGTACAACGGCGCCGCGGCGGCCGCCTCCTCCGTGGCGTACTCGCTCAGGTACCAGCCGTCGGCAGCGACGAGCATCAAGTCGCCCTGCGTGGGATCGTCCTCGGGCCTGGGCAAGCCGAGGTCACCGAAGGATTCGGGTCCGAGGACGAGACCGACGCCAGGGACCGCGGCGAAGCGCTCGCGGACGCGCTCCACGAGCGCGTCATGATCCCGGCCCGGCGCCACGTACACGTGGGCCGCGCCGCCATTGGCCGCGACCCACACGCGATGGTCGACGACCGTGCCGTGGCGGTCGAGACGCAGCAGACCTTCCGGATGGAGGAGCGCGTTCGGGAGTGCGCGACGATCCACCGGTGCGAACCCGTGGTCGCCGACGACCACGACGTTCGCTGCTCGATCCGCCCCACCGCCGCCAGCTCGTCCATGAGCGAGCCGATCAGGCGGTCGACGTACTCCAGCGCCCATCGCGCCTCCGGGCTGTCGACGCCGTGGTCGTGCTGGAAGCTGTCGACGACGAGGAAGTGGACGAGCAGCACGTCCGGCGGACGGCGGCGCAAGAGATGGCGGACGATCTCGAGCGTCAGCCAGTCCTGGAGCGGCCCGAGCGCGTGGCGCGCGCTCCACTCGCCGTAGCGCTCGACCGGAAGTCCGGCCGCGCACAGCTGGTCCCAGAGGGGGCGGGTCGCGTACCGCTCGAAGAGCTCCTGCTCGTAGAACTCGGGGATGTTGTCGCGCAGGCACCCCGCGCCCCGCGTCTGCGGCCAGCGCACGGCCGCGGTGGTCCGTCCCGCCGCCGCTGCGGCCTCGTACAGCGTCTCGACGCGCGGTCGCATCCCGCTGCGGTCGCCGTAGTGCGAGACCGGGCGGCGCTCGCGCCGGTCGAACACCTGGTTGCCGAGGATGCCGTGACGTGCGGGGCGTGCGCCGGTGACGAGCGTGGTGTGGCACGGCCACGTGACGCTGGGGAAGCTCGGCGTGAGACCGACGGACGTCGCGCCTCGCGCCGCGAGTCCGCGGAGCACGCCGGCAAGGCCAGGGGGCGGTCACTCAGTGCCGACGCGCAGAGCCCGTCGACGCTGATCAGACAGAGCGGGGCCGCCGTCATCGCGCTACCCGCGGCCGGCGATCAGGCGGTTGGCGGCGTTCGCCGCCTCCTCCAGCGCCACCTTCGGCGTCTTCTTCTGGAGGAACGCGTCCTGGATGGCGTCCTGCACGAGCTTGAGATGCGCGTGCCGCCGCGCCCGGGGAAGTTGTACCAGGGCACCATCTCGGCGTGCGGCGGTACGTCACCGCCGCGTTCGGCGTCTTCTTGAGGAAGTCGCCCATGAGGTCCGCCTTCGCGAGGGGGCTCTTGCGCACCGACAGGTAGCCCATGCCCTGCGCCGTCAGCGTCGTCCCCTCCGCGCCCGTCATGTACTTGATGAGCTCCCAGCCCGCGCGCTGTTGGTCCGGGTCCTTGGCGAAGATGTAGACGTTGTTGCCGCCGGCGGGCACGCGCCGGGGGTGCTGCGGGTGCTTGGGGAAGAGGGTGGCCCGCACCGGGAAGCTCACGCCGGTCGAGAGCACCGTGAGCAGCGCCGTCGTCGTCGAGAGCTGCGCGATCTTGCCGGCGTTCCACGACTGCTGCGCCTGCGTCCAGCCGAGCATCGGCTTGGCCTTGTGCTTGTTGATGAGGTCGACCCAGAACGTCAGCGCCTCGATGCCCGGCGCCTCGTGGAACGCGACCGACTTGCCGTCCGGCGCGATCATCCGGCCGCCCGCGCACTCCGTCATCGCCTGGAAGAGCCAGTTGCCGGTGATGTCGTAGTGGTACCAGACGCCCGCCCGGTCGCCCTTGGCGAGCGCGCGCGCGGCCTCCGTCACGTCGGGCCAGGTGGCCGGCGGCTTGCCCGGATCGAGCCCGGCGTCGACGGTAACGCCTGCGTCGCGGTAGTAGAAGATCGGCGTCGAACCGCGTACGGCCAGCCCCCACTGCACGCCCTTCTCGTCCTTGCCGAGCCGAGCATGGCCGGCGCGAAGTCGGACACGTCGAACTTCTCCGCGTCGATGAACTTCTGGACCGGCGTGATCGGGAAGCTGCCGGATTAGAACTTGTGGTAGACGAACCCGCCCTGCGCGACGGCGGGCGCCTGGCCGGCGGCGTTCATCGCCTGCAGCTTCTCCACCGCGCCCTCGTACGAGCCCTGGACGAACAGCTCCTTCACGCGGACGCGCGACTGCATCTGGTTGAAGTTCTCGATCTGCTTCTGGACGGTCTGCTGCTGGACGCCCCCGTGGATGTGGAGGAACTCGATCTCGACGGCCTTGCCCTGCGCGCGAGCGGGACGGGCGGCGGCGAACGCGAGGGCGGCGGCGCCCCCCTGGAGGAAGCGGCGACGATCGATCATGGACGTCTCCTTGTGCGCGGGCTCATCCCTTGAGCCCGCTGCGACTGATCCCGTCGAGGAACCAGCGCTGCGCGATGAGGTAGAGCGCGAGGACGGGCAGCGTGCCCATCGTGGCCGCGGCCATCGTGGCCTGCCACTGCACGTCGAGGTCGGCGCCCGTGGACCGCGGGGGATGCCGATCGGCAGCGTGCGCATCTCGTCCGCGGTGATCACCATGAGCGGCCAGTAGTCGTTCCACGCCGCCACGAACGCGATCACCGCCAGCGCGACGAGCGCGGTGGCGGACAGCGGCAGGTACACGTGCCACAGCGTGCGCACGTGCCCGCACCCGTCGAGGGCGGCGGCGTCCGCCGATTCGCGCGGCACGCCGAGGAAGAACTGTCGCAGCATGAAGATGCCGAAGCCCCACGCGAGGTGCGGGATGACGAGGCCGGCCACCGTGTTGACGCAGCCGAGGTGGTGGAGGAGGACGTAGGACGGCACCATCAGCGTTTGCGGCGGCACCATCATGGTGACGAGGACGGACGTAGACGGCATCGCGGCCCCGGAACTGGAAGCGCGCGAACGCGTACGCGGCGAGGAACGACGTGATCACCTGCGCCGTGCGTGAGGAGCGCCGCCGACGAGGACGCTGTTGGCCAGCCACGCACGAACGGCGCGCGACGGAACACCTCGCGCATAGCCGTGCGATGCTCAGCCGTCGCACGGATCGAGCCACGCCGCCGGCGCGAAGACTCTCCGCGCTCGGCTTCAGCGAGAGCCAGCACCATCCACGGTACGGGAGCGCGACGGCCGCGCCGCGGCGAGCGCGGCCACCCCGGCGCGGACGAGAGGGCGCCGCTATTGATAGTGGACAAAGCGCTCTCCCCGGCGAGGCTGCATGATGGTGAGCGCCGCCACGGCGCGGCCATGAGCGTGGCCAGCGCGGCGGCGTACCCGACGTCGAAGAAGCGGAAGGCCGCCTCCCAGATGTGATAGACGAGCACGTTCGTGGCGTTGGCGGGCCCGCCCCGCGTCATGAGGACTGGACCGATGCGAACACCTGGAACGATCCGATCACCCCATCACGCCACGAACAGCGTCACCGGCGACAGCAGCGGCCACGTCACGTGGCGGAAGATCGTCCACCCGTCGGGCGCCGTCGAGCGCCGCCGCCTCGTAGACCTCGCGATCGATCGAGGCGAGCCCGCCGTGAACATCACGACGTTGTAGCCGAAGCCCTTTCCACGCGCCCCCGACGATCAGCGGGCGAGCAATGCGGTCGCCGGCTCGTTCAGCCAGTTCGGACCGGCGACACCGACGGCACGGCGGAGGACCGGTTGACGGCGCCGACTGGGTGTTGAAGCAGAACATCCACACGAGGCTCACCACCGTGATCGACGTGACCACCGGCAGGAAGAAGACGAACCGGTAAACGGCGCGCGCGCCGGGGCAGGCGCGTGGATGGGCGAGCGCGAGCCCGAGCCCCACGCCCCGTCCCGACGATCACCGTCCCCGGGCGACGTAGAGCGAGCGTGTTGCGCAACGACGACGAGGAAGACGGGATCCGTGAGGACGCGGCGATAGTTGTCCAGACCCACGGGCGTCATGCGCGGGCTCGCCATGTCCCAGTCGAAGAACGACAGGTAGAGCGAATAGGCCGCCGGGCCGAGCCAGAACAGCGCGTAGAGGGCCAGCGCCGGCGCGAGGTAGAGCCAGGCCGCCGACGGGCGTGCGCGCTGCCGCCCGCGCTCGCACCGCGGGCTTGGCCGCCACGACAGCGTCCAGCGTCCCGTTCCGCGTGATCACTCGTGCCACGCGAGCACCGTAGGCACCGTCGATTGCGCGGGCATCACGGTCCGGTGACATTTACATGGGGGGTGCGAGACGCACCCCCCATACCCCCCTCGCTCCGCGGCCCGGCGGAGCCGTGCCGCTCGATTGACTGACATGGGGGGCCGAGACGGCCCCCCATCCCCCCGCGCTCCGCGGCCCGGCGAAGCCGGTGCCGCTCCGCGGCTGCTCGCCCCGCGGTTCGGCGTCATCGATCTGTAGGCGAAACGTCACGGTCCTCTCACACTGCCCGGCCACCGGTCCGCTACGCTCGGCCCCCATGTCCTCGTTCGATTCGACCTCGTGCCATCGGCAGCGGCCCGCGCGGCAGCGTGCCGCCGTGCAGGCCTCGAAGCTCGGCAAGCGCGTCGGCGTCGTCGAGCAGCGCCCATGCGTCGGCGGTGTCGCCTCCACACCGACCATCCCCTGCAAGACGCTTCGCGAGCGGTGGTCTGCGCCTCGGGGATCGCCGGCAAGGGCGATCGCCACCCATGGGCGACTCGAGGCACGTCAACGTCCGGCCGCGAGCGTTCGCGGGGATCGACCGCGAGGAGGCGCGGGAGGTCGATATCGTCGCGACCAGCTACGGCCCAACGGCGTCACGCTGCTCGCGGGCGCGCGTCTTCGCCGGACCCACGCGCGGTCGTGCGTAGCGGGCGCGCGCCGGTCGCGTCACGATCGTCGGACTTCGTGGTCGCGGTCGGCTCGCTCCCCGCGTCCCGCCGGGCGTGCCGGACGACGCGCTCGTGCTCACCACCGACCACCTCGTCCGCCTCCCCGGCCTCCGCGCTCGCTGATGGTCGTGGGCGGCGGTGTGATCGGCATCGAGTACGCGTCGATGTTCGCGGCGGTCGGCGTCGACGGTGACGCTGGTCGAGCGGCGCGACGGCCGCTCGAGTTCCTGGACGGCGAGATCGTCGACGCGCTCGTGGTACCAGCTGCGCAGCCGCAACGTGGCGTGGCGGTTCGGCGAGACGGTGGAGCTCGCGAGGTGCGGGCGGGCCGCGGCGCGCCGTGCTCCGTGGCGCTCGAGAGCGGCAAGCGGTCGGTGGCCGACCTGGCGCTGGTGTCGGCGGGACGCATGGGGCGACCGCGCGCCTCGAGGTCGAGCGCGGCCGGTCTCGGGGCGGACGCCCGCGGACGCCTCGCGGTCGACACAGCGTATCCGACCAGCGTCCCCCACGTCTACGCGGTCGGCGACGTGATCGGCTTTCCGGCGCTCGCCTCGACGCGCGCCGAGCAGGGCCGCCTCGCCGCGTGCGCAGCGTTCGGCGTGCGGCGGGGCGATCGGGGTAGCTGCTTCCCCTTCGGCATCTACTCCATCCCCGAGATCTCCTGGTGGGGGCGCACCGAGCGCGCGACTCACCGCGACGGAGGTGCCCTACGAGACCGGCGTCGCGCGGTATCGGGAGATCGCGCGCGGCCAGATCCTCGGCGACGGGTCGGCATGCTCAAGCTGCTGTTCCACCGCGAGAACCGCCTGACTCCTCGGCGTGCACTGCATCGGCACCGGCGCCACCGAGCTGGTCCACATCGGCCAGGCCGTGCATGGCCCTCGGCGGCACGGCTCGACTACTTCGTCGCACGGTGTTCAACTACCCGACGCTCGCGGAGTGCTACAAGGTCGCGGCGCTCAACGGCTCGAACAAGCTCCGGGGCTGAAGGCTCACCTCCGGAGGTAGTGCGGGTTCTCCTGGGCGCGCAGGAGATCCGCCAGCCGGCGCCGCGCGACCGGAGCGCGAAACGAGCATCGCCGGGCTCTTCTTGCGGATGTCGCGGATCACGGTCGAGGGGTCGAAGAAGGCCTCGGCATTGTCTACCGTCAGGACGAAGGGCGGCTTGCCGTCCCGCAGGAGCAGATAGCTCATCACGAGCGCGCCGGTCCGGTGGTTGCCCTCGATGAACAGCTGCGGCTTGCTCAGGATGCGCACGTAGACGCCGGCCGCGCGCTTCCACGCCGAGTCCTCGGAGTGCAGGGCGAGCCACTCCACGATGTCCTGGATGCCCCCCTCGCGCTCCTCGTAGAACCGGTGCTCGGTCGCCTCGAGATGGCGCGCGGATCCTCTGTTCGGCGGCCCCGCGCCGCACAGCACGACCCTGTTCAGCTCGAGCACGGATTTCAGGCGTCCCATCGCGAAGATGTCGACGCGCGCGTCGACCAGCGCGTCGACCAGGGCGTAGCCGGCCAGCATGTTCTCGACGACTCGTCGCTCAGCGGGTCGCGTTGGGCGCTCAGGCGGCGGTTGATGCGATCGAACTCGCGCTGAACGGCGCGCAGGGATGCTTCGATCTCGCTGAGATTGAGCCGCGGGCTGGCCACGATGGGTCGGTGGCGGTATCGGCGCTGGTGGGGACGCGCTATGCGTCGCTGCCGCTACTTTACCGCGGCCACCGCTGCGCGCGCGAGCAAGGCCACATCGGCAGGCAGCGGGATGTAGCCGAGCTCGCCGCTGTAGCTCTGCCCTTCCGTCAGGCTCCAGTCGACGAACCGCTTGAGCGCCGCGGCCTTCTCCGCCTCCGCGTATTGGCCGTAGAGCAGCAGCCAGGTGAAGGTGACGATCGGATACGCGTCTTCGCCGTCGGGATCGGGCAGGAAGGCGCGCAGATTGCCCGGCATCTGCTTCACGCCGGCGGCCAGGGCCGCCTGGCCGCTGCGCGGACCGGGCTCGACGAAGCGCCCGGCCCGGTTCTGCAGGTGCGCCATCGGGAGCCCGAGCCGTTTCGCAAAGCCATACTCCACGTATCCGATCGAGCCCTGGCTGATCTTGATGCGGGAGGCCACGCCTTCGTTGCCGCGCGCCATCATGGCATGACCGGGCCAGTCCACCACCTTGCCCACACCCGGCCCGCGGTCGCGCCATTCCGCGCTCACCGCGCTGAGATGGTTGCTCAGCGCATAGGTGGTCCCGCTGCTGTCCTGGCGGCCGACCAGCGTGATGGTCTGCTTCGGCAGCTTGAGTCCCGGGTTGAGCGCGACCAGGCGCGGATCGCCCCACTCCCTGATCTTGCCCGCGAAGATGTCGGTATAGACGTCCCGGGTGAGCTTGAGCGGCGCGGTCAGGCCGGGGAGGTTGTAGGCCAGGACGACGATGCCCGCCGTGACCGGGACCAGCCTCGCGCCCGCCTTCACGCCCGCCATCTGCTCATCGGTCAGCGCCGCGTCGCTGGCGCCGAAATCGACGGTGTGCTCGAGGAAGCGCTTGGTGCCCTCGCCGCTGCCGACGACCGATAGTCGATCGCGACCCCCGGATTCTGCTTCGGTAGACGTCGATCCACTTCTTGTAGAGCGGTGCAGGGAAGGTCGCGCCGGCGCCGTGCAGCAGAACCGGCGCACCGGCGCCCTGCGCTCGGACCGGCACGACAAGCTGGCCAGCGCGAGCGCAACCAGCAGCGCCGGCGCGAACCGGGTGGCCATCGCCCCGCCTGCGACGCCATCAGCTGAACTCGCCCCGAATGTATTGCCCGGTCATCTTCTCCCTGGGATTGTCGAAGATCTCCTTGGTGGGGCCCATCTCGACCAGGTGACCGGTGCGGCCGCCCTTGGAAATGTCCACCGAGAAGAATGCGGTGGTGTCGGCCACCCGCTGGGCCTGCTGCATGTTGTGGGTGACCAGCGCGATGGTGTAGTTCTGCTTGAGCTCCACCATCAGCTCCTCGATCCGGCGCGTCGCGATCGGGTCGAGCGCCGAGCACGGCTCGTCCATCAGCAGCACGGCCGGCTCCGTCGCCACCGCGCGCGCGATGCACAGGCGCTGCTGCTGTCCGCCGGAGAGCGACAGGCCGCTGTTCTTGAGCTTGTCCTTGACCTCGTCCCACAGCGCGGCCCGCCGCAGCGCCTTCTCGACGCGCTCGCCGATCCCGGCTTGACGCGGTTCAGGCGCAGGCCGAAGGCGACGTTGTCGAAGATGCTCATCGAGAACGGATTCGGCTGCTGGAACACCATCCCGATGTAGCGGCGCACGACCACGGCGTCGACGTCCTTCGCATAGATGTTCTGGCCGTGGAAATGCACGTGGCCCTCGAAGCGGAATCCGCGCACCAGGTCGTTCATCCGGTTGAGGCTGCGCAGCACCGTGCTCTTGCCGCAGCCGGACGGTCCGATGAAGCCGGTGATCTTGCCCTTTTCGATCGGCACGTGGCTGTCGCGCACCGCCAGGAAGTCTCCGTAGTAGATCTTGTCCAGCTTGCAATCGATCACCTTGGCCGCGGCGGCGCCGTCTTCGGCGCCACGATCGGCGGGGCGTTCAGGGTGGCGGCTCGTCCATGGGTGAACTCCTTTGTGGGCTCAGGTGCGCCGTCCGATCAGCCTGCTGACGATGTTGATGAGCGAGGACGATCAGCACCAGCACCAGGGAGGCGGCCCACGCCAGCTCGATCTGGTTGTCGAACGGC
>CAVPPZ010000002.1:0-26159 GCA_963707305.1 uncultured Candidatus Rokubacteria bacterium
CCACCGACCGCCACGCCGTGCAGGAGCAGAGCAGCGCGTCGGCGTCCGGGCGGCACGCGCGCGAGGCGAAGTCGACGATGACCGACGGGTCCTGGTCGTTGATGCCCTGGTTGCCGGCCTTCGCGGCGGTCGGCTCCGCCTCGAGGTTGAGGACCTCGAAGCCCTGCGCGGTGAGGTAGGCGCGCAGCCGCTGGTTGTTCCACTCGGGGTAGGGCGTGGCGACCGAGATCCGCCGCGCGCCGAACGAGCGGAGCGCCTCGACCACCGACGGGACTCGTCGCCACCGCCGGCACCTTCGCGGTGCGCTCGATGAGGTCGATCATCTCGCGGTCCCAGCCCGGGCCCCTTGAAGAAGCTGCCGGTGGTGCAGCCGTAGGAGATCGCGTCGACGCTGGCGGTGGCGAGATAGCGGGCCCCGCTCTCGATCTCCCCGTTCATGCGGTTCATGCCCTCTTCGCCGAGCGCGTCGTTGGTGAGCCAGAGCCGCTGGCCGTGCACCGTGTAGCCGCGCGGCACCACCATCTGGAAGTCGGCCTCGCACGTCGTGTTGGTGGACGGAACCATCACGCCGATCCGTTTTCGCGACGCCATCACGCCTCCTCAGGCTCACTTCGTCAGGCTCGGCAGCCACAGACTCAGGATCGGGAACGCGACCAGGATCGCGAGCCGGATCACGTCGGCGTAGACGAACGGCATCACGCCGCTGAAGATCGTGCCCGTCGACACCTGGGGCAGCAGGCTCTTGAGCACGAACATGTTCATGCCGACCGGCGGGCTGATCAAGCCGATCTCCACCACGCACACGATGATGATCCCGAACCACACGGGGTCGAAGCCGAGGTGCACGACCACCGGGAAGAAGACCGGCATCGTGAGCAGGATCATCGACAGCTCTTCCATGGCGGTGCCGAGGACGACGTAGATCGCGCTGATCGCGGCGATGACCATGATCGGGCTCAGGTTCCACCCCGTCACGAGCGCCTTCATGTCGGCGGGCATGGTGGTGATGTTCACGAACTCCGCGAACATCAGGGCGCCGATGAGGATCATGAACAGCATGGCGGTCGTGCGCGCCGACTCCAGCAGCGCCGCGTAGAGCGTCCGCACCGTCAGCGCGCGCCGGGAGAGCGCGAAGAGCATCGCGCCGAACGCCCCCATGCCGGCGCCCTCGGTGGCGGTGAAGAAGCCGCCGTAGATCCCGCCCATCACGAAGAGGAACAGCGCCGCCACGCCCCAGACGTCCTTGAGGGCGAGGAGACGCTGGCGCCAGGTCGAGCGCTCGCCCGGCGGCCCCGAGCTCGGATCGCGCCACGTCATGATGAGCACGGCGAGGCACAGGAGGATCGCGCCGAGGATGCCCGGAATGATGCCGGCCGCGAACAGCTTGCCGATGTTGGTCTCGGTGAAGACGCCGTAGATCACCATGATCGTCGACGGGGGAATCATGATGCCGAGCGTGCCGCCCCCCGCCACCACGCCGGCCGCCAGCCGGTCGGAGTAGCCGAAGCGCTTCATCGAGGGATACGCCACCTTCGCGAACGTGGCGGCGGTGGCGATCGACGACCCGCAGATCCCGCCGAAGGCGGCCGAGGCCCAGATGGTCGCCATCGCGAGCCCGCCGCGCAGGTGGCCGATGAACGTGTACGCGGCGCGGAACAGCTCCTCCGACATCCCCGCGCGCGTCACGAAGTTCCCCATGAGGATGAACAGCGGCACGACCGACAGCGTGTAGTTCCGGCCGGTCTCGTAGACCTTCGTCTGCGCGATGGCGAAGGCCACCGTCCAGTTCCAGTCCCGCATGTAGGCGTAGCCCACGATGCCGACCACGCCCATCGCGAACGCGATCGGCACGCGCAGGAACGCGATGACCATGATGGCGATGAGCCCGACGAGGCCCTCGGTCATCGGCGCGCGGTGATCCGGCCGAGGTGGATGACGCCGGTGAGCCCGATCGTGACGGCCATGAAGTAGACGAACGGACCGTAGACGATGCGGAGCACGTCGGTCGCGTCCCGGTAACCCCAGATGCGGTCGGCCTTGCGCCACACGAGCCACGTGAGCAGGAACAGCATCGCCGCGCACAGGACATGCACGATCGCACGGACGGCCCGCTGACCGCGCGGCCCCAGCAGGCGATCGATGAAGTCCATGGTGGCGTGCTCGTCGGCGTACGACACGAGCGGGAGGCCGGCGAAGATCAGCACGAGCAGCATGAGCTCGGTGACCTCGAAGGCGCCGCGCACGGGACGATTGAAGACGTAGCGGGCCACGACGTCCACGAACGTGAGGACCATCATGGCGAAGAGGACGGCGGAAGCGGCGACGCCGAGCAGCGCCTCGACGCGTCGCTCCCACCGGTCCTCGGGGACGCTCACCTACTTGCCGGCGGAGACCTTCTTCAGCTCCTCGCGGAACTCCGCGAGGATGGCGGCGGCGTTGACGCCCTTCGCGCTCGCCTGCTGGACCCACTCCTCGATGATCGGCGCCGAGCGCTTCTTCACCTCGGCCACCAGCTCGGGGTTGGCGTTCACGATCTTCACGCCCGACTTCTTCAGCGCCTCCATGCCCTTCACGTCCGCCGCGTCCCAGGAGTTGCCGGCGTGCCGCGCGATCCACTCGCCGGAGATCTTCTCGAGCGCCTCCTGGTCCTGCTTCGGCAGCTTGTTCCACTTGTCCTCGTTCATGAAGAAGCCGAAGGCGGAGCTGTACATCCCGCCCGGGAACAGCGTCGCCTGCTCGAGCACGGTGTCGAGCTTGAACGACACCACGGACTCCATCGGGAAGAACACCCCGTCCGCGACGCCGGACTTCAGGAGCTCGTAGGACTCGGGCGCCGGCTTCACGAAGGCCGAGGTGCCGAGCGCCTTCGCCACCTTCTCGGCCACGCCGCCGCCCGTCCGGATCTTCAGGCCCTGGATGTCGTTGATGCTGGCGACCGGCTTCTTCGTGAACATCTGGCCGGGGCCGTGGGTGAACACGCCGAGGAGCTTCACGCCCTTGTACTCGCCGAGCTTGTGGAAGTGCTTCCAGTGCATGCGCGAGTACGCGATGGAGTTGGCGAGGGCCGTCTCGCCCGCGCCGGGCAGCTCGGGCATGAGCGGCATCACGTGCCGCGCCGGCGTGTAGCTCGCGGTGACGAACGAGAGGTCGACGAGCCCCTCCCGGACCGCGTCGAACGTGCCGGGCGGCGCCGACGGGTGCTTGGGGAGCATCGTGAACTTCACGCGCCCGTTGGTGACTTTCTCCGCCTCGTTCGCCCATCCCTGCAGGACGACCGCGGTGATGTGGTGCGTGGGCGAGACCCACGACGACATCGTCAGCGTCGTGGTCTGAGCGCGCGCGGGCTGCGCGGCGGCGACGCCGCACACGACGAGCGCCGCGAGCAGAACTCTCCTCGTTCTGGGCATAAGGCCCTCCTTCGCGCTCGGTAGTTTACACTGGCCCGGAATGACCGATGTTGGCACCGCGGCCAGGTTGCGCGCGGCTTTCGAGCTGAGCCCCACCATCCTCTCGGTCTCGGACCTCGAGACCGGGCGGCTCCTGGAGGTCAACGAGGCGTTCCTGCGCATCACCGGGTGGACCCGCGAGGAGATCATTGGCCGGCCGATCCCCGAGATCGGCTTCTGGATCGATCCCGACGTGCGGGCGGCGGGCCTGGCGACCCTGCGCGCGGGCGGCACCGTGCGCGACATGGAGGCGCGGTTCCTCACGAAGACCGGCGAGCAGGTGGTGGCGATCGCCAACGCGGACCTCGTCGAGGTCGACGGCCGCCTCTGCGTGATCACCGCGCTGATCGACATCACCGCACGCGTGCGCGCGGAGACCGCGCTCCGGGAGAGCGAGCGGCGCTTCGAGCAGTTCTTTCGCGTCAACCCGCTGCCCATGTCCATCGTGCGGTTCTCCGACGGTCGCCGCCTCGACGTGAACGAGGCAGCGGTGCGGCACAGCCGCTATACGCGCGAAGAAATGCTGAGCTTCGACCAGGCCGCCGCCGGGTTCCTGCTCACGCGTGCCGAGCGTGCGGCGCTGGTCTCCCGCCTGCGCCGGGACGGGCACGCGCGCGACTACGAGGTGCCGTTCCGCACGAAGACCGGCGAGATGCGTACCGTGCTCGTCAACTCCGAGGTCATCACGTCCGGCGGCGAGCCCGCCGCGCTGAACGTCTACGTCGACATCACGGAACGCAAGCAGGCCGAGGCGGAGCAGGAGGCGCGGCGCGCGGAGGCGGAGACGCAGGCCCGCGCGAAGGACGAGTTCCTCGCGATGCTGGGCCACGAGCTCCGCAACCCGCTCGGCACCATCACGAACGCGCTCGCGGTCCTGAACCGCCGCATGGGCGACGAGGAGCTGCGGCGCTTCACCACCATCATCGGCCGCCAGGCGACCCATCTCACGCGCCTCGTGGACGATCTGCTCGACGTCGCCCGCGTCACCTCGGGGAAGATCGATCTCCGCCGCGAGCCGGTGGAGCTCCGGGCGCTCGCGCGGCGGTGCGTCGACGCGCTCACCGAGGCCGGGCGCACCGGCGGGCACCGCGTCATCGTCGAGGGCGACGTGCTGCACGTGTGCGGCGATCCCGCGCGCCTGGAGCAGGTCGTCAGCAACCTCCTCGACAACGCGCTGAAGTACACCCCGCGCGGCGGCGCCGTCACGGTCCGCACCGTCGCGGACGGGACCGACGCCGTGCTGAGCGTCCGCGACACCGGCGAGGGGATTCGCGCCGACCTGCTCGACCGGATCTTCGACCTGTTCGTGCAGGAGCCGCAGGCGCTGGACCGCTCGCGCGGCGGGCTCGGGCTCGGCCTCACGCTCGTGAAGCGTCTCGTCGAGCTGCACGGCGGCGCGGTGGCGGCGGCGAGCGCGGGAGCCGGCCGCGGCAGCGAGTTCACGATTCGCCTCCCCCTCGTGGACGCGCCGGCCGCGACGGATGCGCGACGCACGGCGCCGGTGGCCGAGGGACTTCGCCGGCGCGTCCTGATCGTCGAGGACAACGCGGACGCGCGCGAGAGCCTGCAGCTCCTCCTGCAGCTCGCGGGTCACGACGTGGAGACCGCGGAGGACGGGTTGATCGGGCTGCAGAAGCTGACCACGCTGCGGCCGGACGTCGCGCTGATCGACCTCGGGTTGCCCGGGATCGACGGCTACGACCTCGCGCGCCGGCTGCGCGCGCTGCCGGAAGCGCGCGCGATGCGTCTCATCGCGCTCTCGGGCTACGGCCAGGCGGAAGACCGCCGGCGCGCGCTCGACGCCGGCTTCGACATGCACATCACCAAGCCCGTGGATCCCGACCGGCTCCAGCGCCTCCTCGCCACGGGCTCGCCGTGAGCCGCGGCCCGGTCATCGCGGTGGCGATCGTCGGCGTCGTGGCCGTCGCGCTGGTCGCGCTCACGCTCCGTCAGCCGGCCGTGCCCACCTACGCGCCGACGCCGCCGGCGCCGAACGATGCCGGGCGCGCGCTCGTGGGGCCCACCGTCTACACCGTCGACGCGACCAGCGCCGAGCGCTGGCGTCACTTCTCGTTCCGTCTCGGCGCCGTGGTCGACGAGTCCAGCGCGACGGGCTGGGACCTCGCGTTCCGCCGCTACCAGATCATCGCGAACGGTGGCCCCGGCTTCACGGGCCGCGCGGGCATTCGCGATCTCGGGCCCGTCTCGTTCGCGAGCGTGCAGACCGTCCCTGCCGACGGCTACCAGGAGACCCAGGGCACGCCCGACCCGCGCAACCCGGCCATCGCGGGCTGGTACACGTACGGCTTCTTCTCGCACGTGCTCGATCCGAAGCCGCACGTGTGGGCCGTGCGCACGGCGGACGGCCGCTACGCGAAGCTCGAGGTCCTCGGCTACTACTGTCCCGGGTCGCAGCCGGGCTGCCTGACATTCCGCTACGTTTTCCAGGGCGACGGATCGCCGTCGGTCGGCGCGCGCAGCGCCTTGCGCTAAGCTACCGGCGATGCTCGATGGTGATGCGTTCGACGGCTACAACCGGCGTGACGTCCCCGCGCCCGATCCCGAGCTGACGCAGGTCGGTCCCGGCACGCCGGGCGGCGAGTACCTGCGCCGCTTCTGGCAGCCGATCGCCTTCGTGCGCGAGCTCGGCGACGACGCCGCTGCGGACGCGGATCCTCGGCGAGGACCTCGTGGTCTTCCGCGACCGCGGCGCACGCGTGGGCGTGCTGCACCTGCACTGCGCGCATCGCGGGACGTCGCTCGAGTTCGGGATCCCGCTCGAGCGCGGGATTCGCTGCTGCTACCACGGCTGGGTCTTCGACGTCGACGGCCGCTGCCTCGAGATGCCGGGCGAGCCGCGCGGGAGCCGCCTGCACGAGCGCGTCTGGCAGGGCGCGTACCCGACGCACGAGCTCGCGGGGCTGGTGTTCGTCTACATGGGCCCGCCGGACCGGCGGCCGGCGTTTCCGATGTACGACAGCTACGCGGTCCCCGGCCACACGCTGATGCCGGCCGCGCGGTTCATGCTCCCGTGCAACTGGCTCCAGGTGAAGGACAACAGCATGGACCCGGTGCACACCGCGTTCCTCCACGCGCTCAGCAGCGGCTACCAGTTCACCGAGGCCTTCGGCGTGGTGCCGGAGCTCGACTGGGTCAAGACCGAGGCGGGCATGGTCTACATCGCCACCCGCCGCGTCGGCGACCTGGTGTGGGTGCGCGTGTGCGACTTCATGCCGCCGAACGTCCACCAGTTCACGCGCGAGATCGAGGAGGCGAAGGAGCCCAAGCCCGCGAGCCGCCCCGTCATCATCCGCTGGGCCGTGCCCAACGACGACACGCACACGACGAACTTCGAGCTGGCGCAGGTCGATCCGGCGTGGGGCCTCACGGCGGAGCAAGTCGCGCAGCCGGGCTTCGGGCAATCGGACGACCGCCCGTACGAGGAGCGGCAGCGCTTCCCCGCGGACTACGACGCGCAGTCGAGCCAGCGCCCGATCGCCGTGCACGAGCTCGAGCACCTCGTGTCCACCGATCGTGGCGTGAGCATGCTGCGCCGGATCGTGCGCGAGGGCATCCGCGCGGTGGCGAGCGGCAAGGATCCGGACGGCACGCAGTGGGCCGAGGGCCGGGTGATCCCGACCTTCACGCAGGACCTGGTGCTGAGGCTGCCGCCGGCCGAGGAGCCGGGGATGGACATTCAGCTCCTGCGCGCGACGGGTCGGTCGGTGATCACCGGCCGCTGACGCGGCCAGGGCCACGCTCCTGTCCGGGGAATGGGCATTCGCATGAGGAAAGACTCCACTCGATAACCCTCGCGGTGACCGCTGCGCTGGCTCGGGCGCGAGGGCATTCCCTGCTCGTCGTCGGCCCGTATGGCTCTACCGCCGAACGCGGTGCCATCCGACCATGGGGCCCCGGTGGGCGAGATCGCCGCCCATCCTGCCGCTCGAGCGGGAGTGGCCGTATGCGGATCGCTCCCGCTCGGAGGTGGCGCGTGTCGTCCGTCCCGCTCGCTGCTGTTGAAACCGATCGCGCGGTTCCTTGCCGGTGACTACGGGATCTACCGGGTCTTTGCCCTTGACCTCCACGCATCACTCAGAGACCCGCGCGACGACCTGGCCCGAGCGGGCTTCAAGGTGGCGCCGGTGGCGTGCGAAGACGTCGCCGGAGCCCGGGCGGCCGTCATCCGCGAATCGGTCAAGTACAGCGGCCCCGGCTCCCAGGCGTTCGCGATTCTCCTCGAGGGCGAGATCGTGGCGCTCGAGTGGTACTGGTTCGGTGACGACCGCCGGGACGGCGCCTTCTGGCCGCTGGGCGACGCCGAAGCGGAGTCCGCCTACATCGTGACGGTGCCCGAGCTCCGCGGGCAAGGACTCGCCCAGTGGGTCAAGGAGTACAGCGCGATCGAGATGCGCGAGCGCGGATTTCGCCGAGCGTACGGGAAGATCTGGCATTCGCACCATGCGTCGATCCGCGCGAACCAGAAGAGCGGCTTCCGGGAGATCGCGCTGGTCGTCGATCTCTATCCGTTCGGGGGGCGCCGGCGCCTTCGCTGGGTCCGGCGGCGCGCCAGCGTCGGCTGACCGCGACGTTTGCGTTGCTCGGGGAGTTGGGTGAATCTACTCACCCGATGACGATCACGGTCACACCGCTCACGGACACGTTCGCCGCGGAGATCGGCGGCGTGGACATCGCCCGGCCGATCGACGACGCCACGTGGACCGACATCCGCGCCGCGTTCGAGGAGCACTCCGTCCTCGTCTTCAGGACGACGACGCTCGACGACGAGAGCCAGGTCGCGTTCAGCCGGCGCTTCGGCGAGCTGGAGATCTCGCGCAGCATGAACCCGGCCGCGGGCACGCCGTTCGCGCGGCAGTCCAACCTCGACATCAAGACCGGCGCGGTGATTCCGACCGAAGACCGCCGGATGATCTACCAGCTCGCCAACATGCTCTGGCACAGCGACAGCTCGTTCAAGCGCGTCCCGTCGCTCTGCTCGCTGCTCTCCGCGCGCATCGTGCCGCCGGAGGGCGGCGCCACCGAGTTCGCGAGCGCGCGAGGCGCCTATCCCGCGCTTCCGGACGCCCTGCGGCGCCGCGTGGAAGACCTCGTCATCGTGCACGACTTCGCGTGGTCGCGTGACCAGGTCCGTCCCGGGTTCTTCACCGCGGAGGAGCGCGCGGTGTATCCGCCGGTGCGCCATCCGCTGGTGCGGACCAACCCCGTCAATGGCCGGAAGTCGTTGTTCCTCGGCGCGCACGCCTCGCACGTCGACGGATGGCCGATCGACGAAGGCCGCGCGCTGCTGAAAGAGCTGCTGGCGCACGTCACCCAGCCCAGGTTCTGTTACCGGCACGAGTGGACGCTCGGTGACCTGATCGTCTGGGACAACCGCTGCGTCCTCCACCGCGCGACGCCCTACGACGCCACGCGGTTCAAGCGCCTGATGCAGCGGACGACGATCGGCGGCGATCTGCGCGACGCGGTCTTGGACTAACCTCGCATGGCGGCCGCGGACCTCGTCCTCCACGGCGGGCGTGTCCTCACGCTCGATCCACAGTCGCGCGTGGCCGAGGCGATCGCTGTCGCCGGTGAGCGCGTTCTCGCCGTCGGCCGGGATGCGGAGATGCTGGCGCTCGCGCGACCGGGCGCTCGCCGTCTCGATCTTCGTGGGACGCACGGTCATTCCCGGCCTGATCGACGCCCACGCCCACCTCGACCGGGAAGGGTTGAAGGACGTCTTCCCGTCGCTCGCGGGCGCCGACGTCCATCGACGACGTCCTGCAGCGGATCGAGGCGCTCGCGCGCGACACCGAGCCCGGGCAGTGGATCGTGACGATGCCGATCGGCGAGCCGCCCGAGTACCTCGACGTGCCGAACAACCTCCGCGAGCGCCGGTTCCCGACGCGGTGGGACCTGGATCGCGTGGCGCCGCGGCATCCGGTCTACATCCGCTCGCTGTGGGGGTACTGGCGCCACACGCTGCCGCTGGTCTCGATCGCGAACAGCGAAGCGCTCCGCCGCGCCGCGATCACCGCGGAGACGCTGCCGCCGTGGGGCGGTGTCCAGATCGACAAGGTCTGGAAAACCGGCGAGCCGAACGGGATCTTCGTCGAGTGGACGTACATGCCGGTCGTCGAGCTGTCGTTGATGAGCGGGATCCCGCGCTTCACGCACGCCCAGCGGGTCGAGGCGCTGCGCCGGTCGATGCGGATCTACAACGCGACGGCGACGACCAGCGTCTTCGAGGGCCACGGCATCGCCGACGAGGTGCGCGCGGTCTATCGCGACGTGGCCGGCGCCGGCGACATGACGGTGCGCGCGCACCTCACGATGAGTCCGCCATGGAGCGCGACTCCGAAACCGCCGGCGGAGCAGATCGCCGCGTGGGCGCCCACCATCGCCGCCCGCGGCACGGGGGATGCGTGGCTACGGGTCGGCGGCCTGTTCGCCGAGGCGGGCGTGACCGCCGACAACCTCGTGCGGGCGCGCGCCTGGCCGTACACGGGCTGGGCCGGGTTCGCGTACAGCGCCGGCCTCCCGCGCGAGTAGCTGCGCGACGCGCTCGTCGCGGCCGCCCGCCACGACGTGCGCGTCGGCGGGATCCAGCGCGATCTGCTCGGGCTCTACGAGGAGGTCGACACGATCGTGCCGCTCCGCGATCGCCGCTGGGTGCTCGAGCACATCAGCGTCCTGACCGACGACGAGATCCATCGCATCCGCGACCTCGGCCTCGTCGTCACGACGCACACCAACAGCTACATCGCGAAGCAGGGCGAGATCCTTCGCGCGCGCGTCGGTCCCGACGCCGAGGACACCATCGTGCCGCTGCGGAAGCTGCGCGATGCCGGCGTCACGGTCGCGCTCGCCACCGACAACGTCCCGACCACGCTCTTCAACCCGATCGCGCAGACGGTCACGCGGCTCGATCGCTACGCGAACCGCGCGATCGCGCCGTCCCAGCGCCTCACGCGCGAGGAGGCGCTGCGCGCGGCGACGACGGCCGGCGCGTGGCTGACGTTCGAGGAGCACGAGAAGGGCACGCTCGAGCCGGGCAAGCTCGCGGACCTGGCGGTGCTGTCGGAGGATCCGCTCACGGTGGACGAGTCGCGGATCGCGGGGATCGTCGCCGAGGTGACGATCGTCGGCGGCCGGGTCGTGTTCGAGCGTTAGGGAGTCTGTGCGTATGACGAGCACCGCCGCGGCTACGCCGGGGCGGTTGCGAGCGTCGGGGGGCTTGGGGGGCGCCCGGAGCCCCCCATGTTCTACAGTCTCGGGAGAACCTTCTCCGCGAAGAGCCGCGTGCCGTCCGGGCGCGGCGCGTCCGCGAAGTTCACGGTCAGCCGCGCGGCGCCCTGCTTGACGATCGCCTGCAGCGTCTCCGTCACCTGGGCCGGCGTGCCGGCCAGGCGGATGTCGGTCATCGGACGCACGCCCGGCGCGTCCTTCAGGCGCTCGACCTCGCGCTCCGTCTCCGCGATCAAGATGCCGACGCGCAGGACCTGCACGATCTCGGTCGTAGTCGCGCTTCGACCTCGCGGCAGTGCGCCTTGAGGACTTCCTGCTTGTGCGCGTAGAGCGCGAGGTCGCGGAAGCCGTAGTTCCACCAGTCCGCGTGCTGCGCCACGACGCGCAGCAGGTACTTCTCGCCGTGGCCGCCGACCATGACCGGCGGGATCGGATCCGGCCGGGGCTCGCAGCGCGCGTTCGCGATCGTGTAGTGCTCGCCCGCGTAGCTGGCGGGAGCGTCGGTCCACATGCGGCGGATGAGCTGGATCGCCTCGGCGAGCTGCGCGATGCGGACCTTCATGGGCGGAAGCGGCCAGCCGTACGCCAGATATTCCTCGTCGTTCCAGCCGGCGCCGATGCCGAGGATCGCCCGGCCGCCTGACAGCGCCTGCGCCGTCGCGACCATCTTCGCGGTGTGCGCCGGGTTGCGGAAGCTGTTGCAGAGGACCTCGTGGCCGCACGAGCTTGTCCGGGTACCGCGCCAGCGCCCACACGAGGAGCGTCCAGCCTTCGGCGACCTTGTGGCCGTTGTACTGGACGTGGTCGGGCATCCACAGCGAGTCGAACGGCGCGACCACCTGGTCGAAGTACGGGAACGTCGTCTCGACGAGCCGGGACCAGACGTTGAGACCGACGGGGACGCGCGCCATCTAGAACCAGTTGACCTTGTCGACGATCGGTCTAGAACCAGTGACCTTGTCACCGGTTCCTCAGCGGCTGGTTCCCGAGGAAGCGCCGGGCGTTGTCCACGATGATCTCGAAGCGCCGCTCGTCGAGGTACGGCCCGTGACCCGCGGTGTGCGGCGTCATCAAGCACGCCGGGCATCGTCCACAGCGGGTGATCCGCGGGCAGCGGCTCCTGCTCGTAGACGTCGAGGCCGGCGCCCGCGATCTCGCCGGCGCGCAGCGCCTCGACGAGGTCGTCGAGCCGCGTCGTCCGGCCGCGTCCGATGTTGATGAAGAACGCGGTGCGCTTCATCCGCTGGAACCGCGCCCGATGCATGAAGCCCTCGGTGGCCGGCGTGTGCGGCACCGTCAGCACGACGAAGTCGGCCAGCGGCAGCAGCGTGTCGAGCGCATCCGGCCCGTCGAGCTTGCGCACGCCGGGCGGCGCGTCCTTGCGGCGCGCGTCGACGCCCATCACGTGCATGCCGAACGCTTCCATCAGCCGCGCGGTCTCGGACCCGATCCCGCCGACGCCGACGATGAGGGCCGTGGCGTCGGGCAGGTGGATGACGCCGCTCGCCTCGCCGCGCTCGGGTTGCCACTCGCGGCGGAGCTGCCGCGGCAAGTAGTGCTGGAACCCGCGGGCGAACGCGAGGACGAACGCCATGATGTGCGCGCCGATCATGTCGTTGTAGATCTCGCGGAAGTTGGTCACGGCGACCGGATGCGCGATGAGCGCCGGCGTGTAGTAGCCGGCGGGCGGCGCCGCCTGCGGCGCCTGCAGCCAGCGCAGCCGGGTGGCCCTGGCGAGCAGCGCGTCCGGCATCGTGCCGTACGCGGCGTCGGCGTCGGCGATCGCGCGCGTGGCGTCCGCGTCGGTCTCCGCGACGACGATGGTCAAGGCGGGGACGGCTTCCTTCAGGCGCGCGGCCCACGCGCGGGTCTTGTCGGACTGCGGCGGCAGCATGAGGAGCGTGGTTGGCATGGTGGCCGATAGTCTACCGGGCTTTGCTCGCGTGCGGTCGGTTGACGGCGCCGCCCCGCGCCATCATCATTCCGCCCGTCACCGATTCGCTCAAGGAGGCGCGCTGATGGTGAGCCGACGTTCGTTCCTCGCAGGAGGTACCGCCGCCGCCACCCTGGCCGTGGCGTCGCGCGCGTTCGCGCAGTGGCAGCCGAGTCAGCGCTATCCCGATCCGTCCGTCCAGATCGTGGATCAGAGCTTCGCGCGCTATCGGCTCGGCCTCGCCAAGGTCGAGCGGCTCGCGACGGGCTTCCGCTGGTCCGAAGGGCCCGGCGTGGTTCGGCGATGGGCGCTATCTGCGTCTGGAGCGACATCCCGAACAACCGGATGATGCGCTGGGACGAGGAGACGGCGACCGCGAGCGTCTTCCGCAAGCCGTCGAACTTCTCCAACGGCAACACGCGCGACCGCCAGGGACGGCTGGTGACGTGCGAGCACGGCGGGCGCCGGATCTCGCGCACCGAGTACGACGGCACGATCTCCACGGTGGCCGCCACGTTCGAGGGCAAGCCGCTCAACTCGCCGAACGACGTCGTCGTGAAGTCGGACGGCTCGATCTGGTTCACCGATCCGCCGTTCGGCATCCTCGGCTTCTACGAGGGCTACGTCGCGAAGCCCGAGCTTCCGACGAACGTGTATCGCGTCGACGGGAAGGGCGGCGCCGCTCGACCGTGGTGGCGGGCGACGTCGAACCGGCCGAACGGCCTCGCGTTCTCGCCCGACGAGTCGAAGCTCTACGTGGTGGAGGGCGGGACGACGCCGCGCTCGATCCTGGCTTTCGACGTCGCGGCCGGCGGCACGCTCTCGGAACAAGCGCAAGCTCATCGACGCCGGTCCCGGCACGCCGGACGGCTTCCGCTGCGACGTGGACGGCAACCTCTGGTGCGGCTGGGGCATGGGGCAGGAGGGGCTCGACGGCGTCCACGTCTTCAACCCGGACGGCAAGCTGATCGCCCGCATCAACCTGCCCGAGCGCTGCGCCAACCTCTGCTTCGGTGGGACGTATCGCAACCGCCTGTTCATGGTGGCGAGCACGTCGCTCTATTCGCTGTACGTCAACACGCAGGGCGCGATCGGAGGGTGAGCGTGAGCGACTGGCAGCCGAGTCAGCGGTACCCGGATCCTCTCGTCGTCGTCGTCGATCAGAGCTTCGCGCGCTACAAGCTCAACCTCGCGAAGGTGGAGCGCCTCGCGACGGGCTTCCGCTGGGCCGAGGGCCCGGTCTGGCTCGGCGACACGCGCGCGCTGCTCTGGAGCGACATCCCGAACAACCGCATCATGCGGTGGGACGAGGAGACCGGCGCAGACGACGGTCTTCCGCAAGCCGAGCAACTTCGCGAACGGCAACACGCGCGACCGCCAGGGCCGCCTGGTGACGTGCCTGCACGGCGGCCGCAGCGTCATCCGCACCGAGCACGACGGCACCATCACCACGATCGCCGACCGCTTCGGGGGCAAGCGTCTGAACTCGCCGAACGACGTCGTCGTGAAGTCCGACGGCTCGATCTGGTTCACGGACCCGCCGTTCGGCTTGCTCGGCTACTACGAGGGCTACAAGGCCGAGCCCGAGGGCCCGGTCACCCACGTGTACCGCGTCGACGGCCACGACGGGCGCGATGACGGTCGTGGCCGACGACGTGAACGGCCCGAACGGCCTCGCGTTCTCGCCGGACGAATCGAAGCTCTACGTGGTCGAGTCGCGCGCGAACCCGAGGCTCATCAGCGCGTACGACGTCAGCGGCGGCACGAAGCTCGACCAACAAGCGCACGCTCATCAACGCCGGCGCCGGCACGCCGGACGGGTTCCGTGTCGACGTCGACGGCAATCTCTGGTGCGGCTGGGGCCTGGGCGAGCCCGGTCTCGACGGCGTCCACGTCTTCAACGCGGACGGCACGCTGATCGGACGGATCGATCTCCCCGAGCGCAGCGCGAACGTCTGCTTCGGCGGCACGTATCGCAACCGTCTCTTCATGGCCGCGAGCACGTCGCTCTACGCGCTCTACGTGAACACGCAGGGCGTGGCCGGCGGGTAGGCGATCGCGGCGACCGTGCGACCGCTCCCGCCCCGTATAATCCGGGCCAGGGGGGCAACCGATCGAACGATCACCTCACTGCCGAGGAGGCCTCACATGTGGACCCGCCGCCAGGTGCTCGCGCAGTTCGGTATCGCCGCCGCCGCCGTCCACACGCTCGACCCGCACGAGATCTGCTGCAGCGTCGATGCCCACGCGGCCACGCACGAGAAGAACCTCTTCGAGCTCAAGAAGGTGGCGGACGGCGTGTACGCGGCCTTCGCCGGCCCCACGTACAAGGTCAACTCGAACGCCGCCGTCATCCTGACGAACGACGGCGCCGTCGTCGTCGACACGCACTCGAAGCCGTCGGCCGCGGCCGCGCTGTACAAGGAGATCCAGGGCGTCACGAAGAATCCGGTGAAGAAGATCATCAACAGCCACTTCCACTGGGATCACTGGCAGGGCAACGAGCTCTACCGGGGCGCCTATCCCGCCCTCGAGATCATCGCCTCCGAGCAGACCCGGCAGAACATGACGAAGCCGGACGCGGGCGTCGGTGGCCTCCCGCACATCGAGCGACAGATCGCCGCCTTGCCCGCCGAGATCGACCAGCTCAAGGCGGAGGTGGCGAAGACGTCCGACCCGGCGGCGAAGGCGCGCGTCGAGTCGAACCTGCGCCAGGCGGAGACGTATCTCGAGGAGCTGAAGAAGATGAAGCCGGCCCCGCCGACGCGCGGCGTCCCCGCGGGCGTCACGAAGCTCAGCGAGGGCGGCCGCGAGATCCAGCTGCACGTCGTCGGTCGCGCGCACACGGACGGCGACGTCTTCGTCTACCTGCCCAAGGAGAAGGTGCTCATCACCGGCGACGCCGTGGTCGACTGGATGCCGTTCATCGGCGACGGCTTCCCGGAGGACTGGGTGAAGTCGCTCGCGACGCTCGAGAAGCTCGACTTCACGCACATCATCCCCGGTCATGGTGACGTCGTGCCGAAGAGCCAGCTCACGTTCCTGAAGAACTACCTGGCCGACCTGATCGGCGCCGTGAAGAAGGCGGCCGCCGACCGCGCGACGCTGGACGAGATGAAGTCGAAGGTCGCCGACCAGCTCGCGCCGAAGTACGAAGCGGGGATGTCGAAGTACTGGACCGGCCGCTACCGCGAGCGGATCGCGGTGAACATCGAGCACGTCCACAAGAAGGTGGTCAAGCCGGGCTGATCTGACATCTGACATGGGGGGTGCGTGTCGCACCCCCCATGCCCCCCACGCTCCGCGGCCCGGCGGAGCCGTGCCGCTCCGCGAGTGCCGTGACCGCCGACGGACGTCCTACACGCCGCCGGTGACGTCGATCGTGACGCCGGTGACGAAGTCGGCGTCGGACGACGCGAGGAAGCAGATGACGCGCGCCTGGTCACGCGCTTCGGCGACGCGCCGGAGCGGGGTGTGGTCGATCTCGCGCGCCTGCTGATCCGCGTTGCGCGCCTCCCAGTGGGGACGGATCCGCTCGGTGAGCGTGAGCGACGGCGCGATGGCGTTGACGTTGATGCCGTGCGGGCCGAGCTCGCGGCCGAGCTTCTTGGTGAGCGCGATGATCCCGCCCTTGGCGGTCGCGTAGGCGCTCGAGGACGAGTCGCTGATGCCGCGCCCGGCCACGGAGGCGAGGTTGATGATCTTGCCGCGGCGCTGACGCTTCATCACGGGCACCACGGCGTGACAGAAGAGGAACGTCCCGTCGAGGTTGAACGTGAGCAGCTTCTGCCAGTCGGCGAAGCTCAGCTCGTCGACGGGCGCGGCGGGCTTCGGGATCACGGTGCTGCCGCCCACCGCGTTCACGAGGATGTCGATGCGTCCCTGCTCCTTCGCCACCGCGTCGACGACGGCCTGCGCCTGCGCGGCGTCGAGCGCGTTGGCGACGTGCCCGTGCGCGCGCCCGCCGCTGTCACGGATCGACGCGACGAGCTTGTCGAGCCGGCCCTGGTCGGTGTCGACGCCGACCACGATGCCGCCCTCGGCGCCGATGATCTCCGCCGTCGCCTTGCCGATGCCGCTCGCCGCGGCCGTGATGAGCGCCACCTGGTCCTTGAATCGCATACGCGTCCCCCTTTGAACATGGGGGCCCCACAACTGAGGACCCCCAAACCCCCTACTTCTTCGCGCGCTCGGCCACCGGCAGGCCCGCGTTCTTCCACGCGGTGAAGCCGCCCTCCAGCTCCGAGACGCCCTCGAGACCCATCTGCTGCGCGGTGTCGGCGGCCAGCGCCGAGCGCCACGCGCCGTTGCAGAAGAACACGAACTCCTTGCCCGTCGCGAAGATCGTCTTGTGGTACGGACTCTCGGGGTCGAGCCAGAACTCGAGCATCCCGCGCGGGCAGTGGAACGCGCCGGGAATGACGCCCTCGCGCTCCAGCTCGCGCACGTCGCGAAGATCGACGAACACCACGCCGTCCTTGCCCAGGCGCTGCTTCGCCTCGTCCAGCGACAGCGACGTGATGCGCGCCTTCGCCTCGTCGACCATCTGCTGGAACCCTTTCTTGAGTTTCATGCATCCTCTCCGGTAATGAAGTCCTCGGGTATCTCTGTGGCCAGGACCCTAGACGACAACCGACCCATCGTCAAACCGCGTGCGGCGTGCGAGCGGCGCGCGCTTCGACTGGGCGGCCACCGCGCTCGGGGCGTTGTTCACCGGAGGCCTCTTCCTCGACGGGTGGGCGCACACCCACGGCCAGGTCGACGAGACGTTCTTCACGCCGTGGCACGCGGCGCTCTATTCCGGATTCCTCGCGCTGGCGCTGCTGCTGATGGGGCGCGCGGCGTGGGGCGTGGCGCGTGAGGGTCATGCCGTGGCGTCGCGCGATGCCCGCCGGGTACGGTCTGTCGCTCGCGGGCGTCGCGTGCTGGTTCGTGGGCGGACCGTTCGATGCGGTCTGGCACGAGATCTTCGGCTTCGAGGCGGACGTCGAGGCGCTCATGAGCCCCGCGCACGCGATCCTCGCGATAGGCTTCGGCCTCATGGCGTCGGGCCCTTGCGTGCGGGCTTGCACCGTCCGCGGCAGGGCTGGTGGCGCGAGCTGCCGATGATCCTCTCGCTCACGTTCGTGGTGTCGAACCTGACGTTCTTCACCCAGATCGCGCATCCGATCCCGAACCTCTGGGGGGCGCGCGGGGGACCGAGCGGCCACGGGATGATGGAGCTCGGGATCACCGGCATCCTGCTGAGCGTCGTGATCGTGACGGCGCCGCTGCTGCTGTTGCTGCGTTACGATCGCCTCCCGGGCGGCGCGACGGTGGTCCTGGTGGGGCTCAACGCGTTCGCGATGGGCTTCCTGTTCGACCAGGGGCCCTATCCGCGGGCCGTCGTGGCTGCGACCGTCGCGTCCGCCGTCGCCGCGGATCTGCTGAGGCGCGGACTGGCGTACCGGACCTTCGCCTGCGCGCTGTCGGTGAGCCTCACGGTCGCTTACTTCGCCGCGCTCGCCGCGACGAGTGGCCTCGCGTGGTCGACCCACGTGTGGGTGGGCGTCGTGGTGTTCGCCGGCGTCGCCGGCTGGCTGCTCTCCTATCTGATCCTGCCTCCGCGCTCGATCCTCGAGTGAGTCAGGCGCCGCGGGACATCGGGGCCTCGCTCGCGCGCCGTATCGTTGCCGGGCGGTATCCGCGCAGGTAGCGGTCGTCGAGCGCCGGCGTGTCGAACACGAGCAGACGCGCCGGGGCCGCACGCGTGAGGCTCCGGCGCAGCGCCCAGGCGGCGAGCCGCTCCCGCGGCGACCCGTGGCGCGACGCGAAGCACGCGACGAGCTGCGGCTGGAACGCATCGGCCTCGATGGCGGCTTCCCGGCGCGGCACGCCGAATCGCACCACCGTGTCGATCGCGACGTCGTCGAAGCGCCGTGATGCCCACTGCAGCAGCCCACCGATGCTGTCCGTGATGCGCGCCATCTCCTGGTCCTGGTCGACCACCACGCGGTCCTCGCGGTTCACGCGCGGACGGGGCAACGGATGGAAGTAGGCCAGTCGCAGCCGCGCCTGTTCGGCGCGCGCGATTCCGACGAGCGCCCCGAGCGCGCGGATGGCCGCGGCCTCCTGCCCTCGCAGCACGACGCCCAGCACACGTCCAGAGACAGCCCTCGACATTCGTTCTCCTTCCAAAAAACAGAGAGCGCCGCGGTGAAGCAACGGCGCTCCTTGAGATGGCGTCGGCGGTCGGAATGGTTACACGGTCATTTCGACGCGGCTGATGCGCGCCTCGTGCGTGTTCGTTTCCATCGGGGCAGGGAATCAGCAGGTTTCGTGCCGGTCACACGGTTGCCGGCCGCTCGTCGTGATGGCGCGAACTTCGGGGTGATCGTGCGCGTTGGATCACCGGGGCTGCCGCATTTCGCGGCAGCCCCCGTCTCTCACGCCTATTTCGGCAGCGGCCAGCCGAGCCACTCGCAGACACCGCGGCCCATCACCCACTCGAGATCCTCGCCCTTCAGCCAGGGCAGGTGATCCGTGAAGAGATGGATGCACTCGTAATAGGTGCACGGCATCCGCGTGAGGTCGGTGCCCCAGAACGTGCGCTTGGGTCCGAACGCGTCGACGAGCCGCCGGATCGGATCGTGAAGATCGCTGAACGGGTAGGCCTCGTGCGAGAGCGATGGCATCCCGGAGGCCTTCACCGCCACGTTCGGGCGCTTCGCGAGCGCGCACACCTTCGGCAGGTCTTCGAAGACGTTCGGGCCCTTCTGGAGCCGGTTCAGGCCGACGTGGTCGATGGTGAAGCGCGCGCCCGGGTGGCGCTCCGCGATCCGGTCGAGCGCGTCGAGCGAGCCGGGCACGAGCACCATGAGCGGGATGCCGTGCTGCTCGGCGGCGGCCCAGAGCCAGTCCGCCGTGCCGTCGGTGAGCCACGGGCGCATGAGGTCGGTGTGGAACGTGAAGCGCATGCCGAGCATGCCCGGCTGCTTCTTCCAGTCGGCGACGAGCGCGCGGCTCTCGGGCTTCTCGAGCGCGATGCGGCCCATCACCGCGAAGCGGTCGGGATAGCTGCGGGCGGCCTCGAGCGCGAGCTCGTTGCGATCGCCTTCCCACGAGGGCGGGACGATCACGATGCGGCTCACGCCGGCCAGGTCCATCTGGAACAGCAGCGCTTCCTTGTCGATCGGATACGGCTTCTGCGCCTGGTTGGTGCGGCCCGGCGGCCAGGGACGGTCAGGCGTGTCCGCGGCCCAGAGGTGCACTTGCGAGTCGACGATGTGCATGCGGTGGCTCCTTTTGTCGTGTCTACGAATGCATCCAGTCACCGTCACGCGTGCCCCGGCGCTGGGTGCGCTCCCGCGCGCGCGCGGAAAAGTCAGCGATCTGCGCGCCCAGCCCGAAGACGCGGAGGACGTCCCCCGATCTCAGAATCGTCTCCGGCGCCGGGTTGAGCACCACGCCGTCGGGTCGGGTCACGGCGACCACGGTGACGCCGAACCGCTCGCGGATCTTCGCGTCGCGCAGCGACTGCCCCACGAACGCGCCGTCGGGCAGGCGCACTTCCTCGACGTGCGGCAGCTCGGTGGGCCCCGCCACGTCGTCGGCGCGGCCCGTGAGCATGGCGCCGCGGAAGCGCTCGAGGTACGCGATCGCACGGTCCTTGGGCAGCCCGAGCGCCGCGAGCGCGTGGCGGATCAGCGTGGCCGAGGCCTCGACCTCCGGCTGGATGACCTCGCTCGCGCCGAGCTGGCCGAGGGCTTCCGCCTCGACCCGTCCGTGCGCGCGTACCAGCATCGGCACGCTCTGGTTCAGGTGACGCACGGCCCGCACGGCGCGCACGGCCGGCTGGAAGGTGGGGAGCGCGACGATGACCAGCGTCGCCGACGCCGCGCCCGCGTGGTGCAGCACGGTCCGGTTCCCGGCGTCGCCGAAGAGGCAGTACATCTTTCGCGCACGGAGATCGCGGATGAGATCGGGATCCCGCTCGATCACCACGTACGGGATGCCGAACGTCTCGAACGCTTCGCCGATCGCGCTGCCGACGCGGCCGAAGCCACAGAGCACGACGTGGCGCGGCGGAGGCGGCGTCGCCGGCGCCGACCAGCCGTGGCGCAGTCGCCACGCGGCGACCCAGTCCGGCACGTAGCGCAGGAGCATCGCATTGACGAGGATCGTGACGAGCGAGGCGGTGAGGACGGCGTGGTAGACGTTGTCGCCCACGTGCCCCGCTTCCCGCGCCACGCGGACGAGCACGAACGAGAACTCGCCGATCTGGGTGAAGCCGATGCCGGTGAGCAGCGCGATCTGCAGCGAATGCCCGAAGAGCCAGACGATGCCGGTCCGGATGACGAACTTGCCGACGAGGATCATGGCGACCATCGCCACGAGCAACGGCAGGTGGCTCAGCACGCTCGCGGGGTCGATGATCGCGCCGACGGTGACGAAGAACAGCGCGACGAAGACGTCGCGCAGCGGCAGCAGCCGCGCGAGCGTCTCGTGGGCGTAGTCGGATCCGCTGATGAGGAGCCCGCCCAGGAACGCGCCGAGCGCCAGCGAGAGCCCCACCGCCTGCGTGATCGCGGCCGTGCCCAGGCCGATGGCGAGGGCGACGAGCAGGAACAGCTCGTCGCTCTGCGTGGCCGCCACTCGCCCCAGGATGCGCGGCACCACCTTGTTGGCGAGATAGAGGAACGGGACGAGGATGATGACCGCGCGCAGCAGCGCGTCGCCGATGGCGACCAGACGTCCCGGCTCCAGGGCGCCGAGCGCGGGGAGGAGGACGGTCATCACGACCACCGCGAGGTCCTCGACGAGCGCGATCCCGACCATCAAACGCCCGTGCGTCGTGTGCAGCTCGCCCCGGTCGATGAGGAGCTGCACCAGCACCATGGTGCTCGCCACGGAGATCACGATGCCGACGACCGCGCCCTGCAGCGGCGGCCAGCCGAGCAGGCTCCCCACGCCGAGGCCCATCGCCACGGTGAGCAGCATGCCGAGCGGCGCGCCGAGCAGCGCGACCCATTTCTCCCGCAGCAGGTCCTTGATCGAGAACTCGATGCCGATCGAGAACATGAGAAGGATCACGCCGATGTCGGCGAACAGCTCGAAGGTGTGGAGGTCCGAGACGGTCGGTCCGGGCGTGAACGGGCCGATCAGCATGCCGCCGAAGACGAAGCCGATGACGAGGGGCTGGCGAACGGCGCGAGCGAGGACGCCGCCGAGGACGGCGGCGATCAGAACGTAGCTGAGATCGCGAAAGAAGAGGGTATCCGGCGCCACGCCGCCCGAGGATACCGTACTATCGAGACCTTGCCGTGACCACTCGCGAAGCCGTCCTCTACCCGGTCCGGGTCCTTGGCGCCGGCACCCTCGGCCGGAACCTCGGCCTCGGCGCGCTCGTCGCGCTGCTGCTGTTCCTCACCGCGTACCCGCATGGCCATGCTGGTCTACGGCAGCCTGCACACGACGCCGCCGGGCGAGCCGCGGGCACGTTCAGCCTCGACGGCTACCGCGCGATGCTCTCGCGCGCGAACGCGCTGGTGCTGCTCAACACGATCGGGCTGTCGCTCGTGAAGACCGGGCTGGCGATGGTGCTGGCGCTGTTCCTGGCGTGGATCGTGGCGCGCACCGACACGCCGTACCGCGAGACGCTCGAGGTCCTGATCACGCTGCCGTTCTACATCCCGCCGATCCTGACCGCGATGGCGTGGGGCATGCTGGCCACGCCCAAGGGCGGGCTGATCAACCTGGCGTGGACGTGGCTGACCGGCCGCGCGCGAGCCGCTCGTCAACATCTACTCCTACGGCGGCGTCGTGTGGCACATGATGCAGTACTCGACGCCGTTCCTCTTCCTGCTGATGGTCGGCGCCTTCAAGTCGATGGATCCCGCGCTCGAGGAGTCGAGCCGCATGTCCGGGCGCCTCGGCGTGGACGACGTTCCGCCGGGTGACGCTCGGGCTCATGCTGCCGGTCACGACGAGCGCCTTCATCCTGTCGTTCATCCGCGGCGTGGAGAGCTTCGAGTCGGCGCTGATCTTCGGCACGCCGGCGGGCATCGAGGTGATCACGACCGAGATCTATCACCTGATCCACCACACCAACACGCCCGGACTATCCGCAGGCGACCGCGCTCGCGCTCGGCATCATGGTGCTGATGTTCGGGCTCGTGGCCTGGCAGTGGCGGCTGCTCGGCGGGCGCAGCTTCTTCACGGTCACGGGCAAGGGCTACACGCCGCGCGTGACGCGGCTCGGCCGCTGGCGCTGGGTCACGTTCGGCTTCTGCGTCCTCTTCTTCGTCGGTGACCGTCGTGCTGCCGGTCGGCCAGCTCGTCGATCGGCTCGTTCTTCAAGTTCTTCGGCTTCTACCGGATGAGCATGCTGACGCTCGAGCACTACCGGGCGGTCTGGCAGAACCGCCTGGTCTGGCGCGCGCTCGGCAACACGCTGCTGCTCGGCTTGCTCGGCGCCACCGCCACCATGATGCTGGGCGGCGCTGATCGCCTACGTGCTCGTGCGCACGCGGTTCGGCGTGCGCCGCGTGCTCGAGGTGCTGGCCTGGCTGCCGTGGATGATGCCGGGCATGGTGCTCGGCGTCGGGCTTCCTCTGGGCGTACGCGCTCATGCCCGGGCCGATCCAGCTCTACGGGACGCTGTGGGCGCTGCTCGTCGCCTACGTCACGCTGGGCACGCCGCTGGCCGTGCGCACGATGTCGGGCGCCTTCGCCCAGCTCGCCTACGATCTCGAGGAGTGCTCGCGCGTGCACGGCGCCGCGTGGTGGACGACGTTCCGGCGCATCCTGCTGGCGCTGGCGTGGCCGTCCTTCGCGGTGGGCTGGATCCTGATCTTCTTCATCATCCTGCGCGAGCTGTCGGCGTCGATCCTGCTCTACAGCGTCGGCAACGAGGTGCTGTCGGTCGTGGTCATGCGGCTGTGGACGCGAGGGCAAGGCCGGGCAGGTGAGCGTGATCGCGCTCGTCATGCTCGGCGCTCGTGTTCCTGTTCCGGTTCGCCGAGCGCCGGCTCGTGCGCACCCATCTCGGCCGGTCGTGAACGACCGACCTCACGGAGGAACCGACATGCTGACACGCCGATCGATGCTGCGCCTCGCCGCGCTGCTCGCCACTGCGTGGCTCCGCGCGCCCGCCGCCCGGCGCCGCCGCCCAGGCGCGCGGCCGACGCGGAGTGGAAGAAGGTCGTCGACGCCGCCAAGAAGGAAGGCAAGGTCGTCGTCTACAACGGCGCGGTCGGCACGCCCGGTGCTCGCCGAAGGTCGCCGCCGCCTTCGAGGCGAAGTACGGCATCCGCATCGAGCTGCTGGAGGCGCGCGCGAGCGAGCTGCGCGAGCGCATCCGGACCGAGCAGGCGGCGGGCAAGGTGCTCGGCGACGTCTCGCACAACGGCTCGACCACCACCGCGCTCCAGCTCGCCGAGGGCACGTTCCAGCCGTACGGCGCGCTGCCGAACGCGGGCGGCCGGTCGCGCCGTTCAAGGCCGACGGCACCCGGGTGCCGATCTACGTGATCCCCTACGGCATCCTCGTCAACACCGACATGGTGAAGCCGGCCGAGGAGCCGAAGAGCTGGAAGGACCTCCTCGACCCGCGGTGGAAGGGCAAGATCCTCTCCGACGACATGCGCGCGCTCGGCGGCGGCGCCGTCTTCTTCATGGTCACCACGCAGAAGTTCGGCAAGGAGTTCCACGAGAAGCTCGCCGAGCAGCAGCCGCACATGAACCGCGAGCTGCGCGGCAACTATCCGCGCGTCGCGCGCGGCGAGTATCCGCTCTACATCCCGTTCACGCTGCCCGACATCCTCGATCTCAAGGGGCTGCCGGTGAAGGCCATCATGCCCGCCGAGGGCTCGCCCTACGTCCGCTTCGACGGCACGATCTTCAAGGGCGCGCCGCATCCGAACGCCGGCGCGCCTGCTCCTGGACTTCTTCCTGAGCGACGAGGGCCAGCTCGTCTACGCCAACCTCGGGCTTCGTCGCCGGTCGTGGGCGGGCTCGAGAGCAAGATCACGCCCGAGGCGCGCGCGGTCGCGCAGACCAAGCTGCTCGGCACCACCGATCCGAAGCTCCAGGACGAGATGCTCAAGCTCGCCAAGGCAGATCTACAAGTAGGCGATGCCGGGCGTCGTCGTCGACGACGTCAGCAAGCGCTTCGGCGCCGGTGCGCGCCGTCGACGGCGTCTCGCTCACGGTCGCCGACGGCCGGCTCGCTCACGCTGCTCGGGCCGTCGGGCTGCGGCAAGACGACGACGCTGCGGATGATCGCGGGCCTCGAGCAGAACGACGCCGGCCGCATCGCCATCGGCGACCGCGTGGTGAGCGATCGCCGCGCGCGGGCTCTTCGTGGCGCCGGAGCGCCGCGAGATCGGCATGGTCTTCCAGTCGTACGCGATCTGGCCGCACATGACGGTGTTCGCCAACGTCGCGTATCCGCTCGAGGTCCGCCACCGGCCCGCGCGCCGAGGTGCGCGAGCGCGTGCGCGAGCGCGCTCCGGCTCATGGAGATGGAGCACCTCGCCGAGCCGGCCGGCCACCGCGCTGTCGGGCGGCCAGCAGCAGCGGGTGGCCATCGCGCGCGCGCTGGTGTTCCAGCCGCGCGTGCTGCTGATGGACGAGCCGCTGTCGAACCTGGACGCCAAGCTGCGCGAGCAGATGCGCGTCGAGCTGCGCGCGCTGCAGCAGCGGCTCGGCATCACGACGGTCTACGTGACGCACGACCAGGAAGAGGCGATGGTGCTCTCCGACGAGATCGCGGTGATGCACGAGGGCCGCGTGCTCCAGATCGGCCGCGCCCGAGACGATCTACACGCGCCCCGCCACCCGCACGGTCGCCGCCTTCTTCGGCACGCCGAATCTGCTCGACGGCCAAGGTGCGCGAGGTGCGCCGCGAGGCCGGCGCGACGCTCGCGCGCGTCGAGGGCGAGGGCTGGGAGGGCTGGTGCGCGGCGCCCGAGCGACCTGCAGCGCCGGCGACGCGGTGACCGTGATCGTGCGGCCCGAGGTGATCCGGTTCACCTCGACGGACCGGGCCCGAGCCCCGGCATCGCGTGGACGGGCGTCGTGCGTCAGCGCTTCTTCCGCGGCGCGCGCAACCTCTACACGGTGGAGATCGGCCCACACCGCCTCACCGTCGACGCCCCGCCCGACCAGGCGGTCGCGGCGGGGGGCGCGGTCACGTTGAGCGTCGACAGCGCGCACACCTGGGCCGTGCGCTGACCGCGACAGAGGCCGAGGTGGCCCTCGACGGAGGCGTGCTACATGTAGCACAATGGAGCAGTGAACACCGCCGGGGTCCGTGAAGCCCGCTCAGAACCTGTCGGCCCTCCTCGACCAAGTCAAGAAGGGGCGCGAGATCGTGATCACCGAGCGCGGCCGTCCGGTCGCGAAGCTGGTGCCACCCGATCGCCGGCGCCGCAAGGGCGTTCCGAACCTCGGCGCCTTCCGCCGGACGATGCCGGTCGTGGACCCTCCGCTCTCCACGACGCTCGCCGAGGATCGCGACGACCGCGTCTAGCCGCAGGACGGCCCAGCTTC
>CAVPPZ010000003.1:0-17281 GCA_963707305.1 uncultured Candidatus Rokubacteria bacterium
GGACGGCTTGGCGAGCTCGACCCGCCGGGGCCGCAGCCGTGGCGGTGCTTCCAGGTCGGCGCCGCCATCGCGCGCGCCCTGAGGGCGAGTCCGTGGCGGGTGGCCGTGATCGCGTCGTCGAGCTGGAGTCACTCCTTCCTCGTCGAGAAGAACGCGCGGATGTTCCCCGACACGGAGGCGGACCGGCGCTACTACGAGGCGCTGCGGGACGCCGACTGGGGCCCGTGGCGGACGACGGCGATCGAGGAGGCGGAAGATCGCGGCCACCACGAGCTCCTGAACTGGTTCTGCCTCGCGGGTGCGATGGCGGAGCTCGGGCGCCGGCCGAGCGAATCGGTCTTTCTGGAGTCGTGGATCTCGAACTCGAACAAGGTGTTCGCGGTCTTTCGTCCGTAGCCGCGACGCCGGCCGGACAAGGAGGAGAGCATGATCTACGAGGTTCGGACCTACACGCTGCGCCCCGGCACTGTCGCCGAGTTCGAGGAGCGCTTCGCCAAGCGGAAGCCGCTGCGCGAGAAGCACTCGACGCTCGGCGCCTTCTGGCACACCGACTTCGGTCCGCTGAACCAGGTCATCCACGCCTGGCCGTACGAGGACCTGAAGCATCGCACGGCGGTGCGCGACGCGATGGCGAAGGACGCCGAGCTCAGCGCGCTGCCCGGCGGGCGCGACCTGATCGTCGAGCAGCAGGCGGACATCATGATCCCGGCGCCGTTCATGCAGCCGCTCGGCAGCCGCAACTTCGGCACCGGCAACTTCTACGAGATGCGGATCTACACCTACGCGCCGGGCGACATCGCGAAGGTGCTCGAGGCGTGGGGCAAGGCGGTGCCGGAACGCGAGAAGCTCTCGCCGCTCGCCGCGTGCTGGAGCAGCGAGCTCGGCAGCCTCAACAAGTTCGTCCACGTCTGGGTCTACAAGGACTCGAACGAGCGCACGCGCATCCGCGAAGAATCGCGCAAGGGCGGTCAGTGGCCGCCGCAGTCCGGCGTGCGTCCGGTGCGGCAGGAGAACAAGCTGCTTGATCCCGGCGGCGTTCTCGCCGCTGCAGTAGTCCGCGTCCGGCCGGGCGGCGTGGGGTCACATGCCGCCCGGCCGCGTCCCTCTGCTGTTACGAGGTCACTGACACGGCACCGCTGCCTGTGGGATGACCGCCGTCGTCCCGTCCGTCACCGAGAGCGACGCGAAGGTCTGCGACCCTTCCCCGCTGACCACGCACCCGCAGGTGGAGCCCGCTTGAATGCTGACGTGGCAGAAGTTGGCGCCCCTCGGCGGGAGCGAGAGCCCGTTGCAGCTGTGCAGGCCGCCGGCGGCGTCGTAGACCACGACGTTGACTCCCGTGTCCGCCACGGTGCTGTAGTTCTGGACCGTGCACTTGCAGGTGGGAGATCCGGAGCCTTGGGTGGCCAGGGGGGCACAGCGTTTGATGGCCGCCGCCTCCTGGCTCGTCAGCGTCAGAGCAGCGATCAGACCGATGAGCACGACCATCGACTTCACCATGGGATCCTCCTTGGAGTGAACTGCCACCGCAGTGCGCCGCCGATTTTTTATGCTCGCGCGCGGCGTGACGTGAGAGCAAGCGCCGCGCCAGAGCGGAATGCGCAATTTCGAAGCGTTCCCGGAGCGAGGCGCAAGGTGCGATGGCACGCCGAGCGGCCCACATGCAAGGTGGGCTGGCGGCCCGCGCACGGTGTTTGCGTCAGCGCGGATGCCGGACGACGTCTCCCCAGACCACGTAGCGCCGGTGCGTCCGGCGCTCGCGGCCCTCGTCGATCATCCGCTGCGCCTGCGCGTCCACGAGATCGAGCAGGGGATCGCTCCCCACGTTGACGAGCCCGTGACTCTCGAGCAGCGCCGCGATCTGTTCGCGCGACCGGCCGCCCAGGAAGGGGAGCTGGTCGCCGACGGCGGCGTACTCGTCGCTCGTGCGCGCGTTGCCGCCGACGGGCGGGACACTCGCGTCGAACTGGCCGTCCACGACGACCAGGCGCCCTCCCGACCGGAGGACACGGATCCACTCGTCGATGGCGGCTTCCGGATGCGGAAGCGTCCACAGCAGGTGGCGGCTGATGACGAGGTCGAAGCTCGCGGGCGCGAACGGCAGCTGCTCGACGTCCCCGTGCTCGAAGCGGACGCGATCGGCATACGGCGCCGACTTGCGCCGCGCCTCCTCGATCATCGCGGGCGCGAAGTCGACGCCGACGACGCGATGGCCGCGCGCCGCGAGCTGGAAGGAGAGGAATCCCGTGCCGCAGCCCGCATCGAGCGCCTCCAGGACCGGCCGGTCGGGGAGGACGAGGTCGAGGATGCGGTCCCAGGCCGCCCGCTCGGCGGGCGTGCGGATGCTGTGGCCGAAGTCGTCGTCGAAGGTCGGCGCCCGTCGATTCCAGTGCGCGGAGACCTGCTGCTTGACGATGTCCGTCACGACCCCTCCTCCTCGTTTGAACGCGCCGAGCCTTGACAACCGTTCGCGCCCCTCTATCTTCCAGTCACGCACCGACGCGAGAGCGCAAGGAGTGACCCATGGCGGACGATAGCGCGTTCCGGCTGCCCCTGTACTGCCCCCTCGTGGTCAACGGCGAAGAAGGCAAGGCCGCGACCGGCAGGCAGTTCGCGCGCGAGAACCCGGCCGATTTTCGCCAGCTCGCCACCATCGCCGAGGAAGGCTCCCAGGAGGACGCGCGCAGCGGGATCGACGCGGCCCGCGCCGCCTTCGACAGCAACGCCGGGAACTGGATCTACAACTACAAGCTCCGGGAGCAGGTGCTGTTCCGCACGGCCCGGCTGATCCGCGACAACACCGATCGACTGGCGCGAGTGGTCAGCCTGGAAGTCGGGATGCCGATGCGCCAGGCGGTGCCGCACATCGGCGCGGCGGCGGACATCTTCGAGTTCTACGCCGGGCTCGCCGGCAAGCTCTACGGCGAGAGCTTCACGCTCCCGAGCGGCTCCATGATCAATCTCGTCAAGGAGCCGATCGGCGTGGTGGGGATGATCACCCCGTGGAACTTCCCGCTGACGCAGACCGCGCGGAAAGTCGCCCCTGCGCTCGCCGTCGGCTGCACCCTCGTGATCAAGCCCGCGAGCTACACGCCGGCCGCCACGTACGAGCTCGTCAAGCTCATCCAGCAGACCGGGATTCCCAAGGGCGTGCTCAACCTCGTGCCGGGACCGGGGAATGTCGTCGGCGCCGAGATCATCGCGAGCAAGAAGGTGGACAAGATCTCCTTCACCGGCGAGACCGGCACCGGCAAGCGGATCGGCGCGCAGGCCGGGATGGAAGTGAAGCGGATGAGCCTCGAGCTGGGCGGCAAGGCGCCGTACCTGATCTTCGATGATGCCGAGGTGGACGCGGCGGCGCGCGCGGCCGTCTTCGGGATGTTCCGCAACGCCGGCCAGGCGTGCGGCGCCACCACGCGGCTGCTGGTGCAGGAGGGGATTCACGACCGATTCCTGGCGCGCGTGGTCGAGCTGACGCGAAAGATCGAAGTCGGCCCTCCCTCCAGGCCGTCCACCGACATGGGCCCGCTGATCTCGAGCAACCAGGAACGGGTGGTCCAGGACTACATCACCTACGGCGTGGACGCGGGATTCCCGCTGGTCACCGGCGGCCACAAGATCAACGGCGATGACTACGACAACGGCTACTACGTGGAGCCCACGATCTTCGACCGGGTCGACAACGCGTCGAAGCTCGGCCAGGAAGAGATCTTCGGGCCGGTGGTCGCGGTGACCACGTTCCGCACGGAAGAGGAAGCGATCGAGCTCGCGAACGCGGTGGACTTCGGGCTGGTGGCGGGCGTGTGGAGCACCGACTACCCGCGCGCCATGCGCGTCGCCCGCCGCATCCGCGCGGGCACGATCTGGATCTGGGACAACTACGCCCAGCCCGTCGAGGGCATCTGGGGCGGGTACAAGCAGAGCGGCATGGGGCGCGAGCTCGGCTACCACGGGCTCGACGACTTCGTCGAGGTGAAGCAGATCTTCACCGACGGCACCGGGCTCGCGATGAAGCCCCCGTACGCTCAGGTGATCAAGGACTGACGGCTACACCCGTTCGATGACCTCGATCTGCACGCCGTCGGGGGCCTGCAGGAAGCCGACACGCCGGCCGTTGGTCGGCGGCAGCTCTTCGAGGACGCGCACGCCGTTGTCCCGGAACCGGGCGAGCGTCCCCGCGTAGTCGTCGGTGTCGACCGCGATGTGCTCGACACCGTACTGCTGCTCGCGGCTCTGGGTGTCGATGAGCGGCGTGATGTTGAGCGTCAGCCCGTGCAGGTTCACCTGGTAGCCGCGCGCCCCACGATCGGCGAGCAGTGTGGCCCCGAGGTTGTCGACGTAGAACTGCACCGTCTGCTTCGGGTCCCGGCTCTTCAGATGGACGTGGTGGACGGCGAAGGCCATGGCGTTCTCCTTGGGTGACGTGACTGGCGCGGATCTTACGCCGTCTCGCCGCGCCAAAGGGAGGGCTTGCGGAGCCCCCGGCGTTTGTTAGGGTTGAGACAACCTTAAGTCACTGGACCAATGATGGAGACCAGAGACGCCGTTGTCGCCATGCCCCTCACGCGCCCCGCCGGCGTCGAAGCGTCGGTGGTCGTCGCCGTCGTGATCTTCAGCATCCGCACCGATGCGAGCGGCCGGCCGCGCCTTCAAGTCCTGCTCGTCCGGCGCGCGGTCGAGCCCTTCGCCGGCTACTGGTCGCTCCCGGGCGGCAAGCTCTGGGGGCACGAGGCGCTCGACGAAGCGGCGTGGCGGCAGCTCGTGGAGAAGACCGCGCTGCGCGCCTCCTACCTCGAGCAGCTCTACACGTTCGAGCTCTGCGACGTCTCGCGCCAGATGGAAGCGGCGCTCGTCGCGTACTACGCGCTGGTCCGCACCGACGGGACGGAGGTCGCGGCGGGACGCAACACGATGGAGGCGGCGTGGTTTCCGGTGGACGACCTGCCGGCCGCGCTCGCGTTCGACAACGACGAGATCTTGATGTACGCGCTCCAGCGTCTGCGCGCCAAGGTGGAGTACGCGCACGTCGCGTTCCAGTTCCTGCCGCCGTCCTTCACGATGGCGCACCTGCGCGCCGTGTACGAGGTGATCCTCGGACGCCGGATCGATCCCACGAACTTCCGCCGCCGCGTCGAGGCGACGGGCACGATCGTGCCGACGGGCGAGATCGTCGCCGGGGGGCGCCACCGCCCGCCCGCGCTCTATCGCTGCGCTGAAGACGCGACCGCGCTCATCAAGACACTCAGGCCACGCGGGCGGCTCAGGTCCAGCACGGACCTGAGCCCCCGACTCGCCACTTCGTAGGACGTTCACGATGACGATCAGGGATGTCAGCGGTTCAAGTAAAGGTCGGCTCAACCTTAACGAGCGAGGACACGCGATGACCCAGGTATCGGTCGGGACGCGCATCAAGACCGGCTCATCTCAGGAGCTGTGCAGCAGCGAGCTCACATGGGACCCCTGGGCGTACGATGCCCGACCGGACGAGCGGCGCCTGCCCCTCTACGGCGCGGGCGCGAGCCAGTGGGATACGATCCCCGGCTCGGCGCCGGTGCAAACCGAGATCCCCGAGCGCTACCGCACCATGACCGACGAGGAGCTCGCGCGCCGCATCGCGGCCGCGAAGGGCACGCTCGGCTCGCGGCTGGTCATCCTCGGCCACCACTACCAGCGCGACGAGATCATCCGCTGGGCCGATTTCCGCGGCGACTCCTTCAAGCTGTCCCAGCAGGCCGCGACGCGGACGACGGCGGACTACATCGTGTTCTGCGGCGTGCACTTCATGGCGGAGAGCGCCGACATCCTCGCGGCCGACCATCAGCGCGTGGTCCTGCCGAACCTCGCGGCCGGCTGCTCGATGGCGGACATGGCCGACGAGGCGCAGGTGCTCTCGTGCTGGGCGCAGCTCACCGAGGCGCGCGTGGGCGGCGTCGTTCCGGTCACGTACATGAACTCCTCGGCGGCGCTCAAGGCGTTCTGCGGCGAGCGGGACGGCGTGGTGTGCACCTCGTCCAACGCCGCGCGCGTCATGCAGTGGGCGTTCGAGCGCGGGGAGCGCGTGCTCTTCTTTCCCGACGAGCACCTGGGCCGCAACACCGGCGACAAGCTCGGCATCCCGGACGATGCGATGGTCGTGTGGGATCCGCGCCGGCCGCTCGGCGGCAACTCCGTCGACGCGCTGCGCCGCGCGCGCCTGATCCTCTGGCGCGGCTGGTGCTCGGTGCACGCGCGCTTCACGGTGGCGCAGATCGCCGAGGCGCGGCGCAAGCATCCCGGCATCCAGGTGATCGTCCATCCCGAGTGCCGCCGCGAGGTCGTCGAGGCGGCCGACATCGACGGCTCGACCGAGCTCATCCTCGAGACGATCTCGTCCGCGCCTCCCGGGAGCCAGTGGGCGGTCGGCACCGAGATCAACATGGTGAACCGGCTCGCCGCCGAGCATCCGGACAAGCTGATCTTCTGCCTCGATCCGGTGATCTGTCCGTGCTCGACGATGTACCGCATCCATCCGGCGTACCTGGCGTGGGTGCTGGAAGCGCTCGTCGACGGCCAGGTGCCCAACGAGATCGTCGTGCCCGAGCGTGTGAAGACGGCGGCGCGCGTGGCGCTCGCCCGCATGCTGTCGCTCCCGGGCCAGCCGGCCCAGCCTCGTCCCCATGTGCAGGAGGCGGTGGTATGAACGAGCCCGTCCACCCGCCGCTCCGGCAGGTGCAAGCGATCATCCAGCGGGCGCTCGACGAGGACGTGACCTGGGGCGACGTGACGACCGACAACAGCGTGCCCGCCGATCAATGGTCGCGCGCGGTGCTGCTCGCGAAGCAGGACGGCGTGCTGTGCGGCGGTCGCGTCTTCGCCGAGACGATGACGATGGTCAACGCGCTCGCAAAAGTCGAGGTCCTGGCGGCCGACGGCGCCGCGATCAAGCGCGGCGACGTGCTCGCGCGCATCGAGGGGCCGACGCGCGGGCTCCTCACGGCGGAGCGGACGGCCTTGAACTTCGTGCAACGCCTGAGCGGGATCGCCACCATGACCGCGGCGTTCGTCGCGCGCCTCGACGGCCTCCCCACGAAGGTGATCGACACGCGCAAGACCGCGCCGGGGCTGCGCCTGCTGGAGAAGTACGCCGTGCGCGTCGGGGGCGGGTACAACCATCGCTTCAACCTGTCCGACGGCGTGCTCATGAAGGACAACCACCTCGCGGCGCTGCGGAACCGCGGCCTCGATCTCGCCGCCGCCATCCGGACGGTCAAGCAGCGCATCCCGCACACCATGAAGGTCGAGGTGGAGGTGACGTCGCTCGCGCAGATCGACGCCGCGCTCGAGGGCGGCGCGGACGTCGTGCTGCTCGACAACATGTCGAACGCGGACATGCGCACGGCCGTCCAGAAGATCGGCGGGCGCGCGCTCACCGAGTGCTCGGGCACCGTCACGCTCGAGACGGTGCGGGAGCGCGCGGAGACCGGCGTCGATCTGATCTCGTCCGGCGCGCTGACGCATTCGGCGAAGGCGCTGGACCTCAGCCTGGAAATCGACCTCGAGTGACGCGATGACGGAGCGTCGCCCCGTCTATCTCGACCACGCGTCGACCACGCCGGTGCATCCGGTCGTGCGCCGGGCGATGGAGCCGTACCTGCAGCAGGAGTTCGGCAATCCCTCGAGCCTCTCGCCGCTCGGCCGGCGTGCGGCCGCGGCGCTCGACCAGGCGCGGGCCCAGGTGGCCGGCGTCCTCGGGTGCCACGACGACGAGGTCGTCTTCACGAGCGGCGGCTCCGAGAGCGACAACGTGGCGCTCAAGGGCGTGGCGCTGGCGCGGCCGGGCGCGCGGCATCTGGTCACGACGACGATCGAGCACAGCGCGGTGCTGGGCGCGGCCCGCGACCTCCAGGAACACTTCGGCGTCGACGTGACGTACGTGCCTGTCGACGAGCGAGGGATCGTGGATCCTGCGGCGGTCGCGGCGGCCATCCGGCCCGAGACCTTCCTCGTGAGCGTGATGCTCGCCAACAACGAGATCGGGACCATCCAACCCGTCGCCGAGATCGCACGGATCGCCCGGCAGCGCGGGGTGCTGGTGCACACCGATGCGGTGCAGGCGGCCGGGTTTCTCGATCTCGACGTCGAGCGACTCGGCGTCGATCTCCTCTCGCTCTCCGCGCACAAGTTCTACGCGCCGAAAGGGGTGGGCGTGCTCTACGTCCGCCGCGGGACCCCGCTGGTTCCGCTGATTCACGGTGGGGATCAGGAGCGGGGACGCCGCGCGGGCACGGAGAACGTGGCGGGGGCCGTCGCCTGCGGCGTCGCGCTCGAGCTGGTCGAAACGCACCGCGCCGCGACCTGCGCGCGGCTGGGCGCGCTCCGCGATCGCCTCATCGCCGGGATCGAGGCGACCGTGCCGGGCGCGCTCCTGAACGGCGACCGCGAGCGCCGGCTCCCCGGCAACGCCAGCTTCTGCTTCCGCGACGTGCAGGGCGAGACCATCCTGCTCGAGCTCGAGCGTGAGGACGTCTACGCGTCGAGCGGATCAGCCTGTCACGCCGGCTCGCAGGAGCCGTCGCACGTGCTCCTGGCGATCGGCCGGAGTCCGGAGCTCGCGCACACCGCGGTCCGCCTCACCCTGGGCGCGCCGACGACCGAGGCCGAGATCGACCGCGCGCTCGAGCTCGTGCCCGCCGCCGTCGCACGCCTGCGCCGGGCGGTCATCATCGCTTCTTGAGCCGGACCTCCTCGAGTGGCGCGGACCACGGATAGGGGTTGATCAGCATCAGCGCGGGCTCGTCGACGCGCGGCCCGACGCCGCTCGGCCAGATGTACTCCCAGATCGGCCCGAACCTCACCCGCTCGTGGACGAGCTGCTGGATCTGGTGCAGCATCGCTTCCCGCTTGCGGCGATCGGTCACGAGGGCCTGCTCCTTGAACAACGCATCGATGTCGGGATAGCCGCCATAGGCGTAGGCGCCCGTGCTCGGGACGTGCTCGGACATGCGCGAGGCGGCATTGCCGTAGATCGCGTTCGCGCAGACACACACGCCGCGGAGCTTCTTCGCCAGCAGCGCCGAGATGTAGGCGGCGCGCTCCGTCGGCCGCATCTTCAGCTTGATCCCCACGGCGCCGAGGTAGCTCATGATCGTCTCGCCCATCGAGAAGTACGGCGGAGCTTGATGCAGCTCCCCGGCATCGAACCCGTTCGGATAGCCGGCCTCCGCCAGCAGCTGTTTCGCTTTCACCGGGTCGTAGGGGTAGGGCTCGATGGGCAGCGCGAACTCGAACGTGCGCGGAATGAGGCTGCCGGCGGGCTTGGAGGCTCCCACCGTTTCCGCCTCGGAGAGCGCCCGACGGTCGATCGCGTAGTTCGCGGCCAGCCGCACGCGCCGGTCGGCCCACGGCGACTTCGGATCCCACTGGTCGAGGAAATCCAGGAAGAACATCGCGATGCCCCCGGAGAAGGCCAGCTTCAGCGTGGGATCGCGCTTCACCTCATTCGCCTGGGGGGCATCGAGCAGATACGCGATGTCGACTTCGCCTCGCTTCAGCATGGCGAGCGCGGGTCGTGGCCTCCGGCACGCTCTTGAAGACGAGCCGCTTCACCGAGGGCATCTTGCGCCAGTAGCTCTCGTTCGCCTCCATGACCAGCTCGATGCCGGGCTGATGGCTGACGAACTTGTACGGGCCGAGGCCGATCGGCTGCTTCTTGAAGCCGTCATCGCCGACCCGCTCGACGTACTTCTTGGGCACCACCCAGCTCGCTCCGCTCACGAGCGTTCCATAGAACGTCATGAAGTCCGGCCAGGCCTCGCGCAGCTGGAAGCGGACGCGGTACGGATCGACGATCACGACGTCCCGCACCTTGTCATGGAGGATCTTCGATCCCTTGGCGCGATGAAAGCTGAACTTCACGTCCTCGGCGGTGAAGGGGTCGCCGTTGTGGAACTTGAGCCCCTCGCGCAGCTTGAAGTCGTAGACCAGCTGATCCGCGCTCACCGTCCACGATTCGGCGAGGCTCGGCGTCATCAGATTGCCGGGCATCGGCTTGACGAGCGCATCGTGAATCGCATAGAGCACCCAGAAGGGCGTGAGGCCCTGGAACTCTCCCGGATCGAACCAGACGGGCGAGAGCGTGACGTACAACGCCCACCGCATCTCCCCTTCCGGCTTGGGTTGAGCGGAGGCGTCGCCCGGGACACCGCCCGCGAACAGGACGGACAGCAGAAGGACGCAACCCAGAGCGAGAGGTCGGGTGAGGTTCATGTGCTCCTCCCTCGCGTCGGTCAGGTCGTGGGGATGGCTCGCATCGTAGCGCGGATCAGGATGGAGTCGCCCAGAGATCGCGGAAGCGCGTCGCGACGACGTCGTCGTAGGTGACCGGCGCCGCCAGCAGCCCGATCGCCTGCGCGAAGTCGTTCATGATCGTCACCGCGTCCTCGCGGATGACGGGATCGTAGAAGGGGAGATCGCGCTCGACGAGGGCGGCGATGATCTCCGCCGCCGCGGGCGGGAATCGCCGGCGGCCGACCTCGGTCGCTCGCGCCGGGATCCTTCTTGAGCACGCGCTGGGTCCGCACGATCGCGCGCACCGCCGCCGCCACGCGCTCCGGCTCGCGCGCGATCAGCGCCTCGGTCGTCGCGAGCGCCGCGAACGTGTACCGGCCCGCCGCCGGCGGGCCGTCGCCGCGCCGGACGTCGGCGATGACCTTGCCCGACCCCACGCCGCACGGCGGTCTCGCTGCCGAGCGCGTTGGCCCAGAAGCCGTCGACGAGGCCGCGCTCGAGCGCCTCGGCGGCGACCACGCCGAACGACGCGTGCGGATCGAGCGCGCCGGGCACCGGACCGATCGTGATGCCGTCGCGCGCGGGATCGATGCCGACCTCGGCGAGCAGGCGGAGGAACGCGCGATCCGGTCCGGCGGCGGCGCCGATCCGCCGTCCCTTGACCGCGGCGATGTCGCCGCGCCGCGCGCGGGAGATCCGCGCGCAGGACCAGCAGCCACGGGGTGCCCTGCGAGAGCGTCACGACGAGCTTTGCGCCCCGCCATCCGGGAAGGCGAGCAGCGTCGTGTGGGCGCCGCCCGCCACGAAGTCCACCGCGCCGTCGCGCAACGCCTTCACCGCATCGAGCGACGGGAGCAGCTCGACGTGCGCATCGACGCCTTCCTCGCGGAAGAGGCCGAGCTCTTCAGCGGCGAGGGCGGGAAAGTACGAGTTCGTCACCAGATCCGGCGTCGCGATGCGCATGGGCATCAGGTCGCGAGCGCTGATCGGAGGTTCCGCGCGAACTCCTCGAGGAGCGCATCGGCCTTCTTCCTGATGATGGGCTGGCCGAACTCTCCGATCTTGCCGAGGACGGCGAGGTCGGTGTCGATCTGGACGCGCGTGCCGGCCTCGGCCGGTGACAGCGTCAGGCTCAGGCGCGCGCGGATCCCGCCGCCGAGCCGGCGATCGTTGGCCTCCGCGCGCATGCGTGCGCGCCCGGCGGTCCGATCCGCGTCTTCGATCGTGATGGCGCCCTGGAGCGCGAGACGGATCGGACCGACCTGCACCTTGAATCCTCCCCGGTATCCGCCGCCGTCGACGGCTTCGATGGCTTCGACTCCCGGGACGCAGCGGCCCACGGTCGGCACGTCCATCAGGAAGTCCCACAGGCGCTCGCGCTCCACGGGGATCACGCACTCCTGGGTGAACGTCACCCGGCGCCTCGCGCCGCGCGTCGAGCCTGCGCCCACGCCTGCGTGAGCGCGCGTCCCACCATGACCGCGGTCATCGCGCGCTTGTACGCGGCCGATCCGCGGTGATCGTCGAGCGGATCGACCTCGCCCTTGGCCGCCTCGCCGACGGCCTTCACGAGGGCATCATCGAGACGCGCGCCCGGGAGCAACGCCTCCGCCGCGCGCCCGCGAAGCGGCGTGGTCGCGACCGAGCCGAGCGCGATGCGCGCTGTCGCGGCACCGCTCGCCATCCGGCTCCAGGGTGACGGTCGCGGCGACGGCCACGGTCGCGTAGTCGTCGGCGGTGCGCGGGAGGAACTTGATGAAGCTGGTCCCGCTCGCCGCGGGAAGGAGCGGCACGGTGACCGCCGTGATCAGCTCTCCCGGCTCGAGCGCGGATCTCGTAGTAGTCGCGGAAGAACTCCGCGATCGGGACCTCGCGCTGCCCTCCGGCGCCGCGGATCTCCACGCTCGGCGCCGAGCGCGATGAGCGTCACCGGCGGGTCTTGATTCGGATCGGCGTGCGCGAGCGCGCCGCCGACGGTGGCCATGTGGCGGATCCTGATCGTCCCCACGCGGCGGAACGTCTCCGCGAGGACGGGCAGCCGCTCCTGGATCAGCGGCGAGGTCTCCGCCTCGCGATGCGTGACGAGCGCGCCGATGCGGATGGCGCCGTTCCTCGCTTCGATGCGGTCGAGGCCCGCGACGTCGCGCAGGCTCACCAGGCAGCCCGGCTGCACGAGGCGCTGTCGCATCATGGTCACGAGCGCGGTGCCGCCCGCGATGACGCGGGCGTCGTCGCCGTGCTCCTGGAGGATGGCGAGGGCCTCGTCGAGCGACCGTGGCGCGCGATAGTCGAAGGCGTTCACGATCGGCCCTGCCGGGCGGCGGCCTGGATCGACTCGACGATCTTGTAGTAGCCCGTGCAGCGGCAGAGATTCCCGAGCATCCACTCCCTGATCTCCGCGTCGCTCGGGTCGGGGTTCGCGTCGAGCAGCGCTTTCGCCGCCACGACCTGGCCCGGCGTGCAGATGCCGCACTGGAATCCGCCGGCGTCCATGAAGGCTTGCTGGACGGGATGGAGGCGCTCGTCCTCCGCCAGGCCTTCGACGGTCGTGACCTCGCGGCCGTCCGCGAACACGGCCAGCGCGATGCACGAGCTGATCATCTTGCCGTCGAGCAGCACCGTGCACGCGCCGCACACGCCGACGCCGCACCCTTCCTTGGAGCCCGTGAGCCCGAGATCGTAGCGGAGACAGTCGAGGAGCGTGCGGTAGGTCGGCACCTCGACGCTCGTGCGGCTGTCCGTTCACGGTGAGGCGGATCACGACCGGCCCTTCCGATCTTCGAGCGCGAAGTAGACCTTCTCGGCCGTGATGGGAAGGTCGAGGACGCGGACGCCGCACGCATCGGCGACCGCGTTCGCGATCGCGGGCGCGACCGCGCTGATGCTCCCTTCGCCGATCGCCTTCGCGTGGAAGGGGCCCGGGCCCACCGGGTCTTCGATGAGCACGGTGGTGAGCGGCGGGATGTCGCGCACCGTCGGGAGCTTGAAGTCGCCGAGACTCAGCGTGCTGATGCGGCCCTCCTCGGTCCGGAGCTCCTCCATCAACGCGAACCCGAGGCCCTGGATCAGCCCGCCCTCGATCTGTCCCTGGTGGCCGATCGGATTGATCACGGTGCCGACGTCGTGCGCGGTCGTGAAGCGACGTGACGGTCACCTGACCCGTGGCCGGGTCGACGGCGACCTCGGCGACCTGCGCGGTGAACGAGGTGACGTCGGCGTGGGCTTTCGCATCGTAGAAGTGCGACGCCTCGAGCGCCCTCCCGTCGCGCGCGGCCGCCTGCGCGATCGTGGCGAGCGAGGCGTCCGGCGTGCCGAGCTTCGTCGCTTCCGCCTGGATCTGCTCCTTGAGCTTCTCGGCCGCGTGGTAGGCCGCGCGGCCGCCCGTGTGCGTGACGCGGCTGCCGCCCACGCCGGAATCGGTCTCGAAGACGTCGGTGGTGGCGAGCTCGATCTGCACTTCGTCGATCGCGAGGCCGAGCACTTCGGCCACGACCTGCCGGAGCACCAGATGCGCGCCCGTGCCGGTGTCGGGGAGCGCCGATCGTCAGCGTCACGGTGCCCTTGGTCTCGAGACGGACGTGCGCATTCGTGAATCCCACGCCGATGTGGCGATGGGTCATCGCCACGCCGCGGCCGGTCCATGGCGCCTTCGGCTTCGACCACTCGCTCGCCTCGAGCGCGGCCTCCAGCGTTTCGCTCGCGCGCACGTGCTCGAGGTGGTGGCCGTTGGGCAGGACGTCACCGTCGCGGAGGAGGTTGCGCCGGCGGAACTCCGCGGGATCGAGCGAGAGCTCCTTCGCGATCATGTCCATGTGCGACTCCCCGGCGAAGACGATCTGAGGCTCGCCGGGTGACCGCGCATGGCCGCAGGGGATGTTGTGCGTGTAGACGCAGAACCCTTCGATCAAGAGATTCGGGATCCGGTAGACGCCGGCGCCCATGCTCGTCCCGCCGAGGTTCACGCTCGGCGCCGGCTTGAAGGCCGCGTACGCGCCGCTGTTGAAGAGCGCCGTCACGCGCCGGGCCACGAGGCGTCCGTCCTTCGTCACCCCCGTGCGCATCGTGATGACCGACGGATGCCGCGGGTTGCCCGCCATCAGCTCCTCGGTGTAGCGCATGACCATCTTCACCGGTCGCCGGGTCACGCGCGCCAGGTGATAGGCGAGGGGAAGATCCATCAGCGAGCCCTTGCCCCCGAAGTCGCCGCCGATGGGCGTCAGGTTGACGCGAATCCGCGCGGGCGGAAGCTGCAGCGCGTGCGACAGCAGCTCCTTGAGGCGGTACGGCATCTTGTTCGACGCCCACACCTGGACTCGATCGTCGCCGTCGAGCGCGACGACTCCCGCGTGGGGCTCGAGGTAGCCCGTGATGCGCGAGCTGCGTGCGGAAGGTGTGCTCGAAGACGCGGTCGGCCTCGCGGAATCCCGGCCTCCACGTCGCCCAGCTTGAACCGGAGGACCGACTGGACGTTCGCGTGCGGGCGCTCGCGACGGCGCGCCTTCGTAGGCCCCGGGGTTCTCGTGCACGAGCGGGGCGCCGGGCTCGATCGCCTCGACGGGATCGAAGACGGCGGGGAGATCCTCGTACTCGACGTCGATGAGCGCGAGCGCCTCTTCCGCGATGTCCGGATCGAGCGCGGCGACCACCGCGATCTTCTCGCCGATGAACCGCACACGATCACGGGCGAGGACCGGCATGTCGAACATGCGCCGTCCTACCAGGATGTCCGGCAGATCCGCGGCCGTGAGGACCGCGAGGACGCCGGGGAGCGCGCGGGCCCTCGACGTGTCGATGCGCAGGATCCGCGCGTGAGGCAGCGGGCTGCGCAGGGCCTTGCCCCAGACGAGGCCGGGGAGCGTCACGTCCGCGGAGTATCGCGCCGCGCCGCTGACCTTGTCGGTGCCGTCGAGCCGTCCGATGGGCTGTCCAACGATCCGGTGTGCCATGCAAAGCTCCTCAGAACCTGATGTCGAGCGGCGGGAGGCCGAACTCGGAGCGCCCGAACACGCTCGCGACCTTCTCCGGATTGTTCGCCACGTGCGCGCGCATGGCGTGCACGTCGCGCCACGCGCGCTGGATCGGGTTGTCGAGGAAGATGCCACGGCCGCCGCTCGCCTCGAACAGTCGATCGACGGCGTGCACGCTCCAGTCGACCGCCTTCGCCGCGTCCCAGCGATACCGGGCCCGCTGCGTCAGCGGGATCTCGCTCCCGGCCGAGACCAGTCGCATCATCGCGGAGAAGTTCGCGAGCATCCGGTCACGCGCGCCGTCCACCTCGGCGGCCGCCTCCGCCAGCCGAAACTGGATGAACGGATCCTCGGCGGCTCGCGTCTGGTCGCGCACGTTCACCCGCGTCTTCGACTGTTCGCGAAACGTCTCGAGCGCGCCGCAGGCGACACCGACGGCCGCGGACGCGAGGGCGTTGGAGAAGACGATCGCCAGCGGCAAACGGTAGAGCGGACCGTCGTTGACGGCGGCGCCCGGGTTCGTGAGGTGGAACGCGTCCAGATACGAATGCGTGCGGTACTCCGGCACGAAGGCATCGGCCACGACCACGTCCTTGCTCCCGCTCCCGCAGAGACCCATCACGTGCCAGTTGTCCTCGATGAGGTAGTCGCGGCGGGGGACGAGAAAGGTCCGCACGTCGGGAGGACCGCCCGCGTCGCGCGTCGGCACGACGCCGCCGACCACGGCCCAGTGACAGAAGTCGCAGCCGCTCGAGAAGGACCAGCGGCCGCGCAGGCGGAAGCCGCCGTCGACACGCTCCACGACGCCCGTGGGCGAGAGGCCCGTCGAGACCAGCACGCTCGGGTCCTCGCCCCAGACGTCCTCCTGCGCTTGCGGCGGGAAGAGGGCGAGGTGCCAGTTGTGGACGCCGATGACCCCGAGGATCCAGCCGGTCGACCCGCACACGGCGCCGACCTCCATGACGCCTCGGTAGAACGTGCCGGGATCGAGCTCGTACCCTTCGTACCGTTTGGGCTGGAGGCAGCGAAAGAGCCCGGCCTCCTGGAAGTCCTTGAAGGTCTCGTCGGGAAGCCGCCGGAGCTGCTCGGCGTGGACGGCACGCTCGCGCAGCGCCGGGAGCAGCGCACGCACGCGCGCGAGATATTCGTCGCGTCATGGTCAAATCGGCCAGCCGTGCTCGGCGATGTCCACGCGGTTGCCCTCCGGGTCGCGGATCCAGCTCTCCGCCACGGCGCCGAAGGTGTTCGACTCCGCGCTCACCTGGGCGGCGTCGGCGATGGCCTTCGCGTCCTCGACCTCGAAGCCGAAGTGGTTGATGCCCCACGGCTGATCCGGCCGCGAGATCAACGCGATGCCCACGAAGCCATCCGAGAGGTAGATGGTGCCGTTGGGCCCGCGGTACTTCTCCTCGAGGCCGAAGATCTTCTTGTAGTAGTCGGCCTGCTGGTCACGGTCCCGGACGTTCAGTGCGATGTGCCGGATGCGTGGCTTGCTCTGCGTCATGAGACGCCCTCCTTCGAGGCTCACGACAGCCCCACGACGGCGGCCAGCGCGTCGACCTGTTCGGTGTAACGGCCGACGGGATTGAGCAGGATGTGGTTGGCGCCCAGCGCGATCAGCTCCTCCAGCCGCTCTCGCACCTGCTCCGGCGTGCCGTGGATGCCGGACGCGTCGGTCCCCGCCGGGTTGTTGTAGACCGTCGTGAACCAGCGGTGAAGCTCGGCCCGCGCCACGTCGGCGCGCTCGTGCACCGACAGGAACACGCGCTTGGAGATGGGGAAGGTCTTCGGATCGCGCCCGACTTTCTCCAGCTCCGCCTTTGCAATTCCAACAATCTAATCTATAGGTATTTATTTTATCTATTTCTTCAAAACTAAAAGTTTTTTCAGAATTATTAGTTAAAATTGTTATTTCATAATCTTTATCAATAAGCCCTTTTGCTAATCTATAAACATAGTCTTCTAGTCCTCCTTTGTGCGGATAGAAATATCCTGTGATAATAAGAATTTTCATTTTTCTCCTTTTTGTTCCATGATTCTTCTATTGT
>CAVPPZ010000004.1:0-432086 GCA_963707305.1 uncultured Candidatus Rokubacteria bacterium
GATCGCCTCTCAGTTTTCCCAGCGCGCGCGCGGCGGCGAGAATCTCCTCCGGCGACGGAAACTTCCCCATGCCCGCGAGGCCCTCGGTGGCGCACTCGACGTTGGCCCAGCGCACGATGCCCTCGCGGTCGATGAGGAACTGGCCCTTGAGCTGCGGCCACTGCCGGTCCATCTCGGCCTTGTCGATCTGGTTCTCGACGTAGCCATCGGCTTTCGCGATCGCGCTCGCCACCTCCATGACGGCCGCGGTTCGGGCAAGCTCGCCGTTGGGATTGATCCGCGCGGTCTCGATCGCCTTCATGGACTTCCGGCGTCGGGGCGGGCTTCGGCAGGCCGTACGCGCGATGGATCGTGAGCTCGGGATCGGCGGCGAGCCGCAGCTTCGTCGGGCGGAACTTGAAGTACAGGCGCGCATTCTCCGGGGTCGGTCGCCACGACGCCGATCGTTTCCACGCCGACAGCCTTGAGCCTGGGTTCCTTCGCGGCCATCTGCGCGATCGACCGGCGACAGAATGGACACCAGAGTCCGATGAAGAGCGCGAGGAACAGCGGGTTCCGGCCGCGATAGTCGGCAAGCGAGACCGTATCGGACCGTCGACGGCGGGAAGCGCGAAATCGGGCGCGCGCTCGCCGGGCGAGATCGGGGGACGAGTGTCGACGAACGTCATGGGGCATTCCTTCCGTCAGGATTCAGCACAGGAACGGCAGCACCATCAGCGCGTCCGGCTCGACGCCGGCGCGTGCAGACGTCCTGCGCCTTCGTCAGATAGCGTTCGGCCATCGCCTGGTCGCCGGTGTCCAGATACAGCGTCGCCAGGCCATCGTAACACGGGAACAGGAGCTGCGGCTCACCCGCCGCCTCCGCGAGGCCCAGCGCCTCCTCGTACATCGCGAACGCCTCGCGGCGCTCGCCGTGACACTGATGGATCTGCCCGAGCACGATCAGCGGCACCGCCAGGTGGTCGAGCAGGCCCAGCCGGCGGTCGAGGTCGATCGCCGCCTGTGCCGCCTCGATGCCCTCGGCCTCGCAGCGATCGGTCAGCGCGCAGTAGGCGACCGCGAGGTTGGCATAGAGTCCGCGACTGGAAGCCGAGATCGCCGACCTTCTTCGCGGTCTCGAGGCCGCGCAGGCACGTCTCGATGCTCCGGCGCGGATCGAGCGAGCTGTAGAGCACGCCGAGGTTCGTGTAGCCGCGACAGGCCGCGTGCAGCAGGCCGTGACGCCTCGGCGAGCGCGATGCTCTGCTCGATATGCGTCGACGGCCTCGCCGAGGCGCCCGGTGCGCGCGAGCGCGACGCCCGAGCGTGTTGTACGCCTGCGCGCGTCATCGCGATCTCCCGCGCGCGCTCGGCGTCGGCGGCGCCCCCTCCCCGCCGCCGCTTCGGCGAGCGCGCGCTCCGCCCACGTCGATGGCGCGCGGCGTTGTCGCCGTCGCGAAACGCGAGCCGCCCGATTTCCTGGAACAACTGCGCCCGCTCGATCGCGTGGCCATCGTGTCCGAGCCGTTCGAGGCCGGCGCTCGAAGCAGCCGCGGCGGCACGCTCGCGATCGCCCGCGTCCCAGTGCAGCCCGCCAATCTTGCGCTAGCAGGCGCGCCGCGCCGGGAGGTCGGGCGCGCGCTCGAACTCCTGTCGCACCGCCTCGTAGTGCGTCAGCGCTTCGCTCCGCCGGCCCGTGAGCGCAAGGAGATCGGCGAGCCGCTCCGCGCGCCATCTGCACCTCGGCGCTCGCAATCCTTGCACGTCGGCCAGCGTCGCGAGCGCCCGCTCGTAGTGGCGGATCGCGTCGTCGTTGGCGTAGACGGCCCGCGCCCAGTCGCCGGCCGCGATCAGGTAACGCGCGCCGCGGAGCTTGTCGGCGCTAGGCTCCAGTGGTGACCGAGCGCTTCGATGTCGCTCAGCCGCTCCGGATGCGCGCCCACCGCGCGTTCGAGCACGCGGCCGGCCCGCTCGTGCAGTTCCGTCCGCCGCGCCACCAGCAGGTTCTGATAGACGACCTCATGCACGAGCGCGTGAGTGAATCGATAGCGCCCGCGCCCCGCCAGGTCGACGCTGCTGGAGCAGATCCGCCTCGACGAGCTCGATCGAGCACCGCCGCGCACCGTCTGCGGCGCGGTCGCCACGGCGTGCAGCAGCGCCTCGTCGAACGCCGCGCCCAGCACGGCGGCCTCCTGCAGCAGGCGCCGCGTCTCGGCCGGCAGCCGGTCGACGCGGGAGAGCAGCACGCCGTGCAGCGTGGGCGGGACGTCGACCGCCTCACACGTCGTCGTGCACCTCCAGCGGTCGCCGTCCGCGGACGAGCACGCCGCGGCCCGACGAGGCCCGCACGATCTCCTCGACGAAGAGCGGGTTGCCGCCGGCCCGCGTGACGATGAAGTCCTGGAGCTGCGCCAGCACATCCGGCGCGCCGCCGAACAGACCTCCGAGACCAGCGCCCGCGTCTCCTCGGCCGACAGCGGCGCGAGCCGGATGACCGACTGCGCCGCGCTGCGCGACGACCGGCGGCCGAGCGTCGGCACGCTGCGAGCAGAGCAGCATCAGCGGACGGTCGGCGAGTTGATCGACGACCTGAGCGCAGCAGGTCGATCGACGCGCGTCCGCCCAGTGGCATGTCCTCGACGACGAGCACGAGCGGGACTGCTGTCCAGCCGCCGCTCGATCAGCGTCGCGCGCCGCGAGCAGCGATCTGCCGGCGGAGCTGCTCGGGCTCGACGTCGCGGCGCGCGGTCGCCCCTCGAGGCCGAGCACGTAGCCGAGCAAGCGGCGCCACGCCTTCGCGTCCTCGGCTCGCGCGCTCCGAGCGCCTGCAGCCCGCTCGCGAGCTTTTGCCGCGCGACCTCGAGCGAATCGCGGCGCTCGATCCGGTAGGCCTCGCGGAACAGCGCGCCGAAGACGCCGTAGGTCGGCTCGCCCAGGGACGAGCAGGCGGCGCGGCGCACGGCGACGCCGGCGAGGCGTCCGTCGCGCTCGAGCCGCGCCAAGAATTCGGCGATCAGCCGCGACTTGCCGGCGCCGGCCTCGCCCACCACGCTCACGACCTGCGCCCGCCCGCGCGCCATCCGCTCGAACGCGCGAGCAGCTGCTCGAGCTCGTCGGCGCGGCCGATCAGCGGCGCCGCCAGCCCGAGCGCCGCCAGACCGCGCGCGGATCCGCGCTCGGCGCGCGCGCCGAGCAGGCGGTGGACCACGACCGGCTCCGACTTGCCGCGCAGCGCCAGCTCGCCGAGCCGGCTCGAACGCGAAGCGGTGCGCGCATCAGCGCGTACGTCGCGTCGACACGAGGATCGTGCCGGGACGGCGGCGGCGAGCAGGCGTGCCGTCGTGTTGACCGTGTCGCCGGTCACCGCGTAGGCGCGCGCCCGCGGCGCCGCCGAGGCTCCCGGCGACCACGGGGCCGGTGTGGATCGCCGATGTGCAGCGTCACCGGCTGGCCGAGGCGCGGCTCCCACTCGCTCGCTCGAGCGCGCCGCATGCGCTCGAGCATGCTCGAGGCGCGGCGTCGCAGCGCGCGCTCCGGATCGTCCTCGTGCGCCACCGGCGCGCCGAAGACCGCCATCACGGCGTCGCCCACGAACTTCTCGACGAAGCCGTCGTAGCGCGCGATCGCCTCGGCCAGCGTCTCGAACAGCGCGTTCTGGAACGCGCGCACGTCCTCCGGGTCGAGCCGCTCGGAGAGCGCGGTGAACCCGGTGAGGTCGGCGAAGAGGACGGTGACCTGCCGCCGGTCGGCCTCGCGCGCGTCGTCCGCGCGGCTCTCGACGGCGCGCGGGACGACGGCCTCGCTGCGCGCCGTGCCACAGTGCGGACAGAATGCGAAGTCCGGGTCGCACGCACGTCCGCACGCGGGGCAGACGGCCGGGAGGCGGGTCCCGCAGCGCGGACAGAACGCGAACCCGGACGCCGTCGCTTCGCTGCAGCCCGGACAGCTTGCCATGTCCCGACAATTCTACCTGTCGGGACCGCGCAATCGCGCCGTAAGCCCCGCGCGCGCCCCGGCGACCGGGCTATTGAACGGGTGACAAAGGCGTGGTGGTCCGCTCTCTCGGCACCCGCCTTGCTCCGATACGTTCGCGGGTCGACACACGCCGGGAGGACACATGAAGATCGCGAGCACGGTCATCACTTCGGCCGCCGCTCTGCTCCTCATCACTGCGCCGGCATTCGCGCAAGGCGCGGGCGGGACGGGCAGCGGCTCGACCGGCACCGGGGGCACCCATCGGAACGCCGGGCACGAGCCCGGGAACCCCAGGCCTCCCCGGCACTGGCACGCCAGGCAGCCTCGGCGGAGGAACAGCGACGACTCCGTGCGTCGGCGTCAACTGCCCAAGTGGCGGGATGGGGAGCCCGAGCACGCCGGGCGGCACGACCCCGTCGACGCCGGGCACGTCCGTGCCGGACCCGTCCCAGCGCGGGAATCCGGTGAAGCCGTCCACCGGGGTGCCGATGAGTGAGCGAGATTGTCTGGGTGGCGGCTGGTCGCGGGCTGGACTGCCGAGCGCCTCAGCGTGCTTCGGCGCGCCAGGTGTCAGCCGCTGATAGAGGACGCGCGGACATGATCCGTGACAGCTCGCGGCGTGACGTGCCGAGGATCAGTAGCGATCTGATGAGCAGATCCAACGACACAGATGGATCGCCTGCCTCCATCTTGGCGATTCGTGACGATCAGATCCGCTTCGGTCAGCGCATCGATGTCGATGTGCATGCCTCTCCCTACGGCATCCGGACAAATCGGCGCAAGGGCTTTCCACGCCGCACATCGCCTGTCCGCGCGCCGTCCTCAGGCCGTGCAGCCTTCGCGGCTACGCGCCGAGGGCCTTCTTCGCATCGGCGAGCGAGATCATGAGCGTCATCGGGTCGATCGGCGACTCGGCAAATCCGTGGCGCTCGTAGAAGCGTTTGGCCTCCTCGGAGATCGCGTGCACGAGGATCGCGCGAACGCCGCCGAGCTCGGCGGCTTGAAGCGTCCGCAGGATTGCGTCGCGGAGCAGCCCCTCGCCGATGCCGCGCGCCTGGTATGCCCGGTCCACGGCAAGGCGCCCCAGCACCATCACCGGCACCGGGTCTGGCATGTTTCGCCGGACGCGGCCGGTCGCCGTCCCCCGCGCGACGCCGCCTGTGGCCAGGGCGTAGTACCCGACCACGCGCCGACCCACACATGCGACGTACGTCCGGGAGCCACCGGACTGCTCGTTCTCCAGCGCGTGTCGCTTCAGCCAGTCGTCGAGCGCAGCGACCCCGGAGTCGAACCCGGCGACATCGTGCCGGGCCGTGAGGTGTTCCGGGGCGCCGATGTTCTCGGCGCCGCCGGTCATCTGTCCCAGGGCGCTTTGGAGGTCAGCAGGCGCCGGAGGCGCGGATTGTCCGCCGGCGGTTTGTCGAGCGCGGCCATGAAGCGGCGGTAGGACTTCTCGTCGAGGAGAAAGAGCCGCCGGTCGAGGAGCACGGCGTCGGCGGCGCGGCAGGCAGCATCCAGCATGAAGTCCGAACGGTTCTTTCCCACGGCCTCAGCGGCCCGATCGATCAGCGCGCGCTGCCGCTGATTGGCGCGCAGGTTGATCGCGACGTCTCGCGGCTGTCGTGCTCTCGCCCGCGTGTCCGCCATGGTTAGTGTACTCAATCGATATACATTTCTGTGTTGGTATTGTCAACACGCTGACTCCTCGTCAGGCTGTCCTCGGTCGAATCGTCGCTTCATGATCAGAAGAGAGCTTAGGCAGCCTTGCGAGCCACGCCAATGCCGAAAGATGGATACACCGGTCTGTCCGGGGCGACGCGCTTCGTCAGCGGCCCTCCAGCTGGTCTGCCTTCTCCCCGAGGAAGGGCAGCCCTGTGGCGCGTGCCGATAGAGGGTCACGTCGCGGGCGAGCCGCTCAGCGAGGCCGCGAGGGCACGCACCTGCTGTGGGCCCGCATCGTCGGGCTTCCAGTGCCCGGTCAGGAGCTGCGCGGGCGCTCGACCGCCGAGCTGGGTGCGCTTGCGCTCGAACCAGCCAGCCGGCTGAAGATCGACGCATCGAGCGTGTGCTCGCGCTCCTCGAGCAGGCCCATCGCGTCGGCGCGAACGAGCGCGACGGTCCCCTTGCGGGCCAGCCGCGGGCTCGTGAACGGCTCTCCAACGGACCTGATTCGCAGCATCTGACGTGACCACATCGTAGGCGATCGCGACTCCGACGCATGCCGAACACGCAACCCGCCACGCGGTCGGCATACAATGATCGATCATGAGCCGCTACCGACCCGGGCCGCGGAAACTACGTCGAGAGCGGCGCGAAACTCTTCCGGGACCTCACCTGGAAGACGCCATCGCACGCGCCCGGTCGAAATCCGCCGGCGGAGACGCATGAGCACCACCGACACCCTGCCCTTCCATCTCCGCGGCAACTTCGCGCCCGTGCGGGACGAGGTGACGGCCTTCGACCTGCCGGTGGTCGGCGCGATCCCGCGCGGGCTGCGCGGCCGCTACATCCGCAACGGTCCCAACCCGAAGACGGGCACGTCGCACCACTGGTTCGCCGGGGACGGCATGCTCCACGGCGTGGAGCTGCGCGACGGGCGCGCGGTCTGGTACCGCAACCGCTGGGTCCGGACGCGCCGATTCGTGGAAGACGCGAAGATGCTCCGTGACGACTACACGAAGGACATCACCGTGGGGCTCGCCAACACGCACGTGATCGCGCACGCGGGGCGCATCCTCGCGCTCGTCGAGACGTCGCTCCCCACCGAGGTGACGCGCGAGCTCGACACGGTCGGCTGCTTCGACTACGGCGGGCGGCTCACCACCGGCATGACCGCGCATCCCAAGCGCTGCCCGCGCACCGGCGAGCTGCACTTCTTCGCCTACGATCACATGGCGCCCTGGCTGACCTATCACCGCGCCGACGCCGGCGGCCGCCTCGTGCAGAGCGAGGCCATCGAGGTGCCGGGCCCGACGATGATCCACGACTTCGCCATCACCGACCGGCACGTCGTCTTCATGGACCTGCCGCTCGTCTTCGACGTCGAGCTCGCGCTCGCGGGCCGCATGCCCTACCGGTGGAGCGACGACTACGGCGCGCGCCTCGGCGTGATGCCTCGCGGCGGCGGCAACGCCGACGTCCGGTGGCACGAGATCGCGCCCTGCTACGTGTTCCACCCGTTCAACGCGTACGAGGACGCGCAGGGCGGCATCGTCATGGACGTCGTGCGCTACGCCGAGCTCTGGCGCCACGACACGGGGGGCGCCGCGCCGGCGTCGCTGCACCGCTGGCGGATCGACCAGGCCGCGGGCCGCGTGAGCGAGCAGCCGCTCGACGACCGCGCCATCGAGTTCCCGCGCGTGGACGAGCGGCGCACGGGCGCGCCCTACCGCTACGGCTACGCCGTCTACACCGAGCAGGGCGTCGATCGCGGGACGGGCACCGCGGTGATCAAGTACGACCTGCGCTCCGGCGCCTCCGCGATCCACGACTTCGGCGCCGGCCGCATCCCGGCGGAGCCGGTCTTCGTGCCGGCATCGCCGGCCGCCGGCGAGGACGAAGGCTGGCTGATCACGTACGTGTACGACGCGGCCCGCGACGGCAGCGACCTCGTCATCGTCGATGCCGCCGACGTCACCGGGAAACCGGTCGCGACGATCGCGCTCCCCCAGCGCGTCCCGTTCGGATTCCACGGCAGCTGGATCCCCGACGCGCCGTGACGGCTCGGGCCCGTTCCTTCCTCGATCCGCACCTTGTAGCCCGTGACGGTCTCGCCGACCCACCGCGTGTGGCCTTCATCGGCGAGGGTTGCGTCGATGATCTCGGGCGTGCCTGGCGTCAACAGTGCGCCCTTGGCAATATGACTTGAGCGTCGCGTCAACCGCTGCCTCCTCATCGCGACCCGATGGTTGTGGCCTGACGTCAGAGCCAGCTCGACGTCATCCAACACCCAGCGCAAGCTTCAAACGAGTCTCGAGCCGCTTTCTCCGAGCGTCATAGAAGGCCAGAAACCCGCCAAGCCCCTCGGGAAGGTCCTGCAGGTCATTGTCTCTCACATACTGATCCCTGCCGGTGTCGGACGGAAAGAAGGGCCCCTTCAGCCACGCTGCCGGCAGCGTGGCTTGCTTCTCAATGTTCGGAAGTCCGGGTAGCAACTGCAGATTCGGCAGGCCATCGACCTTGGCCAGGTACTCTTCGACGTGGGCCTCAGATATCCCGTCCTTCAACAGCTTGGTACGCGTGAAGCGCGACCGGGGAAAGATGTGGTCTTCATGGAATGCCTTGGTCAGGTCGAGGCCTGGGTACAGCGTCGCCAGCACCGGGAACACGCGTTGGCTTCCGTAGCGCACATCGAGCAACTCGCTGATTTCGGCCTCCTCGAACCTGATCGACTTGCCGACCGAGGCCATTGCCTGGTCGATCTCCGCAACCGGGAACGACTTCGAACCATGGTCACGGATGGCGTCGCGCAGCCGGAGCAGCAGGGTGTCGAGACCCGAACCCCAGATCCCTCGCTTCAGTAGCGAGCGAGTCACCCACAGGCGGATCCGTTGCCGGTCGGCGGTGTCTGCGGCGGAGCTCACGTATCCTGAGCCAACGTTTCGCTTGTGCACGTAGTACGCGATTGGAATGAGGACGCTATCGGCCGTAAGCGTTCTGCCGGAGTATCCGAAGCTGGCCATCAAGCTGGCGGCGGAAAGGAGCCTGTTCCTAATCGCGGGCCAGTTCTGCTCCATCAGGGCCATGTTGGCCTGCGTGAAGTTCGACACCTTGAACCCGATGCCGCTCGCATCGATCAGCACCAGACCTGTCTTCAGGACGAGGTCCTTGGAGAACGAGAACGCTGCGGGTGTGTCGTTCATCTCACTCACCAGGGTGCGCACTTCCTCGCGGGCGTCTCGCTCGACCCACTGATTCGTCGCCATCGAAAGCAGCAAGTCTGAATACGAGAGCGTCGTACCGCCACTGTTGACGCGCACAAAAATATCGAGAACCTTGTTGGGGTCTTGTGATTCTTCGAGGAAGGCGTTGACTGAGTTCGTTTCACGGACGGCGCGGTAAAGCTGATACAGGACGCCGAATGGAATCTTGCCACTGAGTCCCCGTTTCTCGAGCTCGGCCATGATGGCAGGGCCAGAGTCCGCGAGGGTGAGGACGTCTCGAACCATGAACCATTGATCGGGTGCTCCGTTCCGCCGGCCGTGCTTCGTCATCCGTGAGGAACTTGAAATCGTACGCCATCCCCAATTCGTCGACATCCGGGCCGTCGAGCAGATTCAAATACAGCCGCTTCTTCGGGAAAGCGTCCGGGTTGCTCCACCATTTGCGAGGTTGTCGCTCGGCGTGGCTGCCGTACAGACCGATGTTCAGAGCCGTGAGCCGCTGCTGACCGTCGAGAATTGCCGTCGTCGCCTGTCCTGCAGGAATCATGCTTCACCGAAGCGTATGGCTGATGCCTCTCGTGGTAGTCGGTGATGAAGCCATAGAACGTGAACTGGCCGGCTTGCGACGGCTCGACTTTCCAGAACAAGAAGGCGCCGATCGGGTATCCGCGCATGAGGCTGTCGAACAGGCTTCGTATCTGTTCAGTCTTCCAGACGAACTCACGTTGAATCGCGGGCAGCACGTACTCGGAGCTGTGGATCCCTTGGAGCACTTTGGCAACCGGCACCGCGGGCTGAAACATGGAGAAAACCTCCTGAGAGGAATGCCTGCGGTCAGGATCTATCGGGATCCGTTCGGTGGACGACCAGATCGAATGCGCTGCCGTCACGAAGGCGGACCGCCGCGAAGTGGCGGACGTCGCGCGTGGCCACGCGACGGATGCCGAGTCCCTCGGCGAGCGCGATGACCGATCGCCACGAACTCGGGCCATTGTCGGAGCGCAAGTGGCGCGGGGCGCCGTGGACGCTCGCGAGGCGTGCGAGCACCTCGATCACCCGGCTGGAGCGAATGCCGCCGGCGACGTCGATGGCCAAACACTCACGCGTGAACGCGTCGATGACCGTCAAGCACTTCGGCGTTGTCCGTGGTCCCCTTGCCGAAGACGAAGTCGTACGCCACACGTGAATCACGCGGCGTCGGCGTCAACGGTCGGTACCAATCCGTCGCCACGCGACGTCGTGGACGGCTGCCGTGGCATCTGGAGGCGGACTGCGCAGTTCCGATGCGACGAGCGGCGCTCCTCACGTCGCGATGCCCGTGTCGTGGAAGATGCGATGCGGCGGTAGCCCTGGTGCAGATACTGCGCCGGCCGACTCGCGCATCGCCTGTTTCGCCGGCGAAGACCGAGCGTCCAGGCGCATTGATAACCCAAGGTCGAGCGGGCGATCGACAGCATGGCGCACGCGCGGCGGCGCGACAGGCCCCGCGCGAGCGCGAAGGCGACCTGAGCCCGGCGCACGCGTGCGCTACCATTTTTTTCGGGTGATCTACTTGACTACGTCGACCGCGAGGTTCCGGTCGGCGACCATCTTCTTCAGGCGGCCGTATGCCAGCTCGATCTGACGCAGGCGCTTCACGTCCGCCGGCTCCAACGTCCCGAACCGCTTGCGCCAGGCGTAGATCGTTTGATCACTCTCGCCGATTTTTCTTGGCCACCTCGGCGATCGGCGACTGATCCGCCTCGCGCAGGATGGTCACCATCTGCTCTTCGGTGAAGCGCCTTCTTCACATCGACAAGTCCGAGGCCAAGGTCTGAGTAACGCCGGTCGATATCCATGGCTCGGGTGAGCTCATCGAGCGCGGGCGGAGCGTACGTGAAGGCGCCGCGTGCAAGATCCCGCATGAAGGATTCCATCGCCCGCCGCTCGTTGCGAAGGAAGTAGTCGACCTCTGCCAGCACGAGGGCCGGAACATACCGCGTGCGGGCTCGGTCGATGGCGCTTCGAAACAGACGATGGTCCGGCGCGCTCTCGACCAGATAGTCGAGCAGTGCGCCAGTGTCGCAGATCAGCGCTGCAGTGCTACCGGCCGCCAGCGAACAGCTCGCGCTCGTCGCCGCGCTCGGTCAGCGCGCGGACGATGCCCGCACTCCTCGGTTTCGGATGCCGGCGGTACTGCTCGAGTACGAGGGCGAGGTGCTGTCGGATGAACTCCGAACGCGAGATGCCGCGTTCGCGGGCAGCACGGGAGAGCAGCCGATCGTCCTCCGGATCCAGCGCGATGGTGGTCGCCTTCTTTCTGGAAAGTGCCATGAAAGTAATTTGACTCGACGGAGGCGGACCGTCAAGGGCAACCGCGTTTCGGCGGCAGACGACCGGACGAAGCACGCCAAGCGCCCTGTGAGCAGTCCAACGGCACACGCGCGGAGGCGTGCTCCTGCACTTCAGCGGAACGGCCTTGCTCCATCCGGGGAAGGTGGTACCACGCCGCCGCAGCCTGGAGCACGGCCATCCCCAGCAGAGGCGGCCAGCGTCGACGCACGCAGATCGACCAGTGACAGGATAGACGACTCAGCCCGAATCGCCCGAGCTGCGAAACGCAGGGCGGCCAAGACCGCCTCCCGCGTCAGGCGCGGGTGAGCCTCGAGCATGGCCTCGATGGATTCGCCGCTGCCGAGCTTCTCGAGGATCAGATCCACGGTAATGCGGGTCCCCGCAAGGACAGGTCTGCCCATCATCACCTTCGGATCGGAAACGATCAGCGGCTCACTCATCGTGACCCTCGCTCCGGACGACCGGCCGGGCAGTGGATCGACGCCTACGCTCCTACCGGGTGTCGAGCGCCGCCGCTGCGGCCTGTAGTCGCTCGTCCACCGTCAGGAGCTCGAGCCCCCGATCCGGCGACGCGCCGCGACGAACGTGGCGAGATGCAGCGCATCGAGCGTCCGCAGCGGTGTCGCTGGCGCCACGTGTCGGGCGGCTTCGCATACCGCGGATGTCAGCTCCCAGACGTCACAGCGTGCCCACACGGCAGCGATCTCGCGCTCTGCATCGGCCAGGTGCGTCTCGGGGATCTGCGCGGCAAGGCGCAGACGATGGACCGCGCGCGCCGACTCCACCAGCGCGAGGCGCGACGTGATCAGAGCGCGTGCCTCGCGCATCTGTGCCTCGACTTCGGGTGTGGTGCCCGTTTCGAGCACAGCGCGCAGGACCGCTGACGTGTCGAGATAGACCGCGGTCGCCATGCTGCTACCGCGGCGCCCGCTCGGAGCGGACCTCAGCGAGGAGCGCCGCCGCCGTACCGGCAGGGAGCCGCAGCCCGCGCACGTGCCACGTCCATCCGTCCTTGGGGACGCTGGCGCGGGTGACCTCGCCGGTCTCGGCCAGCGCGTCCAGGACGTCCTCGAGCTCGTCGAGCGCCCGCCCATGTCGCCGCGCCGGGCGTAGCTCGGCCACGACCTCATCGCGGTCCGTCACCAGGACCGTCTCTCCGGCTTTCACGAGACGCAGGTACTCCGAGAGGCGAGCCTTGAGCTGTTTGACGCCGACCGCCCTGGGCATGAGCCATTGTAGTCACTGGTGGTCACCACGGCCATGGCACCGGCCAGCATCGGACATCTAGAGCATGAAGCGGATGTCCGAGCCGTTGGTCGGGTAGGCGAAGATCGTCTGCTTGAGCTCGTCGGCCGGAATGCGCAGCCGGATGGCGACGGCGAAGAGGTTGATGACCTCGGCGGCGTGCGGGCCCAGGAGGTGCGCGCCGACGATGCGGCCCGTGCCTTCCTCGAGCAGGATCTTGTAGCCCGAGGCGGTCTCGCCGACCCGGCGCGTGTTGAACCAGCCGGAGGTGTCCTGCCGGTTCGTCCGGAACTTCAGGCCCGCGGCACGGGCGGCGTCCTCGGTGAAGCCCGCCGACGCCAGGGGCGGGATGGTGAACACCGCGGAGGCGAGGCCCTCGTAGTTCACCGCGCGACGGTTGCCCTCCAGCAGATTGGTGACGAGCACGCCGGCGTCGTGATCCGCCTTGGGGGTGAGCGGCGGGCCGCTGGCGGCGGCGTCACCCCCGGCGTACACGGCCGGATTGGACACGCTCTGCAAGAACTCGTTCACCGTGACCCCACGCGTCTCGCGCGCGACCCCGGCGGCGTCGAGATCCAGGTCGTCGAGCTCGGGAATGCGGCCGGCGCCGTGCACGGCCACGTCCGCCTCGAAGCGGCGCTCCACGCCGCGCTGGCGGCCGCGCACCGTGAGACCGTCCGCACTCGGATCGACGCCGAGGACCTCGACGTCCAGCTCGACGCGGATGCCGAGCTCCCGCGTGCGGCGGACCAGCAGGTCCACCAGATCCGGATCGAAGCCCGGCAATGGCCGCGCGCCCCGGTGGAGGATGGTCACGTCGGCGCCGGCGCGGGCCGCGACGTGCGCGAACTCGAACGAGATGAAGCCGCCGCCGACGAACACGAGGCGCGGCGGCATCCGGTCGAGGTTCAAGAAGTCCTCGCTCGTCGCCAGCCGCTCCGCCCCCGGGAACCCCAGCGGCGCCGGCATGGCGCCGGCCGCGATGAGCACGCGCCGGCCGGTCAACCGATCGTCGCCGACCGCCAGCGTGCTGGCCCCGACGAAGCGCGCGCGCCCGTGGAACTGCTCCACCCCCATGCTCGCCCAGGCCTGCTCGGTGCGTTCGGACGTGGGATCGACGAGCGAGCGCTTGAAGCGCATCAGCGCCGGCCAGTCGAGGGTCAGCGACCCGGCCGGCACCCCCTTGTCCGCCATGTCGCGCGCGTGATGGACGGCCTCGGCCGCGCCCACCAGGATCTTCTTCGGCACGCAGCCGCGCAGTGCGCACGTGCCCCCGAAGGGACGTGAATCCACGACGGCCACCGTCCAGCCGGCCTCGCGGCAGCGCGAGGCCACCGCGGAGGTCACGCCCGTTCCCACCACGACGAGATCGAATCGGTGGTCCATACCGGCCATCCTCCCGAGGGGCCAGCCTTCCTCAGATCCACCACGCACGGTATTATCGCGCCGCCCGTGCGCGCCTACATCGCGAACACCGATTACGAGTGGTACGAGTTCTTCCTCTCGCGCGTCCGGAGATCGACGAAGTCAACTTCTGGAGACCGGGTGGCTCAAACTTTTTGGCCCTGGCTCCCGGGCAGCCACTCCTATTCCGGCTCAAGGCGCCGTACAACGCCATCGCCGGAGCAGGCTTCTTCGTGACCTTTTCACTCCTTCCGGTGTCAGTAGCCTGGGATGCCTTTGAAGTGAAGAACGGCGTTGGTTCAGAGCTCGCCATGCGGGCTCGAATCGACCGGTACCGTCGCCGGCTCGGAACCGCGGTCGGGCGCGGCGAAGATGCGCGGATCGGCTGCATCGTGCTCGCCGAGCCGAATCTTTCTGAATCGCAGTGACTGGATTGACGAACCCAGCGATTGGCACTCGAATACAGTCGCGGGTCGGACACAAGACCTTACTCAGGGCGAGGGAGCTCGGATCTGGGACGAACTTATGCATCGCGTGCGCATGGCGGAGTCCAGGAGGACGAGCCCGCGGCACGCTTCGGCGCCGAACGGCTCATCCGGCCGCGGCTGGGCCAGGGCGCGTTCCGCGTCCTCGTCACTGACTCGTACGATCGACGTTGTGCGCTCTCCGGCGAGCGAACCCTTCCCGTGCTTCAGGCAGCGCACATCAAGCCGTATGCGGCCGGTGGCATGCACGAAGTGTCGAACGGACTTCTGCTTCGCTCTGACATCCACATGTTGTTCGATCGTGGGTACGTCACGGTAACTCCCCAGTGCCATTTCGAAGTCAGCGGTCGAATTCGGGAAGAGTTCGAAGACGGGCGGGACTACTACGCACTCCATGGCCGGCCACTTCGGCTCCCCAGACTAGAAGCGCAACACCCCGACCCCGTCTTGTTGCGTTGGCACAACGAAAACATCTTCCGTGGCTGAGTCTGTCGATGCAGCAGTCCGCCTTCGCGCGTTTGCGGTGCTCGCAGATCTGAAGCAGGTTTACGGCGACTCGCCGATCTCGCGGGCACCGCTCGTAAGAGGCTTCAGTTTGACGGCGTGCGCGTCCCTTTTCTCGGCCCGCAGGGAATCTTCAAACCGGCGATCCTGCCGGAAGTCCCTCTGAGCATCACGACGGCGCCGCCCGTCGTGAATCGCCCACGACCCTATGACGACAACTTCGGAGAGACGGGGCTCCTGGACTATCGCTATCGAGGGACAGAACGCGATCGGGATCATCGAGACAACGTTGGGCTCCGCACTGCGATGCTCCGCCAAACCCCGCTCATTTACTTCCATGGCATCGTCCCCGGCCTCTACGAGCCAGCCTTGGCCCGTTTACGTCGTAGGGGATGATCCGGCTCGTTTGACGTTCTCGGTCGCTGTCGACGATGAACTAGCGCCGCCCGCGTCTCTACAATTTCATGACCCTGCCGCGGTGAACGCACGCCGACGCTACGTCACGGCGGTTGTGCAGCGGCGTCTTCATCAGAAAGGCTTCCGCGAACGCGTACTCCAGGCCTACCAGCGTTGCTGTGCGGTCTGCCATCTCAAGCACGCCGAGTTGCTCGAGGCCGCGCACATTCTCCCGGATGGCCATCCACGGGGCGAGCCCACTGTTCGGAATGGTCTCGCTCTGTGCAAATTGCATCACGCCGCCTTCGACGCCTACATCCTTGGCGTCACACCGAACTTAACGATCGATATCCGTCGAGACGTGCTGGATGAGATCGATGGACCGATGCTGACCCACGGCCTGCAAGGCTTTCAGGGCAAGCCGATCAGGACGCCGAGACCTTTGGAGCTGAAGCCGCATCGTGATTTTTTGGCGGAGCGCTATGAACTATTCCGGAAGGCTGGGTAACTCTCATGCCGGGTGCTCTTCAAATCCTGCCCGAACTGCATGAGGTCCATCGAATCGGCTCACCTTAGCAAGCGGACGAACTCGATGAGCCTAGGCAGGACGCCCGTGCTCCCGAGCCTCTTTTAGACCCTTCCGCTCGGTATCATCTCGGCGCTCTTAGCGTCGAGAGAGTCGACGGTGAGCGATAGTCTGGCCTTCAGGCCCGACTCGTCGGCGCAAGCCCGGAAGAGCGGGAAGGTTCCTCTGGGGCCCGACGCCGAACAGGAGAGGGGCTTCCGCCTTCACTCCCTCCGCCCCGTAAACCTCAGCAGCATCAAAAACAGGTTGATGAAGTCCAGATACAGCGACAGCGCCCCCACGATCGCGTAGCTGGCCAGCTGCCCGTCGGGCAGCGCCAGCGCCATCCCCTTCAGGCGCTGCGCGTCGTACGCCGTCAGGCCCGTGAAGACGATCACGCCCACCACCGAGATCAGGAACTGCAGCGCGTCGCTCTGCCAGAAGATGCCGACGATCGACGCGAGGATGATGCCGATCAGCCCCATGAACATGAACTGGCCGAGGCCGGCGAGGCTGCGCTTCGTGGTCGAGCCCCATAGCGCCAGCCCGCCGAACATCCCGGCCGTCACCATGAACGTGGTGGCGATGGACTCGCCGGTGTACGCGAGCAGGATCACCGACATCGTCACGCCGGTCAGCGCCTGCATAGAGCGCGAACAGGCCGGCCGCCGCCGGCGGCGTCATGCTGGTGGCGCGCGCCGAGAGGAAGAACACGAGCCCGAGCTGCACGATGACCAGCCCGAAGAAGACGAGCTGGTTGCCCACGATCGCGCGCACCAGCGTCGGCGTGCCCGCCACCGTGTACGCGACCACGGCCGTGAGGGCCAGGCCGATGCACATCCACGCGTAGACCTTCCACAGAAAGGCCGAGACCTTCTCGGCGGCTGCTGCCGGTGTCGCGGTCCTTGTATACGTCTCCATGGCTGCTCCCCTCGACGTCATTGTATCGCCTCCGCGACGTCACCCACTTGCCCCGCGCCCGTCACGCCCCTGCAGTCACGCCCGTTCAGAATCCCGCGGTCGTGCATCGCAGCAGACGCCCTTCTCACCCATTCAAGGAGGCGTGACACCATGCTGACCACCGACCGCCGAAGCTTCCTGCAGTATCTCGGCACCGCCGCCGCCGCCGCGACGTTCCCGGGCAGCATCGACAAGGCGCTGGCGATCCCGGCGCACCACCGCACCGGCACCATCAGGGACGTCGAGCACATCGTCGTCCTGATGCAGGAGAACCGGTCGTTCGATCACTACTTCGGCACGCTGCGCGGGGTGCGCGGATTCGGCGATCCCGCGGCCGGTGACCCTGCCGTCGGGAAGCCCGTGTGGTATCCAGCCGGACGGCGCCGGCGACCGTCCTGCCGTTCCACCCCACGGCGCCGGACCTCGGGCTGCAGTTCCTGGTCGACACGCCGCACGGCTGGTTCGATCACGCACGCGGCGTGGAACCGCGGCCGCTACGACCAGTGGATCCCGACCAAGGAGACGAGCGCCGTCATGGCGTATCTACGACGCGCCAGGACATTCCGTTCCACTACGCGCTCGCCGACGCGTTCACGTCTGCGACGCCTACTACTGCTCGCTCCATGGGCCCGACCGACCCCAACCGCTACCACATGTGGACCGGCTGGGTCGGCAACGACGGCCAGGGCGGCGGCCCGGTCATCAACAACGCCGAGGCCGGCTACGACTGGTCCACCTATCCCGAGCGCCTGGAGCGCGCGGGGATCTCGTGGAAGATCTACCAGGACATCGGCGTCGGCCTGGACGCGGCCGGGCTTCTGGGGCTGGACCGACGACCCGTACATCGGCAACTACGGCGACAACTCGCTGCTCTACTTCCACCAGTACCAGAACGCCAGCCCGGCGAGCCCGCTGTACGAGAAGGCGCGGACGGGCACCAACATCCAGGCGAGCGGCCGGCGGCTCGACCTGTTCGACGCCGCTCCGCGACGACGTGCGCCGCAACCGGCTGCCGCAGGTGTCGTGGATCGTGGCGCCGGAAGCCTTCTCCGAGCACGGCAACTGGCCGGCCAACTACGGCGCCTGGTACGTCTCCCAGGTGCTCGACGCGCTGACGTCCAATCCCGGACGTGTGGAGCAAGACGGCGCTGTTCCTCACCTACGACGAGAACGACGGCTTCTTCGATCACATGGTGCCGCCCACGCCGCCGCTTCAACGGCGCAGGGCAAGTCGACGGTCGACGCGAGCAACGAGATCTTCCCCGGCAGCCCCGGCAATCCCCGGCTGGCCCTACGGCCTCGGCTTCCGCGTGCCCGATGATCGTCATCTCGCCGTGGAGCAAGGGCGGCTGGGTCTGCTCGGAGACGTTCGACCACACCTCGTTGATCCAGTTCATCGAGCGCCGCTTCGCGTCGGGCCGCCCCGACCTGATCGAGAGCAACATCACCACGTGGCGCCGCACGGTCTGCGGCGATCTCACCTCGGCCTTCGACTTCAAGCGCCCGGACCACCGCCGGGTCGCCCTGCCCGGACACGGCGGCGTACGAGCCGCCGGACCGCGACCGTCACCCGGACTACGTGCCCACCCCGCCGGCGCAGCAAGCGCTCCCGCCGCAGGAGCCGGGGCTCCGGCACGCGCGCGCCCTGCCGTACGAGCTGGACGCCGAGGGCACGGTGGATACGGCGCACGGCGCCTTCCGGATCGACTTCACCAACACGGGCAAGGCCGGTGTGTGCTTCCAGGTCACGTCCGGCAACGCGGTGGACCTTCCGCGGACCTACACGGTGGAAGCCGGCAAGGCGCTGTTCGACGCGTGGACGGCGGTGCTGGGCAAGTACGATCTGTCCGCCTTCGGGCCGAACGGGTTCCTGCGCACGTTCCGCGGCTCCACGGCCGGCGCCAACCTGCGCGTCGAGTCGCGCTACGACCACGATGACGACGCCATCGATCTGGCCATCACCAATCTCGGCAGGGGCGCCTGCCGGGTCACGGTCGACAACGCGTACGGCGACGAGAAGCCGGTCACGCGCTTCCTGCGCCCGGGCCAGAGCGACCGTCAGGAGTGGCATCTCAAGAAGACCTTCGGCTGGTACGACCTCTCGATCGTGGCCGATACGGATCCAGGCTTTCTCCGCCGTCTCGCCGGTCACCTGGAGAATGGCGACGACAGCGTGAGCGATCCCGGCCTTCGGGAAGCTCCTGACGACCTGATCGGCGCCGCGCACCGGCCGTTGCCGCCGGTGCGCGGCGTCGTTGTATCCTTCCGCCTCGTGCAGATCGGATTCCACCTCACCCCGTTCTGGAGCCCGACCGACCGCGCGCCGACGGCCATCCTCGACGAAGCCGTCGAGGTCGTGCGCGCCGCGGCGTCGATGGGCTTCGCCTGGGTCTCGATCGGCCACCACTGGGTGTCGCATCCCACCGTCTGGCCGCAGCCGGTGCCCGTGCTCGCCCGGCTCGCGCCCGAGACCGGCGCGCTCCGCCTCAAGACCTCCATGCTCCTGCTGCCGCTCCTGAACCCGGTGGACGTCGCCGAGAACGTCGCCACGCTCGACCACATCACCCACGGCCGGCTGGACGTCGGCGTGGCGATCGGCTATCGCGAGAAGGAGCTCGAGGCCGCCGGCCTCACCCGCAAGGACCGCGTGCCCAAGCTGGAGGAGTCGCTCGACGTGATGAAGCGGCTCTGGACCGGCGACGAGGTCACCTACGACGGCCGGTACACGAAGCTCACCGGCGTGCGCATGGGCTTCCCGCCCCACCAGAAGCCGCACCCGCCGCTCGAGATGGGCGCGCAGAGCGTCGGCGCCACCCGCCGCGCGGCGCGCCTGGTGGACGCCGTGTTCTTCGGGCCGCAGGTCGCGTGGGCCGACGTCGGCCGCCTGGTCGGCGTCTATCGCGAGGCGCGCGCCACCGAGGGGCCGGGCACGCCGGGGCGCGCCATCGCGTCGCGCAGCATGATCGTCGGCGCCAGCAAGGAGGCCGCGCGCGCCGCCGCGCAGGCGTACCTCGAGCGGACGTTCGCGATGTACAAGGGCTGGGCGATGCAGGAGCCCACGATGGTGCCGCTCCAGCTCGGCCAGACGGACCTCGACGACTGGACGATCAACGGCACGCCCGCCCAGTGCCTCGAGACCATCGCCCGCGCGCACGCGCAGGGGCTCGACGGCATCGGGCTCACGATCTACAGCCTGCCGCGCGGCGTGAAGGAGCGGATCGACTACATGCGGATGATCGCCGACGAGATCGTCCGGCCCGCCGCCGCCCTCGGAGCCTGAGCGGCTGCGCCGTCGAGCTGCACCGGCCGGAGAGCCCGGCGCGGCTTGCGTCCGCGATCCCGCCAGGCCGAGCTTCCCGATCAGAGTCCTGGCCGCACGATACGACGCCCCGCGGACGCGAAGTGTCGGACTTGGCTGACGAGCACCGCGCGCTCGCGCCGACGCTGCCGGCCGACGAACAGGATCCTCGGATCGCCCAGTGGGCTGCTCGCGAGCCTCGCGATGTAGGAGGAGTGGGCGCACGGTTCGCGAGGAATTCCTCGAACAGGTACGGTCTCAGGAAGCTTGCCGCGCAGGCTCCGGCGCAGACCGCGCGCGCCCGGCAGAGCGACGGAGACTCGACGCCGAGATCGAGGATCGTGTGACTGGCTCGCGTACGCGACGGACCGCGCTGTGGGCGCGCGTCGCACACAGACCGGAAGGCGGCTCAGTCTTCTCGGGCCGGGCCACCCAGACCTCTCAGGGATAGCCGTGTCGCGCTCGGCGCAAGCGTCGCATCGTCGGCCGCCAGCCGCGGGACGACAAGCACACGAGGGCTGAGGAGCACTACTCCGTCGAGATCGACGACCGTCAGCGGATCGGGCCATCGACCAGGCGGTATCTTTCGCGGAGCGGCGCCGGGAGCGTCAGAGTGCCGCGCCTCCGGAGCTGGATCGTCATCGTCTGCGCCATGCCGAAGATCAGTATACTCAGTATCCCGAGGCGGCGAACTCCCGGGGCGGCCGTCGTCATCCGTGGAAGGCGACCCGCGCGTGTATCCTTCGATTCGTGCCGATCGCCTCCACCTCGCCCGGGTTCGGGAGCTGGAAGATCGCCGAAGAGACCACCTCAGAACGGAAGGCCAAGATGAAGAAGCTTGATCGTTACGAACGCGGGATGCTTCGCGCGTACGACCAGGGCACCCTGGTCTCTGCTAAGCCGACGAAAACGCAGATCGGTGCATTCCGAGACGCTGCTCGCGCGACCTTCATCAAGAACCGCCGGGTGAACATCCGTCTTTCCGCCGCCGATCTGCTCGACATTCAGGTGCGAGCGCACGAGGAAGGTGTGCCCTATCAGACCCTGATCGCGAGCGTCCTTCATAAGTACGTATCGGGGCGATTGCGCGAGACAAGGTCACGTCTGGCAACGCGCTCGACCGGGCGCGCCGACAAGCGGCGCGCCGGTTAGCGCGCCCGCCGTCGCTCTCGGAGTGTAGACATGCTCCGGCCCTTCGAGCTCGCACCGCCCGGAGAGCCCGGACGCCGCGTGCGCCCTGCTCGCGAGCCTCGGCGAGGACGCGGTGCCGTATGCCGGCGGCACCGAGCTCCTGCTCCTGATGAAGGAAGGCCTGCTGCGGCCGCGTCACCTGGTGGACCTCAAGCGCATCCCCGGGCTCGATCGCATCGCCGAGCGCGACGGCGACGTCGTCATCGGCGCGACGGTCACGCACCGGACGGTCGAGCGCTCCGCCGCCGTGGGCTCCCGTGGTGGCGTCGGTGGCCCGCCACGTGGCGAACGTCCGCGTGCGCAACGTCGGCACCGTCGGCGGCAACCTCGCGTTCGCCGATCCGCACAGCGACCTGGCGACGCTGTTCCTCGCCCTCGACGCGCGCGTCGAGCTCGTGTCGCCGCGCGGGCGCCGCGCGCTGCCGCTGGACGCGTTCGTCCGCGGCCCGTGGGAGACCGCCCGCGCGGCCGACGAGCTCCTCACCGCGGTCACGCTCACCCCGCGCACGGCCGGCCGCCTACGTGAAGTTCGGCATCCACGAGCGGCCCACGCTCGGCATCGCGGTGGTGCTCCTCCTCGGGACGGGCACCGAGGTGGTGGACGCGCGGATCGCGATCGGCTGCGTCAACCCGCGGCCCGCGCGCGCGCACGAGGCGGAGGCGCGCCTGCGCGGTGCGGACGTCGGCGAGACCTCGAGGACGTGCTCGACGACGTCGCCGCCCGCGCGGCCGCCGCCGCCGACCCGGCCGACGACCTCCACGGCTCGGCCGACTACAAGCGCGAGATGGTGGCCGTGTTCACGCGCCGGGCGCTGCGCGCGGCGGCGGCGCGGGCGCGCGGGACGGTCGACGGCGCGCGCTACCCGCACACGGTGGTCGCGTGAAGCTCGTCGTCAACGGCCGCACGCACGAGCTCGACGTGCCGGCGCACGCCCTGCTGCTCGACGTCCTCCGCGACCGCCTCGACCTGAAGGGCGCCAAGCGCTCGTGCGACGCCCAGGTCTGCGGCGCGTGCACGGTCCTGGTGGACGGCCTCGCCGTCAGCGCGTGCACGTACCTGGCGGTCGAGGCCGAGGGCCGCGCGGTGCAGACGGTCGAAGGCCTCGCGGGCGCGATCCCGCAAGCGTTCATCGACTGCGGCGCCGTGCAGTGCGGCTTCTGCACCTCGGGGATGCTGCTCACGACGAAGGCGCTGCTCGACGAGCACCCCGCGCCGAGCGAGGAGGACGTCCTCCACTACCTGCGCGGCAGCCTGTGCCGCTGCACCGGCTATCGCAAGATCCTCGACGCGATCGGCGCCGCCGCCGGTCGCCGCCCGGCGCCGGCGGAGGCGGAGCCCGCCGGAGTGCCGCCGCTGCGCGTGGTCGGGCAGCCGATCCCGCGCATCGACGCCACCGAGAAGGTCACCGGGCGCGCGCGCTACGTCACCGACCTCGCGATGGCGGGCATGGCGTACGCGAAGGTGTTGCGCTCGCCCTACCCGCACGCGCGGGTCAATCGCGTCGATGCGAGCCGCGCCCGCGCGTACCCGGGCGTGCTGGCGGTGCTCACCGGCGCCGATCTCACGGGCTGGATCGAGCCGTTCTACGGCCCCGCGTTCCGCGACCGCCCGGTGCTCGCCATGGACGTCGCCCGCTACGAGGGCGATCCGGTGGCCGCGGTGGTCGCGATCGACGAAGCGACCGCCGCCGAGGCGCTCGAGCTGATCGAGGTCGACTACACGCCGCTGCCCGCCGTGATCACGCTCGAGGAGGCGCTGGCGCCCGGCGCGCCGCTCGTCCACACGGGCCAGCCGCTCGCCGGCCACTTCGCCGATCTCTCGACGCTCAAGCCCGAGCCCGGCACGAACGTCTGCCATCGCTTCCGCCACGCGCGCGGCGACGCCGACAACGCGTTCGCCGAGGCGCACCTGGTGCTCGAGGAGTCCTTCTTCTTCCCGCGCGTGCAGCACTACGCGATGGAGCCCAACGCCGCCGTCGCCGCCTGGGACGAGACCGGCGGGCTCACCGTGTGGGCGTCGACGCAGAACCCGTACTCGGTGCGCGTCGAGCTCGCGAAGATGTTCGACGCGCCGCTCTCGCGCATCCGCATCGTGGTCCCGCATCTCGGCGGCGGCTTCGGCAGCAAGACGTACGCGAAGCTGGAGCCGCTCGCGGCCGCGCTCGCGCGCGCGGCCGGCCGGCCGGTGCGCCTCGCGGCGTCGGCGGCGGAGGCGTTCCAGACCGTGCGCCGGTGCAGCTCGCGCGTCACGATGCGGGTCGGCTTCGCGCGCGACGGCGCGCTGCTGGCGCGTGGACTGCCGCGCGGACTTCGACGTCGGCGCGTACGCGGACATCGGCCCGCGCGTGGTCCAGAAGGGCACGTACACGGCGACGGGCCCGTACCGCGTGCCGAACGTCGCGCTCGACGCGCGCGCCGTCTACACGAACACCACGCCGGGCGGCGCGTTCCGCGGCTTCGGCGTGCCGCAGCTCGCGTGGGCGCTCGAGTCGCTGATGGACGTCGCCGCCGACGCGCTCGGCCGCGATCCCGTCGATCTCCGCCGGCAGAACTTGCTCGCCCACGGCGAGGAGTTCGCGCCGGGCGACACGCCGATCGACGGCAAGCTCGAGGAGAGCCTCGGCCGCGCGGCCGAGGCGATCCAGTGGAGCGCGCCGCTCGCGGCCGACCGCGCGCGCGGCGTCGCCGCGATGCTGAAGGCGTCGATCGCGCCCAGCGTGTCCGAGGCCATCGTGCGGCTGCACGCGGACGGCAGCGTCACCGTGCTCGCGAGCACGGTGGAGATGGGCCAGGGCGCGCGCACGATGCTGGCGCAGATCGCGGCCGAGGTGCTCGCGGTGCCGCTCGCGCGCGTGACGATCGCCACGCCCGACACCGCGATCACGCCGTACGACCAGACGACGAGCTCCAGCCGCTCGACCACGATGACGGGCCGCGCGGTGATGGAGGCGGCGGAGGACGTGCGCGATCAGCTCTTCCGCGTGGTCGCCGCGCAGGCGGGCGTGCCGGCGCGCGACCTCACGCTCGAGGACGGCGCCGTCGTCGCGGGCGAGCGCCGCCTGACGTACCCCGAGGTCCTCGCGCTCCGCTTCGGCATGAGCGGCGGCGAGCTGATCGGCCGCGGCGTCGTCGCGCCCGGGCGGACGGCGGCGCCGCTCGGCGGCAGCACGCCGTTCTGGGAGGTGGCGGTCGGCGCCGCCGAGATCAGCCTGGACCGAGGAGACGGGCGCGATCCGCGTCGAGCGCTACGTCTCGGTGGCCGACGTCGGCCGCGCGATCAACCCGCTGATCCTCGAAGGCCAGGACGAGGGCGCGGTGATGCAGGGCCTCGGCCACACGCTGCTCGAGGAGATGGTCTACGAGGACGGCCACCTGCTGAACGGCACGCTCCTCATCTATCGCGTGCCGCGCGCGGAGGACGTGCCGGCGGGCCTCGAGTGCCGCTTCGTGCAGAACGCCGACGGCAGCGGCCCGTTCGGCGCCAAGGGCGCCGGCGAGGGCAGCCTGATCCCGGTGAGCCCGGCGGTCGCGAACGCGCTCGCGCGGCTGACCGGCGTGCGGCTGCACGAGCTGCCGCTGACGCCCGAGCGGGTCTGGCGTGCCCTCCGCAGCCGCCCGCTGACCTGTCCCGACTGTCACCTTCTGTGGACATTTACGCCGTCTGCGCATCGGTGTTACGGTGGCCGCAGGTCATGGCTGAAGGCACTCCGGACGTCACGCTCGGGACGCTGCACGGCGACCTCGTCGACCTGAAGGGCGAGATGGGTGGCGTGCGCGGTGAGATGAGTGGCCTGAAAGCCGAGATGGGTGGCCTGAGGGCCGAGATGGGTGGGCTCAAGAGTGAGATGGGGGCCTGTAGGCTGAGGGGCCGACGATGTCGCGACCTCAAGGCGAGCATCGTCGCCGGATTCGCGAGGATGCCGAGCCGTGAGCACAGCGAGGAGATGCTGAGCTTCCTTCGGGAAGCGAATCGGCAGCAGGAGGGGCGATTCACGACGCTCGACGCACTCCTGCGTGCACAGCACCTGGAGAATCAGCAACTCCTGCACGCCCTGCTGGACAGCCAGCGACGCCTCGTCGACGAGAAGCCGGCGGCCTGTCCGGCGACATCAAGGCGCTGATCGCCCGCATCGATGCGATCATTCGCGGGCGCAACAACGGCACACCGGGCGGATAGCGACGTGCAAGCGCCGTGGCGAGGAGCCGTGCGTCATGGTTGAAGGCTGGCCAGAGATGCCCTGCCGCCGGAGCTGGAGGGTTACCGCGACCTGGGCGGCGCGGACTTCAAGGCGGCGAGCGAGGTGGTGCTCGCGAATCTGTGGACCCGCGAGCAGATGGACGAGATGATTCAGCTCGTTCGGGAACGAATACGAATACACGAAGCCGGCATCGCGCGTCTCCGCGCCTATATCCAGCCGAATCCCGAGACTCAGCGGCGCTGATCGCTCGGCGAAGCGCACCGGGCCTTGGCCGAAAGTCAGCGTCTCCTCTCCGAAGAGCACCGCGCCCTGTCCGCCGATATCAAGGCGCTGATCGCTCGCCTCGACCAGATCATTCGCGACCAGAACGACGGCGCATAGGCTGGCGGGTCGCACGGCCGCCGCTCCCTTCTTGCGGACGTCGCCGCTCGCGCGTCGCACTAGATGGCCGCGCCGGACTCGATAGACCGCAGCGTGCGGCGCCAGGGTGATCTGTTGCCGACTACGGCAGGCAGGGCTCCAGCCGCTCGATCATCTCGTCGATCTCGTCGCGCGTGAGCGTCAGCGCGGGCATGAAGCGCAGCGTGTCCGGCCGCGGCGCGTTGATGATGAGCCCGCGATCGAACGCCTCCGCCACGATCTTCGACGAGTCGCCGCGCGTGAGCGCCAGCGCGAGCAGAAGCCCGCGCCCCCGCACCGTCGCCGTGGCCGTGTGACGCCGACAGCTCGCTGAGCCGCTCGACGAGGTAAGCGCTCGTCTCGCGCACGCCGGCGAGGAACGCGGGCGTGTTCACGGTCTCCATCACCGCGCAGCCCGACCGCCGCCATCAGCGCGTTGCCGTTGAACGTGCCGCCCTGGTCGCCCGGCTCGAAGCAGCTCGCGTCGGCGCTGCGCGACGAGCGCGGCGAGCGGCACGCCGCCGCCGAGTCCCTTGCCCAGCGTGAGGATGTCGGGCCGCGTGTCCGTATGCTCGAACGCGTACATCAGGCCGGTACGGCCGATGCCGGTCTGGATCTCGTCGAGGATCAGCAGCACGCCGCGCTCGCGCGTGAGCGCGCGCACGGCGCGCAGGTAGTCGTCGTCCGCGGGGATCACGCCGGCCTCGCCCTGGATCGGCTCCAGCATCACGGCCACCGTGCGCTCGGTGATCGCGGCGGCGAGCGCCGGCGAGATCGTTGAGCGGCACCTTCACGAAGCCCGGCACCTTCGGCTCGAACAGCGGCTCGAAGGCCGGCTTGCCCGAGGCCGACATGGTGGCCAGCGTGCGCCCGTGGAAGGCGCCCTGCGTGGTGACGATCTCGTACGCGCCGCCGCGATGCTTCGCGCCCCACTTGCGCGCGAGCTTGATCGCGCCCTCGTTCGCCTCCGCGCCGCTGTTGCAGAAGAACACGGCGTCGAGCCCGCTCGACTCGGCGACGAGCGTCGCGAGCCGCGCCATCGGCGCGTTGTGATAGGACGGGCTGCAGTTGATGAGCCGGCGCGCCTGGCTCGTGAGCGCCTCGACGATCACCGGATGGCTGTGGCCGAGGCAGTTCACGGCCCAGCCCTGGACGAAGTCGAGGTACTCGCGCCCCTCGCTGTCGCGCAGGCGCGAGCCCGCGCCTTCGACCATGAGGACCGGGGGCCGCGACGTGATGGGCATGACGTGGGTGAGCGTCGTGGTGTTCATGCCCACCATCGTCGGCGCTGCGTCGCGCTCGCGCAAATCAAAGGTCGTTATCGTGACGATCAGCCGCGGTGCGGAGTCGTCGGCTCCGGCGCTGCCGTCGCCGTGCCAAATCCGGCTGGGCACTGAAAGCCAGGTGCACTCCGCTCGAGCGAATCGGTACACTGCGACGGTCGGAGATCGCTTGGTCGATGTGCCTGTCATTCGGTCGCGACGGCGGTCCGCTCCCGAGCGCTACGACTGTGCTGGTGGAGGAACGCTCAGGGACCCGTGCGACCGACTACAAGGGCTGGCGGATCACGCCGATGTCGTTCTTCTCGACCGCGCAAGGGCTGGTCGCCTGACCTCCCGATAGCAGCGCTGGAGCACCGACCCGCCTGCTCGAGCAGCACTTTCCCCCGGGGATCGCCGAACGTTCTTCGGGACGAAGGCCGAGGCTGGACGGCTATGCCAACCGAACATGGCGAATCGCGCTCATCGGACGACAGCGCTCGGGACGGCTGCCTGCCGAATTCCCGGCGCGACTCCGACCGACAACTCGAAGCCCCACCGCGGATGAGCCGTTTCGCTCCGCTACTTCACCGCGTACGGATTGATCGGCGTCCCCACGCCCGCGCACCACCGGCAGCGGCGGCGCCACCAGCAGGAACGCGTACTTCCCGTCCGCCGCGCAGTCCGCCGCCAGCTCCTCGAAGAAGAAGATCTCGCCGAGCGTGAGGCCCATGTTCGCGATCGCCACCACGTGGAACGGGTTGCGGAAGCCGGCGATCTCCGACGGCCGCACCTCGACCGCGTAGTTGTCGGTGCCGATCGCGGCGATCTGCTTCGCGTGCATCCACGACCGCGGTGTGGATCGACACGCCCGGGAACGGATCCAGGTCGAAGTGCTTCCAGTCGCCCTTGTCGAGGTAGCGCGACATGTGGCCGGTGCGCACGAGCAGGATGTCGCCCGGCAGCACCTCCACCTTCTCCGCGGCCGCCGTCGCCTCGAGGTCCGCCACGGTGATCGCGTAGCCGGGCTCGAGCGCGCGCACGCCCTTGTACTTCGCCACGTCGAGGAGCACGCCGCGGCCGACGATCTTGTCCTTCGTCTTGAAGATGCTGTTCTTCGCGGCGCCGCGAGCTCGTGACGAGGGACGCGTCGTAGCCGTTGTACATCTTCCCCTCGTAGAAGATGTGCGCGAGGCTGTCCCACTGCGTGACGCACTGGAGCGGCATCACGATCCAGTCGTCCGACCCGCCGTAGCCCTCGGCGGCCTTCACTTCCTCGGGCGTCTTCGGCGCGTCGCCGCCGTCGCGGAACATCGTGTGGATCGGGTTGAAGCGCTGGCGCGTGCCGCTCTGCGGGCCATTCCTGTCGAGGGGAATGCCGAGCGCGAACACCTTGCCGGTCGTCGCGAGCCGGGCGGCGGCGGCGATGCGCTCCGGCGTGATGAAGTTCAGGGTGCCGATCTCGTCGTCGGGCCCCCACCGCCCCCAGTTGCGGACCTGCAGCGCGATCTTCCGGAGGGCTTCCTCGCTCATCGTCACTGGCCTCCTGCCACCGGAACCGCCGCCGGCACAGGCGCGGGGCGCGGCACTCGACCCGGAAGGAACGACACGAAGATCGTGGTCAGCATCGCGATGCCCGCCATCAGGAGGAGCAGCGTCGTGAAGCCCGGCGCCCTTCACCACGGGCCCGAGCAGGTACACCGCGCTCGACGCGACGCCGAACGAGATCGCGAGCCGGATGCCCGCCACCCGCGAGCGCATCCGGTCGTCGACGTACTGCACGATCATCGCGTCGACGAACGGGATGCCGCCGAACACGAAGATCATGAAGATCAGCATGAGCGCGTAGAGCGGCCAGCCGCTCGTCTGCGCGGCGATGAAGAAGAGCGGCACCTGCACGGCCACGATCGGCAGGTAGATCCACTTGAGCGGGTACGTGTCGATGAGCTTGCCGACCACGAGCTGCGCGAACGACGCGATCGTGTAGACGAGCGCGAGCAGCATGCCGAGGGTGGCGGGATCCTCGACGATCCCCTGCAGGCGCTCGGTGAGGAACGCGCCGTTCCCGTTCGTCGTGAAGTTGAAGATCATGCTGCTGGTCGCGCCGGAGAGCGTCATGACGAGGACCACGCGGATCATGATGTTGCGCGGCAGGTCGAGCTGCTTCTTCGGCCGCTTGGCCGGCGCCATCTCCTCGCGCGGCACGGTCAGCCAGAACAGCAGCGAGCACACGAGCGCGATCAGTCCCGGCACCGCGAAGGCCATGCGCCACCCGAAGTGCTTCACGAGGAAGCCGGTGAGGATGGCCGCGCCCGCGATCCCGAGGTTGCCGGCGAGGCCGTTCACGCCGATCGTGAAGCCGGGCCGCGTGGCGCCCTGCACGAGCATCGGGATGCCGACCGGGTGGTAGATCGACGCGAACGCGCCCATGAGCGTGAGCGCGGCGAAGAGATGCCACACGCCGGTCGCGGTGGCGATGAACAGCGCGGCGACGCCCATCCCGGCGAAGAAGATGATCATCATCGCGCGCCGGCCCCAGAGGTCGCCGAGGCGGCCGGACGGGATCGACAGCAGGCCGAACAGCGCGAACGCGGGCGCCGTGTACGGCATGAGGTCCTGCCACGCCATCCCCCAGTCGCGCGCGATGGCGACGACCGCGGTGGCGAAGATCAGCAGGAACAGGTGGTCCATGGCGTGGCCCACGTTCAGCAGCAGCGCGGTCGATCTCGAATGGGACTGGGACATGGCCTCTCCTCTCGGCCCCCCTAATCTACCCCGGCCCGCGGTATTCTCGACGCGTGGGCAACACCTTCGGCCAGCTCTTCCGCGTGACGACGTGGGGCGAGTCGCACGGCGCCGCCCTCGGCGCGGTGGTCGACGGCTGCCCGCCGCGGCTGCCGCTGTCCGAGGCCGACATCCAGCCCGATCTCGACCGCCGCGCGCCCGGCCAGAGCCACCTCGTCACCCAGCGCAAGGAGACCGACACGGTCCGCATCCTGTCGGGCGTCTTCGACGGTCAGACGCTCGGCACCCCGATCAGCCTCGAGATGCCGAACCTCGACATGCGCCCGGGCGACTACCGCGAGGTGCAGGAGAAGTACCGGCCGAGCCACGCGGACTACACGTACGACGCGAAGTACGGCGTGCGCGACTGGCGCGGCGGCGGGCGCACGAGCGCGCGCGAGACGGCGGGCCGCGTCGCCGCCGGCGCCATCGCGCGCAAGCTCCTCGCCGTGCGATGGGACGTCACCGTGGTCGCGTGGGTGTCGAAGGTCGGCACGCTGAGCGTCGACTGCGACGTGGAGAAGGTGACGCGCGAGCAGGTGGAGGCGACGCCGATCCGCTGCCCGGACCTCGAGGTCGCGCAGCGGATGATCACGGCCGTCGAGGCCGCGCGGAAGGACGGCGACTCGCTCGGCGGCATCGTGACGTGCGCCGTCCGCGGCTGCCCCGCCGGCTGGGGCGAGCCGGTGTTCGATCGGCTCGAGGCCGACCTCGCGAAGGCGATGCTGAGCCTGCCCGCGAGCAAGGGCTTCGAGATCGGCACGGGCTTCGCCGGCACCGACCTGCGCGGCTCCGAGCACAACGACGAGTTCTATATGGAAGGCGGCCGCGTCCGCACGCGCACGAATCGCTCGGGCGGCATCCAGGGCGGCATCACCAACGGGGAGACGATCTACTTCCGCGTGGCGTTCAAGCCCACCGCCACGATCATGCGGGAGCAGCACACGGTCAGCGTGGCCCACGAGGAGACGACCATCAAAGGGCGCGGCCGCCACGACCCCTGCGTGCTGCCGCGCGCCGTCCCGATGGTCGAGGCCATGACCACCCTCGTGCTCGCCGACCACGCCCTGCGGCACCAGGCGGTGACCACCAGCCGTTAGGCCCGGCCGGCCCGGCCACCCCCCGCCGGGAGTGTCTGGCGACACCGACCCGGCAATTCGTTCCGGGTCCCCTCGATCGCGATGAAAAGGTTTGCCCGCGCGCCGAAGTCCGCCACATATTGGAGGAACAGCCGCGTCACTCCCGCCCAACGCGGGGCGTTCCGCTTCTCCCCTGGAGCCGTCCTCGAGATGATCAAGCGCGCCTTGGCCCTCCTGCTGTGCGGCGTTTTCGTGTCGCCGTCGATCGCCCTCGCCCAGGCGTCCCGAGCCGGCGTGGTGACGACGCTCGAAGGCAACGTGACGGCGCGGCGCGTGGCGCAGCCCAGTCCCGTTCCGCTGAAGTTCAAGGACGACGTGTTCCTGCAGGACACGGTCACGACCGGCGACAAGTCGCTCGCCCGGATGCTGCTGGGCGGCAAGGCGGTGGTGACCGTCCGCGAGCGCTCGATCCTGACGATCACCGAGGTGCCGGGACGGTCCACGATCGAGCTCGACTCCGGCAAGTTCGCGCTCGCGGTCGCGCGCGAGAAGATGCGGCCCGGCGAAGAGATCATGATCCGCACGCCCAACGCCGTCGCCGGCGTGCGCGGCACCGTGGTCATCACCGAAGTGAACCGCCAGAGCGCCCAGACCGGCGGCGCCGCCCCCGCGGTGCTGACGAACTTCTACGTGCTCCGCGGCACCATCACGGCCCAGCAGCTCGATCCCACCACGCGGCAGCCGATCGGCGCGCCGCTTCAAGTGGGCACCCTCCAGTCGTACTCGCAGGCCGGCAACGCGACGCCGCGCGTGGCGCCCGTCCCGGCCGAGCAGGTCGGACAGATCACGTCGGGGCTGCAGCCGACGGGGCCGAAGGGCGGGAGCGACGCCGGCCAGGAGCAGGTGAAGGCGCAGGCGGTCCAGACGGCGGTGACGCTGATCCACGCGCTCACCGGCACGGGCGGCGGCGGTCCGCAGGTCGCGCTGGCCATGGCCCCGCACGCCGCCCCGCCGCCGACCGAGCCGATGTCGATGAAACCCCCGATCAACCGGTTCTCGAGACGTCCCGCAGAGCGAGATCCAGCAGATCGCATCGCTCTTCCAGGGACTCACGCTGATCATCGGCAACGTCACGCTGACGAACGCGCCGGCGCGACGGTTCACGGGCAGCTTCAACAGCGCGTCGACGTCCGCGCTCGTCGGGCTGACGGGCGCGATCGTCGTCCAGGTCGGCGCCGACACCAACTTCGTCGAGGTGCTGAGCGGCGCCGAGGTCTCCCTCGCGGGCCCCCTGCTCAGCTTCATCAACAGCTCGCTGGTGACGCAGGGCAAGCTCCTCGAGATCCGGGGCAAGCTCAAGAGCTCCACGAGCTCGGCGCTGATCTTCCTGGACCCGTCCTTGATCTTCACCGAGAACGCGCTGATCGTGATGAACGGCGCCGCGGTGAATCTCGCGGGCGCCCTGCTGGTCGACGTCGACGGCGTCGATCGCGACCGCGCAGGAGCTGGTGCGGATGTCGAACGGGGCCAGCCTCACCAGCACCGGCACCGACGCGCTCGTTCAGCTGACCGGCACCAGCGTCGACGCCACGATGGCCCTCAGCATGACGAGCTCGTCGATGACCCTCGCCGGCCCGCTCGTCAGCGCCAGCCACGTCGGCAGCGGCCTTGCCTCTCTCACGGCCGACGGCCCGGCGCTGTTCTTTCTCGATGCCAGCTCGATCACGTCCTCGGGCACGGGCGCTCTCCTGTCGTTCACCGCGACGAACGGCGAGCCCGACGGCAACTTCCTCCGGCTGGTCAACGGGTCGTCGATCAGTCTGGCCGGGCCCTTGTTCTCGGCCACGGGCGGCACGTTCACGAGCGGCCTGTCGAACAGCCTCCGGGCGTTCATCACGGTGCTCGACGGCTCGGCGATCACCAGCACCTCCACCTCGCCGTTGATCGCGATGAGCAACGCCACCATCGACACCCAGGGCCCCTTCCTCAACGTCCGGCGGTCGCCGTCGACGAGCCAGCCGAGCCGGATCTCCCTCGCCGGCCCGCTCTTCTCCGGCACGGATGTCACGATCAACACGACCAGCCTCGGGTTCAACAGCACGTTCGGGACGGTCAACAACTGCTGCTCCACGTTCTCGGTGGAGCAGGGCGCCACGCTGTCGAGCAGCTCGTCGTCGGCTCTCATCTCCCTGTCGAGCTCCACGGTGACGATCTCCGACGCGCAGTCCGGTGCGAGCTTCTTCCTCGTCACCGACACCGTCACCGGCTTCCCGACGGGTGAGCTGGTGGCGCCGTCGACCGTGAGCCTGTCCGGCCCGCTGCTCTCCGCGTCGCACAGCACGATCCGCCCGCTGTTCTCGCTCCTCACGGTGAACCGCTCCAACTTCGACAGCTCGTCGAGCGGCGCGCTGATCGACCTGACGAGCAGCACGGTGACCGCGGGCGGCACCGAGATCACGGGCGGGCCGGCGGTCGGGCGTCTGCTGACCTTGTCCTCCGCGGCCAGCCCGTTCGGATCGCCGGCCAGCGCGGCCCGCGTCTCGCTGGCGGGGCCGTTCCTGTCGGCGACGGGGTCGACGGTGAACGCCACCCAGCTGATCGGCATCTTCGGAGGCGCCGCGTTCACGAGCACGACGACGAGCCCGCTGATCAGCCTCGACGGAACCGCCGTCAATCTCACCAGCGTCACCCAGGGCGTGACCGGCACTCAGGGCGAGCTCGTCTCCGTCGGCGGACAGGGGGGCACCACGGGGTCGCGATTCGCGACGATGGACCTGAGCGGACCGCTCCTTCAAGTCGGCGGCAGCAGCAGCCTCGACATGACCGGCGGGCTGGCCCACGTCTTCGCCGGCGGTCAGATCACGGAGAGTCATCCGACGAGCCCGTTCGTGTCGATCACGGGCGGCACGCACAAGATCGCTTCGAGCTCCGGCAACGCGCTGCTCCGGCTCTTCGGCCGCTCCTCGGAGACGACGGTCGAGGTCGTGCCCACGTCCGGCCTCGACACATCCAGCAGCTCGCTGACCTTGGGCACGGATCAGCCCCTCCGGCGCAGTGGGTCCGGGGCGTACCTGGAGGCGTCGAGCACCTCGATCACCACCCAGGCCGGGCTCACGCTCGACAACGCGCTCCTGTCCGCGAGCGCCCCGCTCCTGAACCTGAAGTCCGGCGCCACGCTCACCAGCGCGCGCGGACGCCCTCAACCTGACGGCGAACGCGAAGCTCACGGCCATCGGCCCGCTGGTGAAGCTCGATGGAGGCACGCTGAACATCACCAGCGGCCACGCGATCCGGGTGCTGAACGGCAGCTTCCTGAACGTCAATGGCGACCTGTTCTCGATCAAGAGCGGCGGGACGCTGACCATCTCGAACGGCTCGCCGCTCTTCATCGGCGGCGGCTCGGTGGTGAAGATCAGCGGCGCGTTCGTCAACTTCAACAACTCGTCCGGAACGATCAGCGCGACGAATCAGATCTGCGGCACTCCCTGCGCCTCGCAGGGGGGCATCACGTTCTTCACGCAGAACGGGGCGACCTCGGCCAACATCAGCATCACGAACGGCGTCAAGAATCAGGGCTCCGGCTCGTTGAACCTCGGCTCGCTCACCCCGGCCATCGTCCTGGACGGCGCCAACAGCAAGGTGATCATCTCCGGGAATTGATTGACATGGGGGGCCCGAGACGGGCCCCCCAATCCCCCCACGCTCCGCGGCTGCCGGGACTCGCCTGATGCGGTAGACTTCGACGGCATGAAATTCGGGATCTTCTACGAGCTGCAGCTCCCCCGGCCGTGGGGCGAGCACAGCGAATACCAGCTCCTCCAGGACGCCCTCACCCAGATCGAGCTCGCCGACCGGCTCGGCTTCGACAACGCCTGGTGCGTCGAGCATCACTTCCTCGAGGAGTACTCGCACTGCTCGGCGCCTGAAGTGTTCCTCGGCGCCGCGAGCCAGCGCACCACGCGCATCCGGCTCGGCCACGGCGTCATCCAGCTCCCCACCAACCATCCGCTCCGCGTGGCCGAGCGCGTGGCGACGCTCGATCTGCTATCGGGCGGGCGCGTCGAGCTGGGGCTCGGCGAGGGCCAGGGGCCGGTCGAGCTGCATCCGTTCGGCGCGCGCGTGCGCGAGAAGCGCGAGGTCTGGGAGGAGGCGGTGCGCGCGATCATCCCGGCCTTCTCGACCCAGCGTCACGAGTGGAAGGGCGAGCACTTCAACTTCCCCGCGCGCAACGTGCTGCCGAAGCCGTACCAGAAGCCGCACCCGCCGCTCTGGGTGGCGTGCTCGAACATCCAGACCATCGCGGACGCCGGCCGCTGGGGCATGGGCGCGCTCGGCTTCCAGTTCGTGTCGCCGGACGCGGCGCGCGCGTGGGTGAATCGCTACTACATCGAGCTCACGCAGCACCAGGCGAAGCTCGCCGACTATCCGGCGAACCCGAACATCGCGATGGTGAGCGGGTTCATGTGCGCGGAGACCGACGCGCTGGCGCTGGAGAAGGCGGGCGGCTGGACGTTCTTCGTCTTCTGCCTCTCCCACTACGGCCGTCACGGCATCGCGAATCCCGGCGAAGGCAACATGTGGGAGGCCTACCAGGAGTGGCGCCACACCGACAAGGCGCAGGAGACGCTGCGCAGCGGCTTGATCGGCTCGCCCGAGACGATCCGCCGGCGCCTGCGCGAGTTCGAGGCGACGGGCGTGGACCAGGTGATCCTGCTCGCCCAGGCGGGCCGCACGGCGCACGAGGACATCTGCCGGAGCCTCGAGCTGTTCGCGAAGGAAGTCATGCCGGAGTTCCACGCGCGCGAGCCCGAGCACGCGCAGTGGAAGGCCGACGTGCTCGCGGGTCGCATCGCAATCTCCGACGAGGGCGCCGACACCTACAAGCTCTACGCGCACCAGAACGAGGACATCGTCCGGCTGACGCCCGCGGAGCTCAAGGCGAAGATGGCGGCCAAGGAGCGCTGATGGAGCTCTTCGAAGTGATGCGCACGACCTTCGCGGCACGGAGCTTCACCGACGACCCGCTGCCCGATGCCGTGCTGGCGAAGATCCTCGACCACGCGCGGTTCGCCCCGAGCGGCGGCAACCGACAAGGGTGGAAGGTCATCGTGGTCCGCGAGCAGGCGACCAAGAACGAGCTCGCGCGGCTCTCCGGCATCGCGGCGAAGCGCTACGCGGCGCAGGTCGCCAACGGCGAGAGCCCGTGGAACACGATCGATCCGCCCCGTGTCGACGCCGCCACCATCGAGCGGACGCAGGCGCCCGCGCGCCTGAGCGAGCCGCTCGCCAAGGCGCCCGTCGTGCTCGTGATCTGCGTCGATCTCAAGGTGGTCGCGTCGATCGACCAGGAGCTGAAGCGGATCGGCGTCGTGAGCGGCGGCTCGATCTATCCGTTCGCCTGGAACGTCCTGATGGGCGCGCGGCACGAGGGCTACGGCGGCACCATCACCACGCTCGCGGTCGCGCAGGAGCCGAAGATCCAGGCGTTGCTCGGGCTGCCGTCGCACGTCGCGGTGGCCGCCGTGATGCCGCTCGGACGCCCGGCGCAGTCGCTGACGAAGCTCAAGCGCAAGCCGGTCCCGGATTTCGCGATGCGCGAGCGCTGGGGCGGCTCCCCCTTCGGAGGCTAGGCATGGAGATGCACGGCATCCCGTTCGGCACGACCGACTGGTCCACGATCGAACGCACCGAGCATCCGGGCGAGACGGGCAAGGCGTACTGGCGCACGCGCGAGTTCGGCGGCATCCGCGTGCGGATGGTCGAGTACACGCCCGGCTATCTCGCCGATCACTGGTGCGAGAAGGGGCACATCCTGCTCTGCCTCGACGGCGAGCTGCAGACGGAGCTGAAGGATGGCCGCAAGGTCACGCTGACGCCCGGGACGAGCTACCAGGTGCAGGACAACGGAGAAGCGCACCGCTCCTACACGCCCACCGGCGCCAGACTGTTCATCGTCGATTGACCCAGGGTCTCGCCGCGCGGCGGTGGGACGCCGAGTACCGCAGCGGACGGTACGCCGACGATCCGCCGTTGCCGTTCGTGGCGGAGATTCTCGCCACGCTCGACGAGCATCCCGCGCTGCGCGACGGCGTCGGGCTCTACGTCGGCTGCGGCAACGGCCGCAACTACCTGCCGCTCGTCGACGCCGGCCTGCGGCTCACGGTCTCGACGTCTCGCTCGAAGCGCTGCGCCAGCTCGCCGCGCGGCGGCCGTCGGGGCTGCCGCTCGTCTGCGGTGACTTCCGCAGTGCCGGCGTGGCGCGGGGCCTGAGCTACATCGTCGCGATCCAGGTGTTCCAGCACGGCACCGCCGCCGACGTCGCCACGTACTTCGCGAACGTGGCGGCGCTCCTGCGCCCGGGCGGGCTCTTCTTCCTGCGCGTGAACGCGGCGTCGACGCAGATCTTCCACGCGCACACGATCCTCGAGCGCACCGCGCGAGGCGGGACGACCATCCGGTACGACGCCGGACCGAAGCAGGGCCTCGCCGTGCACTTCTACGCGCGCGAGGAGCTCGGTGACCTCACGCGCGCGGCCTTCGACGTCGTGCGTCCGCCGCGTGAGCAGATCATCCAGCGCACGCCGCCGCAGACGGGCTTCTGGGCGCAGTGGGAAGCGGTCTGGCGCCGGCGCTTACCTGCCATGTAATTGCGCGGCCTTCTGGCGCGGGCGATCGTCGGCGCCTACGTCGCGACGCGGTCGGCGAGCGCGCGAAGCAGTCCGGCGCCGTCGCCGCGCCAGGCGCTGCCGTGCATGCAGGCCAGGGTCGCCGGCGCTTCCTTGGCCAGGCGATCGAGGAGCGCGCGCGTGTCGCGCGCATGCGCGTAGTAGTCGAGCGAGGCCCGGAGCTGCTCGCTGGGACCGAGGATGTCGCTCTCGGTGAGCGGAGTCTCGCCCGTCCCGGGTTGCGTGAAGAGGTCGCCGCAGAGCAGCGTCCGCGTGCTCGGGTCCATCAGGTACCCGCACTCCCACGCGTGGGGCAGATGCGGCGTGTCGATCCACCGCACCGCGCGCGCCCCCAGCGACAGCGACTCGCCGTCGGCGAGTGCGCGCGCCGGGCGATCGAACGCGTCGCCGTTGACCATGGCGTTGACGCGGCTGCACACCGGCTCGGCCCGCGGGGCGACGGCCAGGAGATGGTTGAGCGCGCCGCACTCGTCGTTCTCGAAGTGCGAGAACGCGATGTACCGCAGGCGCTCGACCGGAACGACGGCCGCGATCGCCTCGCGGGTGAGCGGGAACATGCCGCGCGGTCCCGTATGGAACAGCAAGGGCTCGTCGTCGACCACGAGGTAGCGATTGAACGAGAAGCCGCCGGGGATGTTCACCGGCGTGCTGATGCGATAGATCCCGCCGGCGATCTCGTCCACCCGCGTGTTGCTCTCGGCGTTGGTGATCATGCAACCCTCCGTGCCTTCGACTCTACGCCCGCCGGGCCCCGGGCGTAGCGGGCCGGCCCGCGCATGGCGTATCCTCACGGCGCCATGATCGGCGAATCCCACTACCGGCTCGGCGGCGAGCGCTACGTCAAGGGCGCGGGGCAGTTCACCGACGACGTGCACGTGCCGGGGATGCTGCACGCCGTCGTCCTGCGGTCGCCGCGCGCGCACGCGCGCCTCGTGTCCATCGATACGAAGCGGGCGCTGGAGGTTCCCGGCGTCCACGCGGTGCTGACGGCCCGGGACATCCCGGCGACCGCGATCATTCCCAACCGGGTGGCGGCCCCCAAGGGCGCCGAGAACTACCTGCAGCCGGCGATCGCCCGGGACGTCGTGCGGTTCGTGGGCGAGCCGGTCGCCGTCGTGGTCGCGGACGATCCGTACATCGCCCGGGACGCGGCGGACCGGATCGACGTCGTCTACGAGCCGCTGCCGACGTGCGCCTCGACCACGGCCGCGCTCGCCGCGGGCGCCCCGCGCCTCTTCGCCGGGACCGACTCCAACAACGTGGCGACCATCACGATGCGCGTCGGGGACGCGGACGCGGCGCTGGCCGCAGCACACCTGGTCCTGCGCGAGACGTTCCACTACCCGCGCCAGACCGCGGCGGCGCTGGAGACGCGCGGCCTCGTCGCGGTGCCGCCCGACCCGAGAGGCGGCGAGCTGCACCTGATCGGCTCGACCAAGTGCATCCACATCAACCGCACGATCCTCGCGAAGATCTTCGACATCCCCGTCGGCGCGCTGCGCCTGACCGAAGTGGACGTGGGCGGAGGCTTCGGCGTCCGCGGCGAGCTCTATCCCGAGGACATCCTGATCCCGCTCGCGGCGATGAAGCTCGGCCGGCCCGTGAAGTGGGTCGAGACGCGGCGCGAGAACTTGATGTCCGCCAACCACGCGCGCGAGACGACGTGGCAGGCGGAGATGGGCTTCGCGGCCGACGGCCGCATCGTCGGCATGCGGGCGGTGATCCACGCCGACATCGGGGCCTACGTCCGCACCGCGGCCCTCGTCCCGGCCGAGTTCGGGGCGTCGCTCTTGCCAGGTCCGTATCGCGTGCCGAGCTACGCGTGCGATCTCTGGAGCGTGGTGACGAACAAGACACCCGCCGGCACGCTCCGCTCGCCCGGCCGCCCGGAGTGCAACTTCGTGCGCGAGACGCTCATGGATCGCGCGGCGGCGCGTCTCGGCCTCGATCCGGCGGAGATCCGCCGCCGGAACCTGATCCGCCCCGACGAGATGCCGTACGACGTCGGCACGAAATCGTTCGGCGTCAACACCATCTACGATTCGGGCGACTTCCCCGCGCTCTTCGACCAGCTCTTGCGCCGCCTCGACTACACGCGCGAGCGGGACGAGCAGACGCGCATCAACGCGGCGGGCGGACGTCTGCGTCGCGGCATCGGTCTCGCCGTCTACGTCGAGAAGACGGGCCTCGGTCCGTTCGAGACCACCCAGGTGGAGGCGAAGGCCGACGGCACGTTCGTGGTGGACACCGGCGCGTCGTCGATGGGCCCGGGCCTCGAGACCGTGCTCGCGCAGATCCTCGGCGAGCACCTCGGCGTCCCGACGGCACGCTTCAACGTGCGCCACGCGGACACGAAGGCCGTCGAGAGCGGCGTCGGCACCTACGGCTCGCGCGGCACGGTCACGGCGGGCAACGCGGCGGCGCTGGCGGCCGCGAAGCTGATCACCGAGGCGCGCTCACGCGCGGCCGTCCGCTGGGCGGTCCCCGAAGACGAGGTGACGTACGACCGCGGCGAGCTTTCGGCGCGCGGTCGCAGCGTGATGCTCGCCGATCTCGCGGTCGAGAAGGCGCTCGCCGCCGGCGCGTCGTTCGAGGTGCCGAAGATCACGTACGCGGGCTGCGCGTGCGCGGTCGTCCTGGACGTGGACACCGAGACGGGCGCGCTGACGCTCCGCCGTGTCGTGGCGGGCGCGGACGTCGGCCGCGCGGTCAACCCCGCGCTGGTGGACGGGCAGCTCATCGGCGGCGTGGCGTTCGGCATCGGCAACACGCTCTTCGAGGCGCTGGTCTACGACGCGGACGGCCAGCTCCTGACCGGCACGCTGATGGACTACGCGCTGCCCTACGCGCCCGACGTCCCGCCGGTCGACGGCTTCTACCAGGAGATCAAGGCGAAGACGAACCCGCTCGGGCTCCGGGGACTGGGGGAGTGTGGCAACCCCGGCCTGGGCGCCGCGATCGCGGGCGCGCTCGAAGACGCATCGCCTGGCAGAACGTCGACGCTGCCCCTGACCAGGGCAGCGATCTATGCGCACATCAGGGCAAACCTCCGCTGACTGTCGCGGATTGGATACTCTTGCGAAGCTCATCGCACACACACAAAATAGAGGCGTGAAGAAGGTGCAGCGTATCGAACAACAGATCAAGACGCTCTCCCCGAAAGAGCTCGCCGAACTCCGAGTGTGGTTTCTCGAGTTCGACTGGGTGGCCTGGGATCAGAAACTGGAGCGCGATGTTCGCGCCGGCAAGCTGGACGCCCTCGCGGATGAAGCGCTTCGGGAGCACGCGGCCAGACAAACCGTTTGACGCACCACGCTTCTTCGCGCTTCTGGGCGTGCTACCGTTCGCTTCCTCGCAACATCCAAGAGCTTGCCGACACGGCGTTCCAGCGCCTCAAGCAGGACCCGCATCATCCTTCGATACGATTCAGGAAGATCGGTCGCTTGTGGTCGGCACGGGTCGGCAATCATCACCGCGCGCTGGCACTCGAGGTCGCGGACGGCCTCCTCTGGTTCTGGATAGGAACCCACTCCGACTACGACACGTTGCTCAGTCCGAGATCCGGACTCGTTCGCGAGGTCGAGGCGGCGTACGGCGATGCACAAAGAGGCGCACGTGAGAGACGTATCCTGCGATCCCTCACCCTCGGAGAACGCGAATCGCGGCGGGCAAAGGCTACGATCTCGACGAGGTTTTGAAGGGGGCCGACCGGCAGACGACAAATGAGGGTGCGTGGTGGTCACCACGCGCCTGACACGTGCTAAGTTGCGCACGCGATGACCCCGCAAACAACTGACCCCCTCTCCGAATTCCGGCTCGACGGTGAAGTGGCCGTCGTCACCGGCGGCGCCGCCGGCCTCGGCAAGGCCGTCGCCGACGCGTTCACGGCCGTCGGCGCGCGCGTCGCCGTGTTCGATCCCGCCGCGACGGGCGCCGACGGCTTCAAGGTCGACGTCGCCGACGAGACGCAGGTGAAGGCGGGGTTCGACGAGGTCGTCGCGCGCTACGGGCGCCTCGACGTGCTGTTCAACAACGCCGGCATCGCCGTCCGGCGGCCCACCCAGGAGCTCACGCGTCGAGGACTGGAACGGGTGGTCGCCGTCAACATGACCGGCGTGTTCCTCTGCGCGCGCGAGGCGGCGAAGCACATGCTCGCGTCCGGCCGCGGCGGACGCATCGTCAACACCGCCTCGATCATGGGGTTCTCGGGCGGCGGCCTCTACCCGAACATCTCGTACCAGGCCACCAAGGGCGCCGTCGTCAACATGACCCGCGCGCTGGCGGTGGAGTGGGCGGCCAAGGGCATCCGCGTCAACGCGATCGCGCCCACGTGGATCCGCACCGCGCTCACCCGCGTCATCACGGAGTCACCGGACCTGGTCCGGCGCATCGAGCAGATGACGCCGATGGGCCGCCTCGGCGAGCCGGAGGACATCGTCGGCGCCGTGCTCTTTCTGTCCACCCGCGCCTCCGCGCTCGTGACCGGCCACATCCTCGCGGTCGACGGCGGTTTTCTCGCCCAGTAGCGCGGCGGCCCGCGGCGCGGCCGCGTGCTATCGTTCCCCCATGACGCCCGTACAGGAGATCGACGTCCGCCAGACGTGGACGCGCGCCACGCTCACGCCCCGTCACTGGATCGTCCCCGTCCCGGAGGCGTGCGTGGCCGAGCTCGACACCGCGCTCGGGCAGCTCCGGACGACGCCGCGCGCCCTCGAGAGCCTGTCGCCCGCGGACTTCGACCTCAAGAAGACCACCCGGCTGATGGACGGGGTGCGCGCGAAGCTCGGCGCACGGCGAGGGGCTCGCCGTGCTCGACCGCTTTCCCGTCGAGCGCTACACGCGTCGAGCAGAACCGGGCGCTCGGCTGGCTGCTCGCCGCCATGCTCGGGCCGGTCGTCTCGCAGAAGTGGGACGGCAGCCGCGTGTACGACGTGAAGGATTCCGGCAAGGAGCTCGGATACGGCGTGCGGCGCTCGGTCACCAACCTCGAGCAACCGTTCCACACCGACGGCGGGTGGCTCTGGAAGACGCCCGCGCTCGTCGGGCTCTTCTGCCTCGAGTCCGCCGAGGAAGGCGGTCTGAGCCGCTTCGTGAGCCTGGTGACCGCGCACGAGCGACTCCGCGAGCGAGACCCCGACGCTGCTCGATCGCCTCTACCAGCCGTTCTGGTGGGACCGGCAGGCCGAGCACGCGCCCGATGATGCGCGGGTCAGCCGGCATCCCGTCTTCGAGCGGGAAGGCCACGGCCTCGGCGTGCGCTACTACGAGGACTACGTCGTGAAGGGCCACGCGCTGTCCGGCGAGCCGCTCGACGCGAAGGGGACCGCGGCGCTGGCCGCCCTGCGGGAGCTCGTCGACGCCCCCGAGCACTGGGTGGAGTTCCGCATCGAGAAGGGCCAGCTCCAGTACCTGAACAACCGGCGGTTCGCGCACAGCCGCACGGCGTTCGCCGACACCGGCGGGATGAGCCGGCGGCACATGCTCCGGTTCTGGAACCGCGAGGAAGGGACCCTCCAGATCGACGGCCAGTGACCGACCTCGCGTCGGCCGCGTCCGCGGCCTTCGTCATCTTCCTCGCCTACGTGGTCCGCGGCATCGCCGGCTTCGGCTCCGGGTTGATCGCGGTGCCGATTCTCTCCGTGTCGTCCCCGGTGACGGCGGTGGTGCCGGTGGTCGTCGCGCTCGACTACGTCGGGTCCGGGCTCCAGAGCATCCGGAACCTCGGCCGCGTCGTCTGGCGCGAGCAGCTCACGCTGCTGCCGTTCTCGCTGATCGGCATCGCGACTGGGCTCGTGGTCTTGCGTGGCGTGTCCACGACCGTGCTGAGCCGCGCGCTCGGCTCGTTCGTGATCGTCTACGCCGTCTACCAGCTGCTCCCGCTGCCGCCCATGCGCGGCTCGCGCGTGGCCGCGATCGCGTGCGGGCTCCTCGGCGGCCTCGTGGGCACGCTGTTCGGGACCGGCGGGCCCTTCTACGCGATCTACTTCAACCTGCGCGGCCTCGACAAGTCCGCGTTCCGCGCGACGTTCGCCACCAACTTCCTCATCGACGGCGGCGTGCGGCTCGTGGGCTACGCCGCCGCCGGGTTGCTCGGATGGACGACGCTCTCGTGGGTGGGGATGGCCCTCCCGCTCATGGCGGCGGGCCTGTACGTCGGGAGCCGCATCCATCTCGGCCTGTCGCAGCAGGCGTTCGTGCGGCTGGTGAGCCTGATCCTCCTGGCGAGCGGGGCGGCGCTGCTCGTGCGGGGCTGACGCGGCCTTTTCCGCTCGCGTAGCATCGTAACAACCATGGCATCAGCGGATCTCTCCGCTCTGAGGATCGACGACCGCGCGCGGCGCGGCCAGCCCCGCAAGGGGCGGCGCGCGCTCGTGGCGGCCGTCCTCGCGATCGTGCTGCTCGCCGGCGGCGCGTACGCGTTCCTCCGCGAGCAGCCGCCCGAGGTCCAGACGGTCACCGTCCGCGCGGACAAGGGCACGCGGCCGGCGCTGCTCAATGCCAGCGGCTACGTCACGCCGCGCCGGCGCGCCACCGTGGCCGCCAAGATCACGGCGCGCGTGAACGAGATGCTCGCGGAGGAAGGGATGCGCGTGGAGTCGGGCCAGGTGCTCGCCCGGCTCGACGACTCCGACGCGCGGGTGCGGCTGGCCTCGGCCGTGGCCGATCGCGACGCGATGGCCGCGACGGTCGGCGACCTCGCGCGTGAACCTCGCCAACGCGGAGAAGGACCTCGCGCGCTGGAGCGATCTCTACACGCGCAACCTCATCGCGGAGCAGCAGCTCGACACCGCGCGCACGACCGTCGACAGCTTCAAGGCGCGCATCGCGCTCGCGCGCGAGCAGGTCGGTGCGTCCGAGGCGAAGATCCGCATGGCCCAGCAGGACCTCGACAACTGCATCGTGCGCGCGCCGTTCGACGGCATCGTGGTGTCCAAGGACGCGCAGCGCGGGGAGATGGTCTCGCCGGTCTCCGCCGGCGGCGGCTTCACGCGCACCGGCATCGCGACGCTCGTGGACATGACGTCGCTCGAGATCGAGGTGGACGTCAGCGAGACCTACATCGCGCGCGTGCAGCCGGGCCAGCCGCTCAGCGCCGTCCTCGACGCCTATCCGGACTGGCAGATCCCGGCGAAGGTGCGCACCGTCATTCCGACCGCGGACCGCCAGAAGGCGACGGTGAAGGTGCGCGCCACCTTCGACGCGCTCGATCCGCGCATCCTGCCCGACATGGGCGTGAAGGTGGCGTTCCTCGGTGACGCGCCCGCCGCCAGGCCCGCCGCGGCCCGCGTGCTGGTGCCGAAGACGGCGCTCGTGGACGAGGGCGGCAAGCCCATCGTGTTCCTGTACCAGGACGGCCGCGTCGAGCGGCGCGCGGTCGGCCTGGGACAGGTGCGCGGCAACGAGCAGGAGGTGATCGCCGGGCTGAAGGACGGCGATCAGATCGTGATCGGCGCCAAGGACCTGCGCGACGGCCAGCGGGTGACGACCAAGAAGTGACGCTCGATCGAGGTGCGCGGCCTCGGCAAGACCTATCAGCGCGGCGGCGAGGAGCTGCACGTGCTGCAGCGACCTGAACCTCGACCGTCGGCGCCGGCGAGTTCGTCGCCTTCATGGGCCCGAGCGGCTCCGGCAAGACCACGCTGCTCAATCTCCTCGGCGGCCTCGACGTGCCGTCGGCGGGCAGCATCACCGTGGCCGGCGACGAGATCACGCGCATGTCCGCCGGCAAGCTCACCGCGTGGCGCGCGCGCCACGTCGGCTTCGTCTTCCAGATGTACAACCTGATCCCGGTGCTGACGGCGTTCCAGAACGTCGAGCTGCCGCTCCTGCTGACGCAAGCTCTCGAAGGCGGAGCGCCGGCGGCACGTGGAGACGGCCCTCGGCGTGGTGGGCCTCGGCGACCGGCTCGCATCACTACCCGCGGCAGCTCTCCGGCGGCCAGGAGCAGCGCGTGGCCATCGCGCGCGCGATCGTGGCCGACCCCACGTTCCTGCTCTGCGACGAGCCCACCGGCGACCTCGACCGCAAGAGCGCCGACGAGATCCTCGACCTCCTCGACCGGCTCGTGCGCGAGCACGGCAAGACCGTGCTGATGGTGACGCACGACCCGCGCGCCGCCGAGCGCGCGCACGCGCGTGCATCCCTGGAGAAGGGCGTGCTCGTGAGCGGGAGGCGGGCATGAAGTACCTGCACCTCATTCTCGGCGAACCTCTGCCGCAAGAAGGTGCGCACCGGCGCTCACCATCGGCTCGTTCGCGGTCGCGCTCTTCCTCTTCGGGCTCCTGCGCGATCGTGAACGGCGCCTTCACCCAGGGCATCGACGTGGCCGGCGCCGACCGGCTCGTCGTCGTCAACCAGATGTCGATCATCCAGCCGCTGCCGCTCGCGTACCGCGACCGGCTCCTGCGCACGCCGGGCGTGACCGCAGGCGACGTTCGCGAACTGGTTCGGCGGCGTCTACCAGGACGAGAAGAACTTCTTCGCGCAGTTCGCGATCGACCGCGAGCACCTACCGGCGAGATGTTCCCCGAGTTCGTCGTGCCCGAGGAGCAGTGGCGCGGCGTTCCTCGCCGACCGCGAGGGCTGCGTGGTCGGCGAGGCGCTCGCCGAGCGCTTCGGCTGGAAGGTCGGCGACCGCATCCCGATCCGCGGCACCATCTTCCCCGGCGCCTGGGAGTTCAACCTCCGCGGCATCTACGACGGGCAGCGCACGCAGGACGACGCCACCCAGTTCTGGTTCCGCTGGGACCTACCTCGACGAGCGCAAGCACGGCCGGCAAGGGCCTGGTCGGCTGGTACACGGTGCGGATCGAGAGCCCGGACGCCGCGGCCACGGTCGCGAAGGCGATCGACGAGCGCTTCGCCAACTCGCCCTACGAGACGAAGACCGACACCGAGAAGGCGTTCGCCGCGTCGTTCGTGAAGCAGATGGGCAACATCGAGCTCCTGATGATGACCATCGGCAGCGTGGTGTTCTTCACGCTCCTGCTCGTCACCGGCAACACGATGGCCATCGCGGTGCGCGAGCGGACCGCGCGAGCTGGCGGTGCTGAAGACCGTCGGCTTCTCCGACGGGTTCGTGCTCGCCATGGTGCTCGCGGAGTCGCTGGTCGTGGCGGCCATCGGCGGCGGGCTCGGGCTCGGCCTCGCCAAGCTGCTCACGCTGCGCGGCGATCCCACCGGGCGGCCTGCTGCCGTTCTTCTACCTGTCCGCCCGAGTCCGCCGCCCTGGGGCTGGCGCTCGCGCTCGGTGTGGGGCTCGTGGCGGGCGCGCTCCCGGCGATCTCGGCGACGCGGCTCAAGGTCGTGGACGCGCTGCGCCGGGTCTGACGATGGCGATCCCGATCGTCTACAACCTCCGCTCGCTGCGCGCCCGCTGGACGTCCACGGTCGTGGCGGTCCTCGGCATCGCCGGCACGGTGAGCGTCTTCGTCGCCATGCTGTCGCTCGCGCGCGGCTTCGAGGCCACGCTCGTCGCGTCGGGCTCGGACCGCAACGCCATCGTCCGCCGGGCGGGCGCGACGTCGGAGATGGACAGCGGCATCACCGTCGATCAGATCCGCGTGATCGAGGACGCGCCCGGCGTGGAGCGCGCGCCCGGCGTCGGCCCGCTCGTGAGCCCGGAAGTGGTCGTGGTCGCCGCGTTTCCCCTGCGCGGCCGCGAGACCGACGGCAACGCGCAGGTGCGCGGGGTGTCGCCCAGGGCGCTGGCCGTCCGGCCGAACGTGAAGCTGGTGGCCGGACGGACGTTCCAGCCCGGGCTGACGGAGCTCGTCGTCGGCCGGAACGTCGCCGCGGCGTACGTCGGCCTGGAGCTCGGGAGCACGGTGCGGTTCGGCGGGTCCACCTGGACGGTCGTGGGCGTCTTCGATGCCGGCGGGATCGTCGTTCGACTCGGAGATCTGGTGCGACGCCACCGTGCTGAAGCAGGTCTACCAGCGTCCGCCGAACCTCTTCCAGTCGGTGACGGTGCGGCTCACCGGCGCCGACGCGTTGACGCGCTTCCGCGACGCGCTCACGTCCGATCCTCGCCTCACCGTGCAGGTCGACCGCGAGGTCGACTACTACGCGAAGCAGTCGCGGCAGCTCACCACGCTCATCACCGTGCTCGGCACCATCGTGGCGGTGGTGATGGGGATCGGCGCCGTGTTCGGCGCGCTCAACACGATGTACTCGGCCGTGACCGAGCGCGCGCGCGAGATCGCCACCATGCGGGCGATCGGGTTCGGCGCGGGCAGCGTGGTGCTGTCGTTCCTCATCGAGGCGCTCTGCATCGCGTTCATCGGCGGCGTGCTCGGGTGCGTGGTCGTCCTGCCGCTCAACGGCCTCACGACCGGCACCATGAACTGGCAGACGTTCTCGCACCTGGCCTTCGCCTTCAGCGTCACGCCGGACCTGCTGGGCGGCGGCCTCGCGTTCGCGCTCCTGATGGGCCTGATCGGCGGCGTGCCGCCCGCCATCCGCGCGGCCCGCGCGCGCATCGCGGTGACTTTACGAGAACTCTGAGGGAGATCTTGGACATGGCCAAGCGACGAGTGGTGCTGACCGGAGCGGCCGGGTATGTCGGCCAGCGCATGTTCAAGGAGCTGAGTGAGCGATGGGACCTCGTGCCGCTCGACGTGAGCCCGACGACGCGCAACGGCACGCCCGTGCCCGGGATCAAGGTCGTGGACCTCACGGACCGCAACCGTGACCACTATCGGGAACACTTCCGCGGCGCCGATGCCGTCATTCATCTGGGCTACGTGCGCGCGCCGGGGCTCGACGCCACCACGTGGCAGGACAACAGCGACGCGAAGTTCTGGGCGGAGCACGAGAACGTGGCGCTCGCGTACAACGTCTACCGGGTCGCGCTCGAGGAAGGCGTGCGGCGCGTCGTCGTGGCCAGCTCGAACCACGCCGCCGACTACTACGAGCGGCTGGTGTGGGCCGAGCGGCTCGACATGGTGACGCCGGAGATGCCGCACCGCTCGGACAACTGGTACGGCTGGGCGAAGGCCGCCTACGAGCTGGTCGGCTTCGTGTTCGCGACGGGCAAGGTCGATGGACGGAAGCTCGAGATCGCCCAGTGGCGGATCGGCGGCCCGCGCGACGACGACATCGAGCACGTCAAGCCGGGCGACATCAAGACGATGCACCGCGCGCTCGGCGCCTACCTCTCGCGGCGCGACCAGGTCCAGCAGGCGATCCGCATGGTGGAGGCCGAGGACATCACCGACGACGAGGGCGTGCCGTTCGTCATCGTCTACGGCATCAGCGGCAACACGCACCGGTTCTGGAGCCTGGCCGGCGCGCAGAAGAAGATCGGGTACGTCCCGGAGGACGACAGCCAGGTGAACTTCGCGGAGGCGATCGCGAGGATCGCGGCCGCGGCGAAGAAGCCCGGCTCAGCCGCCCGCGGGTAGGCGCACGACGAAGCGAGCGCCGTGGCCCGCGCCGTCGCTGTGCGCGGTCACGCGCCCGCCGTGCAGCTCGACGAGCGTGCGGACGAGCGTCAGCCCGAGCCCGAGGCCGCCGTGGCGCCGCGTGGGCGACGAGTCCGCCTGGCGGAACTGGTCGAAGACGTGGGGCAGCACCTCGGGCGGGATTCCCTCGCCCGAGTCGCACACCTCGAGCTCCACCGCGCCGGGCGTGGCGCGGAGCCTCACGTGGACCGTCCCGCCTTCGGGCGTGAACTCCAGCGCGTTCTTGGCGAGGTTCCACACGATCTGGCGCAGGCGATCGGGATCGGCCTGGATCGTGCCGACGTCGTCGAGCGCGGTGGTCACCGCGAGGCTCTTCGCGACGGCGTCGGCGCGGATCGTTTCGATGACCTCGTGGACCACGTCGCGCACGATCGTGGGTCGCCGCGCGAGCTGCAGGCGGCCGCGCGCGGCCTGCGACGTGGCGAGCAGGTCTTCCACCAGCTCGAGCTGCGCGCGGGCGTTGCGGTCCACCACCTCGAGCGCCTTGGCCACCGTTGCGGGCGGCAGCGTGCCCTTGCGGAGCATGGCGGTCCACCCGAGCACGGCGGTGAGCGGCGTGCGCAGCTCGTGCGAGACCACCGCGAGGAACTCGTCCTTCGCCCGGTTCGCGGTGCGCGCCTCCTCGAGCGCCGCCTGCATGTCGCCGATGAGCTCCACGTTCATCAGCGCGATCCCCACCGCGTCCGCGATCGCCTCCAGCGTCCGCACCTCGGCCTCGGTGGGCCGGTGCGGCGCGGCCCAGTACGCGCCGAGGGCGCCGATCGGCCCCTCGCGGCGCACCGGCACCATCGCGAGGCTCTTCACGAACGTGGGGCGATAGACGTCGATGGGAATGCGCGGATCCGCACCGATGTCCTCGATCACCGCGCTCGTCTGGTTCAGCATGACCCAGCCCGAGATGCACGCCGACATGGGAAAGCGCTGGCCCTTCCACAGCGGCGCAATGGCGTCCTCGTCCGCGTAGTAGCAGCAGTCCTCGTCGCGCAGCACCAGGGTGACGCCGTCCGCGCCGACCGCGCGCCGGACCGACGCGCGGATGACCGCCTGCACGCCGTCGAGGTTGTGGGCCGCGGAGAGCCCGCGGAGGACGACCAGCAGGTCTTCCGTCGGTGGGGTCGTGACGACCACATCATCGAGTATAGGGGCGGGGCGTACGACGACCACCATTCGGCCGGCGACGGTCGCGGAGCGGCACGGCTTTGCCGGGCCGCGGAGCGTGGGGGGTTGGGGGGCCCGTCTCGGCCCCCCATGTCACAAGCAATCGAGATGCAGGACCGGGGACGCCACGATCACCACGGCCTGCACGAGGAAGCCGACGGCCGCGACCACGAGGCACGTCTCCGCGCCGTACACGCCGCCGACGAAGGCGCCCAGGAGCGCGCCGAGCGGGCGCGCGCCGTACCCCGTGATGTTGATCGCCGACACGCGGCCGAGGAGCGCGGGCGGCGTGACCGTCTGGCGGAGCGTGGCGGTGCTGATCACCCACACGATGGGACCGGCGCCGATGAGGAAGAAGCTGAGCCCGGCGAGCACCGAGGAGGGCGTCCAGATCGTGGCGACCATCACCACGGCCGCCGCCAGGCCGGCGATCGGCCCCAGCACGATCACCCATCCGAACGGCAGGGCACGCATGATCCGCGGCGCCAGCAGCGCGCCCACGATCATGCCGACCCCGTAGGTCGCGAGCGTCGCGCCGACCGCAGACGCCGAGAGGCCGAGGCGATGCACCGCGTACGGCACGTACACGGCGTGCAGCATGAAGAACGCGGTGTTGAACACGACCTGCGTGACGTAGACCGGCAGCAGCAGGCGATGCCCGAACACGAACCCGGCGCCTTCGCGCATCTCGGTCATCGCGGCGCGCCGGGGCAGCCGAGCGCGCGCGGGCTCGCGCAGGCCGGCCAGCAGCACGACCGCGCAGCCGGACAGCGCGGCCGCGACCGCGAAGGCCGGCGCGCCGCCCATCCAGCCGACGAGCGCGCCCGCCAGGGCGGGACCGCCGGCGAAGGCGACCGTGCGCGCGAGCTCGAGGCGGCCGTTGGCGGCGGCCAGCGCCTGCGGCGGCACCAGGGCCGGGACGAGCGCCGGCGCGGTCACGCTGTACGCCACCGTGCCGCAGGCGCCGATGAACCCGAGCAGCGCCAGCAAGGGCAGCGTGAGGCCGCCGAACCACGCGAGGGCCAGGATGCCGAGCAGCGACGCCACGCGCAGCGCCTCGGCCCCGGTCATGACGCGCCGGCGTGACGTCCGATCCGCGAGCAGGCCGGCCGGGATCGCGAACAGGATGAACGGGAGCGTTTGCGCGGTCTGCAGCAGACCGGTCGCGCCGGCCCCGGCGCCCAGCGCCAGCACGCTGATGATCGGTGCCGCCGCCAGGCCGATCTGCTCGGCGGACTGTGCCGCGAGGTTCGACCAGGCGAGACGATTGAAGCCGGTGGGGAGCGCCATGTCCTCTCCTTTGCTCGCGAGGTATACGGACCACGCGGCGAAGAGGGTGGAACGCGCCTGACGTAGAATCGTGGCCGTGACCACCCGGTCGACCGACGCCTTGATCGCCGCGCTCGAACGCGCGCCGGCCCTCGTCATCCCGCTGGTGCGCCAGGCAGATCCCGCCATCCTCAAGCAGCGCCCCGCGCCCGGCGAGTGGTCGATCCACGAGAACGCGTGCCACCTCGCGGAGGTGCACCCGCTGTTCTTCAGGAGGCTGGACCTGATGCTGGCCGAGACGAATCCCGAGATCCGCTCCTACGATCCCGGCCGCGACGATCCCGACGACGCGCTGCTGAAGCTCGACCTCGAGGACTCGCTGCGCCGGTTCGCGGACGATCGCGGCCGGATCGTGGCGCGCCTGCGCGCGCTCCGCCCCGAGGACTGGATGCGCACCGCGCGGCACGACGGAGTACAACGCCTACTCGATCTTCATCATGTTCCGTCACCTCGCGCTGCACGACTTCGACCACGCGTACCGCATCGAGGCGCTGCTCCTCCGCAAGGACTGGCCCGCGCCGTCCGCGCTGCGTGACGCATGACGCCCGCGGATCTCCGCCCGGTCGATCGGCTGGACGTGCTCGTCCTCATCGACAACGTCACCGACAGCCTGTCCACGACGCCGAAGAACGTCGTGCCGGAGTGGACGGGGCTCACCCGCGCGGGGCGATTGCCGGAGCTGTCGGGCGCGGCGATCTGCTGCGCCCATCACGGGCTGTCGCTGCTCGTCACCGCGCACGTCGGCAACGAGACGCACACCATGCTCTTCGACGCGGGACCGGAGGGCGCGACGTTGCTCCGCAACGCGACGATCCTCGGCGTCGACTTCGGAAGCGTCGAGGCGGCGGTGCTCTCGCACGGCCACTGGGATCACGGTGGCGGACTGCCGACCGCGATCGAGACGATCGCGAAGACGCGCGGCCGCGTCGATTGCTTCATGCACCCGGGAATGTTCGCGCAGCGCGGCTCGAAGCTGGCCGACGGCACGATGGTCGTGCAGCAGCGCCCGGCGGACCCGCCGCGACTGACGGCCGCCGGCGCCAACGTGGTGGTGACGCGCGAGCCGCAGCTCATCGCGGGCGGCACCGTCTACGTGACCGGTGAAATCCCGCGCGTGACGCCCTACGAGGTGGGATTGCCGGGGCACATGCGTCGCGGAGCCGGCGGCGAGTGGGAGCCGGATCCGCTGATCATGGACGAACGCTTCATCGCGGTCCGCGTGAAGGACAGGGGCGTGTTCGTGTTCTCGGGATGCTCGCACGCCGGCATCGTCAACGTGCTCACGCACGCGCGCGAGGTCTTCACGTCCGACCCGCTCTACGGCGTGATGGGCGGCTTCCACCTGTCCGGCGTGAACGAGAAGATCATCCCGGACACGGTCGGGGACCTGGCGAAGTTCGGCCTCGAGCTTCCTCGCGCCGGGCCACTGCACGGGCTGGCGCGCGATGAGCGTGATGGCGCGCGAGTTCGGCGACCGTCTCGCGCCGTCGGCGGTCGGCAAGCGATACGCGCTGTGACCGTCAGATCGAACGTGACGCACCTGCGGACGGTCCGGCGCCTCCGCCAGAATCGCCGCATGGACACGTTCGACGTCGGGTGCCGGGTCGAGAATCTTCTCGACCGAAGCCGGTCGTTCGACGTGCGGTTGCTGGTCGATCGGGAGAGCGCCTGCACGTGGGTGCCGAAGCGGTCGCTGGAGAAGGTCGGCGTCTGCCGTGAGAAGAAGACGACGTTCGTGATGGCCAACGGGGGCCAGATCACGCGGAGCGTCGGTTTCGCCAGTCGTCCGCTTCGGCAAGCAGATCACCACCGACGAGGTCGTCTTTGCCGAACGGGGCGATCTCCTGCTGCTCGGCGGGCGGACCCTCGAGGGCCTCAATCTGACGGTGGACCTCGTCAACAAGCGCCTGCTCTGGGCCGGACCGGTTCCGGTCGCTTCGCCGGTCCGCGTGAGGCACTGACACAGCATGGACGAGGCGTTCGCCCGCCTGTAGCCGTGAGCCCGGCCGACGAGTTCCGGGCGCTCGATCTTCGCTGCCACGCGTTCCTGCACGACGTCCCGCTGCACGACGTCTGGATCATCGACCTCGCCGGCGGCGGGCCCGGGCGCACGATGCGTGATGTCGACGCCATCGCGGCGGCGGGGCGCCTCGGCGCGCCTTCCCTTCCGACGCGCGCGCTCTTCGCGCTGCGGTTCGCCATGGGCCGTGCGCTCGGCTGGGATCGGCCCCGGCCCGACGAGCTCGCGCACTCCTATCTCCACCGGCTCACCGACGACGACCGCGCGCGGTCGCTGCTGGCGCCCGGCACGATGCGTGGGCTCTTCCGGTTGCTCTATCTCTTCGCCGACGAGAGCGCGGCGGAGATTCGCAACGCGACCGTGCACGCCTTCCTCGTCATGGCGCTGCGGCCTCGCGGCGACGGCTACCGGCTGTACTGGGCGATCTACGTCAAGCCCGTCGGGCGCCTGACCCGGATCTACATGGCCGCCATCGATCCGTTCCGGCGGTTCATCGTCTACCCGGCCCTGATCCGCCAGGTCCAGGGCGCCTGGGCACGCGTGTATGCATAGCGGTACACTGCGGCCCAGAGGGAAGCCATGGCCAGAGACGCGGTGAACGGCGCCACCCCGAGGCTCAGCGGCGACATCCGGCACCTCATCCCCAAGCTCGGCCTCCGGAACTACTGGTACCCGGCCGTGCGCGCCTCGAAGGTCTCGTCGAAGAAGCCCATGAAGCTCTCGCTCCTCGGCGAGGACGCTCTGCCTGTTCCGGGGGACCACGGGCGAGGTGGCCGCCATCGGCGACGTGTGCCCGCATCGGGGCGCCCGCCTGAGCGAGGGCCACTGCCACTACCGCGGCACCGTGGCGTGCCCGTACCACGGCTGGGTGTTCGACGACGGCGGCAAGAACGTCGCGGTCCTGTCGGAGGGCCCGGACTCCGGCGTGTGCGGCAAGCCCGGCACGGAAGCCCGCGTCTATCCCACCCGCACGCTGAAGGGCGTGGTGTTCGTGTGGATCGGCGACGGCGATCCGGCGCCCATCGAGGAGGACGTGCCGGAGGAGTTCTTCGATCCGGACGCGCTCGTCCTCACCGGCGAGGTCACGTGGCGCTGCAACTGGGAAGTGGCGCTCGAGAACTCCATGGACTCGCACGTCAACTACGTGCACCGGAACGCGCTGGTCGTGATGCGCTCGGGGTTCATCGCGCGCGGCGCCCAGGGCGAGCATCCGATCTTCGTGGGCAACGGGTTCGGCGGCGACGTGGCCGAGAGCAACTACATGCGCAAGAGCCCGCGCCAGGACCTGTACCCGAACGGCTGGACGTGGCCGCGGACGGACTACCGGCGCTACTGGACGTGGCTCACGAAGCCGCTCGCGGAGCGCGCGCGGCGCCGCATTCCGCCGCCGCGCTCGGCGCGGTGGTGCGGCGGCCATCACCTGCCCGGCATGTTCCGCACGGAGTTCGCGTGGGACCTCTACACGCGCATGTGCGTGCCGGTGGACGAGCAGGTCACGCGCGTCTGGTACTACCACTACCTGAAGCCGAAGAGCGCGCTCGCGCGCGCGTGGCAGACCGCGGTCTACTACCTGCTTCGCCGGTGGATCATCGAGTACAACTTTTCGCAGCAGGACGAGAAGGTGATGCTCAACCAGCGGTACGACACGCCGGAGAAGCTCTCGGGCACCGACGCCGAGGTCATCCAGTGGCGCAAGCTGGTCGTGACGAAGCACCTCGGCGGGCGTGACGCGCCGTTCGAGTACCGCAATCCCGACGGATGGGCGCCCGACGAGGTCCCGCTCGAGCGCGTCTCCGTGCGCTACATGCAGGAACACGCCAAGAGGGTAAGGAGACCGTGATGGCACTGAGACCGGCCGGCCTCGACCACGTCAACATCTACGTCCGTAACGCCGAGCGCTCGTACGAGTGGTACCGCGACATCTTCGGCTTCCACACGCAGGACATCATGAAGCACCCGGAGACGGACAAGCTGCGCGCCGTCTTCCTCGCCTGCGATCCGGGACATGCGCACGACATCGCGCTGTTCGAGGTCGGCGACGAGGCGATGGGGCCGCAGAAGGGCCAGGTCGGCCTGAACCACGTCGCGTGGCGGATGGCGAGCCTCGACGACCTGAAGGCGATGTACCAGCGCCTGAAGGAGAAGGAGGTCCCCGTCCGGGTCGGCGATCACACGGTGTCGATCGGCCTCTACTTCGATGATCCCGACGGCAACGGGCTCGAGGCGTACTACGAGCAGCCGCGCAGCGAGTGGAATCGCGAGCGGCCGTTCAGCGAGTCCGGCCCCAAGGGCCGCTTCCCCGGCCCCTGGGACGCGGAACTCCGGCGCTGAACACGTACGACCTCGCGGTCATCGGCGCCGGCATCGTCGGCGCGTCGGCGGTCTACGCGGCCACCCGCGCGGGGGCACAGGTCATCGCCCTCGACGCGGGTGCGCCGGGTGCCGGCACGAGCAGCACGTCGTTCGCGTGGCTGAACTCCTGCAAGAAGGAGCCGGAGCACTACCATCGGCTGAACGCCGACGGGATGGCCGCGCACCGCGAGCTGGCGCGCGAGCTGGGCGGCGCCCGCACGCCATCACGACGGCGGCTCGCTCGAGTGGGCGGAAGACGAGGCGCACGCGTCGGAGCTGCGCGCGCGCGTCGAGCGCCTGGCCAGCCGCGGCTATGCGGCCGAGTTCATCAGTCGCGAGCGCGCGCTCGCTCTGGAGCCCGGCCTCGGCATCGCGGAGCACGTGCGCGAGGTGGCGTTCTACGGCGGTGATGCGTGGCTCGACGCTCCGGGGCTCGTTCGCAATCTCCTCGACGCGGCGACGGCCAAGGGAGCGGAGCTCCGGACGCACACCGCCGTTCGCTCGTTCCGCGTCGCGGGATCGCGCGTCGAGGCCATCAGCGTCGATGGCGATGAGATCGTCGCCCGAGTCCGTGCTGGTGTGCGTCGGCCCGACGACGAAGGCGTTCCTCGAGCCGCTCGGCGTCACGATGCCCGTCGGCCGCGTGTTCGGGTTGCTCGCCATCACGTCACGTCCCGCTCAGCCGCTCGGTCGCGTCGTCCACGCGCCGGGCGTCCACCTGCGCCCGGACGTGAGCGGCGGCCTGATGCTCGGCGCGGACGACCTCGACGGGGCGGTGGTCGAGACCGCGCAGCCGGCCGGGCGCGTGGAGATCGCCGCGCAGATGCTCGAGCGCGCCGCCCGCGTCTATCCGGCCGCGCGCGACGTGAAGCTGGTCGAGCACCGCGTCGGCGTGCGGCCGATGCCGGCCGACCGTCACACGATCGCGGGGCGCGTCCCCGGGCTTCGAGAACGCGTGGATGATCGCCACGCACAGCGGCGTCACGCTCGGCCCGCTGCTCGGACGCCTGATCGCCGACGAGATCGTGCGCGGCGTCGCCGAGCGCGACGCTGGCGCCGTTCCGTCCCGATCGCTTCTCGGCCGCCGCCGCGCGCTGAAGCTGAACTGACCCTCCGGTCTCCACGGTCGCCAACACCGCGGCCAGAACTGGCCTGTATCGAAATGGCGACTTGCGAGCCACGAACGCCACCACCTATCATGGTCGCCATCCATTCAGGGTCGGGAGCGTCCCAAGGATAGGGAGAACACGAAGATTCCGGCACGACGCTTCGACTTCCGGACACCTCGGACCAGGCCTTTTCCGTCAGTGGACACTGTGCGCGCACTGCGGCCGAAGCCTCATCAACGTAAGACCACGCTCATCACGTTGTTCAAATTCGTGATACCGCAGCGCCCGGTTTCGCAGCGGCGTCGTCCGACGCGAACGTGTACGACGAGTTCACGGAAACGGCGATTCCGTTGCGGTAACGCGGCCACGCGGTGACTGTCCGGACTCTCACGGTCGGAAGAGTGCGGAGCATCAGGCGTGGGCGGCGCGAATGCGGGGCCGCTTTCGAGTCGGATGAACTGTACGGCACTGGGTACGGATTGAGCTCGGCGATCGTGTGACAACCCTACGCGGTGATCGCGGATGAATCGTTCACGATGCTCCACGGGTGATGCTCGAACGAGGCTGAGCCTCCGTCGTTCGGATGCTGAGAGTCTCGGCTGAAATGGAGCGGAGCGATTCCTGATCTCCCGGACGGCACCCTGACGGTTCTGCACACCGACGTCGAGGAGAGCACTCACTCGACCGTGCGCTGGCGGGGTGCGATACCCACAGGTTCACGCAGTCAATGCGGTCTGTCGGGCCGCGTGCTCGCCGCGGGGCTCGAGGTCATCGGGAGAGAGTTCGTGTACGTCTCGCTCGCCGATGCGCCGCTACAGGATGTGCTTCCATGACACCACAGCCGATCGCATCACAGGCCATCGCGAAAGTAGCTGAAGATTACCGCCGTCGTGGCTACGACGTTGTGACAATGCCGACGGGCTCCGATCTTCCCGAATTCCTCGCAGGCTATCAGCCGGACATCATTGCCCGCAGTCCGGCCGAGTCGGTTGCCGTTGAGGTGAAGGTCGGTACTCGGACCTCCGTGGCTGAGCGGTTCCAAGAAATCGCTGAGCGGATCAATCGCCAGCCTGGCTGGCGCTTTTCCCTCGTGTATGTCAGTCCGTCCGAGCCGGATCAGCTCGTCGAGGCCGATCCGGCACCGTTGCCACAGCTTCAGCAACGGGCGCGTGAAGCGGACGCCCTCCTCCAGGCAAATCAACCTGAAGCTGCGTTCCTGCTTTATTGGAGCACGCTGAAGGAAGCCTACGACTGCTCGGACGGCGTGCTCAACTCCCGCTTGAGAACTTGCCATCGTCAGCTCTCATTCGCGAGCTCTATTCGAGCGGAGAGCTCAGCCGGGAGGACTTTAATACGTTGATGCGCCTCCTACCCGTGCGCAATAGCTTGGTCCATGGTCTCGTCGGACGCACCGAACGCGCCAACGTTGAGCCACTACGCGGCCTCGTCAACATACTGCTTGAGAACGCGAGGAGTGCGTAGCTCAGACCGTCCGCCGAACAACATGGTGAGCGGACCGGCCCAGAGCGGCCGGCCGCTCACCATGACCGTTGAACTCGCTCCGCTGTCCAACGTCGCAGTCCACCGGACCGGGTTCGCGTTGCTGCGCCCCGGCCGGTGACCACGGGCGATAGGCAAACTGGATGAGAGCCCGACTCCCCACCCTAGTCGTGTCGGTGGTCCAGATCCTTGGATGCCAAGAGCACGGAAGTTCGCAAGTGCCGGACGGTGCTCGAACGAGCCCACCGCGATTCTTGCGGCATCCGAGCTGCTGGCGAAACAAGGCTCTACCCGTGAATTTGAAGTCGCCAAAGCGCATGCTCGGGCGTCAGGTGACAAGTGGATCGTGGGAATACCGCGAGTGACCAGTTCAGGGCTAGAGCCCTGGTTGTGACAATGCGAAGCGACGGCCGCGCTTGACGATGCGTATCGACGCCGCTGAATTTCGCGCGCGCCCCCTTCGCGTGCATGCACTGCTGCACGACGTCCCGCTGGAGGACGCCTGGGCAGTTCCGCTCTCGGGTGGCGGCGCTGGCCGCACGATTCAGGACTTGCGGGCCGTGATGCTCGCGGGACGCGCGGCGGCGCCCACGGTGGTCCAAGGGCTCTTTCGGCTGCGAGGACGCATCGGAGCCCTGTTCGGGTGGGATCGCCCGCGTCCTGCTTGGAACGCTGAATCCTACGCGAACCGTCTGAGTTCGGCGGATCGCGCCGAGTCCCGGGGCGCTCCGGGGACACCGGACGGAACCTTTCGCCTCCTCTACCGCTTCGAGGACGAGCAGTTGAGTGAGCTGCGCAACGCGACGGTGCATGCCTTCGTGTCGCTCTCGATTCGGCCAACGTCGGATGGGTACCTGGCCTACGCGGGGGTCTTCGTGCAGCCGGTGCATCGGTTCACCAGGCTGTACATGGCAGCCATCGCGCCCTTCCGCCGTCTGGTCGTCTATCCGGCCGTCATTCGAAAAATTCAGAGGGCATGGGTCGAACGCTATGGCGCAAAGAGCGGTGTCGAGTAGTCGACGGCCTTCAAAGCAATCGGTCATGCCGTGGCTGCTTGATTCAGACCCGTCGATCCGTTGGCAGGTCATGCGGGACCTCACCGATGAGCCGGCTGAGGTCGTGGCCGCCGAGCGGTCGCGGATCGCCTCGGAAGGGTGGGGCGCCCAGCTCCTCGGCCAGCAGCGGCCGGACGGCAATTGGGGTGATGACATCGCCACACCGCACTGGCGATCCAACCTGTACACCTTGCTGCTCTTGCGGAACCTGGGGCTGGACCCGACGAGCGGGCGTGCGCGGAAGGCGGTGGGCCTCGTCCGTGACAGGGTCACGTGGGGGCCGGAATTCGGGAACTCGCCGTTCTTCGAGGGCGAGGTCGAGCCCTGCATCAACGGTGGGACAGTGGCGCTTGGCGGCTACTTCGGCCAGACCAGCGATCGGCTGGTCGACCGGCTGCTGGGCGAGCAGCTCGCGGACGGCGGCTGGAACTGCGAGGCGGAGCGGGGCTCCGTACGCTCCTCGTTCCACACGACGATCTGCGTTCTGGAAGGCCTCCTCGAGTACGAGAAGGCCAAAGGCGCCACGGCCGCGGTGACGGACGCGCGGGTCCGGGCCCAGGAGTACCTGCTGAAGCGTCGCTTGTTCCGGAGGTTGTCATCCGGCGAGGTGATCGAGCCCAAGTGGACGCGGTTCACGTTTCCGACCATGTGGCACTACGATGTGCTGAGAGGCCTGGACTACCTGCGCAGCGCCGGCGTCACACCCGATGAACGGGTTGCCGAGGCCGTCGGGCTGGTGGCGGAAAGACGGCAGCCGGATGGACGCTGGCTGCTCGATGAGCCTCACCGCGACGCCATCCACGACGATCTGGAAGGCGGGGCCGGCCAGCCGAGCCGCTGGAACACACTCCGCGCCTTACGGGTGTTGCACTGGTACTCAGCACACGACTAACCGCGCAGCGAAGATCGAGGAGGACGCCATGAAAGCGATGCTGCTGACCGGTTTCGGCGGGACGGACATGCTGCGCTACGGCGACGCGCCGGACCCGGTCGCCGGCCCGGACGACGTCGTCGTCGATGTCCATGCGGCCAGCGTCAATGCCGCCGACTACAAGATGCGGCTTGGCGGCTACAGCACGCTGAAGTTCCCGCACATTCTCGGGCGCGATTTTTCCGGCGTGGTCAGCGCCGTCGGCGCGGGAGTCGACGATCTCAAGGTGGGCGACGCGGTGTTCGGCGTCACGATCCCGGGAACCGAGGGCGCCTACGCCGAGAAGATCGCGATCAAGGCAGCGATCGTCGCCAAGAAACCGCCGAAGCTCAGCCATGTGGAGGCGGCGGCGATGGCGCTGACCAGCCTCACCGCGATCTGGGCGCTCGAAGATACCGCACAGCTCCAGCGTGGCGAGACGGTCCTGATCCACGGCGGCGCCGGCGGCGTCGCCGGATTCGCGATCCAGCTCGCCAAGCATCTCGGCGCCACGGTGATCACCACCGCGAGTCCCGCGAATCACGAGTACGTCCGCACGCTCGGCGCCGACCGGGTGATCGACTATCACAAGGAGGATTTCACCAAGGTGGCGGGTCCGTGCGACGTGGTCTTCGACACGGTCGGCGGTGAGGTGCAGGTGCGCTCCTATGACGTGCTGAAGCCTGGCGGCCGGCTGGTGTGGATCGCCGCCGCGCCCGCCGGCTTCCAGCCGAGCCGCAGCGACGTGAAGGTGCTGCGCCCGCGGGTCGACCGCGACCGCGCGCATCTCGAGCGCATGGGCGAGCTGCTGGCGGCCGGCGCCGTGTGGCCGCCGGCGATTACTCGCTACAAGCTCGCCGACGCCGCCGAGGCACACCGGGTCAGCGAGGGGCGCCACCTGCGGGGCAAGCTGGTGCTGGAGGTGAGGTAGTCGATGACAACTCGCATGGAGTACGCACAGCAGCCCGTTGCGCGATGCCTGGAACGGATGCGGCGGACGGTCGACGAAGTCGCCGCCGCAATCAGTAGTCACGATGATACGTCGCTGTCTCGCCGCCCCGCGCCAGCGAGCTGGTCGGCGAAGGAAGTCCTGTGTCACCTGCGCGACATCGAGGAGCTCTTCATGCTCCGCTTTCGCACGATGCTGGCGCTGGATGAGCCCACGTTTCTCGTCCTGGGAGAGATGCCGCCCGATCGGGCCGCCTGGGGCATCGTCGAGGGCGACGCGTTGCCACTCGATCCCGATCGTTGGGCCGAGGAGCGTCAATATAACGCAACGATACCGGGCTGGCGCTTGCGTCCCTCCGCCGCCGCCGCGAGGAGACGCTCGCTCTTCTCGAACGGTTGACGCCGGACCAGTGGCAACGCGGAAGCGTTCATGTCACGTTGGGGCGCATGACGTTTGCGGACTGGGTCGCGCTGATCGCCGCGCACGACGACAAGCATCTCGACCAGCTCCGCCGCGCGCTGGAAGGGCGGGCCTGAGTCCCCTCGTGATCACCGCCGTCGTCTTCGACCTGGACGGCGTCCTCTGTCGCTATCGGATCGAGCGCCGGCTGGACCTGCTCGCCTCGTGGAGCGGACGAAGCGCCGACGCGATTCATGCCGCCATCTGGCGCTCGGGATTCGAGGACGAGGCGGAACGAGGCCTCATGTCCGCGGACGACTACTTGAAAGGGTTCGGCGAGCGCATGGGCTATCCGCTCAGCGCCGCCGAGTGGATCGAAGCGCGACGGGTGGCGACCGAGCCGGACCTGGACGTGCTCTCGCTCGCGCGACAGGCTCGCGCGCGCCATCCGGTTGGGATGTTCACCAACAATCCGTTGCTGCTGAAGCGGCATCTCGCCGAAGTCTTTCCCGCCGTCCGCGGACATCTTCGGCGCGCGCGCCATCTTCTCGGCGGAGCTCGGCCGGTGCAAGCCGGACCCGGAGGCGTTTCGCGGCCTCTGCCGCACGTCTCGGCCACGCGCCGCACGAGATCCTGTATTTCGACGACGACGCGACCTACGTCTCCGGCGCCCGGGAGGCTGGGCTCGTGGCCCATACGGTCCGCACGGCGGCAGACGTGCGCGCCGGCCTCGCGGCTATCGAACGATGAGACCGATCGACAAGCGCGAGCAGCGCCCCCATGACGATGTTGAAGATTCTCAGTCGGCGACGCCCATGGAGGACGTGCTGGACGGCGGCGCCGAACGCCAGCCAGAGGAAGCAGCGCGGGCAACGCGGCCAGACGAAGAGGCCGCCGAGGGAGGCCGCCTGCACGATGGGGCTGCCCGCTCCGGCGCTGAGAAACGTCCCTGCCGCGCTCGCGCTCACGAGCCAGGACTTCGGGTTGACCCACTGAAAGACCGCGGCGCCCACGATAACCGACCGGATCCGTTTCGGCGATCGACTTCGACGCGGCTGGAGGACGTCGCGATCTTCCACGACAGCCAGAGCAGGACCGCGGCGCCGCCCCAGTGGAGGGTCTTGAGCAGCAGCGGATGCTGCGAGGACGAGGCTCCCGAGTCCGAGCGGGCACGAGGAACATCATGAGCCCCATGCCGAGCGAGACGCCGAAGAGGCACGGAAGTCCTCTCAGGACGCCCGCGTGCGCGCCGGCCGCGGTCAGCATGATGTTGCTGGGACCCGGCGTGACGGCGGCCACGACGGCGAAGAGAAGAAAGGCCGCGACCTGCTCGGTCGTCATGTCGCCTACGTCGACCGGCCTCCCGGGATGCGAGCGATGCGTCTCGAGCAGACCAGATCGGCCGGCGAGGGTCTTGAACGATCGTGCCAGGGGACGGACGAGCTGGATCGCCAGTACGAGGACCGGTCGACGGCGTCGAGCTCTTCAGCGCGTGGTTCGCCGGCGAAGCGTACCAGAAGCATCGTCACGACACCTATGCCATCGGCGTGACGGACTCGGGCGTCCAGGTGTTCGACTACCGGGGCTCGGTCCACACCAGCACCCCGGGACAGGTGGTCGTGCTGCATCCGGACGAGATCCACGACGGACGCGCGGGCACCGACGACGGCTTCGGGTATCGAATCCTCTACGTGGAACCCGTGCTCGTCGCCGAGGCGGTGCGGACTCTCCGGGGACGGTCGTATCCGTTGCCGTTCGTGAGCGAGCCCGTGTCGACGAACACGACGCTGTCGCGCGCCATCGAGGCCGCGTTTCGCGCTCCGCTCGATTCGTTGGCCATCGACAGCCTCATGGTCGACCTGGCGAGCGGACTGATGGCCGGAGAGCGTGGTCGCGCCGGGCCGGTGGTCTCGCGACGCGTCGACGTCGCGGCCGTCGAACGGGCTCGACAGTTCCTCGACGCCGAGACGGACCCGCGTCGTGCATTCGACGGAGCTGGAATCGATCACGGGCCTGACCCGCTATGACCTGTGCCGCCAGTTCAGGATCGTGTTCGGGACCAGCCCGCACCGCTACCTGCTGATGCGTCGTCTCGAGTTCGCGCGTGACCGGATCCACCAGGGCGCGGTCCACTGGTCGAGGTCGCGTGCGACGCGGGCTTCGCCGACCAGGCGCACTTCACCCGCATGTTCAAGATCGGCGTTCGGGCTGACGCCCACGCGATACCGTGCGCTGAGTCACGCGGCCAGCGGGCGGAAGTCCGCCGTGCCCTCCATGTCCTCGGCCTTGTCGAAGAGCTCGGCGGAGTGGATGAACTCCCAGCGGATGAGCCGCCGCGGCTTCTCCGACACGACGTCGGAAAAGAGGTCGTCGGGCGGCGCGGAGACGGCGTGGAGCTCGATCCAGAGCCCGACCTCGTCCGTCTCCCCGAGCACTCTCCCGCGCAGCATGAAGATGGGCGCGGTGCCCGCGGGCTCGAAGGCGAAGATCGCCTCCATCTCCTCGGGAGTGACCCAGATACCGATGTAGCTGCCGGTGAGATCCATGCTCAGTCCTCCTTCGTGCTGGTGCTAAGCTCCCGCCCATGAAGCTCGCCGGAAAGGTCGCGATCGTGACGGGCACGAGCCCCAACATCGGCGGCGGGATCGCCGAGGGGCTGGCGGACGAGGGCGCGAAGGTCGTGTGCGTGGACGTGGTCGAGGACAACGCGCGGCAGTGCGCCGCGTGGATCACGAAGCGCGGCGGCGAGGCGCTCGGCCTCGTTGCCGACACGACCGACGAGGCGCAGGTCGCCGCGATGGTGGCGCGCGTGCGCGACGCGTACGGCGGGGTCGACGTCCTCGTCAACAACGCCGGCATTCTCGGCGGCGAGAGCGTGCTGGCCATGCCGCTCGCGCGGTGGACGCGTCAGCTCGCCGTGAACCTCACGGGGACGTTCCTCGTCACCCAGCAGGTCGCACGCCTGATGGTCGAGCAGCAGCGCGGCGGCAGCATCATCGTCATCGTGTCCACGGCCGGTCACCAGGGGCAGCCCGGGAACATCGGCTACTGCACGAGCAAGAGCGGCCTCCTGAACTTCACGCGCGCGGCCGCCATGGACCTGGCGCCGCATCGGATCCGCGTGAACAGCCTCACGCCGACGGCCACGGACGTGGAGGAAGGGGTCGAGCGCGGCGTGGCGTGGGGTCGCGCGCGGCCCGAGCCGCGCGGTCGCCTGCTCGACTTCGCGAAGATGATCCCGACCGGGCAGCTGCCGAGTCCGCGGCACTACGCGCGCGCGGCCGTCTTCCTCGCCTCGGACGACGCGGAGATGATCACGGGCTTCGACCTCCGCGTCGACGCGGGCGCGATCGCGAAGTACTGGCCCTGGATTCCGAAGGCGTAGCACGATGCGCGGTGCTCGCATGATTCAGGCCATCGATGCGCACTGCGCCGGCGAGCCGGGCCGCGTCATCGTCGGCGGCGTCCTCGACGTGCCGGGCGCCACGATGTACGAGAAGATGCGCCACCTGGCGACGCACGGCGACGGCCTGCGCCGGTGCATGCTGCGCGAGCCTCGCGGCTACCCGGGCGCCAATTGCAACCTCGTCCTTCCCCCGACCCACCCGGAGGCCGACGCCGGCTTCGTGATCATGGAGCACGTCGAGTACCCCGGCATGTCCGGCACGAACACGATCTGCACGGCCACCGTGCTGCTGGAGACGGGGATGGTGCCGATGCAGGAGCCGGTCACGGAGCTCACGCTGGAGTCCCCGGCGGGCCTGATCCGCGTCCGCGCCGAGTGCGCGGGCGGCAAGGTCCGGAGCGTGACCTTCCGGAACGTCCCCGCGTTCGCGGTCCATCTCGACCGGAAGATCGAAGTGCCGCAGCTCGGGACGGTGACGGTGGACGTCGCGTACGGCGGCATGTTCTACGCCATCGCCGACGCCCGCGCGTTCGACCTGAAGCTGACGCCCGACGAGGGCCGCGACATCGTGCGGATCACCGAGATGATCAAGGCGGCCGCCCGCGAGCAGCTCCCCGTCGCGCATCCCGAGCAGCCCGGGTTCACCGGCATCTCGATTGCGCAGCTCTCCGGCCCGCCGTCGCGTCCCGACGCCCACATGAAGAACGCCGTCACGGTCTCGACGGGGGAGCTCGACTGGAGCCGGCCCTCGACGTGGACCGGCGTGATCGACCGCTCGCCGTGCGGCACCGGCACGTGCGCGCGGATGGCGACGCTGCACGCGCGCGGCCGGCTGCGCCTCGACGAGGACTTCCGTCACGAGGGCATTCTCGGGACGATCTTCACCGGACGCCTCGTCGAGGAGACGACGGTCGGCCCCTACCCCGCGGTGGTGCCGACGCTGAGCGGCCAGGCGTGGATCACGGGCTTCGCGAGCTACGTGATCGATCCCGACGATCCGTTCCCGGAGGGGTTCACCGTCTCCGACATCTGGTGATGGACGTGGCCTCATGATCGACCTCGACGCCGTCACCCTGGCGCGGGAGATTCGCGCGAAGAAGATCTCGCCGGTCGAGGTGGTGGACGCCGTCCTCCGCCGGATCGAGGCGCTGCAGCCCACCGTCAACGCGTTCATCACCGTCACCGCGGACGAGGCACGAGCGGCGGCCCGGCGCGCCGAAGCGGAGCTGATGGCCGGCGGAGTGCTCGGGTCGCTCCACGGCGTGCCGTTCTCGGTGAAGGACCTGCTGTTCACGAAGGGCGTGCGCACGACGATGGGGTCGTTCATCTTCGCCGACCAGGTCCCGGCGGACGATGCGGTGCCGGTGTGGCGGCTGCGCGACGCCGGCGCCATCCTGATCGGCAAGACGACGACCCCGGAGTTCGGTCACAAGCCGCTGACCGACAGTCCGCTCTTCGGGGTGACGCGCAACCCGTGGAACCTCTCGCGCACGGCCGGCGGCTCGTCGGGCGGCGCGGCCGCCGCCGTCGCCACCGGCCAGGGCCCGCTGGCGCTCGGCACCGACGGCGGCGGCTCCATCCGGATCCCGGCGGCGTGCTGCGGCATCGTGGGCCTCAAGCCCACGCTCGGCCGCGTGCCGCACACGCAGCAAGCCGATCTCTTCTCCACCGTCTCGTCCATCGGTCCGATGGCTCGCACCGTCGCGGATGCCGCGCTCTGCCTCGACGCGATCGTCGGCTTCGATCCCGACGATCCGTACTCGCGTCCGGAGCCGGACAGGGACACGCACGTGGTCGCCGTGCGCGAGCTTCGCATCGGCTGGATGCCGCGCGTCGGCAACCGTCTCGTGGACGGCGACACGCTCGCGGCGTGCGAAGCCGCCGTGCGCCACCTCGAACGGGAGGGCGCGCACGTCGAGACGCTCGAGGAGGACTTCGCGGCGTTCGAGCCGGTCTTCCTCGTGTTCCTCCAGGCCGGCCTCGCGGCGCGCATCGGCGCCCACATGCCAGCGTTCGGCGACCGCGTCGCGCCGAGCCTGCGCGAATCGGTGGAGCGGGGCGCGCGGTGGACGGGCGCCGACTACGCGAACGCGCTCGCGCGGCGCACGGTCGTGTTCCGCCGGGTGCAGGCGCTGTTCGAGCGCTTCGATGTCCTGGTCTCGCCGACGCTGTCACGCCCCGCGCTCGACGCCGACCACGACGCGCATGCGCCGATCGTGATCGACGGCCGGGAGGCCGGTTCCATCCGCGGCGCCTGGTATCCGTACACGTTTCCGTTCAACCTGTCCGGCCATCCCGCGATCTCGTTGCCCTGTGGATGGTCGTCGGACGGGTTGCCGATCGGCCTGCAGATCGTCGGCCCCTGGCACGCCGACCGCCGCGTGCTCGCGCTCGCCGCGCACCTCGAGCGCGAGCGTCCGTGCGCGCGCCCGATGCCGCTCTAGCGATTTCCGGAGGACATCATGCCGCTGACCTCGAAAGGCTTTCCGGTCCTGCTGAGCTTCGACATCGACGCCGAGACCATGTGGACGTCGCGCGATCCCAAGAACGCCGAGCGCCCCATCGTGATGAGCCAGGGCGCGTACGGCTGGAAGGTGGGGATGCCGCGCATCCTCGAGCTGCTCGACCGCTACGGGCTCAAGGTGACGTTCTTCGTCCCCGGCCTCGTGATGGAGCAGCGCCCCGCGATGGTGGAGGCCATCCTGAAGCAGGGGCACGAGATCGCGCACCACTCGTGGTCGCACGCGTGGATCGTCAACCTCACCCCCGCGCAGGAGCGCGAGGAGATGGACAAGGGCATCGACATCATCCAGCGCATGACGGGCCGCAAGCCCGTCGGCTATCGCTCGCCCGCGGCGGAGTTCAGCCCCCTCACGCTGCGCCTGCTCCACGAGTACGGCTTCGGCTACTCGTCGAACTACTTCGACGACGACTCGCCCTACCTCCATCGGCTCGATGGCCGGCTCACGGACATCGTGGAGTTCCCGTTCGCGTGGGTGCTCGACGACGCGCCGTTCTTCCAGTACTCGATCACGCTGCCGGGCCGCACGATGCAGGCGCCGTCGGCGGTGTTCGAGGCGTGGCGCCGCGAGTTCGACGTGCTGTACCGCGAGGACCGCTACTTCTGCCTCGCCATGCATCCGCAGATCATCGGCCGGCCGTCGCGCATCACGCTGCTCGAGGACCTGATCAAGTACATCCTCGGCCACTCGCGCGTCTGGCTGGCGCGCTGCGACGAGGTGGCCGATGCGCTCCGTCCCGCCCTGCGCGCGGAGGCGCGCTCGTGACGGCCCCGAGCGTCCTGCGGGTCGTCCGGCCGACCGACAACCTCGCGACGATCGTTCCGATGTACGTGGGCGGGCTCGGCTTCACCGTCCTGGCTCAGTTCACCGATCACGAGGGCTTCGACGGCGCGATCCTCGGACATCCGCAGCAGCCCGTACCACTTCGCGTTCACCGCGCAGCATGGTCACCGCGCGGGCATGGCGCCGACCAAGGACAATCTCCTGGTCTTCTTCCTGCCGGACGCCAGCGAGTGGGAGACACGCTGCACGCGGATGCTCGGGCGGGGTTTCGTGCCGTGCCTTCGAACAATCCGTACTGGGACCGCCAGGGGCGCACGTTCGAGGACGTCGACGGCTATCGCGTGGTCCTGCAGAACGGCGCGTGGGAGCGCTGAACGGAACGGCCCGGGCAGGGACTGAGCTTTCTATTGACCAGCCGCCCGACCCGGGGCAGCATGCTGCCCACTTTCGAACCGTCCGTCCCGTCAGGAGGCCGCGTGCCCCTGTTCCGGATTGCTGGACAGTTCTCCGACGCCCGCTCCGGTTCTCCCGACCAGGCCCAGACCTCCGCGTGTCGCTCCATCCCCCCGTTCTCCACCTGCAGGAGGAGGCGCATCATGCATCGACGGCCCCTTCGTTCCTTCGCGGTCCTCCTCGCCGGCGTCCTGATCGGCGTGCTGCCCGCGCTGGACCACGCGAGCGCGCAGCCCAAGCCCATCCGGATCGGCGAGATCAACTCGTACAGCGGCGTCGCCACCGTCTACACCTTCCCGTACAAGGAAGGCCTCGCCCTCGCCGCCAAGGAGATCAACGACGCGGGCGGCGTGCTCGGGCGGCCGCTCGAGTTCCTCCACCGCGACGACAAGCTCAAGCCGGACGAGGCGGTCAAGGCCGCGCGCGAGCTGGTCCTGCAGGACAAGGTCGATTTCCTCGCCGGCTGCATCAGCAGCGGCGTGGGGCTGGCGATCTCCGCGTACGCGAAGGACGCGAAGGTGCTCTACTTCGCCACCCACTGCCAGACCTCGCGCCTCACCTGGGACGACGGGCATCCGTACGTCGCGCACACCACCAACAACGTGAACCAGTACGTGCGGGTGGCGGCGAAGAAGGCCGCGACGCTGCCGATCAAGAAGTGGGCGAACATCTCCCCGGACTACGAGTACGGCCACAACATGTGGGAGGAGTTCTCGACCTACCTGAAGAAGCTCAAGCCCGACGTCCAGTTCGTGCACACGAGCTGGCCCAAGCTCGGCGAGAGCGATCACAGCGCCTACATCACCGCGCTGCTGCAGTCCGGCGCGGAGGGGATCTTCACCTCGTTGTGGGGCGCGCAGTCGATCGCGTTCGTGAAGCAGGCCAAGCCCTTCGGCCTCTTCGACAAGATGAAGTACGTCGCGCCCTCGGTGGGCAACCCCGACGAGCTGGATCCGCTGGGCAAGGAAGCGCCCATCGGCGCGATCGCGACCCCGTTCGCCTGGTACGACCCGGGGCTGCAGAAGGCGCACCCGAAGCTCGAGCCGTGGACGAAGAAGTGGATCGAGTGGGCGAAGGCGCGCGGCCTCAAGGACCCGCAGCCCAAGCTCGGCGCCTCCTGGGGCTACGCGAGCGCCTACATCATCGCGGAGGCGATCAAGCGGGCCAAGAGCGCCGACACCGACAAGGTGATCGCGGCGCTGAGCGAGGGCTTCGAGATGGACTTCCCGTGGGGGAAGGTCGTCATGCGCGGCTGCGACCAGCAGGCGCTGCCGCCGCAGTGGATCGGCGTCGTGAAGTTCGACGCGCAGGGCAAGCCCATCACGGGCGACGTCGAGGAGTTCCAGGGCAAGGACGTCGCGCGGAGCTGTGACGAGGTGAAGGAGCTCCGCGCGGCGGCGGCGGCCAAGCAGAAGAAGTAGGTGGACGTCGATCACCGGCCTGTTTCCCTGGATCACGAACGGCCCGCTCATCGCCGTGCAGGTGATGAGCGGGCTGTCGGTCGCCATGTTCCTGTTCCTCGTCTCGGTGGGCATGTCGCTCATCTTCGGGGTGACGCGCATCGTGAACCTGGCGCACGGCAGCTTCTACATGGTGGGCGCCTACCTCATGGTCACGCTCGTGGAGCTGCTGCCCGAGCATGCGCTGTCGTTCTGGCTCGCGCTGGTCCTGGCCCCGCTCGGGGTCGCGGCCCTCGGCGGCCTGGTCGAGATGGCCCTCCTGCGCCGCATCTACCACCGCGATCCGCTGATGCAGCTCATCATGACGTTCGGCTTGATCCTCGTCATCGGGACGCTCGTGCTGCTCGTCTGGGGTCCCGACAACAAGAGCGTCTCGCGGCCCGACGCGCTCTCGGGCGCCGTGGCCAGTCTTCGGCCAGCCGTTCCCGTCGTACTACCTGCTGGTGCTCGGTCTCGCGCCGGTGGTGGCGCTCGCGCTGTGGGTCGTCTTCTACCGGACGCGGTGGGGCATGCTGATCCGCGCGGCCACGGTGGACCGCGAGATGCTCGGCGCGCTCGGCGTGGACGTCGCCACGCTGTACACGCAGGTCTTCGTCTTCGGCAGCTTGCTGGCCGGGCTCGGCGGCGCGCTGTCGGCGCCGACGGTGGCGGTGGCGCTCGGCATGGACGGCGACGTGCTCACGACCGCGTTCGTGGTCGTCGTGATCGGCGGGCTCGGGAGCTTCGCCGGCAGCTTCATCAGCGCGCTGCTCGTCGGCCTGCTGCAGTCGTTCGGGATCCTCGTGTTCCCCGCCGTCTCGATCGTGCTGCTCTTCGCGATCATGGCCGTGGTGCTCATCGTGCGCCCGTGGGGTCTCCTCGGGCGGCCGGAGGTCTAGCGATGGGCACGTCCGTGCGGTGGCTCCTCGCGCTCGTGGTGCTGGCGGTGCTCCCGTCGGTGCTGCCGAGCTTCATGGTCGTGGTGACTGACCGAGATCGCGATCGTGGCGCTGTTCGCCACCGCCTTCAACCTCCTGATGGGCTTCGGCGGCATGGTCTCGTTCGGCCACGCGGCGTACTTCGCGCTGGGGGCCTACGCCGCCGCCATCCTCGCGAAGCAGGCCGGGGCGCCCATGCTGGTCGCGATCGCCGCCGCGCCGCTCGTCGCGGCGGCCGGCGCGCTCCTCTTCGGCTTCTTCATCGTGCGGCTCACGCACACGTACTTCGCCATGCTCTCGCTCGCCTTCGCCCAGATCGTGTTCACCGTGGTCTTCAAGTGGTCGGCGCTGACGGGCGGCGACAACGGCATCCTCAACGTGTGGCCGCCCCTGTGGCTCAAGACGCCGCGCGCCTACTGCTACTTCACGCTCCTCGTCTGCGGCGCGGGCATCCTGGCCATGCACGCGATCGTCGAGTCGCCGTTCGGCTACGCGCTCAAGGCCATCCGCGAGAACCCGCGGCGCGCGCGCTTCATCGGCGTGAACGTGCGCCGCCATCAGCTCGGCGCGTTCGTCCTCTCCGGGTTCTTCTCCGGGCTGGCCGGCGGGCTGTTCGCGTTCTTCAACGGCAGCGTCTTCCCCGACTTCGCGTTCCTCACCAAGTCGTTCGAGCCGCTGGTGGTGGCGCTGCTCGGCGGCGTGCAGTCCTTCTTCGGCCCGCTGGCGGGGGCGATCGGCTTCAAGATCCTCGAGACGGTCATCGCACGCCAGTGGCCCATCTACTGGCCGCTGTTCCTCGGCGACCGCCGTGATCGTCGTCATCATCGCGTTGCCGCAAGGCTTCGTGGGACTCATCGGGAGGCGCGCATGGTGGACGCGGACGGCAGCCCGCTGATCCTCCACGTCGTCGGTCTCATGAAGCACTTCGGCGGCGTGCAGGCCGTGAACGGCGTGAACCTCGCGGTGCCCGAGGGCGACGTGCGCGCCATCATCGGGCCGAACGGCGCGGGCAAGACGACGCTGTTCAACCTGATCACGGGCGATCTCCCGCACGACGCGGGGCACGTCCACTTCCTCGGCGAGGACGTGAGCGGGCTCCCGCCGCAGGCGCTCTGCCGTCGCGGGATGGCGCGCACGTTCCAGGTGACCAGCATCTTCCGCCGTCTCACCGCGCTGGAGAACGTCCAGACGGCGCTGCTCACGCACCGGCGGCGCCACTTCGACATCTTCCGTCCGGCGCGCAGACTCTACCGGAACGAGGCGATGATCCTCCTGGATCGCGTCGGTCTCGCCGACCAGGCCGGGCAAGCCGAGCGGCATCCTCGCGCACGGCGACCAGCGCCGGCTCGAGCTGGCCATCGCGCTGGCGAGCGAGCCGCAGCTCCTCATGCTGGACGAGCCCACCGCCGGCATGGCGCCGAAGGAGCGCCACGAGATCATGGCGCTGGCCTCCGCCATCGCCGCGGACGCGCGGCTGACGATCGTCTTCACCGAGCACGACATGGACGTCGTGTTCGCCGTGGCCAAGCGCATCAGCGTCCTGCACCAGGGCGCGGTCATCGCCGAGGGCACGCCGCTCGAAGTCCGCGCCAACGCCGAGGTGCAGCGCGTGTACCTCGGCGCGCAGCCGGTGCCCGATGACGCCGCTCCTCGACGTCCGCGGCATCGACGCGTACTACGGCGACAGCCACATCCTCTACGACCTGTCGCTCGAGGTCGCGGAGGGCGAGGTCGTCTGCCTGCTGGGGCGCAACGGCGCGGGCAAGAGCACCACCCTCAAGAGCATCATCGGCCTCGTGCCGCCACGCGGAGGCCGCATCGTGCTGCGCGGCCAGGACGTCGCGCGGCTGCCGCCCTTCCGCATCGCGCGCCTCGGCATCGGCTACGTGCCGGAGGATCGCCGCGTGTTCGGCAACCTGACCGTCGAGGAGAACCTGGAGGTCGCGCGGCGCACGTGGGCGAACGGGACCGCCCATCCGTTCACCGCCGAGCGCGTCTTCGAGCTGTTTCCCCACCTGCGCCCGATGCGCAACCGTGTCGCCGGCGGCCTGAGCGGCGGCGAGCAGCAGATGCTCACGATCGCGCGCACGCTGATGGGCCGGCCCGCGCGTGCTCCTGCTCGACGAGCCGTCGGAAGGGCTCGCGCCGCTCGTCGTGCAGACGCTGTCCGAGCAGCTCGCGCGGCTCAAGGACACCGGCCTCACGATGCTGGTGGCCGAGCAGAACGTGCACTTCGTGAGCGGGCTCGGCGATCGCGTCTACATCCTCGAGAACGGGGCGGTCCACTACCAGGGCTCCATGACGGAGTTCCTCGCGAACGAGGACGTGCGCCGCGCGCACCTGGCTGTTTGACATGGGGGGTGCGAGACGCACCCCCCAAGCCCCGCCCGCGCCGCGACTGCCGCTAGCGACCCAGCAGCCGGCGCGCCTTCGCGGCGTTGCCGCCGACCGTGAAGACGACGCTGGCGCCACCGCGCCCTGCCGTCGTCGCGTAGGCCGACTTGATGTTGACCCGCTCCTTCGCCAGCTTTCCCGCCACGCGTGCCAGCGTCCCCGGCTGATTGCGCATGCGCACGACGAACGCGGGCTCCTCGCTGACGCGATACTTCGCGCGACGGAGCGCGCGCCGGGCCTTGACGGGATCGTTGACGATCAGGCGGATCTTCCCGCGTCCGCTCACGGCATCCGCGGAGAGGCTGGCGATGTTGACACCCGCTTCGGCGAGGGTCCGCGCGAGCTGCGCGAGCACGCCCGGGCGCGACTTGAGACTGACGGTGAGCTGCGTCGTTCTGGCCATCGCTGCACCTCCTCGGCGGTAGGACCCGCCGGTATGCTACGCGAAGCGCCGTGGTGTCGACGATAATGCTCCCCTCGCCGGAAGGAGCTCGCGATGAAGATCGGTGTGCAGGTCGGACAGGTCGTGGCCGGCGGCGACGATCTGCAGCGGCAGTGGCTCGAGCAGCTCGAGCACTTCCGCGCGTGCCGGGATGCGGGCTTCGACTTCGTCTCGTGGGGCCACCACTGGCTGATCCATCCCTTCCAGCACTTCCAGCCGATTCCGGTGCTCGCGCGGTTCGCCGCCGAAGCCGGCGACATGGACCTGGTGACCGGCGTGCTCCTCACGCCGCTGCTGAATCCCGTCCAGGTCGCCGAGGACATCGCCACCCTCGATCACATCTGTCGCGGGCGCCTGATCTTCGGCATCGGTCTCGGCTATCGGCCCGAGGAGTTCGAGGCGGCGGGATCGACGATGTCCGAGCGCGTGCCGCGGTTCGAGGAAGGCCTGGCGCTCATGAAGCGCCTGTGGACGGACGACGAGGTCACGCATCACGGTCGCTTCTACCGGATCACGGGCGCTCGGCCGACGGCGCGGCCGTACCAGCGGCCGTATCCGCGCATCTGGGTGGCCGGCATGACCGAGCCCGCCATCCGTCGCGCGGGCCGTCTCGGCCATTCGTTCTACGCGATCGGCACGCTCACGTTCGAGCAGCTCCGGCAGGCGTTCGACGTGTGGCGCGCGGCGCTCGCCGAGGGTGGACACCCGGTGCCATCGGAGATCCCCGTGCATCGCGAGTTCTACGTCGCCCCCACGCGCGAAGAGGCGCGCGCCAAGGCGAGACCCGCCGTGGAGGTCAAGTACGGTGGGTACGCGCAGCACGGCCTGCCCGGCGTCGGCGCGGGCTTCACCGACGGCGTCGAGCGCCTCATGGACGATCCGTTCGTGATCGGCGCGCCCGACGAATGTCTCGAGAAGCTCGCGCGGCTCCACGAGCTGGGCGCGACGCACGTGGCGCTCCGCCTCTTCTGGCCGGGCATGACGCAGGCGGAGGCGCTCGCCATGATCGAGCTCGTCGCCGCCACGCTGCTGCCGACGCTGCAGAAGCTCTGAGTGAACGTCAGACGAACTGATGGGAGAATGACGGACGTTCGATCACGGGAGATGAGAATGCGTCTCGTCGTCATTGCTCTGGCTCTTCTGCTCCTTGCCTCGCCGCTCGCGGCCGAGGCACAGCAGCCCGCAAAGGTGCCTCGCGTCGGTGTGCTGGTCCTCGCTCCGCTCAACGCGCGCCCGCAGCAGTGGGAGGCCTTTCGGCAAGGATTGCGCGAGCATGGCTACACCCCGGGACAGAACATCGTGCTCGAGTTTCGATCGGCCGAAGGCAAGGTGGAGCGCCTGGCTGATCTCGCGGCGGAGCTGATCCAGGCGAACCTGGACGTCATCGTCGGGTCGGGAACGCCGCCGGTCCAGGCGCTGCAGAAGGCGACGCAGACCATCCCGATCGTCATGTCCAACGTCGGCGATCCCGTGGGCGCGGGCGTCGTCGCCAGCCTGGCGCGCCCGGGCGCGAACATCACCGGCCTCAGCCTGCTCGCCACCGAGCTGAGCGCCAAGCGGCTGGAGCTCCTCAAGGAAGCCCTTCCCGGACTCGCGCGCGTCGCGGTGCTGTGGAATCCCAGCAACGCGAGCGTCCACTTGAAGGTCAAGGAGACGACGGCGGCCGCACGCGTGCTCGGTCTGCATCTCCAGTCGCTCGAGGCCAAGGTACCCGGCGATCTCGACGTGCAGTTCCAGGCCGCGGCGCGGGCGCGCGCCGACGCCATGGTCACCGCGGACGATCAGTTCCTGTCCAGCCAGCGGGTGAAGGTCATGAGCCTCGCCATGCATCACAAGCTTCCCGTCGCGTCCGAGTTCAGAGAGTTCGCGGAGGCGGGTGCCCTGTGCAGCTACGGTCCGAGCCTGAACGACCTGGCGCGGCGCACGGCCGGGTACGTCGATCGGATCCTCAAGGGCGCCAAGCCGGCCAACCTGCCCGTGGAGGAGCCCACGAAGTTCGAGCTGATCATCAACACGAAGGCCGCGAAGGCGCTCGGCCTCACGATCCCGCAGTCCGTGCTTCTGCGGGCGGATGAGGTCATCCGGTAGCAGGCGCGTCGCTGTGACCCTCGAACCCGTCGATCGCGTCCGCCTGCTCTCGCTCGCCGGCGACTTCGCGACCTGCACCGAGCGCAGCCGCGGCCCGGTGCGCCGGCTCGGCAACATGTTCGAGGCGCGCCGCGCCACCGCGCCGCTCGGCGCGCACGGGCTCGCCTTCCTCGTCGAGATCGGCCGCGGGCGGGCGGCGAACACCGCGCTGTTCGACTGCGGCCTGCGGGGCGACGTCCTGCGCGACAACGTCCGCTACCTGCGCGTGGACCTGCGTCGCGCCGAGACGATCTTCCTGAGTCACGGTCACCCCGACCACTACGGCGGGCTCACGACCGCGCTCGACCTCATGCGGGCCAACCGGCGGCGGCCGCCCGTCCCGGTCATGATGCACGAGACGGCGTTCCGCGAGCGCTGCTGGACGTGGAACGACTGGCGGGGCGGACGCTATCGCCTGCCGCGGCGGACCGTGACCGCGCCGAAGGCGGCGCTCGCGCTCGCGGCCGGGCCGACGGCGGTGCTCGACGGCCGCGCGCTGTTCCTCACCGACATCCCGCGACGAACGCGCTACGAGCGCAAGCGTCCGGGCGGGCAGGTGCTCTACCGCGAAGGGCGCGGCTGGAAGCTCGACACGACGCCCGACGACGGCGCGCTCGTCATGCACCTCCGCGGCCGAGGTCTCGTCATCCTCACGGGGTGCGGGCACGCGGGGTTGATCAACACCGTCCGCGCCGCCGTCGCGGAAACGGGCGTCCGGCAGGTCCACGCGCTCGTCGGCGGCTTCCATCTCTGCCACGCGCCGGCTCGTCGCATTCGCGCCACCATCCGCGATCTCCGTGCGTACGCGCCGCGCTGGGTGATCCCCTCGCACTGCAGTGGCCTCGAGTTCGAGGCCGCGCTCCGCGAGGCGTTTCCGCGGGGCTTCGCGCTGGATTCGGTCGGCACCGAATACCTGTGGGAGTGACTTGACGCTGTATCCAGTATGGTGGATATTGTTTCCACCATGCAGGATACAGCGTCGGACCTGAACCAGCGCATCGCCGAGCGCGTCCGCGAGCTTCGCGCCACGCAGGGCCTCTCCCTCGATGCGCTGGCCACCAAGAGCGGCGTGAGCCGGTCGATGATCTCGCTCATCGAGCGCGGTGAGAGCAGCCCCACCGCCGTGGTGCTGGAGAAGCTCGCCGCCGGGCTGGGGGTGATGCTGGCCTCGCTGTTCGATGCGCCGGCCGCCACGGCCCCGGCGCCCGGCGGCCCGGTGGCGCGGCGCGAGGACCAGCCGCAGTGGCAGGATCCGGCCTCGGGCTACCGTCGTCGCAACGTCTCGCCGCCGGGCGTGCCGCAGCCGATGCAGATCGTCGAGGTGCACTTCCCGGCCGGGGAGCGCGTGGCGTTCGAGACCGGCGGGCGGGACACGCGCGTGCACCAGCAGGTGTGGGTGCTCGAAGGCGCCATCGACGTCACGCTGGGCGAGGAGCGCCATCGATTGCGCGAAGGTGACTGCCTGGCCATGCAGCTCGACCGCCCGACGATGTTCCACAACCCCACACGAAAACCCGCACGCTACGCGGTGGTGATCGCATGCGAACCCTCGCCGAGACGATGAGCACCCCGCTGGTCCCTGCACCGCCTGCACGCCGTCACGGACGCGCAGATCGACGGCCTCGCCGACGTGCTGATCGACTGTGTCGAAGGCGGGGCGTCGGTCAGCTTCATGCATCCGCTGTCGCACGAGCGCGCGGTGGCGTTCTGGCGACACGTGGCGGACGGCGTGGCCGCGGGCGAGCGCGCGCTGCTGGTCGCCGAAGATGCGCAAGGCGTGTGCGGCACCGTGCAGCTGGTGCTCGCGCAGCCCGAGAACCAGCCGCACCGCGCCGAGCTCGCGAAGATGCTGGTGCATCGCCGCATGCGCCGCCACGGGCTGGGCGCCGCGCTGATGCACGCGGCCGAAGCCACCGCGCGCGACTGCGGCAAGACGTTGCTGGTGCTCGACACCGCCAGCGCCGATGCCGAGCGCCTGTACGAGCGCTCGGGCTGGGTTCGCGTGGGAGTGATCCCCGACTACGCGTTGCTCCCGAAGGGCGGGCTCTGCCGCACGACGGTGTACTACCGCACCCTCGATGGTTAGCTCCGCCCCAGGACCTACACCATCCACCGGCCGCCGTCGATCAGGATCGACTGGCCCGTGACGTAGCGCGCGTCGTCGCTCGCGAGGAACGCGACCACGCCCGCCACGTCCTCCGGCTCCGCCACGTACCCCATCGGCACCGAGGTCCGCACCTTGTCGATGACCTCCTTCGGCAGGCGGTCGTGCGCGCGCGTGCGGATGGCGCCCGGGCAGACGGCGTTGACGTTGACCTGGAACGGCGCCAGCTCGCGCGCGAGCGAGCGCGTGAAGCCCACCACGCCCATCTTCGCCGCCGCGTAGTCCACGAAGCCGATGTCCCCGTAGAAGGCCGACTCCGTCGACATGTTGACGATGCGGCCGCTGCGACGCGCGCGCATCTCCTCCACGACCTCGCGCGTGGCGCGCATCGTCGTCAGCAGCGACACCTCGATCACGAAGCGCCACGTCTCCTCCTGCGAGAGGTGGAACTCGCTCGCCCGCTCCCGGGCGCTCTGGCCGACGTTGTTGAACAGGATGTCGACCCGGCCGAACGTTTGCCGCGCTGCCGCAAAGGCCGCGCGCACGGCCGCGGCGTCCGTCCAGTCCGCCGTGATCGGCAGGACGCGCCGGCCCAGCCCCTCGATCCCGCGCGCGACGTCCGCGAGCGGGTCGCCCTCGCGATCGATCACCACGAGGTCCGCGCCCTCGCGCGCAAGGCGGAGCGCGCTCGCGCGTCCGATGCCGTTGCCCGCGCCGGAGACGACAGCGATCGTGCCGCTGAGCCGGCCGTCCGTGACCGAAGCCATGCGGGGTCCTCCTCAGACGAAGCGGTGGAAGCCGATCCAGCGCTCGGCGGCGGCCAGGCCGAGGCCGGTCACGATGATCAGCATGGTCGAGATGGCGGCGATCGACGGGTCCACACCGTACTCGATGGCGCTGAAGATCTTCACGGGCAGCGTCATGTGGCTCGAGCCGAGCAGGAAGATCGACACCGGGACGTTGTCGAACGAGACGATGAAGGAGAAGAGCGCCCCCGCGGCGATGCCCGGCCGCGCCAGCGGCAGGGTCACCGTGAAGAAGGCGACCGGCCGGCTCGCGCCGAGCACGCACGCGGCGTTCTCGATCTCGGCATCGATGCCCTGGAGGCTCGCCATCATCGCGCGCACCACGTAGGGCACCGTGATGACCATGTGCGCGAGGGCGAGCCCGGCGAAGGTGCCGTTCACGTGCATCAGCGCGTAGAACTGCAGCAGGGCCACGCCGATCACGACGCCGGGAAAGATCAGCGGCGCGTTCAGCCAGGCGGCGACGAGGTCGCGGCCGGGCACGCGATGACGGATCAGTGCGTACGACGCGGCCACGCCGGTCACGAGCGAGCCCAGCGTCGCCACCAGCGCCAGCACGAGGCTGAAGGCGATCGCGCGAACGTACTCCGCGTCCTGGAGCACGGCCGCGAACCAGCGGAGGGTCAGGCCTTGCGGCGGCACCGTCAAGTACGACGTCCGCGAGAGCGACGCCAGCACCACCACGACCACGGGCAGCATGAGGAAGGCGAAGACCAGCGCGACCCACGCTCGCAGGAGCCACGTCCGGACCCGCGCGGCGTTCACGCCTGCGCTCCGGTCCCGCGGGCGAGACGGCCCGACAGCAGGATCAGCAGGAGCACGATCGCGGTGAGCAACAGCGCCTGCGCGGAGCCCGCCGGCCAGTTCAGGCGCTGGAGGAACTCGTCGTAGATCAGCGTGGACATCACGCGGTAGGTGGGCCCGCCGAGGAGCCGCGGCGTCACGAGCGCGCTGATGGTGAGGACGAAGACGAGGATCCCGCCGGACAGGATGCCGGGGGCGGACAGCGGCAGGGTGACGCGGGTGAACGTCGTCCACCAGGAGCCGCCCAGCACGCGCGCGGCGTCCTCGACGTCGCGCGGGATGTTCTGGATGGCGCCGATGAGGACGAGGATCATGAACGGCAGGAAGATGTGCGTGAGGCCGATGAGGAGCCCGGCGAAGTTGAAGAGGAGCTTCACCGGCGTCTCCACGAGCCCGAGCGTCTGCAGCGCCTGGTTCACGAGCCCGTTCTGCGCGAGCAGCGCGATCCAGCCGAAGGTGCGCACCACGAGGTTCAGGAGCAGCGGGAACACGACGAGGATCGTGAGCCACGAACGCCAGCGCGACTCGGAGCGCGCCAGGAAGAACGCGACGGGATACCCGATCAGCAGCGTGAGCAGCGTGACGGTGAGCCCGAGGACCAGCGTGCGGCCGATGATCTCGAGGTAGTAGGCGTCGGTGACGAGCTTCAGGTAGTGACGTGCCGTGAAGCCGCCCGTGATCCCGACGAGCGGCACGTAGGGACGCACGCTCGTCGGCACCATCATCCCGACGGGCACGAGAAAGCCGACGAGGAGCAGCACGAGCGACGGCGCGAGGAGCGCCCAGCCGCGCCCGCGCATCAGGGCGCCGCCGCCGGTAACACGATCACGTCCTCGGGCGCCCACCCGACCACGACCTTGGTGCCGCGCGCGACGGGCCGTTCCGCGCCGGGCGTCACGACCTCGAGCTCGCGCCCGTCGTCGAGCTGCACGACGTAGTGGTGCGCCGGTCCGGCGAACGCGTGGAAGACGACGGTCGCGGCAAAGTGGTTGACGCCCGCTCCGCCGGCGGTCCTGGGCGCCGCGGCGCCCGCGACGAGCCGGATGCTCTCCTGCCGCAGGGCGGCCTGCACGCGCTCGCCCGTCCTCCACTCGCCGCGCATGGTCGCCATGACGGAGCCGCCGCCGTCGAGCGCGATGACGACCACCTGCGCGTCGCGCGCGGCCACGACGCCCGCGAGGAAGTTCGCGCGGCCGAGAAAGCGCGCCACGAACCCGGTCGCGGGCCGCCGGTACACCTCCTCCGGGCGCCCGACCTGCTCGACGCGGCCGCGATCCATCACGACCACACGATCGGAGAGCGTCAGCGCTTCGGCCTGATCGTGCGTCACGAAGATCATCGTGGTGCCGAGCTGCTCCTGCAGCCGCTTGAGCTCCACGCGCATCTCGTCACGGAGCAGCGCATCCAGGTTCGAGAGCGGCTCGTCGAGCAGGAGCACGCCCGGCTCGGTGACGAGCGCCCGGGCGAGCGCCACGCGCTGCTGCTGGCCGCCCGACAGCTCGCGCGGGTGACGCGCGCCCAGCGGGCCGAGCCGCACGAGCTCGAGCGCGCGCTCCACGCGCGTGCGCAGGTCCGTCTCCGGCACGCGGCGGCGGCGCAGGCCGAACGCGACGTTCTCGAACACCGTCATGTGCGGGAACAGCGCGTACGACTGGAAGACGAGCCCGAGGTTGCGGCGGTGCACCGGCACGCGCGTGATGTCCTCGCCCCCGAGGATCACCTGGCCGGCATCGGGCTCCACGAGCCCGGCCACCATCCGGAGGACCGTGCTCTTGCCGCAGCCGGACGGGCCGAGGAGCGCCACGAACTCGCCGGGCACGGCGTCGAGCGAGACGCCGTCCACGGCGAGGACGGACCCGAACGTCTTGCGGAGCCCGCGCAGCGCGAGCGCCGGCGGCCCGGCGCTCACCGCCGCGCGCGCACCAGCATCACCGGGCGATCTCGCGCCCCCATCGCTCGGCCCATTCCGGGAGCTTCCGCGCGACGACGTCCGTGTCCGGGAAGTACATGCGCTCGGCGTTGTCCCCGTACGGCAGGAGCTTCGCGAGGTCCGGCGCCAGCTTCACCTTCTTGTTGGTCGGGCCCGCGAACTGGCTCTGCGCGTAGCAGAGCTGGCCCTCGGGCGAGAGCAGGATCGAGATGTACTTCTCCGCGAGATCCTTCTTCTGGCTGCCCTTCGGCACGGACACGGTGGGCACGATGCCGATCGCCCCCTCCTTCGGATAGGCGGCGGCGACCGGCACGCCCTTCGACGCGGCGGCGCCCGTGCGGTCCGTGTACCAGACGGCGACCGCGATGTCCCCGCGCTCGAACAGCGGGATGAGCTGATCGGGCTGCGTGTACATCATCTGCACGTTCGGCTTCAGCTTCTTGATCGCCTCGAAGCCCGGCTCGATGTTGTCGAGCGACCCGCCGTTGAGCCGCGCGGCGGCGATGAGGAACTGCTGCCCGGACGTGCCCGAGATGTCGGGGATCGCGAGCTTGCCCTTGTACTCCGGCTTCCACAGGTCGCTCCACGACGTGGGCGGCGTCTTCACGAGCTTCGTGTTGTAGGCGATCGTGGTGCCGGCGAACATCAGCGAGACCCACTGCGCGTCCTTGTCCTTCGAGACGTCGTAGAGATCGTTCCAGTGCGCGATCTTCGTGGGGTCGAGCGGCTGGAGCAGGTGCTCCGCCTTCACCTGCTTCACGATCTGGCTGTCCATGTACGTGACGTCGAACTCCGCGCGCCCGCCGGCCGCCCGCAGCTTGGCCGCGGTCTGCACCGAGCTGCCGAGCACGTACTTCACGGTGGCGCCCGTCGCCTTCTGGAACGGCTCGGCGTGGCACTTCTTGGCGTTGTCGACGAACGTGCCGCCGAAGATGCCGACCACCAGCTCCTGCTGCGCGAGCGCGGGCGATGCGGCGGCGACCAGGAGTGCCGTGAGCAGCACGACCACTGGGATCGTCATGGATGTCCTCATTCCAACATCAGGTGAACGCGGATCGATACTAGCGAGGAGGACGGCTTCTCTGATGAGGTGGTGGCATGGACGTACCGGACCGTTTCGAGATCACAGGGAGCCGCGCGTTCTATCGCCCTGTCGGCGCCGTGTCGCTTGGTAAAGCCGTTGACCTGGTTTCCACTGCCCTTGCCTACACCCGCGAGCAGGGCGCCTCGGAGCTGCTGGTCAACATATCCGGCCTGAGCGGATTCGCCTCGCCCAGCCTGGCCAACCGATATTTCCTCGTCGAGAAGTGGGCGGCCAAGGCAGCCGGAAGAGTCCGGCTGGCCCTGGTCGCCCGCGCGGAAATGATCGATCCGTACAAGTTCGGGGTAACCACTGCGGCCAACCGAGGGTTCGCCAGCGACATCTTCACGACGGAGGCCGAGGCTCTCGCCTGGCTCGACGGCGAGCAAGGGCCCGTGAAGTAACGGCCTCCGCCGGTCGATCATTCCGTCACTCGAACATCAGCACCGTGCGCGCGACCTCGCCGGCCTTCATGGCGCGGAACGCCTCGTTCACGTCCTCGAGCTTGCCCGCGGCGCGTGATCATCTCGTCCAGCTTGAGCCGGCCCTGGCGGTAGAACTCGATGTAGCGCGGCATGTCGACCTTGAAGCGGTTGCTGCCCATGCTGCAGCCCTGGATCTTCTTCTCGCGCAGGAACGCCGGGCCGTCGAGCTCGATCTTCTGGCCGACCGGGATCATGCCGATGATGGTCGCCGTGCCGCCCGGCCGGATGCAGTCGAAGCACTGCTCGGCGGCGATCTTGAGGCCGATCGCCTCGAACGAGTAGTCCACGCCGCCGCCGGTCAGCGTGCGGATCGCCTTCACGGGGTCGTCGGTCTTCGCGTTCACGATGTGGGTGGCGCCGAGCTCCTTCGCCTTCGCGAGCTTCGCCTCGACCGTGTCGACCGCGATGATCATGCGGGCGCCCGCGATGCGCGCGCCCTGGATGGCGGCGAGCCCGACGCCGCCGGCGCCGAAGACCGCCACGGTCGATCCCGGCTCGATGCGCGCGGTGTTGAGCACGGCGCCCACGCCCGTGGTGACGCCGCAGCCGATGAGCGCGGCGCGGTCCAGCGGCATCTCGTCGTCGATCTTCACGAGCGCGTTCTCGTGCACGAGCATCTTCTCCGCGTAGGCGGAGAGGTTCGCGAACTGGTTCACGGGCGCCCCGTTCCACGAGAGCACCGGCGGCTCGTCCTTCGCGCGCGCCGGGCGCTTCGGGCAGAGGTGCGTCTTGCCGGTCAGGCAGTAGTCGCACGCGCCGCAGAAGACCGACAGGCAGGCGATGACGTGGTCGCCCGGCCTTGAACTCGCTGACCTGCGGCCCGACGGCCTCGACGATCCCGGCCGCCTCGTGGCCGAGGATGGCGGGCGTCGCGAACGGATAGAAGCCGTCGACGAAGTGCAGGTCGCTGTGACAGACGCCGGAGGCGACCGTGCGCACGAGCACCTCGCGCCCGATCGGGCGTGCCGATGTCGACGTTCTCGATCGTGAGCGGCTTGTGGGCTCCGTGGAAGATGGCGGCCTTCATGACTTGCCTCCCTTCGAGACCTGGATGCACGCGAGCTTCTCGATGATGAGCATCGCCGCCGTCGTGTCCTGCTCGCTGAGGCCGGCCGCCATCGCGGCCTGCTGGTAGCGCTGCGCGACGTTGGAGAAGCTCACCGGGACGTGCAGCTCCTTCGCGATCGTGTTGAAGGTCTCGAGATCCTTGTTCATCAGCGCGACCTTGAAGCCGGGCTCGAAGTTGCGCGGCACGATCGCGCGCGGGATGCGCTCCAGCGCCTTGCTGCCGCCGCTGCTCGCCTTCACGATCTCGTAGACCAGCATCGGGTCGAGCCCCGCCTTCACGCCGACCGCGACGCCTTCCATCATGGCGAGCGAGTTCACCGACGCCATCATGTTGTTGATCGCCTTGATGGTGTTCCCCGCCCCGACGGGCCCGACGTGGAAGATGTTCGGGCCGATCGGCTTCAGCACGGTCTGCACGCGCTCGAGCGTCTCGGCGTCGCCGCCCACCATGATGGCGAGCGTGCCCGCGGCCGCGCCGCTCACGCCGCCGCTCACCGGCGCCTCGAGGAATCCGACGCCCTTCGCCTTGGCGACGGGCTCGATCTTCCGCGGCGTCGACGGCAACACGCTGCTGAGATCGATGAGGATCGTGCCGGGCTTGGCCCGCTCGATCAGGCCGCCGGGACCGAGATAGGCCTTCTCGACGTCCCCCGAGGCCGGCAGCGAGGTGAAGACGACGTCCGAGTTGTCGACCACCTCGCCCGCGGACCCGGCGGCCTTCGCGCCGCCCTTGACGAGGTTCTCCATCGCCTTCGGATTGAGGTCGAAGACCGTCATCGGGAAGCCGGCCTTCAAGACGTTCGCGGCCATCGGATTGCCCATGTTGCCGACGCCGATGAACCCTACGGTACCAAGCATTGGTTTGTCCTCACTGATGGGAGTTGGGGATCGACAGATACCACATCCGCGGAAAGTGGGCCAGGCAGTGCGCCAGGTCGACGAGGCCACACGGTCTTGACTTGGATCAGATGGAGAGCACGGGTACGCAGACGCGATGCAGCCGGTCCGGAATGCCGGCGACGGAGGTGGACCTTGACGACGCAAATGGGCCGCGCACCTGGATGTGCCGTGTCGAGGGCGGCAGCCGGCTGCCTTGCCGTCATGGTCGCTGCCTGCGGACGATGGCGCCCGGCGCCGGCGATCACGCACTGTCCGCCGAGCGGATGACCCTCTGGGTGGGAAAGCAAGTTCACGCTCGACTGGACGGTTGAGGGACGCGATGCCCGCTCGCGTCTGATCGGCGGGAGTGTTCAGAGCCTGGCTGGCAAGGAGGCTTCAGAGATGCGCCTCCTCGCACAGGCGCTCGACAGCTCGGGCGTCGTCGTGGACCAGCGGATCGTGTGGATCCCGGGTGGTATTCCGGCCTTCGGGTACGCCTCCTGTCACGATCGCGCCGATGCCCGCGGCCGATCACTATCGAGTCACCGTGTGGGACTACACGCTCCGGAAGCGGGGCTAGTGCCTGAGCGGAGGTCGAGTAAGCTCACGCCATGATCAGCGACGATCAGCGCGCTGCGTACGATCGCGACGGCTTCATCGTGGTTTCCGACCTGTTGACCGCGAATGAGCTGGCGGAGATCCGCCGGCGTCATGGCCATGCTCGTCGCGGGCGCGGCGGCGGTCGACGCGCACACGGACGTGTACGACCTCGAGCCCGGCCACTCGCGCGCCGCGCCACAGGTGCGCCGCATCAAGCAGCCGCACAAGGTGCATCCCGCCTTCGATCGCGTCGTCCGCAAGGGTCGAGGTGCTCGACGCCGTCGCCGCCTCACGGCCGAACCTCCGCGCGGAGATCGATCGTGCGGTCCCGGTCACCGGGCGCGCGGGCAGCATGTCGTTCCATCACGTGCGCGCGCTGCACGGCTCCGCGCTCAACACCTCCGATCGCGATCGGAACCTCCTCCTCTACGAGATCATGGCGGCCGACGCGTGGCCGCTGCTCGGCGTCAAGGACTTCGATGACTTCAACCGCCGGCTCCTCGCAGGCGTGCAAACGATCGAGCCGCGCGTGACGCCGGTGCCGGTCCGGATGCCGCTGCCGCCCGCCGAGCGCCAGGGATCGATCTACGAGAACCAGTCCGCGGCGAAGCGGTCCTACTTCCAGAAGGCCAACGTCTGAAGAGCCTTGAGGGAACGCGGTGCGAGTGATCGAAATCGCGGCCTCGCCGGAGGCCAGGCGCCCTGTCGACAGCGCCGTGGCCTCGAAGCGCTCGCGCGGCGGACCGTCCGCGGCCATGCTCCGACGATCGTCGCGATTTCCGCGTCGGTATTTCACGAGATGATCACGCGCTTGCCCCGTTGTCGCGCTACGTTGTCGGCTCCGAGCGCGCCGCGTTCCTCGAGGACGGTGATGATCCGCGCCGCCGCGCCTTCCGGCGTGCTCTGGCTGGTGTCGATGTGGATCTCGGCGTGCTCGGGCGGCTCGTACGGCGAGTCGATGCCCGTGAAGTTCTTGAGCTCGCCGCGCCGGGCCTTCGCGTAGAGGCCTTTGGGGTCGCGCGCCTCCAGCACCGACAGCGGGGCATCCACGAAGACCTCGACGAACTCCCCCTCCTCGACGAGCCCGCGGGCCATGCCGCGCTCCGACCGGAACGGCGAGATGAAGGACACGAGGACGATGAGGCCGGCATCGACCATGAGCTTCGCCACCTCGGCGATGCGGCGGATGTTCTCGACGCGGTCCTCGTCGGTGAAGCCGAGGTCCCGGGTCAGGCCGTGGCGGACGTTGTCCCCGTCGAGGAGATACGTGTGGAGCCCCCGCGCGTAGAGCGTCTTCTCGACGATGTTCGCGATCGTCGACTTGCCGGCGCCGGAGAGCCCCGTGAACCAGACGACGCACGCCTTCTGGCCCTTCAGCACGGCGCGGCCATGCTTGTCGACGTCGGTGGGCTGCCAGTGAATGTTCTGCGAGCGGCGCAGGGCGAAGTGGAGCAGGCCCGCGGCGACCGTGTCGTTGGTCAGGCGATCGATGAGGATGAAGCCACCCGTCTCGCGGTTCTCGGCGTAGGGGTCGAAGGCGATGGGACGGTCCAGCGCGATGTTGCACACGCCGATCTCGTTGAGCTCGAGCACCTTCGCGGCCAGGTGCTCGAGGGTGTTCACGTTCACCCGGTATTTCGGGTGCCCGAGCGTCGCCGTGACCGTCTTCGGGCCGACCTTCAACCAGTAGAGCCGGCCCGGCAGCATGGGCTGCTCGCTCATCCACACGATCGTCGTCTCGAACTGGTCGGCCACGCCGGCGGGAGCGTCCGCCGCAACGATGACGTCGCCGCGGCTGACGTCGACCTCATCGTCGAGCGTGAGGGTGATCGACTGTCCCGTGACGGCCTCGCGCAGATCGCCCTGGTAGGCGACGATGCGCGCCACGCGGCTCGGCCGCCCCGACGGCTGCACGCGCACGGGGTCACCCGGCCGGATCACGCCGCTTGCCACGGTTCCCGCGAAGCCTCGAAAGTCCAAGTGGGGCCGGTTGACCCACTGCACGGGCATGCGGAACGGAGCGCGCTCGAGCCTGCCGCGGTCGACCTCGACCGTCTCCAGGTAGCCCATGACGGTGGGGCCGTGATACCAGCGCATTCGGTCGCTCGGGTCGCAGGACGTTGTCGCCCTTGAGCGCCGAGACGGGAATGCAGCACACGTCCTCGAGGCCGATCTGCTTCGCGAAGGCGCGGTACGCGTCCTCGATGGCCGTGAACGTGGCGGCGGCGTACTCGACCAGGTCCATCTTGTTGACGGCGAGCACGACGTGCCGGATCCCGAGCAGGGACACCAGATAGCTGTGCCGGCGCGTCTGCGTCAGCACGCCCTTGCGGGCGTCGACGAGCAGGATGGCCGCATCCGCGGTGGAGGCGCCCGTCACCATGTTGCGCGTGTACTGCTCGTGGCCGGGCGTGTCGGCCACGATGAACTTGCGCCGCTCCGTCGTGAAGAACCGGTGGGCGACGTCGATGGTGATGCCCTGCTCGCGCTCCGCGGAGAGTCCGTCGAGGAGGAGCGCGAAGTCGAGGTCTCCGCCCTGGGTCCCGACCTTCCTCGAGTCGGCCTCCAGCGCGGCGACCTGATCGTCGAGGAGCAGGCCGGCCTCGTAGAGCAGACGGCCGATGAGCGTGCTCTTGCCGTCGTCGACGCTGCCACACGTGATGAAGCGCAACAGGCCCTTCTGCAGCTCCGGCCGGGACGTCATCAGAAGTACCCTTCCTGCTTCTTCTTTTCCATCGACGCGGTCGCGTCGTGATCGATCACCCGCCCCTGCCGCTCGGAGGTCCGCGACACGAGCATCTCCTGGATGATGGCCGCGACACTGTCCGCCGCCGACTCGATGGCGCCCGTGAGCGGATAGCAGCCGAGGGTGCGGAAGCGCACGGTTCGCAGGCTGGGCGCCTCGCCGGCCGCGAGCGGCATGCGGTCGTCGTCCACCATGATGAGGGCGCCGTCGCGCTCCACGATGGGCCGCGGCTTGGCGAAGTACAACGGCACCACGGGGATCCCCTCGTGGTGGATGTACTGCCACACGTCGAGCTCCGTCCAGTTGGAGAGCGGGAACACGCGAATGCTCTCGCCGCGCTGCTTGCGGCAGTTGTAGACGCGCCACAGTTCCGGGCGCTGATTCTTCGGGTCCCAGTGATGCTGGGCCGAGCGGAAGGAGAAGATCCGCTCCTTCGCCCGGGATTTCTCCTCGTCGCGCCGCGCGCCCCCGAAGGCGGCATCGAAGCCGTGCGCGTCCAGGGCCTGCTTCAGCCCCTGCGTCTTCATGACGTCGGTGTGGATGGCCGAGCCGTGGATGAAGGGATTGATGTTCATCTCCAATCCCTCGCGGTTGACGTGCACGATCAGGTCGACGCCGAGCTCCCGCGTCATGTGGTCGCGGAACGCGTACATCTCACGGAACTTCCACGTCGTGTCCACGTGGAGCAGCGGGAAGGGCGGCTTGGCCGGATGGAACGCCTTCAGGGCGAGATGCAGCATGACCGAGCTGTCCTTGCCGATGGAGTAGAGCATCACCGGCTTGTCGGCCTCGGCCACGACTTCGCGCATGATGTGAATGCTTTCCGCTTCGAGCTGCTCCAGATGGGTCAATGCCATGCCCTGAAAACCTCCATCAGTCGATGATAGCCGCGGCGCGCCCGCTGGCGATCAGGTCTTCGGAGTCGGGCGCCTCACGAATCCTCCCGGAGGCTCCGCAGGGGCGCCTCTAGGGCAGGAGCTCGAGGGGCCGGACTGCGCGTATCGTCTGATAGTCCTGATCGTCCTGCAGCAAGCTCAGCTCATGTTCGAGAGCCAGTTGCGCAATGAGGCAGTCGATCGTGCTTCGGACGGTGAGCCCCCTTCGGCGGCAGTCGAAGTAGATCCGGCCGGCCCCGCGGTGCGTGACGAGCGCGTCGGTCGGCTGCACCATGGCCTGGCTCCGGAGATACCGGTCCAGCGCCACCCATTCCTTCTGGTTGCGTGCGCCCTGCAGGATCTCCTGGACGATGATCGGCGTGATGAAGACAGGCACCTCGTTCTCGACCGCCTGGATGAGATAGCGGACGGCCTCGGTGTCCTTCCCGCGAAAGAACGGGATCAGAACCGACGTGTCGACCAGGATCACCGGGTCGTCCGCAGCTTCTTGTAGTCATAGCCCTCGGCAAACCGAACCTTGCCGCGCAGGGCCAGGAGGGACTTCTGGCTGCGTGCGCGGATGAGCTCGCGGAGCGCTTCGTGCACCAGATCTTTCTTCGTCGTGGCCTTGCTGTGACGAAAGGCTTCCTTCACGAGCGTGTCGTCGAGCACGATGTTGGTCCTCATCCGCGCCTCCGTGTGTACGATCATACACCTCAGACGCGGCGTGGATTGACAGGCCCCTTGTCCACGCTGTACGTAGGGCCGCGCTCGGCGCGCTGAGCGTACCGGGCTGCGAGTGAGGACCGCGAGGAGGTGGGAAGGAGTGGCCATGGATCCGATTCAGGCGTTCGTCACCCACATGCGGGCGGCGCGGTACGACGACCTGCCCCCCGAGATCGTCGAGTGCGTGAAGATCACCGTGCTCGACACCATGGGCGCGGCGCTGGCCGGCAGCGCCAGCGAGGCCGGGCGCGGGATCGCGCGGCTGGCCCGGCGGCACGGCGGCGGCGCCTCCGGGAGCACGCTCGTGGTCCACGGGGGCCGGGTCGCGCCGCCGATGGCGGCCCTCGCCAACGGGGTCATGGCGCGGTGCCTGGAGCTCGACGGCACCCACGAGACCGGGGGTGGGCACGCCGGCGTGTGCATCGTGCCCGCCGCGCTCGCCCTCGCCGAGAGCGCGCGGCGCGCCGGTCAGCGGGCGCGACGCTGACGCTCGGCGTCGCGCTGGGCGTCGACATGCTGTGCCGCCTGCGCATGGGCGCCGGCAAGTCCAAGGCGATCGGCTGGATGGCCGAGACGATGGCCCCGATGTGCGTGGCCGCGATGGGGTCGAGGCTGCTGGGCTCCCGGAAGACGCGATGCTCGACGCGATCGGCCTGGCCTACGCGACGTGCAGCGGCAACGTGCAGCCCACCGTCGAGGGCGCGTGGAGCCTGTGGACGCCCGCCGGCACGGCCGCGATGAACGGGCTCCTGGCCATCGACATGGCGCGCGAGGGGTTCCGGGGGCCGCGCCATCCGCTGCTCGGCGAGTTCGGGCTCTACCGGCTCTACTTCCGGGGCGACTACGACGAGGCCGCGCTGCTGGGCGACCTCGGCGAGCGGAACGAGATCGCGAACGTGAGCCTCAAGCCCTATCCCACGTGCAAGTACACGCACCACGCGATCGCCACCGCGCTGCGCCTGGTCGAGACGCACGGCGTGATCCCCGAGCAGGTGCGGCGGGTGACGGTGGCCACGAGCTCGATGGGCGCCGCCCAGTGCGGGTTCGACGCGACGGGCGCGCCGAAGACGGCGCCGGAGACCGCGAACGCGGCGAAGTTCAGCATTCCCTTCACGGTGGCCGCGGCCATCGCGCGCCGGCGCGTGACGCTGGCGGAGTTCACCGACGCGTCGCTCCGCGACCCCGTGCTGAGGGCGCTGGCCGGCCGCGTCGAGACTCGCATCGACCCCGCCAAGGACGCACTCCCGATGCTCTACCCGCCGATGGACGTGACGATCGAGACGACCGGCGGGCGGGTCCTCTCCGGACGCGAGGAGTACGTGAAGGGCGATCCCCGGAATCCGTTCACGATGGAGGACTGCGTCGAGCGCTTCCTGACGTGGGCGGCGGCCGCGGCCCGGCCGCTGCCCGCCGCCGACCTCGAGCGCTTCGTGGCGCTGGTCGAGGGCCTGGAGGACGTGAAGGACGCGGCCACGCTGATGCCGCTGCTCGGAGGAGACCATGAGTGACACGCCGCACGTCGGCTTCATCGGCCTGGGCGTCATGGGCAGCCGGATGGCGGCAACCCTGGCGCGCGGCGGGCTACGCGCTGGACGTGTTCGACATCGACCCGGCGAAGACCCGCGCGGTGGCCGAGGCCGGGGCCGCCGCGCGCCTCGGCGCGGGCGGTCGCCGAGCGGAGCGACGTGGTCTTCACGAGCCTGCCGTGGCCCGCGACCGTGCGGGAGGTGTACCTGGGCGCGGGCGGCGTGGTCGAGGGCGCGCGCCCGGGCACGATTCTCGTCGACATGAGCACGGTGGACCCGGAGACCACGCGCGCGGTCCACGCCGCCGCCGCGGCCCGCGGCGTCCACCATCTGGACGCGCCCGTGAGCGGCGGCTATCGCGAGGCCGAGAAGGGCACGCTCGTCATCATCGTCGGGGGCGAGCGGGAGGCGTTCGACCGGGCGAAGCCGGTGCTGGACGTCCTGGGCACGACCGTGCACCACGCCGGGCCCTCGGGAGCGGGGAACATCGTCAAGCTCGTCAACAACGTGATGTCGATGGGCAACATGCTGGTCGCCGCCGAGGTGTTCGTGCTCGGGGTCAAGGCGGGGATGGACCCGACGACGCTCTTCGAGATCCTCCGGACGAGCGCCGGCCGCTCCTATCACTTCGAGAGGCGACTGCCGAACATCCTGGCGCGGAACTTCGCGCCGGGCTTCACGGTGGACCTGGCCCGGAAGGACCTGGGGCTCGCCGTCGACATGGCGCGGAGCCACGACGTCCCGGTCCCGGCGACGAGCCTGCTCCACCAGCTCTACAACGCGAGCAGCGCGCTCGGCGACGGCATGAACGACTTCGCGGCCATCGTGAAGCTGTTCGAGTCGTGGGCGCGCACCGAGGTGCGCGGCACCTGACCGCGCCGCGCGGCCCCGCGGATGCGTCCCCTCATCTCCGTCGTGTGGCGAGCGCGGCGCGGGCCTCGACGAGATCCGGCGTGTCGCCCATCCCGGCGAGCCGCGTGCTGAGCCGTGCGAGCGGCTCCGACGCGTCGTCCGCGCCGAGCCGCGCGAGCGAGGTCGCGGCGCGAAGCTCGAACAGCGGGACGTCCTGCTTCCGCGCGTGCGTCATCGCCTGCCGGAGCGCGGCCTCGGCGTCGTGGGTTCGCCCGAGCTGCGCGAGCGCAACGCCTCTCATCCGGTGGATCTCGGCCTCGCACCAGCGCTCGTCGCTGCGTGTCGCGACGTCGAGCGCCTCGTCCGCCGTGCGCAGCGCCTCGCGGCATCGCCGCGTCCCAGCAGCGCGCCGGCGAGCACGGCGAGGAACCATGGCGTCGCGAGCTGCGATCCGTGCGCACGCCACGCCGCCAGTCCCCGTCGCATCTCGTCGATGCCCTCCGGCAGCGCCTCCTCGCTCATGGCCCAGCCGCGGAGAAACGTGCCCATGGCGGCCCAGATCGGGAATCCGTGCTCCGTCGCGACCGCGACCGCGGCCTCGGCACGCGCGCGCGCGAGCGCCGGCTCTCGGCGCAAGAGGCTCGTGCCCGCGCCGAGGGACAGCGCGCCGGCGCGGCTGAACGGATGCGACAGACGATCGGCCAGCGCGATCGCGCGAGCCGCCGCATCCTCCGCGCGTGCGGGCTCGCCCACGACCCACCACACCCACCCGAGATACCCGAGGCACGTCACGCCGAAGTCCTGTCCGTAGAAGACCGCCTGGGGACCGTGCTCGTCCGGATCGTAGGCCGCGAGCACGCGCTCGAGCTCCACGCGTGCGGACGAGGCGTCGCCGAGCCAGAACGCGGTGACGCCGACGCTGAGTCGTGCCCACGCGAGCAGGGGTGACTCGGGGAAGGGCTCGACGACGGCGCGGCACTGGTCGGCGAGCGTGCGGGCGATCTGCAGCTCGCCGCGGAACAGGTGGAAGGCCCACAGCCCGAGCAGCGCACCGAGCAGGCGCGGCGTCTGTCCGACCTGGCCGCACAGCTCGCGCGCGCGCGCGTAGGCGCGCTCGACCCGCGGCGCGCCGTATCCCTCGGTGGCGATCACCGACACGCCGAGCGCCATGTGCAGCCCGAGCTCCCTCTGCGCCCGCTCGGTCGTCTCGGGCAGGTGCGACAGCGCGGCGAGCGCATGCTCGAGGAACGCGATGGCCTCGGAGGCGGCGGAGCGCGCGACGGCAGCCGCGGCCCTCCTGAAGTAGGAGACGGCCTTCTCCCACAGCCCGGCGGTGAGCGCATGGTAGGCGAGGCGCTCGATGTCTTCCGCCGACTGATCGAGCCCCGCGCGCTCGAGCGCCTCGACGGTGCGGGCGTGAAGATCGCGACGCGGCCCGTCGAGAAGACTTCGATACGCCACCTCGTGGGTGAGCGCGTGCTTGAAGCGGTACCTGGCCACCGGCGTCCGCGACGTTCACGGTGAGGAACTCGGCGGCGACGAGCCGCCCGAGTCGCGACACGATCGCCGCCTCGGGATCGTCGCTGATGGACACGAGCAGGCCGAGCGTGACGTCCCTGCCGATGACCGACGCCGCCTGCAGCAGCGCGCGCTCCCCGGCGGCGAGTCGACCGATGCGCGCCGCGAGCACGTCATGGACGGTCGCCGGGACGTCGACGGCATCCGCGCCCTCGGGCCGCTCCGCCACGGCTCTGGTGAGCTCCTCCAGGAAGAACGGGTTGCCCTGGCCGCGCGCGAGGATCGTGGTCGCGGCGCTGTCGGACACGGACGGGCTTGCCGGCGTCGCGCGGACGAGCTCCATGCTGTCCTCGCGCGAGAGCGGAGGGAGCGCGAGCTGCGACACATGGGACCGGTCGGCCCACGCGGCGCGATACCCGGGCCGGTAGGTCACGAGCAACAGCACCGGCCGGCCCACAACGCTCTGGACGAACGCGCCGAGGAGCTCATCCGAGGCGCCGTCGATCCAGTGAAGGTCCTCGATGAGAAGGACCAGCGGCCGCCGCTCGGCAAGCGCCGGCATGAGCTTCACGACGGCCTCGAACGTCCGCGTCCTCACCGTGTCCGGTGTCATGCCGCCGAGATCCACCGGGACGCCGAGGAGGTTCAGGATGTAGGTGCGGCCCTGCGCTTCGTCGGCCGTCGTCCCGAGGCAGCTCTGGAGCTTCGACTCGATGGCGGCCGGAGGATCGGAGTCGAGGAGCCCGCAGAGCTGACGGATGACGGCCGCGATCGGGAGGTAGGGCGTCGCGGAGCCGTACGAGACGCATCGCCCTTCCGCGTAGACGGCCGCCGACGCCGAGAGTCCGTGGCACAGCTCGAACACCAGGCGCGACTTGCCGATGCCGGCCTCGCCGACGATGCACACGACGTGACCGTCGCCGGCCAGGGCGGCGGTGAGGCGGCCGCGGAGCCAGTCGAGCTCACGACGTCGCCCGACGAAGCGCGACACGCGGCCGTCGGCGGCAAACAGGATCCGTTCCGCGCCGGCCAGCCGGTACACCGCACCGCCATCCGGACGAGCGCCGACGGCGACGGCGTCGAAGCGCCGTCGCAGTGACTCCGCCGCCGCGGCGCTCGCGACGATCGCGTCCGGTGTGGCGAGGGCACGCAACGCCTCCACGGTGGACCACGCACGCTGCCGGCTCGCGGCGTCGATGCCGATGGCGTCGCCGATCTGGGTGACCTCGCACTCCTCGACGTGAATGCCGAGACGCACCGACGCGGGCGCCCGGCCCGGTGGCGCGTCGCGGGCGGCGGACGTCTGGATGGCCCGCGCGGCGAGCACCGCCCGCCGCGCGGCGTCCTCGACGGCCTCACGTCCGAAGCTCGCGACCACACCGGTCGTCGCCATCTCCTCGACGTGACCGCCGAACGCCACGATCTTCTCGACGACGAGGTCGAGCACCCGCACGACGTCGGCGCTCCACCCTCCCGGAGCATCGGTGCCGACGCCGACGCCCAGGAAGGCAAGCCGTCGCCGTTGCCAGGCGACGCCCGGGCGTATCGGCGTGCCGGTCTCGTGCCTATCGACCTCGCGAACCGGCGCCGCCGCCGGCGCCGCGCTCGTACGCGATGCGGCGGGCCGGTCACGCGCGGGATGGCGTCGCGACGGGGGTGGCGGCCTGAGCTGCATCCGTTCCATGCGGTATCGCAGCGTGTTGCGTGGGATGCCGAGCTCCTCCGCCGCCCGCGACAGATTCCATCCCGAACGATCGAGCGCCTCGACGAGCCGCTCGCGCTCGGTACGCTCGAGCACGTCGCGAAGCGCGTGCGCGCGGGGTCGCGTCTCGTGATCCCGTGCATCCGCGCCCGGCATCTCCTTCAAGCCGAGCGCGCTGGCGGACACCACGCGCGTGTCGGTGAACAGGCTCGCGCGCTCGACGACGTTCGCCAGCTCGCGCACGTTGCCCGGCCACGCGTACGCGACGAGCGCGCCGCGCGCGTCGTCGCCGAGGATGCGCGGCGGCAGGTGGTAATCGGCGCATGCGCGACCGAGGAAGTGCTCGGCAAGGAGCAGCACGTCCTCACCACGCTCACGCAGGGGCGGGAGCTGGATGGTGACGACCGCGAGCCGGTGATACAGGTCGGCGCGGAAGCGGCGGGCCTGGATCGCGGCGTCCAGATCCTCGCTCGTCGCCGCGACGATGGCGACGTCGATCGGATCGCTGCGCGTCGCGCCGAGCCGGCGGACCTGGCGCTCCTCGACCACCTTGAGGAGCTTCGACTGCAGCGCCTCGGGGAGGAGACCGATCTCGTCGAGGAAGAGCGTCCCCTGGTTCGCCGCCTGGAACAGTCCCGGCTTCGCCGTGCCCGCGCCGGTGAACGCGCCACGCTCGTAGCCGAACATCTCGGACTCGAGCAGCGTCTCGGGGATCGCCGCGCAGTTGACGTCCGTGAACGGACCGGCCGCGCGCGGGCCGCCCGCGTGGATCGCGCGCGCGACGAGCCCCTTGCCGGTGCCCGTCTCGCCGCGGACCAGGATCGGCGGCAGCCGCCGTCCGCCCGATGCCTGCTGGAGCAGCCGGACGATCTGCGCCCTGACGGCGACGATCGCGGCGCTCGCGCCGATCAGCGCGGCGAGCGGCTCCGGGACCGCGTCGCTCACATGGCTGCCACAGCGGATGCTGAGTCGACTGCCGAAGGCACGGTGGCGAGTCTATCCCACGCGATCACCGCGCGCACCACTGCTCAATCTTCGACAGCGCTCGGTTGTCGAACCACTGTCGAACGTCGGCACCACCACCGGCCGTTTCGCGCAACGTCGCGAATTTCCCGGCGTTTCGGTCCGGCACTCGCGTTGCACCCGCGGCGGGTGCGCTCGTCATCGAGCGCTGGGAGGACAGCGTGATGAGTGGGAACACGGCCGGCAGAGCTGACGCTTCCGGGTGCTGGACGATCGTCGAGTTCGCAAGGTCAGGGATGAGGCGCGTCGCGATGCTCGCGCTGATTCTCGTTGCGCTCCTGGAGTCTTCGCTCGCGGTGGCCGCCCCGTCCGGGCACGTGACGGACGAGGTCCTGGTTCGCTTCCGATCGAGCGTGAGCAGTGCGCGTCGCACCACGCTTCACGCCGCCGTCGGCGCGACGGTGGTGAGGCAGTTCGCGACCGTCCCGGACCTGCAGCTCGTCAGGCTGCCGGCCGGAACTTCGCTCGCGCGCGGGCTCGCACACTATCGCGGCAACCCCGACGTGCTGTACGTCGAGCGCAACCACCTCATCACGCTGCAGAGGATGCCGAACGACCCGAGCTTCGGCGATTCCGGCATGTGGGGATTGAACATGATCCCGTTCTTCACCGACGCCGACATCGACGCGCCGGAAGGCTGGGAGTACACGACCGGGAGCCGGGACGTCGTGGTGGCGACGATCGACAGCGGGATCGACTACAACCACCAGGACCTCGCCGCCAACGTGTGGCGCAACGAGCTCGACTGCAACGCGAACGGCGTCGACAACGACGGCAACGGGTTCGTGGACGACTGCCACGGGATCGCGCCCATCAACGGCAACTCGGATCCGATGGACGACCACAGCCATGGGACCCACGTGGCCGGAACGATCGGCGCCGTCGGCCACAACAATGTCGGCGTGGTCGGCGTGAACTGGAGCGTGAGCATCATGGCGTGCAAGATGTTCGACGCCGACGGCACCGGCACACTCGCGGCCGCCATCACGTGTCTCGACTACGTCGCGAGGATGAAGGACCGCGGCGTCAACATCATCGCGACCAACAACAGCTGGAGCAGCAACGAGTACTCGGCGGCCCTGCGGGACGCCATCGAGGCCCACGTGCAGCGCGGCATCCTCTTCATCGCCGCCGCCGGCAACAATTTCCAGTGCTCGGGCGATCCCTACGAGTGCCGGGTCGACAACGACAACGACCGCAAGCCGACGTGGCCGGCGAGCTTCTACCTGCCGAACATCATCTCGGTGGCGAACGGCGTCGATTTCGGCTACCTCAACGCGGCGTCGAGCCGCGGCCGGCACACCGTCCATCTCGCCGCCCCGGGCACCTGGATCCTCAGCACCACGCCCGGCGACACGTACGACTACTTCTCGGGGACGTCGATGGCCACGCCGCACGTCACCGGCGTCGCCGCGCTGCTCAAGGCCCAGGACCAGCGGCGCGACTGGCGGGCGATCAAGAACCTGATCCTGGCCGGCACCGAGGGGAGCCTCTTCCCCGATGACAACGACCTCATCACCCTGAAGCGCCTGAAGGCCCGCGGCTCCCTCGCGTGCACGGACAGCACCGTGACGTCGAGGCTCAAGCCCATCCCCGCGTCCGTGACCGCGGTGGTCGGACGCCCGATGGACCTCGCGGCGCTGAACATCCGGTGCGCGGTCCCCAACGGCGCGGTGACGGTGACCGTCAACCCGGGCGGCCAGGCGATCACGCTGAGCGACGACGGCGACGGGGATCGACCAGGCGGCCGGCGACGGCATCTACTCCGGACAGTGGACGCCGGCCGCGGAGGGGGCGTTCGTGCTGACCTTCCCCGGCGCCGACGACGTCACCGTGCAGGTCCTGCCGTCGTCGTACACCGTCACCGCGGTGCCGTTCGCCGATCGCCCGATCACCGGAACGCCGCTGCAGATCCTCCCGCTCGAGCCGGGCGCGATCACGTCGCCGTTCCCGCTGCGATTCGCGGGCGGCAGCTTCACGACGCTCTACGTGGACGAGCGCGGCGCCGCGCAGTTCGACAGCGGCGAGACCTACCACGATCTCTCGCCGTTCAGCGAGCCGCTGCCGTCGCCGTACCACTCGACGCTGATCGCCCCGTTCTGGGACCGTGTCCGTCCGCTCACGGCCGGGACGGGCGAGGTCGTGTGGGAGGTGACGGGGACGGCGCCGAATCGCGAGCTCGTGGTGGAGTGGCGGAACCTCGAGCGCACCGACGTGTTCTGCGAGCTCTTCGGCGGCTACGTGACCTTCCAGGTCGTGTTCTTCGAGAACAGCAGCGACATCCTGTTCAACTACCGGGACACCGTCTTCGGCGGCGAGTGCACCGACCTCGACCACGGCGCGACCGCGACGGTCGGCGTCCAGGTGTCTCCGGACGTCGGCACCATGTTCAGCTTCCACACGCCCGCGCTCGCGGACGGCACCTCGTTGCTCTGGACGGCCGGCCAGGCGCCGCAGCCGGCGATCGACGTGACGCCGGCCACGCAGGACTTCGGCACGGTGACGGTCGGCTCGTCGGCGGACCGGACCTTCGTGGTCAAGAACACCGGCACCGGGACCCTGACGGGCGAGGCCAAGACCGCGACGCCGTTCAGCATCGTGTCGGGCGGCGCGTACTCGCTCACCGCCGGCCAGACGCAGACGGTCACGGTGCGCTTCAGCCCCACGGCAGCGGGCGCCGTTGTCAGCGACGTCACGTTCACCGGTGGCGACAATCCCTCCGAGGGCGTGAACGGCGTCGGCGCCGCGGCGAACACCGCGCCGGATCTCCCGGTCGCGCTCGCGCAGTTCAAGAGCGATGGCGCGACGACGCTCGCCCCCGGCGCCTGGACGAACCAGACCAGCGTCGTCCTCAAGTTCACGATGGTCGACGCGAGCCCCGTCGACACGCTCACGCCCGAGGTCGAGATCAAGCCCGTGGGCACCGCGTTCAACGGCACCGGCCTCGTGGCCGGTCCCGCGGTGGCGTCGACGGGCGCTGCCGTCCAGGGCGTGGTGACGGTGACCGGCCTCGTGAACGGCGCGCAGTACCACTGGCGCGCGCGCACACGCGACGCGGCGGGGCTGACGAGCGGCTGGGTGAGCTTCGGCGGCAACGCGGAGACAGCCCGCGACGTCGGCGTCGAGACCACCGCGCCGACGGGCTCGATCGTCGTGGCGAGCGGCAGCTGCGTGGACGAAGGCGCGCGGCGTGAACCTGGGCCTCACGTGCACGGACACGAAGAGCGGCTGCGCGCAGCTCCAGCTCGCGCAGGATGCCGGCGCCTTCGCGCCGCCGGAGCCGTTCGTCGCGAACCACGCCTTCACGCTGGCCGGCGCGGACGGCAAGAAGACCGTCAACGTCCGCTACATCGACGGCGCGGGCAACGTCTCGAAGTCGTACGCGGACACCATCACGCTCGACACCACCGCGCCGGTGGTCACCAACGTCACGGCGAGCCCCACGCCGTTCACGCCTGGTGCGACCAGCACGACGATCCGCTTCCGCGCGGCCGACGCGCTCTCCGGCACGTGTCACGCGGACATCGTCATCCGCAACGCGGGCGGAGCGATCGTGAAGAGCTTCAGCAAGAGCGCCGGGTGCGCGGTCTCGGGCACCGTGACGTCGACCGCGTGGGACGGCCGCAACACCGCCCGCGCGCTCGTGCCGCCCGGGACGTACACGATCGACGTGATCGTGACGGACCAGGCGGGCAACGCATCTCCCGCCGCGCGGGGCACGGTGGTCGCGCAGTGACGACACGAGGGACACGCGCGACCGAGCAGCGATTGTCCGAGCACCGGTCCTGCGGGGGGCTTCGCCCCCCGCAGCGACGGCGGGCGAGCGCTCAGGGGCGCAGCAGGACCCCACCCTCCAGGAGGGCCTGGCGGCGATCGAACGTCGCCGTGGTCGCTCCGAGGAAGTGGTGGCGGGCGACGATCAGGCGGTCGACGACGCCCGCCCGTCCCTTCGCCCCCAACCCCAGGGCCTCCGCCGCCCCGGCCGGATCCAGGAACACGACGCCGGAGCCGAGGAACTCTCGTAGCTGGCCGAGCGCCGCGGCCTCCGGCACACCGTAGTGATGCCGGAGGGCGTGAAACGACCTCGGCGACTACCAGATCGGTCACGACCACCCTCTCGCCGGCGGTCAGCGCCCGCTCGATCCTCCGACGAGCGATCTCCATCTGCGATCGTGGCTCTCCGATCAGCAGGCGAAGCACCACCGAGGTGTCAAGCCCGATGGCCACCGGCCCAGCCCCGGGCGATGCTCCGGCGGATGTCGCTCACCCGATGCGACTTACCCTTCGCGTATCGACGAAGCGAGCCGACCCACGACCAGTCGCGCCCCGGGGCGCTCAGCACCCACACGGTCTCCTTCCCGACGACCCGGCGCGCCACCGTGACCTTCGTGCCGGGAGCGAGGCCGAGTTCCTTGCAGAGGGCGGTCGGCAACGTGGCCTGGCGTTTGGCAGTGATCGTCACGATGTGCATGCCGCAACCTTATCGCGAAGCGCCTTACTCGGCAATGTATCAAGTAAGGCGCACCGTCTCGAGATCAGCCTGCAAGGAGGCCAACCGAGCCGTGCGGATCCCGCGCTTGCCCCGCGCGCCGGGGCGCGCCGATAGTGGCCGGCGATGACGCCGAGGCTCAGCGCCATCCCAGTTCCCCACCGCTGACGTACCGGGACCGAGAGTCTGGTCGTCCCGGTCGGGACGAGGCCGCTCCTTGACAAGGCGCGCAGGTCAATGATGGAGTGCGGCCCCCTGCAGAATGGCGGAGGCGCCCGATGCGGACTGCTGTTGCGGGAAGTGAAGCGGTGGGTGGGCGCCGGTGACCGACGTCGCCCCCCAGGGGCATGACGATCCCCTGCGGAGCGTTCACACATCGAATCTCCCCACGCTCTTCGACCAGGCCGGACTCAGCCTGGTCGTGTCCACGTACCAGGCCGGCAAGACGATCGTGATCCGCAACGACGCGGGCACCCTCAACACGCACTTCCGGACGTTTCCCAAGCCGATGGGCATTGCCGCGGACGGTGCCCGGCTGACCGTCGGCGGCACGAACACGGTGTGGGAGTACCACAACATGCCCGCCGTGGCCCGCAAGCTGGAGCCACCCGGCCGTCACGATGCGTGCTACCTTCCGCGCCGCATCCATGTCACCGGCGACATCGACATTCACGAGCTCGCGCGGGACCGGGACGGTGAGTTGTGGGTGGTCAACACCCGCTTCGGCTGTCTCTGCACGCTGGACGCCGAGCACAGCTTCCATCCGCGGTGGCGTCCCCCGTTCGTCAGCGCGCTGGCGCCCGAGGACCGCTGTCATCTCAACGGCCTCGCGATCGTCGACGGCCGCCCCAAGTACGTGACGGCGCTGGGCATGACCGACACGCCCGGCGGCTGGCGTGCGAACAAGGCCAGGGGCGGGATCCTGATGGACGTCGAGACGAATGACGTGCTCCTCCGTGGCCTCTCGATGCCCCATTCCCCCCGCTGGCATCAGGGGAAGCTCTGGATCCTCGAATCCGGCGAGGGAACGCTGGCCGTGGTCGATCTCCAGCGCCGCACGTGGCAGACGGTGGCGCAGCTGCCCGGCTTCACGCGAGGGATCGATTTCGTCGGGCCGCTGGCCTTCATCGGGCTGTCGCAGGTGCGTGAGAGCGCGACGTTCAGCGGGATCCCGCTGGTCGAGCGTCTGCGCGAGCGGACCTGCGGAGTCTGGGTGGTCAACGTCGAGACCGGCAGCACCGTTGGCTTCGTCCGGTTCGAGGCCGGCGTGCAGGAGATCTTTGCCGTGCAGGCCCTGAGGGGCATTCGGTTTCCCGAGATTTTGGAATGGAACGACGAGCGGATGGCTCACTCCTACGTGCTCCCCGACGAGGCGCTGGCCGAGGTGCACCAGCGCCACGGAACGCAGGACCGCGAGCCCGATCTCGTATCGACGAGGGAGAGTCCTCATGAGTGAGCGGGAACTACAGATTCCAGGGCTGGAGACCGCGCTTGCGCAACGGCAGACCGAGCTGTTGCCCCAGGTCACGACGTGCTACGCGGAGCTGCGTGCCCTGGCGCGACCCGAGCGCCGCGCGATGCAACGTCGTCTGGGACGATCCCGGGATCTGACGAGGCTCCTCGAGGGCTGGCTCACCCGGGGGATGGGACGGACTGTGCAGCGGCGGCTCGCTCGGTCCCTCGTCGGGGCGGCGCTCTTGCTGGCGCTGGGGCAGGGAGTCGCGCAGGCGGACACGATCACGGTCACCACGAAGAACCCTGCGATCAACGCGGATGGGCTATGCTCCTTGATCGAGGCGATCGAGAACGCCAATGCGGATGCGACGACGCATACCGACTGTCCGGCGGGGACCGGGGCGGACGTCATCGTGCTGCCGTCGAAGGCGACCATCACGCTCAGCACGGTCGACAACACCGACCTCGACCCCTCGTTGCCCCTTGGATTGCCCGTGATCGCGAGCCCGATCACCATCGAGGGCAACGGCGCCAAGATCACCCGCAAGAAGGCGGCACCGCCCTTCGGGCTCTTCGGTGTGGACACTTCGGGAGATCTGACCCTCAAGAACCTGACCTTGAGCGGCGGATTCGGGGTCGGCGGCGCCGTCATCAACGACGGCACCGTCAGCATCCAGAACAGCAAGATCTCGGGGAACACGGGCGACGGTGGGGCGGGCGGCATCTACAACGCGGGCACCATGACGATCCAGAACAGCACCGTCTCTGGCAACAAGATCAGCGGGGACTATGGAGCCGGGGCTGGCATCCTCAACATCGGCACCATGACGATCCAGAACAGCACCATCTCGGGCAACAAGCTCAGCGGGGAGTACGGGGCCGGGGGCGGCATCCTCAACGACGGCGACCTCACGATCGAGAACAGCACCATCTCGGGCAATAGCGTGGCGGCCGTGCTGGGCGCCGGGGGCGGCATTGCCCATTACTCCGGCACCCTCGTCATCCGGAACAGCACGATCACGGGCAACAAGACGAGCGGCGTGCTCGGCGTGGGTGCCGGGGTGGCCAACGAGGGCACCCTGACGATCGAGAACAGCACCATCTCGAAGAACAACGCCGGTTCGACCTACGGCTACGGTGGTGGCATCGCAAACGTCGGCGATCTCACCATCACGAACAGCACGATCTCGACGAACACGGCCCGCAGCTACGGTGGCGGCGTGTCGAACGACGGGACGGCCATTGTCGAGAACGCCACCATCACGGGCAACAAGGTGAGCGATACGAAGTACGGCACCGGAGGTGGCATCGACAACATCGGCGACCTCACGCTCAGTCGGAGCTTGGTCTCGGGCAACAAGGCTCACGCCGGCGCCGAGGTCTACAACTACTCGGGCAGCGTCACCCCGGGCAGCGTCACCGCCGATGACTTCAACCTGTTCGGAGCGAAAAACAATTCGGGCCTCGAAGGGTTCTCGAAGGGGTCACCGACATCGTGCCGGGTCCGGCCATCACGGTGACCAAGATCCTGGGTGGGCTCGCGAACAATGGCGGTCCCACGAAGACTCATGCCCTCAAGCCTGGCAGTCCGGCCGTGGACGCGGTCCCGTCAGCGAATCCGGGGTGCACGGGCAACGACCAGCGCGGCATCACGCGGCCTCAACGGACGGGGTGCGACATCGGGGCCTTCGAGCTCGAATGAGAGAGCCGATGCGGGGGCCCGAGACGGGCCCCCGCATCGAGCGTCACGCCGTCGTGCGCACGCTCACGGCTTGACGACCACGTCGACCACGATCGGCGCTCCGAACGTCCGGTCAGGCTTCCGGCCGCCACAGCCCTTGTCGATGATGAAGCCGTCTCCATACGGGGCCTTCAAACCTCCCGGTGGCACCGTGCGCGGGCACTGATCGTCGGCCGCGAACGGATCCGGTGTCCCGAGCGCGCGATGATCGACGACCGCGCGCAGCCTGAAGTCATCGTGACCGGGGTTGCTGGGCGTGGACTCGGCCGGATCGTTAACGCACAGGAACGTGACGTGGTACGCGACGTTCAGCTTCGCTTTCGGCAGCATCGTCACGGGATGCCGGTTGACGCCGCCGGGCCGCAGGGTCGCGACCGGCGCCGGGCACGCGCCCAGGCTCTCGATCGACAGAGTGACGAGCGCGTTCAGCGTCGCCACGTCCGGAATCGTCTCCGCCTGGGTGCCGCGATTCTGGATCTGCACGATCACCGGTGTCGTCACGGGCCGCCCGGACGGCATCGTGACCGTCGTCCGCACTTCGATGCTCGTCACCGCCATGTTCGGGCGCGCAGCGTCGCTGACCTCGAACCCGGACTCCGCGACCGCGATCTCGCCGACGGTCGTCATGAGGACATCGCGGAATCCGAGCGCCGCACCGGCGGCGATGTTGATGCGCACGGTCGCCTGGGTCGGACTGGTCACGGTCGTGGAGACCACGTCGATGCCGGTGCCGCTGAAGCTGCCGACCGTCGTTCCATCCACGAAGTGCGTGTTCTGCCCGACGATCACGAGGTCGAGGCCGACCGTTCCGCGAGCTCCGGCGTTCGGCGTCACCGAGACGAGCTCCGGGACCCCCGGAGGCGCTCCGAGCGACCTCACCACGAGCACACCATTGGTCAGGGTGACCGTCTCGCTGCCGGTGGTCACCGAGACGCGGTGGAACCCGAGGCTGGCGGCGCCGTCGACGGCGACATCGACCTCGAGTGACGTGGGGCTGATGACCGAGACGCCGGTGACGGCAACGCCCTGATGCACCGGATCGCCGATCGTCACCGTCGTGGTCGCGTCGAAGTGAGTGTTGACGGCCGTGATGCCCACGACGTCGGTGGTGCCCCGGGCGACGCTGTCGGGCAGCACGCTGGTGATCAGCGGCGACGCCGGAGAGGGCCTGAGCCGGAAGTGATTCGCGCCCGCGGTGGTTTCCGTCGTCGCGCCCCCCAGGGTGGTCGTGACGACGGCGGTGCGGAACCCGAGATCGGCCGTGGCCGCGATGGTGATCCTCGCAGTCAGGGTGGTCGGCGAAAGGACTTCGATCGCCTCGACCGTGATCCCGGAGCCGCTGAACGACAGCGTGCTCGTCGGATTGAAGTTCGTGCTCCCTCCGCTCACCAGGACGTTCATCGTGCTTCCCTGGAAGCCCTCCCCCGGCTTCACGCTGACCACCGTCGGCACGACCGCGCCCAGCGCGGAGTTCGTGACCGCGTTGACGAAGGGCTGAGGATCCCCGCTGTTCGTCCCGGGCAGGAACAGGAAGACGCCCCGGCTCGACGCGGCCGCCACATCGCCGAAGCTGGCGACGGAGCTGGGCAGCGGCAGCGACGGATCGCCGACGATCTTCAAGATGTTCGGCGACATGCCCGGACCGACGCTGTCGTCGACGGGACACGTATCGCAGATGACGTCGGACGGCCACTCCGTCAGCACCGTCGGGCCGGGGCGGTACCCTGGGTCGTCGTTGTCCGACGGGGGCGTCGCGGTAAGGGTCCGTACAGCGGGACCCCCGGCACCCCCCGACGGATTGCAGTCGCCGGTCACGAGGATCGTGATGCCGATTCCCTTCGCCCGGATGCGGTCCTGGATCCCGCTGAGGCCGAAGCCCGCGTGGGGTGACGCGTCGGTCGCGAAAATGATCTTGCCGCTCGAGCCGGACGGGAGATCGTTCACTGCGTCCAGCAGGGCTTCCGCCGACGACTCCGGGCAATCGCCGCCGCCGGTCGCCGTCAGCGAGTTGACGACCGCCTGGATCTGGTCGAGATCCTTCGACACGATGCGCCGGGTAACGCCGTCCTTGAACGTGATGACCTCGATGAGCGGCGTCGTGGTCGGCGCGATCGAGTGGAGCGTGTCGATGAACGCGGTGAGCCCGGCCCGGACACCGCCGATCTCCTCGGCCATGCTGCCGGTGTCGTCGATGACGAAGGCGATGCTCAGGCCGCCGATCGTACGATCCAGGCCGAGGTATGGGCCGGTCGCTGGCGCCAGGTCGCTCGATCCCGACACGACCCAGTGGATGAGCGCGTCTCCGGCCAGGATCGTCGTCCAGTCGGACGCGGAGGGTGTCCATTCCGCGGTCTTGCCGTCGGCCGCCAGGGTGCCGGCCGACGTCGGAATCTCCGGCGAGGTGAAGATCACGCTGCTGTAGTCCTTGTTGTAGAACAGCACGCGGAACTTGTTGAAGTGATAGCTGGGGCTGTCGCCCGCGCCCTTGGTTCGCCACTTGAACGTCGGGGGGGTCGCGCTGACCGCGTTCTCCGCAGGCTCCAGTGGCTCGGGTCCGATGTTGTGATCGAAGTAGATCCGGCCGTACTTGATCTGGTTCTGCTCGACGGTGCCCGTGCTGTACCCGCCGGCGGAGGGCGGCACCATCGTGTTGAACTTTGCCCGGAACGCGTCGAGCGTGACGGGTTTCGGTGCGGTATTCAGCGCCGTCCACATCGCATCGGTGCCGAACGTCACCTCATCGTGCCCATCCTGGAGCTCGTCGGCGAAGTCCCACAAGAGCCGCTGCACGCTCATCTCGTCGTCTTCGCCCTTCGATGTGCACGTGTCGGCGTTCGACTCGAGGTCGTAGCTGAAGTCGTTCGCGGTGTCTGTGTACCTCGTGTCCCCGACTCCATAGATGCCGAACGCCCCCGCGCCGCTGGCGATCTGAAGGTTCGTCCCGAAGAACGTCGGCCATCCCTCGCCCCACGCGAGCTTGATGCCCTGGTCCTTCGTCAGGGTCCGCGTCGCGGGAGGCGGCTGCAAGGGCTGCACGAGGCCGGTCGAGTTCCCGCAGATGGAGTGCCGGCCGCCTGGATTCTGCGTCGTGCCGTTCAGCTTCTGCACGTAGTGGCCGTACTCGTGCGTGTACACGTCCCAGTCGAATGCGTGGCCCTGGCCGATGTTGAGGTGGTCGCCGTTGGCTGTGGAGAAGAACGAGCCGTTCGCGCTCAAGCCGGGGAACTCGACGTAGATCATCGACGGGTTGACCCCGACCCCCGTGCGGCTGTTGTTGCCGATCACGAAGTTGTACGCGGTCAGGAAGCCCTCGTGCAGCGCGAACGCGCCCAGCAGCGTCGGGGTCGTGCTGTCGACGAGCAGGTCGACGGTCATCGTCGCGGCAGCGACCAGCGACGGGGCACTGGCCTTCGTGTGGACGAGCGTGGGATCGGTCCCGATGCCGCTGGGCCCGATGCGCACAGCAACGCTTTCGGCTTTCATCTTGACGACCAGGTTGACCGCGGTGCCGTCGGTCCGCATGCCCGGGATCGTCGCCGTGTAGCGACCGGAGGCATTGGTGGTCACGATGGGCGGTACGGTCGTCAGCTTCGTGTCGGTGAGGTCGCGATCGAAGAACTCCACGAGGGCCCCGGGGACGGGCCGTGCGTTGGCGGCAGCGGCGAAGACGTCCGCGCCGGCCCGACCCGTACGGTGCGTGTACGACGCGAGGCCGCTCACCACCGAGGAGGACACCACGGCGAGCACCGCCGGCCCCTCCGGGAGTCGCTGCAGCGGGACCCCTCGCATCCGGCGCTCGAACGGCAGCTCCTTGCCTTCGAGCAGATCGCGCAATTGCCGGCCTCGCTCCGCCGGAGTGAGACCCTCGCGCTCAACCTTCTCTCGCTTGAGATCGAACAGGCTGCTCTTCCCGACCAGCACGTCGCCGGGGGTGTTCAGCACGAACAGGGTCTCCGCGCGGCCCCACAGCCGACGACCTGCGGCGTCGAACGTCTCCGCCTGCAGCTTCACGGTTCCGTCGCCATATCCGGCGACGCGGATCGTGGCCGGGACATCCTGCGGTTTGTCGACGTCGAACCGATCGATCGTCCAGCTACTCTGTCCGACGACCTGAACGATGCCTTCGCTGGTCAACGTCAGGACGATGCGACGGGGCGTCGTGCCGACGCCAGGGACCGTGACGGACAGACGGATCGGCAGCGTTCCGTCCGGCGCCGGCGCCGTGCTCAGGGCAGTGATCTGCGCCTCCAGCGGCAGGCGTCACGTCTGCCAGTGCTGCGCCCGCCAGGACCATCGACATGACGACCAAGCTGACGAGTCCTCGGATGCATTGAGCGATCATGGCCCCCTCCGTAGACGACAAGCGTCTCGATCGCGTCGTGCACTGCGCGCGGGTGAGACTGCGTGTTCTCACGAGTTCAGGTGGGTGGCGGCCGCGTGCGATCCGAGGATCCGGCGGACGCGGCGCTTCGCGGGAGGGGCCGTGCCGCTCCACGGCGATGGAGGCAGCGCATCGTGCGCTGCGCAGGAAGGGAGTCGCTCGCGCCAGTCCAGTCCGCCATGCCAGAGCCCAAGACGAACGGCACGTCGACAACAGAAGCTCGTGCGCTGCCGGAGTCGGTACTGTAGTTCTCGATTCTACGTGGCGCAAGCACCTTTTAAAGATGCTGCGGGATGGACGAAAGGGGCCTTGTGCTGCCTACGCTCTACGGATCCAGGCTCGGGGAACGTAAGCCATCGCGCCGGGCCCGAGCCCGGCGCGATGCGCAGACAGCGTCCTCTTCAGACGCTCACGGAGTCAGCGAGAAACGTCACCGGAGTCCCGGAGGGTTGGAAGGACCGCTCGCGTTTCCACGATAGATGTTGGCCGCGTACGTGTTCGCGGTCCCGCCGGGGCCGGTGCTACTGTCCTCGATGCCGAAGTCACCGTTGAAGAAGAGGCGGTTGCGGCTGAAGGTGTTCCCCGCCGTGGCGCCGACGGTGAATCCGTCGTCGCTGTTGCCCTCGGCAAGGTTCAGCGTGAACGTGTGGCCACTGCCGTTGACGTCGAAGCCCGGCCCGACGTTGAATCTGGAGTCGTTCTGCTGCACGGTGGCGCCCGTCCCGCTGATGAGGATGCCGCCGAGCCCGAAGGGGATCGCCGCGTCGCCGTTCCGTTGCGCGATGTTCCGAGAGACCGTGTTCCCCGCACCGTCGACGACGATGCCGCCCGTCTTGCCGTTCGCTACGCGGTTCCGTGTCACCACGTTGCCGTCACCGGACACTTCGATCCCGGCGCGGGCGTCGGTTCGCTGGACGAGGTTGCTGTCGATCGTGTTCCCGTTGCCGTCGAGGCGGATGCCGAAGAACCCGCTGTCGAGGATCTGGAGGTTCGACAGGGTGACGCCATCGACCGGGCCCGCGGAGTCGCTCTCGATGCCGGTGTCGAAGTCGCGGATGCACGCCGGTCCTGATGACGAGCGGACCATCCACGACGGCACTACGCGCCTCGATGAAGATCGCGGTGGTGGCCCCCGAGAGGGCCCGGGCCGGATGGTGCCGGCGATGACGAGGAGGTTCACGCCGAGCGGCGACCCTGAGCCCCTCGTCGGTCGTACAGACGGTCCTCAAGACGGGATGCGATTTGGACAGGACAGTGTTGGCGGTCACGGTGTCGCCACACTCGCACTTCTTCCCGGTGCCGCCACAGTCGTCCCCGAAGGCAGGGGCAACCACGCTCGGGAAGACCAGCGGACCCAGGACGACGAGCAGGAAGAGCAGGGGGGACGGGACCAGATGACGCATGACGGACCTCCCATCGCTTCACTGAGGTTGACGCGTCACGACCGCGGGCCTGCGCCGCTACATAAAAGGTACTATCGTGCGCATCCGTCTCGCTGTCAATCACCACGTAAGCGCGCCGTCCCACTCATGGGTGCCGCTTGCGCACGGTCCCCTGCGCGATCCAGTCGCCCGCCGGCGCGCGATGTCGTTCGTCTCGGCGGAGCGCGCAGGCGGCAGGCTGGTCAGGCAACCCTGTGACCCCAGGTGCCCCGCTCCCCTACAATGGGCCGGCTGTCAGCCGGGACGCAGGAGGGGTGTCATGCCAGGGAACGTCGGCTTCATCGGACTCGGCAACATGGGCGGCCCGATGGCGCTCAATCTCGTCAAGGCCGGTTTCTCGCTGGTCGTGCACGACATCGATCCGGCGAAGGTCGAGCGGCTGACCGCCAAGGGCGCGGTGAAGGCCGACTCCGCCGAGGGCGTGGCGTCGGTGGTCGATCGCACGATCGTGATCGTGGAGACGACGGCGCAGGTCGAGAGCGTCGTCACCGGCGAGCACGGCCTCGTCAAGGGTGGCGAAGCCCGGCCACATCCTGGTGTGCATGAGCACCATCGATCCCCTCGCGGCGAAGCGTCTCGGCGCGCTGCTCGAGGGCCGCGGCATCGCGATGCTCGACGCGCCGGTGAGCGGCGGCACCGAGCGCGCGGCCACCGGCGAGCTGTCGATCATCGTCGGCGGCGCCAAGCCGACGTTCGACGCGTGCCAGGACCTCTTCCGCGCGATGGGCAAGAACCTGTTCCACGTCGGCACGCTGGGCCAGGGGCTCGCCATGAAGCTCGTGAACAACATGCTGGTGCAGGTCAACACCGTCGCCGTCGCCGAGGCGCTCGTGCTGGGCGTGAAGGCCGGGCTCGATCCGCAGACGATCTACGACGTGATCCGCGTGAGCACCGGCACCAGCTACGCGTTCGAGGGGCGCGTGCCGAAGATCCTGAAGCGCGACTTCGCGCCGGGCGGCACCGTGGACATCTCGTTCAAGGACCAGGAGCTCGAAACCCAGTTCGCCAAGCAGATCGGCGTGCCGATCTTCCTGGCCAACGTCAGTCAGCAGGTCTACCAGATGGCCCGCGCGGCGGGCCTCAACAAAGAGGACGGGTCCGCGATCGTGAAGGTGCTCGAGCGCCTCGCCGGCGTGACCGTCGGAGGGAAATGACGATGGCGACGTTCGTGCTCGTGCATGGCGCCTATCAGGGCGGATGGATCTGGAAGCCGGTGGTGACGCGCCTGCGCGCCGCCGGTCACGTCGTGCACGCGCCGACGCTCGACGGCTGCGCGGAGCGCGCAGCATGCGGTCCGCGCCGGCATCACGGTGGCGACGCACGCGGAGGAGATCGCGCAGTTCCTCTTCTACGAGGATCTCCGCGACGTCGTGCTCGCGGGGACGAGCGCGGGCGGCATGGTGATCGTGAAGGCGGCCGAGCAGGCGCGGGACCGCATCGCGCGCCTCGTGTTCGTCGACGCGCTCGCGCTGCTCCCCGGCGAGCGCGTGGACGCGATCGTGAAACGGCCGGCGCCGAACCGCATCGGCGATCTCACCACCGGTCCCACCAAGGAAGACGCGGCGAACCGGATGTTCAAGGACCTGGATCCCACGACGCGCGCGTGGGCGCTCGACCGCATCACCCCGCATCCGGTGGCCGCCCTCGAAGCGCCGATGCCCGCGACGACCTTCTGGGATCAGAAGTGGAACGCGTCCGTGATCCGCTGCCGGCAGGCCGCCAACCCGCCGGAGGCGCATCAGCGGCGGACGGCGGAGAAGCTCAACGCGCCGTACAGCGAGATGGAGACCGGCCACTACCCGATGCTCAGCGCGCCGGACGAGCTCACGCGGTTGCTCGTGTAGACTCGGCACGGAATGACCGACCCCGGCGCCGACTTCCGCAAGCACTACGCGCGGCTGGTCGCGAAGTTCCGCTCGACGTGGCCCGGCAAGATCAACGACGTCGCGTCCCTGCACCTGCCCGCCACCGTGCCGCCGTGGACGGATTCGGGCCTCGTCCTCGAGCGCGGCGAGCGGATCACGATCCTCGCGAGCGGGGACGTGATCTGGTCGAGCGTCGCGGACCTCCTGGCCGCGCCCCGCTATCACCTGTGGTGCCGTATCGGGGACGGCGAGATCTTCCGTCTCGGGAGCGACACGCGGACGCTCACGGTGTCGGAGCCCGGACGGCTGCGGCTCTGCATCTACCATGGGATCTGGGCCTCGCGTGACGGGGTGCTGAAGCCGCCTGTCGACGCCTACGGCGCGCTCGAGGGTGGCTTCGACGTCCTCGTGATTCGCTGGGGCGACGTTGCTCCATCGGAGAGCCTCGACGTGCTCTCGTCGCTCGCCCCGGACGATCCGCTGATCGCCGCCGAGCGAACGCGCCTCGCCACGCGGCACGAGCCGCCTCCGGGCTTCGAGCCCCTGTGGTTCGTGGGCCGCAGCGACATCTTCTCGGGCACCGAGATCGACGGCGCTCCCGCCATTGCGCTGCGCGCCGATGCCGACGCCGGGATCGTCCGCAAGCCGTTCGAGCTGGATCTTCAGCCCGGCACGTTCCTCGAGTGGACGTGGCGCGTCAACCGCATGCCGTCCCGCGGCCGCGAGGACACGTTCGCCACGCACGACTACACGAGCATCGCGCTGGAGCTCGACGACGGCCGCGACCTCACCTGGCACTGGAGTGCCGCGCTGCCCGTCGATCACTACTACGGCTGCCCGCTCCCGCGGTGGAAGGGGATCGAGACCCACATGGTCGTGCGCTCCGGCGCCGCGGGACTGGGCACGTGGATCGACGAGCGGCGCGACGTGCACGCCGACGCCGTGCGGGCGCTCGGCGACGCGCCGGCCCGGATCGTGGCGGTGTGGCTGATCGGGATCAGCCTGTTCCAGCGCACCATCGCGTCGGTCGACTTCCGGCGCATCACGGTCGTGCAGGACGGGCGGCGGCACGCGATCTTCCCCGCGTGACGTCTCACCACGGGAGGTGTGATGGACATCAAGCTCGTGGTGACGGTGTTCGCCAGCGTGTTCGTCATGGAGCTCGGCGACAAGACGCAGCTCACCACCGTGCTCTTCGCGTCATCCCCGGGCCAGAGCAAGTGGGCGGTGTTCGTGGGCGCCTCGCTCGCGCTGGTCACCTCGGCCGCGCTCGGCGTCTTCGCGGGCCAGCTGCTCGGCGCGCGGATCAACCCGCAGCTCCTCGCGCGGATCGCGGGTCTCGCCTTCATCGCGATCGGCGTGTGGACGTTCCTGCGGGCGTAGGACGCCGACGTGCAGGTCCGGGCCCTCGAGCCTGACGACGCGCCGGCGCTGATCGTCCTGCGCCGCGAAGCGCTGACCACCGATCCGCTCTCGTTCGGATCGTCGCTCGACGACGATCGCGGGCTGTCGCTCGACCACGTGCGGGCGTCGCTGGCCACCCCCGCGAGCAGCCGCGATCTTCGGCGCGTTCGACGGCGCGCGCGCTCGTCGGCATGGTGGGCGTGATGCGCATCGACCGCGTGAAGATGCGCCACCGCGCGATCGTGTGGGGCATGTTCGTGACGCCGGCGGCGCGCGGCAAGGGCGTGGGCGCCGCGCTGCTCCGCGCGGCGGTCGACCACGCCCGCGCATGGCCCGGCGTGCTGCAGGTGCAGCTCGCGGTGACGGAGGCGGCGGTGCACGCGCAGCGGATGTACGTGCGCGCGGGATTCCGCGAGTGGGGCGTCGAGCCGCGCGCGCTCCAGTGGGAGGGCCGCCACGTCGACGAGCACCACATGGTGCTCGCATCTCGGCTGACGCTGACGTCCCGTCGAGGTCCGCCTTCCGCTTCCGGAGTCGGTCCTCGACCTATCGGCCCGCTTTGCAGGGCGAGGCGGACTCGTGATGGCGGCGCGCAGCGAACCCGTTTCGCGGCGGCTCGGGGACTCTCGCACGGGCGGCGCTGGGCAGCGGCTCGCTTCGCGAACTGTACCACGCGGGCCGCATCGTCGCGCCGGCGTTTCGGGGCGGTCGAGTCCGAAGTGGCCAAAGCGTCGCGTACCGAGCCGGGCGGCGGGCTCGCGGGGCCCCACCGGCGGTCCGGGTCACCGTCCGCGCCGGGTTCGGTACGTGCTAGTGCGCGGACGCGCCAAACCCGTGAGAGCCCCGGCCCCCGCAACGGCGCCGGCGCCCCCGGGCTCGGTGTGCCGGCAGCTAGAGCTCCCACTCCTGGTCCCACGTCGACTCGGCGCCGATGCCCTCGCGCGCCACGGAGACGTCGAGCAGGTACGGCTTGTTCTCGCGCGTGACGCGCTCGAGGCCGCGCCGCAGCGCCGGCTCGAGCTCCTTGACCTTCTCGACCGGCCTCGCCGTCCACGCCCTGCGAGCGCGCGAGCCCGACGTAGTCCACCATGGGCGAGCCGAGCATGAGGCCGGGGTACTTGCGCCTCGCGCACCATCTTGCTGTCCGGCAGGTCCTTCGCCCAGTTGTGGCGGACGATCTGATAGCTCTCGTTGTTCGAGACGACGATGAGCATCGCCGTGTTGTAGCGCGCCATCGTCCAGAAGCCCATCGGCGCTGTAGCCCAGCGCGCCGTCACCGAGGTGGCAGGATGACGGGCCGCTGGCGGCCGACGGCGATCTTCGCGCCGATGGCGGCGCCCACGCCGAAGCCGAGCGAGCCGCCGCCGCTGCGCGTCCACGTCATGCCGCCGAGGCCGAGCGGGATCAGCGTCGTGCGCGCGGTGGAGCTCTCGTGAACCATGACGCCGTCTTTCGGGAGCGTCGCGGCGAGCTCGCCTCGAGGACGACCGGGTGGATGACGCTGTCGTGCTCGTGCTCGCGCACCAGCTTCTCCTCGCGCTCGATCAGGGTCTTCGCGTAGGCGCGGCACCTTCGTCGCGCGGCTTCGCCCACGCGCCGAGACGCTCGGAGCCGTTCACGCGGGGCAGCGCCTCGATCAGCGCCCGCCAGCGTTCCCTTCACCTCGCACTGTGCGGCGATGTCGAGCGGATAGTGCCGGCCCATCAGCACGGGGTTCGGGCCGATCTGGATGATGATCGGCTCGTTGACGTTGCCGTGCACGCCCTGGCAGCCGACGAGGAAGATCAGGTCGGGCGTGAGGCCCGTGACCGTCTCGAAGTCCTTCGAGACCGGGTATTGCCGCAGTAGAGCGGATGGCGGTTCGGGAAGTTCACGAAGATCTGCCGCGAGGCGAACACGGGCGCCTCGAGCGAGCTCGGCCAGCTTCACGGCTTCGGCCGCAGCACCGCCACGCCACACGTCGTCGCCGAACATCAGCACGGGGCACTGCGCGTCGCCGAGCTTGCCGCGCGATCGCGTCGATGGTCTGCTGCCGCGCGGGCGCCGGCGGCTCGATGCGGTAGCCCGCGCCCTCGCCGATCGTCGTCTCGAGCCCGTCGCGGTTGAGCAGCTCCGCGCTGATCGACAGGTACACGGGGCCGGTCGGCGGCGTGGTCGCCTCGCGGAGCGCGCGGATCGTCGCGACGGTGATCGCCTTCGGATTCGTCGCCACCGGGTACGCCGCGCGCGCGTCCTTGGTGATCGCGCGCATCGACTCGGCCTGGCGTCAGGCCGGGATACGGCGCGAGGCCGCGATGGTCCTGTAGTTCGGACGCCCAGTCGCCGGCGATGACGAGCAGCGAGGAGCCGGCGTGCTGCGCGTTGAAGAGCTGGCCCGCGAGCTGCTACGAGCCGCCCATCACGTGCGCGATGACGACGCCGACCTTGCCGCTGATCCGGTTGTAGCCGTCGGCCATCGCGGCCACGAGCCCCTCGTGCTTGCCGACGACGAGGCGCTGCTCCTCGGCCTCCGCGAGCGCCGCGAAGATGCCCGTCTCCGCGGAGCCGGGGTTCGTGAAGAGGTAGTCGACGCCCGCGTCCTTGAGCGTCTGGATGAGCAGCATGCCGCCGGTGCCGGTGATGGTCTTGCGCATGGTCACCCTCTGTGTGGGATCGCCCTCGTAGCGTCCGGTCGCGCGTGACGGGACTATACTACCGCCGCCCCACGTCAAGGGGGTTTGGGGGTCCTCAGTTGTGGGGCCCCCATGTCAAGGAGAGTGCCATGGCCCAGATCGTCTCCACCCCCAAGGTCCAGGACGCCTACATCGACACGCTGCCCGCGTCGCGGGCCTTGTTCGAGCGCGCGCGCCGCCTCTTTCCGGACGCGGTGACGCACGACAACCGGCGCATGCAGCCGTTCCCGCTCTACGTCGATCACGCGGACGGCGCGTACAAGTGGGACGTCGACGGCCACCGGTACGTGGACTACTGGATGGGACACGGCGCGCTGCTGCTCGGTCACAACCCGCCGGTGGTGCGCGACGCCGTCCTCGACCAGGCGATGAAAGGCACGCACTACGGCGCGAGCCACGCGAAGGAAGTCGAGTGGGGCGAGTGGGTGTGCCGGCTCGTGCCGAGCGCCGCAGCGCGTGCGGTTCACGGCGTCGGGCACGGAGGCCACGCACCTGGCGCTGCGTCTGGCGCGCGCGTTCACGGGCCGCCGGCACGTGATCAAGTTCGCGGCGCACTTCCACGGCTGGCACGAAGGTCTCGAGATCGGCGTGCGCGCGCCCTACGCGGCCGAGCCCGGTCCGGGTCAGCTTCCCGAAGTCGTGGAGCTGGTCGCGGTGCTGCCGCCGAACGACATCGGCGCGGTGCGCGCGCGTCTCGCCGCCGGCGACGTCGCGGCGGTCATCCTCGAGCCGACGGGCGGCCACTTCGGCGCGGTGCCGACGCCGGCGTCGTTCGTGGCGGCGCTCCGTGAGGAGACGCGCCGGGCGGGTGCGCTGCTGATCTTCGACGAGGTCGTCACCGGCTTCCGCGTCGCGCCCGGCGGCGCGCAGCAAGCGCTCGGGATCACGCCGGACCTCACGACGCTGGCGAAGATCCTCGTCGGGCGGGTTGCCGGGCGGCGCCGTCGTCGGCCGCGAGGACGTCCTCGCCTACCTGACGACCAAGCCGGATCCGGAAGAGAACCGTCGCACCAAGATCGCGCACGCGGGCACGTTCAACGCCAATCCGCTCTCGGCGGCGGCCGGCGCCGCGATGCTCGCGGCGATCGCCGACGGGCACGCGATCCGCGTCGCGAATCAGCAGGCCGCCCGGCTGCGCCACGGGATGAACGAGGTCCTCGCGCGCGAGCGGATCGCCTGGAAGATCTACGGCGACCACAGCGACTGGAAGATCTTCTTCGGCGCCGATGCGCCACCGCGTGACGGGTCGGATCAGTCCGTGGACGGAATCGACTGGCGCCGTCTGGACGCCAAGGATGCCGACGCGCAGCCGCGCGCTCCGCCAGGCGCTCATCCTGCACGGCGTCGACTTCAACGGGGCGCGGGCGCTCGTCGGCACCTGCCACACCGACGAGATCATCGACGAGACGCTCACGGCCTTCGCCAGCGCGGTGCGGGCGATGAAGGAGGAGGGAGTCGCGTGATGGAACCGGCGATCTATCGGAAGCTCGGCGTTCGCCGCGTCATCCACGGCTCGGGCACGACGACGCGCTACGGCGGCTCGATGCTGCGCCCCGAGGTGCTGGAGACGATGCGCGAGGCGTCGCAGGCGCTCGTGAACATCGACGAGCTCAACGCGGCCGCCGGCGCCGCCATCGCGCGCATGCTGGGCGCGGAAGCCGCGTTCGTCACGCGCCGGCGCCAGCTCGGGGCTCATCCTGCAGGCGGCGGCGTGCATCGCCGGCGACGATCCCGCGAAGATCACGCGCCTGCCCGACACGCGCGGGATGCGGAACGAGATCGTCATCCAGCGCGCGCACCGGTTCGCCTACGACCAGGCCTATCGCGTGGCCGGCGGCGTCCTCGTCGAGATCGGCCTGGCGCGCCGGACGCAGCCGTTCGAGCTGGAGGACGCGATCACCGAGCGCACGGCGGCCGTCGCGTACCTGATCTCGCCGTTCACCAGCCCGCCCGGCATCCTGTCGCTGGAGCAGGTGATCGCGATCGCGCATCGCCGCAACGTGCCGGTCATCGTCGACGCCGCGTCGATGCTGCCGCCGCGCGAGAACCTCACGAAGTTCCTCCGCCTCGGCGCCGACCTCGTGAGCTTCAGCGGCGGCAAGGGCATCCGCGGGCCGCAGAGCACCGGCATCCTCGCCGGGCGCCGCGACCTCATCCGCGCGGTGACGCTCAACGCGAGCCCGAACCAGGCGCTCGGCCCGCGCCGCGAAGACGTCGAAGGAGGAGATCTGCGGCCTCGTCGTCGGCGCTCGAGCTGTTCATGGCCGAGGACGAGGCCGCGGAGATGAAGCGCTACACGCGACGTCTGCGCGACGATCGTCGAGGCGCTGGGCGACATCCTCGGCCTGCGCGCGGTGGTCGAGCACGATCCCGTCAACCGCGTGATCCCGCACGCCGTCCTCTATTTCACCGAGGACTGGAAGGGCCCGACGGGCCACGCCGTCCAGGTGGCGCTGGCGCAGGGCGAGCCGCACATCTACGTGCAGCAGGGCGCGCACCAGGGCGGCTACGTGGATGAGATCGCGGTCGACCCGATCAACCTCCAGCCGGGCGACGAGCAGATCGTGGCGCGGCGACTGCGCGAGGAATTGATGCGGCGGTAGGGTGCGCGACGCCGCTCAGCGCCAGGGCGCTACGGCGTCTCGCCACCCGCAGTCGAACGCAGCCGGGCCGCCACCTGCTCGTAGATGTGGCGGCGTTGGCCGACGGCGACGACACGCAGCACGCGCGCCCTCGTGTCGATCTCGTAGACGATCCGATAACGCCTCACGCGATACCGCCATTTCCCGTCGAGTTCCCGTACGAGCGGAACGCCGGCCTGCGGGTCGGCGCTCAAGGCGCGAAGCGCCTCCCGCACGCCACGCTTCACGTCCGGTGGCAGGTGGCGGATGACGGCGGCAGCATCCGGCGGGGATCGTCGGCCGGCTACCGCCGGCCACGCCGCTTGCGAGGGATCAGCGGCTCACCGAAGACGTCCTCGAAGGAGCGTCCCCGGTTCCCCGCGGCGTAGAACTTCTCGCTCGCCCGGATCTGCCGCATGAGCTCGGGATCGCTGAAGACGTCGAGCGTCGCCTTGAGCCGCTCGTACTCGTCGACGTTGAGCAGGACGGCGGCAGGACGGCCATTGCGCGTGACGACGATCTCGTCCTCGCGCTCCTGGACGCCCGCGACCAGCTCGGGCAGCCGGGCCTTCACCTCGGAGATCGGCAGGGTCTTCGGCATCGCATCCTCATCGGACCAGAATTCTGGGCCGAAGCACATGATCACCGAGGTACTTCACGACGGCTGGTCACGCGATCGCTCTCACGCCGCGCAGCGCGGTGAGCTTCGCGGCGTCGTAGCCGAGCACCTCACGCAGCACCTCGTCCGTGTGCTGCCCCGGCGTCGGCACCGCGCCCACCCGCGCCGGCGTCTTCGAGAGCTTGATCGTCGCCCCCGGGACGTACATCTCCCCCGCCACCGGGTCCTTCATCTTCACCAGCATCTCGCGCTCCCAGAGATGCGGGTCCTTCGCGACCTCGGGGATCGTGCGGACCGGCGCGGCCGGGATGCCATTCTCGTGGAGTGCGGCGCAGATCTCGTCCATCGTCCGCTCGGCGCACCACGCGTCGATCTTCGCGCGGCGATCCGCGGCCGGTGAGCTGCCCGCCAGTGGCGTGTCGTCGGCCGGACCGCCGACCATCTTCATGAGCGTCATCGCCATCTCGCGGCCCGCCGCCGCGATCACGACCCAGCCGTCCTTCGCGCGGTACGGCGGACGACCGCCCTCGCCGCCTTCCTCGCCGGTCGCGAGGTAGTACGACGTCGGGATCTCCACCATCGTGAGCGCGGAGTCGAGCAGGCAGACGTCGACGAGCTGGCCCTCGCCCGTCCGCTCGCGATGACGGAGCGCGGCGAGCGTGCCGATCGTGGCGTGGAGCGACGTGTAGCGATCGACGAGCGACGTCGCGGTCCCGATCGGATGGCCTTCCTGCTGGCCGGTCAGCGCCATGAGCCCGCCCATGGCCTGGCCGAGTGAATCGAACGCGGGCCGGTCGCGATACGGACCGTACTGGCCGAACCCCGACACGGAGACGAGGATGATCGCGGGATTGATCGCGCGCAGCGCGCTCGTAGTCGAAGCCCATCGCCTTCATCACGCCCGGCCGGAAGTTCTCGAGCACGATGTCCGACTTCTTCACGAGCTCGGCGAAGACCTCCTTGCCTTGCGGGCTCCGGAGGTCGATGCAGATGCTCTTCTTGCCGCGGTTGTAGACGGAGAAGTAGACGCTCTGGCCGCGGACCATCGGCGGATGCTTGCGCGTCTCCTCGCCGCCGAGCGCCTCGATCTTGATGACCTCGGCGCCGAGATCGGACAGGATCATGCCGCCGCGCGGTCCCGCTTGAAAGCGCGCGAGCTCGAGGACGCGGACGCCGTCGAGTGCGAAGCTCATTGATCACGCCACGGCCTTGCGCACGTCGGCGAGGCGCGCGTAGGACGCCAGCACCTGCGCCTGGTCGTCCACGAGGTGGCGCACGATGACGTCCGTATAGCCCATCGCGGCGAGCTTGCGGAACTCGGCCGCGACCTTGTCGATGGAGCCGTAGACGGGCGCGTCGGGTGGGAAGCCGCGATAGCCCGCGCGCACGCGCGCACCCCCCACCGCCTCGGCCTCCGCGTCGTTGCCGCCGACGTAGATGTCCCGCCGGATCGCGATCGCCGCCGGCGTGCGCCCGTGGACCTTGCATCGCTCGCGGTAGTAGGCGATCTGCGTGCGCGCTCGGTCAGGCGGAAGTCCTGGCGCGGCGAGAAATCCGTCGCCGATGCGCGCGGCACGATCGATCGCCGGCTCCGCCGAGCCGCCGATCCAGTACTCCACCGGCTCCGCCGGCCGCGGCGCCACGCGAGCCTCGCGGAACGTGAAGCGACCGGACGACGAGACGCACCTCACCGCGGAGCAGGCGGCGGACGATGTCGAGCGACTCCTCGAACGCCGACGGCCGCGTCCGCACCTGCGTGCCCATGGCCCCGAACTGCTGCTCGCCGTCCCCGAGCCCGGCCTGCAGGATGAAGCGGCCCGGCGCCAGCGTCGCGAGCGTTCCCACCTGCTCGGCGACCAGCACCGGGTTCCACAGCGGCAGGAGGAAGAGCGCGCCGAACGGCGCGTCGCCCCACTCGGCGAGGCATCGCGCGAGGATCGGCACGTTCTGGTAGTACGGGCCGGGCGTGGCGTGATGGTCGCCGACGAAGATCGAATCCAGTCCCGCGCGCCGCGCGGCGGCGGCGCGCTCGATCATCCAGCGCGCCCCCGTGCGTCCATCCGTGACACTGAAGCTGCTCGTGAGCGATACGCCGATGCGCATGGTCAGCCTCCCAGCCGCTCGTCGCGGCTCATTTCGTCGCCCGCACCTTCACCCGCGCCGCCTCTTCCTGGAGCTCCCACGGCGATGTCGAATCGCGATCGCCCCAGCCCCGCGCCATGGCCTGGATGAGGATCTGCTCGCCCGCGCTGGCCATCGGCATCGGCACGTCGAACTCGCGCGCGAGCCCGGTGGCGAGGCCCACGTCCTTGCGCGCGAGCTTCAGCGCGAACCGCACGGAGTCGAAGTCGCCCTTGAAGACGACGTCGGGGATCATGTGCGACAGGATCAAGCCCTGCCCGAACGACGCGCCGCGAATCGCCTCGAGGAGCGCCTCCGGCTTCACGCCCGCCTTCACCCCGAGCGTGAAGCCCTCGGCGATGAGCGACCGCGAGAGGATGCTGATCATGTTGTGCACGAGCTTCGCGATGCAGCCGGCGCCGATCGCGCCCATGTAGCCGACGTTGTTGCCGATGGCGCCGAGCACGCCCTTCACCTCGCGATAGATCGCCTCGTCGCCGCCGACCATGACTTGCAGGCTGCCGCGCTTCGCGCCGATGACGCCGCCGGACACCGGCGAGTCCAGCACGTGCACGCCCTTCGCCTTGAAGGCGGCGTGGATCTTCCGCATCACCGTGGGCGAGTTCGTCGAGAGGTCGGCGTACACGCTCCCCGGATTCGCGGCGTCGAGGATGTGCCCCATGGCGACCGCTTCCACCTCGGGCGGGCCGGGGAGCGAGGTGAGGATCAGCTCCGCCCCGCGCGCGGCGGTCTTGACGTCGTCCGCCCACGTCGCGCCGGCGTCGACGTGCGGCTTCGCCAGCTCACGGCGCAGGTCGTGGACGACGAGCGTGTGCCCGGCCTTGATGAGGTTGAGGGCCATCGGCCCTCCCATGTTCCCGAGCCCGATGAATCCGATGCGCATCGTCGGCCTCCCCGTCTCCTATTGGAGACGTTGAGTATCGCTCAGGCCTGCCGTATCGTGGGCGACGCGATGAAAGCCCCCTCGCTGCCGCTCTGGAAGCTGACGCGGGCGCGCTATGACCGATGGTCGACGCAGGCATCCTCGAGGAGGACGACAAGGTCGAGCTGCTCGACGGCCTCCTCGTCGTCCGCGAGCCGCAGGGGAGCCGCCACGCAGTGGTCGTCGGGCTGGTGAGAGCGGTCCTCGAAAAAGCCTTCGGCCGGCGTTACCACATCCGCGAGGAGAAGCCGTTCGCGCTCGACGACCTGTCGGAGCCCGAGCCCGACATCGTCGTCGTGCCAGGGCCCGTACGCGCGTATACCGACTTTCATCCATCGAAGGCGGTGCTGGTCGTGGAAGTCGCCGATTCCTCCCTCGAGCTCGATCGTGTTCGAAAGGGCACCCTGTATGCACGCGCTGGAGTGGCTGACTACTGGATCGTGAATCTCGTGGATGGGGTCCTGGAGGTCTATCGCACGCCGGTCGCCGGAGTCGCAGCCCGCGGAGCCAGATATGAGAACGTGCGCGTCGTGAAGCGCAACTCGACGGTCACCCCGCTCGCCGCGCCGCGGAGCCGCATCCGTGTCGGCTCGTTCTTGCCATGAAAATCACCACACTCGAGACGTACTCGCTCTCCGCGCCGCTGCCGCAGCCGGTCCGCACCTCGACGCACCGGATCACCCAGGTCAGCGAAGTCATCGTGAAGCTGACGACGGACTCGGGGCTGGTCGGCATCGGCGAGGCGCACGGGCCCTTCCTCTTCCAGGGCGCGGACGGCTTGCGCAACGTCAACCGGATCCTGCAGACGATCACGCCGCTGGTGACCGGACGGGATCCGTTCGACACCGAGGCGATCTGGCAGGACCTGTTCAAGCTCACGTACACGAGCGTGCGCGGGATCCCGGCGCTGGCGCGCGAGCAGCGCGTGCTCGTCACGGCCATGAGCGCGATCGACATCGCGCTGTGGGACCTGAAGGGCAAGGCGATCGGCCGTCCGGTCCACGCGCTGCTCGGCGGCGCGCTGCGGGCGAAGATCCCCGCGTACGTCACCGGCTTCTACTACCGCGACGGCGAGCAGCCCGACGACGTCGTCCGCGAAGCGGCGATGTACACCGAGCTCGGCTATCACACGATCAAGGTGAAGGTCGGCGGCCTCACGCCGGAGGCGGACGCCGAGCGCGTGGGCCGCATCCGCAAGGCCGTCGGCAAGGACGTCGCCATCATGCTCGACGCCAACCAGGGCTGGGACCTGCCGACGGCGATCCGCGCCGCGAAGCTGTGCGCGCCCCACGACATCTTCTGGCTCGAGGATCCGATGCCGTGGTTCGACGAGCGCCGGACGCTGGAGCGCTTGAAGGCCGAGGTCGACATCCCCATCGCCGCGGGCGAGACGGAGTACACGCCGTTCGGGCTGCGCACGATGGTGGCCGAGGGCCTGGTGGACTACGTCATCATCGATTCCACGTGGGCCGGCGGGCTGACGACGTGGCGGAAGGCCGCGGTCCTGGCGGAGCTCTACCAGATCCCGATGGCGGCGCACCACGATCCGCAGATCCACGTGCACGCCGTCGCCGCGAGCCCGACGGGCTTCATCCTCGAATCCTTCGCGGACGCGTCGCGCGATCCGCTGTGGTTCGAGCTCTTCCGCGAGCGCCCCGAGATCGTCGGCGGCTTCATGGCCGTGCCCGATCAGCCGGGCCTCGGCCTCGAGCTGCGCCAGGAGACGCTCGAGAAGTACGGCGTCAAGCTCGGCTGACGGCCTCCGTCAGACCACCCGCCGGCAAGAACGGGGCGAGACGCTGCCTGACGAACAGACGCGCGCGGTGCACGCGGGACTTCGCGTTCGCGAGCGTGATGTGCATGACCTCCGCGACCTCGGCGTTGGACAGGCCCTCCACGTCGCGCAGCACGAGCACGCCGCGATAGACGGGCGGCAGCGCGTCGATCGCGTCACTCAGCACGTGGCGGAGCTCGGCGTCGACGGCCGCGGTGTCCGCGGTCGCCGCCAGCTCGGCGGTCGAATCCACGGTCGCGTCCTCCGAGGACAGCGACGGCAGCGCGTCGTCGAGCGGGATCTCCGCGCGCCGGCCGCGCTTGCGAAGCGCGAGGTACGCCGCGTTCGCGACGATCCGGTAGAACCACGAGCCGAACGAGGACTCCGCGCGGAACGTGTCGATCTTCCGCACCGCGCTCCAGAGCGCGTCCTGCACGACCTCCTCGGCGTCGGGACGGTTCCGCGTGATGCCGAGCGCCAGGCGGTACGCGCGGCCGCCGTACGTGGAGACGAACTCCTCCACGGCGAACGGCACGTCCCGTTGCAGCGCCTCCACGAGGTCGCGATCCCTGTCGATCGCGAGCATCAGCCCGGCAGACACGGGGCGAGGTCCCGGGCGGCGTTCAACCAGCTCATGACTCGACTGCCTCCTCTCGGCGCGGCCGGACGAGCGAGTGGGGTCGCTCGCCCGCCCGACCGTCTCCGTCAGCCTCGCGGCTCCTGGACGTCCTGACCGCGGGGCGCCTGGATGTCCTGATCGCGCGGCGCCTGGATCTCGTCGGGCGGCGGCGGTGCCGCGTTCACGACGCCGGCCGTGAGAAAGGTGGCCAGCGCGAGGGCGAATGCACTCATGCGCTTCATGGCTGTCACGTCTCCTTCCGGAACGATTCGCACGAGGGCGTTGCAGAGCAGTGACCGTGCCAAGCGAGAATCGCGGAAGATCGCGCGATTCCAGGCGTCTCGCGCCGCGCGCCGGTTCCAAGACGAAACCGCGGCGTTCAGGCTGGAACGAGCGCCGGCGCGGGATCGTGCGGTGTTCCAGATTGGAACGATGTTCTGAAGTGAAACGAACGCGGGCCGGCGCGCATCCCAATGCTGGGATTTTTCGGGGCCGCGGACGTGGCACGCGACGTGCCCTGAGCGTAGACTCCGTGCGGTGGGAGATGTGATGCCGGTACCGCTCGTGCTGACGTTCGTGTCGACCGTCGCCTTCGCGATCCAGCTGCTGATCTTCGCGTATCTCTACTCGTCGCACCGCGTGCGCTTCTTCCAGTACCTGCTGCTCGCGTGGGGCGCGTACACGCTGTCGAAGGGCCTCAAGCTCGTCGACGTCCTCGTCCTCGACATCGACCGTCCGAGCTTCGCCACCGGCGCCGCCAGCGTGGCGGCGGTCGGCTTCATGCTGGCCGCGGCGTTCGCGCATCGCTGGGACTATCGGCTCCGCGGGCGCGACGTCATCGTCGGCGCGGGCGTCGCCCTGCTGCTCGCGCTCGCGGGCGACGTGGCGAGCGGCGACGACGGTCAGCGCGTCGTGGGCGTGGGTCTCGGCGCCGTCCAGATCGCGGCCGGCATTCTGTTCTGGCCGCCGCGCGCGCGCGTCACGCGCTTCCGCGGGGAACGGTTGCTCGCGGGGCTGCTCACGCTGTGGGGCGTGCACCGCATCGTGACGCAGTTCGTGCCGGCGCCGTCCGGGATCGCCGGAATACCTCGCGGTGCACGCGGTGTTCATCACGTTCTACTTCCTCTCGACGTTCGCGGTCATCATCATGGTGCTCGAGCGCGCGCGCTCCGAGAGCGCGCGACTCCACGCCCGCCTGCGCGAGGCCGAGCGCCTGGCGACGGCGGGCGAGATGGCCGCCAGCATGGCCCACGAGATCCGCAACCCGCTCGCGGCCATCGTCAACGCCACCGCCCTGCTCACCGACGAGCGCGGCCTCACGACCGAGGAGCGCGCCGCCACGCTGGCGGCGGTCCGCACGGAGGCGCGACGCCTCAACCGCATCCTGTCCGACTTCCTCCACTTCGCGCGCCCGCAGGAAGCGCGGTGCGCTCCCGGCGACATCCGCGACGTGGTCCAGCACGTCAGCGCGCTGATCCGCGACGACCGCTCGCGCGCGCCGCGGGTGGACGTGAAGGTGGCGGTGGATCCCGCGGTCCCGCGCTTCCGCGTTCGATCGCGACCAGGTCACGCAGGTGCTGTGGAACGTCGCGCTCAACGGCGTGGAAGCGATGAACGGGCGCGGGCGGCTGTCGCTCGAGGTGGCGCGGAAGAACGGCGACGTGGCGCTCGCGGTCAGCGATACCGGACCCGGCATCCCCAGCGAGCGCCTGGCGCGCGTGTTCGAGCCGTTCTACTCCGGCAAGCCGAACGGCAGCGGGCTCGGGCTCACCATCGCCGAGCGCATCGTCGCCGCGCACGGAGGCCGCATCGAGATCAGCTCCGCGCCGGGCCATGGCACCCGCGTGACCTTGCTGTTCCCGCTCGAGGCGGCGTGACGATGGCGCACCTGCTGGTCGTCGACGACGAGCCCGCCGCGCGGAGCACGCTCGCGTTGCTGCTGCGCAAGCGCGGCCACCACGTGGCCGAGGCGGAGGGCGTGGCCGCCGCCACCCGGCGGCTCGCCGAGGAGGTGTTCGACCTCGTCGTCACCGACCTCCGCATGCCCGACGGCGACGGCCTCGACGTGCTCAAGGCGGCCAAGGCGCACGCGCCGGCCCCCGAGGTGATCCTGCTCACCGCGTACGCGGAGTGGAAGTCCGCCAAGGAGGCGATCCGCCTCGGCGCCCTCGACTACTTCGAGAAGGGCCAGGACCCGGACGAGCTCTTTCACCGGATCGACAAGGCGCTGGCGGCACGCGCGCTCCGGCGCGAGAACGAGAACCTGCGCGCGCAGCTCCGCGAGCGCTACGGGCTCCAGGGCCTCATCGCGCAGTCAGGCGCGATGCAGACCGTGCTCGAGCTGGTGGAGCGCGTGGCCCCCACGGACGCGACCGTCCTGATCCAGGGCGAGTCCGGCACCGGCAAGGAAGTGATCGCCAAGGCCGTGCATCACGCGAGCACGCGCGCCGCGCGCGCGTTCGTGGCCGTGAACTGCGGCGCGGTGCCGGAGACGCTGCTCGAGTCCGAGCTCTTCGGCTACGTGCGCGGCGCGTTCACGGGCGCCGCGGCGAGCAAGCTCGGCCTCTTCGAGGAGGCGGACGGCGGCACGCTGTTCCTGGACGAGATCGCCGAGATGCCCGCCGCGCTCCAGGTGAAGCTCCTGCGCGCGCTGCAGAGCGGCGAGGTCCGGCGGCTCGGCGCCACGCAGGCCACCACCATCGACGTGCGCGTGATCGCGGCCACCCACGGCGATCTCGCGACGCTCATCAGCCAGGGCAGCTTCCGCGAGGACCTCTTCTATCGCCTCAACGTCATCCAGGTGGCGCTGCCGCCGCTGCGCGAGCGCCGCGAGGACATCCCCGCGCTGGCGGAGCATTTCCTCGCGCGATCCGGCGGCAAGCTCGGGCGCGAGCTGCGTCTCTCCCCGCCGGCGCTCGAGCGGCTCCTGCACTACCCGTGGCCGGGGAACGTCCGCGAGCTGGAAAACGCGATGGAGCGCGCGGCCATCCTGGCGCGCAGCGACGCGATCACGCCGGAAGATCTGCCGCCCCACGTGGCGGCCGGCCTCCAGCTCGGCCCCTCGCCGGCGCTGCCGCGGCAGGTCTCGCTCGCGGACGCCGAGCGCACCCACATCCTCCAGACGCTGGAGCGCTTCGGCCGCAACCACTCGGGCGCCGCCGAGGCGCTCGGCATCGGCCGCACGACGCTCTGGCGGAAGCTGAAGGAGTACGGGATCGACCGGTAGCGGCGCTGTTACGTGGAGCCCTCGATGGCGAGCTCGGTCATCTCGTCGCCGACCATGCGCTTGACGGCTGGTCGGGATGACATCCCTGCGACGGGTGCCGCGACGCCGTTTCTGTCACGGGGGTGGGCGATCATCGCGGTCGTCGCCGGTCTCCTGGGTGTCTTCGTGCTGGATCGATTGACGCAGGCCGCGCCCGTCCAGCACCTGTACTACCTGCCCATCATCTTCGCCGCGGTGCGCTTCGGTCTGCGCGGAGGCCTCAGCGGATCGATCGTTGCCGTCGTGCTCTACCACCTGGCCAATCCCCGCTTGCTGAGCGTTGGCCACGACGAAGCCGACCTGCTGCAGACCCTGCTCTTTGCCGCGGTCGGCATGGTGGCCGCGAAGCTGACCGATGATGCGCGGCGCCTGCGCCAGTTCGCGACGACCGACGACCTGACGGGTCTGCACAACCTGCGCTCCTTCGAGCGGCGCCTGCTGGCGATGATCCGCGACGCGCGCAGGACCGGGGACGAGATCGTCCTGCTCGTGCTCGACGTCGACCGGCTCAAGACGCTGAACGACGGGCACGGGCACCTCGCCGGCTCCGAGGCCGTGCGCACGGTCGGCCAGCTGATCGCGGCCGGCGTCCCGCAGGAGGCCGTCGCCTGCCGTTACGGAGGCGACGAATTCGTCGTGGCGCTGCCGCGCACCACCAGGAGCCGAGCGTGCGAGATCGCGGAAGGCCTGCGGCGTGCGGTCCAGGCCACCGCGCCCAGGCTCGCGGGAATCCCATTCCCCGCCGGAACGTTGTCGATCAGCATCGGCATCGCCGGTCGCACGTTCGAGGCGAACGCCGGCGCGCGCGACGACCAGGCCGGTGAAGTCTTGTTCCACGAGGCGGATCAGGCGCTCTATGCGGCCAAGGCGTGCGGGCGCAATGGCATCCAGGTGTCCTGGGGCAGATGACACTTCCTCACGACGATCGTCGCTGGGTCAGCGGTCGCGGAAGCGCGGCATCACGTCCGCGGCGAAGCGGCGCATCGACGCCACGATCTTCTCGTGCGGGAGATAGCCGAAGCTCAGCTGCGCGAAGAGATGGCCCACGCCGGCCGCGCGCAGCGCATCCACCTGCTCCGCCACGCGCTTCGCGGTGCCGTAGAGCGCGCCCGTCTCGAGTGACCAGCGCGTGCCCTCGTCGTCCGACACCGACGGATCGGTGAACGGGTTCAGGAAGCTCGGGTCCACGTGGAAGTCGCTCGGGTTGTGCGCGGTGCGCGCGTGGATCATGTGCTGGCGCGTGTGGAGCACGGCGGCGCCCAGCGCGTCCTCCGCTTCGGCCTCACTCTCGCCGACGTAGACGTGGCGCCAGATCGCCGCCTGCGCGCGCAGCCGCGCGCGCGTCTCCGCGTCGTGGCCGCCCTCCGCGAGCCCTTCCTCGTAGAGCGCGAGCCGCTCCGGGATGCGCGCGATCGGGATGCGCGGGGTCATGATCGGCACGCCGAGCCGGCCGCACTCGCGGAACGACGGCGGCGTCACCACGCTGCGCCAGATCGGCGGGTACGGCCGCTGGTAGGGACGCGGGCGCAGCGCCGGCAGCGAGAGCTGGAAGTACTTGCCGCGGTACTCGAACGGCGCCTCCGTCCACGCGCGCGTCAGGACCTCGAGCGCTTCCGCGGATCGCTCGCGCGCGTCGTCGCTGCGGAGGCCGTAGCCGACGAACTCGTACTCGTTGTAGATCGATCCGCGGCCGACCCCGACGTCGAGGCGGCCGCGCGAGAGGTTGTCGAGCAGCGCGAGCTGCACCGCGAGCCGCACGGGATGGCGCAGCGCGAGCTGGATCACCGCGAAGCCGATCCGCACGCGTGACGTGCGCGCGGCCACGGCGGAGGCGAAGGGGATCGGATCGCTGTAGACGGCCTCGCCGGTGAAGTTGTGCTCGGTGAGCCACACGCCGTCGAAGCCGAGCGCCTCCGCGAGACACGCCTGCTCGAGCTGGTGCCCGATGGCCGCGTAGTCCTCGTCCGGCCCCGGCGAATGCGCGAGGGTGAGCCACCCGAACCGCATCGCTAGAGCTTCGCGATGGCGGGGATCACCTTCGCGCCCATCAGCTCGATGGACCGCATGGTGGTCGGATGGTCCATGCGCGACTCCTGCGCCTCGAGCAGGAGATGGCCGATGCCGAGCTGCTGGTGGACGAGCGCGAACTTGTCGGCCACCTCGGCGGGCTCGCCCGCGATGATGAAGTGCTCGGCCACCAGCTCGTCGAAGCTCATCTGCGCGAGCGATCGCGGCCGCGCCTTCAGCGCGAACTGCTTGGCCGCCTTCGAGCGCATCCCGGCGGGCTGGAACCACTCCACCGGGCCGCGCAGCGTGGGACCCATGCGCCACACGAAGTGACGGCCGGCTTCCATCGCCTTCGCCTTCGTGTCCGCGGTGACGGCGCAGATCAGGAAGCCGAGGTTGTCCGGCGTGACCGCGCGGCCGACCTCCGCCGCGCCCTGGCGGTAGTAGTCGAACAGCTCGCGCGCGACGTCGAACGGCACGAGGAACGGCACGTACGTGTAGCCCCGGCGCCCTGCCCAGATCGCGGTCTCCGGGCTCGCGGTGCCCGGCGTCCAGATCGGCGGATGCGGCTTCTGCAGCGGCAGGCACCACGGGTTCACGTGGCGGAAGTGATAGTGCTTGCCTTCCCAGCGGAACGGCCCGGGCTCCGTCCAGCACTTCATGATGAGGTCGTGGCACTCCTCGAAGCGCTCGCGGTTGTGCACGGGGTTCGCGTTGGCCCACCACTGCTCCACGCCGACGCCGCGCACGAAGCCGGAGAGGATGCGGCCGCCGGAGATCAGGTCGGCCATGGCGATCTGCTCGGCCATGCGCACCGGGTTGTCCTCGATCGGCAGGATGTTGCCGAGGAGCAGGATCTTCGCGCGCTTCGTCGTGCGCGCGAGCACCGCGGCCGTCATGTTGACGCCCACGTCCACGCACGACGGCGTCGAGTGGTGCTCGTTGATCATGAGCCCGTCGTAGCCGACCTCGTCGGCCAGCTCGTACTCGGTCAGGTACCGCTGGTAGTTCGCCGCGGCCTTCTCGCGGTCGAAGAAGCGATTGGGGAACGCGAGGCGGAGCGACGGGTACTTGTCGCCCTCCGCGTCGGGGTACTCGTGGTGCGGCATCTCGCTGAAGTAGTAGAGCTTCATGCTTTCGCTCCCAGGAAGTCGAGGACGAGCCGCGCGAACGCGTCGGGCTGCTCGATCGGGGGCAGGTGGCCGCACTTCTCGAGCACGGTCAGCTTCGCGTTCGGCAGCGCGCGGCGATACTGCTCGCCGCACTCGACGGGGACGATCCGGTCTTCCTTGCCCCACACGATGAGCGCCGGGTTGGTGACGCGCGGAAGGAAGCGGGCGAGCCGCGGGTTGTGCATGTACGGCTTCCAGGTGAGCCGCGCCGTCATCTCACGGTTGCGCTCGGCGATCTCGAGCTCCGGCGCGGCGTGGGCGCACGGCCGAAGAACTCCTCCCACTCGGGGACCGTCGTGGGATCGTGCACGTTGAGATCCCGGAGCTGCGCGGGCGAGAGGAAGAAGATGTCGAGGATCTCGCCCTGCTCCGGCTTGAGACCCGCCGCCGCCACCAGCACGAGCCGGTCGATCGCGCCCGGGCTCATCGCCGCCATCTCCGCCGCCGTCCAGCCGCCGAGGGAATGGCCGATCACGTGGGGCCGGCGGAGTCCCGCGGCGTCCATGAACCACAGGTGGAAGCGCGCCAGGTCGTCGACGCCGTCCATCCACTCGGCATCGCCCGAGCGTGCCGAAGCCCGGATGCGTCGGCGCCCACACCGTGTAGCGCGCCGCGAGCTGCTGCACCGCGCGCGTGAAGCCACGGTTGCCGCCGGCGCCGTGCAGCATCAGCAGCGGCGGCCCCTCGCCTCCGACCCACGTGTGTACGTCGACGCCACCGACCGGGATGGTCTCCTCACGGATGTGCATGGGCCGTATTATGCTCCGAACGCGATGGGAGAAAGACTCAAGGACAGGGTCGCGCTGGTCACGGGCGGCGCCTCGGGGATCGGGCGGGAGATCGCGCGCCGCTACGTGGCGGAGGGCGCCCGCGTGGTGCTCGCCGACCGCAACGCGCCGCTGCTCAACGAAGCGGCGAAGGAGCTGGGCGACGCCGGGGCGGCCGCCGAGATGGACGTGACGCGCGAAGTGGACGCCGAGCGCGCGGTCAGGTTCGCCGTCTCGCGCTTCGGCCGGCTGGACATCGCCGCCAACTGCGCGGGCCTCGGGGTCTCCGTGCCGCTGACCGAGCAGACCGAGCAGCAGTGGGACACCGTGGTCGACGTGTGCCTCAAGGGCGTCTTCCTCTGCATGAAGCACGAGGCCCGCGCGATGGCCGCCGGCGAGCGCGGCGTCATCATCAACATCGCGTCGATCAACGCGCGCCAGCCGGGCGCGGGGCTGTCGGCGTACTGCGCGGCGAAGGCGGGCGTGGAGATGCTCACGCGCGTCGCGGCGCTGGAGCTGGGGCCGCGCGGCATCCGCGTGGTCGGCATCGGGCCCGGGCTCATCGACACGCCGCTCACCGCCTTCCAGCGCGAGCGCCCGCACGTCCGCGAGGCGTTTCTCGACAACGTCCCGCTCGGCCGCGTCGGCACGACGGCGGACATCGCGAGCGCCGCGCTGTTCCTCGCTTCCGACGAGGCGAGCTGGGTGTCCGGCGACACGCTGTTCGTCGACGGCGCCGCGCTGACGAAGAAGTTTCCCGAGCTCGGTCCGTTCAGGAAGCGCTGACCATGCTCGTCCTCACGGACGCGTGGAAGGCGGCGTATCCAGGCGCCGCCGCGGGCCTGCTCGTGATGGACAAGGTCGCCAACCCGTCCGCGCATCCCGCGCTGGATCAGCGCAAGACGGAGCTGGCCGCCCGGTTGCGCGAGCGGTACGGCAGCCTGACGCGCGCGGACCTGGTCGCGCTGCCGAGCGTGCAGCCCTACGTCGACTACTACAAGCGCTTCAAGAAGACGTACCACGTCCAGCTCCAGCTCGAGTCGGTCGCGCTCAAGGGCAAGCCGCTGCCGCGCGTCGCCGCGCTCGTCGAGGCGATGTTCATGGCCGAGCTGGAGAACCAGCTGCTGACGGCGGGACACGACGCCGGCGTGGTCGAACCTCCGATCCAGGTGGACGTGTCCCACGAAGGCGAGACCTTCGTGACGCTGAATGGCCAGACCCAGACCCTGCAGCCCGGCGACATGGTGATGCGCGACGCGCGCGGCGTGATCTCCAGCGTCCTCTACGGGCCTGACCAGCGCACGCGCGTTCGCCCGGAGACCGGACGGGCCGCCTTCGCGGTCTACGCTCCGGCCGGCATCGGACCGGAGCGAGTCACCGCGCATCTCCACGCCATCGCCGCCAACGTCCGGATCGTGGCGGCCGACGCCACCATCGTGAGCCTGGAGGTATCTTCCGCATGAGCCCTCGCCTCGACCGCCTGCCCGAAGGGAATCGGAAGAACCTGCTCAACCTGCCGATGCAGGCGCACGACACGGCGCCGTTCGTGCGACCCGTGAAGCCGCTCGGCGCGTGCCGCGTGGCGATCGTGACGACGGCCGGCCTGCATCGCCGCGGCGATACGCCGTTCGGGCCCGGCGAGCAGACGTACCGGGTGATCCCGGTGGAAACGCCGGCCGCCGACATCATCCAGAGTCACACGAGCATCGGCTTCGATCGCACGGCCATCATGCGCGACGTCAACATCTCGTATCCGATCGACCGGCTCCGCGAGCTCGTCGCGCGCGGCGAGCTCGGTGGACTCGCGCCGAACGGCTATTCCTTCATGGGCGCGCAGCGCGAGCTCACGCGGATGGAAGGAGAGACGGGCCCGGAGGTCGCGCGGCGGCTGCGCGAGGACGGCGCGGACGTCGTCGTCCTGACACCCACCTGACCCTTCTGCACCCACACCGTCGGTGTGCTGGCCCGCGTCCTGGAAGCGAACGGCGTCGCCACGACCTCGATCAGCCTGGTCCGCGAGCACACGGAGAAGCTGAAAGCGCCGCGCGCGCTCTTCGTCCCGTTCCCGTTCGGTCACGCGCTCGGACGCCCGAACGATCCCGCGCTGCAGCATCGCGTGCTGCGCGCGGCGCTCGACCTCTTCGCCGCCCCGGCCGGTCCGGTGCTGCACGACTTCCCGGAGGACGCCGAGCCCGGCGACGAGCCGCCGGCGCCACGCCAGGCGTCCGCGATCGCGACGGCGACGACGGTGGCCACCGATCCTGTCGCCGAGGTGCAGGCATTCAGTGAGCGCCACGCGCACTGGATGGCGAAGAGCGACGGCCGCACGGCCTTCGGTCTGAGCGGTCTTCCCGCCGCGCGGTTCGAGGACGTCGTGCGCTTCCTGCAGCGATTCGCCGACGGCGGCGACGCCGACATGACCGAGCGCCCGGCCGCCGTCGCGCTGCCCGCGTTCATCCGCTGGTGCGCGGACGATCTCAAGACGCTCGCGTTCGAGAGCTACATGGCGATGACGCCGGAGGCCGGCGGCGACGAGATCGCGCGCTGGTTCTGGAGCACGACGGCCGTGGCTCAGCTCCTGCGGCGCGTGCGCGATCGCCTCGACGCCTCCGACGATCCCAAGTGGAAGGCGGCCGCCTTCGGCGTCGCCCGGTGACCCTGTGATCCACACACCGTGACGCGCACCGCCGACGTCGTCATCATCGGCGGGGGCGTCACCGGCGCCTCGATCGCGTTCCACCTTGCGGGCCTCGGCGTCCGGCACGTCCTCGTGCTCGAGCGGAACTTCCTCGCGTCCGGCGGCACGGGGCGCAGCGTCGGCATCGTGCGCCAGCTCTATCCGACCCCCGAGACGAGCGCGATGGTCCGGCGCTCGCTGTCGGTCTTCCAGGACTTCGCCAACGCCGTCGGCGGCGATGCCGGCTACGTCGCGTGCGGCGCGCTCATCGGCGTCTCCCCCGCGATGCGGCCGAAGCTCGAGGCGAACCTCGCGATGCAGCGCGGCCTCGGGATCCGCGCCGAGATCCTCGAGCCACACGACGTGGCGCGCGTGGAGCCGGCCATCGATCCATCCTCGCTCGGCGGCGTGCTGTGGGAGCCGGAGTCCGGCTACGGCGATCCGACCGCGGTGACGCACGCCTACGCGGAGGCTGGACGCCGCCGCGGCGTCACCATCGAGCAGGGCGTGGACGTGACCGGGCTGCGGGTGGAGGGCGACCGCGTGCGCGGCGTCGAGACCGCGCAGGGCGATCGCATCGACGCGCCGGTCGTGGTGAACGCGGCGGGGCTGTGGTCGCCACGCGTGGCGCGGCTGGCCGGCGTGACGTTGCCGATCATCGTCGGCCGTCATCCCGTCTTCATCGTCGAGCGCGACGCGGGGACGCCCGCCCACCGGGTCTATCTCGATCTCGCGGGCGGCAGCTACGTGCGTCCCGAGACCGGCAACCTGACGCTGACCGGCTCCCTCACCGACGACGAGACCGAGCACCCGATGGATCCCGAGCTGCTCGGCGCGGACGCCGGGTTCGAGGAAGCGAGCGTGGTGCTGGAGCGCACGGGACGCGCCGTGCCGCGTCTGGCGGACGCGCGCTATCGCCGCGGCTACGCCGGCGCGTTCGACATCACGCCGGACTGGATGCCGATCCTCGACCAGACCGGACCCGCGGGCTTCTTCACCGCGGCGGGCATGAGCGGCCACGGCTTCAAGCTCGCGCCCGCGGTCGGCGAGATGATGGCCGCGCTGATCACCGGCGCGACATCGCCGGTGAGCGCGGCGCCGTTCCGCGAGGATCGCTTTGCCGCCGTCGCCGCCGGGGGCACGTTCGTCGCGTCGTACTTGCGCTGACGGTCGCGGGCGCTATAGTCGACGCGTCCCATGGCGGCGCGCCGGCTCATCGACGTCAGTCACCATCGAGCACGGGATGATCACGTACAAGGGGCTGCCGGGCCCCGTGATCTCCGACCATCTCACGCGCGAAGCGTCACGGTCGCACTACGCGCCCGGGACGGAGTTCTACATCGGCAAGATCGAGATGGTCGCGAACACCGGGACCTATCTCGACAGTCCGTTCCATCGCTATCCCGAGGGCAAGGACCTCGCGGATCTGCCGCTCTCGTCGCTCGCGGATCTCGATTGTGTCGTGGCGCGTGTCCTCGCCCGTCACGAGCGCGCGATCGATCGGCTGCCCCTGAGCGAGCACGATGTCAGCGGCCGCGCGGTGCTCGTGCACACGGGATGGGACGCGTACTGGGGTACGGAGCGCTACTTCGAGGGGCACCCGTACTTGACCGGTGCCCTCGCCGCCTGGCTCGTGAGCGCGGGCGCGGTGCTCGTCGGCATCGACTCGCTCAACATCGACGGCACGGACGGCCTGGACCGCCCGGTGCACTCGACGCTCCTCGCGCACGACGTGCCGGTCGTGGAGCACCTCTGCGGTCTCGAGGCGGTGCCCGACCGCGGCGGCCGATTCTTCGCCGTGCCCGCGAAGATCAAAGCGTTCCACACGTTCCCGGTCCGGGCGTTCGTCCTCGCGTAACGCCGTGGCCCACGCGGTGACGCGATGCTGACCGACGTCATCCGCAACCTCTACGACTACAACGCGTGGGCGAACGCGCGCATCCTCGATGCGGCCGCTCCGCTCACCTCCGCGCAGCTCCTCGCGCCCGGCGGCGCCAGCTTCGACTCCGTCCGCGACACGCTCGTGCACACGATGGCCGCGCAGTGGCTCTATCTCGAACGCTGGCAGGGACGGTCGCCGCGCGCGATGCCCGAGCCCGCCTCGTTCCCCGACCTGGGAACGATCCGCGCCCGCTGGACCGAGATCGAGCGGGACACGCAGGCGTTCGTGGCGACGCTCGACGACGCGCGGCTCGCGGCGGACGTGGCCTACACGAACACGCAGGGCGAGCGGTGGGCGTATCCGCTGTGGCAGCAGATGATCCACCAGGTCAACCACGCCACCCAGCACCGGAGCGAGGCCGCCGTGCTCCTGACGCAGCTCGGACACTCGCCGGGCTGGCTCGACCTGCTCTACTTCGTGGATCTCAGGAAGGAAGAGGCGCAGCGGCCGCGCTGAGCCGCGGCGGCGGTCCGCGGGCGGACTCCAGGCCGGATGCGTAGATGAGGATACCAAGGTCGACGTCCGACCTCCATGGGATCTGCCAATCCGTGTCCCCTACCGGCGGCCGTCCGCGCTACACTTTGCGGGCGCGCCGGCCAGGCCGGCGCCAATCCGACGCCAGCACATGCTACCGCCTCGCGGGGCATGAGGAGATTGCCGAGCATGGTCACGATCGAAGTCGACCCCGGAGATGGCCGCCACCATGTACGCGATGATGGAGAAGAACCTCGCCGATCGTGCGCCGGCGGCTCGGCCGCCCGCTGACGCTCGCCGACAAGGTGCTGCTCGGACACCTCGACGATCCCGAGCACCAGGAGATGGAGCCCGGGCGCAGCTATCTCTTCCTGCGGCCCGATCGCGTGGTGCTGCAGGACGTGCTCGGCCAGACGGCCATGCTGCAGTTCCGTCAGACGCGGCGGGACACGGTCGCCGTGCCGACGACCATCCACTGCGACCATCTCATCCAGGCGCGCGTCGAGGGCGAGCGCGATCTCCGCGAGTCGCTCGCCGAGAACCAGGAGGTCTACGACTTCCTGAAGTCCGCGGCGGCGAAGTACGGCGCCGGGTTCTGGGGGCCGGGCGCCGGCATCATCCACCAGGTCGTCCTCGAGAACTACGCGTTCCCCGGCGCGCTGATCATCGGCACCGACTCCCACACGCCGAACGCGGGCGGGCTCGGCGCGTGCGCGGTCGGCGTCGGCGGCGCGGACGCGGTGGAGGTGATGGCGGGGCTGCCGTGGGAGGTGCTCTACCCGCGGCACATCGCGGTCTTCCTGACGGGCTCGCTCAGCGGCTGGACGGCGCCGAAGGACGTGATCCTCTACGTCGCCGGCAAGCTCACGGTGTCCGGCGGCACCAACGCGATCGTCGAGTACATCGGACCCGGCGCGCGCACCATCAGCGCCACCGGCAAGGCGACCATCACGAACATGGGCGCCGAGCTCGGCGCCACGACGTCGATGTTCCCCTTCGACGCGAAGATGGCGACGTACCTGCGCGCGACCGGCCGCGCCGACCTCGTCGCGCTCGCGGAGCGCAACCAGGCAGCTGCTGGCGCCGGACGCGGACGTCGAGGCGCATCCCGAGAAGTACTACGACACGGTGGTCGAGCTCGACCTCTCGACGCTCGAGCCGTACGTCGTCGGGCCGCACTCGCCCGACCGCGCGCGGCCGATCGGCAAGCTCGCCGCCGAGGTGCGCGACGCGAGCAACGGGTTCCTCGACCAGATCTCGAGCGCGCTGATCGGCAGCTGCACGAACTCGTCGTACGAGGACATGAGCCGCGCGGCGGACGTGGCCGAGCAGGCGAAGGCGCACGGGCTCACGGTGGCGACGCCGTTCATGGTCACGCCGGGCTCCGAGCAGGTGCGCGCCACCATCGAGCGCGACGGCCAGATGCAGTCGCTGCGCGACATCAACGGCACCGTGCTCGCCAACGCGTGCGGGCCGTGCATCGGCCAGTGGCGGCGCGCGAAGGAAGCGTCGGCGGTCGCCGAACACGATCGTGACGTCGTACAACCGCAACTTCCCCGCCCGCAACGACGGCGAGCGGACGACGATGAACTTCATCGGCAGCCCGGAGATCGTCACCGCGCTCGCCGTGGCCGGCAGGCTGTCGTTCAACCCGCTCACCGACACGCTCGTCGGCGCCGACGGCAAGACCGTTCAAGCTCGCAGGCGCCGAAGACCGCGCCCGAGGTGCCCGCGCGGAACTTCGACACGGGCCGCAGCATGTACGTGGCGCCGCCCGCGGACGGCAGCGGCATCGACGCTGACCGTGAGCCCGCAGAGCGAGCGGCTGCAGATCATGGAGCCGTGGCCCGCGTGGGACGGCAAGGACTTCACGGCATGCCCGTGCTGCTGAAGACCAAGCGGCAAGACGACCACCGACCACATCTCGCCGGCGGGCGTCGTGGCTGCGCTACCGCGGTCACCTCGACAAGTTCAGCGACAACATGTTCCTCACCGCCATCAACGCCTACACGGGCGAGGCGGGCAAGACGCAAGCAACGTGCTCACCGGGATCAGCGGCGCAACCGGTCTCGAAGGTCGCGCGGGACTACAAGGCGCGCGGGGGTGAAGTGGGTGGTGGTCGGCGACGCACAACTACGGCGAGGGCTCGAGCCGCGAGCACGCGGCGCTCTCGCCGCGGCTCCTCGGCGGCGCCGCCGTCATCGCGCGCGAGCTTCGCGCGCATCCACGAGTCGAACCTCAAGAAGCAGGGCCTGCTCGCGCTGACGTTCCGCGATCCGGCCGACTACGACGGATCCGCGAGGACGATCGGGTCAGCCTCGTCGGTCTCGCCGCCCTGGCGCCGGGCAAGCCGGTCGAATGCCGCATCGCGCACGCGGACGGGACGACCGAGACGCTGCATGCTCGCGCACTACGTTCGGCGCCTCGCAGCTCGAGTGGTTCCGCACGCGGCTCCGCGCTGAACCTCTTCCACCGATAGACATGGGGGGTGCGAGACGCCCCCCCAAGCCCCCCTCGCTCCGCGGCCCGGCAAAGCCGTGCCGCTCCGCGACTGCCGTTGCTCCGGCGGGCTCGTAGATGGAGCTCGCCCTCCTCGAGGACCGGCTCGAGGAGGGCGCGCGCCTGTCACTCCCCGCCGGACACCGCGTGCTCTACGTGGTGAACGGCACCGTCGACGTCGATGGGGTCACGCTCGCCGAGAATCACGCCCGGCACCACGCGGCCGCGTGCGTCGGTGCAGGCGCGCGCGGCCGCACGGCTCTGGCGATGGGAGCTGCGCGCCGAGGATTCCAGGCCGCCCGAGTCGCCGCGCAGCGCTCCTGAAGCTGAGCCAGGCGATCGAGCTGCCGGCGGGCGGCACGCTCCTGCGGGCGGATCGCGTCGATTTTCCGCCGCGCGGCGTCGCGTACACGCACACGCACCAGGGCCCTGGCATCCGCATGCTGTTGCGCGGGCGGTTCCGCGTGGAGACGAACGGCCACTCCCTCGCGCTCGCGCCGGGCGACCCGTGGTTCGAGCGCGGTCCGGATCCCGTCTACGCGGAGTCGATCGCCGACGAGCCGACGAGCTTCGTGCGCGTGATGGTGCTCCCGGTCAGCCTGCTCGGCAAGAGCTCGATTCGCTACGTACACGCGGAGGACCAGGCGCGGCCGAAATCGCAGACGTACACCGTGCTCGTCGACGTGCCGATCGTGCCCTGAGCGGGCGGACGGCGACTGTGGCACAGTAGGGGCCGCTCGATCTCACGCGGGAGGAGTCACCATGCCCCAGGCCAGCGCGCGTTCTCAGGTCTTCGTCGGTGCCGGACAGTGGACCTCGACCAAGAAGAGCGGCGCGCTCTATCGCCAGAGCGGTGACGGCCCGTTCGAACAGCTGACGAAGGGTCTGCCGCAGCCGGCCTCGGTCCAGGCGATCACCGTGCATCCCACCAACCCCGACGTCGTCTTCGTCGGCACCCAGGACGGACCGTATCGCAGCACCGACGGCGGCTCGAGCTGGGAGCGGACCGACTTCCCGAGCGGCACGCAGGTGTGGTCGATCACGATCCACCCGCGCGATTCGCGGATCGTCTACGCGGGCACCGCGCCCGTGGGCGTGTTCCGCAGCGAGGACGGCGGGTCCACGTGGCGCAAGCTGCCGAACGCGAAGCAGCGCGACCGGCTCGCGATGGCGTTCCCGAGCCGCGTGATGCGCCTCGCGATCACGCCCGGCAATCCCGACGCGATCTACGCGGCGCTCGAAGTGGCCGGGGTCATGCGCAGCCTCGACGGCGGGGAGACGTGGGACGATTGCGCCGAGCCGCTCGTCACGCTCGCCGAGAAGCCGCACCTCAAGAGCAAGATTCAGAGCGACAGCGAAGCCGAGGGCATGCTCGACGCGCACGCGCTCCTCGTGAGCGACGCCGCGCCGGGCTCCGTCTTCCTCGCGGTGCGGATGGGCCTCTTCCGCAGCGACGACAAGGGCACGAGCTGGCGGGACATGGAGGTGGGCCGCTTCTCGCCGCTCACCTACGGGCGCGACATCCGCGTGTCGCCGCAGGATCCCAGCGTGCTCTACGCGGCGCTGAGCCCCGCGGCGCGAAGCCAGGACGGCTCGCTCTACCGCAGCGCCGATCTCGGCAAGACGTGGACGCGCTTCGACCACGGCGTGAAGGCGAACGCGACGATGATGTCGGTGGCGCTGCACCCGCGCGATCCCGCGCAGGTCTACTGCGTCTCGCGCTGCGGCCAGGTGTTCGGCACGCAGGACGCCGGAAAGACGTGGCGCGAGTCGCCGCTGCCGGTCGACGACGTCTACGCGATCGCCTGCGGCTGAGGGCAGCGCCGGCGCGCTGATCGCTCGCGACCGCCTCTTCCGCGGCTGGGTCGTCGTCGCGGGAGCGTTCATCGTCCTGTTCGTCGCGTACGGCGTGCAGTACTCGTTCGGCGTGTTCCTGGCCGCGCTCCTCCAGGAGTTTCGACTGGAGCCGCGCCAGCCTCGCGGGCGTGTTTTCCCTCTACGCCTTCGTCTACCCGCTGGTGGGCTCGCTCGCCGGTCAGCTCACCGACCGGCTCGGGCCGCGCACGGTCATCTCCGGAGGCGGCGTGCTGCTGGGCGCCGCGATGATCGCGATGGCGTTCGTCACGGAGCTCTGGCAGCCCTACCTGGTGTACGGCCTGCTGGCCGGCGTGGGCATGAGCGCGGCGTACGTGCCCTGCAACGCCACCGTGGTCCGGTGGTTCGTCGGGCGCCGCGGGCTCGCGGTCGGCGTCGCGATGTGCGGGGCGAGCCTGGGGACATTCGTGATGCCGCTCGTCGCGCAGCAGCTCGTCACTGCGGTCGGATGGCGCGGCGCGTACACGGTCTTCGGCCTGATGATCGCGGCGACGCTGCTCCTCGTCGCGCCGCTGATGCGCCGCGATCCCGAGAGTCTCGGACTGTCGCCCGACGGCCGGATTCAGCCGCCGCGCGCGGTGGCGCGTGATCGCCCCTCGTGGCGTCTCGCGCAGGCGATGCGCAGCCGCACCTTCTGGATGCTCGCGGCGACCTTCGCACTGACGTGGGTGCCCGTCTTCATTCCGCTGGTGCACCTCGTGCCCTTCGCGCGTGATCTGGGACACACGCCCATGACCGCGGCGTGGGTGGTGTCCACCCTGGGCGCCGGCGCCGTCATGGGCCGGCTCTTGATGGGCCCGCTCTCGGATCGGGTCGGCCGTGTCCCGGTGATGCGCCTCGCGCTGTTGCTGCAGGGCCTCGCCTGCCTCGCGTTCCTCGCGGCCGGGAGCCTCGTCGCGTTGCTCGGAGCGTCCCTGCTCTACGGGTTCGGGTACGCGACGGTCTCGACGCTCTTCCCACCGCTCGTCACGGACTTCTTCGGGCGCACGCACGCGGGATCGATCGTCGGCGCTCTCTTCGCCATCGCGGGGTCACTGAGCGGGGTCGGGCCGTGGATCGCCGGTGCGCTCTACGACGCGAGCGGCGGCTACACCACGACGTGGGCGCTGTGCGCGGCGCTGAACGCGCTCGCCTTCGGATGCCTTCTCCTCGTCAAGCCGCCCAGCAGCGCGGCGGCCGGTGCGGTCGCCGCGCCGTCTCTGAACGGGGGGCTTAGCCGAGCCGGTCCTGGTCGCGCGACGGGTCGCCGAGCGCGGCCACGACGAGGGCATTGGGAACGTCGACCGGGTGCACGCCGCGTCCGTAGGCGGCGACATCCTCGCAGAGCCATCCGATGCACGGGCCGCTACCGGTTGCCTCGTGCTCCCGCACCTGGTCGCGGATGGCCGCCCACTCACGCTCCGCCGCGGCACCGAGGGCCCGATAGCGGGCCGCGCTCTCGAGCGCGAGCACGAGGCGGGCCGGACGTCCCTCCAGCCACTTCAGCGCGGTGCGTGTTGCGTCGGCGCTCCCGTGGATCATCACGTCCGCATCGCTGCCACCATCCGCGAGACCGAGGCCCATCAGGTAGGGCGCTTCCAGACAGCCGACGCTGGCGAGCGGAGTCGTGGACGAGCTTCCGAAGACCTCGCCCATCATCGTGCCGCAGAGGGTGCGCATCTTCGGCCCCATCAGCTCGCGCCATGGCGTGAGGAAGCCCGCCGCCGGCGCGCCGCTCGCGTGACCGGTGAACGACACGCCGATCCCTCGCGGATACCGGCCGCGGAACGGCCAGCCCGCGAGCACCAGACGCGCCGCTGCCTGCGCGGCGTCCGCCAGCCGGCGGCCCGACGTCGCGGCCACGCCGCTGGCCCCGCCCTCGGCGTTGCTGATACAGAGCACGAGCGCTCCGTCAGTCACCAGACCCTGATCCGTGAGCAGCCCTGCGCTCACGCCGCCCGTCACGCCGACCGGACCGAGAACGCCGCGGATCGCCCGGTTGACGTCTCCACCGGGGCTCGTTGTGGTGACAGCGATGGCGAGGTGGGGCGTCGTCCCGTCGAGGTCCGCGCGGGCGGCCGCGGCGGCGTTGAGCAGGGCGCTCATCGCGTCGGGCCCGCGGTCGACGCCAACCCCGACGCGGAGGATCGAACCGGTCGGTCTCGGATGGGGCATTGTCTGGAGCATGGCGAGGCCGGTTGCAGCGTCGGTGCCAATCGTAAATTGTGGAATTTACTGGGCTTCAAGCGGTACGACCGATCGATCTCATGCCGGTCAGGCACGTTGGGCCGGTCAGTTCGGCACCGGGTGACGTTCCGTGGCACCTCTTCAGGCGTCGGGACCGGTACTGGAGCGCTTCAGGTCCAGCATGGGACCGAGGCCACCGAGTGGCGGAGCACTCTCGAGCCGCGTGATTCGCCGCATGCTGCGCACGATGCTGACGATCCGCCGGCCGGCGGCAAGCATCGCGTCCGTTCGGACCGCGACGACGGCCGGGATGTCGTCACGACGCGTGAACATCTCGAGGTTCCCCATGATGATCGCGAGGGGGTTGTTGATCTCGTGAGCCGTCGCATGGGCGAGCGCGGCGACGGACCCCAGCGCCGCAGCGTTCTGCCGAGCTCCTTCGCCTTCGCGCTGCGTCAGCTCGGGGCCCTTCCCGTGCGTGACATCGAGCATGACCCCGCGCAGATGCCGCACGCGGCCGTCGGCGTGACGGACGACGCGGACGAGATCGAGGATCGAGACGATGCCACCATCCGCGGTCACGACCCGGTACTCGAGATCGTGGTCGCGGCCCTCGCTGCGAGCCGCCAGGCTCTCGGCCGCACACCGGTCCCGATCCTCGGGATGCTGGAGCGTCGACCAGAAATCCGGCTCGTCGTGCCACCGCGCGAGTGGATGGCCGAACATCGCGACGGCCCGCCCGCTGACGAAGGTATAGCGGCGCCGCCGGACATCGGCTTCCCACACGATCGCGCCGAGGCCGTCGGCCAGGTCGTGGAACCGTCGCTGCGCCTCGTCCGCGACGCGATAGAGGCGCGCGTTGTCGACACCGAGGGCGAGCCGCCGGGCGACGTCCTCCGCGAGCGTGCGGTCCCCGGTCGCGAAGCGCCGCCCAGATTCGAGCGAGAACAGCGAGATCACACCCAGGGCTCGGCCCCGCGCGAGCAACGGGACGAGCAAGGCGGCGACCGGCCGCCAGCCGTCGGCGCCGGTCCCCAGCAGGTCCGCTTCCTGCCCATGGCTCACGAGCAAGGAGCGGCCCTCTCCCAGCGCCCGCGCCAGCAAGGGATGCATCGGGCGTGAGGCCGGATAGCGGCGGGCCAGCGTCGCCACGACGTTGGGATCGCGGTGGGCCGCAGCCATGCGCGTGAGGATGCCGTCATCGTCCGTGAGATCCACGACGCAGGCGTCCGCCAGCACCGGTACGGCCTGGCGGGCGACGATGGCAACGGCGGCCGCGGGGTCGATCGAGTCGCCGACGACCTCGCTGACGTTGGTGAGGAAGGCGGTGCGCTCGTGGGCGCGGAGCGTCCGATGCTGGGAATTGCGCTCCTGAATCGAGCGGAGAGGCGCGAGCATCGGGCCCCCGGGCCCTTTCCCAGGCGGAGGCGGCGAAGCCCCGGCCCCGTTCTCTTCGGCAGCCCGGCCGTCAGGGGTGATTCCCTGACCCGTGGCTTTGCGTCCCAGCCTCACGGCTGGTTTGCCTTTATCGGAAAGGGAGCGCCTACAGGATACCGTACTCCTTCAGCCGCCGGTAAATAGTTCGGCGGGAGAGGCCCAGGGCGCGGGCGACGGCCTCCTTGTCGTTGTTGAACTTGGTGAGGGCCCGCAGGATCAGGTCTCGTTCGACCGCGGCGAGCGTGGGCAGCGAGTCCGAGGTCTCCACCGGGGTGATGATCCCGGGACCGCCGCGGGAGAGGCTCGGCAGGTCGGCAAGGGAGATCTGCTCCCGGGCGCCCATCGCGAAGGCCCGCTCGATGAGGTTCTCCAGCTCGCGGACGTTGCCGGGGAAGTCGTAGGCGGTCAGCGCGGTGAGGGCTTCCGGGGTGATGCCCTTCACGTCCCGGCGGAAGCGGCGGTTCAGACGCCGGACGAACTGGTTCACGAGGGCCGGGAGGTCTTCGCGCCGCTCGCGGAGCGGCGGGAGCTGGACGCGCACCACGTTCAGGCGATAGAAGAGGTCCTGCCGGAACGTGCCCGTGTTCATCGCCTGCTCGAGATTCCGGTTGGTCGCGGCCACGACGCGGACGTCGACGTTGAAGGCCTTGGTCGAGCCCACCGGGCCGCACCTGCATCTCCTGGAGCACCCGCAGGAGCTTGACCTGGAGGCCCGGCGGCAGCTCGGCGATCTCGTCCAGGAAGATCGTGCCCTCGTGGGCGCCGCGGAAGAGGCCGATCGCATCGGCCACCGCCCCCGTGAAGGCGCCGCGGACGTGACCGAAGAATTCCGACTCCAGGAGGTCGCCGGGGATCGCGCTGCAGTTGACCGGGATGAACGGCCGCTTGGCCCGTGCGGACAGCCGGTGGATCGCGGCCGCCACGAGCTCCTTGCCCGTCCCGCTCTCGCCCTCGACGAGCACCGGCGAGTCGGTGACCGCGACCTTGCCGATGATCTCCTTCACCCGCTCCATGCGCCGGCGAGCTGCCGATCAGCTCGTTGACCGTCAGCTCCTCGCCGAGGCGCGTGCGCAGCGAGTGGACCTCGCCGCGCAGGAAGCGGCGCTCCATCATCCGCGCCATGAGGTGCTGGATCTCGTCGAGGATCAGCGGCTTCGACAGGTAGTCGTAGGCGCCTTCCTTCAGGGCCTCGACCGCCGAGGAGATGGCCGGGTACCCGGTCATCACGACGACCTCGATCGACTCGTCGAGCTTCTTGATCTCGCGGAGGAGGTCCAGTGCCGCTCATGTCGGGCATGCGGATGTCCGTCATGGCGACGTGGAACACGCCGGTCTTGAGGGCTTCGAGGGCGTCGCGGCCGGTCCCCGCCGTGGTGACCTGATAGCCCCACTGCGTCAGCGCCTCGTTCAGGAGCTGGAGGATCGAGCGCTCGTCATCCACCACAAGGACGCGCGCAGATTCCATTGTGCTGCGACTCTAGCACGCGAGGGTGTCAATATGACAAGCTTTACTGCGCAGCGAGACGGCGCGTTTCTTGCGCCACGGTCGCCTCCATGTTAGCGTGAGTGTTGACTTTTTCAACCAGGAGAAACTCATGGCAGATGCCGCGGTCCACCTCACCGAACAGAATTTCGACGAAGCCCTGGTCGCGAACCCGGGTGTGATGATGGTGGACTTCTGGGCGGAGTGGTGCGGTCCCTGCCGGGCCGTCGCGCCGGTCCTCGAGGAGCTCGCGAAGGAATCTGCAGGGACGGTGACGCTCGCCAAGGTGAACGTGGACGAGAACCCCGGGCTGGCCGCCCGCTACGGGATTCGGTCGATTCCGACGATCCTCTTCGTCAAGCAGGGCAAGGTGGCCGATCAGGTCATCGGTGCGGTCCCGAAGGTCCAGCTCAAGAAGAAGCTGGACGCGCTCGCCTGAGGCGAGCTCCGCATTAGTACCGCCGGTCCACCGCTCTCCGCCCGTCTCGGGTCATGATCGGCGAGGATGACCTCGTCAGGCGCATCCGCGCCGCGGCCGCCCGTGATCGCGACGGAGTCATCGTCGGCATCGGCGACGACTGCGCGGTCCTGGCCGTCACCCCGGGCGCGCAGCTCATCGCCAAGACCGATCTGCTGATCGAGGACGTGCACTTCCGTCGCCGCTACGCCGAACCCGCGGACATCGGATGGAAGGCGCTCGCGGTGAACATCTCCGACATCGCCTCGATGGGGGCTCGGGCCCGCTGGGCCCTGGTCGCCATCGCGTGTCCCGCCGCCACCACCCCGGACGAGATCGAGGCCTTCTACGAGGGCATGCTGACCCTCGCCCGTGAGCACGGCGTTGCCGTGGTGGGTGGGGACACCTCCGCTTCGCCCGGCGCGTGGTTCGTCAACGTGAGCCTCCTCGGCGAAGCGACGCGGTCCGTCCTGCGCTCCACGGCGCGCCCGGGCGACGTGGTCGCCGTGACGGGCACGCTGGGCCGCTCCGCCGCGGGGCTCGCCGTGCTCGAAGGCGCGCACGCGCCCGCAGGACTCGACGCCGACACGCTGGCCGAGATGACCGCCGCGCACTTGCGCCCGCGCCCACGCGTCGCCGAGGGCCGTTGGTTCGGCGCCGCCGACGGTGTCAACGCGATGATGGACCTGTCGGACGGCCTGGCGGTGGACCTGCCGCGTCTCTGCATCGAGAGCGCCGTCGGGGCCACGGTCGAGATCGACGCGCTCCCGATCTCCGCCGGCACGCGGCGCGTGGCGGCCGCCGTCGGGCGCGACGCGCTCGCCTGGGCGACCGGGGGCGGCGAGGATTACGAGCTGCTCGTCACCTGCACGGCCACGGCATTCGACCGTCTCTCCCGGGGCCTCACGGAGGCGACCGGCACCACGCTGACCCGCGTCGGGACGATCGAGCGGGCCGGCGGCGTCCGGTTCGTCGACCGGCAGGGGCGCGACGTCGAGGTCGCGCGCGGCTTCGAACACTTCGTCACGGGGCGCTGAGCCATGGACGGGATCGTCCTCGAGCTGCTGGTGCTTGCCTTCCTCGTGGCATGCTCCGCGGTCCTCACGGGGGCCGAGGCGGCGTACTTCTCGCTCGGGCGCTCGCGGCTCCGGCGCGTGCAGACCGAGGGCGGAGCGCGCGCCACGCCGATCATCGAGCGCCCGCACGACCTGCTCGTGACGCTGCTCATCGGCATCACCGTCATCAACATCGGCGCGTCCGCCATCGCGGCCACGGTGGCCGGACAGCATCTTCGGGGACCGCTTCGGTCTGCTGGCCGAGATCATCGGCATGATCCTCGTCCTGACGACGTTCGGCGAAGTGCTGCCGATGACCGTGGCGGTGAAATACCCGGAGCAGTTCCTGCGCGTGGTGCGACGACCGGTGAGCGCGCTCGGCACGCTGTTGCGCCCGGTGCGGGTGGTGCTGACGGCGTTCACCACGCTGACGGTACGTGCCGTGGGGGGCGGCAAGACCGAGCAGCCGGAGCTCTCCGAGGAGGAGCTGCGTACGCTCGTCGACGTCGGGGCGAGCGAGGGCGTGGTCGAGCGCGACGAGCGCGAGATGATCCACAAGGTCTTCGAGCTCGAGGACACGCCCGTCCGCTCCGTGATGGTGCCGCGGACGGACATGTTCTGCCTCGACATCGCCACGCCGATCCCCGCGATCCTGCCCGCCCTGCGGGAGAACCTGCACTCGCGCGTCCCCGTGTACGAGGGCTCGATCGACGTGATCGTCGGCGTGCTCTACACGAAGGACCTCCTGCCCTTCGTGGCGAGCGGGCTGCCGCCGACGTTCGATCTGCGCGCGCACCTGCACCCGCCGTACTTCGTGCCGGAGTCCAAGCGCGCGGACACCCTCCTGCAGGAGTTCCAGGCCAAGCGCCTGCACATGGCCATCGTGGTGGACGAGTACGGCGGCACCGCCGGCCTCGTGTCGCTCGAGGACCTCCTCGAGGAGCTGGTCGGCGAGATCGCCGACGAGTACGACGAGCCCGAGCGCCTCATCCAGCGGGTGGACGAGACGACGTACCGCGTGGCCGGCAAGCTGCCGATCGAGGAGCTGAACACGGTGGCCGGGCTGTCGATCTCCAACCAGAACTACGAGACGGTCGGCGGCTGGGTGCTGGACCTCTTCGGACGGGTCCCGCGCAAGGCCGAGCGCGTGGAGACGCCGGAGGTGATGGTGACGGTGGAGAAGATCGAGCGGACGCGGATCGTGGAGGTGCTCATCGCCCTCCGCAAGCCCGCACCGAGCCAGGCGGCGGCATGAGCATGGCGTTCGTCTGGCTCGCCGTCGCGTGCCTCGTCGCGACCATGTTCTTCTCCGCGGCGGAGATGGCGTTCATCGCGGCGAACCGGCTGCGCCTGCGCCATCTCGCCGAAGAGGGCGATCGCGTCGCCGCCGAATACCTGGAGGCGTTCCGGAATCCCGCGCGCGTCCTGTCGACGGCCATGATGGGCGTGACGGTGGCGCACATCGTCGCGTCCTCGGCGGTGACGTTCGCGCTCCTGCCCCGCTTCGGCGGAGCCGCGGCGCTGGTGGCGACCGCGGTGCTGACCCCGGTCATGCTGGTCTTCGGCGAGATCATTCCGAAGGCGGTGGCGCGCGAGTGGGCGACCCGGCTCATCCTGACGCTCTACCGCCCGCTCGTGTGGGCGTCGGCCGTGCTCGCGCCGTTCGTGGCCTTCTCCCAGGCGGCGGTCGGGCTCCTGCTCCGGATGGCGGGCGGGCAGCAGCCGGACATCCGCCACTTCGTCTCGCGCGAGGAGCTGAAGAACCTGCTCCAGATGGAGCCGGGCGAGGCGGACGTGACGACGCAGGAAGCCGAGATGATCGACAACATCTTCGATCTCGGCGAGACGACCGTGCGCGAGGTGATGGTGCCGCTGGTCGACGTGGTGATGGTGCCGGAGACGGCGAAGCCGATGGAGGCGGTCATGCTGGTCCAGCAGCGCGGATACTCGCGGCTGCCCGTCTTCGCGGAGCGCGAGACGGCGATCAGCGGCGTGGTCACCGCCATGGACCTGCTCCGCCGTGGCGCGAGTGCCACGAGCGTGCGCGAGCTCATGCGGCAGCCCCTCTACGTGCCCGAGTCCAAGCGCATCGACGATCTCCTGCGCGAGATGCAGAAGAGCCGCGTCCACCTCGCGGTGGTCGTCGACGAGTACGGCGGGGCGACGGGGATCGTGACCCTGGAGGACATCGTCGAGCAGATCGTGGGCGAGATCGAGGACGAGCACGACCGCACGCCGGCCTCGGTGGAGCGCCTGCGCGACGGCACCTACTGGGTGGCCGCGCGCACCAACATCGACGAGCTGAACGAGGCCCTCGACTGGAACCTGCCGAAGCGGGACTACGAGACGATCGCGGGACTGGTGCTCTCGACGCTCGGCCGGATCCCGCGGACGGGCGAGGAATTCACGGTCCCCGGGTATACCATCACGGTGCTCGAAGCCGACAACCGGCGGGTCATCGCGGTGAAGATCGCCGCGACGCGCCCCGCCCTTCCGGAACTTCCCGCGTAGCCCCCCATCAAGGAGGTCATCCATGCCAGGCTCCATGGTCAAGTTCCCCGCGAACGGCGGCACGACCGATGGCTATCTCGCCACTCCCGCGTCGGGCAAAGGTCCCGGCGTGCTCGTCATCCAGGAATGGTGGGGCCTCGTGGGGCACATCAAGCACGTGGCCGACCGGTTCGCGGCGGAGGGCTTCACGGCGCTGGCGCCCGACATGTACCACGGCAAGACGGCGAACGAGCCCGACGGCGCCGGCAAGCTGTTCATGGCGTTGAACATCGGGCAGGCCGAGAAAGACCTGAAGGGCGCGGCGGCCTACCTGGGCCAGCATTCGTCCACGACGAAGCTGGGCGCCGTGGGCTTTTGCATGGGCGGCCAGCTCGCCCTCTTCGCGGCGACGCTCAATCCGAGCATCGGCGCCACGGTGGATTTCTACGGCGTGCACCCGAACGTGAAACCCGACTACGCGAAGCTGTCGGGTCCGGTCCTCGGGCTCTTCGCGGAGAAGGATGGGTTCGTGACGCCCGAGACCGCGAAGCAGGTCGACGCCGACATCAAGAAGGCGGGCAAGCAGTCCGAGATCCACATCTACCCGGGTGTGGACCACGCGTTCTTCAACGACGAGAACAAGGCCGCGTACAACAAGGCGGCCGCCGACGACGCCTGGCGGCGCACGCTGGCGTTCTTCCGGACCAACCTCAAGTAGCAAGACAGGAACGCCGCCGCGAGTCTCCGCTCGCGGCGGCGTTCAGTCTGACACGCAGGCCGGATCAGGCGGAGGCGGCGGCGGCTTTTTCCTTCCGCTTGCGGCGGGACGGCGCCGAGGCTTCACCCTTCGGCGGCTTCTCGGCCTTCTTCTTGCCCTTGCCCTTGTCGCCGTCGGCAGGCGTCTCCACGCGGTCCACCAGCTCCAGGTACACCATCGGCGCCGCGTCGCCCGGGCGCGGGCCCACCCGCACGATGCGCGTGTAGCCGCCGTGGCGCTCGGCGAAGCGGGCGGCGATCGTGTCGAAGAGCCGGCCCACCACCGCCGTGTCGTTCACCATCGTCAGCACCTGCCGGCGCGCGTGCAGGCTCTCGCGCTTGGCGAGCGTCACCATCTCGTCGGCGGTCGCGCGGATCGCCTTGGCCTTCGCGTCGGTCGTGAGCACGCGCTCGTGCCGGAAGAGCGAGGTGAGGAGGTTCCGGAACATGGCCAGACGGTGATCGCTGCGCCGCCCGAGCTTGGAGTTGCCCTTGCGATGCCTCATTTCGTCGTGGCTCCCCTGCCGAGCGCGCCGAGCAGATTCGGATCGATCCGCATGCCGAGCGAGAGGCCGAGGCCCGCGAGGGCGGCCTTGATCTCGTCGATGGTCTTCTCGCCCAGGTTCTTGACGTCGACGAGGTCGCCTTCGGTCTTCTGCGCGAGGTCGGCCACGAGCGTGATGTCGGCCGCCTTCAGCGCGTTCACCGCACGGGCGGGGAGCGCGAGCTCCTCGAGCGGTTTGCCGAGGGCGTCGCGGAGGTACGCGCCGTCGGCGTCCTCGCTCTCGTCGTCGTCGGGCGGCGCGGCGCGCAGCGGCGAGAAGTGCTCGCGCAGGAACGTCGCGGACCGCTCCAGGGCTTCCTCGGGGCTCACCGCGCCGTTGGTCCAGATCTCGACCACCAGCTTCTCGTAGTCCGTGATCTTGCCGAGGCGCGACATCTCCACGTGGTAGGCGACGCGCGTGATGGGAGAGAACGCGGAGTCGAGCCCGATCGTCCCCGCGGGCAGCTCCGTCTTCCGGTCCGCCGCCTCGTACCCGCGGCCCACGCCGATGCCGAGCTCGAGCGACACGCGCCCGCTCTCGACCGTGAACAGGTGCACCTCGGGATTGATGACCTCGAGGTCGGTCTCCGGCACGTCGGCGCCGGTGACCTCCTTGGGGCCGGTCACCTCGATCCGCACCGTGCGCGGCTCACCGGACGGCACCTGGATGGCGAGCTTCTTGAGGTTCAGGAGCACGTCGGACGTGCTCTCCTTCACGCCGGGAATCGGCATGTCGGCGGCCCGGACGCCGTCGATCTTCACCCACGCGACGGCGGCGCCGGGCACGATGGACAGCAACGTGCGCCGGAGCGAGTTGCCGACGGTGAGCGCGTAGCCCTTCTCGAACGGCTCGGCCACGAGGCGCCCGTACCGCTCGCTCGAGATCTCCCACTCGACCTTCTTCGGCCTCTGGAATGGAATGCGTGGCATGGCCGCCTTGTCCCTACTTGCTGTAGAGCTCGACGATGAGCTGCTCGCTCACCGGAATCTGGATGTCTTCGCGCAGCGGCAGGCTGCGCACGTTGCCGCGCCGGCCCGCCGCGTCGACCTCGAGCCACTGCGGGACCGCGCCGCGCCCCGCGTTCATGTTGTCGTCCACCCGCGCCTCGTACTTGCTTCCGCGCAGGGCGACGGCGTCGCCGACCTTCACGAGGAACGACGGCACCGAGACCTTCCGGCCGTTGACCGCAAAGTGGCCGTGCGCCACCATCTGCCGCGACTCGCGGCGCGACGCCGCGAAGCCCAGGCGGTACACGACGTTGTCGAGCCGCAGCTCGAGCAGGCGCAGGAGGTTCTCGCCGGTCACGCCCTTCTCCCGCTCGGCGGCGTGGAAGTAACGGCGGAACTGATTCTCGAGCACGCCGTAGATCCGCTTGGCCTTCTGCTTCTCGCGGAGCTGCACGCCGAACGGCGTGAGCTTTCCGCGCGTGAGGCCGTGCATGCCGGGCGGGTAGTTGCGGCGCTCGATCGCGCACTTGTCGGTGAAGCAACGGGCGCCCTTCAGGAAGAGCTTCATGCCCTCGCGGCGGCACAGGCGGCACTTGGCGTCGGCGTAGCGAGCCATGCGCGCCTCCTACACCCGCCGCCGCTTGGGCGGGCGGCAGCCGTCGTGCGGGATCGGTGTCACGTCGCGGATGGCGGTGATCTCGAGCCCCACCGCCTGCAGCGAGCGGATCGCCGCCTCGCGGCCGGCCCCCGGCCCCTTCACGAAGACCTCCACCTGCTTCAGCCCGAACTCCATCGCCTTGCGCGCGGCGATCTCCGCCGCGGTCTGCGCGGCGAAGGGCGTGCTCTTGCGCGAGCCCTTGAAGCCGGCGCTGCCCGCGCTCGACCAGGAGACGACGTTGCCGGTCTTGTCGGTGAGGGTCACGATCGTGTTGTTGAAGGACGCCTGCACGTGCGCCACGCCGGTGCGGACCTCGCGGCGATCGCGCTTCCGCCCGCCCTTCTTCTTGGGTGCCGCTTTCTCGTCTGCCATCGATGACGTCTCCTAAGCCTTCTTCGGGGCGGCGGCGGCCGGGGCCGCCGGCGCGGGCGTGGCCGCGACCGCCTTCTTCTTGACCATCACACCCTTGGCACGGCCCTTTCGCGTGCGGGCATTCGTGTGCGTGCGTTGCCCCCGCACGGGGAGGCCGCGACGATGCCGGATGCCGCGGTAGGAGCCGATGTCCATGAGACGCTTGACGTTCATGGAGACCTCGCGCCGCAGGTCACCTTCGACCTTGAGCTCGCGCTCGATCATGTCGCGGACGCGCGCGGTCTCCGCGTCGTCCCACGTCTTGACCCGCTTGTTCGGGTCGACGCGGGCCTCCGAGAGGACCCGCCGGGCCGTGTTCGTCCCGACGCCGTAGATGTAGGTCAGGGCCACTTCGCCGCGCTTCTCTCTCGGCAGATCGACGCCCGCCACTCGTGCCATCGCCTTCTCCGTCTAGCCTTGCCGCTGCTTGTGCCTGGGGTTCTTGCAGATGATGCGGATCACGCGGTCCCGCCGCACGATCTTGCAGTGCTCGCAACGCGCCTTGACGCTCGGTCTCACTTTCATGACTGACGATCATGGGGGGCCACACGACTCGAGGACCCCCCAAGCCCCCCTATTTGAATCGGTACGTGATCCGGCCTCGCGTGAGGTCGTAGGGCGACAGCTCCACCTTCACGCGGTCGCCCGGCAGGATGCGGATGAAGTTCATGCGCATCTTGCCGCTCACGTGCGCGAGCACCCGGTGGCCGTTCTCCAGCTCCACCCGGAACATCGCGTTCGGCAGCGGTTCCACCACCGTCCCCTCGACCTCGATCGCGTCTTCTTTCGCCATGCCTACGCCGACGCTCCCTCTGACCGGCGCGTGAGCACCTCGGGGCCGTTCTCGGTGACCGCCACCGTGTGCTCGAAGTGCGCCGCCAGGCTCCCGTCCCGCGTCACCGCCGTCCACCCGTCGTCGAGAATCTTCACGTCGTGGCCGCCCAGCGTCACCATCGGCTCGATCGCGAGCACGATGCCGGGCTTGAGCTGCGGACCTCGGCCCGGGTCGCCGAAGTTCGGCACCTGTGGCTCCTCGTGCAGCGCGCGCCCGATGCCGTGCCCGACGAACGTGCGCACGATGCCGAGCCCATGCGGCTCGACGTGACGCTGCACGGCGTGGGAGACGTCGGAGAGACGGCGTCCCGGTCGGCACTCCAGGATGGCCTGCTCGAGGCTCTCGCGGGTGACGTCGAGCAATTCCTGCACGCGCGGCGGGATCTCGCCCAGGGGCAGCGTGACGGCACAGTCGGCGTAGTACCCTTCCACGATACATCCAAGGTCAAATCCGACGATGTCGCCTTCCTTCATCCGCCGCTGCGGGGATGGGATGCCGTGCACGACCTCGTCGTTGATCGAGATGCACACGGTGGCCGGGAAGCCGCGATAGCCCTTGAAGGCGGGGACGGCGCCGCGCTTGCGGATGAAGGCCTCGACCTCCTCGTCGACCTCCAGGGTGGACATCCCCGGCTTCACGAGGTCGCGGATCAGGTCCACCACGTCGGCGAGGATGTGCCCACCACGGCGCATGAGCGCGATCTCTCGCTCGGACTTGAGCACGATCACCGGGCGGCGGCCCCCGCGGCGTCGCGCAGCGCCTGGCGGATCTTCTCCACCGGGCCCTCGCCCGACACCGTGCGCAGGAGACCGCGCTGACGGTAGTAGTCGAGCAGGGGCGCGGTCTGGCGCTGGTAGACGCCGAGCCGGTGCGCCACCGTGTCCTCGCGGTCGTCCACGCGCTGGTAGAGCTCTCCGCCGCACTTGTCGCAGACACCCTCGCGCGCAGGCGGCGCGGAGGTGACGTGGAACGGTGTCTGGCACTGCCGGCACAGACGCCGGCCCGTGAGCCGCCGGATCAGCTCCGCGTCCGCGACGTCGAAGTAGATCACGACGTCGAGCTTCTGGCCGAGCTGCTGGAGCATCGCCCCGAGTCCGTCGGCCTGCGCGATCGTGCGGGGGAAGCCGTCGAGGATGAATCCCTGGGTGGCGTCCGGCTGCCGGAAGCGCTCGGCCACCATCCGGAGGATCACGTCGTCCGGCACGAGCTCGCCCTTGTCGTAGTACTGCTTGGCCTCGCGGCCGAGCGGTGTGCTCGCGGCCATCGCCTCGCGCAGCATGTCGCCCGTCGCCACCTGCGGCACTCCCCACTCCCGCGCGAGCTCGCGCGCCTGCGTGCCCTTGCCGGCACCCGGGGGCCCGAGGAAGAGGATCCGCATCCTCACGTTCTCCGGCCGAACGCGCTCGCGGGACGGGTGCGCGACTTCTTCAGGAAGCCCTCGTAGTTGCGCATGAGCAGGTGCGACTCCATCTGCCGCACGGTGTCGAGGGCCACGCCGACCACGATCAGGAGGCTCGTGCCGCCGAAGTAGAACGGCACGTTGAACCACTGGATCAGGAAGTCGGGCAAGACGGAGATCAAGGCCAGGAAGATCGCGCCCGGCAGCGTGATGCGGGTCAGCGTCCGGTCGATGTACTCCGCCGTCTTCTTGCCGGGCCGCACCCCGGGGATGAAGCCGCCGTACTTCTTCATGTTGTCGGCGAGGTCGACCGGGTTGAAGACGATCGCCGTGTAGAAGTACGCGAAGAAGATGATCAGGCCCATGTACAGCACGGTGTAGGTGAAGCGGCCCGGAGAGAGCGCGTCGGAGATCGCCTGCATCCACGGGTGGGGCACGAAGCGCGTCAGCGTGGCCGGGAAGAGGATCAGCGACGACGCGAAGATCACCGGGATGACGCCCGCGGTGTTGATCCTGAGCGGGATGTGCGTCGACTGGCCGCCGTAGACCCGGCGCCCGACCACGCGCTTGGCGTACTGGACGGGGATCTTGCGCTGCCCCTCCTGCATCAGCACGACGGCCGCGGTCACCGCCACCATCATCAGGATCAGCGCGATGAACACGAAGAGCTTGAGCTCGCCGGTGGTGATCAGGGTGTACGACGCGACGATGGCCGAGGGGAGGCGCACCACGATGCCCGCGAAGATGATCAGCGAGATGCCGTTGCCGATGCCCTTCTCGGAGATCTGCTCGCCGATCCACATGATGAGCGCGGTGCCGGCGGTGAGCGTGATCATGCAGAGCAGCCGGAAGCCCCAGCCCGGAGTCGGCACGATGGACGCGCCCGTCGGGCTGTTCATGCCCTCGAGGCCGTACGCGATGCCCATCGACTGCACGAGCGCGAGGACGATCGTGCCGTAGCGCGTGTACTGCGTGATCTTCTTGCGGCCGGCCTCGCCTTCCTTGGCCAGCCGCTCGAGGGTCGGAATGACCACGGTGAGGAGCTGCAGGATGATCGACGCCGAGATGTACGGCATGATCCCGAGCGCGAAGATCGACAGCCGTCTGCAGGTTGCCGCCCGAGAACAGGTCGACCATGCCGAGCAGCGTGCCCTGCACCTGGTCGAAGAACTGGGCGAGGGCGTGGCCGTCGATGCCGGGCGTCGGCACGTGGGCGCCGATGCGGTAGGCGATGAGCAGCACCGCCGTCATGATGACGCGGCGCTTCAGCTCCGGGATCTTGAAGACGTTCCCGAAGCTCTGAAGCCCTTCGATCACGAAGCACCCTGCGCGGCGCCCAGCAGCTCCACGCGCCCGCCCTTGGCCTCGATCTTCGCGCGCGCGGACTCGCTCACCGCGTGCACCTTCAGCGTGAGCGCATGCGGCACTTCGCCGGTGCCGAGCACTTTGACGTTGTCGCGGCCACTTCGCCGGATGAGGCGCGCCTCCGCGAGCGCGTCAGGATCCACCGTGCTGTTGGCGGCGAACTTCCCGAGGGACTTGACGTTGACCACCGCGTACTCGGTCTTGCCGCCGTGGGGCAGGAACCCGCGCTTGGGCAGGCGCCGGTAGAGCGGCATCTGGCCGCCCTCGAACCCGGGGCGCGTGCCACCACCCGAGCGCGACCGCTGGCCCTTCTGGCCTTTCGTCGACGTCTTGCCGTGGCCGGAGCCCGGACCGCGGCCGACGCGCTTGCGCTTCTTGACCGAGCCCGGCGCCGGACGGAGGTCTTCAAGCCTCATCGGACACCTGCACCGCGTGCTGGACGTGATGGATCATCCAGCGGATGGTCGGCGTGTCGTCGTGCACCGCCGACTGGTTGATCCGGCGCAGCCCCAGCGACTTCACGGTCGCCTCCTGCTTCGGGCTCATGCCGATGATGCTCTTGCGGAGCGTGACCTTAAGCTTCTTGCTTGGCACCGGCTGCCTCCACCCCGTCGCCGTCGGCGCGTCGGCGCACCGCGTGCAGGTCTTGCAGTCGCTTGATGCGCCGGAGCGCGTCGATGGTCGCCTTGAGGACGTTGTGGGGATTGTTCGTGCCGAGGGTCTTCGTGAGGATGTCCTGGACGCCGGCCGCCTCGAGAACCGGCCGCACCGCGCCCCCCGCGATGACGCCCGTGCCCGGCACCGCCGGCTTCAGGAACACGCGGCCGGCGCCGAAGTGCCCCGTGATCTCGCAGGGGATGGTGGTCTCGCGCAGCGGGACGAAGATCAGGTCCTTCTTCGCGTGCTCGACCGCCTTGCGGATCGCTTCCGGAACCTCGTGCGCCTTGCCGAGTCCGACCCCGACGTGCCCACGCCCATCTCCGACCACGACGAGCGCGGTGAACGAAAAGCGCCGTCCGCCCTTCACGACCTTCGCGACGCGGTTGATCGAGACGACGCGGTCGTTCAGCTCCAGCACGCTGGGATCGATCTTCGCTTCCGCCACTCAGACTCTCCTGTCCTTCGTTGCTAAAACGCAAGCCCGCCGGCGCGCGCGGCGTCGGCAAGCGCCTTGACCCGTCCGTGGTATTTGTACCCGCCGCGGTCGAACACCACCTGCTGAAGGCCGGCGGCCTTCGCCTTCTGGGCGAGCAACTCGCCCACCGCCTTCGCGGCCGCCACGTTGCCGCCGCTCTTGTGGCCTTCGCGGAACGCCTTGCTCCGGCTGTCCACCGCGAGCACCGTGCGGCCGGCATCGTCGTCGACGAGCTGGGCGTAGATGTGATTGATGGAACGGAACACCGCGAGCCGCGGGCGCGCGGCCGAGCCTCGCACGCGCCGGCGCAGCCGGAGGTGGCGGACGTCGCGGGGCTCGCGCCGATCACGCGTGATCATTACTTGGCCCCCGCCTTCTTGCCGACCTTGCGGCGGATGAACTCGTCCGAGTACTTGATGCCCTTGCCCTTGTACGGATCCGGCTTGCGCAGCGCGCGCAGCTTGGCCGCCGTCTGCCCGAGCAGCGCCTTGTCGGCGCCCTTCAGGGTGACCGAGACCTGCTTCTCGATCTCCGCCGTGATGCCGTCCGGGAGCGGGAAGATCACGGGGTGCGAGTAGCCGAGCGCGAGCTGGATGTTCTTGCCCTGGAGCTGGGCGCGGTAGCCGATGCCGACGATCTCGAGCTTGCGCTCGTAGCCGTCCTTCACGCCGGCGACCATGTTGGCCACCAGCGAGCGCGTGAGGCCGTGGAGCGCGCGCGCGGTCCGGCTGTCGTCGCCGCGGCTGATGGTCAGCACCTTGCCGTCGAGCCTGGCGCTCATGCCCGTCGCGAGCGGCTGCATGAGCTTGCCCTTCGGGCCCTCGGCGCGCACGACGGCGCCCTCCACCAGGACCTTCACGCCGTCGGGCACGGGGATGGGCTTCTTGCCGATGCGGGACATGGTGGCTCCCCTACCACACGTAGGCGAGGACTTCCCCGCCCACCTTCTGCTTGCGCGCGTCGCGGTCGGTGACGACGCCGCGCGAGGTCGAGACGATGGCGACGCCCATGCCGGCGAGGATCGACGGCACCTTGTCGTGGGTCACGTAGACGCGGCGGCCCGGCTTGGACACGCGCACCAGGCCCGAGATCACCTTCTCGTTGCCGGGGCCGTACTTGAGGTAGACGCGGAGCGTGTTCTGCTTCGTGTCCTCGAGGACGCGGAAGTTCTTGATGAAGCCTTCGTCCTTCAGGATCTCGCAGAGACGGACCTTCAACCGGGAGCTCGGACAGTCCACCTTTTCGTGCTCGGCGCGGCTGCCGTTGCGGATGCGCGTGAGAAGATCGGCGACCGGATCGCTCTTCATGGCCTACCAGCTCGCCTTCACGATGCCGGGAATCTCGCCCTTGAGGGCGAGCTCGCGGAAACAGAGGCGGCAGAGCTTGAACTTGCGGAGGTAGCCACGCGGGCGCCCGCAGAGCTGGCACCGGGTGTACCCGCGCGTGGAGAACTTCGGGGGACGCTGCGACTTCGCGATGAGCGAGGTCTTCGCCATGCTTACGACTCCCTGAACGGCATCCCGAGGTGCGTGAGGAGCGCCTTGGCGTCCTCGTCCGTCTGCGCCGTCGTGACGATGTTGATGTCCATGCCCCGCACCTTGTCGATCTTGTCGTAGACGATCTCCGGGAAGATCAGCTGCTCGCGGAGACCCATGGCGTAGTTGCCGCGCCCGTCGAAGCCCTTCGGCGGCACGCCCTTGAAGTCGCGCACGCGCGGCAGGGCCACGTTGATGAGACGGTCGAAGAACTCGTACATCCTGGCGCCGCGCAGCGTGACCTTGGCGCCGATCGGCACGTTCTCGCGCAGCTTGAAGTTCGCGATCGACTTCTTCGCCTGGTGACGAGCGCCTTCTGGCCGGTGATGGCCTGGAGGTCGGCCACCGCGAAGTCCATGATCTTCGCGTTGTCGCGCGCCTCGCCCACGCCCATGCTGACCACGATCTTGTGCAGGCGCGGCGTCGCCCACGGGTTCGCGTAGCCACGCTCCTTCATGAGCGCGGGCAGCACCACCGTGGCGAAGCGGTCCTTCATCCGTGCGGGCACGGTGCCGGTCGGCTTCGGGCGGCCCTGCGGTGTGGCCGGCGCTGGAGCGCCGCCCTTGTCGCGCCGCGGTTGCTGCTGCGTGCGGCCGGCGGGCGCCTTGCCGCCCCCCTGCGGCGGTTTCTGCGGAGGCGCGGGTGCTTTCGCCATCGTCGTCTATCCCTTGTCCACCGACTCGCCGCAACGCTTGCACACGCGCGCCTTGCGGCCGTCGGCGAGAATCTTGATGCCGGTGCGCCTGGGACGATCGCAGCGGCTACACACGAGCAGCACGTTCGACAGGGCGAGCGCGCCCTCGCGCTCGATGATGCCGCCCTGGCGCACCTTCTGCGTGGGCCGCTGGTGCTTCTTCACCATGTTGACCTTCTCGACCAGCACGCGGCCCTTCTCGGGCAGCACGCGCAGCACCTTGCCGCGCTTGCCACGCTCGCGGCCCGCGATGACACCCACGGTGTCGCCCCGACGGACGTGACTGCCTGCCATCTCTAAATGACCTCCGGAGCGAGCGAGATGATCTTGGTGAACTGGCGCTCGCGGAGCTCGCGGGCGACCGGTCCGAAGATGCGCGTGCCCACCGGGTTCTCGTCCGCCTTGATCAGCACGACCGCGTTGCGGTCGAAGCGGATGTAGGAGCCGTCCTTGCGGCGGACCTCCTTGACGGTTCGCACGACGACGGCGCGCGCGACCTCGCCCTTCTTCACGGTCCCGTCGGGCACCGCTTCCTTGACGGCGACGATGACGGTGTCTCCGAGCGAGGCGTAGCGCTTGTTGGCGCCGCCCATGACCCGGATGCACTGCACCTTCTTGGCGCCGGAGTTGTCGGCCACGTCGAGCATGGAGCGCGGCTGGATCATGCTAGGACACGCGGCTGAGGATCGAGCGGATCCTCCAGCGCTTCTCCTTGGACAGCGGGCGCGTCTCCTCGATCAGCACGCGGTCGCCCACCTTGCTCTCGTTGCCTTCGTCGTGCGCCTTCAGCTTCTTCGACATGCGGATGACGCGCTGATACTGCGGATGGCGGTACACCCGCTCGATCCGGACGACGCGCGTCTTCTGCATCGCGTCGCTGACGACGACGCCTTCCCTGGTCTTCCGCTCAGCCACGGCCCTCTATCCTTTCGTCGCGCGCTCGCCCTGCACGGTCTTCGCACGGGCGAGATCCCGCCGGGCCACGCCCAGCCGGGAGGGGTTCTTGGCGACCCCCATCGAGAGCTGGAACCGGAGGTTGAAGATCTCCTCCGACAGCTCCCGGACTTTCTGGTCGAGCTCGTCCTCCGAGAGGTCCCGCCACTTCGCCGCCTTCATCTGTCGTTATCCTTGACGGCCCATGGCCGTCAATTGTGGTGTCCTATAGGGCGCGGGTGCGCGTGATGAACTTGGTCGCGATGCCGATCTTCTGCGCGGCCGTACGGAAGGCTTCCTTCGCGATGTCCGACGTCACGCCTTCCATCTCGTAGAGGATCCGGCCGGGCTTCACGACGGCCACCCACTCCTCGGGGTTGCCCTTGCCCTTCCCCATGCGCGTCTCGGCCGGCTTCTTCGTCACCGGCTTGTCGGGAAACACGCGGATCCACACCTTGCCGCCGCGCTTGAGGCTCCGCGTGAGCGCCACGCGCGCGGCCTCGATCTGGCGGTTCGTGACCCAGCCGGGCTCGAGCGCCTTCAGCCCGTACTCGCCGAAGGCGAGCGTGGAGCCGCGCTGCGCCTTGCCGCGCATGCGCCCCCGCTGCGCCTTCCGGTACTTGACCCGCTTCGGCATCAACATGGGCGGATCCTACGCCTCCGCCGACGTGGCCGGACGGAGCACCTCGCCCTTGAAGATCCACACTTTGACGCCGATCGTGCCGGCGGTCGTGTGGGCGGTGGCCATCCCGAAATCGATGTCGGCTCGCAGCGTATGGAGGGGGACGCGGCCGTCGCGGTACCACTCGCGGCGCGCGATCTCGCTGCCGCCCAGCCGGCCCGCGCAGGCGATCCGGATGCCGTCGGCGCCAAGGCGCAACGCGGAGGTCACGGCCTTCTTCATCGCGCGCCGGAAGGCCACCCGCTTCTGGAGCTGAAGCGCCACGTTCTCGGAGACGAGCTGGGCATCGAGCTCCGGGTGGATGACCTCCTCGATGTTGAGGTAGACCTCCTTGCCCGTCCGCACCTGCAGCTCGTTCTTCAGCTTCTCGACCTCGGAGCCCTTGCGGCCGATGATGATGCCGGGGCGCGCCGTGTGGATCGTGATGCGGCAGCGGTTCGCGGACCGCTCGATGTCCATGCGCGAGATGCCCGCGTGGTAGAGCTGGTCCTTGATGTAGCGCCGGATCTTCACGTCCTCGTGGAGAAGGGCCGCGTAGTTCTTGGTGGCGAACCACCGCGAGCTCCACGTGCGGGTGACGCCGAGGCGGAAGCCGATCGGATGTGTTTTCTGGCCCATGGGCTACGTGCGCTCCTTCCGCTTCGCGGGACGTTTTCGCGCGGCCGGCGCCTTCCCGGCGGGCGTCCTGGTCCGGGTCCTCTCCGGCGTGCTCTCCGCCGACGCGGACGCGGGGGGGCCCGCCTCCTCGCGGCGCGGCGCGCGGCGCATGTGGCGAGGCGGCTGGACGGGCCGGGCGCCGTTCACCTCGTCGCTCACGCCGACCGTCAGGTGGCTCGTGCGGTGCTTGATGAAGAACGCGCGGCCCATGGCGCGCGGCTGCACGCGCTTGAGCGACGGCCCGCCGTCGGCGATCGCGTGGTGCACGCGCAGGGCGTCGAGGTCACGCACCTGGTGGTTGTGCTCCGCGTTGGCGACCGCCGAGCGCAGGACCTTCTCGACGAGGCGCGCGGCCGCGCGCGGCGTGTACTGCAGCGTGGCGAGCGCCTCGCTGACCGAGCGGCCGCGGATCTGGTCGAGCACCAGGCGCGCCTTGCGGGCGGACACGCGCACGAAGCGGGCGGTGGCGACGGTGCGCATGCTCAGGACTTGCCCGTGGGCGACGTGGCGGCCTTCTCGGAGGACCCGTGGGCCTTGAAGGTCCGAGTCAGCGCGAACTCCCCGAGCTTGTGGCCGACCATGTTCTCGGTCACGTACACGGGGATGAACTTCTTGCCGTTGTGCACGGCCAGCGTATGGCCCACGAACTCCGGGGAGATCGTCGAGCGGCGCGCCCAGGTCTTGAGGACCTTCTTCTGGCGGGTGCGGTTGAGCTCGTCGATCCGCTCCATCAACTTCTCGTCGATGAACGGGCCCTTCTTCAGCGAACGTCCCATCGCGGGCTCCTACTTCTTGCGCCGGGTGATGATGTCGCGGTCGGACGGCCGGGCGCCGCGACGGGTCTTGTACCCCTTGGTGGGTTTCCCCCACGGGGTCATCGGATGGTTGCCCTTGCCTTTGCCCTCGCCACCACCCATCGGATGGTCGACGGGGTTCATCACGGTGCCGCGTACGGTCGGACGGAAGCCCTTCCATCGCGTCCGCCCCGCCTTGCCGACGGAGACGTTCTCGTGGTCGAGGTTGCCCACCTGGCCGACCGTGGCCATGCACTCGATATTGACCAGCCGCACCTCGCCGGACGGCAGCTTGAGCGTCGCCCGCTCGCCTTCCTTGGCGAGGAGCTGCGCCTGGGCGCCCGCGCTGCGGCACATCTGCGCGCCGCGGCCCACCTGCAGCTCCACGTTGTGCACGAGCGTGCCCAGCGGGATGTTGCGGATCGGCAGCGCATTGCCCGGCAGGATGTCGGCCTGAGGGCCCGACATGACCGTGTCGCCGACCTTGAGCTGGTGCGGCGCGATGATGTAACGCTTCTCGCCGTCGCGGTAGAAGAGCAACGCGAGGAACGCCGAGCGGTTCGGATCGTACTCGATGGCGGCCACGCGAGCCGGGATGCCGAACTTCTCGCGACGGAAGTCCACCGTCCGCAGCATCCGCTTGTGCCCGCGGCCCCGGTGACGCACGGTGATGCGGCCCATGTTGTTGCGGCCGTTCGTGCGGGTCTTCGGCGCGAGGAGGCTCTTCTCCGGCGTCGACTTCGTGATCTCGTCGTACGTGACGTACGTGAGATAGCGGCGCGCGGGCGAGGTCGGCTTGACGGTCCGGATCGGCATGGCCCTACGCCCCTTCCACGAGATCGATCTTGTGACCCGGCGCCAGCGTCACGATCGCCTTCTTCCAGTCGGCGCGACGGCCCTGATGCCGGCCCATCCGCTTCAGCTTTCCTTCGAACGATGCCGTGCGGACGTCGGAGACCTTCACGTTGAACACCTGCTCGACCGCGGTGCGGATCTCGACCTTGTTGGCGTCGGGATGCACGCGGAACGTCACGGTGTTGTGCAGCTCCTTCTGCTGCATGCTCTTCTCGGTCATCAGCGGCCGGATGATGATCTCGCGCGGCGTCCTCATCGGGCCAGCGCCTCCTCCAGCGCGGTCAGCGCGGCGCGCTCGAACACCACGTGCCGGGCCTGCATGAGCTGGTAGACCGACACGTGACGCGGCGTCGCCACCGTGAGCCACGGCACGTTGCGCGCGGCGCGGCGAAGCGGATCGCCCATCGCGGAAACCACCACCAGCGCGCGCTGTTCGGCCGGAAGCCCCAGCGTGGTGAGTTGGCCCACGAGCGACTTCGTCTTGCCGTCCGCTCCGGCGAGCGCGTCCACGACCATGAGCTCGTCGCTCGTGGCCTTGGCCGTCACCGCACAGCGCAGCGCCTCGCGGCGCATCTCGCGTGGCATGTCCTTGTCGTAGGACCGTGGGCGTCGGACCGAACGGCTTGCCGCCACCCTTCCACTGCGTCGCGCGGATCGATCCCTGGCGCGCGCGGCCGGTCCCCTTCTGCTTCCAGGGCTTCTTGCCGCCGCCGGAGACCTCGCTGCGCCCCTTCGTATCGTGCGTGCCGACCCGACGGTCGGCCAGCTCGCGCACCACGGCCTGGTGCAGGAGCGGCACGTTCACCTCGCCGCCGAAGACGTCGGCCTTCAGCTCGAGCGTGCCTTGCTGCTTGCCCTGTGCGTCGACGACCTTCACGCTCGCCATTTATTTCTTTCCCGAGGCCGGTGGCTGCTGCGACACCTTCTTCGTCTTCACGCTCTTGCGGACCGTGACCAGCGAGCCGTTCGCGCCGGGGACGGCGCCCCGAACGAGCAGGAGGTTCTGCTCCGGCAACACGCGCACGACGCTGATGTTCAGCACCGTGCGCCGGTCGCCGCCCATCCGGCCCGGCAGCTTGTGCCCCGGCCAGACGCGCGAAGGATCGGAGGAGGCGCCGATCGAGCCGGGCGCGCGATGGAACATGGATCCGTGCGTCGCCTCGCCGCCCCTCCAGTTGTGGCGCTTCACGCCACCCTGGAACCCCTTGCCCTTCGAGACGCCGACGACGTCGACGATCTCGCCGGGCGCGAAGATATCGACGCCGATGTTCTGCCCGACCGTGTAGTCCCCGAGCTTCTCGGCCGCCGCCCTGTCCAGCCGGAGCTCGCGGATGACGCCGACCGCGCCCACGCCGAGCTTCTTGAAGTGCCCCTGCATCGGCTTGGTCACGTTCTTCTTCTTCGCCTCGAAGCCGAGCTGGAGGGCGTCGTAGCCGTCCGTCGCCTTCGTGCGCACCGCCGTGATCGTGCAGGGCCCGGCCTGGATGACCGTGACAGGGAGATGGCTCCCGTCGTCGCCGAAGACCTGCGTCATCCCGACCTTGCGCCCGATGAGTCCTTCTTTTCTCGCCATGGCCCGCGTCCTAGAGCTTGATCTCGACGTCGACGCCGGCGGGGAGATCCAACTTCATCAGGGAGTCCACGGTCTGGGGGGTCGGGTCCACGATGTCGAGCAGGCGCTTGTGCGTGCGCATCTCGAACTGCTCGCGCGACGTCTTGTCCACGTGCGGGGAGCGCAGCACCGTCCACCGGTTGATGATGGTCGGCAGCAGCACGGGGCCCGCCACCCGCGCGCCGGTGCGCCGCACCGTCTCGACGATCTCCTTGACCGAGCGGTCGAGGAGGTGATGATCGTACGCCTTCAGGCGAATGCGGATCTTCTGATCGGTGACAACGGTCGCCATGCTCTTAGCCTTCGATCTCGGTCACGACGCCCGCGCCCACCGTCCGCCCACCTTCCCGGATCGCGAACCGCAGCTCCTTCTCCATCGCGATCGGCATGATCAGCTCGATCGACATCGTCACGTTGTCCCCCGGCATCACCATCTCCGTCCCCGCCGGCAACGTGCACACCCCCGTCACGTCCGTCGTCCGAAAGTAAAACTGCGGCCGGTACCCGTTGAAGTACGGCGTGTGCCGCCCGCCCTCTTCCTTCGTCAGCACGTACACTTCCGCCTTGAACTTCTTGTACGGCTTGATCGACCCCGGCTTCGCCAGCACCTGCCCCCGCTCCACCGCGTCCTTGTCGATCCCCCGCAAGAGACACCCCACGTTGTCCCCCGCCTGCCCCTCGTCCAGCAGCTTCCGGAACATCTCCACCCCGGTCACCACCGACTTCTTCGTGTCCGTGATCCCCACGATCTCGATCTCTTCCCCCACCTTCACGATCCCCCGCTCGATCCGCCCCGTCACCACCGTCCCCCGCCCCGTGATCGAAAAGATGTCCTCGATCGGCATCAGAAACGGCTTGTCCACCGGCCGCGGCGGCGTCGGGATGTAGCTGTCCACCGCCGCCATCAGCTCGAAGATCGGCTTCGCCGCCGCCGCGTCGTCCGGCTTGTCCGACGCCGCCAGCGCCGATCCCCGGATCACCGGCACGTCGTCCCCCGGAAAGTTGTACTTCTTCAGCAGCTCCCGCACTTCGAGCTCGACCAGATCGAGGATCTCCGCATCATCGACCATGTCGACTTTGTTCATGAACACGACGAGAAAGGGCACGTTCACCTGCCGCGCCAGCAGCACATGCTCCCGCGTCTGCGGCATCGGCCCGTCGTTCGCCGCCACCACCAGAATGGCGCCGTCCATCTGCGCCGCCCCCGTGATCATGTTCTTGATGTAGTCCGCGTGCCCCGGGCAGTCGATGTGCGCGTAGTGCCGCTTGTCCGTCTCGTACTCCACGTGCGCCACCGCGATCGTGATCCCCCGCTCCCGCTCTTCCGGCGCGTTGTCGATCGACCCGTAGTCCCGCACCGCGATGTTCTTGTTCTTCGTGTGCAAGACCTTCGTGATCGCCGCCGTCAGCGTCGTCTTCCCGTGGTCGATGTGCCCGATCGTCCCGATGTTCACGTGCGGCTTCGTCCGCTCGTACTTCGCCTTGGCCATGGCCGCTCCTCCGACTCCTGGTTCCTGTCTAACGAGTGCTGCCGCGTGTCACGGGCCGGCCGGCCGCCTTGGCGGTGATCTCTTCCGCCACGGCATTGGGCACTTCCTCGTAGCGCGCGAACTGCATGGTGTACGTGGCGCGACCCTGGGTCATGGACCGCACGTCGGTCGCGTAACCGAACATCTGTCCGAGGGGAACATGCGCCCGGACCACTTCCGACGTTCCTCGAACTTCCTGGGAAACGATCCGACCGCGACGGCTGTTGAGGTTGCCGATGACCGCACCCACATAATCGCGCGGGGTGACCACCTCGACGTCCATCACCGGCTCCAGGAGCACGGGCTTCGCCCGGCGCACGGCCTCCTTGAAGGCCATGGAGCCCGCGATCTTGAACGCGATCTCCGACGAGTCGACGTCGTGGTACGAGCCGTCCGTGAGCCGGACCTTCACGTCGACGATCGGGTAGCCGGCGAGCACGCCCGTCTCCAGCGCTTCCTTCACGCCCTTCTCGACCGCGGGGATGTACTCCTTCGGAATGGTGCCGCCGACGATCTTGTTCTCGAACGTGAAGCCTTCGCCGGGCGAGGGCTCGACCTCGAGGTACACGTCGCCGTACTGGCCGCGCCCACCCGTCTGGCGCACGAACTTGCCCTGCGCCTCGGCGGGCTTGCGGATCGTCTCACGATACGCAACCTGCGGCTTGCCGACGTTCGCCTCGACCTTGAACTCCCGCAGGAGCCGGTCGACGATGATCTCGAGGTGCAGCTCGCCCATCCCGTGGATGAGCGTCTGCGACGTCTCGGTCTCGGTGGTCACCCGGAACGTCGGGTCTTCCAGCGCCAGCCGCGAGAGCGACAGGCCGAGCTTTTCCTCGTCGGCCTTCGTCTTCGGCTCGATCGCCACCGCGATGACCGGCTCCGGGAACGTCATCGACTCGAGCACGATCGGGTGGTCGGCGTCGCAGAGCGTGTCGCCGGTGATGGTCGACTTGAGACCGATGGCCGCCGCGATGTCGCCCGCCTGGATCTCCTCGATCTCCTCACGCTTGTTCGCGTGCATGCGCAGCAGGCGGCCGACCCGCTCCTTCTTGTCCTTCGTGGAGTTGTAGACGCCCGACCCTGCCTTCAACGTCCCCGAGTACACGCGCAGGAAGACGAGCTGGCCCACGTGCTGGTCGTTCATGATCTTGAACGCCAGGGCCGCGAACGGCTGGTCGTCGGACGCCTTCCGCTCCTCGGTCTCGTTCGTCTCCGGGTTGATGCCCTGCACGGGCGGGATGTCGAGCGGCGACGGCAGGTAGTCGATGACGCAGTCCAGCAGCGGCTGCACGCCCTTGTTCTTGAACGACGAGCCGCAGATGACCGGGAAGATCGTCATCTGCGTGGCGCCCTTGCGGACGGCCGCCTTGATCTCCTCCGGCGGTCGGCGTCTCGCCGCCGACGAACTTCTCCATGAGGTGATCGTCGACCTCGGCCAGCCCCTCGATCATCTTCTCGCGGTACTCGCGGACCTTGTCGATCATGTCCGCGGGGATCGCGACCGTCTTGTACTCCTTGCCGAGGGTCTCGTCGTTCTCGTCCCACACGAGCGCGACCTCGTCGATGAGGTCGACGAGCCCGAGGTACTTGTCCTCGCTGCCGATCGGGAGCTGGATGGCGACGGCGTGCGCGCCGAGGCGGTCACGCAGCATGTCGAGGCACCGGAAGAAGTCGGCCCCGACGCGGTCCATCTTGTTGACGTAGACGAGGCGCGGCACCTGGTACTTGTCGGCCTGGCGCCACACGGTCTCGGTCTGCGGCTCCACGCCGGACACCGCGTCCAGCACCGCCACGGCGCCGTCCAGGACCCGGAGGGAACGCTCCACCTCGACGGTGAAATCGACGTGGCCCGGCGTGTCGATGATGTTGATCCGGTGCTCACGCCAGAAGCACGTGGTCGCGGCGGACGTGATGGTGATGCCGCGCTCCTGCTCCTGGACCATCCAGTCCATGGTCGCGGTGCCTTCGTGCACCTCGCCGATCTTGTAGGACCGGCCGGTGTAGTACAGGACCCGCTCGGTGGTCGTCGTCTTGCCCGCATCGATGTGGGCCATGATGCCGATATTTCGCGTGCGCTCTAGCGAGTACTGCCGCTCCACGTCCGTCCTCGTCTTTCCTTGTTCCTGCTTCTGAACCGTCGCGGAACGCGACGATCGCTTCCCGGTCCGCGTCTACAGAAGCGAAGAGGGAGGCCAGGCAGCGCCCCCCTCTTCGTTGAGCTCCGGCGCTACCAGCGATAGTGCGCGAACGCCTTGTTGGCCTCCGCCATCTTGTGCGTGTCTTCCCGCTTCTTCACGGCCGTGCCGCGATTGTTGGCGGCATCGAGCAGCTCGGCGGACAGCTTCTCCGCCATGCTGCGCTCCGGCCGCCGGCGGGCGGCGCCGATGACCCACCGCATCGCGAGCGACGTGCGCCGGTCCGGCCGCACCTCGACCGGGACCTGGTACGTCGAGCCGCCCACGCGACGCGACTTCACCTCGACGGCCGGCTTCACGTTGTCGATGGCCGTCTTGAACATCTTCAGCGCTTCCTGCTTCGAGCGGTCTTCGACCGAGGTGAGCGCGTCGTACATGATCTGCTCGGCGGTGGACTTCTTGCCGCGGATCATCATGATGTTCACGAACTTCGCGACCAGCCGGCTCCCGTACTTCGGATCCGGGAGCACCTCACGCTTCGCTGCGCCGGCGCGCCGCATCGCTCAACTCCCCTTGGGCGCCTTCGCGCCGTACTTCGAACGACTCTGCTTCCGGCCGGCCACGCCCGCCGTGTCGAGGCTGCCGCGGATGATGTGGTAGCGGATGCCGGGCAGGTCCTTCACGCGGCCCCCGCGGATCATCACGATCGAGTGCTCCTGCAGGTTGTGCCCGACCCCGGGGATGTACGAGGTGACCTCCAGCCCGTTCGTCAGCCGCACGCGCGCGACCTTGCGGAGCGCCGAGTTCGGCTTCTTCGGCGTCGTCGTGTACACGCGGATGCACACGCCGCGCTTCTGCGGACACGCCTGCATCGCGGGCGTTTTCGACTTCTTCCGCACCGCTTCACGACCCTGTCGCACGAGCTGGTTAATGGTCGGCATGACTCTCCATCACCGGGATCGGTGACAAAACTCTCACTTTATAGCCGAGAGGCCCTTGCATGTCAAGCACTTACGCCTATAGCGCCGGCGCCATAGGACGGTACGACCATGAGGGGCCCCACAACTGAGGACCCCCCAATCCCCCTCATCCCGCCACCGCGACGGAGCCGTCGCCTTCGGCGGCGTCGACGGGCGGCGGATCCAGACTCAGCACCGCGTCGAGCGGCTTGATCGCCTCGCCGCCCGGTGTCAGCACTTCCACGCGCGTGTAGTTGTTGAGGCCGGTCCCGGCGGGAATCAGCCGGCCGACGATGACGTTCTCCTTCAGCCCGCGCAGGTCGTCGACCTTGCCGGAGATCGCCGCCTCCGTGAGCACGCGCGTCGTCTCCTGGAACGACGCCGCCGAGATGAAGCTGTCGGTCGACAGCGACGCCTTGGTGATGCCGAGGAGCACGGGCTTCGCCGTCGCCGGGCGCTTGCCCTGCCCCAGCACCCGCTCGTTCTCCTCCTGGAAGACGAACTTGTCGACGAGCTCGCCGACCACGAAGTCGGTGTCGCCGACTTCCTCGATCCGCACGCGGCGCAGCATCTGCCGCACGATGATCTCGATGTGCTTGTCGTTGATCGTCACGCCCTGCAGGCGATAGACCTCCTGCACCTCGTTGACGAGGTAGCGCTGCAGCTCGCGGTCGCCGAGCACGGCCAGGTAGTCGTGCGGGTTCGGCGAGCCGTCCATGAGCGGCTCACCCGCGCGCACCCGATCGCCCTCGTGGACGCTGATGTGCTTGCCGCGCGGGATCAGGTACTCCTTGGTCTCGGCGTTGTCCGCGCGGATGACGATCTTCCGCATGCCCTTGACGAAGCCGCCCATCTCCACGCGCCCGTCGATCTCGGTGATGACCGCCTGCTCCTTCGGCTTGCGCGCCTCGAAGAGCTCGGCCACCCGCGGCAGACCGCCGGTGATGTCCTTGGTCTTGGTCGACTCGCGCGGGATCTTCGCGATGATGTCGGCCGCGAAGACCTCCACCCCTTCCGCCACGTTGATGTTGGCGCCCACCGGCAGCGGGTAGCGGTGCCGGTCGCCTTCCGTGCGTCGGATCCACGGCCCGGATGATGATGCCCGGCTGCAGGCGGCCGTCCACGTCCTCGATGATGACCTTGCGCGCGAGGCCGGTGACGTCGTCGAACTCCTCGCGCACGGTGACGTTCTCGACGATGTCCTGGTACTCCACGCGGCCCGTGAACTCGGTCAGGATCGGGTTGGTGAACGGGTCCCACTCGACGAGCACCGTGCGCGGCTTCACCTTCGTCTCCGGCTTGACCTTCAGCTTGGCGCCGTACACGACCGGATAGCGCTCGCGCTCCCGGCCGCGGTCGTCGACGACGCCGATCTCGCCGTTCCGGTTGGTGGCCACGAGATCGCCGTCACGGTTGGTGACCGTGCGGAGGTTGTGGAACTTCACCGTGCCGCCGCTCTTCGCCTCGTGCTTGCGAGGCCTCGACGACGCGGCTCGCGGTCCCGCCGATGTGGAAGGTCCGCATCGTGAGCTGCGTGCCCGGCTCGCCGATCGACTGCGCGGCGATGATGCCGACCGCCTCGCCGAGCTCGGCGAGACGCCCGTTGGCGAGGTTGCGCCCGTAGCACAGGACGCAGATGCCCCGCTTGGTGTCGCACGTGAGGCCGGAGCGGATGCGGACGCGCTCGATGCCCGCGTCCTCGATCTTCTGCGCGGCGTCCTCGGTGATCTCGCTGTTGGCCTGGATGATGATCTCGCTCGACAGCGGATCGCGGACGTCCTCGGCGGTGACGCGGCCGAGGATGCGGTCGCGCAGCGACTGGATGATGTCGCCGCCCTCGACGAGCGGGACGGCGTCGATGTACTTCACGGTGCCGCAGTCGTACTCGGAGACGATCACGTCCTGCGACACGTCGACGAGCCGGCGCGTCAGGTAGCCGGAGTCGGCCGTCTTCAGCGCGGTGTCGGCCAGACCCTTGCGCGCACCGTGCGTGGACGTGAAGTACTCGAGGACGGTGAGGCCCTCGCGGAAGTTCGACGTGATCGGCGTCTCGATGATCTCGCCCGACGGCTTGGCCATGAGGCCGCGCATGCCGGCGAGCTGACGGATCTGCTGCTTGCTGCCGCGGGCGCCGGAGTCCGCCATCATGTAGATGGGGTTGAACTCCCCGCCCTGCTCGCCCTGCTCGAGCTCCTTGAACATCTGGTCGGCGATCACCTCGGTGACGTGCGCCCAGATGTCGACGACCTTGTTGTAACGCTCGCCGTTGGTGATGACACCGTCCTGGTACTGCTGCTCGACCTCGTTGACGTCCTCCCGCGCCTTCGCCAGGAGCTGGTCCTTCGAGGTCGGGATGTGCATGTCGTCGATGCCGATCGACAGCCCGGACAGCGTCGCGTAGCGGAAGCCGAGGTCCTTGAGCTCGTCGAGGAAGGCGACCGTCCGCTCGTTGCCCAGCATGTTGTAGCAGCGGGACGACGAGGTTGGTGACCTCCTTCTTCTTCAGCTCCGGTTCTCGAACTGCAGCTCCTCCGGCACGATCTCGTTGAAGATCGTCCGGCCGACCGTGGTCTCGATGACCTCGCCGTTGCGGCGCAGGCGGATCCTGGCCTGCAGGTCCACGTCCTCGTTGTCGTACGCGATGCGCACTTCCTCGGCGTCGGCGAAGAGGCGGCCTTCCCCGCGGACGGGATGCTCGGACGTGCTGAGCTTCTCCTTCGTCAGGTAGTAGATGCCGAGGACCATGTCCTGCGTCGGCACGGCCAGCGGCGCGCCGTTCGACGGCGACAGGATGTTGTTGGCCGACAGCATGAGCACCTGCGCCTCGAGCTGCGCCTCCATCGACAGCGGCACGTGGACGGCCATCTGGTCGCCGTCGAAGTCCGCGTTGAAGGCGGTGCAGACGAGCGGGTGGATCTCGATGGCCTTGCCCTCGACGAGGATCGGCTCGAACGCCTGGATGCCGAGACGGTGCAGGGTCGGGGCGCGGTTCAGGAGCACCGGGTGCTCCTTGATCACGTCCTCGAGGATGTCCCACACCTCGGGCCGCTCCTTCTCGACGTACTTCTTGGCGGCCTTGATGGACGAGGCGATGCCGCGGTCCTCCAGCTTCCGGAGGATGAACGGCTTGAACAGCTCGAGCGCCATCTTCTTCGGCAGGCCGCACTGGTGCAGCTTGAGGTACGGGCCGACGACGATGACCGAGCGCCCGGAATAGTCGACGCGCTTGCCGAGCAGGTTCTGACGGAACCGGCCCTGCTTGCCCTTCAGCGTGTCGCTCAGGGACTTGAGCGGACGGTTGTTGGGGCCGGTGATGACACGCCCCCGGCGGCCGTTGTCGAACAGCGCGTCCACCGCTTCCTGCAGCATCCGCTTCTCGTTCCGGATGATGATCTCGGGCGCCTTCAGGTCCATGAGCCGCTTCAGCCGGTTGTTCCGGTTGATCACGCGGCGATAGAGGTCGTTCAGGTCGGACGTCGCAAAACGACCGCCATCGAGAGGCACGAGAGGGCGGAGCTCCGGTGGGATCACCGGCACGACCTCGAGGATCATCCAGTCGGGCTGGTTGCCGGACTTCAGGAAGGCCTCGATGACCTTCAGCCGCTTGACGATCTTCTTGCGCTTCTGGACGGACGTCTCCCCGAGCATCTGCGCGCGGAGATCCCGCGCGAGCGCGTCGAGGTCCATGTCCCGCAGGAGCTCGCGGATCGCCTCCGCGCCCATGCCGACCTTCAGCGCGTCGGGACCGTGCTCCTCCAGGAGCTTGCGGGCCTTGTCGACGGACATCAGGTCCTTCTTCTTGACCCCGTTGATCTTCGCGTCGAGGACCACGTACTCCTCGAAGTAGAGGATCTTCTCGAGGTCGCGGAGCGACGTGTCGAGGAGCTGGCCGATGCGGCTCGGGAGCCCCTTGAAGAACCAGACGTGGGAGACCGGCGACGCCAGCTCGATGTGCCCCATGCGCTCGCGGCGCACGCGCGCGCGCGTCACCTCGACGCCGCACTTGTCGCAGACGACCCCCGCGAACTTCATGCGCTTGTACTTGCCGCACGCGCACTCGTAGTCCTTGGTCGGCCCGAAGATGCGGGCGCAGAACAGGCCATCACGCTCCGGCTTGAACGTCCGGTAGTTGATGGTCTCCGGCTTCTTCACCTCGCCGTGCGACCAGTCGCGGATCTTCTGCGGCGCGGCGAGCTTGATGCGAATCGCGTCAAACGTGATGGGCTTCGCATGCCGATCGAGGATCCCCCACAGGTCCTTGGTGGGCTTCTCTTCCCTGATCAGGCTGCCGAAAGGCCGATCCGTCAGCATTCAGTCTTTCTCCTTGTCCAAGAGGGCCCTAGGAAGCCTTCTTCCCGTCCTTCGTGATCAGTTCGACGTCGAGAGCGAGCGACTGCAGCTCCTTCACGAGCACGTTGAACGACTCCGGCGTGCCCGGCTCGAGGAAGTTCTCGCCCTTGACGATGGCTTCGTAGATCCGGTTGCGGCCCTCCACGTCGTCCGATTTGACCGTGAGCATCTCCTGGAGCGTATGGGCGGCCCCGTACGCTTCCAGCGCCCACACCTCCATCTCGCCGAACCGCTGACCGCCGAACTGCGCCTTGCCGCCGAGCGGCTGCTGCGTGACCAGCGAGTAGGGGCCGATGGAGCGCGCGTGCATCTTGTCGTCGACGAGGTGCGCGAGCTTCAAGATGTAGATCTGGCCCACGGTCACTTCCTGGTGGAAGCGCTTGCCCGTGCGGCCGTCGTAGAGCACGGTCTTGCCCGACGTGGGCATGTTCGCTTGCGTCAGGTGCTCCTTGATCTCTTCCTCGGTGGCGCCGTCGAAGACGGGGCTCGCCATCCAGAGGCCGAGCGCCCGCGCCGCCCACCCGAGGTGGGTCTCGAGGATCTGCCCGACGTTCATCCGGGACGGCACGCCGAGCGGGTTGAGCACGATCTCGACGGGCGTGCCATCGGGCAGGAACGGCATGTCCTCTTCCGGCAGCACCTTGGACACCACGCCCTTGTTGCCGTGGCGGCCCGCCATCTTGTCGCCGACGCTGAGCTTGCGCTTCACGGCGACATACACTTTGACCATCTTGATCACGCCCGGCGGCAGATCGTCGCCGCGGCGCAGACGGCCGATGCGCTCCTCCAGCATCGAGTCGTAGATGCCGATCTGCTCCTCGGCAAGCTCCTCGATGCGGCGGATCATCTGCGCGAGTCCTTCGTCCTCCTTGACCTTGACCTTCTTCAGCTCGTTCCACGACAGGTTGTCGAGGTCCGCGCGGTCGATGCGATCGCCCTTCTTGGTCAGGCGGTTGTTCTTGTCCGTCGGGTCGATGATGTCGTTCACCACCGTCTTGCCGACGAGGAGGTTCTTCAGCTTCTGGTCGCGCTCCATCTCGACCATGGCGATCTCGTCCTGGTAGTCCTTCTCGAGGCGGGCGATCTCCTCTTCCTCGATGGACTTGGCGCGCTCGTCCTTGTCGACGCCGCGCCGCGAGAACACCTTCACGTCGACCACCGTGCCCTCGATGCCCGGCGGCACGGTCAGCGACGTGTCGCGCACGTCGCCCGCCTTCTCGCCGAAGATCGCGCGGAGCAGCTTCTCCTCCGGCGTCAATTGCGTCTCGCCCTTCGGCGTGATCTTGCCGACCAGGATATCGCTCGGCTTCACCTTCGCGCCGATGCGCACGATCCCGGAGTCATCGAGATCCTTCAGGGCTTCCTCGGAGACATTCGGAATGTCCCGAGTGACTTCCTCTTTCCCCAGCTTCGTGTCGCGCGCCTGGATCTCGAACTCCTCGATGTGGATCGAGGTGAAGCGGTCTTCCTTCACGAGCTTCTCGGACACGAGGATCGCGTCCTCGAAGTTGTAGCCGCCCCACGGCATGAACGCGACGAGGACGTTGCGCCCGAGCGCGAGCTCGCCCTGGTCCGTCGCGGGGCCGTCGGCGATGACGTCACCCTGCTGCACCTTCTGGCCCTTCCGCACGATGGGCTTCTGGTTGATGCAGGTGTTCTGGTTCGAGCGGCGGTACTTCGTCAGGTTGAAGATGTCGAGCGGCAGATCCTGCACGGGATCGGTCTTCTTCGACCGGCTCTCCGCCCGGATCACGATGCGGTCGGCCGACACGTACTCGACCACGCCCGTGCGCTTGGCCACGAGCACCGCGCCCGAGTCCCGCGCCACCACGTGCTCCATGCCGGTGCCGACCAGCGGCGCCTCCGGCTGCAGCAGCGGCACCGCCTGACGCTGCATGTTCGATCCCATGAGCGCCCGGTTGGCGTCGTCGTTCTCGAGGAACGGAATCAGCGACGCCGCCACCGACACGAGCTGCTTCGGCGAGACGTCCATGTAGTGGAGCTCTTCCGGCGGCACCATGCGGAACTCGCCCGCCTTGCGCGCCGACACCTTCTCCTCGATGTACTTCCCGGTGCGGTCGATCGCCGCGTTGGCCTGGGCGATGACGACCTGCTCCTCCTCCAGCGCGGTGAGGAAGACGATCTCGTCGAGCACGCGCCCGGTGGTGACCTTTCTATATGGTGTCTCGATGAAGCCGAACTCGTTCGTGCGCGCGTACGTCGACAGCGACGAGATCAGGCCGATGTTCGGACCTTCCGGCGTCTCGATCGGGCAGATGCGACCGTAGTGGGTCGGATGAACGTCACGCACCTCGAATCCCGCCCGTTCGCGGGACAGGCCTCGCGGTCCGAGTGCCGAGAGCCGTCGCTTGTGGGTCAGTTCTGCCAGCGGATTCGTCTGGTCCATGAACTGCGAGAGCTGCGAGGAGCCGAAGAACTCCTTCACCACCGCCGACACGGGCTTGGCGTTGATGAGGTCGTGCGGCATCAGGTTCGCGGTGTCGGAGATCGACATCCGCTCCTTCACCGCGCGCTCCATGCGGGTGAGGCCCACGCGGAACTGGTTCTCGAGCAGCTCGCCCACCGAGCGCACGCGGCGGTTGCCGAGATGGTCGATGTCGTCGGTCTGGCGCTCGCCCAGCTTCACCATGAGCAGGTGCCGCACGACGGACACGATGTCCTCGGAGCGCAGCGTCTTGATGTGCAGCGGCGCGTCGATCAGGAGCTTCTTGTTGATCATGAACCGGCCGACGCGCGCGAGGTCGTAGCGGCGCGGGTCCATGAACATGCCGCGGAACAGCGCGCGGGCGGAGTCCACGGTGGGCGGGTCGCCCGGGCGCAGCCGGCGGTAGATCTCGACCAGCGCCTCGTCGGGGTTCTTGAAGGCGTCCTTGGCGAGCGTCTCGTAGATCGACGCGTCGATCTTCTTGTCGAGGGGCTTCACGCCCGGGAGGTTCGGCAGCACCGGCACCAGCAGCTTGAAGGGCGCGACGCGCTTGCCCATGATCTGGGTCAGCAGCTGCGAGGTGATCTCCGCGTTGGTGTTGACCAGGACCTCGCCGCTCTCGGTGTCGATGATGCGCGAGCCGGTCCGCCGGCCGACGAGCGACTCGGCGCGCACGGCGAGCTTCTCGACGCCCGCCTCGACGAGCTTCTCGATCGTCTTCGCGTTGAGGGTCTTCCCCGCCTGGACCAGCGGCTCGCGATGGCGCGGCGGCTTGACGTCCTCCGCGACCTTGACGTTCTCGTGGGCATCGGCATTGAACTTCACCCAGGCGTTGCCTTCCTCGAACCCCTGGACCTCTTCCATCGTGTAGAACTGGCCGAGGATCTCCTCGTCGGAGAGGATGTTGCCCTTCTCGAGGAACCAGAAGGCGCGCAGGAACGCGGTGGCGAGCATCTTGCGCCGCCGGTCCACGCGGACGTGCAGGATGTCGTTGGCGTCGAAGTCGAACTCCACCCACGAGCCGCGATAGGGGATCACGCGCGCCGAGAACAGCGGCTTGCCGGACGCGAGCGTCTTGCCCTTGTCGTCGTCGAAGAAGACGCCGGCCGAGCGCTGCAGCTGGCTCACCACCACGCGCTCGGTGCCGTTGATGATGAAGGTGCCCTTCTCGGTCATCAGCGGCAGCTCGCCCAGGTAGACCTCCTGGCCGCGCTGCTCGCGGATCGTCCGGGTCTTCGCTTCCTTGTCGTGATCGAAGATCACGAGGCGGAGCGTCACCTTCAGGGGGATGGCGAAGGTCATCCCACGGTCGTGGCATTCCTCGACCGTGTACTTGGGATCGCCGAAGTGATACGAGTCGAACTCCAGCAGCGCGTTGTCGTTGTAGTCCGCGATCGGGAACACGGACTTGAACACGGCCTGCAGTCCGATCTCTTCACGACGGTCGGCCGCGACGTCCTTCTGGAGGAACGTCTCGTACGACCGCTTCTGCACTTCGATGAGATTCGGGATCTCAACGATCGACGGGATCTTGCCGAAGTCTCTCCGACTCCGCCGCCCGCACTGGATCACACCAGCCATCTATCTTCGTCTCCCGAGAGCGATGGTCGATCGCCCTCTCAATACTTCAGTCGCCCCAAGGCACCCGGCGCCGCGCGTTCGGTCTTCTCGCGCCTCCTTGTTCGGTCCTCGTCGTTCAAGCAGCAGCGTTGCTGCCACCATCCCCACGGTTCAGCGGCCTCCGGCCGCTTGCTCGAGCGGTCGGCAGGGGGGCGAAGCCCCCCTCCGGGTCAGCGAACCTGGACCTGCGCGCCCTGCTCCTCGAGCTTCTTCCTCATGTCCTCCGCCTCGGCCTTGGTGACCTTCTCCTTCACCGGCTTCGGCGCGCCGTCCACGAGATCCTTGGCTTCCTTGAGGCCGAGCCCGGTCAGCTCGCGCACGACCTTGATGACCTGGATCTTCTTCTCGCCGGCCGCGGTGAGCACCACGTCGAACTCGGTCTTCTCCTCGGCGGCGGCGGCACCGGCGGCCGCGCCGGCGGCACCCGGGACGGCGGCGACGGCGACGGGCGCGGCGGCGGACACGCCCCACTTCTCCTGCAGCAGCTTCGAGAGCTGGGCCGCCTGCAGCAGCGTCAGCTTGTCCAGCTCTTCGGCGATCTGTTCGATCGTCATGGCCATGGGGGTTCTCCTTATGGTTGTGCTTCGCCCGCGGTCTCCGCAGGCGCGTTCTTGCCACGTTCGGACAGGACGTAGGCGAGCTCGCGCGGCGCGGCCTGCAGCAGGCCGACCAGCTGCGCGAGCGGTCCCTGGATCGCGCCGATGATCTGCGCGCGAATGGCATCCTTGGTCGGCAGCTCGGACAGCGCCTTCAGCTCGGACGCCGGCAGCACCTGGCCGTCGACGAAGCCGGCCTTGATGGCGAGCGCCTGGTTCGTCCGCGCGAACGTGTGCAGCGCCTTGGCGACGGCGACGGGATCTTCCTTCGAGATCACCATCCCCGTCGGGCCCTTCAGGTGCGGGCCCAGCTGCGACAGACCGGGATCCGTCATCGCCAGCTTGGCGAGACGGTTCTTGATGATCTTGTACTGCGCCGACACCCCGCGCAGCTGCTTGCGGAGGTCGGAAAGCTGCTGAACGGTCAAGCCGCGGTACTCGGTGACGAGCACCGTCTTGACGCCGTCCAGCCGCGTCTTGAACTCCTCGACCGTCTCGACCTTCTCTTGCGTGGGCACGGGCGACTCCTCAGACAGCCTTCTTGAACAGGTTCGCGAGCGCGACCGGATCGACCGACACGCCCGGGCCCATCGTGCTCGACATCGTCACCGAGCGGAGGTAGGTCCCCTTCGCCGCCGACGGCTTGGCGCGCACGATCGCCTCGATCACGGCCATGGCGTTCGCCTGGATGTTCTCGGGCGTGAACGACTTCTTGCCGACGGGCGTGTGGATGTTGCCGGCCTTGTCCACGCGGAACTCGACCTTGCCCGCCTTCGCCTCGCGCACGGCCTTGCTGACGTCGAAGGTGACGGTGCCGAGCTTCGGGTTCGGCATCAGGCCGCGCGGACCGAGCACCTTGCCCAGCCGTCCGACCTGGCCCATGAGGTCCGGCGTGGCGATGGCGGTGTCGAAGTCCGTCCAGCCGCCCTGCACCTTCTCGACGAGGTCCTCGGCGCCGACGATGTCCGCGCCGGCCTCGCGCGCCTCGCGCTCCTTCTCGCCCTTGGCGAAGACGGCCACGCGCACGGTCTTGCCGATGCCGTGCGGCAGCACCACCGCGCCGCGGACCATCTGGTCGGCGTGCTTGGGATCGACGCCGAGGCGGAACGAGAGGTCGACCGACTCGTCGAACTTCGCGCCCGGCATCTCCTTGAGGATGCCGCATCGCCTCCTCGAGCGGGTACTGCGTCTCGGTCTCGCGCTTCTTCGACGCCGCGTCGTACCGCTTGCTGACCACCGTCGCCATCAGACCACCTCGATGCCCATGCTGCGGGCGGTGCCCTCGATGATCCGCATCGCGGAGTCGATCGAGTCCGTGTTCAGGTCGACCAGCTTCGTCTGGGCGATCTCGCGGACCTGCTGCGGGTGACCTTGCCGATCTTGTCCTTGTGCGGGATCGCCGAGGCCTTCGCGATGCCGGCCGCGCGCTTGAGCAGCACGGCCGCCGGCGGCGTCTTCACGATGAAGGTGAACGACCGGTCCTGGTAGATCGTGACCACCACCGGGAGGATCAGTCCCTCCTGGTTGTTCGTCTGCGCGTTGAAGCCCTTGCAGAACTCCATGATGTTGACGCCGTGCTGGCCGAGCGCCGGGCCCACCGGCGGCGACGGGTTCGCCTTGCCGGCCGGGATCTGCAGCTTCACCATCGCCTGGACTTTCTTCGCCATCTAGAGTCGCTCCACCTGGTAGTACTCGAGCTCGACCGGCGTCGGCCGGCCGAACACCGGCACCACGACCTTCATCCGCCCGCGCTCGGGGTTGATGTCCTCGACCACGCCCTGGAAGTTGACGAACGGACCGTCGATGACGCGCACCTTGTCGCCGCGCTGGAACACCGACTTCGGCTTGGGCTTCTCCGCGCCCGTCTCCATCTGGCGCAGGATCTCGTCGACCTGGTCCTGGGAGAGCGCCACCGGCTTCTGGCCGGAGCCCGACGAAGCCGGTCACCTTCGGCGTCGAGCGCACGAGGTGCCAGGTGTCGTCGGTGAGCTCCATCTCCACCAGCACGTAGCCCGGAAAGAACTTCTGCTCGGTCTCGCGCTTCTGCTTGTTGCGGACCTCGACCACCTTCTCGGTGGGGACGAGCACCTGGGCGATCTTCTCGCCCATGCCGAAGATCTTGGCGCGCGACTGGATCGCTTCCGCCACCTTGTTCTCGAAGCCCGAGTAGGTGTGGACGACGAACCACTGCTTCGCCGTCGCGGCCCGCGTCGCTCATCGGAGAATCCTTTCCACCACCCGCGCCAGCACGATGTCGACGCCGCCCAGGAAGAACGCGAGCACGACGGTGACCACGATGACCACCATCGTCGAGTTGACGAGCTCGGTGCGGCTCGGCCAGGTCACCTTGCGGAACTCCGCCAGGACCTCTTGCACGAACTCTCTGACCCGCGTCACTGCGCCCATCGTTCCCGCTTCCTTCTGCCCGTCAGCGTCTGTGAATGGCAGGGGTGGAGGGATTCGAACCCCCATCCCCCGGATTTGGAGTCCGGTGCTCTAGCCGTTAGAGCTACACCCCTACGCTCAGTGCGACGTCCTACCTCGTCTCCTTGTGCGGCTGGTGCTTGCGGCACCACTTGCAGTACTTCTTCAGCTCCATCCGGTCGGGATGGGTGCGCTTGTTCTTCGTCGTCGAGTAGTTCCGCCGCTGGCAGGTGCCGCAGGCGAGGGAGATGATCTCGCGCATCGCCCTAACCCTCGATCTCGGTCACGACGCCCGCGCCCACCGTCCGCCCACCTTCCCGGATCGCGAACCGCAGCTCCTTCTCCATCGCGATCGGCATGATCAGCTCGATCGACATCGTCACGTTGTCCCCCGGCATCACCATCTCCGTCCCCGCCGGCAACGTGCACACCCCCGTCACGTCCGTCGTCCGAAAGTAAAACTGCGGCCGGTACCCGTTGAAGTACGGCGTGTGCCGCCCGCCCTCTTCCTTCGTCAGGACGTACACTTCCGCCTTGAACTTCTTGTACGGCTTGATCGACCCCGGCTTCGCCAGCACCTGCCCCCGCTCCACCTCGTCCTTGTCGATCCCCCGCAAGAGACACCCCACGTTGTCCCCCGCCTGCCCCTCGTCCAGCAGCTTGCGGAACATCTCCACCCCGGTCACCACCGACTTCTTCGTGTCCGTGATCCCCACGATCTCGATCTCTTCCCCCACCTTCACGATCCCCCGCTCGATCCGCCCCGTCACCACCGTCCCCCGCCCCGTGATCGAGAAAATGTCCTCGATCGGCATCAGAAACGGCTTGTCCACCGGCCGCGGCGGCGTCGGAATGTAGCTGTCCACCGCCTCCATCAGCTCGAAGATCGGCTTCGCCGCCGCCGCGTCGTCCGGCTTGTCCGACGCCGCCAGCGCCGACCCCCGGATCACCGGCACGTCGTCCCCCGGAAAGTTGTACTTCTTCAGCAGCTCCCGCACTTCCAGCTCCACCAGGTCCAGGATCTCCGGGTCATCCACCATGTCGACCTTGTTCATGAACACCACCAGAAACGGCACGTTCACCTGCCGCGCCAGCAGCACGTGCTCCCGCGTCTGCGGCATCGGCCCGTCGTTCGCCGCCACCACCAGAATGGCGCCGTCCATCTGCGCCGCCCCCGTGATCATGTTCTTGATGTAGTCCGCGTGCCCCGGGCAGTCGATGTGCGCGTAGTGCCGCTTGTCCGTCTCGTACTCCACGTGCGCCACCGCGATCGTGATCCCCCGCTCCCGCTCTTCCGGCGCGTTGTCGATCGACCCGTAGTCCCGCACCGCGATGTTCTTGTTCTTCGTGTGCAGCACCTTCGTGATCGCCGCCGTCAGCGTCGTCTTCCCGTGGTCGATGTGCCCGATCGTCCCGATGTTCACGTGCGGCTTCGTCCGCTCGTACTTCGCCTTCGCCATTCGCCCTTACCTCCGCAAGTGGGTGGAGCCCATGTCCGGGATTGAACCGGAGACCTCGTCCTTACCAAGGACGCGCTCTGCCAGCTGAGCTACATGGGCCCGTGCTCCGAATCGCGTTGCCTCTGATGACGCCTCAATCGTGGAGCGGGAAACGGGATTCGAACCCGCGACCCCCAGCTTGGAAGGCTGGCGCTCTACCGCTGAGCTATTCCCGCGTCCCGTATCGTCCGTTCGCGTGCCCACAGTGGTGGGGAGGAGAGGATTTGAACCTCTGAAGGCGTACGCCAGCAGATTTACAGTCTGCCCCCTTTGGCCACTTGGGTACCTCCCCGAAGACCGCGGCATGCGCTCGAAAACCCTCGCTGATCTGGTAGAGAAAAGCTGGCGCTGGCGGGAGGAATCGAACCCCCGACCCACTGCTTACAAGGCAGTTGCTCTGCCCCTGAGCTACGCCAGCACAGACAAAATTCCACGTTAGTTTCGAAAATCCTATTCGTCAAGGAGTTTATGCCCGGTCAGGCGCTGTCGCGACGCTTCGTAGCAGAGGACGGCGGCGGCGGCGCCGACGTTCAGGGACCCGACCCGGCCGGTCATCGGAATCGTGAGCAGTCCGTCGCACGTGCGGGCCACCAGGGGCCGGACCCCCTCGCCTTCACCGCCGAGGACCAGGCAGAGTGGTCCCTTGAGATCGGCCTTCCAGGGCGCGATCCCCCCGGTCACGATGCCACCATAAACCCAAATACCTGATTCCTTGATCTTTTCGAAGTGAGGACACCAGGTTGGTCTCCCGGGCCACGGCGACGTGCTCCGACGGCGCCCATCGCGGTCCGGGCGGCCACCTCGGTCAGGCCGACCGGTGATGCTTGGGCACCAGCACCCCGTGGACCCCGAAGACCTCGGCCGTCCGGAGCACGGCCCCGAAGTTCCGAGGGTCCTGGATCCGGTCCAGGGCCAGAAGGAAGGGGGCCTCGCCCCGGGAGGCGGGGATCGCGAGCAGGTCGTCCAGGTCGTGATACTCGACCGCCGCGACGCGCGCCACGACGCCCTGGTGGTCGTCGGAGCCCGCCATCGCCGACAATTGCTCGCGGGTCCGGTAGGAGACCTTCACCCCCGCACGCCGGGCCAGCGCCACGACCTCCGCGAGCGGCCCATGGCCGCCGGACAGGACCGCGATCTCGTCGGTGCGGCGCCCGCCCCGGCGCAGCAGCTCGAGGACGGGATTCCGTCCGTAGACGCGCCCTTCGCTCACGAGCGCTCCGTCGCGCGGAGACCCTTCCACTCCCAGTCGGTGCCCTGCGGCGTGTCCTTCACGGCGACGTCGAGCGCCGCCAGCTCCGCGCGCAGCTCGTCGGCGCGCTTCCAGTCCCGGGTCGTCCGGGCCGCCGCGCGCGCGCGGACCAGGCCGATGATCCGATCGTTCAGCTCGGCGGGGACCTCGGTGACCACGGGCTTCGGCTCTTCGAAGCCGAGCGCCTGGCAGCATCGCCGCGAGCGCGCGCGCGCCGCGCACCTGATCCTCCACGCTCCGACCCTCGCGCCGGTTCAGGGTGCGCGTCATCTCGAACAACACGCCCAGCGCCTGCGGCGTGTTGAAGTCGTCGTCCATCGCGTCGACGAAGTCGTTGCGGAAGGGGACGAGATCGGCCGGGAGGGTGTCGCCGCCGGCGAGGCTCTGCCACTCCGGCGAGGTCCGAGCGTCGCGGACAGGCCCCCACAGCCGCTCGAGCGCGCGGCCGGCCTCGGCGAGTCGCTCCTCGGCGTACTCGAGCGGATTGCGGTAGTGCGTGCCGAGGACCCACAGGCGCACGGCGCCGGCGTCGTGGCGCTTGAGGATCTCGCGGATCGACAGCGTGTTGCCGAGGGACTTCGACATCTTCTCGGCGCCCATGTTGACCATGCCGTTGTGCAGCCAGTACCGCGCGAACGGCTTGCCCGTGCCCGCCTCCGACTGGGCGATCTCGCACTCGTGATGCGGGAAGATGAGGTCGTCGCCGCCGCCGTGGATGTCGAAGGTCGGCCCCAGGTAGCTTCATCGCCATGGCCGAGCACTCGATGTGCCAGCCCGGCCGGCCGGGTCCCCACGGACTCTCCCACGACGGCTCGCCGGGCTTGGCGCTCTTCCACAGCGCGAAGTCGCGCGGGATCCCGCTTGCGCTCGTCGACGTCGACACGCGCGCCCGGCGAGCAGATCGTCCAGGTTCTTGCCCGACAAGCGTGCCGTAGGGCGGGAACCGGGCGATCTCGAAGTACACGTCGCCGTCGATGACGTACGCGTAGCCGCCGGCCACCAGGCGCTCGATGAGCGCGATCATCTCCGTGACGTTCTCCGTCGCCTTGGGCTCCACCTCGGGCGCGAGCGCGCCGAGCGCGGCGATGTCCTCGCGGAAGGCGGCGATGTAGCGCTCCGAGATCTCGCTCGCGGCGACGCCTTCCTGCTGCGCGCGCCGGATGATCTTGTCGTCGATGTCGGTGAAGTTGCGCACGAAGGTGAGCTGGTACCCCGCGAAGCGCAGGTAGCGCGAGATCACGTCGAAGACGATCATCATCCGCGCGTGGCCGACGTGACAGAGGTCGTACACGGTCACGCCGCACGAGTACATCGTGAGCCGGCCCGGCGTGAGAGGCACCAGCTCTTCCTTCCTGCGCGTCAGGGTGTTGTAGATCTTCACGCGACCTCCACGCTCACGACCGCCATCGCTGCCATGCCTTCCTTTCGTCCAAGCAACCCGAGCCCTTCGGGACTCTTGGCTTTGACGCTCATGGCGTCCGCAGGGATTCCGAGTGTATCCGCAAGCCGCTTCGCCATCTCGGGGAGCAGCCCGGACAGCCGCGGGGCCTGCGCGATCACCGTCGCGTCCACGTTCACCAGCCGGCCGCCGCGCGCCGCCACCAGCCCCATCACGTCGCGGAGGAGCGCGAGGCTCGAGATGCCGCGATAGCGCGGATCGGTGTCGGGAAAGTGGCGCCCGAGATCGCCGAGCGCCAGCGCGCCCAGCAGCGCTTCGCCGATCGCGTGCGAGAGGACGTCCGCATCCGAGTGGCCGTCGAGCCCGAGCTCCGACGGCACGGTCACGCCGCCGAGGATGAGGGGCCGGCCGGCCACGAGCGGGTGGATGTCGAACCCGAAGCCGCTACGCGGGTCATTGAACTCGCGGGCTCCCGGGCTTCGCCCGCCCGCTCGGGTGGCGCTCGCTTCGCGCGATTCGCCCCGCCCGCTCGGGGGCTCGCTTCGCGCGATTCGCCCCGCCCGCTCGGGTGGCTCGCTTCGCGCGAGCCAGATCGTCGGGCGTCGTGATCTTGACGTTCTCGACCAGACCCGGCACGACCGTGACCGGATGGCCGAGGCGCTCGACCAGCATCGATTCGTCGGTGCCGAGGAAGCTGTCGCGCCGGGCCTTCTCGTGCGCCTCGCGCAGGATCGCCGCACGGAACGCCTGCGGGGTCTGCACGGCCCAGAGGCCGGAGCGATCCACGGTCGCCTCGACCACATGGTCCCGCACGCGCTTGACGGTCTCCGCGATCGGCAGCGCGCAGATCGCGGCGCCGCCCGCCCTCGCCGCCGCGATCACGCGGTCCATCAGCGCGCGGGTGATGAACGGGCGCACGGCGTCGTGCACGACGATCACCGCCGCCGCGTCGGGCACGGCCTGCAGGCCGAGCCACACCGACTCCTGGCGCTCCTGGCCGCCGGCCACGACCTGGACGCGCGCGTGGTTGGGGACCGAGCCCAGCGCGCGACGGGTGCGGGCGAGGTACGCCGCGGGCGCCGCCACGACCACGCACGACACCCGCGGATGGCGCGTGAAGTGCTCGACCGTGAGCGCGAGGATCGGCGCCGGGCCCAGGCGGAGGAACTGCTTGGGGGTGCGGTGACCGAGCCGACGCCCGACGCCGCCGGCCGGAATCACGACGGCCACGTCACGCACGCGCCGCCTCCTCGTCGCGCGGCCGCGTGAAGATGATGCGCCCGGCCGAGGTCTGCAGCACGCTCGTCACCGCGACGTCGACGCTCTGGCCGATCAAGCGGCTTCCCGCGATCGACCACGACCATGGTGCCGTCGTCGAGATACGCGACGCCCTGGCCCGGCTCCTTGCCTTCGCGCAGCACGTGCACGCGCATGGTCTCGCCCGCGACGGCGGCGGGCTTCAGGGCGTTGGAGAGATCGTTGACGTTGAGGACCGTGACGCCGCTCAGCTCGGCGCGCTTGTTGAGGTTGTAGTCCGTCGTGATGACCTTGGCGCCGCGCGCCTTCGCCAGCTCGAGCAGCTTCTCGTCGACGTCCGTCACCTCCGGCACGTCGGTGTCGTCGACCTCGACCAGCGGGCCAGGCAGGCGCAGCAGGCGCTGCACCACCTCGAAGCCGCGCTTGCCCCGCGCGCGCCGCCGCGGATCCGTCGCGTCGGCGACCCGCTGGAGCTCGCGCAGCACGAACTGCGGCACCAGCAGCGGCCCGTCGACGAAGCCGGTGGCGGCGAGGTCGGCGATGCGTCCGTCGATGATCGCGGACGTGTCGACCAGCTTGACCGGACGCTCACGCGCCGCGCGCGGGAAACAGGGCGGCGTTGAGTCCCGTGACGTCCGGACCCCGCCGGACGCCGACCGCGACGCCGAGCCACGCGCCCAGGACGGCGCCGAGCGCGAGCAGCCCGGTGCCGATGGCCGGCGCGACGCCGAGCACGACAAGACCGGCGACGACTCCGGAGACGAGTCCGACCACGCCGCCGACGACCGCCCAGAAGAGACGATCGATGCGCGCCCGCGCGGCCACCTGCTCGACGAGCAGGACGATACCGCCGAGCACGGCGCCGGCGACCGCCCCCGCCACCGGGGAGGCGGCGACCGCGACGGCGCTCGTGGCGCCGATGAGCATGACGAGCACGGCCAGCACGAGACGGGTCAGGATCGCCGCCTTGCTCACCGCAGCAACGCTCGGATGGCCTCGTCCACGGTGGCGACGCCGTGCACCTCGAGCGGCAGCGCTTCGCCCTCCGCGAGATTGCTGGCAGGCACGACGGCCTCGCGGAAGCCCAGCTGAGCGGCCTCCCGCAGCCGCGTCGACAGTCCCGTGACCGCGCGCACCTCGCCGGTCAGCCCGACCTCGCCGAGCACGACGACGTCGCCGCGCAACGGGCAGTTCATGTAGCTCGACGCGGTGGCCAGCACGATCCCGAGGTCGGCCGCGGGCTCGATGATGCGGCCGCCACCGGCGACGTTGACGAAGACGTCCTGGTTCGCCACCGGCACGCCCGCGCGCTTCTCGAGCACCGCGAGGAGCAGGCACACGCGGTTGTAGTCGGCGCCGAGCACCGTCCGGCGCGGCGTGCCGAACGACGCGGGCGCGACGAGCGCCTGCAGCTCGAGCAGCAGCGGCCGGGTGCCCTCGAGGCTCGCCACCACCACCGAGCCGGGCGCGTCCTTCGGCCGCTCGGCCAGGAAGAACCCGGACGGGTTCGGCGACCTCTTCGAGGCCGCGCTCGCCCATCTGGAACACGCCGAGCTCGTTCGTGGAGCCGAAGCGGTTCTTCACCGCGCGCAGCACGCGGTAGGCGTGGTGCTGCTCGCCCTCGAAGTAGAGGACGGTGTCGACGAGGTGCTCGAGCACGCGCGGACCGGCGATCGCGCCGTCCTTGGTGACGTGACCGACGAGGAACGTCGGGAGGCCGCGCCCCTTCGCGAGCGTCATCAAGCCGCGCCCCGCACTCGCGCACCTGGGCCACGCTGCCCGGGCGCGGACTCCAGGCCGGGAAGGAAGACCGTCTGGATCGAGTCGATCACCAGCACGCGCGGCTTCACCTCGTCCAGCTGCGCCTCGACCGCGGTGAGGTCGTTCTCCGCCCAGAGCAGCAGCGCGTCCGTCTTGATGCCGAGCCGGTCCGCGCGCATCCGCACCTGCGCCGCCGACTCTTCCGCGGAGACGTAGAGCACCGGAGGCGCGATCTCCGCGAGCCGGCTCGCGGCCGTCGCCAGCAGCGTGCTCTTGCCGATCCCCGGCTCGCCGCCGATCAGCACGAGCGAGCCCGGCACGACGCCACCGCCGAGCACGCGGTCGAGCTCGCCGATGCCGGTCCGGAGCCGCGCGACGTTCTCGAGCTCGACGTCACGCAACGGCCGCGGGCGCCCGGACGTGAGCGTCCCGCGGCGACTCTCGCGCGTGGGGGCGGGCCGCTCCTCCACGAGCGCGATGAACTCGCCCGTGCGCGCGCAGTCGGGGCACGTCCCGGGCTTCGGGCTCGCGAAGCCGCACTGCTGGCAACGGTAGACGTTAGCGGCCCGCTTCACCCTGCGTTCCTCTTGCCGTCGTCGTTCTTGCCGAGCCCGCGGATCAGGCTGCGCAGGAGGAAGCTGCGCGAGGCGCCGTCGAGGATGCTCGAGAGGCGCTCGTAGATCGTGGGATCGGCGATGAGCGCGCCGAGCGTGCCTTCGCCTTCGTTGATCTTCTCGGTGATCGCGCGGAGGTTCGCGAGCGTCGCCTGCAGGTCTCCCGACGCCTTCCGGATGCTCGCGTCCGCCGGCTCGTCCTTCAGCAAGGCGCCGATCGTCCCGCGACCGCCCGCGAGCCGGTCCGAGATGTCGCGGAAGTTGTGGGTCACACGCTGGAGGTCCTCGAGCACCGACGTGTACTTCGGATCGAAGAGGAGCGCGGTGAGCAGGCCCTCGTCGCCGGCCGGGCGATCGGCGAGCGCGCCGAACCGCTCCATCGCCGCCACCAGCTTGCGCGCCGCCTGGGTGGACTCCGGCGAGGTCAGCACGCCGACCGCCCCCTCGCCGCGCTCGATCCGCGTGAGGATCGTCTGCGTGCTCGTGAGGAGGTCGTTGACGCGACGGAGCGCGATCGGCTCCTCGTAGAGCAGCGTGTGCGCGAGCCCCGGGCCTCGCTCCACGCGCGTCGCGATGCGGCCCACCTGGTCGGCGACCTTGCGCGTGGTCTTCACGGTCTCGCCGAGGTCCTCCATCACGCGCGAGGCCTGGAACTCCTCGGCCACCTGGCGGAAGCTGTCCGTGAGCGCGGCGACGCTCCGCACGACGCCCGCGCCTTCGCCGATGATGTGGGAGATGTCGACCGGATCGCGCGAGCGGAGCGTCGCGCCGGGCGGCACGGCCGCCATCTGCGCGCTCCCGACCGTGATCTCCACGATGCGGTCACCGAGCAGGCCCTGCGTCTGGATGCGCGCTTCGGAGTCCGTGCGGATGCGATCGGCGAACTGCTTCGCGATCTTCATCTCGACCCGCACCTTGCCGCCGGGCTCCGGCGGCAGCCTCACCCCGCTCACACGCCCGATCTGGACGCCGGCCAGCCGCACGGTGGCGCCCTCCTGGAGGCCACCGACCTCGGTGAACTCCGCGGCGAGCGTGTAGCGCGCCTCGAACAGGCGCGCGCGCGCCCCGAGCATGTAGATGATGCCGAGAAAGACCGCGAGCGAGGCGAGCACGAAGATCCCGACGCGGACCGTCGTGGCGCGCGCGCGCTGCTGTTCGTTCATGGAGCTAGCGTGCCTCTCCCGACAGGAACGCCTGCACGGCCGGGTCGCGGCTGCCCAGCACGTCGTCGAGGCGTCCCACCGTCGCGAAGCGGCCGTTGATCAGCACCGCCACGCGGTCCGCGACGGTCTTGGCCAGCTCGAGGTCGTGCGTCACCACGATCGCCGTGTCGCACACCTCGCCGCCCAGCTCGGAGATCAGCTCGCCCACGAGCTTCGAGTTGGTCGGATCGAGTCCCGCCGTCGGCTCGTCGAAGAGCATCACGTCGGGCTCGGCGATGAGGGCGCGCGCGATCCCCACCCGCTTGCGCATGCCCCCCGAGAGCTCGCTGGGAAGGAGCGGCAGCACCTTGGCGTCGAGACCCACGAGCGACAGGAAATGGATCGCGCGGCTGCGGATCTCGGACACGGCCAGATCCGTGTGCTCGCGCAGCGGAAAGCCGACGTTCTCCTCGACGGTCAGCGAGTCGAAGAGCGCGGCGCCCTGGAAGACGTACCCCAGGCGCCGGCGGATCGGCAGCATCTCCTCTTCCGACCGTTGCTCGATGTGCTCGCCGAAGAGCTGGACGGTGCCGCTGTCCGGAGGGATGAGCCCGTCGATGATCCGCAGCAGGACCGTCTTCCCCGACCCGCTGCCTCCCATCACGACCAGTGTCTCGCCCTTGTCGAGGCGAAAGCTGACCCCTTGCAGCACCTCGAGGGCGTCGAAGCTCTTGCGCACGTCCGCGGCTTCCACCAGCACGCTCATCCGCCGTCACCAGAAGATGATGAGGAAGAGCTTGGTGAGGAAGAAGTCGGAGATGATCACGCCCATGGTGACCTGCACCACGGTGGCGGTCGTCGCGCGCCCCAGGCCCTCCGTGCCGCCCTCGACGCTGAGCCCGTTGTAGCAGCCGATCAGCGTGACGATGGCGCCGAAGAAGACGCTCTTGCCGATGCCCGTGAGGAAGTCGCGGGGGATCACCCAGTACGTCGTCGTGTTGATGTACGCGTACAGGTCGGCGCCGCGCTCGACCACCATGGTCACCATCCCGCCGAGCACGCCGAGGAAATCCGCGAGCGTGGTGAGGAGCGGGAACACGATGAGCGACGCGAGCACGCGGGGCACGATGAGCCGCTTGACGTAGTTGACGCCGAGCGAGCGGAGCGCGTCGATCTGCTCCGTCACCTTCATGGAGCCGAGCTCCGCCGTGATGCCGGACGCCACCTTGCCGCCCACGAGGATCGCGGTGAGGACCGGTCCGAGCTCGCGCAGGATGGCGAGCGCGACGAGCGGCCCCACGTAGAGCTCGGCGCCGAACCGCGCCATGTTGATCGCGCTCTGCAGCGCGAACACCATGCCCGTGAAGACCGCGGCGATGGCCGCCACGGCCAGCGAGCGCACGCCCATGATCTCGATCTCCCGGATCACGAGCGGGTAGTACTTGCGCGGCAGCGCGAGGCTCTTCGCGACCCGGGCGGTGAGGAGCCCGAGGCCGCCGTACCACATCACCGTGCTCTGGAGACGCGCGGCCGCCGCCATGCTCTGCCTACTCCCTCACGAAGCTCTCGACGAACCGCTGAAAGTCCGGGCGGCGCTCGGCGAAGGTGGCGGCCGGCGCCACGTACACGAGATCGTAGACACACCGGCCGTCCTTCGCGACGTACGCCTCCATCCGCATCCGGTCGTCCTGCCCCGCGACCTGCGCGTCCATCACCGCCCGCACCGCCGGCACGCCCCCGATGGACGCGGCGCCGTTCTCCAGCACCTCACGCTCGCGCAAGCCCAGGAACAGCCGGCGCGCGAGCACGGCCAGATCGCGCCGCCCCAGCTCCTCGCCGCACTCGACGTTGGCGAGGATTCCCGCCCGCGTTCCGCGATGGCGCAGCTCGAGCTCGGCCCGGCTCGCGGTGGCCACGTCCCAGTCGGGGCCCGGCACCGTCACGCGGAACAGCGTCGGCACCCGGAACACGCCGTTCTCCACCCGCGGCCCGCCGCTCGCGCACCCGCTCAGGACGACCACCGTGGCCGCCACACCGATGACACTTCGCGCGGCCATCCCGATCAGCCGCGGGGCTGACGCTCCGTGTGCCGGCGGGCCAGCTCCTTGAGCACGTCGCGCAGCGGAATGCCACGCTCGCCGAGGAGAACGAGCGTGTGGAACCAGAGGTCCGCGACCTCCTCCACGAGCCGGCGATCGCCCTCGCCGCCCAGCGCGGCGGTGATGACTTCCACGGCCTCCTCACCGATCTTGCGACAGACCGCCGCCTCGCCCTTGGCCAGCAGCCCGCCGACGTACGAGCCCTCGGGGGGCGACGTCTTGCGCGACTCCACGATCTGCTCGATCCGCGCGAGCATGGTGGGCGCCGCCGCCCCCTGTCCCTGGAGCGCGGTGAAGAAGCAGGTCGGGTTGTTCGTGTGGCACGCCGGCCCCTCCTGGTGCACCTGCACCAGGAGCGTGTCGGCGTCACAGTCGCTGTAGATGCGCTGCACGTGCTGCACGTGTCCCGACGTCTCGCCCTTCCTCCACGCCGTGGCGCGCGAGCGCGACCAGAAGTGCGTGTACCCCGTCTCGAGCGTGGCGGTCACGGCGGCGCGATCCATCCACGCCACCATGAGCACGTCCCCGGTGTCGGCCTCCTGCACCACGGCCGGGATGAGCCCCTGCGCGTCGAAGCGGAGCTCGTCGACGGTCATGGCGCGAGCCGGACCTCCACGCCCCGATCGCGCATGTACGCCTTCGCCTCGGCGATCGTGTGGATGGCGAAGTGGAAGATCGACGCGGCGAGCACGGCGTCGGCGCCGCCGTCGGTCACCCCCTCCACGAGGTGCTCGAGCGATCCGGCGCCGCCCGACGCGATGACCGGCACGGTCACCGCGTCGGCCACGGCGCGCGTGAGCTCGAGGTCGTAGCCGTCCTTCGTGCCGTCACGATCCATGCTGGTCAGGAGGATCTCGCCGGCGCCCAGCGCCACGGCCTCCTGGGCCCACGCGATGGCATCGCGCCCGGCCGGCCGGCGCCCGCCGTGGGTGTAGACGCCCCAGCGGCCCTCACCGTCACGCCGTGCGTCGATCGCGACCACGATGCACTGGCTGCCGAAGCGCTCCGCCGCCTCGCGAATGACGGAGGGCCGGGCGAGCGCGGCGGTGTTCAGCGACACCTTGTCGGCGCCGGCGCGGAGCAGGCGCCGCACGTCCTCGATGGACCGGAGGCCGCCGCCGACCGTGAGCGGCATGTAGATGCCCTCCGCGGTCCGGCGGACGACGTCGAGCATGGTCTCGCGGTTCTCGTGCGACGCCGTGATGTCGAGGAAGACGAGCTCGTCGGCGCCCTGCGCGTCGTACGCGAGCGCGGCCTCGACCGGGTCGCCGGCGTCGCGCAGGTCGACGAAGCGCACGCCCTTGACGACGCGTCCGTCCTTCACGTCGAGGCATGGGATGACGCGCTTGGTCAGCACCTCATGCCGCCTGTCGGACGGCGGTCACCGCCGCGCGCAGATCGACGGCGCCGGTGTACAGCGCGCGGCCGACCACCGTTCCTTCGACACCGGGGATTTCCGCCAGACGGACGAGGTCATCGACGGTCGCGACCCCGCCGGAGGCCAGGACAGGCATGGCCACCTCGGACGCGAGCGCCTTGGTGTCGGCGACGTTCGGGCCGCCCTCCAGACCGTCGCGGCTGACATCCGTGTAGAGCAGCGCGGCCGCACCGGCATCACGCGCGCGCCGGCCGACGTCGACGACGCGCTCGCCACTCGTCTCCGTCCAGCCCTTCACCGCCACGTGGGTGCCCCGCGCGTCGACCGCGATGATCACGCGCCCGGGATGCCGGCCGCACACCTCGACGAGGAATGCGGCGTCCAGCGCCGCGCGCGTCCCGACGACGGCCCAGCGGGCGCCGGTCTTCAGCACGGCGTCCACCGCGGCGAGATCGCGGAGACCACCGCCGACCTCGACCGGGACCGGCGCCACCGCCGCCACGATCTCCGCGATGAGCGCCGTCTGCTTCGGCTGGCCGGCGAACGCCCCGTCGAGGTCGACGACGTGGAGACGCTCCGCGCCCTGGGACTTCCAGTGCGTCGCCATCGCGACCGGATCGTCGGAGAAGACGGTCTCGGCGTCCGCGCGCCCTTCGCGCAGGCGAACACACCGTCCGCCGCGAAGGTCGACCGCCGGGATCACGATCATCGCCCGGCCTTCACCATGCGCCGCGAAGTTCTCGAGCAGGCGAAGTCCCCAGCGCTGGCTCTTCTCGGGATGGAACTGCGTCGCGTGGATGCGCCCCTGCTGCACCGCCGCCGCGAACCGGACGCCGTACTCGCACCAGGCCAGCGCCGGACTGCCGAGCGGGCGGGCGCAGCCCGGGAGCCCGCGAGTCCAACGTCGCCCGCGAGTTCGACATCGCCCGCGAGTTCAGGGTAATACGAGTGGACGAAGTAGAAGTGCGCGCCGCTCGGCACGCCCTCGAAGAGCGCCAGCGACCCGTCGTGCTCGACACGGTTCCAGCCCATGTGCGGGACTTTGCGGCCGGGAGGGAACCGGCGGACGACGCCCTTGATCACGTCGAGGCCGCGCCCGTCACCGAACTCCTCGCTGGTCGAGAACAGGAGCTGGTAGCCGAGGCAGATCCCGAGGAACGGCCGCGAGCCGTCGAGCGCGCGCCGGAGGGGATCGATCAGCCCGCGCGTGGCGAGGTTCGCCATCGCGTCGTGGAACGCGCCGTCGCCGGGCAGGACGACGGCCTCGGCCTCGTCGACCGCGCGCGGATCCTCCGTGACGACGGCGGGAATGCCGACGCGCTCGAACGCCTTCTCCACGCTGCCGAGGTTGCCCCGGCCGTAGTCGATGATCGCGATCATGGCCCGGCTACAGCGCGCCCTTCGTCGAGGGCAGGAGGCCGGCGATCCGCGGATTCAGCCGCGTGGCCTCCGCGAGCGCGCGGCCGACGGACTTGAACACGGCCTCGCTGATGTGGTGGAGGTTGTGGCCGTAGTGCATGGTCACGTGCAGCGTGATCTCGGCGTTGAACGCGAACGCGCGGAAGAACTCCTGCAGCATGTCGAGGTCGAAGTTCGACACGCGCGTCCGCGCCACCGGCACGTTGAACACGAGGAAGGGCCGTCCCGACAGGTCGACGGAGGCCTGCACGAGGGCTTCGTCCATCGGGACGTAGGCGGTGCCGTAGCGCACGATGCCGCGCTTGTCGGCGAGGGCCTGCTTCAACGCCTGGCCGAGGACGATGCCCACGTCCTCCACCGTGTGATGGATGTCGACCTCGACGTCGCCGGTCGCCTCGACCGTGAGGTCCATGAGGCCGTGCTTGGACCAGGCCTCGAGCATGTGGCTGAAGAACGGGATCGGCGTGGCCACCTTCGCGGCGCCGGTGCCGTCGATGTCGAGGTGGATCGTGACGTCGGTCTCCTTGGTCTTCCGCTCGACCCGCGCCTGCCGTCCCTTGCTCGCTCATCGCTGTTCCTCCTGCGGGCGTCTCTGCGTCCGCCGCGAGGCCGTGCCCGGCGAGCCCCTCCAGCCGCGTCAGCGTTCGAAGATGAGGCAACGCCGCCGCCAGCCCGTTCGGCGAGTACTCGATCACGCTCGAGCGCTTCACGAAGTCCTCGGTCGACAGCGGCGACGAGAACCGCGCGGTCCCGCCCGTGGGCAGGACGTGGTTCGGTCCGGCGACGTAGTCGCCGACGACTTCGGGCGTGTGCCCGCCCATGAACACGGCGCCGGCGTGGCGCACGCGCGGCAAGCAGCGCCGCCGGGACGCTCACGAGCAGCTCGAGGTGCTCCGGCGCCAGCCGGTTCGCGAGCTCGACCGCGTCGTCGAGGGTCCCCACGAGCACCAGCGCGCCGTTGTCGCGCAACGACTGCGCGGCGATCGCGCGCCGCGGCAGCGCGGCGAGCTGCCGCGTCAGGGCGACGGCGATCCGCGGCGGCGAGCGCCTCGCTGTCGGTGATCAGCACGGCGCGCGCCATGGGGTCGTGCTCCGCCTGCGCGAGCATGTCGGCCGCGGCCCACTCGGGATCCGCGGCGCCGTCGGCGACCACGACCACTTCGCTCGGACCCGCCACCATGTCGATGCCGACCTCGCCGAACACCCGCTGCTTGGCGAGCGCGACGTAGATGTTCCCCGGCCCCACGATCTTGTCCACGCGGCGGATCGTCGCGGTGCCGTAGGCCAGCGCGGCGATCGCCTGCGCGCCCCCGATGCGCCAGCCTTCGGTCACGCCGGCGATCCGAGCGGCGGCGAGGACGGTCTGGTCGACAGCCCCGTCGGGTCCGGGCGGCGTCACCAGGACGATCTCGCGCACGCCGGCCACGCGCGCGGGGATGGCGGTCATCAGCACCGTCGACGGATACGCCGCGCGCCCACCCGGGATGTAGATGCCGACCCGGTCGAGCGGCCGGATCTCCTGGCCCAGCACCGAGCCGTGCTCGTCGGTCATGCGCCACGACTTCGACAGCGCGGCCGCGTGATACCGCTCGATGCGCTCCGCCGCGTACGCGAGCGCCGCCCGCGTCTCCTTCGGCTGGGCGCTCTCCGCGGCCGCGAGCGCGTCCGGGGAGATCGCGAGCGCCGCGGGCGAGGCGGCGGCGAAGCGATCGAACCGCGCCGTGTAGTCGATCACCGCCTGGTCGCCGCGCGCGCGAACGGCCGCGAGGATCTCGTCGACCGCCGCGTGAATGGCCGGCGCCACGTGCTCCGGCGTGCGCTCCAGCGCGGCCACCACCGCGTCGGCGCCGAGCGTCCGGGCGTCGAGCGTGCGGATCATGATCCGTGACCGCCCATGGCGGTCACGTGCGGACGCGTGAGCTGCCCTTTCATCTGGTCGATGAGACCGGTCACCGCCGCGTGCTCGGTCTTCATCGAGGCCCGGTTGACGATCAACCGCGCGGTCGATCGCGCGATCTCCGCGACTTCCACGAGGCCGTTCGCGCGCAGCGTCTCGCCGGTCTGCACGAGGTCCACGATGCGCTCCGCGAGGCCGATGAGCGGCGCCAGCTCGATCGAGCCGTCGAGGCGCACGATCTCGACCTGCACGCCGCGCTCCGAGAAGTATTCCTCGGTGAGGCGCGGATACTTGGTCGCCACGCGCACCCACGACCATTTCGCGGGATCGTCGCGCTCCCACAGCTCGCGCGGCTCCGCGATGACGAGGCGGCAGAACCCGAACCCGAGGTCGAGCGGCTCGTACACGTCGGGCACCTGCTCCAGCAGGATGTCCTTGCCGACGATGCCGAGGTCCGCGGCGCCGTAGGCGACGTAGGCCGGCACGTCGGCCGGCTTCAGGAAGAGCAGCCGCAGCCCGCGCCGCGCGTCCGTGAAGATGAGCTTGCGCGAATCCGCGTCGACGCCCTCCACCCCGAGGCCGGCGAGCAGCTCGAGCGCGCCGTCGAGCAAGCGGCCTTTCGGCAGGGCGAGCGTGAGGAGGGTCTTCATCGCCGGCGTCCGGTGACGAAGCGGGTGACGCCGGCGAGATCGGCACGCTCCGCGACCCCGCCGAAGCCGTACGCCCGGAGCCGCGCCGCGACCGCATCCACGTGAGCCGGGCCTCCCGTCTCCATGACGATCACGCCTCCCTCGCGGAGGACGCGAGGCGCGTCATCGACCACGCGCATCACCACCGCGAGTCCATCGGGACCGCCCGCCAGCGCCACCCGCGGCTCGTGCAGCGCCACCTCGGGCGCGAGCGCCGACGCCTGCCCATCGGCCAGGTACGGCGGATTGGCGACGATGGCGTCGAACGACCCGGCGCGCAGGGCCGCCATCAGGTCGGCGACGACGACGCGGAGCGGCGTCCCGAGCGCCCGCGCGTTGGTGCGCGCCACGCCCGACGCGGCCTCGCGAGAGGTCGACGCCGACCACGTTCAGGTCACGCCGCGCGGCGCTCAACGCGCACGCGATGCAGCCCGAGCCCGTGCCGATGTCGGCCACCCAGAGCCGCCGCGCGCTGGGTGGCGGGAGAAGCTGGAGCGCCCACTCGACCAGCATCTCCGTTTCCGGACGCGGTACCAGGACATCCGGCGTCACCCGGAGACGCAGGCCCCGAAACTCCTCCCATCCGAGGATCTGCTGGAGAGGCTCTCGTCCCGCCCGGCGCCGCACGGCGTCGGCGTAGCGTTCGGCGGCCATCTCCACGAGCGGGCGCATCGTGTTCATCGCGAGCGCCGTGCGGCCGACGTCCAGGATGCCGGCGAGCAGCCACTCCGCGTCGACGCGCGGCGTCTCCACGCCGGCGGCGGCGAGGCGAGCCTCCGCGTCCGCGAGCGCGGCGCCGATCGTGGACAGCGCGGCGGCCGGGCTCAACTCGCCACCCGCTCGAGGCGCTCGGCCTGCTCGGCGGCGGCGAGCGCATCGATGATCTCGTCGAGGTCGCCTTCGAGGACCGTCGGCAGCCGGTGGATCGTGAGGCCGATGCGATGGTCGGTGACGCGCGTCTGCGGGAAGTTGTACGTGCGGATCCGCTCGCTGCGCTCGCCGGTCCCGACCTGGCTCTTGCGATCGGCGGCGATCGCCGCCTGCTGCTCATCCTGGGCGCGCTCCAGCAGCCGCGCCTGGAGCACGCGCATCGCCTTCGCGCGGTTCTTGATCTGCGAGCGCTCGTCCTGGCACGTCACGACGAGCCCGGTCGGAATGTGCGTGAGGCGCACGGCGGAGTCGGTGGTGTTGACGCCCTGGCCGCCGGGCCCGGACGAGCGATAGACGTCGACGCGGACGTCCTTGTCGGCCGACCTGGATGTCGACGTCTTCCGCCTCCGGCAGCACGGCGACCGTGACGGTCGACGTGTGGATGCGGCCCGCGGCCTCGGTGACCGGCACGCGCTGCACGCGGTGCACGCCGCTCTCGAACTTGAGCCGGCTCCACGCGCCGCGGCCCTGGATGAAGAGGATGACTTCCTTGAGCCCGCCCTGCCCGGTCGGGCTGGCGTCCATGACCTCGACCTTCCAGCGCTTGCCCTCGGCGTACTTCGTGTACATGCGGGAGAGGTCGGCCGCGAAGAGCGCCGCCTCGTCGCCGCCGGTGCCGGCGCGGATCTCGACGATCACGTTCTTCTCGTCGTTCGGGTCGCGCGGCAGGAGCAGGCGCTTCAGCTCTTCTTCGAGCGTCGCCTGGCGTCCCCTCAGCTCGTCGATCTCGGCCTGCGCCAGCTCCGCCAGCTCGCGGTCGCCGCCCTCGCTGAGGATGTGGCGCGCTTCGCCGATGCGCTCGAGGATCTTCCGGTACTCACGGAAGCGCTCGACGGTCTCCTGGAGGTCGGACTGCTCCTTGCGCAGGCGGGCGAGCTCGCTCGTGCGGGAGTAGATGGCGGGATCGGCGAGCGCGCGGTCGATCTCGTCCGAGCGCTCTTCGATCTGGCGGAGCTTGTCAAAAACATCGCGGGTCAGCGCCTCCCGGGCAAGCACGCCCGTCCGAGGCGAGCCGCCGCGCGCGGATGTGAGCTCGGGGCCGCTACCCCTGGGCCGGCGTGGCCGGCGGGCGCTTGTACTTCCGCTGGAAGCGCTCCACGCGCCCGGCCGTGTCCATGAACTTCTGCTTGCCCGTGTAGAACGGGTGGCACTTCGAGCACACTTCGACGCGAATGTCGGGCTTGGTGGACCGGGTCTGGATGACTTCCCCACAGGCACAGGTAATGGTCGTATCGACGTAGTCCGGATGAATCCCAGCCTTCACGGCCCACCTCCTCGGACTCGTAAAGGTACCAGAAGACTGGGAATTGGCAAAGATCGCGGGCCAGCGCTGAAGCCAATGCCCTTAGGGTTCGCGGTCGAGGCGGGACTGGCGTCGCGCGACGGATACCCCGCCTGCGCGTTCGAGCGGCTGGTTCCATTCTCGTGCAAGGACCGGGGCTTCTGTCCGAGCTGCGGGGGGCGACGCACGACCGAGAGTGCGACGCGTCTCGTGGAAGGCATCCTGCCGCATGTCCCGGTGCGCTAGTGGGTACTGAGCTTACCGCACCGGCTCCGGATTGCCCGGCTCCGGATCGCCCGCCTCCGACCGCACCGACGGAGCCTGCGACCCTCGCGCCGGAGGTCTGCCGGACCGCCCCCTCCGGCGGACGTCTGCGTCGCCGTCTGTGCGAAGGGGCAACGGCTGGCGCGGCGCGATCTTCCGAGTGGCCGTTGGCCTGCTCGAATCGTTCGCCGTTGCTGGACGGGCCCCTTGTCCGCGCTGTACGCAGGCCAAGGATGAACCCGGCCTTCCGTCGTGTACCCGCACGCCCCGAGAAGGGACGTTCAGTCGAGAGGGCCTTTGTCCCGCCTATGCTCGCCGTCCCGAGCGTGCCGGTGAGGATTCGCCCCTTCCGCTTCGCCGGTTCAGACTTTGGCAGCATCGCGCGGAGTTGGTCCGGTAGGCGGGCAGCGTCGAGGTGGTGGCCGGAGAGCACAACGGACGCCTTCACGTTGAACAGGAAGTCGGATGCCGGAGTCCGAGCGCACCGGCAAGACAGCCCGGTGCGCTCGGATCTCGACGGTGCTTTACGGCTGGTAGGTGATCACGAGCCTCGGCGGGGGCTTCGAGCCGTGCTCGAACGTCGCCGCCTTGCGCTGCGTCGCGCCCGTGGAGCTGTCCAGGAAGATCACGATGGAACCGTCCCATACCGGCTGACCCACGATCTCTTGCACGATACCCTGCAGCACGGCAATCTCACCGCACTTGGCGGGCGGGTTGGTCTCGCCGCATGTCGCCACGTTCGCACCCTGCTCCCACGCGCCCGGGCTGAAGCCCGTCACCGGCGCGGTGAGCGGTCCAGTGAGCCGCGCGTCCCAGTCCTGCACCGTCGAAAACGTCACCGTCGTCGGCGTCTTCTGGCCAAAGATGTTCATCGTCACCGCGTCGTCGCACGCGTTCGTCACCGTCGTGCAGCTCAACTGCAGCTTCGCGCTGAGGATCGTCTTACCCGCCAGCGCCGACGCCCCGACGAACCTCACGCCGAGGTTGTGGCCCTGCGTAGTGCCGCCGAACGTCACCTCCGCCACGCCGTTGGAGAAGAAGCCCGAGTCGGCCTTAAAGGCGTCGTCGGTGGCAATCGCCATCTCGAAGGCCACGGTGACCGGAGGCGAAGAAGCGCACGATCCCTGGGCGACAGCCCCGACGGCGGCCAGATCGATCCCGTCACGCGGCCGGGCCCCGGCGCTTTGAAGAACCTTCTGCACGGCGCCACAGGCGGTGTCCAGGGCGACCGGCGGCGCTGGAAGCGGGGACAGGGCCGGACCGCGGTTCGGATTGGACCCGGGCGGATGCACCTCATTCCCGGCCGTGTACACTTCGTTGGAAGGATCCAGGCCACAGGGGTGCGCCGCCGTGCAGACCTCGACGGCCCTCTCCAAACTGGCGGCGTCACACGTCGGACAGGAGTAGAAGTTGTTGACGACGTTCGCCCGGGCCCCCTCCGACACGAGGGTGCCGTGACCGCCCGAAGGGTGCTGCCAGTTGGCGACGACGTTGTTCTGGATGTCGCAGGTCGTCTCTGGCGACTGGGCTCCAGATCCGGCAAGTGCGTACCCGCACTTGGGGTTGCGCTGCGAGGCTCCGATGAACAGATTGTGGTGGAAGGTCAGATGACGAGGCCACGGACCAGAGGCGAGAGATGACGTAACCAGCGAGTTCTTCGCGTGGGGGGGGGTTCCGCTTCCGGCCGGGTCTGGATCCGAGAGGATGCTGTACTGCACGACGATCCGGTGCGCGTCCTCGGAGATGTCGATGTTGCCGTCGGCGCTACTCGACGCGCTGACATGGTCGAGGAACACATCGTGGGCTCCTGCGCGGATCTGGAAGCCGTCGAAGCCCGAGTTACGGACTCGGATATCGTTGACGTACAGGTGGTGGCACCCGTCGGTGCCTAGGCAGATGAACGTAGCGAACGTTTGTAGGCCGTTCAGCCCTGCGCCGTCCAGCGTGACGCCATCGGGGCCAGGGGCAGTCAGACCGTCGATGGTGATGTTGGACCCGAGGATGTGGAAGTGCGCCTCCAGTTTGATCGTACCGCCGACGGTGAATTCGCAGCGGCGATCGCTCTGGCTCACGCAGTGGCGCAGCGTGCCGGCGCTGCCGTCGTCATCCAGTTTCGTGACCTGGTACAGCACCTGGGCACCGAATCCCTCGATCGGGGCGTGGTCGCCCCGGGCCGGCCCGGCGCACAGCGTCAGCGCCAACACGATCAGGATGCTCAGCCTCTTCACCATGCTCTCCTTCTTTCTTTGCGCCAATGTCAGCCGCGCCCCGCTCACCGAACGCACACGACTCCTACCGTCGAGCGGCCCGCGAAGGCAGCAAGCGGCGCGCCAAACCAGCGGCGTCACCATCAAACGAGCGAGATTGCGCACTTGTAGCATCAATGGGTCACCGGTGCATCGGAACGTGTGCAGTGTTGCGGTCTCTGCGAGTTCAATCGCGGGTGCTATCGTTCCAATTTTGAGTCATGCACTTCCGCCGGCGTCAGTCGCCGACGCTCTCAACTGACAGCCTAACGATGGGACGTCTGAGCGCGCTTCATTGCCGTGCACGGCCCGGTACAATGCCTGGTGGCGCGGCGTCTTTAAGGGGTGGATCACCCGGAAGACGCGTGTGACCTCCGGTGTGCACGGGACGAGAACATCGCCGCCACGGTGAACCCGCGCGACGAGTTCGTCGCGATCACGTCGTCCTGCCGAGAGGCGTTCTTGGTGCTGATGGCGCGGCGGAGTTAGAGCAGCGTCACGGGCAATCTCGGATATGGCACGGCGCAGAAGCTGGACGCGGTTTCGTTCCCGGCGACGACCTGAAGGACGTGAGGGATTTCAGATCGACCAGCGCTTCCCTTCGCGTGACCGAACCGGCCTGGCGCCAACGTAATCCAGCGACGAACCGGCGCCAGCCGGTGAGGAGCGTCGGAAGGGGGGCGAAGCCCCCCTCCGAGTTGCTACCCCATCGAGTGCATCGCGTTCAGGAACTCCTTGTTCGTCTTCGTCAGCTTCAGCTTGTCGAGCAGGAGCTCCATCGCCTCGACGGGGTTGAGCTGGGACAGCGCCTTGCGGAGCAGCCACACCTTCTGGAGCTCGTCCTTCTCGAGAAGCAGCTCCTCTTTCCGGGTCCCCGACTGCTCGATGTTGATGGTCGGGAAGATGCGCTTGTCCATGAGACGGCGGTCCAGGTGGACCTCCATGTTGCCGGTGCCCTTGAACTCCTCGAAGATCACGTCGTCCATCCGGCTGCCGGTGTCGACGAGCGCGGTCGCGATGATCGTGAGCGAGCCGCCTTCCTCGATGTTGCGCGCGGCGGCGAAGAAGCGCCGCGGCCGCTGGAGGGCGTTGGCGTCGAGACCGCCGGAGAGCACCTTCCCGGACGACGGGATGATCGCGTTGTGGGCGCGCGCGAAGCGCGTGATCGAGTCCAGCAGGATCACCACGTCGCGCTTGTGCTCGACGAGCCGCTTGGCCTTCTCGATGACCATGTCCGCGACCTGCACGTGCCGCGCGGGCACCTCGTCGAACGTCGACGCCACCACCTCACCGCGCACCGAGCGCTGCATGTCGGTGACCTCTTCCGGCCGCTCGTCGATCAGCAGCACGATGAGGTAGACCTCGGGGTGGTTCTCGGCGATCGCGTGCGCGAGCGCCTGCAGCATCATCGTCTTGCCGGTGCGCGGCGCGGCCACGATCATCCCGCGCTGCCCCTTGCCGATGGGCGAGAGGAGATCCATGACGCGGGTCGTGAGGTTCTCCGAGTTGTACTCGAGGCGCAGCCGCTCCATCGGGTAGAGCGGCGTGAGGTTGTCGAAGAAGATCTTCTCGCGCGACTGGTCGGGCGTCTCGAAGTTGATCGACTCGACCTTGAGCAGCGCGAAGTACCGCTCGGTGTCCTTCGGCGGGCGGACCTGGCCGGAGATCGTGTCGCCCGTGCGGAGGTCGAAGCGGCGGATCTGCGACGGCGACACGTAGATGTCGTCCGGGCCCGGCAGGTAGTTGTAGTCCGGCGCGCGCAGGAATCCGAAGCCGTCCGGCAACACCTCGAGGACGCCTTCCGCGTAGATCAGGCCGTCCTTCTCCGCCTGCGCCTGCAGGATCTTGAAGATCAGCTCCTGCTTCCGGAGTCCGCTGTGGTTCTGGACGTTGAGGTCGCGCGCGAGCGCGTTGAGGTCGGGGATGCTCTTCTCCTTCAGCTCGGAGAGATTCATCCCGTTGGGGCCGCCAGGCGTGGCGGTCGTTGTTTCGCTATTCGGGGGGGTCGGGTTGGATGGACCTCGGTCTCCGCGGCGGGCGCTCATTCAACGGCTCCGGGTGTGCGACGGTGGGGCGTCGCTGTGTTGGGGTTTGCGCTCGGGGTTATGGTTCCCGCTTCAGGTGTCTTCTTGGCTGTGCTGCGGGGCGGCGACTGCGATGACGCCAGGGTTATTGTGCCGAAGCGCGTCACAATTGTCAACGTTTCCCCTCACATGCGAACCTCGATGACCGCTCGCTCCCGAATCTCGCGGAGCCAGGCCTCCAGTCGGGCCTCGTACTTCTGACGGAAGAGAATCTCGCGGATCTGCTGGCGGGCGCGGGTCAGTCCCTCCCCGACGAGGCCGTCCTTCGACTCGAGCCGGAAGATGTGGTAGCCGAGCTCCGAGCGATAGGGCTCCGACACCTGGCCGGGCGCGAGCGCGAGGATGCGGTTCTCGATCTCCGGCGAGAGCTCGCCCCGTTTGAGGGCCCCGAGGTCCCCGCCGTCCTTGGCGGTGGCGTCCGCCGAGAACTTCCGGGCCAGCTCCACGAAGTCGGCGCCTTCCTTCAGCTGGCTCCGGACGACTTCCGTCCGGATGCGCGCCGCTTCCCACGCCGCATCGTGGGTGCCGCCCTCGGGGACGATCAGGATGTGACGGGCGTGGTAGGAGAGGCCGGTCTCGAGCTTCTCGCGATTCTCCTCGAGGTAGCGATCGATCTCGGGCTCGGTGACCGAGATCCGGACGGTGACCTTGCGCCGCACGACCTTGCTGAGCTTGATGTTCTCGCGCAGGCGCTTCCGGATCGACTCGTAGCTGATCCCCTGCGTCTTCAGGGCCGCCTTGAATTCTTCGATGTCCTTCAGGTTGGTCTTCTTGATCCGATCGAGCAGCTCCTCGTCGATCTCGGTCTCCTCGACCAGGACCTTCTCGCGGTCCGCCTCCTGCAGCTGCAAGCGCGTCTCGATGAACCGGTTCAGGAACTCGCGGCGCACCTGCTCGTCGTTTCCGGGGGGACGCTGCCTGGCGTCGCCCCGGGTGGCGGCCATCGCCTCTTCCAGCTCGCCGAGCGTGATGGCGTCGTTGTTGACCACCGCCACCACCCGCTCCATGAACTCGTCTTCGTCGACGCGCGTGGGGGGACGGTCGATCACGCGCGGGGTCGCCGCGGGTCGCGGAGGCGGGGCCGCGCCACGATCGCTGCCGAGGAGGGGCACCCAGGCGGGAACCCACGCGGGGTTCCACTGGGGGATGGTGCAGCCGCCGAGCAGGAACGCGAGAAGGACGGGGGCGAGGCCGGCGCGCCTCATCGGGCGAGCATGTCGAAGACCGCGTGGACGGAGTCGCGCACGCGCGGCCATTCGCCGCGGGCGATCGTGGCTTCCAGCGTGTAGTCCCGCTTCATCTTCAACCGTCCCTTGCTATCGCGGATCGCCGCCAGCAGCTTGCCGGGCTCGATCGGCGTCGAGGGCGCGAACGTCACGAGCGCGCGGGCGTCGCCGATCTCCACCTTCTCGACGCCGAGCCGCCGCGCCGCGAGCCGGATGCGCACCACGTCGACCAGCTGCTCGACTTCACGCGGCAATGGTCCGAACCGGTCGGCCAGCTCGGTGCGGATGTCGGCCACCGTCTCCTCGTCCACGGCGCCCGCCAGCCGCTTGTAGAGCGCCAACCGCTGGTTGACCTCGGGGACGTACTCTTCCGGCAAGAACCCTTCCGCCGGCGCGCTGATCACGGGATCGACGGCCGCGGTGCTCGGTTGGCCGCTCAATTCTCGCACAGCCTCCGCGAGGAGCTTCGAATATAGATCGTAACCGACCGCCGCGATGTGGCCGTGTTGCTGGGCTCCCAGCAGGTTCCCGGCTCCGCGGATCTCGAGGTCCCGCATGGCCAGCTTGAAGCCGGAGCCCAGCTCGGTGAGCTCCTGGAGCACCCGGAGACGCTTCTGCGCCTGCTCGTCCACCCGCCCGTCGGCCGGGACGAGGAGGTAACAGTAGGCCTGCTGCCGTTCGCGGCCTACCCGGCCCCGGAGCTGGTAGAGCTGCGCGAGCCCGAACCGGTCGGCCCGGTTGACGATGATGGTGTTCGAGGCCGGGATGTCGAGGCCGGATTCGACGATGGCCGTCGAGACCAGGACGTCCGCCTGGCCGGTGACGAACTTCACCATCGTCGCCTCGAGCTCGCGCTCCTTCATCTGGCCGTGCGCCATCAGCACGCGCGCGTCGGGGACGAGGCTCTGGATGAGGGTCCCCATGGAGGCCAGCGACTGGATCCGGTTGTGCACGAAGAACACCTGGCCGCCGCGCTCGAGCTCGCGCGTGAGCGCCTCGCGGATGACCGACTTGCTGAAGCGGCGCACGACGGTCTCGATGGGCAGGCGATCGATCGGCGGCGTCTCGATCACCGACATGTCGCGGACGCCGGAGAGCGACATGTAGAGCGTGCGCGGAATCGGTGTCGCGGTGAGCGCGAGCACGTCCACCGACGTGCGCAGCTGCTTCATCCGCTCCTTGTGGGCGACGCCGAAGCGATGCTCCTCGTCGACGACCAGGAGGCCGAGGTTCTTGAAGGCGACGTCCTTGGAGAGCAGGCGGTGCGTGCCGATCACGACGTCCACCGCGCCCGACTTGAGGCCCTCGACCACCGCCTTCTGCTCCTTCGGCGAGCGGAAGCGCGACAGCAGCTCGACGCGCGCCGGGAACGGGCTGAAGCGGTCGGCGAACGTCGACCAGTGCTGCTACGCGAGCACGGTCGTGGGCACGAGCACCGCCACCTGATGTCCGTCGGCCACGGCCTTGAACGCCGCGCGCAGCGCGACTTCCGTCTTGCCGTAGCCGACGTCGCCCGCCACGAGGCGATCCATCGGCCGCTCGTTCGTCATGTCGCCCTTGACGTCCTTGATCGCGCGCAGCTGATCGGGCGTCTCCTCGAACCGGAACGAGGCTTCGAACTCGCGCTGCCACGGCGTGTCCGCGGAGAAGGCGTGGCCCTCGGCCACCGCGCGCTGCGCGTAGAGCTTGAGCAGCTCTTCGGCCATCTCGCGCAGCGCCGCCCGCACCGATTCCTTCACGCGCTGCCAGGACGCGCCGCCGAGGCGGTCGAGCCGCGCGGCCGATTCCTCGCCGCCGAGGTACTTCGAGATGAGGTCGAGCCGCTCCACGGGCAGGTAGAGCTGGTTGCCTTCCGCGTACTCGAGGAGCAGGAAGTCCGCTTCCCGGTCGTCGATCTTCATCGTCCTGAGGCCGAGGTAGCGGCCGATGCCGTGGTCCTCGTGCACGACGAGGTCGCCGACCTCCAGATCGGTGAAGGCCGTGAGGGGCGCGCCGCGCTGGTACTTCGGGCGGCGCAGCGACCGGCGGCGGGCGCCGAAGATCTCGTGCTCGGTGAGCACGACGAGGCCCGAGCGCCGGGATGGTGAAGCCGCTCGAGCACTCGCCGACGACGATGGCGAGGCCCTCGTCGCCGCCGAGCGACTCCGTCACGGTCGCCTCGAGCTGATGCTCGCGCAGGATGTCGTGCAGCTGGTCGCCCTGGCGCGGATCGCCGGCCACGAGCCGGACGCGGAAGCCTTCCTGCCGCCAGCGCTCGATCTCGGCGCACAGCTGCGCGAACTTGCCGGCAAAGCCCGTCACCGCGTGCGCGTCGAGCGTGACCTCGCCCGCGCGGGGTCGTGCCGTCGTCGTCATGAGCGCGAGCTCGACGCGCTGCCGTCCCTCGATCAGCGTCTGCAGCGTCGGTCCGCCCTCGACGACCGGCTCGTCGAGCAGGCGCGGCGCATCGACGATCACCGGCGCCGCCGGCGGCAGGTAGGTCGCCAGCCGCGCGTCACGCGGGGTAGACGGCTCCACGGGCAGCACGACGAGCTCGTCGATGCCTCCGGTGGACCGCTGGGACGTCGGATCGAACAGCCGGATCGACTCGATCTCGTCGCCGAAGAACTCGACCCGCGCCGGACTCGCGTGCGCCGGCGAGAAGATGTCGACGATGCCGCCGCGCGCCGCCCACTGCCCGACCTCGACCACGGTGTCGACGCGCTCGTAGCCGGCCATCGCGAGCGCCTCGATGAGGAGCTCGCGGTCGAGACGATCGCTCGTGGTCAGCGTGAGGGTCTTGTCGCGAAACTCGGCCGGGGGCGGGAGCGGCAGGTCGAGCGCCGCCGGCGTGGCCACGATCACGAGCGGCTCCCCGCCGAGCAGCCGCCGGCAGATGACCGCGCGCTCGGCGTCGGCTTCGCGCTGTCGCCCGCCGCGCCAGAGGAGCGGCTCTTCCTCCGGGAACTCGGCGACGGGCGCGCCGAAGAACCTGAGATCCTGCGTCCACCGGTGCGCGTCAGCCATCCCGTGGACGATGACGAGGGCGGCACGATGGGACCCGGCGAGAAGCTCGGCGACGACGAGCGGGCGGGCGGAGCCCGCGAGCCCGGCGACGCGCAGGCAGACCTCTCCCTCGGCGAACGAATTCGCCAGCTCGTCGAATGCCTGCCAGCCCTTCAGCACATCGCCCTTTTCACCGAACGCTTCACGGTACCACGTCCCCGCGTCACGCCGACGCGCGTCGGCTACCGCGCTGCCTGGGACAGGTAGAAGGACAGCGTCTCCAGCTCGATCGACAGGTCGACGTTCTTCAGGCGAGCCTCTCGCGGCACTCTGAGCCGGGCGGGCGCGAAGTTCAGCACGGCCTTGATGCCGGCGGCGACGAGCTGATCGGTGACCGTCTGGGCGGCCTCGGACGGGCACCGCCACGATCGCGATCTGGATGCCGCGGGCCTTGACCTCGCGCGCGAGGTCCGTGGTCGCCAGGATCGGGACGCCCTCGACGTCGCGTCCGACCTTGGCCGGGATCGTCGTCGAAGACGACCGCGATGCGGAAGCCCTGGCGGCTGAACCCCTTGTAGTGGAAGAGCGCGGAGCCGAGGTTGCCGAGGCCGACCAGCGCCACCGGCCACTCGCGGTCGAGGCCGAGGATGCGCTGGAGCTCGGCCTTGAGCCCGCGACGTAGTAGCCGATGCCGCGCACGCCGAACTCGCCGAAGTAGGCGAGGTCCTTGCGGACCTGCGCGGAGTTCAGGTTGAAGCGCTCCGCCAGCTCCTGCGACGAGATCGTCTTCGACGCCGTCTTCCTCGAGCTGGAGCAGGCAGCGCGTGTAGACGGAGAGACGGCGGATCGTCATCTCCGGGATCTTCGGCAGGCGGTAGCTCGACCGCGCCATGTCGATCCGAGGCCCCGGGCGCGCGACCGCGCCCGCGGGCCTCGATGCCCCGTTACTTGATGGGCTGCACGAACAGCAGGATCATCGCGACGACGAGGACGTAGATCGCGAGCGACTCGATGAGCGCCAGACCGATGATCATCGCGGTCTGGATGCGCGCCGCCGCGCCGGGCTGGCGCGCCATCGCGTCCACCGCCGAGGCCACCGCGCTTGCCCTGACCGAGCGCGCACAGGCCCGGCCGCGAACGCCATGGCGAAGCCCGGCGACGAGGACCGAGAACGGCCCGACCAAGCTCGCCGCCGGCCGGCGCCGCGCATCGCGGCCAGCGCCAGGCCCGGAACGAGAACTGCCAGCGCTGCCAGGATCAGTGAACGTCGCACGACCGACCTCCTCTGTACGTGTGGTGTGCTAGTGATGCGCCCCGTGGGGCTCGGCATGACCGTGATGCCTCGTCGTGCTCGGCCTCTTCGATCGCGCCGCGATGTAGAGCATCGTGAGCATCACGAAGATGAACGCCTGCAGGAACGACACCAGGATCTTCAGCGGGTACAGGAAGCCCGACCGTGAAGGCGATCATGACGACGCCGCCGATGCCGCCCACGACCGCGCCGCCCACGCTGCCCGACAGCGCCCAGCCGATGAGGCCCTGCGAGGCCCATCAGGAAGAAGATGATCGGCGAGCAGGATGTGGCCGCCCGATCATGTTGCCGAAGAGACGCAGCGTGAGCGAGAGCGGCCGCGCCAGGTGGCTGATGACCTCGATCGGGATCATGAGCGGCGCCAGCGCGGGCACCGGCCCCATGAAGTGCTTGAGGTAGTGCCCGAGGCCCTGCTTCCTGATCCCGATGTAGTGGTAGGCGAAGAACACGACCAGCGCGCAGGCGGCCGTTGGTGTTGAGGTTGCCGGTCGGCGACATCGAGCCGGGCACGAGGCCCATCAGATTGCCCACGAGGATGAAGAGCCCGAGCGTGCGCGATGAGCGGCAGGTAGCGGCGGCCCTCGACCCCGATCACGTCGTCGATCATCTGGAGGAACTGCTCGAGGACGACCTCGATGACGTTCTGGGTGCCGCGCGGCACGAGGCTCAGGCCTCGCCGCGAGCCATCCCAGGACACGCCGATCAGGATCATCATGACGACCCACGTGTAGGTCACGTGGTCCGGGACGCCGGGCAGCCGGAAGATCGGCGGATGCTCGATCGCTTCCATCTACGCTCCTTCGCGCGCGAGGCGGAGCCCGTGCGCCACGAGCGCGCACGGCAGCACGGCGAGCCCGGCCACGAGCCCCACCGGGTGGAACCAGCCGGTGACGAACAGCACGGCGCACGGCGACGGCGACGCCGGCGAGGCGCAGGCCCGGCCGAGCCGAGCCAGCCGAGCGCCCCGGGCGCGCCGGCGGCCACGGTCTCGAGGCGCGCGGAGAGCCACCAGAAGTCGCCGAGCGCGAGGATCGCGCCCGCGAGGATGCCGAAGCCGACCGTGCGGCCACCGACCCAGGCGCCGCCGAGGCCGAGCGCGAGCGGCGAGCAGGCTCGCGTCCACCGTCACGCGCATCGTCAAGCTACTCGTCGTCGATCGTCGAGTTCACGCTCCGCCGCTTTGACCGATCGAAAGAGAATCACGAACCCCGCCGCGATCCCGAAGCCGAGACCGATCAGAGTGAGCCAGGGGCTCGTGCCGAGCCACCGGTCGGCGTAGTAGCCCCCGCCGAGACCGATGATGGTCGCGAGCACCATTGCCACCCCGATGGAGGACAGCTCGCCGAGCGCTTTCCAGGTCGACTGCTCCCCGGGCGGCGCCATGTGAAGTGGAACACTAGCACAGCCGACCCGGCCGCACAACCACAGGCAAGTACCGTGTTATCTCAGCCGAACATGCCGCCCATGCGCGTGCCGGCCACCCGGTTGATGACGAGCAGGCTCACGGCGGCGACGACGATCAGGATGACGCCGAGCGCGGCCGCCTCGTTGGCGCTGCCCGCGATGTAGAAGGAGAAGATGCCGACGGGAATCGTCTCCCAGCCGCCCAGCGAGAGGAAGAGCACCGCGGAGGCTTCCTGCAGCGAGGTCATGAACGAGAACAGCGAGCCCGACGAGCACGCCGCGCCAGATCAGGGGCAGCGTGACGTCGCGGAACGAGCGCGCGCCGGTCGCGCCCACGCTGGCCGCCGCCTCCTCCATCGAGCGATGGACGAGCAGCAGCGAGGCGTACGAGCCGCGCACGGTGTACGGCAGCCGCCGGATCGCCAGCACGAGCGGCAGGATGATCCAGATGCTGGTCAGGGGACGGCCGACGCACGGGCAGATCGACGTGGAAGGCGCGGATGTAGGCGATGCCGATGGCGGTGCCCGGGATGGCCAGGATCAGCGTGTTCAGGCCGTCCAGCGTGTCGCGGCCGGGCAGGCGCGTGCGCGCCAGGATCCACGCGATCGGCACGCCGACCACGATGCAGAGGACCACGGCCAGGCCCGAGTAGAGGAAGCTGTTCACGATGTACTTCGGCGTCTCGACGATGACGCGCTCGAAGTACTGCAGCGTGTAGCGCACGGGAAACGGCGTCAGCGACCAGCCCTTGCCGACCGAGGCCAGCGCCACGCCGATGTAGGGGATGAACGACAGCAGCATCACCAGCGACAGGAACGCCGACGGCGGCCGTCTGGCCGCCACGCCCCAGCCGCCGGCGCGCCAACGCGCGAGTACGAGAGCGACGAGTAGTCCTTGATGGCCACGTAGCGGCGCGCGGCCACCAGGAACACGACGGCCAGGCCCACCATGAGCGCCGAGATCACGATCCCCATGCGGAAGAGCCGGCGGTCCACGAACTGCACGATGTTGAGGTACGCCTGCGCGGCCAGCAGGTCGTGGACGCCGAGCACGAGCGGCGTCGCGAAGTCCGAGAAGGTCCAGATGAAGACGAGCAGCGCGCCCGCGACGTAGCCCGGCGTGGTCAGCGGCAGCGTGATCGTGCGGAGCTTGTGCCAGCCGCGCGCGCCCACGCTCTCGGCGGCCTCCTCCAGCGCGGGGTCGATCTTGGCCAGCGCGTCGACCACGTTGAGCGTGATCATCGGGAACAGGTGCAGCGTCTCCACGAGCAGCACGCCGTGGAGGCCGTAGACGAAGTTGATCGGCTTGGCGAGGTCGAACCAGTCCTGCAGCAGCACGTTGACGGTGCCGGCGCGCCCGATGATGAAGGTGAAGCCGAGCACGCCCACGAGCGGCGGCGAGATGATCGGGATCAGCGTGAGGTAGCCGAAGAAGTTCGCGGCCCGCGAAGTCGTAGCGGACGAGCAGGAGGGCGATGGCGAAGCCCAGCACCGAGGTGGTCGCCACCGTGCCGACGCCGAGCAGGAGCGAGTTCCAGAGCGAGCGCAGGTAGAAGGCGTCGCCGCGCGAACTCGACGAAGTTCGGCAGCGTGAGCCGCCCGGCCTCGTCGCTGAAGGCGTCGTAGAAGATCCGCAGCAGCGGGTAGACGAGGAAGAGGCCAGGAACGCCCAGATGAGCGTGACGCCGAGCGCGGGCAGCACGGCGCAGGTCGCGCCGCGAGCCGGGCGCGCGGCCGCCGCCGGGCTCACTCATCGGCAGGGTCAGCGCCACCGAGGCCGGGAAGCCCAGCCGCACCGCCTGGCCGACGGGCGAGCAGCTCGTGGTGCCACGGGTCGCGCACGTCGACCTTGAGCACGAGCCCGGGCGGTCTCGACGTCGTAGCGCAGCGTGTTGCCGAGGTACGACGCGAGGCCGACCGGCCGTCGCACCACGTTCTCGCCGCCGCCGCCGAGGGCGACGTTCTCCGGGCGCACGGCCAGGACGCAGCGCGCCGCCGCCGCCACGTCCGTCGCCGGCCGCCCGCGGACCGGCCCGAGCGCCGTGTCGACCAGGACGTGCTCCCGCGCGCCCCGCGGCACACGCCGGGGATGAAGTTGTTGGTGCCGACGAAGTCGGCCACGAAGCGGTTGACGCCGGCCGCTCGTAGAGCTCCTTCGGGCGCGGCCACCTGCTGCACGCGGCCGTCGCGCATGACGGCCACGCGGTCGGAGAGCGAGAGCGCCTCCTCCTGGTCGTGGGTGACGTAGACCGTCGTGATCGCCGAGCTCCTGCTGGAGCGTGCGGATCTCCGCGCGCACCTGCACGCGGATCTTCGCGTCGAGGTTGGACAGCGGCTCGTCGAGCAGCAGGATGTCGGGGTTGAGCACGAGCGCGCGCGCCAGCGCCACCCGCTGCTGCTGGCCGCCGGAGAGCTGGCCCGGATAGCGGTCCTCGAGCCCGGTGAGATTGACCTTGCGCAGCCCGTCGTCGAGCCGGCGCGCGATCTCCGCCGCGCCGAGCTTGCGGAGCTGCAGGCCGTACGTGATGTTCGCCGCGCACGGTCATGTGCGGCCACAGCGCGTAGTTCTGGAACACCATGCCGATGTTGCGCTCGTAGGGCGGCAGCCCGTCCACGCGCCGGTCGCCGAAGTGGATCTCGCCCCCGTCGACCGGCTAGAAGCCCGCGATCATGCGCAGCAGCGTCGTCTTGCCGCAGCCGGAGGGACCGAGCAGCGTGAACAGCTCGCCGTCGGCGATCTCGAGCGGTCACGCGGTCGACGGCGCTGACCGCGCCGAACCGCTTCTCGACGTCGCGCAGCTGGATCTTCACGTGTCCGCCCCCGCGATCCGGGCGGGGGGGACCGCGCCCCTCGACTTCACGGCTTCTTCCACACGGCCTCGATGTCGGAGCGGAACTTCGTCTTGAGCGCCTCCGAGCGCTTGGCGGCCACGCCCTCGTCGTAGACGTTGGAGACCTCGCGGTCGAAGTACGAGCGCACGCCGCCGGTGAACTCCACGGCCATCTCCGCCGTCGAGCCCGGCGCGCCCTGCACCTTGTACTTCGGCGTGATCGGGAAGAGGCCGCGCTCCATGAAGACGCGCTGGCCGCGCTCGGTGAGCAGGAACTCGATGAAGGCGCGCGCGGCCTTGCGGATTGCGCGCGCCGGCCAGGATGGCCATCGGCTCCGGCGTCACGAACGAGTTCTTCGGCGCCACGAACTTCAGATCGAAGCCCGGCCAGCTTCTCCTCGAAGGCCATGTACGAGGGCACCGCGAAGCCGGCCGTGTACTCGCCCTTCGCCACCACCGTCGGCACGTCACGGCTGCGCGCCGTGAAGTGGCCGGTGTTGGCGGCGAGCTTCTTCAGCCAGTCCCAGCCCTTGTCCTCGCCGTACATCGACAGGATCACCTCGTAGGTCGCGTTCGACGACGACGAGCGCGTGGGCGCGCACTGCGCGACCTCGCCCTTGAGCTTGGGATTGAGCAGGTCGTCCCACTCCTTCGGCTCGGGGATGCCGAGGCGCTGGATCTTCTTCGGATGGTAGACGAGGCCGTAGGGCTCGAGCGCGGTGCCGACCCAGAAGCCGTCCTTGTCCTTGAGCGGGATGGGCTTGGGCTTGCCGATGGAGGCCGGGATCGAGTCCCACGCCTCCTTCGAGATCTCGACCTTCTGCAGCAGCTTCTGCTCGGCCAGCTTCTCGAACAGCGCCGACTCGCCGCCCCAGAAGATGTCGGCCTCGGGCCTGCCCTTCCACTCCACGATGCGGCCGTAGGCCACGGGCGTGCCGGCCGGGATCGCGTTCACCTTCACCGTGACGTTCCACTTCTCCTTGGCGTACTCGGCGAAGGCCTTCAGCGCGGCGTCGTGGATGAACTTCGACACCGGCGTGATCAGCGTCAGCTCGCTCTCGATCGGCGCGCTGCGCATGGGCGCCGCCGGCGCACCGCACGCCGCCCAGCACCAGCGGCCAGCGCCAGGACCAGGAGTGCTCGCCTCATCGCTTGTCTCCTTCGTGTCCCTCGGCATGGCGAGCCCAGCCTCGCGCGCGCTCGACCGCGCGCCGCCAGCCGTCGTACGCTCGTCGCGCCGGCGCGCGTCCATCGCGGGCGTGAACGTCCGCTCGACCGTCCAGCGCTCGCCGCCAGCGCGTCGAGCGAGCGCCAGACGCCCGACGCCCAGGCCGGCGAGGTACGCGGCGCCGAGCGCCGTCGTCTCGATCACGGCCGGGCGCAGCACGGCCGCGCCCAGGACGTCGGCCTGGAACTGGCACAGGAAGTCGTTGGCCGCGGCGCCGCCGTCCACGCGCAGCGCGTCGCACCGCCACGCCGGCGTCGGCCGCCATCGCCTCCAGCACGTCGCGGCTCTGGTAGGCGATCGCCTCCAGCGCCGCCCGCACGAGGTGCGCGCGCGTCGTGCCGCGCGTGAGGCCGACGATCGTGCCGCGGGCGTACATGTCCCAGTACGGCGCGCCGAGCCCGACGAAGGCCGGCACGAAGTAGACGCCGCCGGTGTCCGGCACCGACGCGCCAGCGCCTCGCTGTCGGCCGCGCGTCGCGATGAGCCCGAGCCCGTCGCGCAGCCACTGGACCGCGGCGCCGGCGATGAACACGCTGCCCTCGAGCGCGTACGTGGTGCGTGCTCGCCGATCCGCCACGCCACCGTCGTGAGCAGCCCGCGCGCGAGCGCACCGGCGTCGTCCCGGTGTTGAGCAGGAGGAAGCAGCCGGTGCCGTAGGTGTTCTTCGCGTCGCCCGCGCGCGAAGCACGCCTGCCCGAAGAGCGCGGCCTGCTGATCGCCCGCGATGCCGGCGATCGGCACGCCGGCCGGCAGCCAGCCGAGGTCGACGGTCTCGCCGACCACGCCGGACGACGCGACGAGGCGGGCAGCACCGCGCGCGGCACGCCGAGCAGCCTCGCAGCATCTCGTCGTCCCAGTCGACCGTGTCGAGGTTCGAGGCAGCAGCGTGCGCGAGGCGTTGGTGACGTCGGTGGCGTGCACGCGGCCGCCGGTCAGCTTCCACACGAGCCACGTGTCGACGGTGCCGAAGGCGAGCTGCGCCGCGCTCGGCGCGGCGCCGCGCGTCCGGGCACGTTGTCGAGGAGCCAGCGGATCTTCGTCCCGGAGAAGTAGGCGTCGAGCACGAGCCCGGTCCGCTCGCGCACGACCGGCTCGAGCCCCGCGGCGCTTCAGCTCGTCGCAGAGCGCGCGCGGTGCGCCGGCACTGCCAGACGATCGCGCGGATGGATCGGGCGCCCGTCGCGCGGTCCCAGACGATCGTCGTCTCGCGCTGGTTGGTGATGCCCGATCGGCGGCGACGTCGCGTGCCGGCGACGCCGGCCGCGGCGAGCGCGCCCTGCGCGGCGCGTCTCCGTCGTCGCCCAGATCTCCTCGGGATCGTGCTCGACCCAGCCCGGGCTGCGGATAGTGCTGCGGCAGCTCCGCGTAGCCGCGCGCGCGCACGCGCCCGTCGGCGTCGACGACGAGCGCGGTCGATCCGGAGGTCCCCTGATCGAGCGCGAGGACGTAGCGGCATCATGGACCGCAGGGCTCAGCGCCGTCGCTCGCGCGCCAAGGCGCGAGAGTCGGGACGGTCGGAGATGACGATGTCGACGCCGAGCCCGATGACCCGCTGCATGTCCGCCTCCTCGTTGACGGTCCACGCCGCCAGCCGGATGCGCGGCCGCGCGCGCCGCCGCGACGACCTCGGCGTCCAGCACGCGGTGATCGATCCCGAGGTCGGTGGCCCCGACTCGCGGTGACCCAGCGCACGATCTCTCGGCGCGCCGCCGGTCGCGGTCCGCCCGCCGCGGCTCACCAGCAACAGCGTCCGCACGCGTGGCTCCAGCGTCGCGGACGCGGCGCACCGTCTCGGCCTCGAACGGCCATGATCGACCACGCGGTCCAGGAGCCCGCGCGTCGCGCACCAGCGCGAGCACGTTCTCCTCGATGCCCGGATACGGCTGCCGGCCGGGTCCCGACCTTGATCTCGAGCAGCAGGCGGGCCGCGCGACGGGCGCAGGAGGTCGAGCAGCTCGCGCAGCGTCGGCACGTGCTCGGTCGTCGCGCTGCCGTCGCGCGGCCGAGCCGCACGCCGAGCAGGTCCGCGCGCGTCGACGTCGCCGCACCGGCCCCCGGCGTCGTGGTCGTGCGGTCGAGCGTCGGGTCGTGGAGAACCACGACCTCGCCGTCGGCGGTCAGATGGACGTCGGTCTCCAGCACGTCGACGCCGAGCGCGAGGGCGTTGCGGAAGGCGAGCGAGGCTGTTCTCCGGCCAGAGGAGGGCGCCGCCGCGGTGCGCGGCGACGAGCGGCGCCCGCCGCCGCGCTCGCGAGCGCCGCACGAGGGCAACACGCGACCACGACGGCGAGCCGCCGGCGCCTCACGCCGCGCGCCGGCGGGACGAGCTCCGGACGGTCGGTGATGATGACGTCCACGCCGAGCGCCGACGAGCCGTCGCTCTCCGCCTCGTCGTTGACGGTGAAGACGCCGACCGGCAGGCCCGGCGCGATGCGCCGCGTCCACCAGGGCGCCGTCGCACAGCGAGTGGTGGAGCCCGAGGAACGTGACGCCGGCCGCACGCGCCCACTCGACGCGTCTCGATCGGACGGCACGCCCGGCCTCGACGTACATGGCGATCGACGAGCAGCGTCGTCCGCTGCGACGGCGCCAGCGTGCGGACCTGCGCGACCACGGCCGGGTTGAACGCCATGACGACGCAGCGATCGGCGATGCCCGCCGCCGCGAGCGCGTCGAGCACCTTGCGCTCGAGCCCCTGGTAGCGCGGGCCGGGCACGCGCGTCGATGCGGTCACCGCGCGCGCGCGTACGTGACCGCGGGCCCCGGCGTCTTGATCTCGATGAGCAGGCCGACGCCCGCGGGCGCCGCGATGCGCGAGCACCTCGTCGAGCGTGGGCACGCAGTCGTCGGTCAGCGCGCCGTCCGGACCGCGCAGGCGCGCGCGCCGCAGGTCGGCGGCCGTGCGCGCGCCAGCGGACCCGTCCGCGCCGTCGTCGTGCGCTCGAGCGTGGGGTCGTGGATGACGGCGACGTCGCCGTCGGCGGTGAGATGGACGTCGAGCTCGAGCAGGCGGCGCCGAGCCGCGATCGCGCCGCGGAAGGCGCGTCGAGGCTGTTCTCGGCCCAGCGAGCGGCGCCGCCCCGCGGTGCGCCACGTACCTGTGGTCTGGGCCGCCGCACATCTACTTCTCGCTCTCGACCAGCCCCTTCACGAACCAGCGCTGCATGAAGACGATGACGGCCACCGGCGGCAGCAGCGCCATCATCGCGCCCGCCATGATGAGGTTCCACGTCGGCAGCTCGGTGCCGCGAGCGCGGGATCAGCGACTCGAGCCCGATGACGACCGTGCGCATCTCCTCGGTGTTGGTGATCAGCAGCGGCCAGAAGTACTCGTTCCACCCGTAGATGAAGAGCACGACGAACAGCGCGGCGATGTTCGCCCACGAGAGCGGCAGCAGGAACGACCAGAGGAAGCGCAGCGGGCCCGCCCCGTCGATCTGCGCGGCCTCCGCCAGCTCGTTCGGGATCGGTCATGTAGAACTGGCGGAACAGGAAGGTCGCGGTCGCCGACGCCATGAGCGGCACCGTGAGGCCCGGCGTAGGTGTTGAGCCAGCCGAGGTTGCCGATCACCTCGTAGGTCGGCAGGATGCGCACGGGCACCGGCAGCATCAGGGTGATGAAGATCATCCAGAAGACGAGCTGGCGCCCGCGGAAGCGGAAGTAGACGATCGCGAAGGCCGACAGCATCGAGATGGAGATCTTGCCGACCGCGACACGATCGCCACGATCGCCGAGTTGAGCAGGAGCAGCCGCCCATCTGCGAGCGGCGCCACGCCTCCACGTAGTTCTCCACCAGGTACGTGGACGGCAGCAGCCGCGGCGGCTTCTGGACGACCTCCGGCAGGCTCTGGGTGGAGATCACGAACGCGAAGTAGAGCGGGAACGCGATCACCGCCACGGAGAGCGATCAGGAGGACGTGGACGACGATCGTGCCCCAGGGCAGGCGGCGCGCGCCGCCGCTGCGCGGCTCGCCGACCTGCGCGCGCGCGCCGACGCGGGCGGCCGCGACGCTAATACGTCACCTTCTTCTCGGCGTAGCGGAACTGCAGCATCGTCAGCCCGATCACGACGGCCATGAGGATCACCGACTGCGCGGCGGAGGAGCCGAGGTTCAGGCCGATGAAGCCGTCCTTCCACAGCTTGAACACCATGATCTCCGTGGCGCGCCCGGGCCCGCCCTGCGTGACCGCGTGGATCACGCCGAAGGAGTCGAAGAAGGCGAAGACCATGTTGACGACCACCAGGTAGAAGGTCACCGGCGAGATCAGCGGCACGATGATGGCGGTGAACTTGCGGACCGGTCCCGCCCCGTCGACGTCGGCCGCCTCCATCACCGAGTTCGGGATCGCCTGCAGCCCGGCCAGGAAGAAGGCGATGTTGTAGCCGAGGTGCGTCCAGGCGGTGGCCACGATCACGAGCGATCATCGCCACCCAGCCCTTGAGCAGCCAGTTGAACTCGTAGCTCGTCACGAACGAGAGGAAGTAGGGCAGGATCGCCGTAGGCGGGGTGGAAGATGAAGAGGAAGATGATGCCCGCCACCGCCGGCGCGATCCCGTACGGCCAGAGGAGCGCCGTGCGGTAGAGGCCCGAGCCCCCGGATCTTCTGGTTGGCGAGCGTGGCCACCACGAGCGCGACCGCCACGCTGAGCGACGGTCACGCCCGCCGAGAACACGAAGGAGTTGAGGACGCTCTCGTAGTAGTCGCGCGTCGTGAGGAGCGCGGCGAAGTTGTCGAGCCCCACGAAGACGTCGCGCCCACCGAAGGGCGGCGACTTGAAGACGCTGAGGTACAGCGACTTCCCCGCCGGCCAGAAGAAGAAGACGAGGGTCACCGCCACCTGGGGCAGCACCAGCAGGTACGGCAGCCAGCGGTTGCGGAAGACCGTGCGCTTCACGCGCGCGTCTCCCGGGCGCCTAGGCTTGTTGGTCGCCGCGAACTCCTTCAGCAGCGCGTTCGACTTCGCCACCGCGTCGTCGAGACCCTGCTTCGCCGTCTTCTTCCCGCCGAAGATGTTCTCCAGCTCGCTCTCGATGGCGTCGCGGATCTGCACGAAGTTGCCGAGCCGCAGCCCCTGGCTGTTCGCGCGTGGCCACCCGCTCGGGCTTCGGCAGGCGCGGCCTTCTTGTCGCGCATGGCGGCGGGCGGCGTCGGCGGCAGACCCGTGAGCTGGGCGAAGGCCGTGTACTGCTTCGGGTTCCGCACGAAGTGATAGCCCTGCTCGAGGTTCTTCACCGCGGTGTTCGAGATCGCGAGGTAGCCGGTGTTGACGTGCCAGTCTCATCTGCTGCTCGGGCTTGGCGAGGAACTCGAGGAACTTCGCCACGCCGCGGTACTCCTTCTGCGGGCTTGCCCTTCAGCACCCACAGCGTGGCGCCGCCGATGATCGACGTCGCCTTCTTGTACGGCGCGCCCCAGTGCGGCAGCTCGCCGGTGCCCCAGTCGAACTTCACGCCCGCGTGAAGCCGCCGATGAGCGCGGAGGACTGGATGTACATCGCGCAGTCGCCGTTGACGAACTTCGGGATCGGCGGTGCCGGCGCGGCCACCGTACGAGTAGATGTTGTCCTTCTGCCAGGCGGTGAGCTGACCGATGTGCTTCTGGCCGAACTCACGGTTGATGAGCAGCTCCACGCCGTCGACGGCGCCGAAGCCGTTGTTCTTGGTGGCGAACGGCTGGTCGTGGGTGGCGTGCATGTTCTCGACCATCGTCCACGACGGCCAGCCCGTCGAGAAGCCGCACTTCGCGGCGCCGGCGGCGATGATCTTCTTCGCGTACGCCTCGACCTCCTGCCACGTCTTGGGCGGCTTCTCGGGGTCGAGGCCGGCCTTCTTGAAGGCGTCCTTGTTGTAGTAGAAGATCGGCGTCGACGAGTTGTACGGCATCGAGTAGAGCTTGCCGTCCTTCGTGTAGTAGCCCGACCACCGGCTTGATGAAGTCGTTCCAGTCGACCTTGATCTCGTTGCTGCTGCATCAGCTCGTACACGGGATAGACGGCGCCCGAGAGGAGCATCGTCTGCGTGCCGACCTCGAACACCTGCACGATGTGCGGCGGGCTCTTCTGGCGATAGGCGGCGATGGCGGCGGTGAGCGTCTCGGCGTAGCTGCCCTTGCCGCAGCGGCTTCACCTCGTACTCGCCCTGGCTCGTCGTTGAACTCCTTCGCCTGGGCTTCGAGCGCATCCCCGAGCTGGCCGGTCATCGCGTGCCAGAAGTGGATCTCGGTCTTCTGCGCGTGCGCGGGCGCGCCCGCGAGCGCGACCGCGAGGGCGACGGCGAGCGTGACCGCGCGACGATGAGGCGCGTCATGATGTCCTCCTGGGACGCGTCCTCCTGATCGGCACGGCGTCAAGGTCCGTCGTCCGCGCGGGACTATAGCACAGGGGTAATTACGCGACGGTGACGCCGCGCGCGAGCACGAGGGCCGCGTGGTGCGCCAGATCGCGCGCGAACACCAGGTCCTCGTCGCGATAGGTCTGCTCACCGCCCGAGACGAACGCCATCACTCCGAGCGTCTGCCCGCCGTTCGTCAGCGGCACGACGATCAGGTACGGCGTCATCGTGGCCTGGCCGCTCTCGGCGGCGAGGGTGGCCGCCGTCATCTCGTCCTCGCTGGGCAGCGCGTCCTTCGGGCGCGTGGCCACCAGCGGCACGATCGTGCCGTCGAGGTCGGGCACGTGGACCGCGGCGGCGGTGGCGAACCGCGGCACCGCGAGGTGCGTGATGCGCTTGACCCCGGCGTGCACGTCGCGCGCGCGCGCCACGACGCCCGCGGCGTCGGCGAGCGCCGCGTACCGCCACTCCACCGCCTCCGAGCGCGCGCGCCCGATCTTCTCGCGGATCAGCAGCTCGGCGTGGTGCGCTTCCGCCCGCTGACGCGCGCCGTTGAGATAGCTGATGAGACCCGCGATGGCGAGGAAGAGACTCAGGCGGATCTGGTCGTCGGAGGCGAATCCGAAGGTCCGGAGCGACGGCGTGAAGAAGAACGCGATCGACGCCGCGGAGACGACCGTGGCGACGAGCCCCGGTCCGAGGCCGCCCCACCACGCGCTGACCATGACCGCGCCGAAGAAGAGCGTCGCGTTGCGACGTTCCTCCTCTTCCGGCAGGAAGCTGGTCAGCACGATGGCGCCGCCGACGAGCGCCAGGGTGAGGACGTACCTCGCGGGCCAGGTCTTGAGAAGGGCGAAAAGGCTCATGGTTCGCGGAACCTCTGGGAGCGCGCCACGTGCGCGCCGTACGCGTCGAGCTCCGCCGCGACACGGCGCGGCGTCCATCCGTGCAGCTGACCCATCCGCTCGGCGATCGCCTCCGCGCAGTCGAGGCCCTGGCAGAGGCTGGTGCCGATCCCCGTGCGCCGCAGGAGCACGTCCTGCAGCGAGACCGCCATCTCTTCCTGCACGGCGTGATGGAGCTGCGCGACGATCTCCGGGTTCGAGGGACACAACCGTTCGGTTCCTCCGGGCACCTTGCCGGCCAGCTCGACGATCCGGCGGTAGCCACGGCCATACGTGCTCACGAGGCGCTCCAGGGTCTCCAGGGGGAGCCCGGAGGCCTCCGCATCCGCCGACACGTCGAGCCACGTGTGCGCTTCGATGCGGCTCATGTCCTCGTCGGCGCCGTCGAGCGTGAACTGGTGCGAGCGGCTGGGCGCGCGGCGGCCGAGGACGCGCATCGCCGCGTCGCCGGCCACCGCGGCCAGGCTGCGAAAGCACGTCAGCTTCGTGCCGGTGAGGGACAGGAAGCGACCGCCGTGCTCCGACACCACCTTGTGCGCGCGCGACACGTCGGAGGCGCGCCGGCCGCTCTCGAAGCTGAGCGGCCGCACCCCGGCGTACGTGTACGCCACTTCCGACGGCGAGACGCGCGGATCGGGCACGGCCAGCCGCGCCTCGGAGAGGAGGTACGCCACTTCGTCCGCGGTGGCGTGGAGGCGGTCGAGGTCGCCGTCGAAGTCCGTGTCGGTGGTGCCGACCAGCGAGAACTCGCGCCACGGGATGATGAAGATCATCCGGTCGTCGCCGGTGGAGTGATAGATGGCGCGCTCGGTGACGCGCGGGATCAGGCAGTGGATCCCCTTGGTCGTGCGCACGATCTGCGGGCCGCGCTCCGTGATCCTGGCGCGCTCGCGAAACCGATCCACCCACGGCCCCGTCGCGTTCACGACCACGCGCGCGCGCAGGGTGACCACGCGATCCGACAGGAGATCGCGCACGCGCACGCCCTCGGGCTCGCCCCGGACGTCGCGCACGACCTCCTCGACCTCGGCGTAGTTGAAGACCCGCGCGCCATGCCGCACGGCGGACAGGAGATTCTCGAGGCAGAGGCGCTCGGGGAAGACGAGGAGGTCGTCGAAGTAGTAGCCCGCGCCCTCGAGGTCGTCGGCGCGCAGACCCGGCTCGAGGCTGAGCGCGTCGATGGTGGAGAGCACGCGATACCGTTCGCGGTTCCGGCCCGGCGTCAGCCAGTCATAGAGCGTGAGGCCGATCCGCACCTGGATGAGACCGCGCGAGGAGTCCCGGTAGATCGGCACGAGGAAGGGGAGCGGCCGCACGACGTGCGGCGCCATGTGCTGCAGCCGTTCGCGCTCGCGCAGCGACTCGCGGACGAGGCCGAAGTCGAACAGCTCCAGATAGCGCAGTCCGCCGTGGATGAGCTTGGAGGAGCGCGACGTGGTGCCCCAGGCGAAGTCCGCCTTCTCCACGAGCGCGACGGAGACGCCGCGGAGCGCGAGGTCACGGGCGACGCCCGCCCCGGCCATCCCGCCGCCGATGACGACGACGTCGTAACTGTCGTCGTCGAGGCCGCGTGACTTGGAGGTTGTCAAGTGGTCAACAACTCCTTGATCGAGGGTAGCACGAGGTCCGGGCGCATCTCCGCGATCCGCGGGTCGCCGGCCGTCGTGATGCCGCTCAACACCAGCACGGTGCCGAGTCCGAGCCGCTTGCCCATGAGAATGTCGGTCTCGATGCGATCTCCCACCATCACCGCCTCGCTCGCGCCGACGCCCAGAGCCCCCAGCGCGACCTCGAGGATGATCGGCGACGGCTTGCCGACGATGGTGTCGACGGTCCGTCCCGTCACCGCCTCCACGGCCGCGATCATTCCCGCGCAGTCCGGAATCTCTCCGTCCTCGGTGGGGCACGTGCGATCCGGATTCGTGGCGATGAGCCGCGCGTCCGAGTGGCGGACGGCCTGCAGCGCGGTGTTGAGCTTGGCGTAGTCGAAGGTGCGATCGAACGCGATGACCACCCACCGGACGCGATGGTCCGGCCGGACCTCGAAGCCGTGCGCGCGCAGCTCCGCGATCAGCGGTGACTCGCCGATCACGAACACGGGCGCGCCGGGGTCGCGGGCCGCCAGGTGGCGGGCGAGGACGATCGACGAGTTCAGCACCTCCTCGTCGGCCGTCGGAATCCCGAGCTTGGTGAGCTTGCGCGCGTAGTCGGCGCGCGTCTGGAGCGGCTTGTTCGAGAGGAACACGACGCGCCGCCCGTCCCCGCGCAGCGCGGCGATGGTGGCGTCGGCGCCGGGGATGAGCTCTTCCCCTCGATACACGGTCCCGTCAAGATCGAACAACCACCCGCGATACGGCAGCCGCAATTTTCATTCGAAGAGGGCCTCTCCTCCGAAGCCTCTCCCACGACCACCGACTGCGCCGGCGCCCCCGGCGCTCGCCCCGACCCAGATCACGCTTCCAACAATATCCGAAGCTCCCCACGGGCCCGCGATCCTATCGGAGCGCGCCCGAGCCTCGGACACGACGCCGCGACCGTCCCCCGACGAGGGCCAACGCGGCGGGACGTCGCGCGCGAGCTCCGCCGAGCACCGCAGCCTCGGGGAAACGCGTCAGATCAGCAGTTTCCGAGCGCCGGCTCCGCCGGCGCAATCCTGCTTGGGGGAGGCAGCGACGGGCCGGCGAAGCCGTCGGAGGTGGGGACGGCAAGCCCCCCTCCGGGTTAGCGCAGCAGAGGCGCCACCGCCACCTGCGCCAGCTCGGCGAACGGGGTCGGCATCACGCCGAGGAGCACGATGCCCACCGCCGCCACCGCCAGCGCGACGCCGCCCGCGAAGGACGGCGACCACGTCGCCGGCGCGCTTTCGGGCTCCCGCATGTACATGTAGACGACCACGCGCAGGTAGTAGTACGCGGCGATCGCGGAATTCAGGACGGCGATCACCGCCAGCCACACGTGCCCGTGCTGCACGGCCGCGCCGAACAGGTAGAACTTGCCGACGAAGCCGGCGAGCGGCGGAATGCCCACGAGCGACAGCAGGAACAGGGTCAGCGTCCCGGCAAGCAGCGGGTGCCGCCGCGCGAGCCCGGCATAGCTCTCGACCTCGACGGCCTCCTCGCCCGCCCGCTCGCACAGCGACAGCACGCCGAACGAGCCGGCGACCGTGAAGGTGTAGGCGAACAGGTAGTAGAGGACGGCGCTGGCGCCCGACGCCCCGCCGGCGACCAGCCCCACCAGCATGTAGCCGACGTGGGCGACCGACGAGTACGCGAGCATGCGCTTGAGGTTCGACTGGGCGATCGCCGCCACGTTGCCGAGCGTCATCGTGACCACCGCGATGCCCCACAGCAGCGGGCTCCAGTCCGCCTGGGCGCCGCGCAACGCGCCGAGCGACAGGCGGATGAGGGCCGCGAAGGCGGCGGCCTTCGAGCCGGTGGCGATCAGCGTGGTCACGCTGGTGGGAGCTCCCTGGTACACGTCGGGCACCCACATGTGAAACGGCGCCGCGGAGATCTTGAAGCCGAAGCCGACCAGCATGAGCGCCAGGCCCACGAGGAAGAGCGGGTCATGCGCGCTCGTCGTCGCCACGGCGGCGGCGATGCGATCGAAGCTCGTGCTGCCGGTGGCGCCGTACGTGAGCGCGATGCCGTAGAGCATGAACGACGACGCGAAGGCGCCGAGCAGGAAGTACTTCATCGACGCCTCGGTGGACTCGAGGCGCTGCTTGAAGAGGCCGGCGAGCACGTAGAGGCAGAGCGACATCAGCTCCAGCGCCAGGAAGACGACCACGAGGTCGTTGGCGGACGCCATCAGCATCATGCCGGACGCGGAGAACAGCACGAGCGCGTAGTACTCGCCGCTCTGCATGCCCTCGCGACGCAGGTAGTCCATCGACAGCAAGATCACCAGCGCGACCGCGTAGCAGACCACCACGTCCACGAAGAGCGCGAAGTTGTCGAGCACGACCATGTCGCGGAAGCCGCGGTGGTCGCGGCCCCACTGCAGCATCGCCGTCAGCAGCGCGCCGATCACGCCGGCCAGCGACACCACGGCGAGGTGCGTCTTGTCGCCGCGGGGCGGCAGGAGATCCAGGAGCAGGACGACGGCGGCGGCGGCGAGGATCACCAGCGCCGGCGCCAGCGCGCCGAGGTTGATCGGGGGCGCCGTGATCACGGGTGGACCTGGTCCGCCGTGGCGGCGCGCGCGACGCTCGCCTTGCTCTGGACCTGCGTGATCAGCGCGTCCACCGATGCCTCCACCTTGCCGGTGAAGGCCGCGGGATAGACGCCGATCCACACGATGAAGAGCAGCACGGGCACGATCAGCGCCCACTCGCGCGGCGAGAGGTCATGGAGCGTGCGGTTCTCCGCGTGCGTCACCTCCCCGAAGATCACCCGCTGGTACATCCACAGGAGGTACACGGCCGCGAAGATGATGCCGGTGGTGGCGAGGGCGGCGAGACGCCAGTCGACCTGGAACGCCCCCACCAGGATGAGGAACTCGCCGACGAAGCCGTTCAGGCCGGGCAAGCCGACGGACGAGAGCACCGCGACGAGGAAGACGGCGGAGAACGCGGGAATCACGGCCCACAGGCCGCCGAAGTCCGCGATCAGCCGCGTGTGGCGGCGCTCGTAGATCATGCCGACGAGCAGGAACAGCGCGCCCGTCGAGAGGCCGTGGCTCACCATCTGGAGGATTCCGCCGACCACGCCCTGCTGGGTGAGCGTGAAGATGCCGAGCATCACGAAGCCGAGGTGGCTCACGCTGGAGTACGCGACGAGCTTCTTGATGTCCGGCTGCACCGTGGAGACCCACGCGCCGTAGACGATGCCGATGATCGCCAGCGCGAACACGAGCGGTCCGAAGGCCAGGCTCGCGTCGGGGAACAGCGGCAGGCAGAAGCGCAGGAACCCGTAGGTCCCCATCTTCAGCAGCACGCCGGCGAGGATGACCGATCCGGCGGTGGGCGCTTCCACGTGGGCGTCGGGCAGCCACGTATGGAACGGGAACATCGGCACCTTGATGGCGAAGGCGAGCGCGAACGCGAGGAACATCAGGGTCTGCGCGGTGCCGGGCGGAATCACCCACCGGACCACCGTCGGCAGGTCGAACGTGAAGGTCCCGGTGGCCGTGCCGTGCTGGTAATAGAGGAAGAGGATCGCGACCAGCATCAGCACCGAGCCGACCATGGTGTAGAGCACGAACTTCACGGCGGCGTAGATCCGCCGCCCTCCGCCCCACACCCCGATGATGAAGTACATCGGGATCAGCATCGCTTCCCAGAACACGTAGAAGAGGAAGAGGTCGAGGCTCACGAACACGCCGACCATCCCGGTCTCCAGGATGAGCAGCGTCACCACGAACTCCTTCACCCGATCGTCGACCGACTGCCACGCGGAGGCCAGCGCCACCGGCGTGATCAACGTCGTGAGGAGCACCAGGAGCAGGCTGATGCCGTCGATGCCGACGTGGTACCCGGCGCCGAGGTTCGGGATCCAGCGCGCGAACTCCACGAACTGGTAGTCGGCCGAGCCGCCGTCGAACCGGAAGTAGAGCGGGAGCGACAGGAAGAACGTCGCCACCGTGACGAGCAGCGCGCCGCCACGCAGCACGACGTCCAGCCGTCTCGGCACGAACAGAAGGAGCAGGGCGCCGCGGCCGGCAGGAACGTGACGAGGGTGAGGAGACCGATGGTCATTTGGAGTCGCGGGCTCCCGGGCTTCGCCCGCCCGCTCCGGCGCGCGGTCATCATCGTGTCAGCAAGAAGCCGACGAGCACGACGGCGCCCGCCAGCATCGTGAGCGCGTAGTTGACCACGTAGCCCGTCTGCAGCCGGCGGAAGCCCGCGGCCCACGCCACGACGATCCGGCCGGTGAGGTTCACGACGCCGTCGATCACCAGCAGGTCGAAGCGCGCGAGGACGGCGCAGATGGCGAAGTACGGCCGCACGATGGCACGGTCGTAGAGCCAGTCGACGTACCAGGCGTTCAGGAGAGCGGCCTGCAGCGGCGTGCGCGCCCGGCCGATCGAATCCGACCGCACCGGCGTGCTCATGTACATGTACCAGGCGAGCATGATCCCGGCCACGGCGATCACGATGTTGAGGAGCATCAGCATGTAGGCGATGACGCCACCGTGATGCGCCTCCTCGACGGGGAACACGGCCGCGAGGAGCCGGGCGAACCGGGTGCCGTGGTCGGACGGCACGCCGAGCGCCCAGCCCGCCACCACCGTGAGGACGGCGAGCACCACGAGCGGCAGGGTCATGCTCGGCGGCGACTCGTGGATGTGATGCGCGACGTCCTTCGACATCCGCGGCCCGCCGAAGAAGGTGAGGAAGATGAGGCGCGCCGTGTAGAAGGCCGTCATGAACGGCGCCCGCGAGCAGGAACGCCCACAGGACGCGCCGCTGGCCCATGAACGCCGCCTCGAGGATCGCGTCCTTGGAGAAGAACCCGGCCAGCGCCGGCACGCCCGGCGAGGCCCGCGGCGCCGATCGTCATCGTGATCGTCGTGATCGACCATGCGCGGGGCGAGACCGCCCATCTTCCGCAAGTCCTGCTCGCCGGACAGGCCGTGGATCACGCTGCCCGCGCCGAGGAAGAGGAGCGCCTTGAAGAACGCGTGGGTCAGCAGGTGGAAGATGCCGGCGGCGTAGGCGCCCATGCCGACGGCGGCGAACATGTACCCGAGCTGGCTGATCGTCGAGTACGCGAGCACCCGCTTGATGTCGGTCTGCACGAGCGCGACGCTCGCCGCGAACAACGCGGTGGCGACGCCGATCCACGCGACCACGTCGGGCGCGATCCCCGAGCGCTCGAACAGCACGTGGCTGCGCGCCACCATGTACACGCCGGCCGTCACCATCGTGGCGGCGTGGATGAGCGCGGAGACGGGCGTCGGCCCCTCCATCGCGTCGGGAAGCCACACGTGCAGCGGGAGCTGCGCGGACTTGCCGCAGGCGCCCATGAACAGGAGCAGCGCGATGCCGGTCGCGGTGGCCTGCGACAGCGTCTCGGCGCCCTTGAAGACGCCCGCGTAGTCCAGCGTGCCGAGCGCGCTCCACAGCCACATCACCCCGAGACCGAACCCGAAGTCACCGACGCGGTTGACGATGAACGCCTTCTTCCCGGCGTCGGCGGCGGATTTGCGCTGGTACCAGAACCCGATCAGGAGGTACGAGCACAGGCCGACCGCCTCCCAGAACACGTAGAGGAGGAGGAAGTTGCCGGCGAGGACCAGCATCGTCATCGAGAACACGAAGAGGTTCAGGTACGCGAAGAACCGCGCGTACCCCGGATCGTGGTGCATGTAGCCGATCGAATAGAGGTGGATCAGGAAGCCGACGCCGGTGACCACGAGCAGCATCACCGTGGTCAGCGGATCGACCCACGCGGTGACCGCGGCCTCGAAGTCGCCGGCCACGATCCAGCGGAACGCCGTCGCGGTGTACGCGCCTTCGGCGCGCACGCGCGCGAAGATCACGCACGACGCGAGGAACGATCCCGCGAGCGCGGGCACCGCCACCCAGTGCGCGCGGCGTCCGGTGAAGCGCCCGAGGAGAATGTTGATGAGCGCGCCGGCCAACGGCAGCGCGGGGATCAGCCAGAGCGTGGGCACCGCGTCACTCTATCACTGTGGACGTTCAGCAGAGGAACGGAAGCACGAGGAACGTGTCGGTGCTCCAGCCGGTCGTCTCCTGGACCTCGCGACTGCGCGTCAGCCAGGCCTCGGCCTCCGCCTCGTCGCCGCGCTCGATGGCGAGCGTGGCCAGTCCTTCGTAGCACGGGAAGAGCAGCTGCGGCTCCCCCACGGACTCCGCGACCTCGAGCGCGCGCTTGTAGTAGTGCGCGCTCGGCTCGTAGTCGCCCCGACACTGGTAGACCTGGGCGAGGATGATCAGCGGGATCGGCAGGTGGTTGCGCTGCCCCAGGCGCTCGTCGAGCTCGACCGCCGCCTCGGCGGCGCGCACGCCCTCGTCGTAGTCGCCCGCGAGCGTGCAGTGGCCGCCGGCCAGCGTGCAGTAGAGCCACGACTGCTGCAGCTGGTCGCCGATCTTCTGCGCGAGCGCGAGCCCTTCGCGGCAGTACTGGAGCGAGCGGGCGTGATCGATGGTGGCGTACATCACCGCGAGGTTCGTGTACGCGCGGCAGGCCACCGCGCCGAGCTGGTGCGTGAGCGCGGTGTCGAGGCTCTGCGCCACGAAGCTCGCGCCTTCCTCGATGTCTCCCGCGCGCGCGAGCGCGACGCCCCACGTGTTGTAGGCGTGCGAGACGACGTCGGGAGCGGCGAGCTGCGCGCCGAGCGCGAGCGCGCGCTTCGCCCAGCTCGTCGCGGTCGCGTGGTCGCCGCGCCGGAAGTGGATCCGGCCGAACTCCTGGTAGAGCCGCGCGGCCTCGATGTTGGCGACGTCACCCTCGAGCGCGGCGAGGCCGCGTTCGAGGTGAGCGAGCGCCTCGTCGGGGTCGCCGGCGTCCCAGCACGCCACGCCGACGCGCCGGTGCAGGTCCGCGGCCAGGCGCCGCTCGCACGTCGTGTCGATCGCCGCCAGCGCCGCCGCCCAGTGCTCGCGGGCGTCCGCGAGCGCGCCGCGCGCGTAGGCCGCGTCGCCGCGCTTGCCGAAGAGCCGGGCGCGCGCCGCCGGCGTCGCCGTCCGGCACGAGCGCGGCCGCGCGCCGGTAGAACGCGCCCGCCTCGTCGTACGCGAACAGCGCGCCCGCGCGGTCGCCGGCGCGCTCGAGGTAGTGCAAGGCCTTCTCGCGCTCCGCACTCTTCGCGTAGTGCTCGGCGAGATCCTGCACGATCTCGTCGGCGCGCCCGGGATAGAGCGCCTCGAGCGCGGCCCCCGCGCGCGCGTGCAGCTCCGCGCGGGCCTTCAGCAGGAGCCCGTCGTACGCGACCTGGCGGACGAGCTGGTGGCTGAAGGTCAGCCGGAGATCCGGGAAGACGTCCTTCTCGCGGAGCAGCTCGAGGCGAATCAGCTCCGCCACGTCGCCCTTCACGTCCGTGCCGGGCAGGGCGAGGCGCTCGAGCACCGCGAGCGGAAAGTCTCGCCCGAGCACCGCCGCGAGCTGCAGCGTGCGCTTGAGCCCGTCCGCCAGCCGGTCGATGCGCGCGGTGAGGAGGTCCTGGACCGTGGCCGGGACGCGCGCGTCGCGCGCGTGGGCGCCTTCGTGCAGCTCCCGCTCCCGCAGGTACCGCGTCAGCTCCTCGATGAAGAACGGATTGCCCTCGGCGCGGCTCACGACCAGCTCGCGCACGGCCGGCGACAGCTCGCGCGCGCCGAGCAGGAGCTTGACCATCGCGGTGGTGTCGTCCTGGGACAGCGCGTCCACCGTCAGCCGCTCGTGGAACGAGCGGTCCTGCCACGGCGCCGTGTAGCCGGACCGATAGGTGAACACGAGCACGATCGGGTGCGTGGCCACGCTGTCCACGAGCGCGCGGCAGTACTCCTCGGAGTTCCGATCGACCCACTGCAGATCTTCGGCGAGCAGCAGGAGCGGTTGCTGCTGGGCGCTGCGGAGCGTGAGGGCTTTCACGGCCTCGATGAGGCGCCGCTTGCGCTGCACCTGGTCGAGGCCGTCGCTGTCGAGCTCCTCGGCCGGGAGGCCGAGCACGTGGCGGAGATAGGGCACCGTCCACGCGAGCGCCGGGTCGAGCCGTGCGATGCCGTCGGCCACCTTCTGCGCCTGCACGGCGGGCGCTTCGCCGTCCTCGAGCCCGAAGGTCGTCTGGAGGAACTGCGCGATCAGGTGGAACGGCAGGGTCTCGCCATGCGGAACGCAGTAGCCCTCGAGACAGACGACGGGCTCGTGTTCCGAGCCGGCGGCGCAGCTCGTAGAGGAGACGGGATTTCCCGACGCCGGCGTCGCCGACGACGGAGATCACCTGCCCGCGACCACCCCGCGCGCGCTCGACGGTGTCGACGAGCCGCGCCAGCTCGCGCGTGCGATCGACGAGCGGCGTGAGCCCGCGCTCGACCGCCACCTCGAATCGCGCGCGCCGGCGCCGCTGCGCGGTGACCGTGAACGCGCGGACGGGCCGCTCGAGCCCCTTGAGGTGGTGCGTGCCGGCGTCGCTCGCGACGAAGTAGCCGCTCACGATCTCGTGGGTCGCCTCGCCGATGACGACCGTGCCCGGCGCCGCCACCGTCTGCAGGCGCGCGGCGAGATTGACCGTCTCGCCCTGCGCCGTGTAGTCCATGCGCAGGTCGTCGCCGATGCGCCCGACGACGACGGGTCCGGTATTGATCCCGATGCGCAGCGCGAACTCGAGCCCGCGGGAGCGCCGCAGCGTCTCCGCGTACTCGCGAATCGCGTGCTGGATGGCGAGGCCCGCCGCGACGGCCCGGACGCCATGATCCTCGTGCGCGATCGGCGCCCCGAACAGGGCCATGACGCCGTCGCCCGTGAACTGGTTGACGGTGCCTTCGTACCGATGGACCGCTTCCATGATGCGCGTGAAGCAGCCGTCCATGATCGCGTGCAGCTCTTCGGGATCGAGCCCGGTGGCGAGGCGGTGAACCCCGCGCAGTCGGCGAACAGCACGGTGACCTGCTTCCGTTCCCCTTCGAGCGCACTCGCGCGACTGAAGAATCTTCGTCGGCGAGATGCTTCGGCGTATACGACGCCGCCGCCCGCCGCTGGCTGTCCGCCGGTCAACGAGACGCTCGAGTCAGCCGACCGTGTGCGTGCAGTGTCGACCCCGGCGCCGTCGTCCCGGGCGGCGTCGTCGGAGGCGGCGGGCGCGCGCGGCGCCGGCGGGGTGTGACGCTGACATGAGCGTCGGGAGGGGGCGCAGCCCGCTCCCGACAGGTCAGGAAGCGGAGCACCCCCCGCCGCGGCGCCGCGCGTGCCGCCCGCCGCCCCGACGACGCCGCCCGGGACGACGACAGCGGCTGCCCACACTGATCGCAGAAGCGCGCGCCGGCGCGAAGCGTCGTGTGGCAGGCGGGACAGGCGAGGGGGAGCGGCGAGCCGCAGGAGTCGCAGAAGTTCGCGCCCGAGCGATTCTGCGTGCTGCACGCCGGGCAAATCACCTCGACATGGTATCATTCGCGCCGTGCGGTCCCGCACCAAGGCGTTCGTGTTCGTCGTGCTCTTCCTCCTCCTCGCCGTCGCCGGAACGGTGTCGTATTTCGGATGGCGGCAATCCGTGCCCGGGCCCTCGGTCACGTCGGCCCCGCCGAAGCTGCTCGGGCACCGGACCGCCGTCCCCATCACGGTCGCGGCCGCGCGCGGCAACGTCGCCGCCGTCGAGGTCAAGGTCGTCCAGGGCGGCAAGCAGGCCGTGCTGGTGAGGAAGGACGGTCCGCTCGGAGGGCGCGCGGAGATTCCGACGACGCTCGAGATCGCCAACCTCGGCCTGCGCGAGGGGCCCGCCACCATCGAGGTGCGCGCCCGCGACGATTTCTGGCGGCCGCTCACGATGCCGGAGCGGGTCGTGGCGACCTGGCCGGTCACCATCGACCTGACGCCCCCGAAGATCGAGGTGCTGGGGTCCACCGGCTACTACTCGCCCGGGGGCGTGTCGCTCGTGGCGTTCCGGGTGGAAGGCGCGACGAAGGCGGACGTGAAGGTCGGTGACGTGGTGTTTCCGAGCTTTCCGTCGGGCGATGCCGCGCGCGGCGCGCGCGTGGCGTTGCTGGCACTGCCGTACGACTACAACGGCGCGGCGCTCGCGATCACGGCCACGGACGAGGCGGGCAACGTCGCGACGCGCGGCATTCCCGGCGAGCTGAAGCCGCGGAAGTTCCCGCACGACCGCATCGAGATCAAGGACAGCTTCCTCCAGGCGAAGATGCCGGAGCTCCTGCCGCAGCATCCGCCCGGCGCGCCGCTCATCGACGCGTTCCTCGTGGTCAACCGGGAGCATCGCAAGCAGGCCGAGGCGGAGAAGCGGAAGATCGCGGCGCAGACGGCGGCCACGCCGCTCTGGGAGGGCGCGTTCGTGCAGCCGCGCAACACGAAGGTCTTCGCGAACTTCGCGGAGACGCGCACGTACGTGTACCAGGGCCGCGAGATCGACACGCAGGTGCACTACGGCTTCGATCTGGCCGCGACGAAGCAGTCGCCCGTGCCCGCCGCCAACAAGGGCACCGTGGTCTTCGCCGGGCCGCTGTCCATCTACGGGAACACGGTCATCGTCGATCACGGCCTGGGCCTGCAAACGCTCTACGGCCACCTCTCGTCGCTCGACGTGAAGACGGGCGACACCGTGGACAAGGAGCAGGTCATGGGCCGGAGCGGAGCCACCGGGCTCGCGCATCGGCGACCATCTGCACTACGAGGTCCTGGTGAACGGGATCTCCGTGACGCCGATCGAATGGTGGGACGCGAAGTGGATCCGCGACCGCGTGAACAAGCCGCTGAAGGACGCCGGGCTGCCGGAGCTCACCGGCCTCGAGAAGGGCGCCGCGGGCGAGGGTGAGGAGCCGGCCCGGCCGGCGCGCCGGCGCCGCCGCTAGCCCAGGATTTCGAGGACGCGCGCCGCGATCTGGCGCGGCGTGAACGGCTTCTCGATCAGCGAGCCCGCCGTGGGCGTCCCGTGCGCGAGCACGACCTCGTTGCTATACCCCGTCATGTACAGCACCTTCATGTCCGGACGGTCGGAGAGCAGGCGCTCTGCCAGCGCGAGGCCGCTCATGTCGGGCATGACCACGTCGGTGACGAGGAGGTCGATGGCCTCGGGGATGTCACGCGAGACGCGCAAGGCCTCCACGGGCCCCGAGGTCGTGATCACCCGGTAGCCGCGACTGTTCAGCACGTCGGAGACGAGCGTGCGCACCTCGTGCTCGTCCTCCACGAGCAGGATGGTGACGGGCCGGGCCGGGACCGGCGTCGGGCGGGACACCGTGAGGGACGTGCTGCGCGTCCGCTTGCTGTCCACCTGAGGGTCTCCGTTACCTGGGGCCACGATGCCCCGCCTTCGCCATGCCCGAGGCCACCCCTCGGCCGCCCCCGCCGCGCAGAGGCGTGGCCCCACGCCGCCCGCGTCGCGGTACTCCCTCTATCGGTGTGTGGCGGGCGCGCCTTGAGGACCTAGAAAGCGCCGTATTTCTCGTAGGCTTCGAGCGGGGTCATGCCGCGCTTCACCGCCGTCCGCACCTTGTTCTCGGTGCCGACCAGCTTTTCGCAGCGCGTGAGCACCTCGTGCGCGGCCCGCCGCGGGACGACGACGACGCCGTCGAGATCGCCGACCACGATGTCCCCCAGCGCGACCCGGACGCCACCGATGGTGAGGGGCTGGCCCCAGTCGCTCACGCGCCAGCGTGGCACCGAGTCCTGCGGCGTGCGGTAGCGGACGAACGTCGGGAACCCGACGCGCGCGATGGAGGCGGCGTCCCGGGTCGCCCCGTCGATCACCGCGCCCCGGACCTTTCGGCGGCGCAGCGCTTCCATCGAGAGCTCGCCGAAGTGGGCCGCCACCGAGTCGTTGGAGGCGAGCACCAGCACGGAGTCCGACGGCACCGCACCGATCATGCCGAGGAAGCGCCGCAGGGTCGCGTCGCGCTCGCGCGGGGCTGCCGCGGTGCGGCCGGCCGCGGGCGGTGAAGGCGTAGCCCGCAACGCGCATGTTCGGCGTGAGCGGTTGCAACGCCGAGGGCAGCGTCTGCCGCGGCATCCCCATCTCGTCCATCACGTCGGTGATCGCGGCCGTGTAGAGGCGAGCGAATCGGCGCGGCAGGGCGTCGGATCTCGAGGCCATGGGGGGGCATTCTACATGGCGGGGTCTCCGGGCGGCCCGCGCCAGGCCCCACGCCTCCGGCGCGCGACGCTGAAGTCCGCCCTCCGGGCGACCGCGCTACAGCGGTCTGAGCAGGGCTCCGGGCGGCACGAAGTCGCCGATCACGCCGAGCAGCAGGTCGAGCCGGGCCGGCCGCCGCGTGAGCATGCGGGCGGTGAGGTTCGCGAGCCGCCGGTGCCGGATGACGAACTGGAGCAGATGGGTGAGGCGCGCCTTGCCCGCGAACAGCGCGTGCCGCGATCGTGTGTACACGCGGAGCGCCGCGACCGAGACGTCGCCGGTCCTCAGCGCCGCCGTCGCCGTCTCGACGGCCAGCTCCGCGCTCCGGAGCGCGGTGAAGACGCCTTCGCCCGTGAACGGATCGTAGAAGCCCGCCGCGTCGCCGACGAGCATCACGCCGCCGATCGTCGGCGGCGCCACCCGGTAGGCGAGCGGGCCGAGGGCGCGCAACCGCGTGGTCACTCGCGCACCGGCCACCCGCCGCGCCAGGTGCGGGAGATGCTTCACGCGCGCCGCGAAGAACGTCTCCAGCCGGTCGCTGAACGGCGCGGCGTCGGCGAGCGGCACCACCACGCTCATGTTCACGCGGCCCGGCGCGACCGGATTGAGGATCGCGTAGTCGGGAGGATCGACGAAGATCTCGCCGAGGTCGGTCACGCCCTCGAGCCCGCTCAGGTACGTGACGAGCGCCATGCGCTTGAGCGCGTGCGGCCGGTGCAGCCCCAGCCGGTGCGCGACGACCGACGCGCGGCCATCCGCGGCGATGACGAGCGGCGCACGGAACCGGGAGATCGCGCCACCCGCATCGACCGCCACCACGCCCACCACGCGTCCGTCCTCGACCAGCACGTCGGTCACCCGCACACGCTCCCGGAAATCGACGGGCAGCGCGCGCAGGCGCTCCGCGAGCGTGCCGTCCAGCGTCTCGCGAGGCACCGCGAGCGCGTGCTCGCGGTACGGTCGCCACTCGCCGACGGGGCGATAGCGCCCCTCCACGATCGTGCCGTCGGGCGCGGTGATCCGCATGCCGCCGAGGGGGACGGCGCCGGCGACGTCGAGCGCCTTCAGCACGCCGAGGCGGTCGAGCACGCGCGACGCCTCCGGGCTCAGGTACTCGCCGCAGAGCTTCGGCCGCGGGAACGCGGCGCGATCGAGCACGAGCACGTCGAGCCCCCGCTCCGCGAGGAGGATGGCGGTCGCCGCGCCGGCGGGACCGGCCCCGACGACGATCACGTCGCTCACGCCGCGACCAGCAGGAGGCGCGCGAGCCAGGGCACGCGGCGGATGGTGAACGGGCCGAGCCCCGCCTTCTCGGCGAGCACACGAAGCTCGTCGACGTCGTAGGCGCGGCGGACCGAGAGCGGGCCGTCGTGGCGCGACACGGGATGCCGCGCGCACACGCGCGTCGCGAGCCACACCAGACACCACGAGCGGCGCGTACGGAGCAGATCGTTGACGACGACGGCCGTGCGCGCGACCCCGCGCATCTCGGCCAGCGCCGCGGCCGCGGCATCGCGATCGAGGTGGTGCAGGGTCAGCACGCTGACGGCGACGTCGACGCGGCCTTCGCCCAGCGGCAGCGCCGTGGCGTCGCCCTGGATCACCACGATCTCGGGCACGGCGGCACAGTGCTCGCGGGCAAGGGCCGCGGTGACGGCATCACGTTCCAGGACGATCACGCGCAGCGGCCGGCCCGCGCGGCGCGCCCACGTCACGAGGTGACGCGCGAGATCGCCGCGGCCGCCGCCGACGTCGAGGACGATCGCGCGGCGATCGCGCGGGACGCCCGCGAGCCGCCGCGCCACTTCGTCCACGGTGAGGCGGTGGCCGCCGAAGCGCGCGTTGAGCCGCTCGATGTCGGCGAGCGAGGCCGCGAGGTCGGCCGCCGGCAGCGGACCATCGAGCCGTTCGCGGGCGTGCTCCTCGCGTCTCACCGCGGGCCACTCACCACCGGAGCAACGCGCCTTCCGCCGCGAACCCGGGGCCGAGCCCGATCATCAGTCCCCACTCGCCGGGCACCGGGCTCGCCGTGCGGAGCGTCTCTTCGAGCACGAAGAGGATCGTGGCGGACGACATGTTGCCGTAGTGGCGCAGCACGGTGCGCGACGCCGCGGTCTGCTCGGGCGTCAGCTCGAGGAGCTCGCCCGCGCGGTCGAGGACACGGCGCCCGGCGGAATGGAGCACCCAGTAGCGCACGTCCTCGCGCTTGAGGCCTTGCTCGGCCATGAGGACTTCCGCCATCTCGTGCATCATCCCGGCGCCGATCCGCCGGACCTCCTTCGAGAGCACGACGCGCGGGCGGCCGCCGGGATACTCGAAGCCCATCACGGGCAGATGCTCCGGAGCGAAAGAGCGTGCGATGCCCCACGATCGTGGGACGGAGACCCTGGCGGCCCATGGCCGTCAACGGCTCGTCGGTCTCGCACGAGAGCGCGAGCGCGCCCGCGCCGTCCGCGAAGATCGCGTGCGCGACCGCGCTCTCCAGGCGGTCGTCGAGGAAGTACGTGGTCGAGCAGATCTCGACGGCGACGACGAGCGCGCGGTGGCGCGGAAACGCGCGCAGGTGGTTCCACGCCTGCTGGAGCGTCACCACCGCCGCGGCGCAGCCGGTGTCGCCGACGTGCACGCGCTGGACGTCGGGACGACAGCCGAGACGCGCGATGAGATGCGCATCGATGCTGGGCGTCATCCGTCCGGTGCACGTCGTGGTCCCGATGAAGTCGACGTCGGCCGGCGTCCACCCCGCCCGGTCGAGCGCCTTCCGCGCCGCCGCCTCGCTGATCTCGAGCGCGCCGGCGCGGAAGCGCGCCTGCATCTCGTCGATGGATTCGTCGGGACGGAACGTGGCGGGATCCATGTAGAGGTAGCGGCCCTCGATGTCGCTCTTCTCGAAGAAGCCGCGGCGCCGCGGATCGTCGTATCCGGCGAGCGCGAGCATCGCGTCCTGCGAGTAGCGGTAGGGCGGCGTGGCCGTCGCCACCGCGACGATCCCGGGCAACGGCATGCGCCCCTCCCGTGAGGCCTCGCGTAAGATGTGACCCACGTCGAGCATACCGTCGGGGGTCCACGCATGCCACTGTTCAGCTTCGAGGGGAAGTCGCCGCGCATTCATCCGAGCGCGTTCATCGCGCCGACCGCCGTCATCATCGGCGACGTGACGATCGAGGAGAACGCGTCGGTCTGGTACAACGCGGTCGTCCGGAGCGACTTCTCGCCGATCGTCATCCGCGCGGGCGCGAACGTGCAGGACTGCTCGGTCATCCACGTCACGCCGCGCGGCGGCGACGGAGATCGGCCGCGGCGCGACCATCGGTCACCTGTGCCTGATCCACCAGGCGACGATCGGCGACGAGGCGCTGGTCGGCAACGGCGCCACGGTGCTGGACGGCGTGAAGATCGGCGCGCGCTCGATGATCGCGGCCGGCGCGCTCGTCACGCCGGGCACCGAGATCCCGGAAGGCGTGCTGGCGATCGGCGCGCCCGCGAAGGTGAAGGGCCCCCTCGCGGGCACGCCGGCCGAGGAATGGGTGAAGCGCAACCCGCAGGGCTACCAGGCCCTCGCCCAGCGCCACAAGGCGGGCGTGCAGCCGTTGTGATCGTCGACATGGCGGTCGCGGAGCGGCCCGGCTTCGCCGGGCCGCGGAGCGCGGGGGGTTTGGGGGGTGCGTCTCGCACCCCCCATGTCTACCGTCCCTGGAACTTCGGGGCGCGCTTCTCCCTGAACGCGGCCACGCCCTCCGCGTGGTCGGACGTCTGGCGCACGAGCCCCATGTGCGAGCTCACGAGATCGAGGTGCGTCCGCAGATCGAGCCGGAGACTCTGGTAGACGAGCCGCTTGATCATGCGGATCGGGATCTGGGGACCGTCGGCGATCTGCCGCGCCAGCGCGTACGTCGCGTCCTTGAGCTGCGCGTCGGGCACCACGCGCTGGACGATGCCGAGCTCGAGGGCCTGCGGCGCCTCGATGAAGTCGGCCGTCCACAGGAGCTCGAGCGCCTTGGCGGCACCGACGAGGCGGGGCAGGAAGTAGGTGTCGCCGTCGCCCGGGACGAGGCCCACCTTGACGTAGCCCGTCGAGAAGCGCGCCGACTCCGCGGCGATGCGGAGGTCGCACATCACGCTCATCCCCATGCCGGCGCCGACGGCGAGGCCGTTCACCATCGCGATGACCGGCTTGTCCATCTGCTCGAGCTGCTTCGGCACGCGGTGCACGCCTTCCCACAGCCCGTTCTTGCCGTCGAGCGCGGACGGCTCACCATCGCGCATCCGGCCGACGTCGCCGCCCGAGCAGAACGCGCGCCCGGCGCCGGTGACGATGACGACGTTCACGTTGTCGTCGTTCTGCGCGCTGATGAGCGACGCCTGCCAGCCGTCGAGCATGTCGCGCGTGAACGCGTTGAGCTTGTCGGGCCGGTTGAGCGTGATGGTCGCGATCTTGTCCTTCACTTCGTAGAGCAGCTCACTCATGACTGACGGCCTCCCGCGCGGGCCTTCATCAGGCTCCGCGTCAATTGCGCTTCTCCCCAGTGCTCGGCGGCGTGCCGGGCGACGACGATCAGCACGTCGCGCCCGGTGATGGTGCCACGGCGCGGATGCGCGCGCGCGGCGTCGAGATCCTCGCGCGTGAGCGTCCCCAGGCTCTTGGCGATGCGGTCCCGCACCTGCGCCCACCTCGCGCGGACGGCGTCCGGGACGGGCGCGGCGGCGGAGAACTCCGAGGCGTAGTGCCGGCCATGCGGCTCGCCGCACAGCGTGCCGAGCAGGTTCTCCTCGGCGTTGCCGAGCACGTGCGTCGCGATCGCGTACAGGCTGTTCGTGGCCGGCGCGTCCGGCCGCCAGTTCAGCTCCTCGGCCGTGAGCCCGTCCAGCGCGCCGACGATGGCGTCGATCGTGGTGACGATGAAGTGCTGGAACGACTCCACTTCACCGCGCAGCGCGACGTCCGAGGCCATCAGTCCTTGGGGAGTCCGAGGACGCGCTCGCCCAGGATGTTCTTGAGGATCTCGGTGGTGCCGGCGCGGATCCCGCTGCCGCGGGCGAGCAGCTCGTAGAACTCCCACTGCCCCTCGTCCGGCGCCCACGCGGTGCCGTGCGCGAGCTGCGAGTACGGGCCGAGGATCTCGGTGGCCGTCTGCGCGAGCGCCACGTCGGTCTGGCTCCACAGGAGCTTCGCCGTGGACCCCTCGGGGCCGGGATGGCCGCCGCGCATGATGTTCGTGAGGCCCCGGTACCCGTTGAACTGGAGCGCCTGCTCGCTGATGTAGAGATCGGCGATCTTCTGCCGCACGAGCGGATCGCCGTTCGCGCCGCGCTCCTTCACCAGCTTGATCAGCCGGTGGAGCGCGTTGCGCAGCGAGATGTGGCGGATGTGCGTGAGCACGTCGCGCTCGTGGGCCAGCGTGGTGATCGCCACGCCCCACCCCTCGTTCTCCTTGCCGACGAGGTTGTCGACCGGCACGCGGACGTTGTCGAAGAACGTCTCGTTGAACTCCGCCTCGCCCGTGATCTGGCGCAGCGGACGCACCGTGATGCCCGGCGTCTTCATGTCCACGAGGAGGAAGCTGATGCCCTTGTGCTTCGCCACCGAGGGATCGGTGCGTACCAGGAGGAAGCACCAGTCGGCGACGTGTCCCATGCTGGTCCAGACCTTCTGCCCATTCACCACATATGTGTCGCCGGAGCGCAGGGCGCGCGTCTGCAGATTGGCGAGGTCGGAGCCGGCGTTCGGCTCGGAAAATCCCTGGCACCACATGTCGTCCGCGGTGAGGATGTTCTTCAGGAACCGCTGCTGCTGCGTCGGGGTCCCGTGCTTCATGAGGGTGGGCCCGAGCATCGACACCCCGCCGCGGTTCACGATCTGCGGCGACTCCGCGCGCCCCATCTCCTGGTACAGGATGACCATCTCGGTCAGGCTGGCGCCGCGTCCTCCAAACTCCCGCGGCCAGTCCATCCCGACGAACCCGGCCTCGTACATCTTCTTCTGCCACCACCGAAGCCGCGACGACTTCGTCCTTGTCGGCGCGCGACGCCGCGAACGATTTCCCTTTCAGGTCGTCGGGAAGATTCCGCTCGAGCCACGACCGGACGTCCTTCCGAAAGTTCTCTTCCTGCTCGGAAAAGTCGAAGTTCATGAAGCTCCAACCTGGGCGATTCGCGCGCGTCGTCCGACGACGCCGCGCACTCCCGCGCCCACGAGAAGGGTCCAGATGCTAGGAAGCGAGGAGCGGCCCGACTGAGGCGTACTCCGGTACGCCGCAGGGAGTGGCCCGACGAGCTGACGACGCAGATGGGCCCTTATCGTGGGCGCGCCGCCACCCGTGAGGCGCTCCACCAGAACCACGCGCGGCGTCACCACGTCACGCATCCGCCGTCGACATTGATCGCCTGTCCGGTGATGTACCGTGCGTCCTCGGACGCGAGGAACGCCGCGCAGTTGCCGATGTCTTCGGGAGTCTGCTCGCATTGCATGGGCACGATGTCGCTCACGCGCTTCTCGAACACCTGGCGCGCCGTCATCCCGGCGAACGCCGGGTTGGTGGCGGCGATGTGCGCCGCGAGCTTCTCCCAGAACGCCGTCCACAGGACGCCGGGACAGATGGCGTTCACCGTGATGCCGTGCGGCGCCAGCTCCTTCGCCACCACGCGCGTGAAGGTGATGACGCCCTGCTTGGCCACGCTGTACGGCGGCATCGTGACCGCGGACAGCGGCCCCGCGATCGACGCGATGTTGATGATCCGTCCCGCCTTGCGCTCGATGAAGTAGGGCGCGATGGCCTTCGACGTGAGGAAGACGGACTTGGTGTTGACGGCGAACGTCCGGTCCCAGTCCTCCTCGGTGTTGTTCGTGAACGGCATGCCCGGCGGCGCCGCCATGCCCGCGTTGTTCACGAGGATGTCGATCTTGCCGAACACGTCCTTCGTGCGGTCCACCATGCCCTTCACGTCGGCGGAGCTCGTCACGTCCGTCTTCATCGCGAACGACTTGCGGCCCAGGCCCTTCAGCTCCTCGGCGACCTTCTCGGCGTTGATGCACCTGGATGTCGGGGATCGCGACGTCGGCGCCCTCGCGCGCCAGCGCGAGCACGATGCCGCGGCCGATCCCGCTGCCGCCACCCGTCACGACCGCGACTTTGCCTGCGAGCCGCATGCGTCCTCCTAGTTTGAAATGGAGGGGGGACCCGCGGCGGTCCCCCCTCCGGCTCCCCTCACTCCTATAATCGCCCGGAGAGTGGTCGCGCGGGAGGACGCCCATGACAGCACAGCCGCTCAGAAGCCGCAACTGGTTCGGCCGCCAGGACCTCGACGGATTCGTGCACCGCTCGTGGCTGAAGGCCGAAGGCTTCAGCGATCACGTCTTCGACGGACGCCCGGTGATCGGCATCGGCAACTCGTGGTCCGAGCTCACGAACTGCAACGCGCATCTCCGCCAGCTCGCGGACGCCGTGAAGCGCGGCGTGTGGAGCGCGGGCGGCTTCCCTCTCGAGTTCCCGACGATCTCGCTCGGGGAAGTGCTCATGAAGCCCACCACGATGCTGTTCCGCAATCTCATGGCGATGGACGTGGAGGAGTGCATCCGCGCGTATCCGCTCGACGCCGTCGTGCTCCTGTCCGGCTGCGACAAGACCACGCCCGCGATGCTGATGGGCGCCGCGTCGGCCGACGTCCCCGCCCTCCTGGTGACGGGCGGCCCGATGCTGCGCGGGCGCTGGCGCACCGAGGACCTCGGCTCCGGCACGGACAACTGGCGGCTGTGGGCGGAACGCCGCGCCGAGCGGCTGTCGGACGAGGAGTGGGCCGAGGCGGAGTCGTGCATGTCGCGCTCGAACGGTCACTGCATGGTGATGGGCACCGCCTCGACCATGGCGTCGATGGCGGAAGCGCTCGGCATGACGCTGCCGGGCAACGCCGCGATCCCCGCGCCGGACTCGCGCCGCTACGCGCTGGCCGAGCTGACGGGACGGCGCGCGGTGGAGATGGCGAAGGCCGGAGGTCCGAAGCCGTCGCAGATTCTCACGCGGGAGGCGTTCGACAACGCCATCCGCGCCGACATGGCCATCGGGGGATCGACGAACGCCATCATTCATCTGGTCGCCATCGCGGGACGCACGGGGTACACGCTGCCGCTGACGCGATTCGACGAGCTCTCCCGCACGACGCCGCTGCTCGCCAACGTCCGCCCGTCCGGCAAGCACCTGATGGAGGACTTCTTCTACGCGGGCGGGCTGCCCGCCGTGCTCAAGGAGCTGCTCCCGCTCCTGCACGGCGACGCGCTCACCGTGAACGGCCACACGCTCGCGGACAACGTGCGCGATGCCGCCTGCTATGACCCCGACATCATCCGCCCCCTCGGCATGCCGCTCGCGAAGGAGGGAGGCACGGTCATCCTCACCGGCAACCTGTGCCCCGGCGGCGCCGTGCTCAAGCAGTCGGCGGCGTCCGCGCACTTGCTGACGCATCGGGGCCGCGCGGTGGTCTTCGAGGACCACGCCGACATTCACCGTCGCATCGACGATCCCGCGGTGCCGATCGACGAGACGTCGGTGCTGGTCCTGAAGAACGTCGGCCCGCGCGGCGCGCCCGGCATGCCGGAATGGGGCGCGGCGCCGATCCCGGCGCGCCTGCTCAAGCAGGGCGTGAAGGACATGGTGCGCATCTCGGACGCGCGCATGAGCGGGACGTCGTACGGCACCGTCGTGCTGCACGTGGCGCCGGAGTCCGCCGTGGGCGGCCCGCTCGCGCTCGTGCGCGATGGTGACGAGATCGAGCTCGACGTTCCGAAGCGCAGCCTGAAGTTGCTGGTCAGCGACGAAGAGCTTGCGCGGCGCCGCGCGGCATGGAGCGCGCGGGCGCCACACTACGAGCGCGGCTATGGGCGGCTGTTCCTGGACCACGTGCTCCAGGCGAACGAAGGGTGCGACTTCGATTTCCTGCGCGGCAAGACCCCGGTCCGCGCGGAAGACACCGCGGGACCGTCACACTCGTAGGTCAGGGGGAGTTGGGGGTCCTCAGTCGTGGGGCCCCCATGTCTACGGCGCCTGCACCGGGACGCGAGCGAGCGCGGTCGTCCAGGGCTGGTCCGCCTTCGGCGCCGCCAGCATCGGCGCGTCGAGGTGCCTCTCGGGAGCGTCCTCCACCGAGACGGGAATGACGAAGGAGGGCGGCCGAGGCGACACGATGCGCACGCGCTTCGCGGCGGCGCGGCTGACCCGGAGAGGCGGCGCCGCGGGGGCGATCACCGTGGCACGAGACCCGACCCGCGCGTCCGCCACCGGGGAGGGGGTGCGCGGCGACGCAGCCACCGGCCGAGGCCACCGCGTCCGAGCACCCGGCTGGACGGCAGGGTGAGCGGCGCATCGCTCTGAAGCGGCGCATCGCCACGACTGGCCACGACACTCCGGGCGGGCGGCGCCGGGGCATACACCATGGTGGGGGCCGGCGGGCCCAGCACCACACCGAAGATCACGCCCATCGCCGCGATGAGCACGATCGAGGCGAGCGCGAACTCCGGCCGCAACGAGTAGCGCACCGAGCGGACGGCCACCGGCCGGCCCGGGGCGGGCGGCAGGTTCCATTCTGCGCGCGCCCGTGCCGCACAGTCAGCGCACATGCCATCGGAGAACGTCAACCCCCAGCCCCCCCACGACGACACACCCAACACCTTGGGGTGACCGTGGTATCTGCGGTGCCACGCGCAACGTCGAACGAACATGCGGACACTTGGGAGCAAGAGACGTGCCGGACCGGGAAGCGGGTTCCGGCGGAAATAAGGCGTTTCTCGCAGGGCCCACCGTCGTGGCGCGGACGGTGTCCTGGCCGCGTGTCAGCTATAGAGACGTTGAAGGACGACCGATCAAAGGTGCGAGAAAATTACCCACATCCCTCAGCGCGCGCCGCGCTTCCGGGGCCGACCGGCCGGTCCGCGCCATCACGATCGCCGCCCGGACGCCGCCGCCATCGGCGAGCAATCGGCGCGCGCGCGCCGGCGAGACCCCGCCCAGCTCCACGACCAGGCGCAGCGCGCGCTCGCGCAATTTTCGCGACCGCGGCTGGAGATCGACCATCCGGTTGCCGTAGACCTTCCCGAGGCGGGCCATCGATGCCGTCGTCAGCGTGTTGAGCACGAGCTTGGTCGCGGTGCCGGCCTTCAAGCGCGTCGAGCCCGCGAGCACCTCGGGGCCGGGCGCGGGCGCGATGACCACGTCCGCGCGCGTGCGGCCCCTCGCGCGCGGGTTGCAGGCGACGAGCACGGTGGCGGCGCCGCGCGCTGCCGCGGTGACGAGCGCGGCGCGCACGAACGGCGTCACGCCGCTCGCGGAGACGCCCACGACCACGTCGCCGGCGCGCACGCGCGCGCGCACCGCGCGCGCGCCCGCGCGCGCGTCGTCCTCCGCGCCCTCCCGCGAGCGGAACACGGAGCTCCGGCCGCCGGCCATGATGGCCTGCACCAGACGCGGCGAGGTGCCGAACGTCGGCGGACACTCCGCGGCCTCGAGCACGCCGAGCCGGCCGCTCGTGCCGGCGCCGACGAAGAAGAGCCGCCCGCCGCGCCCGAGTGCCCGCGTGATGAGCGCGACCGCCGCCGCGATCTGCGGCGCCACGCGTCCGACGGCGGCCACCGCGCGCTGATCTTCGCGGTTCATGAGCCGCGCGACGCGGACGGGCGACAGGCGATCGAGATCGCGCGTCGCCCGGTTCACTCGCTCCGTGAGCAGCTTCTCGAAGGAGACGCGCGCGGCCACCTCGCGATGGTAGCCGATTGTCACGCGACGGCGGACAGCCTAGGATCGTCGGCGATGCCGCTCGTCCGGTCCGGCCTCGACGTGCTCGTCGCCGAGCGCGCGGCGTTCCTCCGCGGACGGCGCATCGCGCTCGTCGCCCACCAGGCCTCGGTCGACGCGCGGCTGCGCCATGCGGCGCCGCTCCTCGCCGGCATGCGCGGCGTGAATCTCGCGGCGCTGTGGGCGCCGGAGCACGGGCTCTGGGGCGCCCCCCAGGATCATGCGCACATCGCCTCGACGCGCGATCCGCTCACGGGCCTCCCGGTGGCGAGCCTCTACGGCCTGCGCCGCGAGCCGACGCCGGCGATGTTCCGCGGCATCGACACGGTCGTGGTGGACCTGCAGGACGTCGGCGCGCGCTACTACACGTTCATCTGGACGACCGCGCTCGTGATGCGCGCGGCGGCGAGCGCGGGGGTCGAGGTCGTCGTGCTCGATCGCCCCAACCCCCTCGGCGGCGCGCGGGTCGAGGGCAACGTCGCGGATCCGGCGTACGCCTCGTTCGTCGGCCTCTATCCGCTCGCGATCCAGCACGGCATGACGATCGGCGAGATCGCCGCCTACCTGAACACCACGCACGGCTTGGGCTGCCGGCTCACGGTCGTCGGGATGCGCGGGTGGCGGCGCGCGATGCGATGGGAAGACACCGGGCTGCCGTGGGTGGCGCCGTCGCCCAACATGCCGACGCCGGACACGGCGCGCGTCTATCCCGGCGGCTGCCTCTACGAGGGGACGAATCTCTCCGAGGGACGCGGGCACCACGCGGCCCTTCGAATGGGTCGGGGCTCCGTACCTCGACGCCGACGCGTACGCCGACGCGCTCATGGCGCTCCGGTTGCCGGGCGTGATCTTCCGGCCCGCCCGCTTCACGCCGATGTTCCACAAGTGGGCGGGGCGCCTGTGCGGGGGCGTGCAGATCCACGTCACCGACGTGGATCGCTTCACGTCGTACCTCACGAGCCTCGGCATCATCGCGGTCGCCCGGAAGCTGGCGCCGCGCGCGTTCGCGTGGAAGCGGCCGCCCTACGAGTTCGAGCGAACGAAGCTGCCGATCGACATCCTGTGCGGCACGGACGCGATCCGGAAGGCGATCGAGCGCGGACGCCCGCTCGCCGAGATCGAGCGCGCGTGGCAGCCGGGCCTGAACATCTGGAGGCGCCAGCGCGCGCGGTTCCTTCTCTACCGATAGTCGCTACTCGGCCCCGAACAGCCGGGTGAAGAAGTTCTTCACGCTCGAGCCGAACGAGACCGCGCTGTCACGGAAGCTGCGGCCCGCGCTCTTGGCCTGGGGCTCCGCCGCCCGGCCGGCCTCCTTGAACTTCTCGCCGGTGTACTTGGCGCCTTCCTCGACCGTCTTGCCGATGCCCTTCGCGGTCTCCTTGGCGCCGTCCGTGATGTCGCCCGCGCCGATCTTCTTGGCGCCGGTCTCGACCTGGTTCGTGGCCGCCTTCACCTTCGAGTCGTCCGCCGCCACCGCCGGCAGAGCCGCAGCCGCGGTGAGCGCGAGGGCGGCCAGCGTCGCGATCGCCTGTCTCATCGGTCACCTCCCATGCCAGTGTGTCCATTCCATGTGACCATGATGGTCACTCACCTCGTCCGATAACGGTAGTTCTTCAGCAGGGCCTGTGCCAGGCCCTGCTGCCCGTCAGCACCGGTCTCGTGATGACATCGCTTCCCAAAAGTTACAAACGCGTCGCCATCGTGGGGGGGTTCCGACCCTCGGTTGCTAGAATCGTCGGCGTGACAGATCTCGCGGATCTCGTCGGCGAGCGCTTGATGATCGGGCTCCCGGGGCCCGATCTCCGGGACGAGGACGTCACGCTGTTCCGGGACACGCGCGCGGCCGCGCTCATCCTCTATCGCCGGAACTTCGAGACGCCCGAGCGGCTCGCGCGACTCCTCGACGGCCTCGAAGGGGCGCTCGGGCGTCGCCTGCTCGTGGCGACCGACCACGAGGGCGGGCGCATCGTCATGCTCGGCGCCGGGACGACGATCTTCCCCGACAACCTCGCGGTCGGCACGGCGGGCGAGGAAGCGTTCGCGCATCGCGAGGGGTGGATCGAGGGGCGCGAGCTGCGACGCCTCGGCATCGATCTCAATCTCGGTCCGTGCCTCGACGTCCTCACCGACCGCTACAGCCCGAACATCGGCATTCGCTCGTACGGGAAAGATCCGGCGCTCGTGTCGCGCTATGGCGCCGCGCGGATCAAGGGCATGCAGCGCGCCGGGCTCTCCGCGTGCCCGAAGCACTTCCCCGGCAAGGGCCACTCGCCGCTCGATGCGCATCTGAAGCTGCCCACCATCGACTCGACGTGGGACGAGATGCACGCCACGCACTTGCCGCCGTTCTTCGCCGCGATCGCCGAAGGCGTCGAGTGCGTGATGACGTCGCATCCCGTGTACCCGAACCTCGACCCCTCAGAGCGTGCCCGCGACGTTTTCGACGCTCATCGTGGAGGACTACCTGCGCGGCCAGGCCGGCTATCGCGGCGTGATCGTGTCGGACGACCTCGAGATGGGCGCGGTGTCGGAGACCACCACCATCGGCGACGCCACCGTGCGCGCGGCGGCGGCGGGTCACGATCTCCTGCTCGTCTGTCACACCGAGCCTGCGCAGCGTGCCGCCGCGACGGCGTTGCGCGAGGCGTACCGGCCGGGAGGCCGCCCGCTTCGCGAGCTGGAGGCCGCGGCCGAGCGCTGCCGCCGGCTGCGCGAGCGGCGGACGGCGCGGCGCGAGCCGGGCGCGGCCGCACCCGAAGGTGACGGGCCGCCGCTCGCAAAGGCGATGGCGACGCGCGCGGTGACGATGGTCACGCCGCCGCAGCCCGGTTTCCTCAAGGCGCTCAACGGCCGCGTGGCCGACGATCTTCCCGCGGTTCTCGGACCTCGCCGCCGCGCATCTTCATCGAGCCCGCGGTCCGCGACGAGGCCGGCTTCCTGCGCGCCACGTTCGCGCCGGTCGGCATCGCGCCGGAGATCACCACTGGTCGGCATCGAGCCGACGACGGATGAGATCGACGACCGCCGCGAACGCGGCCGCGAGCGCCGACGCCACCGTGCTCTTCCTCTTCGACGCTCACCTCTACGCGTCGAACCGCGCGCTGCTGGACGCCGTGCAGAAGCGAGCGCGCTCCCTCGCCGTGGTTCTCCTGCGCGACCCGTACGACGCGACGTTGCTCGCGCCCGGCGTCGTCGGCATCACCGCGTTCGGCTGGCGCTCCTGCCAGATCGAAGCGGTGGTCGCCCGTCTCACCCTCCCGTAGCGCCCGAGCGCCGCGCGCGCCCGTCTCACTCTGCCCTAGCCCCCTCACGCAGCGGTAGCGCGGCGCGGGCGGGGCGGCGGCCGGCGGGGGCCCCGGGGGTCCGGGTCGCCCGTCCCCCGCGCCGGGTTGGTACGTGCTGGCGAGCTCGATGGAAATATGTCAGCGCCGGACCGCGCCAAACACTGTCGGGGGCGAGAGCGACCTCCGGGGCCCCCGGCGGCCGCCGCCCCGCCGCGCCGCGCTACCGCTGCGTGCGTCGAGTAAGCGCAGAGAGGACGAGGGCGAGGACCATCGTGCCGGCGGTGCCGACGATCACGAGCCACGACCAGGCGAAGACCAGCACCTTGGTCTCGGACAACGTCAGCAGCACGAGATTGACCACGGCCATCACGATCATCGCCACGACGTTGGCGCGGTCGGCCACGGGGCGTCGTGGTGAGCAGGCCGAGGAGGAACACGCCGAGCAGCGAGCCGAACGTCACGCCCGCGATCTTGAACGCCAGCCACAGGATCTGGCTGAAGAACGAGAACGCGTAGGCGAGCACGGCGAGCACGATCCCGAACACGGCGACGCTCACCCGCGACACGAACAGGTAGTGACGCTCGGAACGCCCGCGCACGAGCAGCGGGCGATAGATGTCGGTCACGAACGACGCGGCGAGCGAGCCCAGCGGCGAGTCGATCGAGGCGACGACGATCGCGCTCAGCATGAGACCGCGCAGCAGCGGCGGCATGATCTGCCCCACGAAGTGGGGGACGATATCGTCGGGCCGTGAGACCGGCAGGTGTGGATGCTGGGCGTAGAACGCGAAGAGCGCGGCGCCGAGCCCCAGGTAGATCACGAGGGTCAGCAGCGTCCCGAGCGGCGTGACCGCGAGCGTGCGCTGGCTCTCCCGCCGGGTCTCCACGGTGAGCAGGCGCTGCATGAGGTCGTGGTCGGTGCCGAACGCGGCCATCGACCCGACGAAGCCGTTCAGCACGGCCACCCACCAGATGTTCGGCTCGGTCAGGATGCGCCGCCAGAAGTCGGGATCGCCCGGCGCCGGTCCCCAGTTGACGACGTTGAGACGGCCCGCCCCGCCCGCGAGCGTCCACGATCGCGCCGAGCCCGCCGTCGACCTGCCCGATCACGAAGAGCAGCGGTCGCCGCGCCGGCGACCAGGAAGACCAGCGCCTGGAACACGTTCGTCCACACGATCGCCTTCACGCCGCCCGTGGCGATGTAGACGATCGACACGACCGAGAAGATCGCGATCGTCAGCGGGAGGGGCCACCCCAGGAGGATCGAGACGGCCAGGCTCGCCGCCATCAGCCGCACGCCCGACCCGGCCAGCCGCGTGACGAAGAAGAAGATCGACGCGGTGACCTGGCTCGCCTGCCCGAACCGGTGGGCCAGGAACTCGTAGATCGTCGTCACCTCGTGACGGTAGAAGGCGGGGATGAAGAGGAAGGCCACGCGCCAGCTTGGCGAGGCTCGAGCCGACGAAGAACTGGAAGTACTCCCAGTTCTCGCTATAGGCGGTGGCGGGGACGGAGATGATCGTCACCGCGCTGATCTCGGTCGCGAGGAACGACAGCGCGGCGGCCCACCACGGCACGCTGCGGCGCGCGAGGAAGAAGTCGACGGTGTCGTGCTGCTGGCGGCTGAACGCCCCGCCGATGACGAGGAGCACGCCGAGCACGGCCAGGAGAACGAGGTAGTCCGGCCAGCTCAGGAGGGACGGGACGCTCGGCACGCCCCAGGATAGACCGAGTCGCCCGAACTACTGGCGTTCGACGATCCCGAGGCGGGCCTCCGGACCGCGGAGACGGTCCATGAGCGACGCGTAGGACGACGCCTTGATGATGCGGTCGAACTGGCTGCGGTAGGTCGAGACGAAGCTGACGCCGTCGATGAGGACGTCGTACACCTTCCAGCGGCCGTCCTTGCGGTGGAGGCGATACTCGAGCCCCGTCTCGGCCACGCGGGCATCGGCGCGGCGCTTCGGCACGATCCGCGAGCGGACCACGGCGAAGTCTCCGTCGATCTTCTCGGCCGCATAGACGATCTTCTCGCCCGCGTAGGCCTCGATGTGCCCGATGTACGCGCGCTCGAGGAGGTCGGTGAACAGGCCGACGAACTCGGTCCGTTCGGTGGCGGTGCGCGCGGCCCAGTGGACCGAGAGCGCGCGACGCGAGACTTCCTCGAAGTCGAAGAGCTCGTCCGCGACCGCGCGAATCTGCGCGCGGCGCCGCGACGACGGGATCGCGCCGTGGACGCTGTTCTTCTCCCCGGGCGCCGCCTGGCCGCTCCCGTCGAGCAGCTCCACGACGCGCGCCACCGCCCGCTGGACGATGTCCCGGGGCGAGGCTGTCGTGGCCGTGGCGGCGACCAGCAGGAGAGCGACGATCGATTTGCCCATGGCCCGCGCCAAAGGCGAGCACGTGCCGTGCCACGGGGAGGGGGTCCGGTAACCCCCGGATTTCGTGGCATCACCATCCCGGCCGGTGTCCGGCGCATAATGGCGGCGCCCTGCGTCATGTCAGCGATTCGACGGGATCCGTGTCCGATTGTCCTCGGCGCCGATGTGGGGGCGAGCTGGCTCCGGCTCGTCGCCAGGCGCGGCGACCGGCGCGTCGGTGCGGTGCGGACTCCCGCGACGGCCGTGGGCGATCTCGGCAAATTTTTTCCCTCGGCGCTGCGCCGCCGTGGATGGCGGGACGTGGCCGTGCTGGTCGTGGGCTCGCGCGGAATCTGGACCGGGGCCGAACGCCGCGCGCTCGCGCGGCGCCTCGCGCGCGTCGCCCGCCGCGTCGAGGTGCTCTCGGACGCGCAGATCGCGCATCTGGGCGCGCTCGGTGGACGCGACGGTCTCCTGATCCTTGCGGGCACCGGCTCGATCGTCATCGGCCGCGATCGCCGGAGCCGCTGGACCCGTGCGGGCGGCTTCGGTCCGCTCCTCGGTGACGAGGGCTCCGGCTTCTGGCTCGGACGCGCCTGGCTGCGCGCCACGACCCAGGGCGAGGACTTCCTGCCCGCGCGGCGGCTCATCGAGGCGCGCAATCCGGTGCAGCGCATCGCCGCGCTCGCGCCGGCGGTGCTCGCGCGCGCCCGGCGCGGCGATCGGCGCGCGCGGGCCATCGTCGCGGAAGCGCAGAGCCACCTGGCCGCGCAGGCGCTCGACGTCGTGCGACGATTGCGGATGCCCCAGCCGGTGACGGTCAGCTGGGCGGGAAGTGTGATGAGCGATGCGAGCTATCGTGCGGGCATCGCCCGCGCGCTGGCGCGCGCCGGCGTGCGCACGCGCTGGCGGCCGCCGGCGCTGCCACCGGTGGAAGCGGCGGCGCAGCGCGCCGCCGAGCTCGCGAGGAGGAAGGGATGACGACGTCAAGAATGGAGACAATTGACGGCCATGGGACGTCAAGAATGGTGGTCGCCCTCGGCGGCGAAGGCATCGGACCGGAAGTGATCGACGTGACGTGCGAGCTGATGACCGCGGTCAAGATGCCGGTGGAGATCCTCACGCCGCCGCACGGCGAGCCCGCCATCCGGAGTCACGGCAGCCCGATCCCGGACGAGACGAAGCGCCTCTGCGAGCGCGCGGACGGCGTGCTCTTCGGCGCGGCCGGGGCGCCCCCGACCTCGGCGGTCGTCTCGTGGCTGCGCTGGGAGAAGGGCATCACCGCGAGCGTGCGTCCGGTGAAGCACTATCCCGGCGCGTACTCGCCCCTGGCCCGTCCGGACGGCATCGACTACGTCATCGTCCGCGAGGGCGTCGAGGGCCTCTACCCGGGTCGCGAGGGTGATCTCGCCGACCTGGCGCGCGCGCTGCCCGAGCTGAAGGACCGCGTCGGCAAGCGCGTCGGCGAGTACGGCGAAGGCCGCTTCGCCGTGAAGGTGGTGAGCCGCGCCGGCACCGAGCGCGTGGCCCGCCTCGCGTGCGACCTCGCGATCAAGCGCAAGCGCCGCGGCAAGCCCGGCAAGCTCACGTGCATCACCAAGTCGAACGTGCTGAAGCTCACCGACGGCTTCTTCCAGGAGGTCGTGGCGGGCGTGGTGAAGAGCTATCCCGAGCTGTCGTTCGAGCACTTCCACGTCGACGACGGCGCGCGCCGGCTCGTGCGCTTTCCGCAGGCGATGGACGTCGTCCTCACGATGAACCTCTACGGCGACATCCTCACCGACCTCGCGGGTGAGACCGCGGGCGGCCTCGGCATGGCGCCGTCCGGGTGCTTCCGCGAGGGGTGGGCGTATTTCGAGTCGGTGCACGGCTCCGCGCCCGACATCGCCGGCCGCGGGATCGCCAACCCGACCGCCGCCATCCTCTCGGCCGGGATGATGCTCGAGCACATGGGGCTGACGACGGAGGCCGAGCGGCTCGACGCCGCGGTGGCGCGCGTCTATCGCGACGGCAAGACGCTCACGCCGGATCAGGGCGGAACGGCGTCCACGCGCGACGTCGGCCGCGCCGTCACGGAGGCGTACCGCACCCTGTGACCCGTCGCCTCCTGATCTGCGTGTGCCTGCGCGAGACCGGCACCGTCCTCCTGCCGGTCGAGCGCGGCGGGCGCGCCCGCCGCCTGGACGCCGCCGCCATCACCCACCACCTCGAGGCCCTCGTCGCGCGGCGAGGCCTCACCGAGCACGTCCGCATCAGCGACGCGTGCGCGGGCGGCTGCAGCATGCGGGGGCCGAACGTGACCGTGACGATCTACCCGGCGGCGCGCGCCGGCGAACGGCCGGATCACGTCGCCGTCGGCTGGAAGACCTACGTCGCCTCGCTCGGCTCCCTCGACTGTCTCGCCCGGATCATCGACGACAACCTCCGCGCGTGAAGAGCGCCCACGCGGCGGGGCCCGGTCAGCGCGGCGGCGACGCCGGCCACGGTGTTGAGCCAGCCGGCCGTCGCCATCGCGATCAGCGCGAAGGCCGCCGGGGGCAGCGCGACGAGCCACGCGCCCGGCCATCCCCCCGGCACCCGCCACGGGCGCGGCATCGACGGCGCGCGGAACCGCAGCCAGACGAACGCCGCCAGCTCGACGAGCAGCGCCAAGCGAGTACAGCCACACGTTCAGGACGATCAGCTCCTTGAACGAGAACGCCGCGAAGGCCGCGTAGAGCACGGACGACACGACCACCGCGACCCACGGCGTGCCGAAGCGCGCGTGGACGAGCGCGAGCGCGCCGGGCATCTGCCGCTCGCGCGCGAGGACGTACGGCAGGCGCGAGTTCGTCAGCAGCAGCGTGAGGAAGAGGCCGGTCGCGCTGAGCACGGCGCCCACGCCGACCGCGTGGCCGAGCCACGGCCCGCCGAGCGCGGTCGCGATGCGCGGCCAGCCGCCCGTCTCCCACATGGCCGTCTCGACCACGCCGCTGCCCAGCGCCACCGCGACGGGAAGCACGTAGGCGAGCGTGATGAGCGGCAGCGCCACGAGCACCGCGCGGCGAAACGTCCGCTCGGGCGCGCGCGTCTCCCCGAGCGTGGTCGACGGCGTGTCCCAGCCGGAATAGTTCCACATCACCACGGCGATCCCGAACCCGACCGTGGCCACGTCCACGCCGTCCTTCGCGAAGGGCACCCATGGCGGCTGCACCACGCGCCCGGCGCCGGCGGCGACGAACGCGACGACCGGCACGAGCGCCGCGACGGCGAGCAGGACGGCCGCCCGTCCCGTCGGCCGCACGCCGAGGACGTTGAGCGCGGTGAGGGCGACGATGAACGCGACGGCGAGCAGCCATCGCTCGATCGTGGTCATCGCCGGATGCCAGAAGCGCACGTACTCGACGAACAGGGCCGGATAGACCGCCACGTCGACGAAGCTGTCGATCCAGCTCCACCAGCCGACCTGAAACGCCCAGAAGTCCCCGAAGGCCGTGCGGGTCCACGCGACGTAGCCGCCCTCGTCCGGCATCGCGGCCGCGAGCTCGGACATCACGAGCGCGACAGGCAGGCTCCACAAGACCGGCGTGAGCACGAGCAGCAGCAGCGAGAGGCCCGGTCCGAACGCCGGCACCATGTCCTCGAGGCCGTACGGACCGCCGCTGACGTTGAAGAAGACGATCGCCGCGAGCGGGACGACGCCCAGCTCGCGCTTGAGCCTCACTTCGCCTGGGCGGCGGCGATCAGCGCGGGAAGCTCGGTGAGCCACTCGTCGAGGGGGCGCGCAGCCTCCACGGTGATCTCGAGCTTGCCGCTCGGCAGCTTCCGGACGCGCCCCGGCGACGCGGGGCCGAGCGGGATCACGAGCGCCTCGCGATGCACCCCGAGCGCGTCGGTCACCGCGAAGATGGCGTCGATCTCCTTCATCGTCACGACCTCGAGCATCCCCCGACCTCCTTGGCCGGGGCTAGACTAAACCGAGACATGGCGGAAGGCGAGACACGGGCCCTGCGCGTCGGCATCTCGGCGTGTTTGCTCGGCGAGCGGGTGCGCTACGACGGCGGGCACAAGCGCAACGCATTCCTCGTGGACGAGCTCGGCAAGCGCGTGGAGTGGGTCGCCGTGTGCCCCGAGGTCGAGCTGGGGCTCGGCGTGCCGCGGCCGCCCATCGATCTCGTCCGTGTGGACGGCGCCGTGCGCTTCCGCGTCGCGACGACGGGCGAGGACCTCACCGACTCGATGCGGGCGTACGCGGCGTGGCGCGCCCGGAGCCTCGCCTCGCTCGCGCTCGACGGCTACGTGCTCAAGAGCAAGTCCCCCTCGTGCGGGCTGGCGCGGGTGCCCGTGCGCGGTGACGAGGACGCCGACCCCGTCGGGCGCGGCCTCTTCGCCGACGCGCTCGCCGAGACGATGCCGCACCTGCCGCTGGAGGACGAGGCGCGCCTCGCGCGCGCGCCGGTCCGCGCGCACTTCGTCGAGCGTCTCCTCGCCGCCGCGCGGTGGCGCGAGCTCACGAAGCGGCCCCTCCGCGCGGGCGACCTGGTGGCGTTCCACACCGCGCACAAGTACGCGGTGCTCGCGCACAGCCCGGCCGAGTACGCGCGGCTCGGAGGCGTGGTGGCGAACGCCGGACGCCGGCGCATGGACGACGTCATCGCCGAGTACGGCGCCGGCTTCGCGGCGGCCTACGCGGCGCCGGCCTCGCGCGGACGGCACGTGACCGTGCTGGAGCACATGGCGGGGTTCTTCACGCGGGCGCTGTCGGACGATCAGCGCGCCGAGCTCACGGGAGCCATCGCGGACTACCGGCGCGGCACGACGCCGCTCGGCGATCCGCTCGCGCTCGTCCGGGCGCACGTGCGCCGGCTCGGGGTGACGTACCTCGAGCAACAGGTATACCTGCAGACGCCCGACGAGTTATCGTAAGCGCTCGGTGGACGCTGAACGTCTCCGCGCGCTCCTCGCGCCGCTCGCGAGCGCCCTGCGGGCACGCTGCCTCGTGTTCGAGGACGGCCGCGCCGTCTTCGCCACGCCGGCGGCCACCTGCCCCGCCGGGCTCGAGGATCCGCGCAACGCGATCTGCATGAGCCGCGAGTGTCCGTTCAAGGGCCAGCCCCACTTCGCGCGGCTGCAGGAGGACGGGCTCGCGCTCGGCGAGCTGTTCTGGTGCACGGGCGGCCGCCAGATCGATCGGCGCGCCCTCAGCGAGGGGCTCGCGAACTTCGTCGTGACCGCGCTGCGCGGAGGCGGCGCCGGGCAGGTGGCGGTGTCGACCGGTGCGGGCACGGGCCGGCTCGTGGAAGTCGACCAGCTGCGCCACGAGCTCGACATTGCGCGGAAGATGCAGGAGTCGCTGCTCCCGGCCACGATCCCCGAGGTCGAGGGCCTCGAGATCGCCGCGAGCCTCCGTCCCACCAGCAACGTCGGCGGCGACTACTACGACGTCGTGCCGCTCGGCGGCGGGTACGTCGGGCTCTGCATCGCGGACGTGTCCGGCCATGGCGTGAGCTCCGCCATGATGATGACGTCCTTCCGCATGGCGCTGCTCACGGAGCTGTCACGCGAGTTCTCGCCGGCGGCCGCCCTCCGCCGCGTCAACACGCTCCTGCACCGCGACTGCGATCGCGCGCGGATGTTCGTCACCGCCGTCCTCGCGGTCTACGAGCCGCTCACGGGGATCGTCCAGTACGCCAACGCGGGCCACAATCCTCCGCGCATGCGCAAGGCAGGCCGCCGCGAGGTGATGCGGCTCCCCGCCACCGGCGTGCCGATCGGGATGTTCGAGGACATGGACTACACCGAGGCGAGCGTGACGCTCGAGGTCGGCGACACGCTCGTGCTCTACACCGACGGGCTCGTGGAGAACCGCAACGCCGCCGGCGTTCCGCTCGGCGAAGAAGGACTCAACCGGGTGATCGCGCTGGCCGAGGGCAAGGGCGCGCGGGATCTCCTGGCGCTGCTCCTGACCGTGAGCGAGCGCCATACCGCGGGCGTCGAGGCGCGCGACGACGTGACGATCGTCGTCGCGACTCGACAGTTAATGGGGGGGCCGAGACGGCCCCCCCAAGCTCCGGCCCGAAGCCCCCCCACGCTCCGCGACACCGGCAAAGCCGCGCCGCTCCGCGAGTGCCGATGGACTGGCCCCACCGACCGACGCGCCGCGGGCCCTACGGTTTACCGGCGCGGCACGCGCCGCGGAGCGCGTTCCAGCCGGCATCGTCCAGGACGGGGGTGAACGGGTGCGTCGCGGTCGCGGCCAGCCGGCGGAGCGCGGCGGCCCGTTCCGCCGACGGCGGGTGTGAGGCGAAGTAGCGGAGGGCGCCGTCCGGGCCGTCCACCCGCTGGCCGTCGAACATCCCGATCAGCCCCGCGGGATCGATGCGCGCGGCGAGGAGCAGCCGCAGCCCCGCCTCGTCGGCCTCCGCCTCGTGCGCGCGGCTGTACGCCATGGCGCCGAAGACGCGCGCGCCTTCGATCGCCACGCTCGCCACGCCGCTGACGTCGCCGAGCACCGCCGTGACGACGAGCGCCGTCGAGGCGTGCTGCAGGATCAGCCGCGTGGAGTGCCGCTTGAGGACGTGCTGGATCTCGTGCGCGAGCACCCCGGCCAGCTCCTCCGGACTGCGGCTCTGGTCGAGGAGACCGCGGAAGAGCACGAGGTGTCCGCCCGGCGCCGCCAGCGCATTCACCGCCGGGATGTTGGCGACGACGATCCGGAAGCGATAGGGCACCGGCCCCGCGGCGGCGAGCAGGCGCCGCATGACCGCGTCGAGCGCCGCCTGCGCGGCGGGATCCGTACACCGCTTCGCGGCCGGAACGAACTGATCGACGACCGACGCGCCCACGCGATCTTCCCAGGCCACCGGCACCCAGCGCGCCACCACGCCGGAGGCGGCCGGAATGCCCCACACGTAGAGCACGCCGGACAGCACGAGGGCGACCGCGAGCGCGACGATGGTGGCGCCGAGCCGCGCTCGGCGGCGCCGCGGGTCGTGAAAGCGCCGGCCGGCGTGGGACGCCGTGTCTCGGATCGCGACGAGGACCGCGTGATCGTCGACGAGCAACGTCTCGGGAACGGAGCCGCGCTCGAAGCGCACGGGCTCGCCGGCATAGGCGCCCTGGGTCTGTCGCACCTCGTCGAGCGGCCAGCGGACGGTGGTGCCGTCCTCGAGCGTGAGATCGAGTCCCGCGCCCACCACCCGCACGGTCACCGCGCGCCGGACGGGCGTGCGCCCGTCGAGGTAGTGACCCGCGAAGGTCACGCGCCGGTGTCGAACCCGGCGCCGAGAAAGCTCGAGAGCGCGTCTCCGGTGGCCGAGCCCGCGGGCGCGGCCTGCAGGATGGCGGAGAGGTCGACCGCCCCCTCCAGCTTGAGCGTCGACAACGCGAAGCGCGCGTTGCGGACCCGCACCCACGGCCAGGCGAGGCCGAGGGTGACCAGCATCAGGAGCGCGTTGACGAGGTACAGCCCGAAGAGCTGTCCGCCGGTCACCGTGGAGCGGAAACGCGCGCCGTCGAACGTGGTGTGGCTCCAGTAGTAGCGGCGGCGCCACGCCAGGTGCCAGACCCAGCTCAACCCGAGCGTGGGCAGGAAGAGCAGGACGGCGACGAGGAAGGGACGGAACGCGTCACGCGGCGTCCCGTCGAAGCCGAACGCGCGCTGCCCGAAGCGCGAGTGCGACACCATGAAGGCGTGGCTCCGCGCGTGGAAGAACGGATAGTAGAGACCGAGCGTGAGCGGGGTGAGGAGGGACCCGGTCACGAAGATCTTCAGGTACTCCTTCACGGCGCCGTCGAAGGAAAAACGGATGGCGCGCCAGGAGGTGCGGCTCAGCCGATAGCGCCGCGCGCCCACCATCGCGACCGGGACGAAGACCAGGAAGACGATGGGCGCCACGAGCGACGCCATCGCCACCACGACCGGATTGCGCGTCAGGTTCGCGGCGGCCTGCACGAGCCCGATCGGCACCCCGAAGACCAGGCCCGCCTTGAGGGCGCCGACGAAGAGCTCCCGGCCGGTCCCGTGGTACGCGAACCGGTCGCGCTCCACCTCGCTCTGGGAGAGGAGGTACGTGCGGACCCGCACCTTCGCCCAGAACGAGTACACGCCCAGCGTGAGCAGCGTGAGGCAGATGTTGACGATGGTGATGCCGAGCAGGGTGCCGCCGCTGCCGTGGAAGCTGAACGCGCGGCTGGTCGACGACCCGTTCCCGAACGCGGTGGGCGTGGCCGGGGCGCGCGGCGGCGGCACGGCGGTGCGCGGCATCAGCCTGTTGACGGTCGTCGTTCCCCCGGCGTTGCCGCGCCGGAACTTCTCGAGCGCCACCTTGTACACCGAGACGAGGACGCCGCACTGGGGACACTTGTCGGCCTCGAGGCCGGCGTAACCGCACTTGGGACAGGGATCTGCCATGTCGGCCTCCGCTATGGGTGCCTGTCCCAGGAGTACCTCAGCGGGCGGGACGGACAGAAGGGAAATCGCCGGACGCCATGGCCGCTTCCGCGGCCGCTTCCCCCGACCGCACGCAGTCCGCGATGCCGACTCCGCGGTAGGCGCCCCCCGCCAGGAGGAGCCCGGGGAGCGCGCGCAGCCGGTGCTCGATCGTCTCGACGCGCGCCAGGTGGCCGACGCGGTACTGCGGCATCGACGCCGGATGGCGTGACAGCCGCGTGAGGATCGGCGGCGCCGTGATCCCGAGCGAGGCGCGCAGCTCTTCGCGGGCCAGCGCGATGAGGCCATCGTCGTCGCGGTCGAGCACCGCGGCGTCGAGGGCGCCGCCCAGGAAGCACCGGATCAGCGCGTGGCCGGCCGGCGCGCGCCCGGGATACTTCACGCTGGAGAACGTCGCCGCGAGGAGCGCCTTGCGCTCGGTCCGCGGCACCACGAAGCCGAAGGCGTCGAGCGGATGCGGCACGCGTCGCGCCGGTAGCCGAACGACACGGTGGCGGACGACGCGTAGCCGATGTCGCCGAGCAGCGTCGCGATCTGCGGGTCGACGTACCGCAGCAGGCGCGCCGCCGCGTGCGCTTCGGCGCTGACGATGACGGCGTCGGCGTCGAGCGCGCCACCGCCGACGCCGACGCGCCAGCCGTGCCCGGCGCGCTCGATGCCGGTGACGCGGGTCTTCAGCTGCACCGCGCTGTCGGGCAGGCGCGCGGCGAGGGTCTCGATCATCTGCCCCATGCCCTGCGCGAACGTCACGAAGAGACTCCAGCGCGCGCCGCTCGTTCCCGGCTGCGGCGCGCGCTTCGCCGCGCGCATGAGGCCGAGGATGATGCTGCGCTCGCGGCGCTCGAGCTCGAGGAAGCGCGGCATGGTCGCGGCCAGGCTCAGGTCGTCGGGATCGGCCGTGTAGATGCCGGCGACCAGCGGCTGCGCCACGCGCTCGAGCGCCTCGGCGCCGAGCCGGCGGCGCACGAAGCCGCCGAGGCTCTCGTCCTCGTCGCCGCCCCCGCGCGGCAACACGAGATCCAGGGCCATGCGCAGCTTGCCGGGCCACGAGAACAGCGACGTGCCGAGGAACGGCGTGATGCGCGTGGGCGCCAGGAGCTGGAAGCCGTCGGGCAAGCGGATGCAGCCGCCCCGCGCGCCACACGAACACCTTCCGGAAGCGGTCGTCGGTGCGCACGAGCTGGTCCTCGACGCCGAGCCGGCGACAGAGCGCGAGCGCCCACGGCTTCTCGGAGAGGAAGGAGTCCGGCCCACCCTCGACGAGGAATCCGTCCGCGCGCTCGGTGTCGATGGTGCCGCCCAGCCGATGGCGGGCCTCGACCAGCGTCAGATCGAGCGGCAGACCTCGTTCGCGCGCGAGCTCCACCGCGCGGTGCGCGGCGGCCAGCCCGGAGATGCCGCCGCCGATGACGACGAGCTTCACGCCGCCGCGCGCATGGTGCGCCGGACCACGTCGGCGAGGGTCGCGATGAAGTCGGGGTGGTCGTTCACCGCGCTCGCGCGGTGCAGGGTCACGCCGGCCGCCTCCGCCGTCGCGCGCGCTTCGACGTCGAGGTCGTACAGCACTTCCACGTGGTCGCACACGAACCCGGCCGGCACGACGACCACGTCCGATTCACGCTCCTGCCCCAGGCTCCGGATGACGTCGTTGACGTCGGGCTCGAGCCACCGGTCGCCGGGCGCGCCGCTGCGGCTCTGGTAGGCGATCGAGAAGCGGCGGTGCTCGAGCCGCGCCGCCACCGCGTGCGCGATGGCGGTGAGCTCCGCCACGTAGGGCGCGTCCTCGGCCATCGCGACGGGGATGCTGTGCGCGGTGAACACGAGCGGCGTCCACGCCCTGCGTCCGGCGGGCACGCCGGCGAGCGCGTCGCGCGCGCGCCCGGCGACCGCGTCGAGGAACCCGGGATGCGCGAACCACGGATCGGCGAAGTCGACCTCGGGCGCGCCGGGCGTTCGCGCGCGCGCGGCGGTCACGTCGTCGCGATAGCGATCCCACGAGGCCTCGCAGCGCAGCGCCGACAGGATCACCGCGAGCACGCGCCGGTGTCCGCTCGCCGCCATCTCGCCGAGCGTCTCGTGCAGGAACGGATGCCAGTTGCGCATCCCGACGTACACGGGCAGCGCGGGTCCGTTCGCGGCGAGCGCGACCTCGAGCGCGTACGCCTGCGCGCGCGTGAGCTCGTTGAGCGGCGAGCGACCGCCCGGCATCTGCTCGTAGTGATGCGCGACCTCCTCGAGGCGCGCCGGCGGAATGCGCCGGCCGCGCGTCACGTTCTCGAGGAACGGCCGGATCTCGTCGGGACGCGTGGGGCCGCCGAAGGCGACGAGCAGCACCGCGTCGTACGCCGAGGTCATTTGACGGTCATGGACCGTCAAGGTTCAGTGGTGACCGCCGGTCGGAGAGCTCGTGGACGATGTCGACGAGCGCCTTCACGTGCTCGACCGGGGTGTCCTTGTGGATGCCGTGGCCGAGATTGAAGATGTGGCCCGGCCGGCCCGCGGCGGCGTCGAGGACCGCCTGGGCGCGCTTCCTTATATACGGGGGCGCCGCGAGGAGCACCGCCGGGTCGAGATTTCCCTGCACCGCCACGTCGTGGCCGACGGCGTTCCAGCCCGCCGCGAGATCGACGCGCCAGTCCAGGCCGATCACGTCGCCGCCGGCTTCGCGCATGAGCGGGAGCAGCGTGGCGGTGCCGGTGCCGAAGTGGATCGTCGGCGTTCCGGGCGTGAGCTTCGCGAAGAGCGCCTTCATGTGCGGCAGCACGAACGCGCGGTAGTCCGCGGGCGCGAGCGTGCCGATCCACGAGTCGAAGAGCTGCACCGCCTGCGCGCCGGCCGCGATCTGACCGTTGAGATAGCGCGCCGTCGCATCCACCAGCACGTCCATCAGTCGCTGCCACGCCGTGGGGGCCTCGTACATGAGCCGCTTGACGTTGAGGTAGTCGCGCGAGGCGCCCCCCTCGACCATGTACGACGCCACCGTGAACGGCGCGCCCGCGAAGCCGATCAGCGGCACGCTGGGCGCGAGCGACTTGCGCACGCGGCTGACGGTGTCGAACACGAAGCCGAGCGCGCTCTCGACGTCCACGGGCGCGAGGCGCGCCACGTCGGCGTCGCCGCGCACGGGGCGCGTGATGCTCGGTCCCTCGCCGGCGCCGAACTCGAGCCCGACGCCGAGCGGCTCGACGATCAGCAGGATGTCGGCGAAGAGGATGGCGGCATCGACGCCGAGCTTCTCGACGGGCTGCAGCGTGACTTCGGCCGCGGCGTCGGGCTTCTTGCACAGCTCGAGGAAGCTGTGGCGCGCGCGGATCGCGCGGTACTCCGCCATGTAGCGGCCGGCCTGACGCATGAGCCAGATGGGCGTGTACGCGGTGCGTTCACGACGAGCGGCGCGCAGGAGCGGAGCGTCGGCCGACACCGAAAAAGTGTATCATCGCCCCCGCCATGGCATACATCGCAGGCAAGTCTGCGTTCCTCCAGATCCTCAAGCAGGAAGGCGTCTCCGTGATGTTCGGCAACCCCGGGACGACGGAGCTGCCGCTCATGGATGGACTCGCGCGGGAGCCGGGGATCCGGTACGTGCTCGCGCTGCAGGAGGCCGTGGCCGTCTCGATGGCCGACGGCTACGCGCAGGCGTCCGGCGGCATCGGCGCCGTGAACGTTCACGTGTCGCCTGGTCTCGGCAACGCGATGGGCATGCTCTACGACGCGTACAAGGCGGGTGCGCCGCTCCTGCTCACCGCCGGCCAGCACGATCAAAGCTTCACGGTCACCGAGCCGATCCTGTGGTCGGAGCTGGTCCCGCTCGCGACGCCGTACGTGAAGTGGGCGGTGGAGATCAAGCGCCTGGAGGATCTGCCGCGCATCGTGCATCGCGCCGCGAAGACCGCGCTCGCGCATCCGCGCGGGCCCGTGTTCCTCTCGCTGCCCGTCGACGTGCTCAACAACGAGCGCGACATCGACCTCGGCACCCCGACGCGCGTGGCCGGACGGATCCGCGGCGACGCCGCTGCGGTCACCGAGGCGGCGAAGCTCCTCGCGAAGGCGGAGAAGCCGCTGATCCTCGCCGGCGACGCGGTCGCGCACGGCGACGCGCTCGCCGAGCTGGTCGAGCTCGCGGAGCTGGTCGGCGCGCCCGTGATGCTGGAAGGCGTCGCCAGCACGTGCAGCTTCCCGTTCACGCATCCGCTCTACGCCGGCGGGTCCCCGCGCCTCGGGCCGCAGATCTACGCGGCGCTCATGCGCCACGACCTCGTGCTGTCGATCGGCGCCGACCTCTTCACGCTCTCGCTCCCGTCCGACGTCGATCCGATGCCGCACGGGCTGAAGGTGATCCACGTGGACGTCGATCCGTGGGAGATCGGCAAGAACTACCCGGCGGCCGTCGGCATCCACGGCGATCCGAAGGCCACGCTGCCCGACCTCAGCGAGGCGTTCCGGCGGGAGACGTCGAAGACGGGTCACAAGGACGCGGCCAAGCGCCGCGAGGCGATCGCGGCCGCGAACGCCGCCGAACGCGCCGAGCTGGCGAAGAAGGCGGAGTTCGAAGCCGCGCAGGCGCCGATGTCCCCGCTGTCGCTCGTGCACGCGGTGGCGAAGGCGACGCCGAAGAACGCGGTCGTCGTGGACGAGGCGATCTCGTCGTCGAACGGCATCCGGACCTTCTTCCCGTGCGCGGACGCGAAGAGCTTCTTCAGCCTGCGCGGGGGCGGCATCGGCTGGGGCCTGCCCGCGGCGCTCGGCATCAAGCTCGCGCTGCCGCAGCGCCCCGTGGTCGCGCTCGTCGGCGACGGCAGCGCGATGTACACGAACCAGGCGCTGTGGACGGCCGCGCGCGACAACCTCGCGGTGGTCTACGTCATCTTCAACAACGGCTCCTATCGCATCCTCAAGCAGCGCACGCACGCGCTGAAGGGCTACTCCGCCGAGGACGACGTCTACGTGGGCATGGACCTCGACGCCCGCCATCGACTACATCGGCCTCGCGAAGTCGCTCGGCGTGTCCGGCGAGCGCGTGGAGAAGACGCAGGACGTCGGCCCGGCCATCGGCCGCGCGCTCGCGAGCGGCGGGCCGTACCTGATCGACGTCAAGATCGACTCCACGTTCAAGTAAGACCGGTGGCCGGGCGGCTCGCAGGTAAGGTCGCGGTCGTGACCGGCGCCGGCTCGCGCGGGCCCGGCCTCGGCAACGGCAAGGCGACGGCCATCCTCTTCGCGCGCGAGGGCGCGCGCGTGCTCTGCGTCGACCACATGAAGGAGCGCGCGCAGGAGACCGTGGAGCTCATCCGCGGCGAGGGCGGGACGGCGGAGGCGTTCGCGGCCGACGTCACGCGCGCCGCGGACTGCGACGCCATGGTGGCCGACGCCGTCGCGCGCTGGGGCGGCCTCGACGTGCTGCACAACAACGTCGGCATCGAGTCCCGCACGGTCCTCCTCGAGACGACCGAGGAGGAGTGGGATCGCGTGTTCGCGGTGGACGCGAAGAGCATGTTCCTCGCGACGAAGGCCGCGGTCCCCGCGATGGAGCGGCGCGGCGGCGGCTCCATCATCTGCGTGTCGTCGGTGGCCGCCATGCGCGGCGGCATCCGCACCGCCTACGGCAGCGCGAAGGCGGCGGTGATCGGGTTCGTGCGCTCGTGCGCGGTGCAGCTCGGCCCGAAGGGCATCCGCGTGAACGCGATCGCGCCGGGCATGGTGTGGACGCCGATGGTGCAGGACCTCGGCGAGCAGGCGCGCGAGCGGCGCCGCCAGGCCTCGCCGCTCGGCACCGAGGGCAACGGCTGGGACGTGGGCTGGGGCGCGGTCTATCTCGCGAGCGACGAATCGCGGTGGGTCACGGGCCAGACGCTCGTCATCGACGCGGGCGTGACGATCAACTGACGCTCGTCCGGGACGAGCGTGGGTGGGCTCAGGTCATCGCACGGGGCTCTGTACTTCTCATCGCGTTTGCATTGCGGCGGAGGAGGGAGGTCACGCCATGAAATTCGGGATCCACCTCGGCCACATGGGCGGTCCGCTCGACGAGATGCGCAAGCTGTGGAAGTTCGCCGACGCCAAGGGCTTCGACTGGTTCTCGGTGTCGGACCACTTCCAGGAGTCGCCGCCGCGCGGCGGCGACATGGACTGCTACGAGGCGATCGCGACGCTGACCGCCGCGGCCATGGACACGAAGCACATCCGGCTCGGCAGCGGCGTGTACTGCGTCGTCTACCGCAATCCCGGGACTGCTCGCGAAGTCGCTGACGACCATCGATCATCTGTCGAACGGCCGCGTCGAGTGCGGGCTCGGCGCCGGCTGGCACGGCATCGAGGCGACGGCGTTCGGCTATCCGTTCCCGACGATCGGCCCGCGCGAGGACATGCTCGAGGAGTACGCGCAGATCTTGCGCATGCTGCTCGACCCCGAGCAGCGCCGCACGAACTTCCAGGGCAAGCACTTCACGATGACCGACGCGCCGAACAACCCGAAGCCGCTCCAGCCGCGCATCCCGATCTGGATCGGCGGGCGCGGCGAGAAGCGCACGCTGCGCGCGGCCGCGAAGTACGCCGACGGGTGGAACGGCGCCTACATCGGGCCGGAGGAGTGGAAGCACAAGGGCCAGGTGCTGAGCGACTGGTGCGAGAAGGAAGGCCGCGACCCGAAGACGATCATGCGCACGGTCAACCTCGGCTTCTACCTCGGCGCCGATGCGAAGGGCATCGCGCGCGGCGAGGAGAAGTTCCAGAGCCACTTCGGCGGCGGCGACCGCGCCGCGCGCACGGGCTACCTGCGCGGCAGCGTGAAGGACGCGCGCGAGATGGTGGACGCGTTCCGCGCGCTCGGCTGCACGCGGCTCAGCATCGCGTTCCGCGAAGGGCCGTACGACTGGGACGCGCTGGAGGCGTTCGCGAGCGAGATCGTCGCCCGCGGCTGACGACCATTCGATCCAGGAGGCCGATGCGATGCCCGCCTATGTCATCGTCGACGTGACCGTGACCGATCCCGTCCTCATGGACGAGTACCGCACGCAGGTGCCCGCGACGCTCGCGAAGTACGGCGGCCGCTTCGTCGTCCGGGGCGGCGCGCACCAGACGATCGAAGGGAGCTGGACGCCGAACCGGCTGGTCGTCCTCGAGTTCCCCTCGATGGAGCAGGCGAAGCGCTGGTACGACAGCGAGGAGTATCGCGCGCCGAAGGCCTTGCGGCTCCGTGCGGGCCACGCGAACCTCGTCATGGTGGAAGGGGTCCAGCCATGACCGAAGGCACCCAGCTCATCCGCGGTCTCGAGGGCGTCGTCGCCGCCGAGACGAAGCTCTGCGACCTGGACGGCACCAACGGGCGCCTCGCCTATGGCGGCTACGACATCGCGGATCTCGCGCGGCAGGCGACGTTCGAGGAAGTCTGTTACCTGCTCTGGCGCGGCGAGCTCCCCACCCGCGGTCAGTACGACGGGCTGGTCGTCTCGCTGGTCGCCGCGCGCGAGATTCCGCGCGAGCTGATCCAGGCGTTCCGGCTCATGCCGAAGGACACCGATCCCAACCGCCCGTTGCAGGCGGCCATCGCGATCCTCGGCATGCACGATCCCGACGCCGACGACAACTCGCCCGCCGCGAACCATCGCAAGGCGGTCCGGCTGACCGCGCAGCTCGCGACCGCCGTGGCGGCGCATCACCGTGTCCGCAGCGGCCAGGAGCCGGTCGACCCCGCGCCGGACCTCTCGCACGCCGCCAACTTCCTCTACATGCTCACGGGCACGCGGGCGCAACGCGGCGGCCGTGAAGGCCTTCGACGCGAGCCTCACGCTCTACGCCGAGCACGAGCTGAACGCGTCCACCTTCACGACGCGCGTGATCACGTCGACCAACTCCGACATGCACTCGGCGGTGGCGGGCGGACACGGCGCGCTGAAGGGGCCCGCTGCACGGCGGCGCCGGCGAGGCCGTGATGCGCACGCTGATGGAGATCGGCGAGGTCGCCAACGTCGATGCGTTCTCCGCAGAAGGCGCTGGCCGAGAAGCGGCGGCTGATGGGATTCGGCCACCGCGTCTACACGGGCGGCGACCCGCGCGCCGCGATCCTCAAGGGCATGGCGGAGGAGGCGTGCCGCCAGTCCGGCCAGTTCAAGTGGTACGAGATGGCCGTGAAGCTCAACGACCGGATCAACGCCGCGAAGAAGCTGATCCCGAACGTGGACTTCTACTCGGCGCCCCTCTTCTACTCGCTCGGCATCCCCGTCGACGTCTTCACGCCGGTCATCGCGATCGCCCGCGTCGCGGGGTGGACCGCGAACATCATCGAGCAGCATGCCGACAACCGGCTGATCCGGCCGCGCGGCGACTACGTCGGGCCGAAGCGCCGCGCGTTCACGCCGATGGCGCAGCGCGGAACGGACGGGCACGTCGGGGCGCGCTGACCCGTACCCGACGGACGTAGCGCAAGGGCGTTCCGCCGCTCGCCAAGCGGTGAGTGTATCGATCTGTAGGCATTTACGGTCGCGACACGGCGGTGGTACGGTGACCATAGGTGCCATGGCCGACGGCAACCCGGATGTCACGCTCGATACCGTGCACGGCGATCTCACTGCGGGATTCGCGGACATGCGTACCGGGTTCGCCGACGTGAAGGCGGAGTTACGCGCCGGATTCGCCGATCTGAAAGCGACGCTCGTCAACCGCCTGCCCGACGCGAGAGTCGAGCGAGGAGATGGTTCGATTGCTCCGTGAGAGCAACCGGCTCCAGGAAGAGCGCTTCACCCAGCTCGACGTGCGGAGCCGTGAGCAACATCTGGCCACGCAGCACGTGCTCCACTCGCTCGTCGAGAGCCACCACCGGCTCACCGAGACTCACGAGCGGCTCGCCGACAGCCACCAGCGGCTCACGGAAGAGCAACGGCTGCTCGCTGCAGAGCAGCGCGGCCTCTCGCGGGACATCAAGGCCCTCATCGCCCGCCTCGACGCCATCATCCGCGGCCGGAACAACGGGGAGCCCCCCGCGTAACGGCAGTCGCGGAGCGGCACGGCTTCGCCGGGCCGCGGAGCGTGGGGGGATTGGGGGGCCTGCCTCAGGCCCCCCATGTCAATGAATCGAGCGGCCCGGCTTCGCCGGGCCGCGGAGCGTGGGGGGCATGGGGGGTGCGTCTCGCACCCCCCCATGTCAATGATCCCGCGCATGGGCCGAAGCCTCACCCGCAAGCTGATCGAGACCCACCTCGTGGCCGGCAAGGCCGTGGCGGGCGAGGAGATCGGCCTCCGCCCCGATCAGCTCCTCCTCACCGACACCAACGGCATCCAGTCGTGGCTGCAGTTCGAGGCCATGGGCTTCCCGCGCGTGGTCCCGAAGCGCGTGGTGAGCTACATCGACCACCAGGTGTTCGCGCCGGATTCCCGCAACACCGACGACCATCGCTACATGCAGACGGGGGCGCGGAAGTACGGCGCGGTGTTCTCGAAGCCCGGCAATGGCATCTGCCACCAGGTGCACATGGAGACGTTCTCGCGGCCGGGCGAGTTCGTGCTGGGCAGCGACAGCCACACACCGCTGTGCGGCGCCGCCGGCATGCTCGCGATCGGCGCCGGCGGCCTCGACCTGGCCGTGGCGATGGGCGGCGGGCCGTACTTCCTCACCATGCCGCAGGTCGTGCGCGTGTGGCTGACCGGCACGCTCCGGCCGTGGGTGACCGCGAAGGACGTCATCCTCGAGCTGCTGCGCCGCTACACGGTGCGCGGCGGCAACGGGAAGATCTTCGAGTACGCCGGTCCCGGGGTGACGAGCCTCGTCGCCGCGCAACGCATGACCATCGCCAACATGGGCGCCGAGCTCACGCTGACGACGAGCGTGTTCCCGAGCGACGACGAGACGCGCGCGTTCTTCGCGCGCCTCGGCCGCGCGGACGACTGGCGGCCGATGCAGGCGGACGACGACGCGGAGTACGACGACCAGATCGAGCTCGACCTCTCGGCGATCACGCCGCTCGTCGCGCTCCCCGGGTCGCCGGACAAGGTGGTGCCCGTGGAAGAGGTCGCGGGCACGCCGATCGAGCAGGTCACGGTCGGCTCGTGCACCAACGGCTCGTGGCACGACATGGCGCAGGTGACCGAGGTCGTGCGCGGCAAGCGCGTGCACCCGAACGTGTCGTTCGTCCTGTTCCCCGGCAGCCACCGCATCCTCGCGACGATGGCGCGGGAGACCGTGCTCGCGGACCTCATCGCCGCCGGCGTGCTCGTCTCCGAGCCGAGCTGCGGCTCGTGCGCGGGCATCGGCCACGTGCCCGCCGCCGGCACGAAGAGCCTGCGCGCGTTCAACCGGAACTTCCCCGGGCGGAGCGGCGTGAAGGACGACGCGGTCTATCTCTGCTCCTCGCTGGTGGCCGCGGCGTCCGCGATCACCGGCGTGATCACCGACCCGCGCACGCTCGGCGCCGAGGTGCCCGTCACGCTGCCGGAGCGCTTCGCGGCGTCGGACGTGGGGTTCGTGGCGCCCGACGGCCAGGGCGAGGTCGTGCGCGGCCCCAACATCAAGCCGGTCCCGCTCGGCGAGCCGGTCGCGGACGCGCTGGAGGCGCCGGTGCTGCTGAAGCTCGGCGACAAGGTGTCGACCGACGACATCTCGCCCGCGGGCTCCGCCGCGCTGATGTTCCGCTCGAACGTCCCCGCCATCTCGGAGTTCTGCTTCAAGTACGTCGATCCGGAATGGGTCGCGCGGGCGAAGGCCGCCGGCCGCAGCATCCTCGTGGGCGGCGAGATCTACGGCCAGGGCTCCTCGCGCGAGGTGGCGGCGATCGGGCCGATGTTCCTCGGCGTGCGCGCGGTGATCGTGAAGTCGTTCGCGCGCATCCATCGCGCCAACCTCATCAACTGGGGCATCGCGCCCCTGACGTTCGCCGACCCCGCGGCGTACGACGGCATCGAGCGCGACGACGTGCTGCGGATCGACGCCCTGCGCGCCTCGCTCGCCGCCGGCACGCCCATCGCGGTGACCAACACCCGGACGGGCGCCACGTTCACGACGACGTGCGTGCTGACGCCGCGCGAGCGCGAGATCCTCCTCGCGGGCGGCGTGCTCGCGCACACGAAAGGAGCGCGATGAGAAGGATCAAGGCCGTCTACATGCGTGGGGGCACGAGCCGCTGCCTGGTGTTCCACGACGGGGACCTGCCGCATCCCGGACCGGCGCGCGATCGCATCCTGCTCGGCGCGCTCGGCAGTCCCGACCCGTACGGCCGCCAGCTCAACGGCATGGGCGGCGGCATCTCCTCGCTGTCGAAGGCGTGCATCATCGGCCCGTCCACGCATCCCGCCGCCCAGATCGACTACACCTTCGCGCAGGTCGAGGTGAAGAACCCCGTCGTCGACTACAAGGGCAATTGCGGGAACTGCTCGTCGGCCGTGGGCCCCTTCGCGATCGACGAAGGGCTGGTGCAGGTGACGAGCGGCCTCACGAAGGTGCGCTTCCACAACACCAACACGAAGAAGGTGATCGTCGCCCACGTGCCCGTGAAGGACGGCGAGGCGGCGGTCGACGGCGACTTCGAGCTGGCCGGCGTCGCCGGCCGCGGCGCGCGCATCGCGCTCGACTTCCTCGACCCGGGCGGCGCGGGCACCGGCCGGCTGCTGCCGACCGGGCAGCCGCGCGAGATCATCGACGGGCTCGAGGTCTCGCTGGTCGACGCCACCAACGCCGTGGTGTTCGTCCGCGCGAAGGATCTCGGGATCAGCGGCACCGAGACGCCGGTGGCGATCGACGCCGACGCCGCGCTCACCGCGCGCCTGGAGACGATTCGCGTGGAGGCGGGCCGCCGCATGGGGATCACGGGCAGCGCGGCGGCACCGAAGGTGGCCGTGGTGGCCGCGCCCACGACGTTCACCGCGCTCGACGGCGCCGCCTACGATCCCGACGCGGTCGACATCGTCGGCCGTGCGATGTCGATGGGGAACTGCCATCGCGCGATCCCGCTCACCGTCGCCATGTGCCTCGGCGTGGCCGTGCGCATCGACGGCACGGTCGCTCACGAAGTGTCGTCCGGCCGCACGGGCGACATCCGACTCGGCCATCCCTCCGGCGTGCTGCCGATCGACGCCAGCGTGACGACGAAGGACGGCGCCCCGTGGGCCGAGAAGGTCACCGTGTACCGGACCGCGCGCCGGCTCATGGAAGGATTCGTCCGGGTTCCGTGAGCCTGTACCTCGTCGAAGGCAAGGACGAGGTGCTGCGGCGGCGCGCGCGCGTGCCCGCGGGTCAGGTGGTGGAGGCGTGGGCGGACCATCACCTCGGCGGCGCGTTCTGGGTCGGCGAGGAATCGAAGCGCTTGCTCGACGGCGCGGGTGGGCCGTTGCCCCCGGCGATGGAGCTGCCCGACGAGAGCGTGCCCGTGTTCTATGGGCCGCAGCTCTGCGACGTCGAGTCGCTCCCGCGCGAAGAGTCGGTGCGCACGCGCGCGCTCTCCGCGCGCGGGATCGCCGTGGCCTGGATCACGCTGGACCGGTTCGGCGAGCGCACCACGTACCAGCCGAGCGCGATCGACGATCCGGTGTTCTATCTGCGGCGCGTCGGCGGTGGCGCGGTGCACGTCTGGCGCACGTTCCGCACGCGCGCCGAGGCCGTGACGTATCTCACCGAGGCGTACGGCGCCGACTCGGAGGCGGTGTCGTGGGCGACCGCTCTGCCCTTCAGCGACTTCGGCGAGCTCGTGCAGCGCTACGAGCGTCGCGGGTGAGCGCGGATCGCGTCGAGGACGGGCAGCAGGTAGGTCCGGAACTGCGCCGGATGCTCGCTCATCGGGAAGTGACCGAGCCCCTTCATGGCCGTGAACGTCGCCCCCTTGATCGCCTCGGCCGTGCGCGCGGAGTCGGCGGGCGTGCACGAGAAGTCGTACTCGCCGGTGAGCAGATAGAGCGGGCAGCGGCTCGTGTCGATCGCGTCCACCTTCCCGCGCAGGTCGCCCTCGGCCCGATAGAAGTGGAGATCGCCGCGGAAGACACCGGGCCCGCCCTGCGCGTACCCCCACAAGGTTTCCCAGCGCGTCTCGGCAGGACTCTGCGGTGCGATCAGTCCGGACATCATCGCGCTGGCGACCTCGCCGCCGTGCACGTCGTTCCGATGCAGCCACGACGTGTCGTCGTACCAGGGCGCTTGATAGTCGGCCGCCTCGATCCCGATCAGCGCGCGGAAGCGCTCGGGATGCCGGAGCGCGAGGTGGAGCACGATCTTCCCACCGATGGAGCACCCGGCGACGACGGGCTGGTCGAGCGCGAGCGCGTCGCAGAACGCGAGGATGGTCTCGACGTAGGCGTCGGTGGTGAGCCGGTACTCTTCGTCCTGCCACCCGACGGGCGGCAAGGATTTCCCGTGCCGCGGCATATCGAACGCGAGCACGCGAAAGTGCTCGGGTGATCTCGGGATCGTTGAGCACGTGCCGCCACTGCTTGTTGTCCGCGCCCGCGGTGTGCAAGCAGACCAGCGGAATCCCACCGCCCACCGACCGGACCCGGCTTCTTCGAAATACACACGGTGCGGGAGCCCACTCAGCAACAGTGAACGTAGCGCCCAATGATCGGCTCCAACCCACCATTCCCTATCGCGGACGAAGCGTGAGCGCCCGGCGCAACGCTTTCGGAGCGATGGGGGGGTTGGGGGGAGCGAGCATCGCTCCCCCCATGTCGACCAAATCCAATACGGTTGACCGCGAGCAGCTCCTGCACATAGCGCAAGTTCTGCATGAGCACCAGCACGTCGCCCTCGATCACCGCGTGACCCGCCTTCGTCATCGCGAGCAGGTCGTGATATCCCGCCTCCGGGATCCGTTCCCAGAACTTCCGCCACGCCTCCTCGGACGCGCGGATCGCGAAGCGCCAGTCGCGCATGAGGAACGGGCCGCGCTCGACGCGCTCGATCCGTCCTTCGACCACGCGGACGAGGTACTGCGTGTCGCCGCGCTGGACCAGGAACGTGACGGTGAGGTAACGGCCGCGCCGGACGAGGCCGGCATTCGCGTTCACGAGCTCGGGCAACCGGTCGAACATGGGCGCCATCATAGCCGATGAGCGCCGTGGCGACGGCTCCCCCACCCGACCGCATGGACCGCGCGTACGCCGCCGTGCGCGCGCTCGGACGCTTCTGGCTCTGGTTCTTCTTCAAGCGCATGGGCGTGCGCCACCCGGAGCGCGTCCCGCGGCGCGGCGCCGTCCTCCTCTGCATCAACCACCCGAACAACTTCATCGACTCGCTCGTGGTCGGCGCCGCCGTGCGGCGGAAGGTCCACTACCTCGCGACCGCCGCGCTCTTCCGCAACCCGCTCCTCGCGCGCTTCCTCCTGAAGATGGGCGCGATCCCCGTCTATCGCCGCCAGGACGACCCCGACAAGATGGACAAGAACGTGGGCACGTTCGAGGCGTGCTTCCAGGCGCTCGGCGCGGGACGACTCGTCGCGATCTATCCCGAGGGCACCACGCACGCGGAGGCGAAGGTGCAGCGCATCAAGACGGGCGCCGCGCGCATCGCGCTCGGCTTCGAGGAGCGAGAGCCGGGGACGCTCACGCTCATCCCCGTCGGACTCACGTTCGAGGCGCGGAAGTCGTTCCGCGGCCACGTGCTGGTGTCGTTCGGGCCGCCCGTCGCCGTCACGCCGTATCTCGACGCGTATCGCGCCGAGCCCGTGAAGGCGGTGGACGCGCTCACCGACGCGATCCAGTGGGCGATGGAGGCGGAAGTCGTCAACGTCGAGCGTCTCGACGACGCGCGTCTCGTCGCCGCCGTGGAGGAGCTCTATCGCGACGAGCTCGCGCGCGAGCTGCGCGAGTCCCGCGGGCTGGCGCCGCGCGACGTCGATCCCGTCCGGCTCTCGCGTGGGATCGTCGAGGCGGTGGCGTGGTTCAAGCGGCACGACGCCGCGCGCGTCGAGGCGCTCTGGCAGCGCATCCAGTCCTATCGCGCGCTGCTCGCCGAGCATCGCGTCCGCGACGAGGCGGTGCGTGGCTGGCGTCAGCCGCGGCCGTCACGCGCGCGCATCAAGCACGGCTGGGAGGCGCTGGCCGGGTTGCCGGTCTTCCTCTACGGCGCCGTCGTCAACGGCCTGCCCTATTTCCTGCCGCGCTGGCTCGCGCGCAGGCTCGCGCACAAGGAGACGGACTACATGACGATCCGGCTGCTCGCCGGGATCGTCGCCTTCCCGCTGTTCTGGGGTCTGGAGATCTGGCTGGTGTCGCGATGGGCGCCGGGGGGATGGACCGCGCGCGTTCGCGCTTTCGCTGCCGGTTTCTGGCGCCATCGCGTACCGTTATCTCGTGGGCGCGCAGCACTTCCGGGCGAGCTTCCGCCTCGCCCGGCTCGGGCTCGTGCACGGGCCCGCCCGGAGCCGGCTGGTGGCCGAGCGGGCGGCGATCGTCGAGGAGCTCGAGCGTGCGAGGCGAGACTACTTCGCGGCCGCGAAAGGAAGCAGCTTTTGAGCATCCATCGTCTGGAGGAGATGTCCACGCCCGCCCTCGACGCGCTCGACCGGGCGCGCACCGCGATCGTCCTGACCGTCAGCCCGCTCGAGGAGCATGGCCCCCACCTGCCGGTGGGCGTCGATGCGTTCGCGGCCCGTCATTTCGCGCGCGCGGTGGCCGAGCGGCTCGTCGCGCAGCGGCCGGACTGGTCGGTGGTGCTGGCGCCCACGCTGCACCTCGGCTCGTTCACGTTCGAGACCGTCGGGACGGTGAGCGTGCGGCAGCGCGTCCTGCGCGACACCCTGATGGACTACGGCCGCTCGTTCGGCCGCTCCGGCTTCCGGTGGATCTTCATCGCGAACGGCCATGGCGGGCCCGGCCACCTCGCGGCGCTCGACGAGGCATCCGCGATCGTGTCGCGACGCTACGGCATCACGATGGCGTCGCTGACCGGCTATCTCGCGTGGGAGTTCTTCCGCGGGCGCTATCTGCCGAAGATCGAGGCCGCGCTCGGCCGCGCGCTCACCGGCGAGGAGCGGCAGGCGTTCGCCGAGGACGCGCACGGCGGCTGGTGGGAGACGTCGCTCATGCTGATGCTGCGGCCCGAGCTGGTGGACGAGTCGTACCGCGATCTGCCGCCCGCGCGGTACGCCATGGCCGAGCGCATCGTGCCCAACTATCCGCTCCGGCGCGGCGGCCAGGGGTACGTCGGGCACCCGGCGCTCGCCGATCCCGTCTTCGCGAAGGCGACGATCGAGGTCCTGATGACGGAGGCGATGGAGATCGTCGAGGGGCTGATCGACGGCCGCCTGACGCCGGCCGATCGTCGCTCGCCGTTCTACGCGCTGCCGTTCTTCCGCACCAACTTCTGGCGCGGCATGGCGGCCGCGGGCGTGGTCGCGGCGGCCGCGGGCGCGACGTGGCTCGGGACGCGCCGACGGATTTGATGGGGGGCCTGAGGCAGGCCCCCCAAACCCCCCGCGCCCGCGGCCCGGCCAAGCCGTGCCGCTCCGCGACTGCCGTTACCGCGCCCGCCAGCCCTTGTCGACGTAGCGCCGCCCGTCCACCTCGGAGACCTGCACCACCGCGCGATACGCGCCGGCGCCGGCCTCGGTGGCGTGGAGGCGCGTCTCGACCGGCACCTGCTCCACGTCCGGCCCCTGCGCGAGCGCCTCGTGCAGCACGCGTCCGTCGAGACCGCCGGGGTCGAGGCCGTGCAGCGCGAGGATCGTCGGCGTCACGTCGACGTTGCCGGCAGGGACCGCGCTCACCACGCCGCGCTTGAAGTCGGGCCCGTACGCGAGCAGCGTGCTGCGGATCGTCCACGGGCTCAGGCTGCCGTGATCGCTCGTGACGCGTGAATTCGCGTCGCCGATGTCGGTGCCCGGGACGCCGAACGCGTTGCGCTCGGACGTCCACGGGAAGGTGAACAGGATGTCCGGGCCCCAGGCGGCGTGCGTCGCGTGGACGAGGTCGAGCGGGAACGTGCCCTCGGCCGCGCCGTGCGCGGTGAAGATCACGCCGATCCACGGCCGCGACTGCAGGAACGCCACGAGCTTCTGCACGCGGTCGAGGGCGCGGTCCTTCACGTGCAGCCCCATGGTCTGCCCGCTGCTCGCGACGATCACGTCGTCCGATTCCGCGCCCGCCTTCAGGCCCGCCTCGATCAGCTCGCGCGCGACGTCGACCGTGCCCACGTTCAGGCTGAAGCCGTGGTCGGAGGCGACGACGACGTTCGGCGCGTCGACCGAGTCGAGGATGAGGCCGAGGTGCCGGTCGGCGTTGCGGATCGACGCACGCGCCTCCGGTGAGCCGGCGCCGAGGGCATGCTGGGTGTGGTCGGGCTCGGTGATCCAGTTGATGACGACGTCCGGCCGCAGCTCGGGGAGCACGTAGTCGCGGAGCACGGTCTCGCCCCAGTCGACGGCCGCGTCGAAGCGCTCGCTCGAGCCGCCCCTGCGCGGCGCCGCGCCGAAGCGCGCCAGGATTCGCGCGTTGACGTCGTCCGGCCAGGCCACGCGCGCGCCCGGCTCGAAATACCCGTTCACGAGGACGCCGACGCCACGCGGAGCGCGGGGATTGAGGAGGAACGCGCTGCCGGTCGACCCCGAGCTGACCGCCGCGAAGCGGAGGCCGTGCGCGGCGAGCCGCTCCGCGAGCGTCGGCATGGGAACGAGGGCGCTCGTCGCCTCGTCCATCTTCGCGAGATTCCGCCAGTCGTCGGTGCTGAACGCCCGCCGGGGATTCACCGCCGGCAGGTACATCGTGTTGCCGAGGATCCCATGCGTGCCCGGATGCGCGCCCGTGGCGAGCGTGGCGGCGTTCACGCGCGTGACGGTCGGGAAGGCCGCGTGACTCGCGGCGAAGCTCACGCCCTCGGCGCGCAGCCGATGCAGCGTCGGTGTGTCCTGGGGGTCGATGGCATCGGGCCGGAGCCCGTCCACCACGAAGACCAGCGTCGGTCGTGACATCGCGCGCCTTCCGTATATCATGCGACCCCATGACCTCGCTCCTGGTCGACGTGACCGACGTGGCGGACGGTGTCGGTCGGCTCACGCTCGGCCGCCCCGAGGCGCTCAACGCGTTGAACCGCGCGCTCACCGCCGCCCTGGAGGAAGCGCTCGAGCGCGTGGCCGCGCGCGACGATCTGCGCGTGCTCATCGTGACCGGGCGCGGGCGCGCGTTCTGCGCCGGCAACGACATCGCCGAGATGGCGACGCTCACCGGCGACGAGGCGGAGGCGCTGGCCCTGCGCCAGGCGCGATTGATGGATCGGTTCTCGCGCCTCCCGCAGGTCACCCTCGCCGCCGTCGATGGCCACGCGCTCGGCGGCGGCTTCATGCTGGCCCTCGCGCAGGATCTCAGGATCGCCTCCGAGCACGCGCGCTTCGCCCTGCCCGAGGTGACGCTCGGCTTCAATCCGGCCTATGGCATCGCGCGCGTCCTCGACGTGCTCGGCGGCAGCATCGCCCGCGAGATGTTGCTGACCGGCCGCACCGTGCGCGGCGGCGACGCGCTCCGCCTCGGCATCGTCCATCGCGTGGTGGCGCCGCCGACGCTGGAGGCGAGCGCGGTCGCGTGGGCGGAGGAGATCGCGCGGGCGCCGCGCGCGGGCCTCGCGGCGACGAAGACGATCGTGGCGGACATCCGCACCGGCCTCAAGGGCCGGGAGCCCGAGGCGTACGGCGCGGCGCTGCGCACGAGCCCAGAGGCGCAGGCCCGCATTCAAGCGTTCGTCTCGCGCACGCGTAGGCGCTGAGCACGCGCCCGCTCGTCAGGCCGCATCGAGGTCTCCCTCGACGCGACGAGATTGGGCCTCGAATGTCCCCGGTATAATTGACCATGGACTCAGACCATGGTACACATCCGGCATGGAGACCATGGCGATTTCGAAGTTCAAGGCGACCTGCCTGGCGACACTCGAGCGGGTGCGCCGGACGGGTCGACCGCTGCGCGTCACGCGCTTCGGGAAGCCCGTCGCCGACATCGTTCCCCCGTCTCCGGAACGCCGGAAACCCGAATGGCTGGGCTCGCTGCGCGGGACGCTCGAGATCCGTGGGGACATCCTGACGCCCTCGAGCGAACTGGTGCCGTGGGGGGCTCTCGAGTGAATCTGCTCCTCGACACCCACATCTGGCTCTGGAGCCACGTGGAGCGCGAGCAACTCACCAAGCGGGTGGCGGCCGCGCTCGCCGACGACGACAACCAGCTCTGGCTGTCCCCGATCAGCATCTGGGAATTCCTCCTGCTCACCGAGCGCGGTCGCGTGCGCGTCCGCGGCGGGATGCCCGCGGCCGACTGGGTGGAGGCCGCGCTGTCGCGCACACCCATGCACGATGCGCCGCTCAGCCGCGAAGTCGCGGTGCGCAGCCGATCGGTGCGCCTCGATCACGAGGATCCCGCTGACCGGTTCCTGGCCGCGACGGCAGACGTCTACGAGCTGACGCTGGTCACGGCCGACGACCGCTTGCTCCGCGGGAAGGGCTTCCGGACGCTCGCGAACCGTTGAGCGTGCCGTCGAGGCCCGTGAGAGGCTCGGCGACAGGCACCCGCCATACGCTCGCCTCGTACGGCCGCGCGCCGGGTGGGACGTTCCCGGTGAGGTGCTAGACTTTGCCCGAAATGACCCGCGGCGTGCTGACGTACGACGACTTCGCGCTGCTGCCCGACGACGGCAAGCGCTACGAGCTGCACGAGGGTGAGCTGTCGGTGACGCCGGCACCGAGCCCCCGCCATCAGCTCGTCATCGGAAACCTGCATCTCCTGCTCGCCCCGCACGTGCGCGCCTCGGGGCGCGGCCAGATCTTCCTCTCGCCCTTCGACTGCATCATGACGAACATCACCGTCGTCGAGCCGGACCTCGTGTACGTCGACGAGGTGCGGCTCCGCCTCCTGAGTGACCGCGCGCTCGAGGGCAGCCCGACGCTTGCCATCGAGGTCCTGTCGCCCTCTTCGATCAGCATCGACCGCCGGCGCAAGCTCGCCCTCTACGCCGCGCACGACGTACCCTGGTACTGGATCGTCGATCCGGAAGCCCGCACGATCGAGGCCTACCACCTCGAAGCCGGTGCGTATCGTCTCGATGCCACGCTCGAAGGCGCCGAGCCGCGCGCGTTGCATCCCTTCCCGGACCTTCTGCTCGATCCCGTCGCCGTCTGGCTCTAGCGACAGCGTCCGCGATGCCGCATCCGCTCTTCAGCGCGGAGCACGAGATGCTGCGCCGATCCATCCGCGCGTTCGTCGAGAAGGAGATCAGTCCGCGCGTCACCGAATGGGAAGACGCCGGCCGCATCCCGCGTGACATCTGGCAGCGGCTGGGCGCGCTCGGCTTCCTCGGTCTCGAGTTCCCGGCGGAGTACGGGGGCGGAGGCGCGGACTTCCTCGCGAGCGTCGTGCTCGGGGAAGAGATGGCGCGCTGCCGCTCCGGCGGGGTCGCGTTCAGCGTGCTCGTGCACACCGACATGTCGTCGCCGTGGCTCACGCGCTTCGGCACGGAGGCGCAGAAAGCGAAGTACCTCCCCGGCATCATCCGCGGAGAGACGATCTGCGCGCTCGGGATCACGGAGCCGGGCACCGGCTCCGACATGGCGGCGCTCACGACGCGCGCGGAGCGCGACGGCGACGTCTATCGCCTGACCGGCAACAAGATCTTCATCACGAACGGCGTGTACGGCGACCTGTACTTCGTCGCCGCGCGCACGGGGTTGGGCACGCCGGATCGACGGCACGCCGGCATCTCGATGTTCCTGGTCGAGCGCGACCTCCCCGGCTTCACGGTGAGCCGCAAGCTGGACAAGATGGGCATGCGCGCCTCTGACACCGCCGAGCTGACCTTCCAGGACTGTCCAGTCCCGGCGGAGAACCTGCTCGGTGTCGAAGGTCGCGGCTTCCAGCAACTGGCGATGGGCCTGCAGCGCGAACGTGTGATGGCCGCGGTCCTGGCGCTGTCGGGCGCGCAGCAAGCCGTCGAGGACACGATCACGTACCTTCACGAGCGCCACGCATTCGGCCACCCGCTCTCGACCAAGCAGGTCCTCCGCCACCGCGTGGCTGATATGGCGACGGAGCTCGAAGCCGCGCGCGCGCTGGTCTACCGAGCCGCCGCGATGTATGCCGCGAACGAGGAGTGCGCGAAGGAAGTCTCGATGGCCAAGCTCTTCGCGACCGAGGTGGCGAACCGCATCGCGTATCAGGCCGTTCAGCTCCACGGCGGCTACGGCTACATGCGTGAGTTCCCCGTCGAAGGTTTCTTCCGCGACGTCCGCCTGTGGACGATCGCGTCTGGCACGTCAGAGGTGATGCGCGAGATCATCGCGCGTCGCCTGCTCTAGCGGAGTAGCCGGAGGGGCCGGAAGGACGGGACGGCGTCGGGCGCCGGGGGCCCCCGGGGGTCGGCTCTCACCCCCGACAGTATTTGGCGCGGTCCTGCGCTGACATATTTCCATCGAACTGCGCGAGCACGTACCGAACCCGGCGCGGGGAACGGGTGACCCGGACCCCCGGGGGCCCCCGGCGCCCGACGCCGTCCCGTCCTTCCGGCCCCTCCGGCTACTCCGTCAGCGCGCCGGCCAAGAGACCCCGCACTAACCAGCGCTGCAGGCCGACAACGATCAGCACCGGCGGAATCGACGCGAGGATCGACGCGGCCGCGATGTCGCCCCACGGGACTTCGAACACGCCCGGGAAGAGCGCCAGCGCGACGGGAACGGTGCGACTCGCCTCGGTCGCTGTGAACGTGAACGCGAAGAGAAATTCGTTCCACGCGAAGAGAAACGTCAGCAGCGCGACCGACGCGAGACCCGGCGCGGTCAACGGCAGGTGAATCTTCAAGAGCGTGCCGAGCCGGGTGGCGCCGTCGAGCGCCGCGGCTTCCGACAGCTCGCGCGGGACCTCGCGCATGAAGCGCGTCATCAGCCAGATCACGAACGGAAGCGCGAAGGACGCGTCGGCCAGGATCACGGCCGCCCACGTGTCGCGGAGCCCGAGCTCGCGCATCAGCAGATAGAGCGGGCTCACGGTCGCGATCTGCGGGAACGCGGTGCTGGCCACGATGCCGAGCATGAGCGCGCCGGCCGCCGGCACGCGCAGCGTCGCCATCGCGTAGGCCGCCGGCACCCCCAGCACGCACGCGAGCGCCGTCGTCAGCGCGGCGATCCCGAGGCTGTTGAGGAGCGCCCGCGGCAGCGCGCTCTGCGTGAAGACCACCTCGTAGTGCGAGAGCGTGAGCGCGCTCGGCAGCAGCGGCGGCACGCGCAGGAGCTCGTGCTCGGGCTTGAACGACGTGAGGAGCTGCCACAGGAACGGCACCGCGTACAGCGCGAGCCCCACGAGCACGGCGACGTCGGCGACGAGAGGTCGGCGTGTCACGCCGTCCGCTCCTGGCGGCGCAACACGCCGAGGTATGCGGCGGCGACGACCATCACGAGCGCGAAGACGACCACGCCGATCGCCGAGCCGAAGCCGAGCTGGAGCGTCTGGAAGAGGCTGCGGTACGCGTAGACGGTCAGCGTCTCCGTGAGGCCGGCAGGACCGCCGCCGGTGAGGACGAACATCAGGTCGAACGCGCGCAGCGCATCGAGCGTCCGGAACAGCAGCGTGACCAGCAGCACCGGCGCCAGCAGCGGCAGGGTGACGAAGCGCAGCGTCGCGACGCGGCCCGCGCCGTCGACGGCGGCGGCCTCGTAGACCGCGACGGGAATCGTCAGCAGCCGCGCGTAGCAGAACAGCGCGACGAAGGGCATCGTGCGCCAGACGTCGGCGAGGACGAGCGCGGGCAGCGCGAGCGCCGGGTCGCCGAGCCAGTTCAGCTCCACGCCGAGCACGACGTTCACGAGGCCGGCCGCCGGGTGATAGAGCCACTCGAAGAGCCGCGCGGTGACGACCCCGGGCAGCGCCCAGGCGAGCAGCAGCAGCGCCAGCGCGGTGCGGCGTCCCACGCGCTGACCGCGCAGCGCGAGCGCGACGGCGACGCCGAGCAGCAGCTCGAGCGCGACCGACGTGACCGTGAAGACCGCGGTCACGCGCAGCGCGCCCCAGAACCGCGCGTCGGTCGCGAGGAACGCGTAGTGCGCGAGCCCGGCGAAGTCGTCGATGCCGAAGACCGGCACGCGCCGCCGGAGCGAGAGCCAGAACACCCAGAGGGCGGGGCCGACCGTGAGCACGGCGAGCGCGACGACCGCCGGCGCCACGAAGGCGAGCGCCGCCCGCCGCTCCGAACGCTCGCGCGCGGTCATTTGACGGTCACGGACCGTCAAGGTTCAACGTCACCGGAGGCCGCTCAGCATGTACTCGAGCTGGCGCCGGGCGTCGGCGACCGCGCGCTCCGGCGTCTTCACGCCGACCACCACCGCGGACAGCTCGGGCTGCAGGGTCGTGGAGAGCATCGAGGTAGGCGGGCGTCACGGGTCGCGGACGCGCGGCCCGCGCGAGGTCGTGGAACTGCGGCATGTGCGGGCCGCTTCGCGACGAGCGCCGGGTCGTGATAGAGCGCCATCCGCGTCGGCAGCACGGAGCCGCCCGCGAGCACGCGCTGCGCCTCGTCGCCCGCGAGGAAGCGCGCCAGCGTGATCGCGGCCTCCGGATGCCGCGAGGTGCGGCTCACGCCGAGCAGCGAGCCGCCGGTCGAGCCCGGCGCGGGCGCGCCCCGCGGACACGGGCCGGCAACGGCGCGATGCCCACCTTCCCGCGCACCGGCGCGTCCGGGCTCGTTGAAGAGGTCCATCGCGTAGAACCAGTTGCGCAGGAAGATCGCGCGCCCGTCGCCGAAGGCGCGGCGCGTGAGCTCCTCGTCGGCGGCGGACACCCAGCGCGGGCTAGATGCCCTGGTCGATCCATCCGCGCAGGCGCCCCAGCGCGCTCGCCGCGCGCGCGCGCCGTCGGGGAGCACGTCGCCGCGCTCGTCGAGCAGCGTCGTGCCGCTCGCCCACAGCGCTTCGAGCGCGTTGCAGGTGAGCCCTTCGTACTGCTTGCCCTGCCACACGAAGCCGTCGAGCTTCGGATCGCGCTCGGCCGCGCGGATGCGCTCGGACGGCGCGCGACGAGCTCGGCGTCGGTGCGCGGCGACCGCGACGCCGTGGCGCGCGAGCAGGTCGGCGCGGTAGTAGAGGACGCCGACGTTGAAGTGCCACGGCAGCGCCCACACGCGGCCGTTCCACCGCGCGGCTTCCGCGGCGGCCGGGAAGTGCGCGTCGAGCTCGCTGCGGCCCGACCGACGGCGTGAGGTCGAGCAGCCAGCCCGCGCGCGCGAACTCCGGCACCCAGATGACGTCCAGCATCATCACGTCGAAGCCCGGCCCGCGGCCGCGTCGCGCAGCGAGCCCTCGAGGTTGATCACGAAGAACTGGTGCTGCTCGTCGCTGGAGGAGCCGAGCGCCTCGGTCTTCACGCGGATGCCGGGATGGCGCGCCTCGAACGCGGCGACGAGGCGCGGGACGGGATCGTCGCCGAACATCCGCGCGTGCTTGAAGACGACGGTGACGCGGCGCGTCGCGCGGCGTGCGCTCGGTGCAGCCGGAGAGCAGGAGCAGCGCCGCGACGGCCGCGGCGATCAGGCGCATGGCCTACCTTGCCACGACTGCGGTAAGCTCCCGCTTTGATCACGTTGACGGCCATGGGCCGTCAAGGTCGAGTCAGTTGACGGCCACGGGCCGTCAAGGTCGAGTCATTTGACGGCCACGGGCCGTCAGTCAAAGGAGGCCTGATGCCGACCGCTGCCGCTCCTCTACACCCACGTGATGGGGAGCCACGGCTTCCCCGGCTGGTTCTGGACGGCGCTCGACAAGGTGAAGGCCGGCGAGTACGGCGCCACCGACGAGCGGGAGATGTTCGACGACGCCACCCAGCTCGCCATCCGCGACCAGGAGCGCGCCGGCATCGACGTGATCTGCGACGGCGAGATGCGCCGCTTCTTCTTCGTCCAGACGTTCTACAACCGCATGGACGGGCTCGAGCACCTGGAACCGCTCCGCAAGACCGGCCTCTACGCGTACGACTCCGTCCCGCGCTACCGCGCGACCACAGCGCGTGACCGTCCCGAAGGGCCTCGGCACCGTCGACGAGTTCAGGTACCTCAAGACGCAGACCGACCGGCCCGTGAAGGCCACCGTGCCGGGCCCGATCACGCTGTCGATCCACATCCAGACGCGTCCCGGCGACGGCGTGTACAACAACGATCGCCTCGCCATCTGCTGGGACATGGTGCCGGCCGTCAACGCCGAGCTGAAGGCGCTGGTGGCGGCCGGTGCGACTGGATCCAGGTGGACGAGCCGTCGGCCGCCATCGTGCCCGGCCAGCTCGACGAGTACGTGAAGATGTTCAACGCCTGCGTGGAGGGCGTGCACGCGAAGATCGGCTACCACGTGTGCTTCGGCAATCTGCTGTCCCGCCCGCGCGGCAAGCGCAGCTATCGCTGGCTCTTCCCCAAGCTGCTCGACGTGCGGTGCCAGCAGTTCGTCTTCGAGTACGCCAACCGCGAGATGGCCGAGATCGAGATGTGGAAGGACGTGGGCGTCGACCGCGAGATCGCGTGCGGCGTGGTCGACGTGAAGTCCTTCTACATGGAGACCGCCGAGGACGTCGCGGAGCGGCTCGCCCGCTGCCTCGAGTTCATCCCGGCCGACAAGCTGTCCGCGATCCCCGACTGCGGGTTCTTCCCGGTCCCGCGCTGGGTCGCGGCGGAGAAGCTGAAGCGCCTCGTCGCGGGCGCGAAGCTCGCGCGCCAGCGGCTCGGATGAAGGTTCTCGTCCTCGGCGGCGGCATCGCCGGCGTCACCACCGCGTACGAGCTCGGCAAGGACGGCCACGAGGTCACGCTGCTCGAGGCGAACGCCGAGCTCGGGCTCGAGGCCACGAACGGCAACGCCGGCATCATCGCGCCCGGCCACTCGTTCGCGTGGGGATCGCCGAAGGCGCCCGGCATGCTGGTGCGCTCGCTGCTCGGGCAGGAGACCGCGATCCGGATGCGCCTCACGCCCGATCTCCGCCTGTACCTCTGGGGCCTGAAGTTCCTCCGCGAGTGCACGGCGGCGCGCGCCCGCCACAACACGCTCATCAAGCTCCGCCTCTGCCAGTACAGCCAGCGCCTGCTCGACGAGGTCACGCGCGCCGAGCGCCTCGAGTACCAGGCGATCCGGCGGGGCGCGCTCTATCTCTATCGCGATCCAGCGCTGTTCGAGGCGGGGATCGAGAAGATGAAGCTCCTCGGGCAGCATGGACAGGAGCAGGAGGTCCTCGACGCCGCCGGGGTCGCGAAGCTCGAGCCCGCGTTCGAGCCGGTCACGGCGAAGATCGCCGGCGCGATCCGCGCCGTGGGCGACTCCAGCGGGGATTCGCGGATCTTCGCCGAGGCGCTCGCCCGCGTGTGTCGCGAGAAGTTCGGCGCTCGGTTCGAGACCGGCGTGCGCGTCACCGGGCTGCGGGGCGACCGCCGGGAAGTCCGGGCGGTCCTGACCGACCGCGGCGAGCGATCCGCGGATGCGTACGTCCTCGCGCTCGGCGTGGACGCGCCGATCGTCGCGCGTACGCTCGGCGTGCGCCTGTCCGTGTATCCGGCGAAGGGATACTCGTCGACGTTTCCGATCAAGGCCGGCGGCCGCGTGCCGTCGGTTCCCGGCGTCGACGAGCAGTGGCTCGTCGGCTGGTCGCGTCTGGGCGACCGCCTGCGTCTCACGTCCACCGCCGAGTTCTGCGGGTACGACCGCACGTGGACCCCACGTGACTTCGGCAACATCATGCGCTTCGCGAAGGACATCTTCCCCGACGCCGCCGACTGGGACCGCGGCGAGTACCGCGCGTGCCTCCGACCGATGACGCCGGACGGCCGCCCCGTGGTCGGCCGAAGTCGCTACGAGAACCTGATCCTCAACGCCGGCCACGGCCACATGGGCTGGACGATGGCCTGCGGCACCGCGCGCATCGTGAGCGACACGATCGCGGGCCGCCGCCCCGAGATCGACGTGAGCGGCCTCGCGCCCCGGCCCGGAGCCGGCGGCCTCTGATCCCATGGCTCGCTGGGCCCCGCCGCGGTCCTCGTGGTAGTAAGCATGTTCGAGCGCCGGCTTCGCCGGCGCAATCGTGGGGGAGGTTTCGGAGCGGGTCGTCGAGGCCCCCTCCGAGGGAGGCGATGATGACCAGCAGACGCGGATTCCTGAAGGGGGCGGGCGCGGTCACCGCGGTGAGCACGATCGGCGGGTTTCCGCTGATCGCACGCGCGCAGGCGCCGGAGGTCAAGATCGGCGTCGTCGCCATCCGCGCCGGCATCGCGGCGCCCGTCGGCGCGGCCGGCCTCCGCGGAACCGAGTGGTGGGCCGAGCGCGTGAACAAGGCGGGCGGGATCCTCGGCCGGCAGGTCAAGCTGGTCGTCGAGGAAGAGTCCAATCCCAAGGACACCGTCGAGCGTTACCGAAAGCTCGTGCTGCAAGAGAAGGTCGAGGCCGTGCTCGGCGGCATCTCGACCGGCGTCACCCTCGCCCTCGCGCCCGTCGCGGAAGACCTCCAGACACCGTGGCTCTCCTGGGACGGCACGACGCAGAAGGGCGTGGAAGAGACCATGCCCAATCCCAAGTGGGCGTTCCGGAGCGTCGACAACGAAGTCGAAGCCATCGTGGCCGGCCTCCTGACGCCGAAGTACTTCGGCAAGGGCATCAAGACCGTGGCCGGCATCGGCAACGACTACTCGTACGGGCACGACTGCTGGCAGAGCTATCAGGCCGTGCTCAAGAAGTACATCCCCGACGTGAAGTTCGTGCTGGAGCTCTTCCCCAAGCTCGGCGTGACCGACTTCACCTCGCACATCGCGTCCATCCAGCAGTCGAAGGCCGACCTGCTGATGTGCTCGTTCTGGTCCGGCGACGCCACGATCATCATGAAGCAGGCGGCGGCGGTGGGTCTCTTCAAGACCATGAAGGCCGTGTTCACCACCGCGGGCGGCGTGCACGACTCGCTCAAGAAGGACTTCACCCCCGAGGGCGTGCTGCTGGGCTACAACACGATGTACTTCGACGACCCGAAGGGCTCCGCGCTGCTCAAGCAGTTCGTGCGCGAGTACAAGGCGAAGTACAACGAGTACCCGCCGTACGAGTGCGACCACGCGTACTTCAACGCGGCGTCGTACCAGGCGGCCGTGGAGAAGGCGGCGAAGGGCTCGAAGACCTGGCCGTCGAAGGCCGACGTGGTGAAGGCGCTCGAGGGCATCGAGGTGGAGTCGCTCTCCGGCCCGCGCAGCTGGCGCGAGGACCACGTCCAGATGTGCAACTTCTATCAGGGCATCACCACGCACAAGAACAGCTACGACTTCGTGACCATCAATCCCATCGAGGTCGTGTCGACGAAGCAGGCGATGAAGCCCGCGGGCGCGAAGCTGATGGACTGGATCGCCGGCTGGAAGGTCTGACGGCACTCGCGGAGGGCCGGATTCATCCGGGCCGCAGCGCGGGGCTGGGGGGCCCACTCGGGCCCCCATCTCGTCAACATCCTCATGGGCGGCGTCTTCCACGCGTCGATCCTGTTCCTCGTCGCCGCCGGCCTGCAGGTGGTCTTCGGCGTCCAGAAGGTCTTCAACCTCGCGTGCGGATCGTTCTACGCGCTCGGCGCGTACTTCGGCGTCTCCGCCGTGCAGTGGTACGTCGGCGCCGGCGGGCCGCCGGCCTTCTTCATCGTGCCGCTCGTGCTGGCGGGACTCCTGATCGGCGTCACCGGCCTCGTGGTGGAGCGCGGGCTGCTGAGCTTCGTGTACGACCGGGACGAGACGTTCCAGCTCCTGCTCACCTTCGCCGTGGTCCTCATGATGGAGGACGCGATCCGCATGACCTGGGGCACGGCGCCGGTCTCCACGTCCGGGCTCTACTTGATCTACGGGCAGACGCGGCTGGCGGGGGCGGTGGTGCCCGTCTACAACCTCATCGTCATCGCGGCCAGCCTCGCGATCGCCCTCGGGATCGGCTGGCTCCTCACCCGCACCGCGTTCGGGCGCATCATCCGCGCGAGCGCCGACAACCGCGAGATGGCCGAGGCGCTCGGCGTGGACATGCGCCGCGTGTACGCGAAGGTCTTCACGCTCGGCTCAGCACTCGGCACGCTGGGCGGCGCGCTGGTCATCCCGGCCACGGCGGCGATGAGCGAGATGGGCGTGGAGCTCATCGTGGAGGCGTTCGCGGTCGTCGTCATCGGCGGGCTCGGATCGATGCGCGGCGCGTTCGTCGGCGCCCTCGTGGTGGGCGTCCTGCGCGCGATCGCGATCTCCGTCTATCCCGAGCTCGAGATGCTGATCATCTACCTCATCGTGATCACCGTGCTGGTGTTCCGGCCTCGCGGGCTGTTCGGCGGCGCCGCGGCGTGAGACGTCACGCGGCGCTCGCGCTCGCGGCCGCGGTGGTGGCCATCGTCGCCGTGCCGTCTGTGGCACCGATCTACCACGTCTTGCTGATGCTGCCGTTCATGGCGTACGGCGTGGTGCTGCTCGGCCTGAACCTCCTCTTCGGCTACACGGGGCTCGTCTCGTTCGGCCACGCGCTCTTCATCGGCCTCGGCGCCTACACGGCCGCCTTCCTCACCGGGCCGTTCAAGGTCCGCTCGCTCGAGCTCATTCTCGTGGCGGCCGCGGCCGTGGCCGGTCTCGTCGCGATGCCGGTGGCGGCGCTCTGCGTGCGCTACGTGAAGATCTACTTCGGGATGCTCACGCTCGCGTTCGGGATGGTCTTCTACACGGTGGTGCTGAAGTTCTACCGGATCACCGGCGGCGACGAGGGCATGCCGGTCGCGCGGCCGTTCCTGCTCGGCCAGGACCTCGGCGCGATCCCGAAGACCGACTATCTCGCGGGGCCCTACTACTTCTACTCGCTCGCGATCCTGATCCTGGCCGTGCTCGTCATGTGGCGGATCGTCCACTCGCCCTTCGGGCTGTGCCTGAAGACCATCCGCGACAACCCCGCGAAGGCGGAGACGCTCGGGATCGGCGTCGCGCGCTACCGCTGGTGCGCCTTCGTGATCTCGGCGGTCTACGCGGGCGTGGGCGGCGCGATGCTCGCGATGCCGATCGGCAACGTGGATCCGACCCTCGCGTACTGGACGCACTCGGGCAACATCGTCTTCATGACCCTGCTGGGCGGCTTCGCGAGCTTCTTCGGGCCGCTGGTCGGCGCGCTCGTCTTCATCTATCTCCAAGACTTCGTGATGTCCGTGGTGCCGTTCTGGCGGCTGGTGTTCGGCGCGATCCTCGCCGCGCTCGTCATCTTCGCGCCCGGCGGCCTCCTCGGCCTGGTCGCGCGGCGTCCCGCATGATCCTCCGCGCGGAGAACCTCACGAAGTACTACGGCGAGTTCCGCGCGCTGCACGGCGTGAGCCTCGGCGTCAACGCCGGCGAGTTCGTCTCGATCATCGGCCCGAACGGCGCGGGGAAGTCCACGCTCATCAACCTGCTCACCGGGCTCTCGCGTCCCACGACGGGCACCGTCCGCTTCAAGGAGCGCGACATCACGGGCATCGGTCCCGTGCGGCTGGCGAAGCTCGGCATGGCGCGCAGCTTCCAGCTCGTGCAGATCTTCCCGGACCTCACGGTGCTGGAGACGCTGCAGGCGGCGGTGGCGGCGCGGCTCGGCCGCGGCCGCCGGCTCTTCGCCTCCCTCGCCCGCGACCACGAGGTGCAGGCCGACGCCCTCCAGGTCGCGGAGCTGTTCGGCCTCGGCGACAGGCGCGGGACGCTCGCGCGCCACCTGCCGCAGGGCGACAAGAAGCTGCTCGACGTGGCGTCCGCCTTCGCCCTGCGCCCGGAGATCATCCTGCTCGACGAGCCGACGAGCGGCGTGAGCACCGCCGACAAGACGGGCATCATGGAGACCCTGGTGCGCGCCGCCAAGACCATGGGGCTCCAGGCGATCATCCAGGTGGAACACGACATGGACATCGTCTTCGGCTATTCCGACCGCATCATCGCCCTCCACCAGGGCGAGGTCCTCGCCGACGCGACGCCGAAGGACGTCCAGGCCGACCAGCGGCTGGTGGACATGGTGGTCGGCCGGCGCCGGGGCCAGCCACACCTGATGCTGTCCATCAGCGGGATCGACGTCTACATCCAGGCGAGCCACATCCTGCGACGCGTGTCGCTGGAGGTCGGCGCCCGCGAGGTCGTCTGTCTCGTCGGCCGCAACGGCGCCGGCAAGACCACCACGCTGCGGACGGTGATGGGGTACCTGCGACCACGCGCGGGCGCGATCACGTTCCGCGGCGAGCGCATCGACGGCCGGCGGACGCACGAGATCGCGAAGCTCGGCATCGGCTGGGCGCCGGAGGACGCGGGGATCTTCCCCGATCTCACCGTGGCCGAGAACATCGAGATCGCGACGTGGACGCGCCCCGGCGGACGCCCCGCGCGCCGAGCGGATCGCGCGCGCCTACGACGTGTTCCCGGTCCTCAAGCGCTACGCCGCCCGCAAGGGCCCCGAGATGAGCGGCGGCGAGCGCAAGATGCTCTCGATTGCACGCGCCCTCGCGCTCGATCCCGAGATGCTCATCCTCGACGAGCCGTTCGAGGGCCTGTCGCCGGCCATCGTCCCGGTCATCAGCGAGTCGATCGCGACCGTGACGAAGCTCGGCCACTCGATTCTGCTGGCGGAGTCGAACATTCACCACGTGCCGGAGTACGCCGACCGGCTCTACGTCATCGAGCGCGGCGAGATCATCTTCGCCGGCAAGCCGCACGAGGCCTGGACGGACCCCGGGCGTCGTGCGCAGTATTGGAGGAACTTCGTGACGGATTCCCTGCCGCTCCTGCCCACCTCGGTCATCGGCTCGCACGGCAAGCCCGCCTGGTGGTTCGCCTCGGTGAAGGCGTTCGAGGCCGGCGAGTTCGGGCCCGGCGACCTCGAGGAGATGTTCGACGACGCCGTGAACACCGCCATCCGCGACATGGAGGACGCCGGCATCGACGTCATCACCGACGGCGAGGCGCGGCGCACGGACGGCTACGTCGACACCTACTACAAGATCATCAAGAACATCGCGCCGCTGCCGATCCAGCGGAAGGCCGGGCCGTGGGGCTACGACATGCAGCAGCGCTACGAGGCGGTCGGCCGCATCGAGACGCCGCCGGCGGGCTTCGGGCTCGTGAAGGACTACGAGTTCCTCACGGCGCGCACGAAGCGGCGCGTGAAGGCCACGTGCGCGGGCCCGCTGACGTTCGGCTCGCGCATTCATCCCGGCAAGGCGTACAAGGGCGTGGTCGAGGTGGCCGAGCGCTTCGCGGAGGTCATCAACCAGGAGCTGAAGGCCCTGGTCGCCGCGGGCGCCGACTGGATCCAGCTCGACGAGCCGGCGCGCGGGCACGTGTCCGGCGAAGAGATGGCGCGCCTCTTCAACATGGCCACGGACGGCGTGAAGGCGCGGCTCGGTTTCCACATCTGCTTCGGCAATCGCTTCGGCCGCTCGCGCTTCCTCCGCTCCTACGAGCCCTACTTCCCCGGCCTCCTCAAGGCCCGCACCGACGAGTTCGTGCTCGAGTTCGCCGGTCGCGAGATGTCGGAGGTGGAGCTCTGGCAGAAGTACGGCGACGGCCGCGGGCTCGGCGCCGGCGTGGTCGACGTGAAGGGATTCAACCAGGACACCGCCGAGGACGTGGCCCGGCGCATTCGCAAGGTGCTCCAGCACTGTCCTGCCGAGAAGGTGTCGCTCGTGCCGGACTGCGGCTTCGGCTGGTCACCACGCTACATGTGCAACCAGAAGCTCGCGTCCCTGGCAGCGGGCGCCAAGGTCGTCCGCGCGGAGCTGACGGGAGTACGCTGAGCGCACGGAACTTCCGGGCGCCCGGCGGGTTCCCGGAGGTGTCCATGACCCTCACCCAACGAGGAGGACGTCTTATGCTGCACGCACGTCGTCGGCTCCGCGTCACCGGGACGCTGGCCGGCGCCCTGCTCGCCCTCGCGCTCGTCACCCCGGTGGCGGCGCTCGAGGTCGGTCAGAAGGCGCCGGACTTCACGCTCCCCGGATCCAAGGGCCAGCCGGTCAAGCTCTCCGAGCTCACCGCCAAGGGCCCGGTCGTCCTCTACACCTTCATCCAGGCGTTCACCAACACCTGAGCGAAGGAAGATTCGCGACTTCGACGCGGCGCTGCCGCAGTTCGAAGCCGCCGGTGCCCAGGTCGTGGGCATCAGTGCCGACCATCAGGCCACGCTCGTGGCGTTCGCGAAGCAGGACAACCTGAAGCACCTCCTCCTGTCCGATTTCCGCCGCGCCGTCATCCCGCAGTACGACGCGATGGTCACGGACGACAAGAGCCCGCATCTTTCGCTACGCCAAGCGCGCGTACTTCGTCATCGACAAGAACGGCGTCGTGAAATACATCAAGATCATGGACAACCCGCTCGACCTCCTGGAGCCCGACGAAGTGCTGCGGCCGTCAAGGCCGCCGGCGTGTGATGCGTCGTCCCGTTCGCGCCGTCGTGGCGGCCGCCCTCCTGGCGGCCGCCGCGGCCGCGGCCGCGCGCGCCGGACTTCGCGTCGATGCAGGTCCAGCGGCTCGACCCCAAGCCCGCGCCCGCGTTCGAGCTGCCGGATCTCGCGGGCAAGGTCCATCGCCTCGCGGACCTGCGCGGCAAGGTGGTGATGCTGTTCTTCTGGGCCACCTGGTGACCGGACTGCCGGAAGGAGTTGCCTTCCGTCAGCGCGCTGTTCGAAACGTTCCAGGACCGCGGCTTCGAGGTTCGCCTCGTCAGCTTCCGTGAGGATCCGGCGCTCGTCGGCAAGACCGTGGAGGAGCGCGGGCTACAAGCCGCCCGTCCTCCTCGACGTGAGCGGCGACGTGACCGGCCGCGCCTACGGCGTGTGGGGACCGCCGACCGTCTATTTCATCGATCGCCAGGGACAGCTGGTGGGACGCGTCATCGGCGCCCGCGGGTGGAGCTCCCCGCAGGCGCACGCGTTCGTTCGGGCGCTGCTCGAGACGAAGTGAGGTCCCGCCGCCTCTAGGTGTTTCCGTCGTTACTCACTTTGACCGAGGACGTCGTGCTCACCCGGCGGCCGTCCGCCCGCTCCCGTGCTCGGAACTCTTTGAAAAGTCGACATGCTCTCCAGTATTTCGGTTTGGCACTTTCGGTGCACCCATCCCCTGTCTGGGACGTGCCACCGGACGTGGCGCCGTCGCCGTGACCCATCACCGAACGAGGAGACGATCATGGAGAAGAAGGGGCTGCTCATCGTCCTCGCCCTGGCGCTCGCCGGTCTCTCTGGCTGCGCGTCGTCAGAGGAGTGGAACACGTGGTACACGCATGGAACGCATTTCGCGTCGGGCGACCACATGTCGTTCTCGGTCCGCACGCCGGACACCGGACCGGGCCGCATCACGCGGACCGAGCTCGCCAAGGCCCGGGACGAAGGCTGGTGGGGCAAGCCGGTCACCGTGTCCCAGGCCGAGATCCTCGATCGCTGATCACCGACGTGTGAAGAGCTCACGAACAGGAGGATCCGACATGCTCCATGCCCGTCGCTTCGTCGTCTTCGCGGCCATCGTGGCCACGATCTTCGTCGGCTGTGCCAAGCGCCCGGCGCTGACTGCCGTCTCGGCGCCCGCCCCGACCGGTGGCGCGGAGGTCGCCGCCGCGCCGGCCGCGCCGGCCCCGGCACCCGGCCGCCGCCGCCCCCGCTCCCGCCCCGGCCCCCGAGCCCGCACCGGTGACCGCGGCCCCCGCGCCCGCCGCGTCCGGCCCCGAAGGACTTCGCCGCCGTGGAGGCGCTGCAGCCGATCCACTTCGATTTCGACCGCTACGAGATCCGGGCCGAACGATCGCCGGATCCTCGACGCGAACGCCGCGTGGCTCAAGCAGAACACGAACCAGCTCGTGCTGATCGAAGGCCACTGCGACGAGCGCGGAACCAACGAGTACAACCTGGGCCTCGGCGAGCGTCGCGCCCGCGCGACGATGAACTACCTCGTCGCCCAGGGGATCCAGGCGAGCCGGATCACCGTCGTGAGCTACGGTGAAGAGCGGCCCGTCTGCACGGAGAAGAACGAGAGCTGCTGGGCGAAGAATCGCCGCGCGGCATTCCTCGCCAAGGAGCAGTAACCCGCCCGGCCGCGCACCGGCCGGGCTCGGTTCCGGCCGGTGCACGGCCCGTGCACCACCTCGCACGGGTCAATCTCTGACCATCGCGCAGCTTCTGACCGCGATCGACGACTTGTAACCGTCTGATTCATTTGCGTTCATTCGTGGTATCAGCGTTGCGTTAAGCCATCCCGGCTGCTCTGGAATCAGGGCAGGAAGGAAGGGATGGTTCATGAGTCGCAGGTATCAATGGAGCATCCTCGGCGCCTTTGCCGGGGTCTACTTGATTGCGCTCGGCCTCCTCACCGGTGTCGTCAGCGAGCGGTTCCGCTTCGACGGCATGCGCGCCTCCATCCTCCAGCAGTTCGACGAGGCGACTCAGCGGGCTCGAGCCCACGCCATGGCCTGGGAGCGGGAGGTTCAGGCGAACACGCCACCCGCCGCCACGCCGCGGACCGAGACCGTCGACAAGACGGTCGCCTGGGGCACCTATCTCGCGATGGCCGACACCGCCCTGGCGCAGCGCGATCTCACGGCGGCGGACCGAGCGTGGCGGGAGGCGCACGCCGCGGCCCTGCGGACGCGTGCGTGGCGGCCGCTCGTCGAGGTCGGCGACGTGGCCGTGCGCCTCAGCGCGGTCGACTCGGGGCGCGGCCCCTACGTGGCCCGTGCCCGCGAGCTCTACCTCGCCGCGCTCACCCGGGCGCGCGCCGAGCGCTCGGTCGACGGCGTGCTGCAGGTCGCGGAGGCCTTTCATGGCATCGGTGACCATCAGGTCGTCGAGCAGTGCCTGCTCGTGGCGGAGCGGCTCGGCGCCAGCGCCGAGCACGAGGCGATCGTGCGGCTCCGCGTCCTCACCCAGGAGGCGCTCGACGTGCGACCGTCGCCTCGCATCGAGCCATGAGTCCCGTCTCGGGCCGCGAGCCACTGGGGGTGACCCTGGCGCTCGCGCCCCTCGGCCGGCTCGCGGTGGCCACGACGTGCGCGGCGCTCGGGCTCCACCCCGATGCGCTCGTTCCGGGAGCGGCGCACATCGTCGCGCGCGCGTGGACCACCACGGTTGCGGCGTGGCGACGCCTTCACCTATCATGGCCGCCCACTCGGTCACGGACCGCGCGCCTGGCCGATGGGGGACCCGTCGGCAGGAGGGTGCCGAAGTCATGCTGAGACGCGTCGCTCGTCGCCCGCTCGCAGACGTCCTCGTGATCGACGACCCGCTCCAGATGGCCGCGCTCAACGACCACCCGAACGTGAGCCGGCACGTCCTCGACGAGGGTGGGTGGCTCAACCGGCTGGTCCACCGCTGGATCTACCGCACCTTCACCGTGGGCGGCGCCCCGCTCGGCGTCTTCACCGCGCACGACGACGACGCGCGGATCACGCGCCAGGAGGCGCTCGAGCGTCGTCTCAAGCAGACGGAGCCCGACGCCGACGGCGTCGCCGCCCTCGCGCGCTACGTGGCCGGGGCCGAGCTCCCCGCCGACGTGGGCGTCGTGGCGCAGCAGGTGATCGGCCGGCTGTTCTTCGCCGACTACGTCGCCACGCCGGAGTCGTATCGCGCGGCCCGGCGTCTGCTGAACCCGATCTGGATCGTCTGGGCCGCGCTCACCGGTCACCGGCCACCCGGCGCCGACATCGTGTGGGCCGCGGCGCGCGACGACCTCGACTGCGTCCACGCCACCGGGATCGCGGTCGGCGGAGTCGTCGACACGCTCGAGCGCATGCGCAGGCTGGCCGCCGACCGCCATCGCGGCCGGGCTCAGCAGGCCGAGTCGGCGCTGCTCCAGGCCCTCGTCGCGCCGTCGTTCCTGTTCCGCTCGTGCACGAAGGACACGATCGTCCCCTTCCTCGACCAGCCGCTGCACCGCGGGACGTTGATCGTGTTCCGCCTCCGCGCCATGTACGAGGCGGCGCGGACCACCGATCTCGCGTTCTCGCGCGGCGCCTGGAGCCGCTGTCCCGCGCACGAAGCGGTCCCGAGGCTCCTCCTGGCCGTGTGGCGCGAGGCGAAGCACGTGCCGACCCATGGGCCGCGACGCCGGTCGTGGCTGTCGCGCCTGTTCACCGCGACGTTCGAGCTGATCAACCGGGCGGTGCCCTGGCACCGGTTGCCGACGCGGCTCGGCGTGCTGAACCTGCTCGCGCTCCGCACGGTCCTCCGCGAGAAGAACCTGTACAGCACGGAGCCGCCGGCCTCGCGCGGGCGCTGCCCCATCACCGGCTGGCTGCCCCGCTACCAGCACGAGCGGACGCCCGACGGCACCCACAACGATCTCGCGGAGCCGCACATGGGCGCGGCCCACACGCGCTTCGGTCGCGCCGTTCCGCTGGATCGGACGATCCCCGACGCGCCGCCCGCGCTGCTGACGCCGAACCCGCGCCGGATCAGCAACGAGCTCCTCGCGCGCCGGCGCGGGCGGATGATCGAGGCGCAGGCCTTGAACCTGCTCGCGGCGGCGTGGGTCCAGTTCGAGATCCACGACTGGTTCAGTCACGGGCGCCCGGACACCCGCGACCCGTACGAGCTGCCGCTCGACGCGGACGATCCCTGGCCGGACCCGTCCATGCTGATCGGCCGGACGCCCGCGGAGCCGCCGGACCATCCGCCGCTGCCGTCGCCCACGTATCGCAACCACGTGACCCACTGGTGGGACGCGTCGCAGCTCTACGGGAGCACCCTCGAGACGCAGCGGCGCGTCCGTGCGGGCCGGGACGGCAAGCTCGCCGTCGTCGACGGACTGCTGCCCTGCGACCTCGTCACCCGCATCCCGGTGACCGGGTTCAACGACAACTGGTGGGTCGGCCTCGCGTTGTTCCACCTGCTGTTCACGCTCGAGCACAACGCCATCTGCGACCGGCTGCGCGCCGAGCGGCCGGGCTGGGACGACGAGCCGCTGTTCCAGACCGCGCGGCTGATCAACGCGGCGCTCATCGCGAAGATCCACACGCTCGAGTGGACGCCGGCCATGCTCGGGCATCCGGCCCTCCAGATCGGCATGAAAGGCAACTGGTGGGGCCTCGCCGGCGAGCGGATCCACCGGCTCCTCGGACGCATCAGCGCCAGCGAGGTGGTGAGCGGCATCCCCGGCTCGCTCGACCGACCACCACGCGGCGCCGTACGCGATGCCCGAGGAGTTCGTGTCCGTCTACCGCATGCACCCGCTGATCCCGGACCGCGTGGTGTGTCGCTCCGCGGCCACGGGCCGCGTGCAGGACCACTACACCCTCATGGACGTGACCGGCGCCGGCGCGCAGGCGGTGCTGGAGGCGACGCCGGCGACGGATCTCTTCTACTCGTTCGGCGTGTCGCACCCCGGGCAGGTCACGCTCGGCAACTATCCGGACACGCTCCGCACGTTCCGGCGGGCCGACGACGGCGCGCTCCTCGATGTCGCGGCGATCGACGTGCTGCGCGATCGCGAGCGCGGCGTGCCGCGCTACAACGAGTTCCGCCGGCTCTTCCACCTGCCGCGGATCGACTCGTTCGAGATGCTCAACCCGGCGTGGGCCGCGAAGCTGCGCGACGTGTACGAGAACGACATCGACCGCGTGGACCTGATGGTCGGGATGTTCGCCGAGACGCCGCCGCGGGGCTTCGCGTTCAGCGACACGGCGTTCCGCATCCTGATCCTGATGGCCTCGCGCCGCCTCAAGAGCGACCGCTTCTTCACGAGCGACTACACGGCCGATGTCTACACGCAGACGGGGCTCGACTGGATCGAGCACAACGATCTGCGCTCGGTGCTGACGCGGCACTACCCGGGCCTGCGACCGGCGCTCGTGGGCATCGAGAACGCGTTCGCGCCGTGGAACGCGATCGAGTGACGATCCCGTGCGGGTCAGGAACTTCGGCCGGAACGTGGACTTCCAGGCGGAGGGCCTGACCCCGCGCGACGAGCTCGAGGTGCTCGACCTGCTCCGCGCGCACGCGGGCCGAACGATCCGCGCGGTCGGCGCGGCCCACTCCTGGAGCGACCTCGTGCGCAGCGACGGCCTCGTGATCGACCTGCGCCGGCTCGATCGGATCGCGGTGCATCGCGGCGGTCCGGGGGTCGCGACCGTGACCGCGGGCGCGGGGTGCCGGATCGGAGCGATCCTGAAGGCGCTGGGCGCGCACGGGCTCACGCTCCCGACCGTCGGCGCCATCACGAAGCAGACCATCGCGGGCGCCGTCTCGACGGGCACCCACGGCTCCGGCGCCAGCAGTCTCTCGCACTACGTGCGGGCCGTGCGGCTCGCGACGTACGATCCGCAGACCCGCGAGCCGACGGTGATCGACCTCGACGTGACGGGCCCCGAGCCGTCTCCGTTGCGCGCGGCCCGCTGCGGGCTCGGCTGCCTCGGCGTGATCGTGTCCGTCACCCTCGTGTGCGTCCCGGCGTACGAGGTGGAGGAGGTCCTCGACCTGCCGCGCTCGGTGCTCGAGGTGCTCGCCCTCTCCGCGATGTTTCCGCTCCAGCAGTTCGTGATGATCCCGTACGCCTGGCGGCCGTATGCCTTCCATCGCCGCCGCGCGGATCCCCGACGACGCCGCAGCCTCGCGTCCTGGCTCACCACGCGCGCCTACCGCGCGCACAAGCTCCTGACGGTCGACGTCCTCATGCACCTGCTGGTGAAGGGCCTCGCCCGCTTCGGCTCGGCACGCCTCATCCGCGGGTTCTACCGGAAGGCGCTCCCGGCGACGGCCCTGCGCGGCCTGGCCGTGACCGATACGAGCGAGCGCACGCTCACGCTCCGCCACGACCTCTTTCGTCACGTCGAGATGGAAGTGTTCGTCCCGGCCGCGGCGCTCGTCGAGGCGATCCACCTCGTGCAGGTCCTCACCGACGCGTTCGCCGGCGTGCGCCGCCTCTCCACGTCCGTCGAGGCGTCGCTGGCCGCCCGCGCCCCCGGCGCGCTGGCGGAGCTGCAGCGCCACGCGGGACGCTACACGCATCACTACGTGATCCCGTGCCGGCGCGTGCATCCCGACGACACCCTGATCTCGATGACCGCCGACGGCCGCGAGGCATGGGCGCTCGGGTTCTTCAGCTACGTGGGGCTCACGCCGGCGTTCAGCGCGTACTGTCGCGCGGTGGGACTGGCCCTCACCGCGCTCCACGGCGCGAGGCTGCACTGGGGCAAGTACTTCCCGCTGACGCACGCGGAGGCCGTCGCGGACGCCTACCCCGGCCTCGCGCGCTTCCGCGCGCACTGCGCCGGCTACGACCCGGCAGGCACCTTCCGCGGCGCCGAGGTCGAGGCCACGCTCGCGCTCACAGGAGATCCGCGAAGTACGGGTTGAGCAACCGGCCGCGCGGATCCTCCTGCTTGGTGAGCGCGCGGAGGGCGTGCCAGTCCTGGCCGAGCGAGCGATGGACGATCGCGCGCGTGATGTGCTTGGTCTGGTTCAGGAGCGGGCGCGCGCCGTGGCGGGCGGCGAAGTCGTTGAACTCCCGGTGCATCAGCTCCCAGTAGTCGGCGTCGGCCGGCTCGCGCGGCGTCCAGTCCACCATGTCGAGCGTGAAGATGTCCTCCTGCTTCGAGAACGACAGCGGTGAGCGCGTGTCACGGCGGATGAAGTAGACCTCGGTCGGCAGCGCGGGCCGGAAGCCCGTGCGCCGGAAGAACGCTTCGCAGAACTCGAAGTACGCGGGGAGCACCGTCGGCCACGAGCTGGCGGGGAACGCCCAGAACGTGAACTCGAAGTGGCTCGCCACGTCCCGCTTGAAATCGAGCATCGCGTCCACCCGGTACGCCACGAAGCTCCGGATCAGCTTCGCGAACAGGAACTTCAGGATGTTGTCGATGACGGAGACCCAGGTGTTGACGCCGCGGGTCGCCGACCGCACCAGGCGCGGGCCGAGCCACGTGCTGATCGAGCGCGGGAGCAGGTTGATCGGACGCGCGCCGCTCTTCCAGGACTTGTCGCGAATCCACGCCTTGAGGCGGTCGACCGGGCCGATCGGTGTCGTGTCCGGGACGATCGTCCGGCGCTCCACGAGCAGGCGCTTGTGGTACGGCAGCAAGAAACCGAGGAAGCCGTCGGCGCCGCTGAGCACCCGCGAGGCGAGCGGCGGCACGGGCGTGAGCGTGAGCCACTCGTAGTGGTAGCGGATCTTCTGCAGCGACCGCGTGCGGAAGGTGACCTCGTAGATGATGCCGAGCAGCCCGTAGCTCGAGCGGATCTGCCGCATCCGCTCCGGATCGCGCGCCTCGGTCACCGTCACCACGCCCCCGTCCGGGCTGATCATCTTGACGCCCACGACGGTGGAGCTGATCTGGCCGAGTCCCTTCTCCCCGAGCGACGAGTCCTTCGTGCCGCAACACGCGACCGAGCCCGCCGTGGCGTTGCCGATCTCCGGCACGACCTCGATCTGCAGGCCGTGCGGCTTGAGCCAGTCGCGCAGGTCGATCATGCGGACACCGGCGCCGACGGTCACCGTCCAGTCGACCGGATCGTGCTTGGCGATGAAGTGCTTCATCTGCACGGCGGTGCCCGAGGTCGTGAAGCACTCGTTGAGCGAGTGCAGCTCCCCGATCGCGCGCACGGGCGACGGATAGAGATCCGTGTCGCCGACGATGGCGGCGAGCTCCTCCACGGTGGTCGGCGCCACGAGCTCGGCCGGCGTGCAGCGCGCGGAGTCGTTCCAGTTCCACAGGATCATGGCTGGCCCTCCAGCAGCTTCCGAGCAATGAGGAGGTCGGGCAGCCCGAGGCCAGGCCGGAACCGGGCCACGATCGGGCGCAGGGTCTCGAGGCCGCGCGGAGCGATGCGCGCGAGCGCCGCGGCGCCGCGGAGCGCGAAGAGCCACGCGCCTTGCGCGGTGGCCGCCTCGACCGCGTGCGCGAACACCGCCGTGGCCGCCTCCGTCTCGCCCCGCCGCATCAGGATCTCGCCGTGCACGCGGTGGAGCTCGCTGACGAACGCCTGTTCGCCGGTCTCCTCGGCCTGCTGCTGCGCCTCGGCGACGACCGACGCGGCCTCGTCCAGCTGACCCACGGTGGCCAGCGCTTCCGCCAGGTGCGCGCGATGCGCGAGCCCGATTCGCTGTCCGAGCGAGCGAAAGAGCTCGGCTCCAAGGCGCATCATGGGGACGCCTTCGGCCGGCTCGTGGCTCGCCACGCGCGCCCAGCCGGCCAGGTTCATCCCGAACGCGGAGAACAGCGGGAACGACTGCTCCCGCGCGATCGCGAGCAGCTCCTCGCCCAGCGCCCGCACGGTGGCGGCGTCGCGGCACAGCTCGTGGACCTGGGCGGCGAAGTAGATGGCACTCCCGATCGTGGGCGGGTGTTGCGTGGCGCGCGCCTGCCACACCGCGCGCTCCGCGGTGATGCACGCGCGATCGACATCGCCCAGGATCGCGAGGGTCCACGCCAGGAACGCCGACGCGCCGACGCCGAGGTCCTGTCCGTATCGGAGCGCCTGCGATCGGCTCCGCACGGGATCGTAGGTGCTCAGCGCCTGCTCGAAGTGCGCGCTCGCCTCGTTGAACCGTCCCAGGTAGAAGGCGTTGGCGCCGGCGGCGAGGTGCGCGCCGATGCTCACGTCGGGATCGCTCTCGTGCTCCATGGTCCGCAGGAGCTGGCCGGCGATCTCCTGCGCCGCGCGGAGATCCGCGCGCGACGCGTAGAAGCGCCAGAGCCCCCAGCGGACGAAGAAGAACTCGATGGACTCGCCGACGCGATCGGCGAGCGCCTCGCACAGCTCGCGCGCCCGGTCCATCGTCGCGCCGACTTCGGGCGCCCCCCACCCGCGTGTCATCGCGAGGGCGGCGCCGAGCAGCATGTGGAGCCGCAGCTCCAGCGGCACCCGTTCGGACGCCTCCGCAAGGGCGCTCACGAGCTCCAGCCCCTTGGTGAGATGGGCGACGGCCTCGATGTGGGCCGAGCGCTGGAACGCCCGCTGACCCGCCCGATGCCAGTAGGTGACGGCCTCGGCGATGCGGCCGCCGGACGTGTAGTGATGGGCGAGCAGCTCCGGCTGCCGCTCGCGGACGTCGGGCATGAGCCGCTCGATCGCCTGCGCCACCCGCACGTGCAGTCCGCGCTGCACATCGTCGAGGAGGCTGCGATACGCGACCTCCTGGGTCAGCGCGTGCTTGAACGTGTACGCCCGCGTGGGCCCGCTCACGGTCTCGTGGAGGAACTCGGCGGCTTGCAGGTGGCTCAAAGAGCGTCCCAGCGTCGCGTCCGGAAGCTCGGCGACGTGAGCGAGGAGCGTGAGGTCGACGTCCTTGCCGATGACGGAGGCCATCTGCAGGACGGCGCGATCGTCGTCGGGCAGGCGGTCGAGCCGGGCGGTGAGGACGCCCTGGATCGTGTCGGGCACCCGCACCTCGGAGCGCAGGTCGGGATGCTCGGCCACGGCGCGCGCGAGCTCCTCGAGGAAGAACGGCACGCCGTCGGCGTGGCCCAGGATGGTCTCGGCGAGCTGCGCGGGGAGCTGCTCCTGCGGCACGACGTCGTGCACCACGCGGAGACTGTCCGCGCGCGACAGGTGATCGAGGACCATCTGGGTCGCGTACGAGCGCCCGAGCCACGGCGGCTGATAGCCCGGACGATAGGTGAGGAGCAAGAGCAGGGGACCGCCGCTGAGCGCCTCCGCGAACGACGCGAGGACCTCTTCCGACGTGCGATCGATCCAGTGCAGGTCTTCGACGGCGACGACGAGCGTCCGCCGCCGGCTCCCGGCCACGGCGATCTGCCGCAAGATGTCGAGCGTGCGCGCCCGCAGGGCCTCCGGGCTCTGGCCGGCCAGCTCCTCGGTGCCTTCCTTCACGCCGACCAGATGGAGCAGGTACGGCACCGATCCCTTCGCCTCGAGGCCGAGGATGCTCAGCCCGGTCGTGAGCTTGTCGGCGATCACGTCGGGCGCATCGAGCTCGCCGAGGCGGAAGTTGTGACGGATCAGCGCGAGGAGCGGCGCGTACGGCACGGTGCTCCCGTACGACACGCAGCGTCCCTCGACCCACGTGACGCGGCCGCGTCCCAGGCTCTGCTTGAACTCGTGGAGCAGCCGCGACTTCCCGACCCCCGGCTCGCCGACGATCCCCACGACCTGGCCGCGGCCGGCTTCGACGTGCGCGAGACGATCGTGCAGCAGCGCGAGGTCCCGTTCGCGACCGACGAAGCCGCTCAGCACGCGTCCGCCCACCTCGAATCCCGTGCGCTCGTGCCCGACCACGCGATAGACCTGGGGCGGCGGCGACACCGTGCCGCGCGGCGGATCGAGCGCGAAGCGACGCTCGATGAGCGGCGCCGCCGCGCTGTCCAGGACCACGGCGTCGGCCGGCGCCGCGGCGAGGAGACGATCGAGGATCGCCCACACCTCGCCGCGCTCCATCGGATCCATGCCGGTGACGTCGCCACCGTGCGCGATCAGTCGCGAGCCCGCATGGATCGCGATCCGCGCCTGGAGCCCCTGGACCGCCGCGGCGCTCGCACGCTGCGCGGCCTTGAGCATCGCGAGCGCGGCGTGCGTGGCGCGGCTGGGCGCGTCCTCCATCGGCTCGAACCCGAAGACGGCCACGAGGCCGAGCGGCGTCACCTCCTCGACGCGCGCGCTGAAGCTCTTCACCTTCGCGATGAGCTCCTCGAGCAGCGGCGCGAGCTGGAAGGCCGCCGTGTCCGCGGGCGCGTCGAGCGCGACGCGCACCACGGTGATGAGCCGGCGCTCCCAGCGGAGCGGTCCCGCGGGCGTCGCGGCGACCACCGCCGTGCCGCTCGGCGCCGCGAGACGCCGGGGCGCCGGACGAGGCTCCGTCACGCGCTTCGCCGGGCGCATCGCCGACGGCCGCAGTCCCAGCTTGTCGAGGTGGGCGCGCAGCGTGTTGCGCGAGATCCCGAGCAGCGTCGCCGTCCGGGAGATGTTGCCGCCCGTGTGCTCCAGCACCTCCTGGATGTGCGTGCGCACGACCTCGTCCAGCGTGCCCGGCACGGCGGGCGCCGGCGTTGATGGCGCCGGCGGCGCGACGGAGACGTCGAGATCGAGCATGGCGGCGTCGATGCGCGGCGAATCGGACAGGAGCGCGACGCGTTCCATCACGTTGCTCAGCTCGCGCACGTTGCCGGGCCAGTGATAGGCCTCCAGCTTCGCGAGCGCATCGGCCGTCAGCTCGCGGACGGGCAGCCCGTGGTCCGTGCAGGCGTGCGCCAGGTAGTGCCTGGCGAGCAGCGGAATATCCCCGGGGCGGTCCCGGAGCGGCGGCAGCGAGAGCGTGACGACGGCGAGCCGGTGATAGAGGTCCTCCCGGAACGTTCGCGCACGAACATTGGCCACCAGGTCCGCGTTGGTGGCGCTGATGATCCACGCGTCCGCGGGCTCGTTGTCGGTGCTGCCGAGCCGCCGGACCGCGCGCTCCTCGATGACCTTGAGGAGCTTCGCCTGCACCGCTTCCGGCAGGAGCCCGACTTCATCCAGGAAGATCGTTCCGCGATGCGCCGCCTGGAAGAGACCGGGCTTCGCGCGCCGGGCGTCGGTGAATGCGCCCCGCTCGAAGCCGAAGAGCTCGGCCTCGATGAGGCTCTCGGGAATGGCGGCGCAGTTGACGTCGACGAACCGGCCGCTCGCGCGCGGGCCCGAACGGTGCAGGAGCGATGCCACCAGTCCCTTGCCGCTGCCGGTTTCACCCTGGATGAGCACCGCCGGCGGGCGGCCGGCACTCTGCGCGAGCGTGGTGAGGCGCGTGATGGTGGCGAGCAGCGCCAGCATCGCCGGGCTCTGACCGATCAGGCCCGTCGGCTCGCCCTTCAAGATCACCAGCGCCTCCTGCCGGCGGTAACGACCGCCGCACACGCGATCATAGAAAAGCGCCTGGGGCGACACAAGCGACGGCCGCGCGCGATGTTAGACTCGCCGCGTGGCGCTGCCGCTCGAAGGGATCGTCGTCGTGGATCTCACCCAGAACGTCGCGGGCCCGTTCTGCTCGCAGATCCTCGGCGACATGGGCGCCGAGGTCATCAAGGTGGAGCGGCCGGGACGCGGCGACGACGCGCGCGCGTGGGCGCCGCCGTGGTGGGGCGACGAGAGCTCTGCGTTCATGGCGTTCAACCGCAACAAGAAGAGCCTGGCGCTCGACCTCAAGCACGAGGCGGGCCTGGCGGTCCTGCGACGGCTGGTCGCACGCGCGGACGTCTTCATCCAGAGCCTCCGCGCCGGGGTCATCGGCGAGCTTGGCCTGGATTTCGCGGGAGCCTCGGCGCTGAACCCGCGCCTCGTCTACTGCTCCATCACCGCGTTCGGCACCCGCGGCCCCCTCGCCAGCCGGCCGGGCTACGATCCGCTCATGCAGGCCTACGCCGGCCTGATGTCGATCAACGGGCATCCGGGCGCCGAGCCGGCGCGCGTCGGGACGTCGATCGTCGACATGGGCACCGGGATGTGGGCGGCGCTCGGCATCGTGGCGGCGCTGCGGCAGCGCGACGCGACCGGCCGCGCCGTCGAGGTGACGACCGCGCTCTTCGAGACCGCGCTGATGTGGGTCTCGTATCAGGCCATGGGCTACTTCGCGTCGGGCGAGGTGCCGGAGCCGCAAGGGTCGGGCACCTTGATGATCGCGCCGTACCAGGCGTTCCGTGTCGCCGACGGGTACGTGATGATCGCGGCCGGCTCGGACGCGCTCTTCGCGCGACTCGCGGGAGCGCTCGGCGTCCCCGAGCTCGCGCGCGACCCGCGATTCATCGACAATCCGACGCGCGTCGCCAATCGCGCGGTCCTCGTCGAGACCATCACGGCGCTGACGGCGGATCGCAAGGCCGCCGATCTCCTCGAGGCGCTGCGCGTGGCCGGCGTGCCGAGCGCGCCGATCTTCCGCATGGACCAGGTGATGGCGGAGCCGCAGACGCGCGAGAGCGGCATGGTGATCGCGGCGCCGCACCCGCGCCTGCCGGACTACCGCTCGATCGGCCTGCCGCTCCAGTGGGACGGCGCACGCCCCGGCGTGCGGCGCGTGCCGCCGAAGCTCGGCGAGCACGACGCCGACGTCCTCACGTGGCTCGGCTACACGCTCGACGACATCCGCAGCCTGCGGCAGCAGAAGGTGCTCGGGTGAGTTACCAGCACCTCCTCGTCGAGCGCTCGGACGGCGGTCACGTGGTCACGGTGACGCTGAACCGCCCCGAGCAGATGAACGCGATGAACACCGCGATGGGCGAGGACCTCCTCGCGTGCTTCGAGGCGCTGCACCACGATCGCGAGGCGCGCGCCATCGTGTTCACCGGCGCCGGCGACCGGGCGTTCTGTGCGGGCGGCGACCTCAAGGAGCGCAACGGGATGACGGACGAGGCGTGGCGGGCCCAGCACGTCATCTTCGAGCAGGCCGCGTTCCGCGTGCTGCGCTGCCCGGTGCCCGTCATCGCCGCCGTCGAGGGCTTCGCGCTGGCGGGGGGCTGCGAGCTCGCCGTGCTCTCCGACTTCATCGTCGCCAGCGAGACCGCGGTGTTCGGCGTGCCCGAGACGACGCTGGCCATCTTCCCGGGCATCGGCGGCACGCAGCTCTTGCCGCGCATCCTCGGCGCGCCGCTCGCGAAGGAGCTGATCTTCACGGGGCGCCGCATGAAGGCGGAGGAGGCGAAGGCCGCGGGCCTCGTCAACCACCTCGTGCCCAAGGGCCAGGCGCGCGCGAAGGCGCTCGAGATCGCGGAGACCATCGCGCGGAACGGGCCGATCGCCGTGCGGCAGGCGAAGAAGGCGATCGCCTACGGGCTCGAGACCGATCTGGAGACCGGCATGATCCTCGCCATCGAGGCCTACAATGCCACCGTGGTGACCGAGGACCGGCTCGAGGGCGTGCGGGCGTTCAACGAGAAGCGGACGCCGCAGTTCAGGGGAAAATAGGGAGTGAGATGACGACGCTCCGGCTCACGTTGACCGACGACCAGCGCGCGCTCAAGGCGGGCGTCGTGGAGATCTGCAAGCGCTACCCGGGCGAGTACTGGCGCGAGCTCGACGCGAAGCGCGAGTACCCCGAAGCGTTCGTGAACGAGCTGACCCGGGCGGGCTACCTCGGCGCGCTCATCCCCCAGGAGTACGGCGGGGCCGGGCTGCCGATCGTGGACGGCGCGCTCATCCTCCAGACCATCCACGAGTACGGCGGCAACGCGGCGGCGTGCCACGCGCAGATGTACATCATGGGCACCGTGCTCCGCCACGGCAGCGAGGCGCAGAAGAAGAAGTACCTGCCGAAGATCGCCACGGGCGACCTGCGCCTCCAGGCGTTCGGGGTCACGGAGCCGAACGCGGGCTCGGACACGATGATGCTGCAGACCACCGCGATCCGTGACGGCGACCGCTACATCGTCAACGGTCAGAAGATGTTCATCTCGCGCGCCATGCAGTCCGACCTCATGCTGCTCCTCGCGCGCACCACGCCCCGCGACAAGGCGAAGAAGCGCGGCGAAGGCCTCTCCGTGTTCCTGTTCGACATCCGGAACCTGAAGGGCTTCGAGATCCGGCCGCTCCGCATGATGATGAACCACTCCACCAACGCGCTCTTCTTCGACAACGTGGAGATCCCGGCCGACAGCCTCATCGGTGAGGAGGGCCGGGGCTTCCACTACATCCTCGACGGCATGAACGCCGAGCGCATCCTCGTGGCGTCGGAGTCGATCGGCGACGGCCACTGGTTCGTCGAGAAGGCCGTGGCGTACTCGAACCAGCGCGTGATCTTCGGCAAGCCCATCGGCGCCAACCAGGGCGTCCAGTTCCCCGTCGCCAAGGCCCACATGGCGGTGGAGACCGCGCAGCTCATGCGGGACAAGGCGGCGGCGCTGTTCGACGCGGGCGAGCCGTGCGGGGCGGAAGCGAACATGGCGAAGTACCTCGCGGCGGAGGCGGCGTGGGAGGCCGGCAACGCCTGCATCGACTGTCACGGCGGCTACGGCTACGCCGAGGAGTACGACATCGAGCGCAAGTTCCGCGAGTCGCGCCTCTACAAGACCGCGCCCATCAACAACAACCTCGTGCTCGCCTACGTCGGCCAGCACGTCCTGGGGATGCCGCGATCGTACTGACGCCGAACGCGCGATCCCGCCGGCGCCGTTCGCGCTCCGCGGGCGCGGGAGCGGCGGCGCCTCAAGTTCTATCTCATCACGGGCATCCTCGTCCTGGCGGTCGCCTTCGTCGTGGTGCCGCTCATCACCAGGCTCGTCGACTCGATGATGGGGTTCGACCCGGTCGGCTACGAACCCAAGGACTCCGCCCGCTCGAAGTCGGTCACGCTCCGCGGCGTCACCGACCTCTTCACCGGCGCCGAGGCGTACCTCTCCATCGCCTTCCTCCTCCTCTGCGCGCTGTTCTTCATGCGGAGCCGGCGGATAGACATGGGGGGTGCGAGACGCACCCCCCAAGCCCCCCGCGCTCCGCGGCCCGGCGAAGCCGTGCCGCTCCGGCGGACGTGCCGTTCCCCTGCGGGCTCGCCGGACCTGACGTACACTGGCGCCCATGAACCTGCCCCCGCGCGTGACCCTCTGTGAAGTCGGGACCCGGGACGGGTTCCAGATCGAGCCCGAGTTCATCGCCACCGACGAGAAGATCGAGGTCGTCGATCTGCTCTCCGCGGCCGGCGTGCCGCGCATCGAGGTCACCTCGTTCGTCCATCCGAAGGCGATCCCGCAGCTGCGCGACGCCGAGCAGGTCATGGCGCGCATCCGGCGCCGGCCGGGCACGCGCTACGCGGCGCTGGTGCCGAACGACAAGGGCGCCGCGCGCGCGGTGGACGCGGGCGTGGACGCCATCCACACGGTGGTGTCGGCCAGCGAGAGCCACAACCTCGCCAACGTCAACATGACGGTCGCCGAGTCGCTCGTGAAGCTCCGCGGGGTGATGGAGATCGCCGCCCGCGCGCGCGTGCCGGTGCAGGCCGGGATCTCGACCTCGTTCGGCTGCCCGTTCGAAGGCGACGTCCCGCTCGACCGCCTCGAATGGGTCGTCCGCGCGCTGGTCGACATGGGAGCCGGCGCCATCGGCATCGCGGACACGACCGGCATGGCGAACCCGCGCCAGGTCACCCGGACGTTCGAGCACCTGATGCCACGCTTCCCCGGCGTGGAGTGGACGATCCACACCCACGATACGCGCGCGATGGCCATCCCGAACATCCTCGCGGCGATGGAGATGGGCGTCACGACCATCGACGCGTCGATCGGCGGCCTCGGCGGCTGCCCGTTCGCGCCGGGCGCATCCGGGAACGTGTGCAGCGAGGACCTCGTGCACTGCCTGCACGCGATGGGCATCGAGACGGGCATCGATCTCGACCGGCTCATCGCGGTCTCGCGTCGCGTGCAATCGATCGTCGGCCGCGCGCTCCCCGGCCAGGTCGTGAAGGCCGGGCAAGTCCGACCGTCGCTACCCGCTCCCCGACGGCATCGCCGAGCGCCTCCCTGCGCGCGTGATCACGAAAAAGGCCAGGCGGATGCTGGCGCTGATCGATCGCGCCACCACGCTCTGGCACATCCCGGTCGTCGGACGCGCCAAGGGCCGGCTGATCCGGCGCCTCATCGAGCGTCACGGCTGTCACCGCGGCATCGAGCTCGGCTCGCTGATCGGCTACTCGGCGATCCTGATCGCGAGCGCGATGCCCTCGAAGGGCCGCCTCGTCTGCGTCGAGTCGAACGACTTCCTCTCCTGGATGACCGAGGCGAACGCGGCGGAAGCGGGCCTCGCGCGCAAGGTGAAGGTCGTCACCGGCGACGCGCTGCGCGTGATCCCGCTCATCCCCGGCCGCTTCGACTTCGCCTTCATCGACGCCGCGAAGCCCGACTACCTCGACTACCTCCGCCAGCTCGAGCCCAAGCTCCTCGGCGGCGCCGTCGTCATCGCGGACAACACCGGCGCCGGCTTCCGCCGCGACGTGAAGCCGTACCTCGACTACGTGCGCGACCCGGCCGGCCGCTACACGAGCCGCGAGTACGACTTCGACGACGACGCGATGGAGGTCAGCGTCCTGACGCGCTGAGCGGCCGCGCGGCCGGCCCGATGTACTCCGCGCGCGGACGGATGAGCCGGTTGTCCGCGAACTGCTCGAAGATGTGCGCCATCCACCCCGCCGAGCGTCCCACCGCGAAGATCGACGTGCAGAAGTCCGGCGGGATGCCGAGCGCGTCGTAGACCACCGCCGAGAAGAAGTCGACGTTCACCGGCAGGGACGTGCGCGCGTGCATCGCGTCGTACACGCCCTGCGCCACCTCGAACAGCCGCGTCTTGCCGGTGGCGTCCGCCATCGACTTCGCCATGCCGCGCAGCACGCGGGCGCGCGCGTCGTCCACCTTGTAGACGCGGTGGCCGAAGCCCGGCATGCGCGCCTTCGGATCCGCTCGCTCGGCCTTCGACAGGGCGCCGCGCGCGCCGATCCGCGCCTCGACGAACGCCTCCGCGCGCGCGGGGTCGGCGATCTCCAGCAGCATCGCGAGGACGTCCTCGTTGGCGCCGCCGTGCCGCGGGCCCTTCAGCGTCGCCACCGCCGCCGTGACCGCGGCGTGGAGATCGGCGAGGGTCGCCACCGCGACCCGCGCGGCGAACGTGGAGGCGTTGAGCTCGTGATCCGCGTGGAGGATCAGCGCGACGTCGAGCACGTGCGCCACCTCCGCCGAGGGCGCGCGCCCGTCGAGCAGGTGCAGGAACCGCGCGGCGTGGCCGCCGCCCACACCCCCTGCCGGCGCCTCCACCGGCGCGCGGCCGGTCCGGATGCGCTGCCACGCGGCGACCGTCTCGGGCACGAGGTTCATCAGGCGGTACGCCTTGCGGAGATTCGCGTCAGGATCGGAGGCGCGGGTGTCGGGATCGTAGGCGGCGGCGAGCGAGACGGCCGTGCGAAGCGCGTCGAGCGGATGCGTGTCGCGCGGCAGCCCGTCGAGGAGCGCGCGGATCTCCTTCGGCAGCCCGCGCGTGGCCGCGAGGCGCCGGCGATGCTCGGCGGCGGCGGCCGCGTCCGGCAGCTCGCCGAACCACAGCAGGTACGTCACGTCCTCGAACGTCGATCCCGCGCGCGAGGTCGCCGATGTCGTAGCCGCGGAAGAACAGCCGGCCCTCCTCGCCGTCCACGCGACAGATCGCCGAGCGCCCCGCCACCACGTCCTCGAGCCCCGCCTTCCAGTCCATGCCGGCCTCCTTTGAACTCGCGGGCTCCCGGGCTTCGCCCGCCCGCTCGGGCGCCCGCTCCTTGGTTGTGCGAACGCCCGCTCGGGCGCCCGCTCTTTGGTTGCCTGAGCGTGATTATACTTGATTTGACTTGACTCCACCGCAATGGCCTGTGGACGGGCCGGGGACGGGGCTGTTAGCGTGGGGGCGATGGTGATCGTCGACGGCGAGGAATACCTGACGGTGGACGAAGCGGCCGCCCTCATGGGCGTGAAGCCGGCCACGCTCTACGCCTACGTGAGCCGTGGCATCCTGCGCAGCTACCGGCAGGGCATCAAGCGACAACGGCTCTACCGGCGCGCCGAGGTCGAGGGCCTCATCCGGATGGCGCCGAGCGTCCCGGTCGAGGGCGACGATTCGTCCAAGCTCCCCGACATCCCGCTCGCCGAGTCCTGGATCAGGGACTGATGCGGACGGCGGCGTTCCTCTCTCCGGGCGGTGATTTCGGCGCCGCCCTCGACCTCGCCCGGCGCGCCGACGCCCTCGGCTACGACAGCCTCTGGGTCACGCACGGCCTCGGCCGCGATTCCTTCCTGGTCCTCGCCGCCTATGGCGCGGCGACGACGCGCGCGCGCCTCGGCGTCGGGGTGCTGCCGATCTATCCGCGTCATCCGGTGGCCACCGCGCAGGCCGCGCTCACGCTCGCCGAGCAGACGCGGCGGCCGGTACATTCTCGGTCTCGGCGTGAGCCACAAGGCCTCCATGGAGCAGCAGCTCGGCCTGAAGCTCGACGAGCCCCTCGGGGTGATGCGCGAGTACGTGGCGGTCCTGCGCGGCGCGTTCGGAGACGGCGCGCGCTTCGAGGGCAAGCACTACCGCGTGCAGTGGAGCATGGCGCTGCCGGGCAAGCTGCCCGCGCCGCCGGTCTACCTGGCCGCGCTCTCGACGAAGATGCTCGAGCTCGCCGGTGAGATCGCCGACGGCGTCGTGCTCTGGCTGTGCGATCCGACCTACATCCGCACCGTCGCGGTCCCGGCGCTCGAGCGCGGGCGGCGGCGCGCGGGCAAGACCCTCGACGGCTTCGAGATCGTCGCGTCGGTGCCGCTCGCCGTCACCGACGATCCGGGCAACGCGCGCGAAGCGTTCCGCGGCGAGCTCGCGCGCTATCTCTCGTTGCCGTTCTACCGCGCGATGCTGGAGGCGAGCGGCCACGCGCCTCCGTGAAGCGCTTCGATACCAGCCGCGCGGCGGACGATGCGCTGCTGGAAGCCCTGGGCGCCATCGGCGACCGCGCGACGTGCCGCGCCTACGTGGAGCGCTATCGCGCGGCCGGCGTCACGCTGCCCGCCATCCGCCCCATCACCTTCCCCGACGCGCCCTGGTACCGCCGCACCCTGGAGGATGCCGCGGGCGCCTGACGTCTGGCCTGTCTCCGGCGCGGTCATGGATCACCTCCTCACGGCCGACGGACTCATCGCGCTCGTCACGCTCTCCGCCATGGAGATCGTGCTCGGGATCGACAACGTCGTCTTCATCGCCATCCTCACCGGCAAGCTGCCGGCGGAGCGCCAGGTCACCGCCCGGCGGACCGGTCTCGTGCTCGCGCTCGTCATCCGCATCGGCCTCCTCTTCGCGATCTCCTGGATGATGAGTCTGACCCGGCCGTTCTTCGGGCTGTTCGGCCACCCGTTCTCGGGGCGGGATCTCATCCTGCTCGGCGGCGGCCTCTTCCTGATCGTCAAGGCGACCTGGGAGGTCTACGACAAGGTCGAGGCCGACCACGGGCCCGCGGGCAAGGGCGGCGGGCGCGCGTCGTTCATGGCCGTCCTGATCCAGATCCTGCTGCTCGACATCGTGTTCTCGCTCGACTCGGTGATCACCGCGGTCGGCATGGCGGAGCATCTCTCGATCATGGTCACCGCCATGATCATCGCGATGCTCGTGATGCTCGTGTCGGCGGGGACCGTGAGCGACTTCGTCGAGCGCCATCCGAGCGTGAAGATCCTCGCGCTGGCGTTCCTGCTGCTCATCGGCGTGATGCTGGTGGCCGACGGCATGGGCCAGCACGTGCCGAAGGGCTACATCTACTTCGCGATGGCGTTCTCGCTCGTCGTGGAGCTCCTCAACATGCGGTACCGGAAAAGCCAGCGGGGCACCGCGCGACACGCGTCGTAGCTCACGGCCGGGCCGCGCTCCCGCCGGCCGTGCGGGCGAGCGCGTCCAGCTCGGCGCGCAGCGCGCGGCGCCGGGCGTGGAACCGGCGGTGCAGGTCCGGGCGGAAGAGGAACGCGAGGAACCCGACCACCTGGCCGCGGAATCGTCGCAGGCGCTCCTGCCAGCCGAGCGCGAAGAACCCGCTCGGGACGAGCGCGACGAGGAAGCCCGCGACCGCCCACGCGCCCGCGATCCGGCCGAGCGCCCACGCTTCCATCGCCCAGCACACGGGGAACGCGACGATGGCGACGGCGAGCTTGACGGTCGCCACCATGTCGTCGTCCGGCGTGGCGACGCGCACGACGAGCCGGGGCAGCTGATACGGCAGCCCATGCACGAGCACGCCCCACAGCGCGAGCGGCGCCCCGAGCAGCAGCGAGCCTCCCTCTCGCAGCGTATAGCGGGCCACCCGGGCGGCGGAGTAGCGCGCCGGGATCCGCTCGTCGAAGCCGGCCAGCTCCCGGTCCTTCTCGTAGCGCTCGAGCTCCTGACGGAACCGCATGACGCGCTCGGGCGCATCACGTCGCAGGGTCCTGTACGCCACCATCACGCCGCGCATCCAGGCGGCCTGCTCGGCGGCGTCATCGTCGGCGCGCGCGTGCCACAACCGGGCGATCGCGGTGACGAGCTGGAGGGTGCGGCGATCCTCGGCCTCGACCACCAGCGCGCGGAGCGCGGACGCGATCCCGTCGGTCAATCCGCGCACGGTCCCTTCCGGGTCGATGGCGTAGGCGCCGACGAGATCGCGCGTCGGCACCGGCTCGCCCACGAGCACCAGGGCGCGGCCCGTGCGGAACGTGCCGGGCTCCTCGTACACGAGCCCGACCGGGAGGAGCGTCACGCCGAGCGCCCCGGCCTTCAGGTGCTCCGCGCCGAGGACGAGGCGCGCGGCGCCCGTGCGGAGCGGCATGAGCACGGGCTCCGGCTGACTCACGCCCTCGGGGAAGAGCAGGATGGCCTCGCCCGCGGCGAGCAGCTCGCTGACGCGATCGAACGCGGCCGCATTGCGATCCGGCCCCCCCTCGCTCTCGTGACGCCGGTGCACCGGGATGGCGCCGATGAGATGAAGGAGCGTGCCGAGCACGGGAATGCGGAACAGGGGGGCCTTGGCGATCGGCCGCAGCGCCCGCGGCAACCGCGCCAGGAGCAGCAGGGGATCGACGAGCGCGTTCTGGTGGTTGGCGACGACGACGAGCGGACCGCGGACGGGGACGCGCTCGAGGCCCGCGACGTCCACACGGCGATAGAAGGTCGCGACCAACAGCCGCGCCGTGACCGCGATCGCGCGCGCAATCATGGCCCTGGTGTACAACAGTAGGCCGATGCGCGGCTACGTCCTCTCGCGCCTGGCGCAGACCGCGCTGGTCGTGTTCCTCTCGCTCACCGCGGTGTTCGGCATGGTGCGGCTCTCCGGCGACCCCGTGCTCCTGTTCCTGCCGATGGACATCCAGGCCAAGGACGTGAACGAGTTCCGCCAGCGGCTGGGCTTCAACGACCCGATCGCGCGTCCAGTACGCGCGCTTCATGGCCGGCGCCGTCCGCGGCGACTTCGGCGAGTCGCTGCGCTACCGGCGCGACGCGCTCGGGCTCGTGCTCGAGCGGCTGCCCGCCACGCTGCTGCTGGCCGGCTCGGCGATGGCGCTCACGCTCGTGGTCGCGATCCCGCTCGGCGTGATGACGGCGGTGCGCCGCGACACGTTGGTCGATCACGTCGGCACCTGGTCACGGTGCTCGGGCAGGCGATGCCCGGCTTCTGGCTCGGGCTGATGCTGATCTACCTCTTCGCCGTGCAGCTGCGCTGGCTGCCCACCGGCGGCATCGGCACCGCTCGCGCACCTCGTCATGCCGTCGGTCGTGCTGGCGGCGTTCTACGCCGCCCGCGTCGCGCGCCTCACGCGCTCGGCGGTGCTCGAGGTCCTGGGCGAGGAGTACATCCTGACCGCGCGCGCCAAGGGCCTCGCGCGAGGGCCGGGTGATCGGCAAGCACACGCTGCGCAACTCCGCGATCCCGATCGTGACCCTGGCCGGGCTCGAGGCCGGCCAGCTCCTGGGCGGCGCCGTGATCACCGAGACGATCTTCGCGTGGCCCGGGCTCGGCCGGCTCACCGTGCAGGCGCTGCTCAACCGCGACTTCCCGGTGGTGCTGGCGGCCGTGTCGTTCACGTCGATCGTCTACACGCTGATGAACCTGGCGGTCGATCTCGCCTACGGCTGGCTCGACCCGCGCGTCCGCGTACGCGCTCGTGAACGAGCCCGGCTCGTGAAGAAGTGGCTGGGCCTCGTCGCTGACGCGGCCGTGCTGGTCGTCGCGGCGCTCGCGCCGTGGCTGGCGGCGCACGATCCGCTCGCGGCGGACTTCGCGGCGAGCCTCAAGCCGCCGGGCACGCCCGGCCATCCGCTCGGCACCGATCAGCTCGGCCGCGATCTCCTGGCGCGGGTGCTCTACGGCGCGCGCCTCGCGCTCTTCATCGGCGTGTGCACGGTGGTGGTGACCGCGGTGGTCGGCGGGCTGCTCGGCCTGCTCGCCGGCTTCGTCGAGCGCTGGCCCTCGGCGGTCGTCATGCGGATCGCCGACGTGCAGCTCTCGTTTCCCGTTCATCCTGCTCGCGCTGACCATCAACGCGATCGTCGGCCTCGGCCTGCGCAACATCATCCTCAGCCTCTCGGCGGCGGGCTGGGTCGTCTACGCGCGCGTCGTGCGCGGCGAGGTCCTCGGCGTGAAGCAGCGCGACTTCGTCCAGGCCGCGGCCGCGCTCGGCGTGGGACGCGCGCGGCTGCTCTTCCGCCACGTGCTGCCCAACGTGGCGCCGTCGATCATCGTGGTCGCCAGCCTGCAGTTCTCGCAGTTCATCGTGGCCGAGGCCGCCATCAGCTTCCTCGGCTTCGGCGTGCAGCCGCCGACGCCGGCGTGGGGCAGCATGCTGTCGCGAGAGCCGCGACTTCCTCTACATCGCGTGGTGGCTGGCCGCCTTCCCCGGCGCCGCGCTCGCGCTCACCGCGCTCGGGCGTCAATCTGGTCGGCGACTGGCTGCGCGACACGCTCGATCCGAAGCTTCGCGTGTAGCGGAGGACTGGCCATGGACCTCACGACGTTCTTCCTCAGACTCCATGCGACGGTGCGACACGCCGACCGTGGAGCGCTGGCTCGGCGGGCTCTCCGACGATCAGATGCGCGCGCGGCCCGGCGACGGGCGTGAACTCGATCGTGTGGCTGCTCTGGCACATGGCGCGGACGGAAGACGTCGGCGGTGAACCTGGTCGTGCACGCGGGCCGGCAGGTGCTCGACGACGCGTGGGCGCGCCGGATGCGCATCGACCACCGCGACATCGGCACCGGAATGACCGAGGACGAGGTCGCGGTCCTGACGGCCCGCGCCGACGTCGCCGCGGTCTGGGCGCTACCGGTCCGCGGTCGGCGTGCGCACGCGCGACGTCGTCCGCGAGCTGCCCGCCCGGCGCGTGGGACGAGACGATCGGCGCCGAAGACATCGATGCGCGCCGCCCGCGGCGGCGCGTTTCGGCCAACGACCACGTGGAGCACGTGGCCGCCGGCCGGCACCCCTGGCAGGGCAACACGCGAGCGGATCAGCTCGGGCAGCCCGCCATCCGCCACAACAGCGGTCACATCGGGGAAGCCGTGACGGTCCGGGGCCTGGGCGGGTTCGGCGTGGGGATCTGAGTCGTCGTCGAGCGCTCACGACTCGTCGACGCCGCACGTACGGCGCGCTCAACCAATCCAGCACTCGATCAAAGGAGACGCTATCGTCGGCGTCAGGACGCGTCGTGACTCGTCGTTGCGTCGCTGCTCGTCGATCGCGCTGATCGGTCTCGATCGTGACGGCGCCGGCCGCGGCGCAGGATCGCGCGCAAGACGAAGGAGGTCGTCGTCGGGCTCGGCGCCGAGCCGCGCACGATGCTCGGCGTGACCATCGTGGACTGGACGACCAACAACATGCTCGAGCACATCTACGACCGCCTGCTCGACCGCGACGCGAAGACCTTCAAGCCCAAGCCGATGCTGGCCACGAGCTGGAAGATCGTCAACGACACCACGTGGGAGTTCAAGCTGCGCCAGAACGTGAAGTTCCACAACGGCGAGCCGTTCACGGCGGCCTCGGTGAAGGCCACCATCGACTACGCGCTCGATCCGGCCAACAAGAGCCACTACGCCACCGCCGCGTACTGGGGGCTCGGTCAAGGACGTCCAGGTCGTCAACGACTACACGGTCCGCTTCGTCACCAAGCAGCCGTGGCCGAACCTGGTCGACCAGCGCGTCGCTCGACCAACTCGCTCATCATGCCGGCCAAGGCGCTCAAGGAGCTCGGGCCCGGCCAAGCTCGCCGAGAAGCCGATCGGCACGGGGCCGTTCAAGTTCGTGGAGTGGAAGCGCGACGAGCGCCTGGTGCTCGAGCGCAACCCGGACTACTGGCAGGGCGCCGGCCGACGTCAGCCGGGTGACCTTCCGCTTCATCCCCGAGTTCAGCGCGCGGCTCGCCGCCCTGCTCTCCGGCGAGATCGACATCATGAAGGACGTGCCGCCGCACGCGGTGGAGCCGGTGGAGCGCTAGCGGGCGCGCCAAGATCCGCTCGACCGTGTCCTCGCGCATCAACTACCTGGCCCTGGTGAACCTGAAGCCGGGCCCGATGCAGGACGTCCGCGTGCGCCGCGCGATGAACCACGCGGTCGACGTGGACGAGCTGATCAAGCAGGTGCTCAAGGGCCGGGCCACCCGGATGTGCGGGCCGCTGGCGCCGGCCAACGTCGACTACGCGCCCGTCGAGTGCTACAAGCACGACCCCGCGCGCGCCCAGGCGCTGTTCAAGGAGGCGGGCGTCGATCCGACGAAGCTCGCGCTCACGCTCGACACGCCGTCGGGGCGCTACCCGCTCGACAAGGACGTCTCGCTCGCCATCGCCGCGCAGCTCCAGCGGCTCGGCATCAAGACCAACGTGGTCGTCAACGAGTGGGGCACGCACCTCGACAAGATCAAGAACCGCAACACCGGCGAGCTGTTCTTCCTCGGCTGGGGCCCGGCCCTGCACGGCCAGGGCACGATCCAGCCGCTCTTCCGCGCCGACCAGACGTACGCGTCCTACGGCAACAACAAGGTGATCGACGACAAGATCGCGCGCGCGGTGACGCTGATGGACCCGAAGGCGCGCGCCGAGGCCTACGCGGAGCTGCAGAAGCTCGCTGCGCGACGAGGCGCCGTGGGTCTTCCTCTGGCAGCAGCACGACCTCTACGGCGTGGCGAGCCAGATCGAGTGGACGCCGCGCGCCGACGAGAAGATGTGGATGTACGACGCGAAGGTCGTCGCGCGCGATGAGCCTCACCGTCTTCACCAACGCGTTCCTGATCGACTGCACGGGCGCCGACCCCATCGAGGGCGCCGCGGTGGTGGTCGAGGACGAGCGGATCAAGGACGTGCTGCCCAAGGGCAACGTCGGCGCGCTGCCCGGGCCCGGTGACCACGCTCGACCTCAAGGGCGCCACGCTGATGCCCGGCCTCACCGACGCCCACGTGCACATCTGCGCGGTGACCGAGAACATCACCGACCAGCACCGGTACTACCCGCCGTCCTACATCGCCGCGCGGGCGATGAAGCGCGCCGAAGAGTGCCTGATGCAGGGCTTCACCACCGCGCGCGACGCCGGCGGCGCCGACTACGGCTTCCGCATGGCGCTGGAGGAAGGGCACTTCGTCGGGCCGCGGCTGCTCGTGTCGGGCCGCTACATCTCGCAGACCGGCGGCCACGGCGACAAGCGGCGCCGGTCGGAGTGGAACGAGCCCATCGACTGCTGCGTGGGCATGATCGGCTTCATCGCCGACGGGCCCGACGAGGTGCGCCGCGCCGCCCGCGAGAACATCCGCCGCGACGTGGACCAGATCAAGATCATGGCCTCGGGCGGCGCGATGTCGCCCGTCCGACGAGCTCGACACCACGCAGTACACGGTGGCCGAGATGCGGGCGGCGGTCGAGGAAGCGCAGGCGGTCGGCACGTACGTGCTCGCCCACGCGTACTCGGACACCGCGGTGCGCCGGGCGATCGAGGCCGGCGTGCGGTCGATCGAGCACGGCAACCTGATCCGCGAGGCGCGCGGCCAAGGCCATCAAGGACGCGGACGCGTTCCTCGTGCCCACCATGGTGACGTACGAGGCGATCTACCGCGAGGGCAAGAAGTACGGCATCGGCGATCACCAGGTCGCCAAGATCAACCTCGCGCGCGAGCAGAGCGTGCAGGGGCCTCGAGTACGCCTACCGGGCCGGCTGCCAGATCGGCTCGGGCTCGGACCTGCTCGGCGACATGGCCGCCCAGCGCACCGTGGAGTTCGAGCTCAAGGCCGAGGTGATGAAGCCGATGGAGGTGCTGCTCTCGGCCACGAAGGTCAACGCCGAGATCTTCAGGATGACGCGACAAGATCGGCAGCGTCGACGCCCGGCAAGTACGCCGACCTCATCGTGGTGAGCGGCAACCCGCTGAAGAACCTGCGCGTGTTCCAGAACCAGGACAACCTGCGCGTGATCATGAAGGGCGGCCGCACGTACAAGCGGACGCTGTGATGGCCACGCATCGCGACGCGATCCTCGACCAGTTCACCCGGCAGGCGGTGCCGTTCGCCACCTCGGCCGGCATCAACGACGAGGCGGCGCTCACGCTCGCGATCGAGTTCTCCGGCGCGGGCGCGAACGACACCGTGCTCGACGTCGCCTGCGGGCCCGGCATCCTCGCGTGCGCGTTCGCGCGCGTGGCCACGCACGTCACCGGCATCGACATCACGCCGGCCATGCTCGAGCGCGCGCGGATCTTGCAGGCGGAGCGCGGGCTCACGAACGTCACCTGGCGGCAGGGCGACGTGCTGCCGCTGCCGTTCGCCGGACGCGCGCGTTCACGCTCGTGACCTCGCGCTTCGCCTTCCACCACTTCCTCGATCCGAAGGCGGTGCTGGCGCGAGATGATGCGCGTGTGCGCGCCGGGCGGCACCGTGCTGGTCATCGATTCAGCGCGCCGGCGCCGGAGAAGGCCGACGCGTTCAACCGCATGGAGGTCGTGCGCGATCCGTCGCACACGCGCGCGATGCCCGAGCACGAGCTCGCCGGTCTCTTCACGGCCGTGGGCCTCCCCGACCCCGCGCGTGACCCGCTATCGGCTCGAAGGCGAGCTCGAAGGGTTGATCTCCCGCTCGTTCCCGAATCCCGGCGACGACGAGACGCTGCGCCGGATCTTCCGGGACTCCCTGGCCAACGACGATCTGGGCATGGCCGCGCACCGTGTCGGTGACCAGATCCATTTCGGCTACCCGGTGGCCGTGCTCGCCGCGAGGCGCCCATGAAGATCATCGACCTGAGCTTCCCGATCAAACCGCACTTCCGCTGGAAGGCGCTCTCCGAGCGCCCGGCGACGCATGCCGCCGGCGATCCGCTCCAGTCGACGGTGATGACGATCTCCTGTCACGCGTACACGCACGTGGACGCGCCGCTGCACTTCCTGCCGGACGGGCGCGACATCGCCGCGATGCCGATCGACCAGTGGATCGGCGACGCCGCCGTCGTCGACCTCAGCCATCTCGGCGAGAACGGCGAGGTCAGCGCGGCCGAGCTCGAGAAGCACGCGGGCCACGTGCGCGCCGGCGACATCGTGCTGCTGCGCACCGACTGGCCGCGCAAGATGAGCGTGGAGAAGGAGGAGTTCTGGAGCCGCGGGCCCTTCACCGGCGCGTCGGGCTGCGACTGGCTGGTGGCGAAGGGCGTGAAGGCGGTGGGCTACGACTACCCGCCGGACGAGTGCATCCGCGACACCGTGACCACGCCGCGCCGCCGGAAGCCGGCGCGCGACGAGTACACCACGCACGCGCGCTTCTTCCCGCACGGCATCACGGTGATCGAGTACCTCACGAACCTCGACGCGATCGGCGCCGCGCGCTGCCGGTTCCTGGCGCTGCCGCTGAAGATCGACGGCGCCGACGGCTCGCCGGTCCGCGCCGTCGCGACTCCGTCGGATGCCACGCGCTCGCCCCACCGCTGCGATGATGGACGCATGACGTCACCGCTCGATCTCCGGCTCGCCCCGATGGCGGCCGTCACCAACGCGCCGTTCCGGGTCGTCGCCCGCGAGTGCGGCGCGGGCCGCCTCACCAGCGAGGAGCTGGACGCGCGCGCCGTCCTGTACGGCAACGAGAAGACGTGGGACCTCGCGCGCTTCTTCCCCGAGGAGCGCCCGATCTCGCTGCAGCTCCTCGGCGACGATCCCGACGTCCTCGCGGAGGCCGCGCGGAAGCTCGAGGCGACGGGCGCCGACGGCATCGACCTCAACATGGGCTGCCCGGTGCCGAAGATCGTCAGCAAGGGCCAGGGCGCGGCGCTCATGCGCGATCCCCTCACCGCCGCGGTGATCTTCCGCACCATGCGCAAGGCCGTGCAGGGCGCGTTCACCATCAAGGTGCGCGGCGGCTGGGACGACCGCACGATCAACGCGCCCGAGATCGCGCGCATCGCCGAGAGCGAAGGCGTGGACGCGATCACCGTCCATCCGCGCACGCGCGCTCAGCAGTACACGGGCCGCGCGCCGTGGGACGTGATCGCGAGCGTGGTGGACGCGGTGGCCATCCCGGTGACCGGCAACGGCGACGTGCGCATCGGTCGCCGACGCGGAGGCCATGCGCGCGCAGCACCGGCTGCGCGGCGGTGATGATCGGGCGCGGCGCGCTCGGCCGGCCGTGGATCTTCCGCGGCGAGCGACGTCGGGCGCGACGAGCGCGCCGCGCATCATCCGCCGGCACTGCGCGCTGATGGAGGCGCACCTGCCGCCGAGGATCGGCGTTCATCCAGCTCAGGAAGCACCTCGCGTGGTACGCGGCGGAGCGCCCGGGCATGGCGCAGCTGCGGCGTCAGCTGTTCGAGGCGCGCGATCCGGCCGAGGCGCTGGACCTGTTCTGGAGCGCGTGGTGAGCGAGCATCGCTGGTTCGAGGACTTCAAGGTCGGCGACACGTTCGAGAGCCCGTCGAAGACGCTCAACGACGCGCACTTCATGTTCTTCGCGGGCCTGACGGGCGACGCGCACCCGATCCACTACGACGACGAGTACGCGAAGGGCACGCGCTTCGGCCGCCGGCTCGCGCACGGCCTGCTGCTCACGTCGATGACCGCGGTCGGCGCGTCGACGCTCTCGCCGCTCATCGAGCACTCGATCGTCGCGTTCCTGGAGCAGACGACGCACGTTCCGCGCGCCGGCGTTCGTCGGCGACACGATCAAGCCGCGCCACGAGATCGTCGATCTCCAGCGCAAGCGGTCGGCCGGGCCTGATGACGCTCCGGGTGACGCTGACCAACCAGCGCGGCGAGACCGTGCTCGACGGCCAGCACAAGTACCTGATCGCGTACCGGCCGGCCCGGTGGGCAGTCGCGGAGCGGCACGGCTTCGCCGCGTCGCGCAGCGTGGGCTGGGGGCGTCTCCCCCATGTCAGGAGTCCTCCGAGCCACCGGCGCCACCACGGAGGCGGCGGTGGCCGGGTGGTCTTGTTCTGGCAGCGATCCACGTCGCCGATGTCCACGGGACGCCACGTCGTGGCGAGCGAGGCGCGGATGCAGTGCGCCAGGTTGTAGGAGGCGCTCCGGAGCGGAGTGAGCGACGTGCCGGGCAACGGCGAGGGGCACGATGCCTTCTCGCCCGCCTCGCACGCCGCCAGCACGGTGCCGTACCGGTACATCGCGGCCTCGACTTCGGGATGCTCGATCGCGGACAGCGGTCCCCAGTAGAGTTGCCAGAACCGCTGGCGCTCCTTCTCGACGTCCTCCAGCCTCCGCGCGTTCGCGATGGCCGCCGCCGACGCCGCCGCATCCGTGTACAACGTGTACTGCGCATCCCAGTAGCGCTTGCGGAACTCCTCCTGCTGCGTCCGCGCATACTGCGTGGCACCGAAGAAGATGCTGAGCGCCGTGAGGAGCAAGGGGATCACGTCAGCATCCCTTTCATCGGGCTCACACCTCCGGGAGGTCAGTCGGAGCGGCCGCGCGCGGAGATCTCCCACACGCTCTCGACGTTCTCGCCCCGCACCGACGTACACCCGGTCGTAGAGATTGAAGGTCGGATCGCAGTGCGGCGGGAAGAACTCGATGCGCTCGCCGAGCTGGGGCGCCCGTGACGCGTCGGTGATGGTCAGGCGGCCGTGCTCGTCGCCCGCGAACTCGTACGTGATCCCGGGACGCTCCACGGGCTCCGGCGGGAAGGGCTTGTCGGTCGAGAAGGCCTTGAGCCCCGCGTCCGCCATCGCGCGGTCGGCGGTCGGCACGCTCACCACGGTGGCGAGCACCGTCAGCGCCATCTCGAAGTCCGTGAGCATCTCGCCGCTGCGCCCGCCGATGCGCCGGTAGTCCAGGTCCATCACGCAGTACGAGCCGCTCTGCAGCTCGGTGAGGCCGGAGAGCTCGACGTCGATGTCGTAGGTGCCGGTCGAGCCACCCGCGACGATCTCGACGGGAAGACCCGCGCGCTCGAACAGCGTCCGCGTCTCCATGAGCGGCGCCATCGCCTTGTGCGAGGCCTCGCGCCGCGCGGCCCACCCCATGACGTGCGCGCAGTGGCCCGCGTAGCCCTGCAGGCCGCGCAACCGGAGCCCGCGGTGCTTCGTGATGGCGCGGCCGAGCGCGAGCGCCGCCTCCCCCGGCTGCGCCCCGGTGCGCCGGCCGCCCACGTCGATGTCGACGAGCACGTCCAGCACGAGGCCGCGCGAGGCCATCGAGCGCGCGAGCGCCTCGACGTTCGCCTCGTTGTCGACGACGACCATGGTGTCGGGGGCGACCTCGAGCAGGCGCACGAGGCGAAAGATCGAGCGGTCCGGGACGATTTCCGTCGTGATCAGGAGGCCGCGGATGCCGGCGCCCGCCATCACCTCCGCCTCGCCGAGCTTCGCGCACGCGACGCCGAGGGCGCCCGCCTCGATCTGCCGGCGCGCGATCTCCGGACAGCGATGCGTCTTCGCGTGAGGGCGATAGTGCTTGCCGCTCGCCTGCGCGTGCGCGCGCATGCGGGCGAGATTGCGTTCGAAGCGATCGACGTCGATGAGCAGAGCGGGGGTCGGGATCTCGTCGCGGTGCATGGCGATAGGGTACACTCGGCGGGCGATGTCCGGGCGCCCCTTCCTCTCGATTCCCGGTCCCACCCTCGTGCCGGAGCGCATCACGCGCGCGATGGCGCAGCCGATCATCGATCACCGCGGCCCGCGGTTCGGCGCGCTCGTGCGGGAGTGCCTGGCCGGGCTCGCGCGCGTCTTCCGCGCCGAGCGCGGCCACATCGTCGTCTACCCGGGGTCGGGCACCGGCGCGTGGGAGGCGGCCCTCGTCAACACGCTCTCACCGGGCGACCGCGTGCTCGCGGTGGTGAACGGACACTTCTCGACCGGCTTCGCGAAGACGGCGACGGCGTACGGCATCGAGGTCGAGCGCATCGACGTCGCCTACGGCGAGGGCGTGCCCGTCGCCGCGGTCGAAGCCCGTCTGGCCGCCGACCAGGCGCACGAGCTGCGCGCGGTGCTCGTCGTGCACAACGAGACGTCGACCGGCGTCACGTCGAACGTGCGCGCCGTGCGCGAGGCGATGGACCGCGCGCGCCATCCCGCGCTCCTGCTCGTGGACACGGTGTCGTCGCTGGCGTCGATCGAGTTCCGTCACGACGAGTGGGGCGTCGACGTGACGCTGACGGGCCCGCAGAAGGGCCTGATGCTGCCGCCGGGCCTGGCCATCCTCGCCGTGAGCGACAAGGCGCTCGCCGCGAGCGAGAAGGCGAAGTGCCCGCGCTCGTACTGGGACTGGACGCCGGTGCTCGAGCGGAACAAGCGCGGCGAGTTCCCGTACACGCCGGCCACGCTCCTGCTGTTCGGGCTCCGTGAAGCACTCGCGATGCTGGAGGAGGAAGGGCTCGAGCAGGTCTTCGCGCGTCACGCGCGGCTGGCGGAGGCGTGCCGCCGCGCGGTGCAGGCACTCGGCCTCGAGATCCTCTGCCGCGATCCCGCCGAGTACTCCAACACGCTCACGGCGGTGGTCATGCCCGCGGGGTTCGACTCAGACGCGTTCGTGCGCCACGCCTACGACACGCTGAACTTCTCGCTGGGCGTGGGGCTCGGCGCCGTGAAGGGCAAGGTCTTCCGCATCGGTCATCTCGGGAGCCTCAACGAGCTCGAGCTCCTCGGCGCGCTCGCGGGCGTGGAGATGATGCTGAGGGACTTCCGCGTTCCGATCCGCCTCGGCGCCGGCCTCGCCGCCGCCCAGGAGTTCCTGCTCGGCTAACGGCCCTTCCGCGCGTCGTTGAGCCGCTGGGACTGGACGCCGCTCCTCACGTCGGAGTCGAGATCGGGCCGGGCCGAGGGACGCACGGGCGAGGTCTCGCGCACCACCTTGCCCGGGTTACGCGTCGCCGCGTACTCGTTCACGGCCGCGTCGGCATCCGTGCGGATCTGTTCCGGGGTGGGTTTCGGCAACACGATCGAGCGCCGTTGCTTGGTCTGCATCTCGAGGTCGCCGGTGCTGGGCTTGGGCGACTGCGCCGCCGCCGCGAGCGGCAGACCGGCGACGAGCATCGCGATCCCCATGGCGAGCGTCGACTTCATCACGAACCTCCCTGCCCCATTGATGCCCAGCGTACACCCGCGACTTACCCGGTACTGACTTCATTCGCCAGCTCGTCGGGGTCGTGGCCCGGCCCACGCGGGAAGTGCTGCGCCAGCGCCCGGCCCAGCTCCTCCACCGCGCGGACGACGGCCTCGCGTGGCGCCGCGGCTCGGAGGTGGCCCACCATCAGGTCGCGCACGCCTTCCCAGTACGCGTCGCCGACCCGCGCGTGGATCCCCGCGTCACCGACGATCGCGAGCTTTCTGTCCTCCAGCGCGAGGTAGACGAGGACGCCGTTGCGCTGACGCGTCTTGTGCATGCGGAGACGGCGGAAGACTTCCTGCGCGCGGCCGATCGTCTCGCGGCCCGCCGGCACCGCGCGCTCCATGTGCACGCGGATCTCGGCCGTGGTCAGCGACTCCGCGCCACGGACGGCACGTGCGATCGCGTCGAGATCCTCGACGCGGAAGAGGTTCAGCACCCAGGCCGGATGCGCCATCACCAGTTTCCGCTCGCGCCGCCCCCGCCGAAGCCGCCGCCGCCGGAAGAGAAGCCACCGAACCCGCCGCCACCACCGCCATCGCCGCGCCGCCCACCGCCGAACGGGGGAAAGAAGACGACGGGAGGCACGCCCCACCCGCGGCGTCCGCCGGCCGTGTACCCGCGCGTGATCCCGCGCGTCGTCGCCGCCTCGCGCATCAGCATGACCGCGATGACGGCGAGGATCCCGAAGAAGCCGACCACGCCCCAGAACGGAAAGTTGGAGCCGCGACCGCGCGAGGTTCCCCGCCGCTCGGCCGGCGCCTTCGTCTCCACGCGCGCGTAGATCGCCCGGGCCGCCGCTTCGAGCCCGGCGTCGTACCGGCCCTCGCGAAAGCGCGGCGCGATCGATTCGCGGATGATGCGTCCGGCCTCGATGTCCGGGATCGCGCCCTCGAGGCCGTACCCCACCTCGATCCGGACCTTCCGGTCCGCCACGAACACGACGACGATCGCGCCGTCGTCGAGCGCCTTGCGGCCGACACGCCATTTCTCCGCGAGGCGGATCGAGAAGTCCTCCAGGCTCTCGCCGTCCAGCGACGGAAAGATCGCCACCACCACCTGCGCGCCGGTGGCGCGCTCGCCGTCGGCCAGCACACCCTCGAGCCGCGCGCGGCCCTCGGGCGTCAACGCATTGGCATAGTCGTTCACTCGGACCGTCGGGGCAGGCGGGACGACGAGGCCGAGGACGAGAAGGACGGCGAGGAGCAGGCTAGAACTTCACGGGCGGCGGCGTGGCAGCGCCCGGCGCCGCCTCGAAGAACGCCTTGGGCGTGAAGCCCGCCAGCCGCGCGACGATGCTACCGGGAAAGAGCCGGAGCCGCGTGTTGTAGGCGGCGACGGCATCGTTGAAGCGCTTGCGCTCGACCGCGATGCGGTTCTCGGTGCCTTCGAGCTGCTTCTGGAGGTCGAGGAAGTTCTGGTTCGATTTCAGCTCGGGGTAGCGCTCGACGGTGACGAGGAGCCGGCTCAAGGCGCCTGACAGCTCGCGCTGCGCGGCCTGGAACCGCTCCATCGCCTTCGGGTCGTTCAGCGCTTCCGGCGTGAGCTGCACGCCGGTGGCGCGCGCCCGCGCCTGCGTCACGCTCTCGAGCACGCCGCGCTCCTGCGCCGCGAAGCCCTTCACGGTCTCCACGAGGTTGGGGATGAGGTCGGCGCGCCGCTGGTACTGGTTCTGCACCTGCGCCCACGCGGCGTTCGCCGCCTGGTCGAGGGTGATGAGCTGGTTGTTGATGCCGACGCCCCAGGCGACGAGGCCGCCCAGCACCACCAGGACCACGAGTCCGATGATCAATCCGCGGCTCACGCTTTGGATTATAGTGTCCGGCGCAATGGCCCGGGGAGGGTTCTTCGCCGTCGACTCGCTCACCGGCGTCCACGCTCTCGTGGTCGACGACGACGCCGTCGCTGCGCAACGCGCTCGTCTCGCTCCTCCGGTATTGCGGCGCGCTCGTGACCGTCGTGGCGACCCCGGACGACGCGCTCACGGCCATGGACCAGGTGAGACCCGACGTGATCGTGGTGACGATCACCACGACGGGCTGCACGCCCTCGCTCGCGCGGCGCGTGCGCGCACGCAAGCCCGAGGACGGCGGGAATGCGCCGATCGTCGCGATCCTCCGCCGGGGTGCGAGCGACGTGCCTGACGGCGTGAACGTCCACCTGACGGAGCCCTTGAACCCGTGGGAGCTCTGCCGGGAAATCTCGATGCTGCTGGCGACGGGGTAGGTGCGCGGTGGGGCGCCGCGACCCGTTGCCGCGCGAGAGCCTCGTCGGCGTGCAGGTGCTCGTCGTCGACGACGACCCGGAAGCGTGCGAGCTGCTGGCCACCATCCTCGGATACTGCGGCGCGCTCGTCACCACGGCCAGGAGCGCGGACGCCGCGCTCACCAGCGTCAGCAGCGTCGTCCCCGACGTGATCGTGTGCGACATCGTGATGGAGCGCCACGACGGCTACTGGTTCCTGTCGGAGCTCCGGAAGCAGCCCGGCGGGGCTGGCGTTCCCGTCATCGCGGTGACGGGCTACAACGAGGTGCACCGCGCCGAGCGGACGCTGTCGGCGGGGTTCAACGGCCACGTCCGCAAACCGATCGACCCGTGGGAGCTGGCGCGCCTGGTCGGCGCGCTCGCGCGCCCGCGCACGTGAGGACGCAGATGGCGAAGGTCGAATGGAGCTATCACCGGCAGGGCTGAACGACGTGCAAGAAGACGCAAGAGTTTCTTGCGTCGCACGGGGTGCAGGTCGCCGCGCAGACGGATGCGAAGAAGGCCACCATTCGCGGAGACGCGGCGCTCGGGGCACTGAAGGACGTGGACGAGCTCTACGTCATGAAGGGCGCGAAGGTCGTTCACGTCGACCTCAAGGCGCAGAAGCCTGCCAGGGCGGAGCTGCTCGGCCTGCTGCTCGGGCCGACGGGGAACTTGCGCGCGCCGACGCTGCGCCGGGGACGTACGCTGCTCGTCGGGTTCGACGCCGCCACCTACGCCCGGGTGCTGCGTTGACCCTCTCCGCGCACGCGTCGTAGACTTCGCGCCATGCCCGAACCGCTCCCGGACTACCACGTCAAGGCCGTCAACACGTCCTCGGACAGCGAGAACAAGATCCATGACACCGCCACCGCGCGCCGCTACGGCTTCGCGGGCGGCCTGGTGCCCGGCGTGACCGTCTACGCCTACCTCACGGAGCCGCTGGTGGCGGCGCTCGGCCCGGCGTGGATTCAACGTGGCACCGCGAGTGTGAGATTCGTGAAGCCCATTCTCGACGGGGAAGCCGTCCAGGTGGCCGGGGAGATCACCGGGCGGGACCCGCAGGGCGGCGTCTCGGCCACCGTCCGCGCGACCACGGCGAGCAGCGGGGAGTGCGCGGTGCTCAACGCAACCCTGCCGGCGGGCTCGCCCACGCCGCTCAACCTCGCGCTGTACGCCGAGGCGCCGCTGCCGGCGGAGCGCGTGCCGGGCACGCGTGCAGTACTTCGACACGCACGCGGTTCTCGGCACGTTCGTCACGCCCTACGACGCCGCGCAGGCCCAGGACTACGTGACCACCGTGTCCGACCCGCTGCCGGTCTATCGCCCGGCCGGAGGCGGCTGGATCCATCCGGCGTTCTACACCTGGCTCGGCAACCGGTCCCTGCGGACGAACGTCATCATCGGCCCGTGGATCCACATCGGCAGTGTGGTGCGGCATCTCGCGCCCGCGCGCATCGGCGACACGCTCGCGGCGCGGGCGCGCGTGCGCTCGCTCTGGGACAAGAAGGGCCGCGACTTCGTCGAGCTCGACATCGCGATCCTCGCCAACGGCAAGCCGGTGGCGCACGTGCTCCACTCCGCGATCTACCGCCTGCCGGAACCCGAGAAAGGCTAGCCATGGATCTGAATTACGCGCCCGAGGACCTCGCGTTTCGTCGCGCCACACACGCCTGGTTCGCGTCGAACACGCCGGCGGTCGAGCCCAAGACGCTGGCCGAGCGCAAGGCGTGGCACCGCACGCTGTACGACGCGGGCTACGTCGGGATGCTGTGGCCCAAGGCGTACGGCGGGCGCGGCGCGTCGCCGATGCAGCAGGCCATCGTGCAGGACGAGATGGCGCGCGCGAGCGCGCCGCCGCCGATCAACGGGCTCGGCATCGGGTTCATCGGCCCGACCATCATCGTGCACGGCACCGAGGCGCAGAAGCAGCGCTACCTGCAGAAGATGCTGACGGCCGAGGAGATCTGGTGCCAGCTCTACTCGGAGCCGAACGCCGGCTCCGACCTCGCGGGCCTGAAGACGCGCGCCGAGGACGCCGGCGACCATTTCGTGGTGAACGGCCAGAAGATCTGGACGTCGAGCGGCCCGATCGCGGACTGGGGCATCCTGCTCGCCCGCACCGACTCGAAGGTGGCCAAGCACAAGGGCATCTCGTGCTTCCTCTTCAGCATGCGACAGCCCGGGGTCGAGGTGCGGCCGCTCAAGCAGATCACGGGGAGCTCGCTCTTCTCGGAAGTGTTCATGACGAACGCCCGCGCGGAGAAATCCGATCTCATCGGGGTGCTGAACGGCGGGTGGGAGATCGCGCAGACCACGCTCGGCTACGAGCGAGGCGCCAACTCGCTGGGCCGCGTCACGCGCTATCTGATGGCGTTCCACCAGCTCGTGGCGTCGGCGAAGGGACTCAAGCGCAACGGCAAGTCGCTGATCGAGGATCCCGTGGTCCGCGCGAAGCTCGGCAAGGCCTTCGCGGAGCTCGAGGTGCAGCGCTACGCCGCGCTGCGCGTGCTCTCCGCGCTCGCGAAAGGTGAGCCGATCAGCTCGGCGTCGTCGATCACCAAGCTCTCCTACACGGAGTTCGAGAAGCGCTTCTTCGAGATCGGCCTCGAGATCCTGGGGCCGTGGGGCCAGCTCATGCCGGGGTCGCCCGACGAGGTCACGGAAGAGGTGTCGACGTCGTCCGGGGAGCCGGGCACGTTCGCGACGGCGTTCCTCTGGTCGCGCGCGGGCACCATCTATTCCGGCTCGTCGGAGATCCAGAAGAACGTCATCGGCGAGCGCGTGCTCGGTCTTCCCAAGGAGATCCGCGCGGATCGGGTGAAGAGGTAGGCCATGGACTTCGCCTTCACGTCCGATCAGCAGCTCCTGAAGAACTCGGCGCGCGCGTTCCTCGACGAGCACTGCAAGCCCGCCACCGTGCGTCTCCTGTGGACGGATCCGCGCGGCGAGAGCGAGGCGATGTGGAAGGAGATGGCGCAGCTCGGCTGGCTCGGCCTCGCGCTGCCCGAAGCCCACGGTGGCAGTGACCTGGGCATGGTCGAGACCGCGATTCTCCTCGAAGAGCTCGGGCGCGCGACCTATCCCGGCCCGTATCTGCCGACGGCGCTCGTGGCGTCCGCGATCAACCTCGCCGGCACCGACGCGCAGAAGAACCGCTGGCTGCCCGGCCGTCTGCGCCGGCGGCGCCCGCGCGTCGCTCGCGCTCCTCGACGGCGAGCTGTCGTGGGCGCCGGACGCCATCGCGACGCGCGCGGAGAAGGCCCCCGGCGGGTGGAAGCTCTCGGGCGCGAAGCCGTTCGTCGCGTGGGCCCATCTCGCCGACGTGATCCTGGTCCCGGCGCGCGCGCCGGAAGGGCTCACGCTGTTCCTCGTGGATCCGGGCGCGGCGGGCTTCACGCAGACGCCGGTCACGGGCATGGATCTCGCCACCCGCTGGGTGAACCTCGCGCTCGACGGCGTTCCCGTCGGCGCCGACGCGGTGCTCGGCGCGCCGGGCAAGGGCCAGGCGCTGCTCGGGACGCTGCTTCGCATGGGCGCGGTCGGCGCCGCCGCCGAGATGCTCGGCGCCGCCCGCCGCTGTCTCGACATGGCCGTCGAGTACGCGAAAGTGCGCGAGCAGTTCGGCCAGCCCATCGGCTCGTTCCAGGCCATCCGGCACAAGTGCGCCGAGATGCTCCTCGAGGTCGAGAACTCGCACGCCGCCGTGTACTACGCGGCGTGGGCGCTCGACGCGAAGGCCGAGGACGCGGACCTTGCGGCGTCGGTCGCGAAGTCGTACGTCGGCGACGCGGCGCGGAAGGTGTGCGGCGAAGCCATCCAGGTGCACGGCGGGATCGGGTTCACCTGGGAGTACGACCTCCACCTCTACTTCAAGCGGGCGAAGGCGCTCGAGGTCCAGTACGGCGACGCGGACTACCACCGCGAGCTGATCACCAGCCGCGTCGCATCGTGACCCCACTCGACGGCATTCGCGTCGTCGACTGCTCCGGCTACATCGCCGGGGCGTATGCGGGGATGATGCTCGCCGACCTCGGCGCCTCCGTCATCAAGGTGGAGCCGCTCGAAGGCGAAGCCTTCCGCGAGCTGCCCGGGTTCTACGCGTGGAATCGCGGCAAGCGGTCGATCGCGCTGAACCTGAAGTCCCCCGAGGGCGTCGCCGTCGTCGAGAAGCTCGTCCGTGACGGCGACGTGTTCCTCGAGAACATGCGCGCGGGCGTCGCCGACCGGCTGGGTCTCGGCTACGAGGCGCTCTCGCGGATCAATCCACGTCTCGTCTACTGCTCGGTGACCGCGTTCGGCTCCACCGGCCCGTACGCGGACCGGCCCGGCTTCGACCCGCTCCTCCAGGCGATGTCCGGCATGATGGCGCTGCAAGGGTTCGGTGGCCCGCCGCAGTACCTGCGCATCGCGGTGACCGACTACTACACGGCCTCGCTCGCGGCGCAGGCGATGATCACGGGCCTCTTCGTGCGCGAGCGCACGGGCCGCGGCCAGCGGGTCGAGACCTCGCTGCTCCACGGGTCGCTCTCGTTCCAGTCCGGCAACACGGTGGAGTACGCGGGCAAGCCGACGGGATTCCGTCCGAGCCCCGCCTACCGTCTCTACCAGGCCGGCGACGACGAGTGGTTCTTCCTGGCCTGCGGCAACCAGGTGATCTGGGTCCGGCTCTGCAAGGCGCTCGGCCTCGACGACCTCGCGCATGACCCGCGCTTCGCCTCGTGGATCCTCCGCAACGACAACGCCGCCGCGCTCATGCCCCTGCTCGAGGCGCGCTTCCGGACGAAGCCGCGCAGCCACTGGCTCGAGCTGCTGGCGGAGCACGACGTGCCGGCGGCGCCCGTGCAGACGCTGGCCGATTTCATGGCCAACGATCCCGCCGTGCGCCATCACGACCTCGTGCGCGAGTACGAGCATCCCGAGATCGGCCGGCTCCGGATGCTGGGACAGCCGCTCGTCTTCTCCGACACACCGACGCAGGATCCCGGGCGGCCTCCGACGCTCGGCGAGCACACGGACGCGATCCTCCGGGAGGTCGGCTACGACGACGCGGCCATCGCCGCTCTGCGCACCAAGAAAGTCCTGAGGACCTCATGAAGAGCTACGAGACGATTCTCTACGCGGTCGACGAGCAGGTGGCGACGATCACGCTCAACCGGCCCGAGGTGCACAACGCGCAGAACGACACGCTGCGACGGGAGCTGCACCAGGCGTTCACCGCGCTGAGCACCGACGACGACGTCAAGGCGATCGTCATCACCGGCGCCGGCGAGCGCGCCTTCAGCGCGGGCGCCGACATCCGCGAGTTCGTCGAGCCGGCGTCGCCGACGCAGCTGCGCGAGCGCCGCAAGCGCATCGAGTACCGCGCCGTGATGGACCGCTGCTCGCAGCCGATCATCGCGGCCATCAACGGCTTCGCGCTCGGCGGCGGGCTGGAGCTGGCGCTCGCGTGCGACATCCGCATCGCCGCCGAGAACGCGACGCTCGGGCTCACCGAGATCAACCTCGCGATCATCCCGGGCGGCGGCGGCACCCAGCGCCTGCCGCGGCTGGTCGGCAAGGGCAAGGCGCTCGAGATGATCCTGACCGGGGCCAGGATCCCGGCGTCGGAAGCGCTCCGCATCGGGCTCATCGAGCGCGATGGTGCCGGCGGGCGAGGCGCTCAAGGCGGCCACCGAGCTCGCGCGCACGATCGCCGAGAAGGCGCCGATCGCGCTGCGCTACGCGAAGGAGTCGGTGGTGAAGGGCCTCGGCATGGCGCTGGAAGACGGCCTGCGGCTCGAAGGCGACCTCTCCACGCTCCTGCGCACCACCGAGGACCGCGTCGAGGGCGCGAAGGCGTTCCTCGAGAAGCGCAAGCCCCGATGGACCGGCAAGTGAGGTGAGATGCCGTTCGCCTATTACGCGCGGCTGAATCGCGCGCAGCAGGCGGTCTACCGCAAGAGCGACGCGATCACCGAAGTCCGCCTGTCACGTCCCGCCGAGCTCCACCCGCTCGTCGGGGCGCTGGACGTGGCGCTCCGCACCGAGGATCGCGCGGACACCCAGCGCGCCACCGATCGGCTCATCCGCGGCCTCACCGAGGCGCTCGCCATTCCGGCCGTAAGGGTGGAGGTCCTCGCCGCGCGCCCGCACGCCAAGTGGGGCGAGCTGCACGGCCTCTACACGGCGGAGCGCGGCAAGATCCCGAAGATCCAGCTCTGGATGCGCACGGCCAAGCAGAAGCGGGTGGTGGCGTTCCGCACGTACATGCGCACGCTGCTGCACGAGGTCGGGCACCACGTCGACTACACGCTGCTCCGGCTCGCCGACTCGTTCCACACCGAGGGCTTCTACAAGCGGGAGTCGAGCCTGTTCTATCAGCTCGTGCCCGAGGCGGCGCGCCAGGGCGGGCCGCCGAGCATCCGGTCGATCGACGAATGGGCCACGGCGCCGGTGGCCGAGCGCCTCGCCCGACTCGAACGCACGCCGTCGGACCTCGCCCGCCTCATGCGCGGCCAGGGCGACCCGGCGCTGTCACGGCGCCCGTCGCCGGACGCGTGGTCGGCAAAAGAGGTGGTCTGCCATCTCCGGGACGCCGAGGAGCATCTCAGTGGCTGGGTGACCCTCATCCTGACCATGGACGAGCCGGTCCTCGTGGAGGCGGGCACCGCCGCGCGCTGGGCCGAGGACCGTCAATACGCGCGCCACCACGCGGGGGCGGCGTGGGACGCCTTCGGCCGGCGCCGGGACGAGACGCTGGCGCTGTTCGGCGGCCTCGCGCCGACGCAGTGGGAGCGAGGCGGGCATCACCGTCGGCGCGGACGGATGACCGTCGATGACTTGCTGAGCCTCATGACGTGGCACGACGACAACCACCTCGACCAGCTCCGACGAGCCTTGAAAGGAGAGCCGTGATGGCCACGATGGAGGAGTACGCCAAGCAGCCGAAGGAGCAGCGCCTGCAGCGTCTCGAGCGCACCGCCGACGAGCTTGCCGCGGCGATCAAGGGCCAGTCCGTCGGCGCCCTGACGAAGCGTCCCGACGCGAAGAACTGGGCGGGCGTCGAGGTCGTCTGCCACCTGCGCGACGTCGAGGAGGCGTTCGGCGCCCGGTTCCAGATGTTCCTGGCGATGGACGACGTGAAGCTGCTGCCCGCCGATCCCGACCGCTGGGCGGTCGACCGCCAGTACCTCCGGTGCGATGCCGGCGAGGCGGTCGAGGCGTTCAGGAAGCGCCGCGCGGAGACGCTGGAGCTCTACCGGACGCTGTCACCGGAGCAGTGGAAGCGCGGGGGCACGCACCCGCAGCGCGGCAAGATGACGTTCGAAGACTTCCTGAACCTCCTCTGCTTCCACGACGACAACCACCTGGACCAGCTCGGGCGCGCGCTCGCGGGCAAGGCCTGAGCTGCCATTGGCGGGTTGGAGGTTCCGCCTTGCTGCCATAGATGGCTGCGCCGCCCGCAGCGTTCACCGTGCTACGTGGTTCAAGAGAGATTGAGTTATGCGGAGTAGCGGACGATGGAGATGACCAGCCTCGAGCGGCAGGCGATGGATTTCCTGTTGCGGGGCAACAACGAAACGCTTGCCATCCTAAGAGCGCAACTCGGAGCCTCTTCAGTGATCCGTCGGGAACTCACCGGCGTCGGCTTCTTCACGCACTTCGACGTCTTACCGGTGGCCGACAAGCTGCCCTCCCCAGGACGACTCACCATCCACGACGTGCACGCCACCCTGGCTGAAATCGAGTACCCGGTTGGCTTTGTTTTGTTCGTCGAGGCCGGCGCTGTTGACGCTCTCGAGGGCTTGCCTACAACGATAAGTGGCCCACTACGGCGACAATCACGCGCTTGTACTATGTCCGCCCTGTGCCTCCCTCCGCAGAAGGGGTTCTTCGGTCCTGGACAGAGACTGCGGAGCGCGACCTCTCTGGTAATCACCGCCCGGCATAACTCGCCGATGAAGCTGCCGGCGAAGCCTCCCTCGAAAGAATAGACACTTGTCGCTGACGATGGCGTCGCGCTGGCGAAAGGACGTGCGCGACGCGTGCTCCCCGAGAACGCGATCCTCGAGGAGGAGCAGCGACCACTTCGCCCTCAGGCTCCTGGAAGGAGACGTGTCTGAAGATCCGAGTCCAGCGCATCACGTTTTTCGTCGAAGACCTCGACGCGGCCACGACGTACTACCGCGACACTCTCGGCCTCGGGGTGGCGGATGTCCGCGAGGGCTGGTCGTCCTTCCACGCGGCCGGGGATGTCGAGATCGCCTTTCACAGAGGCAAAGGGCGTCGTCCCCGCATCGAGTTGCTCGTCGAGGGCGATCTGGGGCAAGCTCGCGCCCATTTGAATGAGCGGGGCGCTCGACTCGGCCCCTGCACGGAGGTGCGCGGCCGCGAGATCTGCGTCGGAAAGGACAAGGACGGGAACTCGGTCCAGCTGTCCTCCGACTCTACGCCCTAGCTCCGGAGCGCGGGCGCGACGTCCGACATGAACCGGTCGAGCAGCGGGCGCGGGTCCTTCGGGAAGAACATCGACGGGACGAAGAGCTGTCCCACCCCGGCCTCACGGAGCTGGCCGAGCGTGTCCTGCACCTGCGCGACGGAGCCGCCCAGGATCGTGTCCTGCGCGCGCGCCTCGTCGAAGCCCATGCGCCGCATCGACGCCTGACGCACCTTCTCCACGTCGGCCTTGTCGTCGCTGATCACGAGCGGCATGACGGCGGAGCGCAGGATCTTCTTCGGATCGCGGCCCACGGCGGCGCAGTGCTGGTCGAGGATCGCGTTCTTCGCGCGGAGGATGCGCGGGCCGCCCCAGGTGTTCCAGTGGTCGGCGTGCTTGGCGGCGATCTTCAGCGTGACCTTCTCGCCGCCGCCCCCGATGAGCAGCTCGGGATGCGGCTGCTGCACGGGCTTCGGGTTCGCGGGCGCGTCGTCGAGCTGGTAGAACCGCCCCTTGAACGTCGAGCGGTCCTGCGTCCACAGCATCTTCAGCACCTGGCAGGCCTCGTCGAGCCGCGCCAGGCGCTCGCCCACCGTGTAGAAGGGAATGCCGTAGGCCTGGTGCTCGTTCTGCTGCCAGGCGCCGCCGATCCCCGCGATCAGCCGGCCGCCCGAGACGACGTCGATGGTGGTCAGCGTCTTGGCGAGCACCGCGGGATGGCGATACGTGTTGCCGAGCACGATGGTCCCCAGGCGGATGCGCGGCACGAGGCCTGCGAGCGCCGCCAGGGTGCCGAGGCATTCGAGGTTGTCGCCCACCCGGTCGGGCGTGTTCGGCATGAAGTGATCGGTGAGGCACGCCGCGTCCCAGCCGGTGGCCTCCGCGTGCTTCGTGAGGCCGAGGACGGCGTTCCAGATCGTGTTGCCGAGCCCGACGAACAGCGCGAACTTCATGCTCAATCCTCCGGAATGCGGCCGCTAGTAGCGGCGGCCGCCTTGGGGGCGTAGCGGATCCATCGGCTTGGTTTGCGTGTCTTCCTTCGTGGGATTCATCGGAATCCAGCCGCGCTGGCGCATGCAGGAGTCGTCGAGATCGCCCTTGCGGGAGCAGTCCCGGTAGTCGCGCTGGAGGTCTTCCTTCGAGTAGCGCCGATCGACCTTCATCCACTCGCGGTCGTCGAGCGAGCCACAGCCTGTGAGGAACAGGGCGCCGAGCCCGAGCAGGAGGACGACCCACCGTGACATGCCGGGCGATTGTACCCCGGTGTACGATCGGCTTAGGAGCCCGCATGGAAAGCCGCTGGGGAGAGGGCGTCTGGGGTGCGCTCACCGCGCTCGGTGACCGGCTGGCCGTGCTCGGCCCCGCCCTACTCGTCGCGATCACGCTGATCGGCCTCGGCCTGCTGCTGGGCGCCATCCTGCGCGCACTGGTCAGCCGGATCGCCCGCGGTGTCGGCTTCGACCATCTCATGGAGCGCTGGGGCATGGGCGCGTCGCTCCGCGGCTCCGGCGTGTTCCGTACGCCCTCGGACGCGCTGGGCGTGTTCCTCTTCTGGGCCACGTTCGTCGTCTTCGCGAGCCTCGGCATCGATGCCCTGGGCATCGCCGGCGGCGGCGCCACCGCGTTCCTGGCCGGCTTCGTTCCGCCCCTGTTCGCCGCCGTCCTCATCCTGATCGTCGGCTGGCTCGTCGCGAACTTCCTGAGCCAGGGCCTCCTGATCGCCGCCGTCAACCGGGGCCTCCCCGAAGCGCGCCTGCTCGCGCGTGCCGTGCACTGGGGTGTCCTGCTCTTCGCGGTGGCGACCGCGCTGACGCACCTCGGCATCGGCAAGGAGATGGTGCTGGTCGCGTTCGGGATCACGTTCGGCGGGCTCGTCTTCGCGCTCGCGCTCGCGTTCGGGCTGGGCGGCCGCAGGCTCGCGCGCGAGCTGCTGGAGCGCCGGCTACGCCGCGAGGGTCCGCCGGCGCAGGAGCGGCTCACCCACCTCTAAGCTCGGAGGGGGGATCGCGGCTTCGCCCCCCTTCAGACGGGGCGCATGAAGACGTAGCCGATGCCCGTGCGCTCCAGCCAGACACGGGACAGCTCGTCCACGGCGATAGCGGCGACGGACCTCGGCCGGCGTCGGGGCCGCCGGGTCGTTCACCAGGACCTCGTCGCCATCCAGGCCCGTGATCACGATGAGGTGGCCCGTGGTTTCGGGGATCGCCGCGTGGCTCAGCTCGCCCGCCTTGTACCGCACCGACGCCACGATCGGCAGGCCGCGTGTGAGACACCACGCGGCCGCCTCCCAGTCGGGGAAACGCAACAGATAGCCGAGGACGCCGTACGTCGCCGCCGCGCGGATCGCGGCCGGCCACACCCCGTACCGATCCGTCGCCGCGTGGAAGACCGCCTCGGCGAGCACGGGCGTGGGCACCGCGCATCCGAGGTGCTCGAGCGCCATCGCGACGCTGGTCGGCGAACAGATCCGGAGTCGGATGTCCTCGGCCTCGGTCATCTGCGTCCGCGCCGGGACCTCGAGGCTGACCGCGGGACTGGTCGTCGTCAGGTCCCCGAGCGCACCGTCCCAGGCGGACAAGGTCACCAGCCACGGCACGTCGACGATCGCCTCCGCCTCCGGCCCCGCGACGCGGATGTGCAGACGCACCGCGTCGACCGGCGGCGTCGCGCACACTTCGTCGATATCGGCGCTGAAGCCGTCGATGCCCGCGGGCATCGGGGCGAACGCATGCGCGCCCAGCGGCGCCGTGCCGATCCACGGGGACCACGTGCCCGCGCGTCGCGCGGAGAGCTCGAACCGCACGCTCGGCGCCCGGGGCATCAGCAGCGCCAGCGCCGGGACCAGGTGACGGGCCGGCGTGCGGGGCGCCCACGGCCCGAACTCCAGCACGAGATCCCGGCCGTCGCGACGCGGCGCCGGCGCGGGCGTGAGCTCGCGGCGCACCGAGGGCGGGATCGCGTCGGCCACGGCGCGGGCGTCGAGCTGAGAGGTGGCCGCGAAAAGGTCCGTCACGGGCACTGGCCGTCCAAGGTTGGGAACGAAACTACCACGCGCTCGTCGACGCACCGCCGAAGTCCCTGGTTCCTGGACGGGCACCTCGCGGCATTTTGCTTGCACCTGTACACCCTACCCTCGAAAGGAGCGGCCATGACCTTCGGCAAATGTGTGTGGGACGGTTGCACCCGCCATGCGGAAAAACCGACGACCAGCGCCTGCCGCGCACACCACGTCACGATTCGCGACCACCGGTGCGAGAAGTGCCAGGGGCCGCTCACGAGCTCGCGCGAGGTCGACGCCCGGCGCTGCCGCCGCTGCGCGGCCAGCCGCGCCGCCTGACCGACGGCCTGTTCCCTCCGCCGCCGTCTTGCTGCAGCCTCACGACACCGCCGTGTGTCCGGGCTGCATAGCAGCGCCCGTACGCCCGCACGAAACCGCCCGTTCCAGGCCTGGCATTCGCGTTGCACCTTTGAGGGGCATGCTGCCAGACCCTGAGTTCCACGACGACCTTCCGGAAGGCGCGGTCGACGCCGAGGTCCACCGCTTCACCGTGCAGCGGGGCATGGCGGTGGCGCTGGTGATCGAGACGCGCGATTGGTACTCGGGGTTGCTTCAGGCGTCGATGGCGCGGGTGCGCATCGAAGGGCAGAACTGACGGTCGAGGTTCAGTCAGTCGGGGGGGTGGGCGGCGCGGAGGCCGCCCACGACCACCCCTGTTACGTGTGCGCAGCGTCCGCTGCGCGGCCCGACGTGCGTCGGGACCTTGTCCTGCTCGATCCCGTGGCGTCGCCCGAAGCCGCTAGCAAGCGTCGCGCGACGCGGTCTCTGAGTCCGGTGGCGTCTGCTCCATCCACACCTCCTGGATCGGAGTCTCGGCCACGATGGAGACGGCGACGGCGCCGATGCAGATTGTCGCCGCCCATCACCCTCTTCGTACGCCCGCCGGCCGGTGCCGTCAAGCGCCGTTGAAGATGGGGGCCCCGCAACTGACGGACCCCCCAAGCCCCCTCCTACGCGCCTCGGAGGCGGGGATCGAGCACGTCGCGGAGCGCGTCACCGAGCATGTTGAACGCGAACACGGCGAGCGAGATCGCCACGCCCGGCCACACCGCCATCCACGGCGCGCGGTACATGTACGTGCGGCCCGAGCCCGACAGCATCGAGCCCCACGACGGGTACGGCGGCGGCACGCCGAAGCCGAGGAACGAGAGCGCGGATTCCGCGAGGATGATGCCGCCGAGCCCGATGGTGGCGAGGATGATGATGGTCGCGGTCACGTTCGGCATGATGTGGCACAACACGATGCGCGCGTGCCCGCAGCCCATCGCGCGCGCCGCCTCCACGTACGCGTTCTGCGCGATCGCGATGGTGGCGCCGCGGATGACGCGCGAGCCGGTGGCGGCGACGATGATCGACAGCGACAGGATCACGTTGAACAGGCCGGGCCCGAGCACCGCCATCACCGACAGGATGATGACGAGGTACGGAAAGGACATCCACGCGTCAACGATGCGCTGCACGACCAGGTCGTACTTCCCGCCGAAATAGCCGCTGGTGACGCCGAGCGCGGCGGCGGCGGCGGTGCCCAGCAGGATCGTGGCGAAGCCGATCGTGATGGAGACACGCGCGCCGTAGATGATGCGGCTCGCGATGTCACGGCTCAGGTTGTCGGTTCCGAGCCAGTGCTTGGCGCTCGGCGGCGTCATGCGCGCGCCGCGCACGCTCTCATCGTAGCCGTAGGGCGCGATGGACTCGGCGAACACGGTCATCACGAGCATCGCGACCACGATCAGCCCACTGAACGCGCCGATCGGCTTGCGCCTCGCGAAGAACCACAGCGCCCGTCCGATCGCCCCGAGGCGCGAGCGTTCGGGCCGCTGCACGGCCGCCTTGCTTCGTTCGAGCGCAGGCTCGACCCGCGCCGCTACATTACCGGCCACCGGAGCCCCCCTCCGAGTTTCAGTAGCGGATCCGTGGATCCAGCACCGCGTAGAGCGCGTCCACGGCCAGGTTGACGAGCACGATGAACGACACGACCACGAGGTTGACGCCCTGGATCACCGGGTAGTCGCGCTGGTTGATGGCATCGAAGAGAAAGCGGCTCATGCCCGGCAGGCCGAAGATCGTCTCGATGACGACGGTGCCGCCGATCACCTGTGGGAGCTGCGTGCCGATGTACGTGATGACCGGGATGATCGCGTTGCGCAGCCCGTGCTTCAGGATGATCACCCGTTCGCGGAGTCCCTTCGACCAGGCCGTGCGCACGTAGTCCTGACGGAGCACCTCGAGCAGCATGCCGCGCGTGAGCCGCATCATCGCCGCCGCGAACGCGATCCCGAGGATGACGGCGGGCAGGAGCATCTGGATGATGTGGCCGGTGACATCCTTCGAGATCTCGACGTAGCCCGTGAGCGGGCGCCAGCCCCACCAGATGGCGGGGAGCACGATCACGAGCGTGGCCAGCCAGAATCCAGGCACCGACAGCCCGAGGATGGCGGCGCTGCGGAAGGTGTAGTCCTGGGCCGTGTCCTGCCGCGCGGCCGCGATGACCCCGACGGGCACCGCGATGACGAGCGCCACCACCAGCGACAGCAGCGCCAGCTCCAGCGTGATCGGCAGCCGTTGCCCGATCTCCTCCAGCACCGGCCGCCTGGTCCACAGCGACTCGCCGAGGTCGCCGGTGACGGCGCGCCCCAGCCACTCGAAGTACTGCACGTAGATCGGCCGGTTCAGCCCGAGCTTCGCGCGCAGCTCCTCGAGGTCCTTCGCGTAGGCCTTCTCCTCGAGCATCATCGCCACCACGTCGCCGGGGATCAGCCGCGGCAGCGTGAAGACGATGAGCGAAGCGATCAGCAGCGACGGGATCGCCACCACCAACCGCTTCGCCAGGTACCGTCTCAGCATCGGCGGACACTCACCGATTCAGCCACGCGGCCATCAGGCGGCCGCCGTAGTCGTAGCCGATGTTCGGGCCGTAGTTCTGCAGCGCGCCGTCCCACACGGCGACGTACACGCCGGAGTTCGTGGTGACGTAGTACTGCTGCTTCGCGAGGTAGCGCTGGATCTCGGCGACCTGCTCCTTGCGCTTCGGCACGTCGAACGTGCGGCGCTGCCGGACGAGCATGTCGGCGAGGACGGGATCCTTGATGTGGCTCTGGTTGCGCGGCTCGTCGGGGTAGTACTGGCCGTAGAGGAAGCTGTCGGGCTCGAGGAACGGCGTCTGCGGCCCGTAGGTCATCGAGTCGAACTTGCCGTAGAAGCAGCTCGTGATGTAGGCGCCGTACTCCTTGGTGTCGAGCTTCGCGGTGATGCCGACGTCCTTGAGGTTCTTCAGGATGATCTGCGTCGAGTCGACGAGCACGGTGGAGCCGTACGTCGTGAAGCAGATCGTGCCCTGGAACCCGTTCGGGTAGCCCGCCGCCGCGAGGAGGCGCTTGGCCTCGGCGGGGTCGTACTTGAAGTACTTCGCGCCTTCGCCGAGCTGCGTGACCGGCACCGCCCAGTCCTTCAGCGCCGCCGGGACCGCCGCGTTGAAGACGCCCACGCCCTCGGCGACCGCGTCGATGATGCCCTGGCGGTCGATCGCATGCGAGATCGCGTGGCGCACGCGCACGTCGCTGAAGGGCTTCTGGTCCGTGCGCATCGAGATGTGGCTCATGACGTTGGCGGGAAACTCCACCGTCTTGAGGTTGGGACGCTTCTTCAGCGCCGAGTCCTTGATCTGCACCCAGTCCGTCCGGTTGATCTGTCCCGGGAACTCCCAGCCGAGGTCGAACTTGCCGGCCATGAAGGACGCCGTGCGCGACGCGTTGTCCTCGTCGACGAAGATCTCGATCCGGTCGATGTTCGGCAGTCCCGCGATGAAGAAGTTCGGGTTCCGGACGAGGGTCATGCCCTGGTTCGGCCGGTAGCTGTCGAGCATCCACGGGCCCGTGCCGATGAACGACTCCGGCTTCTTCAGGTCGCCGAACTTCTCCGACGCTTCCTTGTTGACCATGCCGACGACCATGGGGCTGGCCAGCGTGTCGAGGAACCACGTCGATGGCTCCTTGAGCGTGAACTTCACGGTGTACTTGTCGACCGCCTCGACCTTGTCGACCGCCTTCAGCATGTGCGCGTTGGCGTGGCCCTGGGTGGTCTGGAAGCGGTTGATCGTGTAGATGACGTCGTCGGCCACGAACTCCCGGCCGTTGGCGGGCGGCTTGTTGTGCCAGCGTACCCCGCGGCGCAGCTTGAAGATGTAGGTGGTCTCGTTCGGCTGCGTCCACGACTCGGCCAGGTCGGGCTCGAACTGGAACGTGCCCGGCACGACGGACGGCCCGGTCTTGTGGCGCACGAGGCGGCTGTGCGTGAACGACATCGGGATGTGGAGCTTGTACGAGAGGCCGCCTCCCGCGTGCAGGTCGAAGTGCGGCGGATCCCACAGGCGGAGGTTCAGCGTGCCGCCGCGCTTGGGGGCCTGGGCGCGGACGATCGACGGCACCACGACGGAACCGGCGGCGGTGAGACCACCGGCGATCAACAGCTCACGACGGCTCAAAGCCATGGAATCCTCCTACGACGTGCGCCGCTTCACGGCCGCGAGCGCCTCGTCGAAGATGCCGAGCGTCTCGTCGACGTCGGCATCGGTGTGTGCGAGCGACACGTAGATCTTGTTGACGGCCTTCACGACGCCGCGGCGCAGGCACTCCTCGTTGAAGAGCGCGATCCGCCGGCGATCGGCGGTGAGCGTCGCGCGATAGTCCACGATGTCCTGGTCCGTGAAGAGGATGTCGAACACCGGCGCCTCGCCCGACACGCGGGCCGGCATGCCGTGCTTCGCGGCGAGCCGCGTGAGCCCGTCCTTCAGCCGGTTGCCGGTGCGATGCAGCGTCTCGTACTGGCCGGGCTTGCGGAGCTCGGCGAGCGTCGCGAGCCCGGCCGCGGCGGCGACGGGATTGCCGTTCAACGTCCCCGCCTGCCAGACGTGCTCGGGCGTGCCTTCGAGCGCGGGATCGAAGTGCTTCATGATGGCGGCGGGCCCCGCGATGCAGCCGAGCGGAAAGCCGCCGGCGAGGATCTTGCCGAAGGCCGCGATGTCCGGCACGACGCCGTAGTACTCCTGGGCGCCGCCGTACGCGAAGCGGAAGCCGGTCACGATCTCGTCGAAGACCAGCGGCACGTCGTAGCGGCGCGTCACCGCGCGCAGCCCCTGCAGGAACTGACGGTCGGGGACGATCACACGCTGGTACGGCTCGAGGATGACGGCCGCCAGCTCGTTGTGATGCGCGGCGATCAGCGCTTCGGTCGTGGCGAGGTCGTTGTACGGCGCGATCAGCATCGTCTCTTCGAGCGCGTGCGGGATGCCGCCCGGAGTCGCGCACCGCCGCCGGGAACGCCTTCGGCGTCCGCGGCGTCACGCTCATGAGCGCGTAGTCGTGGGTGCCGTGGAAGCCGCCCTCGAACTTCATCACCTTCTCGCGGCCCCGGTAGGCGCGCGCGACGCGCAGCGCGAAGAACGTGGCCTCGCTGCCGCTGGAGGTGAAGCGCACCTGCTCGGCGCACGGCACCGCGCGCACGATCTCTTCGGAGAGCTCGATGATCGGCTCGTTCAGCAGCATGAACGTCGATCCGTGCGGCACCTGCTTCTGGACGGCGTCGACGACCGGCGGGATGGGAGTGACCGAGCACCATGGGGCCGGAGCCGAGGAGGTAGTCGAGGTAGCGGCGTGCCGTTGGTGTCCCAGAGGTACGCGCCGCGCGCGTCCTTCACCACGAACTCGAGGCCGGGCGCGTGACGGTGGCTCCCGAGCACCCCACCGGGGAGGACACGGGCCGCACGCGCGACGAGGTCGGGCTGCGTGGTCATCGTGACCTGCTTCGCCAGTCGGATGCCTGGCGCGCCGGCACTCGGCCAGTGCAAAGTTGGCGGATTATACAGCGGTTACGGGAGAAGAACGCCGGAGCCCGCGAACGCACCTTGCTTGAGGGACAGGAGCGCGCGGTTCGCGTCCTCCAGGGGAAAGGTGGTCACCGTCGGGCGGATCGGGATCTTCGCGGCCTCCGCCAGCAGCTCCTCGCCGTCGGCGCGGGTGTTCGCCGTGACCGACGTGATGCGGCGCTCCTGGAAGAGGTCCTCGTACGGGAGCGGCGGGATGGTGGACATGTAGATGCCGGCCAGCGCGAGCGTCCCGCCGCGCGCGAGGTTCTTCAGCGCGAGCGGGACCAGATCCCCGGCCGGGGCGAAGATGATCGCGCCGTCGACCGGATGCGGCATCGGCTCGGGGATGTCGCCCGCCCACGCCGCGCCGAGCGTGCGCGCCAGCGCGCGGTGGGACGCTTCGCGCGTGCACACGAACACCTCGCAGCCTCGCGCGCGCGCGACCTGGATCGTCACGCTCGCCGACGAGCCGAAGCCGTAGAGGCCGAGCCGCCCGCCGGGCCGCACCGCGCTGAGGCGCAGCGCGCGATACCCGATGATGCCCGCGCAGAGCAGCGGCGCCGCCTCCGCGTCGTCGAGCGTGCCCGGCAGCGGGTACGCGAAGGCTTCCGGCACCGTGACGTAGTCGGCGAACCCGCCGTCGGCATGCCAGCCGGTGAAGCTCGCGCGCTCGCAGAGATTCTCGCGGCCCTCCCGGCAGAAGACGCACGTCCCGCACGTCCATCGCAGCCAGGCGACGCCGACCCGGTCTCCCGCCCGCAGGCGGGCGCCATCACGGACGACGCGACCGACGACCTGATGGCCGGGCACGATCGGCGTGACGACGAGGGGAAGATCGCCCTCGACGACGTGGAGGTCGGTGCGGCAGACCCCGCACGCGCGCACCTCGACGAGGATCTCGCCGGGAGCGGGTGACGGCACGGCGCGCTCCTCGCGCACGAGCGGCGCCGTGTCGATCGGCGCCTGCGCGTGGACGGCGAAGCGCCCGCACTCAGCCGCCCGCGCGCGCGATGACCTTGCGGGCGCGGGTGAGATGCGGCGCGTCCACCATCTGGCCCTTGAAGCGAAACGCGAAGACGCCGCGCGCGCGCGTGCTCGTCGAACTGCGCCACGAGCTCGCGCGCCTCGGCCACGTCGTGCGGCGCACGGGGTGAAGACCTCGTTGATGACCTCGATCTGGCTCGGATGGATCGAGATCTTCCCGGTGAAGCCCATCGCCACGGCTTCCTCGCATTCGCGGCGCAGGCCCTCGAGGTCGGCGATGTCGGTGAAGACGGTGTCCATCGCCTCGATGCCCGCCGCGGACGCGGCGACCGCGCACATCACGCGCGCATAGCGCGGGATGTCGAGGTACTGTCCGCGCGCGTCTCGCACGCGGGGCAGCCCCATGGCCGCCGACAGGTCCTCGACGCCCCAGGTGAGCGTGACGGTGCGCGGGCTGGCCGTGGCGATCTCGGCGATGTTGAGCAGACCTTCCGGCACCTCGGTGGCGAGGACGACGAGCTTCGTGCTGCCGAAGGGCACGCCGTGCGCGGCCTCGAGACGTTCGAGGTGGTTGACGATCGCGTGGACGTCGCTCGCGCGGCGCGCCTTGGGGACGATGTAGCCCTCGGGCCGTCCGGCGATGGTTTCTTCCAGGTCGGCCACCGCGAGGTCGGTGAAGATCGGATTCATGCGCACCCAGCGCTCGCGGCCGCCGAAGTCGAGCTTCTGCAGCCACTCGCGCACGATCGGCCGCGTGGCCGCCTTGCGGTCCGGCGGCACCGCGTCTTCCAGGTCGAGGATCAGGCCGTCCGCGGGCAGCGTGAGCGCCTTCGCGATCATCTTCTCGTTGCCGCCGGGCACGAAGTGCAGACGAGCGCCGCCGGGTCATCACGCGGGCTTCTTCCGCATCATGGCCTGCCGCACGCAGCGGACGACGAGGTCGCCGTGCTGGTTCTTGCCGCGGTGCTCGAAGGTGACGATCCCCCACTGCGGCCGTGACTTCGACTCGCGCCGGTCCACGACCTCGGTCTCGGAGTAGATCGTGTCGCCGTGGAACACGGGCTTGGGGAACTCGGTCTTCTCGAAGCCGAGGTTGCCGACCGTCGTCCCGAGCGTGGTCTCGCCGACCGAGAGGCCGATGACCACGCCGAGCGTGAACAGGCTGTTCACGAGCGGCTTGCCGAACTCCGCCTTCGACGCCGCGTGGAAGTCGACGTGCAGCGGCTGCGGGTTCATGGTGAGACAGGAGAAGAAGACGTTGTCCGCCTCGGTCACCGTCCGTCCCGGCTGGTGCTGGAAGGTCAGCCCCACCGTCAGCTCTTCGTAGTACTTGCCGGCCATCGCCGTCCTCCGTGTACGTCGTTCGCCGCGTAGTGTACGTCAACGGCGGAACGCGCTCCGTGAGGCCGATCGCTGCTACGCTGCGGGAGGGCGAGGCCATGGCGGCGCGATCACAGGGCACGCGGATCGGTGTCATCTCCGACACGCACGGGCTGCTGCGTCCGGAGGCCGTGCGCGCGCTGCGCGGGAGTGCGCTCATCCTGCACGCGGGCGACGTCGGGGCGCCGGAGGTGCTCGAGGCGCTCCGCGGCATCGCGCCGGTCGTCGCCGTGCGAGGCAACAACGACCACGGCGGCTGGGCGCGGGCGTTGCGGGAGCGGGAGATCGTGGAGGTCGACGGCGCGCGCCTGCTCGTCATCCACGATCTGAAGACCTTGGCTCGCACGCCGCGCCGATGTCGCGGTCATCATCGCGGGGCACTCCCACCAGCCGTCGATCACGCGGCGAGACGGCATCGTCTTCCTCAATCCCGGCAGCGCCGGGCCCCGGCGGTTCTCCCTCCCCGTCACCGTCGCGACCGTCCGCGCGCAGCGCGGACGAGTGCGAGCGCGCATCGTCGATCTCCCGGTCGCACCGCGATGACGGTCGCGGCCGCGGGGCGGTGCTATCATCGCGAGCAGATGGAATCCGGTGACGCGGCCATCGCGGCCGCGGCAGGGAGGCGCTGAGCCGTGGCGGACCGTTACGACATCACGATCATCGGCGGCGGCATCGTCGGGCCTGGCCACCGCCCTCGCGATCACCGAGAAGCATCCCGGCATCCGGCTCGTGATCCTCGAGAAGGAATCCGAGCATCGCCACGCACCAGACCGGGCACAACAGCGGCGTCATCCACTCCGGCATCTACTACAAGCCCGGCTCGTACAAGGCGCAGCACTGCGTCGAGGGCAAGGGGCTGATGCGGCGAGTTCTGCGAGAAGCACGCGATCAAGATCGACGACTGCGGCAAGGTCATCGTCGCGACCACGCCCGGAGGAGCTGCCGCGCCTGACACGCTCTACGAGCGCGGCGCAGGCCAACGGCGTGCCCGGTGGAGATGATCGAGCGCCGAGCGGCTGCGCGAGATCGAGCCGCACGCGGCGGGCATCCGCGCGATCTGCTCGCCCACCACCGCCATCGTCGACTACATCGAGGTGGCGGCGGCGATCGGCGCGCGATCTGCGGCAGCGCGGCGTGGAGATCGAGACGAACGCCGCCGTCACCAACATCGCGCGCACCGGCGACGGCCTCGACCTCTGGGCGACGCGCCGCGCGGTGCTGACCCGCGCGCCTCGTCAACTGCGCCGGGCTCTACTCCGACGTGGTCGCGCGCATGGCGGGCGCGACGCCGGACGTGCAGATCGTGCCGTTCCGCGGCGAGTACTACATGCTGCGCCCGGAGCGCGTCACCTGGTCGCACGGCCTGATCTACCCGGTGCCCGATCCGGAGTTCCCGTTCCTCGGCGTGCACTTCACCCGCACCATCCACGGCGAGGTGGAGGCCGGGCCCAACGCGGTGCTCGCCTTCGCGCGCGAGGGCTACACGTTCTGGACGGTGCGGCCGGGCGAGCTGGGCCAGACGCTGAGCTACTCGCGGCTTCTGGCACATGGCGCGCAAGTACTGGAAGACCGGCGCGCTACGAGGTGTACCGCTCGCTGTCGAAGAAGGCGTTCGTGAAGGCCCTGCAGCGGCTCGTCCCGGAGATCCGTCCCGAGGACGTCGAGCGCGGGCGGCGCCGGGGTGCGCGCCCAGGCCGTGGCGCCGGACGGCTCGCTCGTCGACGACTTCCGCATCGTCGACGACTCCGACGCGCATCCACGTGCTCAACGCGCCGTCACCCGGCGCGACCGCCTCGCTGGCGATCGGCCGCCACATCGCCGGGCTGGCCGCGGAGACGCTTCGGTCTGACCTAAGGCGATCGTAGGGCACCGCCAAATCAAGGAACTACCGGTTGGGATAGTCCAAAAACCCCTCTGTTGACAGGGGTTTGCGGCATCGGATAGCATGTGCTGTGCACATGATCACCGTGCCGGCGCGCCGCGTCAAGCAGTTCGGCGTCGAGTTCTACCAGGCTGGACTCTCCGCGAAGGACATCGATCGGCTGGTGAAGTTCGAGGTGCTCGGCTACACCGGGCGACGAGAAGCCCGAGCCGAAGACCAGCAAGGCCCGGACGAGCGTCCGCGCGCCGCGTCAACTGGGACAGCCTCGAGAAGCGGATCAGCGAGAGCGAGAGCGCGTACCAGCGGCCCGGTCATCCGCCGCAAGATCGACGAGCTGGCCGCCTACTACCGCGAGTGCAAGGACGCGGCGACGCTGCCCGCCATCCCGGGCGCGGTGATCATCACCTCGGAGAAGCGGTTCACCTTCACGCCGGTCGCCGGCCACCACGACCTCGGGCTCGCTGCAGATCCCCGAGGAGCACGGCGTGCTGCGCGTGCTCGACGGCCAGCATCGCCTGCTCGCGCTGCACGCGCTCAACCAGCAGGGCGAGAACGTGGGCATCGAGGTCCCGGCCGTGCTGTTCGACTCGCTGGACGCGCGCCAGATCGTCGAGCTGTTCGTGACGATCAACGCCAAGCACACGCGGCTGAACCCGTCGCACATCATCAGCCTCGCCGGGCGCAAGCTCTATCCCGATCCGAACCAGGCACTCGCGCACGACGTGATCCGCTCGCTGAACGAGGACGAGACCTCGCCGCTGCGTCGGCGAGATCAAGATGCTCGGCACCGGGCGCGGCCGGGTCAGCCAGGCGCCGCTGGCCGAGGAGATCGTCGACTTCCTCGAGACCGTGGAGAAGGTGGGCGACGGGCGCGCGGCTCTCCGAGATCCGCAGCGGGCGCCAAGCGCTTCTTCCTCAACTACATGAAGGCGCTCTCGACCACGTTCCCGCAGGCGTGGGTGGGCCGGAAGTACTCGATCAAGACCGGCGCCGCCCTCCGCGCGTTCATCCGCGTGGCCCCGGACGTGATGGCGCGCGCCCGCGAGCTTCGCCGCGATCCGTTCGACCTCAACGCGATCCGCGAGGCCATCAAGCCGTGGGGCGAGCGCCTGCGCGACCGCCGCTTCGAGACCGAGGGCGAGTGGAAGCTGAAGCTCGCCGGCGGCACGCGCGGCACCGTCGAAGTCCTCGGCCGCGAACTTCGCGACGCACTCCGCTGACCCCGGAGGGGGGCTTCGCCCCCCTTCCGGCGGTCGTCGCGCGCCTGACGGCGCGCTCCTCCCTGCCTCCCCCAGGAGGATTGCGGCGGCAAAGCCGCCGCTCGGAATCCGCGGATCAATCGCGTCTGCCTTCTCGTCGCCGAGCGATGGCAGATTCCTCGTCCGGAAGCGCTCCGAAGAATCGCGTAGGCTTCCAGGTGAGATGGTGGCATCGGGATCGCATGGCGCGGAGGCGGGATGAATCCGGCGGATCTTGAAGCACTCGCGCGCGGGGCGCATGCAGATCCCTTCAGTCTGCTTGGGCCCCACGTCGTCGACAGCGAGCTCGTCGTTCGCGCGGTGCTGCCGTGGGCGGCCAGCGCGCGCGTCGTCGTCGACGGGGCCGGGCCGCCGCGCGAGATGACGCGCCGCCACCCGGGAGGCGTGTTCGAGGCCCGGCTCCCCGACGTGCATGAGCGCGCGCCCTATCACATCGACGTGACCGACCGCGGCGGACGCACGGTCACGGTCGACGACCCCTACCGGTTTCCGCCCGCGCTGACCGAGTACGACCTCTACCTGCTCGGCGAGGGACGCCACCACAACGCGGACGAACGCCTCGGCGCCCACCGGCGCAAGCTCGAGGGGGTCGTCGGCGTGGCCTTCGCGGTGTGGGCGCCGAACGCCCAGCGGGTCAGCGTCGTCGGCGACTTCAATAGCTGGGACGGGCGCGTGCACGTCATGCGGCGGCATCCCGGGAGCGGCATCTGGGAGATCTTCCTCCCGGGTGTCGAGGACGACGCGCGCTACAAGTACGAGATCCTGTCCGACGCCGGCGTGATCCTGAAGGCGGATCCGTACGCGTTCGCGTTCGAGCCGGAGCGTCCGCGCACGGCGTCGGTCGTCTGCGACCTCGACACCTACCGGTGGGACGACACCGACTGGATGCGCGAGCGCGCCCAGCGCAGCGCGCTCGACGCGCCGATCGCGATCTACGAGGTGCACCTCGGCTCGTGGCGCCGCGTCCCGGAGGAGGACAACCGTTCCCTCACCTACCGCGAGCTCGCCGAGCAGCTGCCGGACTACGTGACGCGACATGGGCTTCACGCACGTCGAGCTCCTGCCCGGTCACCGAGCACCCGTTCTACGGGTCGTGGGGCTACCAGCCGCTCGGCTACTTCGCGCCGACGCGCCGCTACGGCGAACCGGCCGACTTCATGGCGCTCGTCGACGCGTTCCACCGGCGCGGCATCGGCGTGATCCTCGACTGGGTGCCCGCGCACTTCCCGCGCGACGCGCACGGGCTCGCGTTCTTCGACGGCACCCACCTCTACGAGCACGCCGATCCGCGGCTGCGCGAGCACCCGGACTGGGGCACGCTGATCTTCAACTACGGGCGCAACGAGGTGGCGAACTTCCTGCTCACCAACGCGCTCTTCTGGCTGCGCCGCTACCACGTGGACGGCCTCCGCGTCGACGCGGTCGCGTCGATGCTCTACCTCGACTACTCCCGCAAGCCCGGCCAGTGGCTGCCCAACCGGTACGGCGGCAACGAGAACCTCGAGGCCATCGCCTTCCTCAAGCGCTTCAACGAGACCGTGTACGCGGAGCAGCCCGGCCACGCTCACGGTCGCGGAGGAGTCGACGTCGTGGCCGATGGTGTCGCGGCCCACGTACCTCGGCGGGCTCGGGTTCGGGCTCAAGTGGAACATGGGCTGGATGCACGACGTGCTGCGCTTCTTCTCCCGCGACCCCGTGCACCGCCGGTTCCACCAGAGGGAGCTCACCTTCGGCTTGATGTACGCGTGGAGCGAGAACTTCGTGCTGCCGCTGTCCCACGACGAGGTGGTCCACCTCAAGGGCTCGCTCCACCGCAAGATGCCCGGCGACGACTGGCAGAAGTTCGCGAACCTGCGCGCGCTCTACGCGTACATGTACGCCCATCCCGGCAAGAAGCTCCTGTTCATGGGCGGCGAGCTCGGACAGACGCGCGAGTGGAACCACGACGCGAGCCTCGACTGGCACCTGCTGCGCGAGGGCCCGTATCACGCGGGCCTGCAGCAGCTCGTGCGCGATCTCAACCGGGTCCTTCGCGCGGAGCCTGCGCTGCATCAGCGGGATTTCGAGCCCGCCGGCTTCGAGTGGATCGATCTCACGGATGCCGACCACAGCACGCTGTCGTTCCTGCGTCGCGCGCGCGACCCGGACGACGTGGTGATCGCGGTCTGCAACTTCACGCCGGTGCCCGCGCACGGGCTACCGGGTCGGCGTCCCGTCCCCCGGCTACTACCGCGAGCTGATCAACACGGACGCCCTCGAGTACGGCGGCAGCGGAGTCGGCAACCGCGGCGGCGTCCACGCCGAGCCAACGCCGTGGCACGGCCGCCCCGCGTCAATCCTTCTCGATCTCCCCCCACTCGGCGTGGTCTATCTGAAGCGCTCGTCATGAGGCAGGCGGCCTGAAGCGCTCGGCGTGAGGTGCGTGATCACGTCTCGCGGTCACGCGGCCCGAGCGCGCGTCGGATCGATTCCTAGCGCTGCTCCGCCGACATCACTCCTGTTGCTCAGCGGAGCCCGATGAGATCAGCAGTGTCCGAGCGCGGGCTTCGCCCGCGCAATCCTGCTGCTGGGGGGAGGCAGGGAGGAGTGCGCCCTCAGGCGCGCGACGACCGCCGGAAGGGGGGCGAAGCCCCCCTCCGGGCTAATACCGCCAGAGCGTCTCGATCACCAGGAGATCGCGGGCCGCGTCGGCGCGCGTCTCGTCGACGATCCGCCCGAGGGCGTCCGGCTCGAGGTTCAGCAGCGCGATCGCTTCTTCGATCGTCTCCACGTGCGCGCCTTCGCACATGTTCGAGGCGTCGTCCTCGTTGCAGAGCGCGTCGGCGAGCGCCACCACGGCCGCGAGCCAGCGCGCCGGCGCGGGGGCCGACGCGAAGTCGTGGTGGAACTCGATCACGCTCGTGATCGCCTCGGGGAACGCCCAGTGGATCGCGAGGCGAGCCCCGAGCTGCGCGTGGTCCACGCCGAGCATCTGGCGTTCGACCTGCCAGCGCGCCATCCGGTTCTCCGTGGCGTACGCGACCACGGCGGCGTCCTCACGCGCATGATGGCGGCCGAGCGCCAGGAGCCCGATGTCGTGGATGAGCGCGGCGAGGAACGCGTGCTCGGCCTGGCCGCTCGCGTTCCACTTCACCGCGTGTCGCGCGACGACGTTGGCCGCGTGCGCCACCGCCAGGCTGTGACGCCAGAAGGCCTGCCGCTGGGCGCCCGTGCCCGGCACGGCCGAGTAGAAGCTCAGCAGGAACGCGAGCCGCCGGACCTCCAGGACGCCGAGGCGCATGATCGCGCTGTGGATCGAGACGGTCGGAGCATGCCCCGCGTACGCGACGGTGTTGGCGGAGCTGATCACCCGAGCGGTCAGGACCGGGTCGCGACGGATGATCCGCTCGATGTCGCGGAAATCGACATCGTCGCCGCTGAGCGTCCCCGTGAGCTGCGCCACCACCGGGGACAGGGGGGGCAGCTCCGCGAGGAGCCGAGGGTCGTTTCCGATCCGCGAGACGGGGGCGGCCATGGTGCTCTCTCTATCGGCCGCCGCCCGGCGGGAGTTGAGGCGGCTACCCGGCGTCGATCTGTGCGGGATTCTTGAGCTTGTCGCCCGGCCGCATGTTCAGGACCGCCTCCGGGAAGATCTCGGCGAGCCAGCGCACCACGTCGTTGACGGTGACGATGCCGATCGGCCGGTGGCGGTCGTCGACGAGCGGCAGGCTGCGGAACCCGCCGTTGTGCATCCGGTTGATGGCGAAGCAGATGCGGTCGTCCGGCCGGAGCGACTCCGGTTCGGGCGTCATCACGTCGGCCAGCAGGGTGTCGCGGGCGACGCGCCCCGCTCCCATCACGCGGGTGAGGACGTCCCGCTCGGTGAAGATGCCGATGAGACGGTCGTCGTGTCGACGATCACCACCGCGGCCCGGCGGTTCTGGACCATGGCCTGGATGGCACGCGCGACGCTATGGTCCGCGTGAAGCTTCAGCGGCTCGCTCGGCGCGAGGAGCCGCACGGTGTCTTCGAGGAGCGCGCCCTCCGTCCTGCGGAACTCGGTCTCGAGCGATTCGGAATACTCGTCGCCCGGCTCGTTCATGCTCGTGCTCCCTGCGTCCGTCGGTGACCGCCTTGATGACCGTCAGATGACCTCGTCCCTCCGCAACCGCGCGAGGTCGTCGGCGCTGTAGCCGAGACCGCGCAGGATCTCGTCGTTGTGCTCGCCCGACTCCGGCGTCGGCATGCGGACACCACCCGGCGTGCGGGACAGCGTCGAGGGGACGCGCTGCACCAGCAGGTCGCCGAGCTTGGCGGACTTCACCGGCACCGCGAGCCCGAGGTGTTTCACCTGCTCGTTCTCGAAGACTTCCTTCACGTTCAGGATCGGCCCCGACGGCACGCCGGCCTGGTTCAGCGCCTCGACCAGCTCGGCGCTCGGTGCGCTTGCCCGTGGCCTTCTCCAGCTCGTCCGTGAGCTCGTGCCGGTTCTTCGAGCGATCGGGCGGGGTCTTGAAGCGCCGGTCGTCGATGAGGGCCGGCGTCCCGAGCGCCTCGCACAGCCGCCGGAACATCTGCTGGCCCGACGCGGCGATGTTGATGTGGCCGTCCGCCGTCTTGAACACGCCGGTCGGGATGCCCGTCGGATGGTCGTTGCCGGCCTGCGGCGGGATCTCCTTGCCGATGAGCCAGCGCGACGCCTGGAAGTCGAGCATCGTCACCATCGCTTCGAGCAGCGACGTGTGCACCCACTGCCCCTTCCCGGACTTCGTGCGCTCGTACAGCGCGACCAGGATGCCCTGCGCGAGGAAGATGCCGGCGGTGAGGTCGGCGATCGGAATGCCGACGCGCACGGGCCCCTGCCCGGGCAACCCGGTGATCGACATCAGCCCGCCGAGCCCCTGCGCGATCTGGTCGTAGCCGGGACGATCACGGTACGGCCCCGACTGCCCGAAGCCCGAGATCGAGCCGTAGATCAACCGGGGGTTGATGGCCGACAGCGTCTCGTAGTCGATGCCCAGCCGCCGCTTCACGTCGGGCCGGTAGTTCTCGATCACCACGTCGGTGGTCGGGATCATCTTCTTCAGAATGGCGACGCCCTCGGGCTTCTTGAGATCGAGCGTGAGCGAGCGCTTGTTGCGGTGCAGGTTCTGGAAGTCGAACCCGTGCCGGGCGAACGTCTGGTCCGGATCGTCGCGCGACTCCACCTTGATGACCGAAGCGCCCATGTCCGCGAGCTGGCGGACCGCCGTGGGCCCGGCGCGCGCCCGCGTGAGGTCGATGATCGAGATGCCGTCGAGGGGGAGGGTCATGGTTTCCTGGTCTGGAGGATCGCCGACGTGCTGATCGACTCGGGGTTGCGCCGCGGCCAGCGTCCCGCGTCCACCGCGGTGACGAAGTCGAGCACGGCCCGGTTGAACGCGTCCGGCTCCTCGAGGTTGATGGTATGCCCCGATTTCGGAATGATCACGAGCCCCGCCGTGGGGATCGTCCGCTTCATGTGGATGCCGGGATCGAGACAGGGCTCGTCCTCATCCCCGGTCATGATCAAGGTCGGCACGTCGAGCTTGGCCATGCGATCGGTCAGCTCGTACACCGACGGCCGCTGCATCTGGACGCCGCGCATGGTCAGCGCGTGGCCCTTGGCGGACTGCTTCTTCAGGAGCTCGTAGAACTCCTGCCAGCCCACCGGGTCCTTGTCGCGGAACTGCACGCGCGTGGGCCCGATCGCGTAGGTGTCGGCGACCTTCTCCATGCCCTCGCGCTCGAACTTCTCCACGATCGACGCGGAGTCGCGACGGAACCCTTCGCGCTCGTCCGCCTTCGACCCGTAGCCGGCGCCCGCCACCACGAGCGACAGCGCGCGCTCCGGGTACATGAGGCCGAAGTGCAGCGTCGCGTAGCCGCCCATCGACAGGCCGACCACGTGCGCCTTCGGGATCTTCAGCGCGTCGAGCATCCCGCGGATGTCCTCGGCCGCCTGCGCCTGCGAATAGGCCGCGGGATCCTCGGGGACGTCGGACGGCGGATACCCGCGCGCGTTGTACGCGATGGTGCGATAGCGCCGCGCGAAGAAGCGCACCTGCGGCGCCCAGCTCGCCGCTTCGCCGGCGAACTCGTGCACGAAGATCATCGGGACGCCCTGGCCGACGTCCTCGTAGGAGAGTTTGACGCCGTTGACTAGCGCGTGGGCCATGGAAAGTTCACCTCGAGGACGTCGAAGGTCTTCTTGCCGCTGGGGAGCTGCGCGGTCACCGTCGTCGCCGACACGCTTGCCGATGAGCGTGCGCGCGAGCGGTGACATGACCGAGATGCGTCCGTTGGCCGGCTCCGACTCGTCCGAGCCGACGATCTGATAGCGCACTTCCTTGCCGCCCTCGTCCTCGAGCCGGACGCTGGAGCCGAACGTGATGCGGTCGCCGCCGGTGGGGGGATCGATGACCTCGGCCGCGCCGACCTTGGCTTCGAGCTCGTTGATCCGGCCCTCGATGAAGCCCTGTTTCTCACGCGCCGCGTGGTACTCGGCGTTCTCGCTGAGGTCGCCGTGCGCCCGCGCCTCCGCGATGGCCTTGATGATGGCGGGCCGGTCCTTGTACTTCAGCCGGTCGAGCTCGGCACTCAGCTTCTCGTACCCGGGCCGCGTCATCGGCGTGCGCTGGACCGACATGAGTCTCTTACGTTAACACGCCGGGCCGGACGGTCAGGCGGGCCGCGCCTTGACCAGCTGGATGGCGACCAGCGTCATCACGGGCTCGCCGCGCTGGTTCATGGTGGTGTACGCCATCCTCACGGCGCCGCGATCGGGCTTCGAGCTCGAGCGCGTGACCTCGACGACCCGCGCCACGACGCGCAGCGTATCGCCCGGCCGCACCGGCTTGAGCCACCGGAGCTCGTCGAAGCCCGGCGATCCGAGGCTCGCGTCGCCGAGCACGCCGGTCTGCCAGAAGAGACGGAAGCTCAGCGCGGCGGTGTGGAAGCCACTCGCGATGAGGCCGCCGAAGGGCCCGGTGGCGGCGGCGGTGGCGTCGACGTGGAAGGGCTGCGGGTCGAACGTCAGCGCGAACTCGATGATCTGCGCTTCGGTGAGGGTGATGCCGGGCGACGCGAACTCGTCGCCGGCCTTGAAGTCCTCGAGGTACATCAGGCTTCTGGACCTTGACCGTCCATGACGGTCAACTGTTAACTTCGGCGCGGGGCGGGCGGCTTCGACGCGACCTCGACCTTGGCGCCGGCGCGCGCGGCGTCGACCCACGCTTGCCACGCCTGGCTCTGCTTCTGCGTGAGCACGTCCTTGCCGACCTTTTCCTTCTCGGCCGCGAACCCGGACGGATCCGGGGGCTTGCGCTCCAGCACCTTCATCACGTAGTAGCCCTGCTGCGTCTTCACGGGCTCGGTGGCGACGCCGGGCGCCGTCTGGAACGCGGCCAGCATCGCGTCGCCCGGCAGCTTCTCCGCCGGCTTCGCCAGCGTGAAGAACGGCGTGTCGCCGGTCGTCGCGCCCGCCTTCTTCGCCGCGGCGGCGAAGTCGCCCGCCTTGGCGTCGGTCGCCAGCTGCTTCGCGCGTTCGAGGGCGATCGCCTCGGCGCGCTCGCGCTTCAGCGCGGCCGTCACGCGGTCCTTCACCTCCGCCAGCGGCGGCACCGCGGGCGGGAGCGTCTCGCGCGCCTTGATCACGATCCAGCCCGCCGGCGTCTTCACGGGCGCGGACACGCCGTCGTGCGCCAGCGCGAAGACCGCGTCCGCCATCAGGTCGGGCGCGGCCGTGGGCCCGCGGTCGATTTTCGGGATCGTCGTGTCGAGCGGGTTGAGCCCGAGCGCCTTCGCCTCCGCGGAGAAATCGGCGGCGCCTTGCAGCTTCGCGCGCGCCTCGTCGGCCTTCGCCTTCGCGGCGCTGTCGGCGGCGGCGGCGCTCACGCGGTCGCGGATCTGGCCCGCCACCTCTTTCAGCGGCACCTTCCCGCCCGGCTGCACCTCGCTGACCTTGATGGCGTGGAATCCGAACGGCGTCCGCACGGGCTCGGCCGAGATCTCGCCCGCCTTCAGCGCGAACGCCGCCTGCTCGAACTGCGGGACCATCTCGCCTTTGCGCACGAGGCCGAGATCGCCGCCGGTCGCCTTCGAGCCGGGATCCTCGGACACCTCGCGCGCGAGCTTGGCGAAGTCCTCGCCGGCGCGGGCCCGCTTGATGACCTCGACGATCTTCGCGCGCGCCTTGTCCTCGCCCTCGCTTCCCCCGGTCTCGGGGACTCGCACGAGGACGTGCGCGGCCCGGACTTGCGGCGGCCGCTCGTAGTCACTGGCGTGCTCGGTGTAGTACTTCTCGATCTCGGCGTCGGAGACCGGCTTGATGTAGTCGCGGATCGGCACCAGCACGTACGGTGACCTTGCGGCGCTCGGGCTGGCGGTACTCGCTCTCGTGCGCCTTCAGGTACGTCTCGAGCTCCGGGTCGGTCACCTGGACGGCGCTGGCGAGCGGCGCGATCTCGACGAGCGCCCACGACGCGCGCACGCCCTCGTTCCGGAGCTTCCACGCCTGCTCGATCTCGGCGTCGACCACCTTCACGCCGCTGCGGATGGTGGTCTCCGTCTTCAGGCGCGTGAACTCGCGGCGCACGTCCGCCTCGAACACGGTCGCGCTGAGCCCGCGGCGCTTCAGGAACTCCTGGTAGCGCTTGATCGCGAAGCGGCCGTTCTCCTGGAACGCCGGGATGGCCTGGATCTGCGCGTTCAGCTCGGCGTCGGTGACCTCGAGGCCTTCCGTGCGCGCCCGCTGGACCACGAGCGTCTCCAGGACGAGGTCCTGCACCACCTGTTGCGACAGCCCCATGCGCTCCGCCAGCTCCGGCGTGAAGCGGTCGCGATAGACCTGCGCGTAGGCGTCGACGTACGCCTGGTACCGGCGCCGGTACCGATCCGTCGGGATCGTCTCGCCGTTGACGGTGGCCACGCTGTCTTCCGGCACGCCGCTGCGGAACGTGCCCGAGCCGGACACGACCACCGACGTCACGACGAACGCCGCGATGACGACGAGCAGGCCCACCTGCAGCACGCGCCGGTAGCGGCGCATCACCGTGATCATTCGTCGTCCTCGTCCCGGGCCGGGCGTCGCGGGCGGCGGCGCGCCCTGCTCTTCCGGCACCACCCGGCGCGCCACGGTGATGAATCCCGTGTGCGCGACCATGCGATGGAACGGCCGGACGGACTGGCCCTCGATGTTCCACGGGCGGAACAGCGTTTCGAAGGTCTCCACCAGCGCCCACTGGCGGTCACGCCGCAGCGTCTCCGACGTCTGGTGCGCCTGGATGATGGTGGGAACGTACGAGAGGAAGATGCCGCCGGGCCGGAGGACCTTCGGCAGCTCCGCGGTGAGCCGCCACGGCTCGGGCAGATCGAAGACCACGCGGTCCACGGGCTCTTCCTCGAGCATCCCTTCCTCCACCGGCCGGAGGCGAACCGTGAGGTTGGTCACCTCGCCGATGCGCATGTGGATGTTCGCCAGCGCGCGACGCGCGAACTCGTCGCGCTGCTCGAACGTGATCACGCGGCCGTCAGGGCCGACGGCGCGCAGGAGCGCGAGCGTGAGCGCGCCGGAGCCCATGCCCGCCTCGAGCACGCGGCAGCCGGGATAGATGTCCGCCCAGAACAGGATGATCGCGAGGTCCTTCGGATAGATGACCTGCGCGCCCCGCGGCATCTCCAGCACGTACTCCGCGAGCGTGGGCCGCACCGCGATGTATCGCAGGCCCATCGAGCTGCGCACCCAGCTGCCTTCCGGCTGGCCGATGATCGCGTCGTGGGGCACCCAGCCGCGGTCGGAGTGAAACGTCTCCGACTTGCGCAGGAAGATGAGATGCCGCTTGCCCCGCTGATCGAGCAGCAGGATCTGCTCTCCGTCCTGGAAGGGCAGCGCTTCGTTCACTGCGTGGCGAGGCTGCGCGGCGCGGGCAGGTAGCGCGCGGCCGCGAAGCCGGCGAGCGGCATCAGCGCGCTGATCCACAGGGCCACCGACAGACCATGGTGGTCGGCCACGATTCCCAGCAGCGTGACGGCGAGCCCGCCGGTGCCGATGGCGAATCCCACGATGAGTCCCGACGCCATGCCGGCGTTGCGCGGCAGGTACGCCTGCGCGAGCACGACGGACACCGAGAAGCTCGCGGTGAGGATGGCGCCGAAGAGGCCCAGCATCACGAAGCGGGCGATGCCGCCGGTGAGCATGAAGAGGACGCCGAACGGCAGCGCGGCGAGGAACACCCAGCGCACGAACGGCCGCGGCCCGATGCGATCGGCGATGGGCCCGGCGGCCAGGCTCCCGAGCGCGCCGGAGCCGAGGAAGACGAAGAGCAGCAGCGCCGACCATCGACGGATCCTGCTTCAGCACGTCGAGGTAGAAGAACGGCACGAACGTCGTGAAGCCCGAGCGTCGTCCACGAGCGCAGCATCACGACGAAGATCAGGAGCGCCATCGCGCCCGGCATGTTCACGCCGCGCGCGCGTGGTGCGCGACCGCGCGCGGCGCCGCCGCCGCGCGGGCGATGAGCGGGCAGCGCGGTGACGAAGAGGCCGGCCATCACCACGCTCGGCGCGAGCATGCCGAGCGTGCCCGCGATGCCGAGCCGTCGTGATCAGCAGCGGTGACCACCGGCGGCCCGAGCGCGATCCCGACGTTCCCGCCGAGCGAGAACCAGCCGAGCGCCGTCGCCTTGCGCTCGCCGGCCACCCCGGTCGCGGTCTTGTAGCCCTCGGGATGCCACGCCGCCACGCCGATGCCCGTCACGACCACGAGCGCCAGGATCAGCGCCGTAGCTCGGCGCGAGGCCGATGAGCGAGAGCCCGAGCGCCCGAGAGCGCGATCGACAGCGGCAAGAGCCAGCGCCGCGCGGTCTGGTCGGAGAGGTAGCCGAAGAGCGGCTGGATGATCGACGACGTGAGGTTGGCGATGAGGACGATCATCGCCGCCTGCGCGTAGCTGAGGCCGTGCTGCGTCTTGAGGAACGGCAGGACCGCGGAGAGCGAGCCCTGGTTCACGTCGATGATGAGGTGACCGAGCGCGAGCAGACCGATGAGCTTCACGTTCGGTCGCGCGCGGGAAGCCGCCTCGACGGCAAGCACCGACCCGGCGGCCTGGAGCACCGCCGGCTTGGAATCAGCCATGACGTCGCAATGTTACACTAACTCGCCGATGGGGACGCGGCCTTGACGCTGCGTGTGCGCGAGCTCGGTCACGTCTCGCTCTTCGTCCGCGACCTCGACGCCACCCGCCGCTTCTACCGCGACGTCCTCGGCCTGACGGAGACCGGCACCGGCAAGAACGGGCGCATCGTCTTCTTCTCCGCGGGCACGCACCACCACGACATCTCGTGCGAGCTCGCGCGCGCGGACGGGCCCGGGCCCCAGCCCAAGGGCGTGCCCGGGCCTCTACCACATCGCGTTCGCGGTCGACGATCTCGCGGCGGCGCGCCGCTGGGTCGAGAGCCACGGCCTCACCCCGTTCGGCGAGTACGCGCGCGGCTTCTGCGTGCGCGATCCCGACGGCCACGAGATCGAGCTGTATACGGAGCGCACCTAGGCCAGACGCGGGCGCACGACGCGCTCGAACGCCTCGATCTCCGCCAGCGGCATCGCGTAGCCGCCCTCGCGGTCGTGCGCGGGGAAGAAGAACACGTGGTCGACGCCCGCCTCCTCCTTCGCGCGCAGCAGCCGCTCCGCGCAGTGCTCGGCGGGGCCGAAGCAGCCGAACGCATCCGCGACACGAAGCGCGAGCGCGTCGTCGATCGTGCCGGGATCGAGGTCCTCGGGAAGCGGCAGCCCGGCCTCGCGAAGCCAGTAGAGGTTCGACGCGCTCGGATACGTGAGGAGCGGCCGGCCCGGCTCGAACCACCGCCGCACCCATTCGCTCCCTTCGCGGACCGTCCGCGCGAGCCCCAGCGTGACGATGAAGATCACCGGGAAGTCGGCCAGCGAGCGTCCGCTGCGCTGCGCGCCGACCGCGAGGTGACGGCGCGCGGCCGCGATCGCGTCGCGATGCAGGCCGACGAAGAGCAGCGCGCCGTCCGCCACTTCGCCCGCCAGCTCCGTCATCCGCGGTCCCGCCGCCAGGAGGAAGACCGGCGTCGCGCGCCGACTCACGTTGCGCAGGCGTGTCTCCCCTTCACCGACCTGTTCGCTGCCGCCCGCGAGCAAGCGCTGGATCTGCCCGATCGCCGCGCGCATCTCCGCGACGCGGGCGCGAGGCTGCCCGACGCTGCGCGCGGACAGGAAGCCGGGCGCGAGCGTCAGCCGCGCGCGGCCGGGCGCGATCTCCTCGAGCGAATGCGCGGCGGATGCCAGCAGCACGGGATGCCGCACCGCGGGGCTCGACGTCGCCGGGTACAGCGTGACCCGCGACGTCCGGCGCGCGGCCAGCGCGAGCGTCATGAAGACGTCGCGCGCGCTGTGCGGATGGTCGTGGACGCCCACGCCGTCGAAGCCGGCGGCCTCGGCGCGCGCGATCACCTCCGCCACGTCGGGAACCGGCACCCCCACCGGCACGCGGAGATCGACCTTCATCAGGTCAGCCTTGCCCGGGCGATCGCGGACACGGCCTCGGAGACGAGCACGACGCCGAGCACCACCACGATGATCAGCCCGACTCTGGCCCATTCGAGGCCGAGGATGGCCTCGTTCAGCGTGAAGCCGATCCCGCCGGCCCCCACCAGGCCGAGCACGGTCGACTCGCGGATGTTGATGTCCCACCGATAGATCGAGACGCCGAGGACGAGCGGCTTCACCTGGGGCACGATCGCGTAGAGCAGCGTCTGCAGCCGGCTCGCGCCGGTGGCGCTGACCGCCTCGACCTGGCCGCCGGTCGATCTCCTCGATCGCCTCGGCGAAGAGCTTCGCCAGGAAGCCGACCGAGCGCATGGCGACGGCGAGCGTGCCGGCGAGCGAGCCGGGCCCCACGACGATGATGAACACGAGCGCCCAGATGAGCGTGTCGACGGAGCGGCTGACCACGATGACCAGGCGCGCCAGCGCGTAGGTGATCCGCGCGGGCGACGTGGTGAGCGCCGCGAAGAACGCGACCGGCACCGAGATCACGATGGCGGCGACGGTCCCGAGCGTCGCGATGTTGATCGTCTGCGCCAGCGGACGCACGAGCGAGGAGACGAACGACCACTCGGGCGGCAGCATGCGCCCGAGGAGGTCGCCGACCTGCGCGGGCGCGTCCGCGACGTAGTCCCAGCGCACGCCGACGTGCCACAGCATCAGCGCGGTGAGGCCGGCGAGCGTCAGCTCCGCCGTCCACCGCGCGGCCGTCTGCGCGGGCGAGAAGCGGCGCCAGACCCGCGCGCTCACTGCACCGCCCGGCGCAACCCGCGCGCTCACGACCTCGCCGAGCAGCACGATGGCGACGATGACGAGGAGGATCGCCAGCGCGAAGTCGTAGTCGTAGCGCGCGAACGCGTTGTAGAGCGTGGCGCCGATGCCGCCGGCGCCGACGATGCCGATGATGGTCGAGTGGCGCAGGTGCACGTCCCAGTGGTAGATCGACAGCCCGATGATGCGCGGCAGCACCTGCGGCAGCACGCCGTAGATCAGCACGGCCGCGCGCGAGGCGCCGGTGGCGCGGATGGCCTCGATCGGTCCGCGGTCGATGGTCTCGATCTGCTCGGCGAGCAGCTTGGCGAACGACGCGATGCCGCCCACGGTGAGCGTGAGCACGCCCGCGAGCGGCCCGAACCCCACGGCCTTCACGAGGATGATCGCGAGGATCAGCTCGTGGAGCGTGCGGCCCAGCGTGACGACGAGGCGGCCGCCCGCGTAGACGGGGAGCGGCACGACGTTGCGCGCGGCGAGCACCGCCACCGGGAGGCCGAGCACCACGCCGAGGACGGTGGACAGCGTCGCGATCTCGACGCTCTCGATCACGCCGGTCGCCAGCAGGCCCGTCCGGCTGAAGTCCGGCGGAAACGCCTTCGCGGCCACCATGCCGAGACGGTTGAGCCCGCGCACCACGCGCGCGGGATCGACCTCCAGACTCGTGACGTTCCAGACGAGGAACGCGAGCGCCCGCCGCCCAGGCGAGCGGTCCCATCCACGGGCGACGGCCACGGCGACGGCCGGCGCCACGTGCGCGCGATCACCGCACGACCTCGCGCGCGCTCGCCCCGTAGACGCGCTCGAGGGCCGCGTCGTCCAGCGCGGCCGGCGGTCCATCGAACACGATCCGGCCCGCCGCCAGCCCGATGATCCGGCGCGCGAAGGCGCGCGCGAGCGGCACGTCGTGGATGTTGACGAGCGCGGGGATGCCGTCCTCGGCCGCGAGGTCGGTGATGAGCGCCATCACCGTCTCCGACGTCCGCGGATCGAGGCTCGAGGTGGGCTCGTCCACGAGGAGGATCTGCGGCCGCTGCACGAGCGCACGGGCGATGCCCACGCGCTGGCGCTGCCCGCCGGACAGCGCGTCGGCGCGCTTGTTCTCGAAGCCCTCGAGCCCCACGCGCGCGAGCGTGCGGTACGCCGCCTCCACGTCGTCCGGCGGGAAGGCGCGCCGCCACGCCTGCCAGAGCCCGACGTAGCCGAGCCGGCCCGAGAGGACGTTCTCCATCACGGTGAGCCGCTCGACGAGGTTGAACTCCTGGAAGATCATCCCCATCCGCCGCCGCGCGGCGCGGAGCCCGCCATCGTCGAGGGCCGTGATGTCGAGGCCGTCGAGGCGGACGGTGCCGCGATCGGGCTCCACCAGCCGATTGACGCAGCGGAGGAGCGTGGACTTGCCGGCGCCGGAGGGGCCGATCACGAAGACCGCGTCGCGGCCCTCGATGGTGAACGAGACGCCGCGAAGCGCGTGGTCGCCGGTGGGGTAGGTCTTCTCGAGACCGGTGACCTCGAGCACCGGGCGCCGTTACTCGCTGCCGCGCTGCTGGAGCTTCTTGTACTCGGGCGCGTCCTTCGTGAACGCGGCGCCGTTCGCGTGCAGGATGCCGACCACGGCGTCCCAGTCCTTCTGGTAGTTCACGGGCATGAAGCCGGTGCGGCCCTTGAACTCCTTGCCGAGCCCGCTGCCCTCGATCTTGAACGTCATGAACGCCTCGCGGATCTTCTCCGCGAGCCGCGGCTCGAGGTTGTGGCTGTACGCGAAGCCCGCCGTCGGGAACACGGGCGACGTGTAGATGACCTTGTAGTCGCTGCTCTTGAACACGACCGCGGCTCACCATCCGCTCCACCACGGTGTCGGCGACGGCGGCCGCGTCGTAGTCGCCGTTCACCACGCCGAGCGCGCTGTTGTCGTGCTTGCCCGAGAAGGCGATCTGATAGTCCTTGCCCGGCACGACGCCCATCTTCGAGAAGAAGTACACGGGCGCCTGGTGCCCCGAGTTGGACGTCTGCGAGACGTGGGCGACGCGCTTGCCCTTGAGGTCCGTCACGCCGTTGATCTTGTCGTTCTTCGCCTGCGTCATCACCACGAGGTGATAGCCGGACGGCCCCTTGGCATCGCGCATGATCGCGAACGGCACCGCGCCCGCGAGGTGCACGGCATACGACGAGGCTGCCCGTCGAGTAGGCGGAGATGTGCAGGCGTCCCGAGCGCATGGCCTCGATCTGCGCGGCGTAGTTCTGCAGCCCGAAGTACTTCGTCTTCTTGCCCGTCACCTTCTCGAGGTGCTTCATGAAGTCCGCCCACGCCTGCTCGTAGACCGCGGGCTCCTCCACCGGCGCGTACGTGAAGATGAGCGGGTCGGGGCTGACGAGCTTCGCGGGATCCTTCGGCGGGTCGGCGATGCCGTCGCGGTTCTCGTCGCAGTACAGCGTGTCGAGCTTGCCGCGGTGCGCGCAGGGATCCTGGGCGGCGGCGAACGCCACGGCGATCACGGTGAGCGCGAGCGCCAGGAACGGCGTCGCGAGGCGGTGGAACGCGGTCATCGGTCCTCCGTCACGGGCGTGTCGGCGCCCACTGTAGCGCAGCGCCTACGAGCAGCGGTCCACTTCCTCCGGCACTCCCTGTCCGAGCGCCGGCTCGCGCTTGAGGACGCGCAGCAGACGCTGGAAGTCCGCGGAGCGCGCCAGGAGCGTCCGGCCGGCGTCGATCAGCTTCGTGACCTGCTCCGCCGTCAGCGAGAAGCTCGTCGGGTAGCTCAGGAGCTCGTCGCGAGCCGCCGGATCCAGGCCTTCGAACGAGAGATGCACGACGCACCCGCGCATCGGCGGCGTGGAGAAGAACGGCTCCGGTCGCGGCTCGCGGCACTCGGCCACCTTCGCGTTGCAGGCGGTGAGCGTGCGCTGCGCCTTCTCGTCGTCGGTCACCATGCGCTGCATCAGCTCGACCGTGTCGGCGCTGAAGTTCTCCATGGGGACCGTCGCGGTCGCCATCCCGACCGCGACGATGCCGGGCGCCTGGGCACTCTGCGTCAGCGTCTCCGGAGGACTCGTGCGGGCGTTGACCATGATCACGACGAGGCGCTTGATCTGGCCGTTGCTCATGCGGAGGCGAATGAAGCCGCTCTCACGCGAGAACGCGTTGACGATGGCGCGGGCGCCGATGTTGTCCGCCAGGCCCCCATCCAGCAGGTGGATGTATTTCTCGCCGGTGGTCATGAGGTCCTGGCGGCTGCGGGCCCAGGCGTACCGGAAGAGGTTCGTCTCGCGGTCCTTCAACGCGGCGTCCACGACCCGGCGCATGGGATCGCTCAGCCGCGCCGGGTAGCTCCAGACCGTGATCGGGCTCAGCAGGAAGGGAAACGCCGACGACGCCGCGACCGCCCGGGCGATCGGCACCGACCCCAGGTCCGACCCGAGGAAGTCGAACTCGTCCTGCGTGAACTCGAAGCCCGCCCCGTTCGCCATGTTCGTCGCGTTCAGCAGCAGGAACGGGCGGCGCTTCGGATCGAGGGCGCGGAACGTCGTCTCTCCGAACACCAGGCCGGTGTACAGCTCCGCGGCCAGATCGATCCGGCTGAAGTACGGGGACATGAGACGGACGAGGTTGACCGGATTCGCGGTGCTGGCCACGAGCTGCCCCTGGACGTCCTGATCGAGGAACTGCGGCTTGAACTTCGTGAAGAAGTCCCGCGGTCCCATCTGCACGAAGGCGGCGGCGGCGAAGGCGCCGCCCGAGATCCCGGACATGCAGTCGACCTCGTCCAGGAGGGAGCCGAGACCGTTGTGGTCGATGCGGGCGTCGGCCAGCGCCTGCAGGACGCCGTACGCCAGCGCGGCGGCCCGCGTGCCGCCGCCGGAGAGCGCGACGCAGACGAACAGCTCGTCCCGGACGTCGGCCGCGTCCGCCGGCAGCGGGAATCGGTACCCGCTGCCGGCGGGAGCATCCGCGCCGAGGCGCGTGTTGACGGGGTAGTGGAACGCGGCACAGCCCGCAGCCCCCAGGAGGACGATCCCGAGGGCGAGCGCGGCCCCGCCCATTCTCATGCGCGGCCCGCGGGCGCGGCGGGAGTCACCGCCGACGGCGGCAGGACATGGAAGGTCAGGACCGCGGGATTCGTGATTGCGGTGAAGCGCAGGGTCACCGTCTGCGAGTCGGGCGAATAGTTGTGCTGCCCGGCCAGCTCCACCGTGTAGGTCCCTGCCTCCAGGCGCGTGACCATGTTCGTCCGGCCCTGGGTGAAGCCGTTGAGCACGAGCTGCCGTGATTCCGGAAACTTCACCAGCAGGAACTCGTCCATGCGCTGACCCTCCATCGATGCGTCGACGTGTCCGCACGGGGTGCGCCAGATTCTGAGGGAACCGGGCGGCGTTGGGAAGTCACGCGCTCAGCACGACCACGTCCTCGGGGGCGATCGCGACGGTCAGCGTCTCGCCGGGCTTGGGAGGCTCGGCGCCGCCGTGGGCCGTGAGCTCGGCCCGGACGGTGATGCCGCCGGACAGCCTGAGCTCGCATTCGTACCGGCCGCCAAGATACACGGCACCGGCGACGGTGGCGCCGAATCGGTTGGGGACGTCGGCGGCGGCCGCCACGCGCTGGATCGCCTCGGGGCGCACGATGCACACCACCGGCGCGCCGACGCCGCCGGCTGCTTCCATCACGCGCAACGCGAGGCCATCGCCGATGCGGACGTGCCCGCCGCTCTCGACGCGTCCCGGCAACAGGTTCGCCGCGCCGAGGAACTCCGCGACGAAGCGCGTCGCCGGACGGCGGTACACCTCGGTCGGCGTCCCCACCTGGACCACGGCGCCGCGATCGAACACGGCCACGCGGCTCGAGAGCGCCATCGCCTCGGCCTGGTCGTGGGTGACGAACACGGTGGTGATCCCGAGCTCGCGGTGCAGGCGCCGCAGCTCCACGCGCATCTGCGCGCGCAGCGTCGCGTCCAGGTTGGAGAGCGGCTCGTCGAGCAGCAGCGCGCGGGGGCGCAGCACGAGCGTGCGCGCGAGCGCGACGCGCTGTTGCTGGCCGCCGGAGAGCTGCGACGGGCGCCGGTGCTCGAGTCCTTCGAGGCTCACGAGGCGCAGGGCGTCCTGCACGCGCTGCCGTCGCTGCGCGCGCGGCACGCGCCGCTCGCGCAGGCCGAACGCGACGTGCTCGAACACCGAGAGGTGCGGCCAGAGCGCGTAGCTCTGGAACACGAGGCCGAGGTCGCGCCGCCACGGCGGCACGCCCGCGACCGGGGCGTCGTCGACGAGGATCTCGCCCTCGTCGGGGTCGAGGAATCCCGCGATCAGCCGCAGCGCGGTCGTCTTGCCACAGCCGGAGGGTCCGAGCAGCGTGAAGAATTCGCCGGGCTCGACGCGCAGGCTCACGTCCCGCAGCGCCCACGCGGCGCCGTAGCGCTTGCCGACCCCACGCAGCTCGAGCGATGCCGTACCCGTCAGAGCCTCCAGGGCGGCGCCGGCGGCTTCTCCCCGCCAGACGATTGATGATCCACGTGCCGAGCGCGACGAGCACGATCGCCACCACCCCGAGCGCCGCCCCCGGGCCCCGGCCCACGGCGGACTGCATGTAGATGTAGATGCCGTAGGACAGCGGCCCCAGCTCGATGCGCGGCACGAGCAGGATCGTGGAGGCCAGCTCGACCGCGGACGTGATGAACGCGATCACCCCGCCCGCCACGAGCCCGCGCGTGAGCAGCGGCAGCGTGATGCGCACGAACGTTCGCGCGGGCGGCGCCCCGAGGCTCTGGGCCGACTCTTCCATCGAGACGTGCAGCTGCTGCATGGTCGCGTAGGCCGCGCGCACCGTGTAGGGCAGCCGCCGGGCGGCGTACGCGATCACGAGGATCAACCACGTCGCGGTGAGCGGCTGCCCGAGCCCGGGCACGTTCCACTCGTGGAACACGCGGAGATAGCCGATGGCCAGCACGACGCCGGGCACGGCGAGCGGCAGGGTGGCCAGCGCATCGAGCACGGCGCGGCCCGGCACGCGGCCGCGTACGAGCAGCCACGCGATCGCCGCGCCCAGCACGACATCGATCCCGGCGGCGAGCAGCGCGTAGCGCAGCGTGTTCCACACGAAGTGCGGCGTGCGCACGAGGATCTCGCCGTAGTTGTCGAGGGTGATCCGCGACGGTAGATACGAGAAGCTCCACACCTTCGAGAACGAGAGCACGACGATGCCGAGGTGCGGCACCAGCGCGGGGATCAGGAGCGCCGCCACGAGCATCCACGCGCCCCACGCACGGCGGCCGCGCAGCCGGGGCGGCTGCCGCTCGGGACCACGCCCGAGCGACGCCCAGTCGCCACGCGCGAGCATCGTCGTGGCCGCCCACAGCGCGAGGAGCGAGAGGACGACGAGGACGACGCAGATCACGTAGCCGTCGGCGTCGTTCATGCCCACCGTCGTGACGCGCAGGTACGCCTGCGGCGCCAGCAGCTTGGTGTAGTTCAGCATCAGCGGCGTGCCGAGGTCGTCGATCACGCGGATGAAGGCGAGCAGCGCGCCGGCGCCGAATCCCGGCAGCGCAAGCGGGAGCGTCACCCGCCACAAGAGACGCAGGCCATGACACCCGAGCGACTGCGCCGCTTCTTCGGCGGCCGGGTCCACACCGGCCAGCGCGGCGGCGGTGTTGACGAGGATGAACGGGAAGTAGTGGAGCGCCTGCACGAGGATGACGCCCGTGAGCCCTTCCATGAACGGGACGGTGGTGCCGAACGTGTCGAGCAGGAAGAGGTTGATCACGCCGCTGCGCCCGAGGACCTGCTGGAACGCCACCGCCCCCACGAACGGCGGCACGACGAGCGGCAGGAGCGCCAGGGTCTGCGCGAGGCCGCGGCCGGGGAAGTCGTAGCGCGCGAGGAGCAGCGCGAGCGGGAGCGCGATCACGCTGCCGCCCACGACCGCGACGGCGCCCGCGATGAGCGTGTTGGCCAGAGCCTCCATGAACAGCCCGCGCCGGAAGAACGCGGCGAAGTGCGCGAGCGTGAACCCGTCCGGCGACGACACGGCCACGACGAGGACCCGCGCGAGCGGATAGGCGATGAAGACGATGAGGAGCGCCAGGATGCCGGCGAAGAGCGCGGTCTGGCCGGGCCGGGCGATCACGCGCACGTGCGTGCGGGTCCGCGCGAGCTCAGGCGATGCCGAGGCTCTTCATCAGGCGGGAGAGATTCGACTGCCGCATCCCGAGGATCGCCGCCGCCCGCGTCTGATTGTGACCCGTGCGGGCCAGCGCCGCGCGGATCCGCGCGCGCTTGAACGCCTCCACCGCCTCGGGCAGCGGCAGGTCGGCCGCCACGTCGTCGCCCGAGGTCGCGGCGCGCACGGCGTCGACGCGGGCGCGGACCTCGAGCGGGAAGTCGCGGGGCACGAGCACCGGGCCCGCGGACAGGACGACGGCGCGCTCGAGGACGTTCTGGAGCTCGCGGACGTTGCCGGGCCACTCGTAGCGCGACGAGCGCGTCCATCGCCTCCGCGCTCAGGCGTCGCGGCGCGGACCGGTTCATCTCGCGGCAGTAGCGGCCGAGGAAATGCTCGGCCAGCACGGGCGATGTCCTCCTCGCGCTCGCGCAGCGGCGGAATGGTGATCGGAGACGACGTTGAGGCGGTAGTAGAGATCCTCGCGGAACGCGCCCGCGCGCATCGCCTCGCGCAGGTCGCGGTTCGTCGCCGCGACGACGCGCACGTCGACCGCGAGCGTCCGGCGTGCCGCCGACCCGCTGGAACTCGCGCTCCTGCAGCACGCGCAGCAGCTTGGCCTGCAGGTGAGGCGCGAGCTCGCCGATCTCGTCGAGGAACAGCGTGCCGCCGTCGGCCAGCTCGAACTGGCCCTTCTTCTGCGCGATGGCGCCGGTGAACGCGCCCTTCTCGTGACCGAACAGCTCGCTCTCCAGCAGATCGGGCGTCAGCGCGGCGCAGTTCACCGCGACGAAGGGGCCGTCGGCGCGCGGGCTCCACCCGTGAATCGCCCGCGCGACGAGTTCCTTGCCGACGCCGCTCTCGCCCAGGAGGAGCACGGTGGTCCGGGCATTCGCCGCGGTGCGCGCCGTGTCGACGACCTCGCGCATGGCGGGACTCTCGCCCACGACGAAGTCGTGGCGATGATCGGCCTGCTCCTGGAGCGCCGCCTTGGCGTTCGCGAGCGCGGCGAACGTCCGGGAACGATCGATGGCGGGCACCGCCAGCCCCGCGAACGCCGTGAGGAGGTCGAGGTCCGCCTTCGTGAAGCCGTCCGCGCTGGTCGTGTTCAGCGCTTCGAGCGCGCCGATGATCCGGTCGTGCTGCCGGAGCGGCACGCAGATGATCGAGCGCGTCTTGAAGCCCGTCTTGGCGTCGACGCCGGGGAAGAAGCGCGCGTCGTTCGCGACGTCGTTGGAGATGACGGACTGGCCGCTCGTCGCCACCCACCCGACGATCCCGGTGCCCATCGGCAGCCGGAACCCGTCGACGCGGGCCCCGCCCACGAAGCTGGTGAATGCGAGCTCCCGCCCGGTGTCGTCGATGAGGGCGATGGTGCAGCCCTCGGCGGCGAGCAGCTCGACGACGGCCTCGAGGATGGCCCGCAGGAGCTCGTCGGGAGCCATCGCGCCCATGAGCAGGCGGCTCGTCTCGATCAAGCGCGCCAGACGAAGCTCGGTCTGCGCGGAGGTCACAGCGGCGGCATCGTAGCACGACCGCTCGCGGTGGCCGATCAGCACATCAGCCAGTCGCCGTACGTTCCGCGGATCGGACGGCCCTCGGCGAAGCGTGAGAGCCGGAAGGCGTGGACGTCGTCCGTCGGCGTCTTGCCGTCGCTGACGAGCGCCGCCACCATCTCACCGATGGCGGGCGAGAGCTTGAAGCCGTGACCGGAAAAGCCGGCGGCGACGAAGAACCCGTCGGGCCCCGGCTCGTCGATGACCGGATGCCAGTCGGGCGTGACGTCGAAGCAGCCGGCGTACGCCTTCTGCACCGCGCCCTGCTCGAGCACGGGGAAGCGCACCGCGGCGCGTGCCAGGAGGTCGGTCTTCTCGTCGAGGTCGAGTCCCTCGCGATACGCGTCGGGATCGGCGCGGTCCTGCAGCTCCTCGGAGTCGAGCGGGCCCACCAGGATCATGTCGCCCGTCTCCGGCCGCGTGTAGATGTTGGTGACGAAGTCGTAGACCATCGGATGCGGCCCGCGCGCCTCCGCCGGGCCACCCGACGAGCGCGATCTTGTGACGGCACACGGTGATCGGCACCTCGACGCCGACCGTCCGGGCGAGATGATGCGCCCACGTGCCGGCGGCGTTCAGCACCTTGCGCGTCTCGATGCGGCCGCGGCTCGTCTCGACGGCGCTGACGCGATCGCCGGTCACGTCGATGCCGGTGACGCTCGTCTGTTCCATGATCGTGACGCCCATCTCGCGCGCGGCGGCGGCGAAGCCCGCGGTGGTCTGCGCGGGATCGGCGTAGCCCGCGTCGGGCTCGTAGCACGCCGCGGTGAGATCGTCGATGGCGAGGCGCGGCTCGATCGCCTGCGCCTCCGCCGGCGAGATCAGCCGGCTGTCGATGCCTTGCGACTGCTGCAGGCGCACCGACGCCTCCATCTCCTTGCGCAGGCGGTCGTCCACGCCGAGGAGGTAGCCCGAGCGGACGAAGCCGGCGGTGCGCCCGTTCGTCAGCTCCTCGAAGCGCTCGAAGAAGCGGAGCGCCTTCAGGACGAGGCGGCACGTCTCGGGCGTCGAGTAGTGCTGGCGCACGCACGCCGAGCTCCGGCCCGTCGGTCCCGACGCGAGGAACTGCTTCTCGACGAGCACGACGCCCTTCACCCCGCGCTTCGCGAGGTGATAGGCGGTGCTGGCGCCCGTCGCGCCGCCCCCGATGATCACGATCTCCGCCGTCGTCGCCATCTCACGCCTCCCGGCCAGAGCCTGCGTGGGCCTTATGTATCATGACGCCTCACATGGCGGTGATCCGGTGGCTGGCCGTTGTCGCCGCGTGCGTGTGGCTGACGTCCGCCACGAACGCCGCGGAGTCGGTGTGGGACGCGCTCCGCGAGCCCGGGAGCGTCGTCATCCTGCGACACAGCTATGCGCCCGGCGGCTTCGACCCGCCGGACGCGCGGCTCGACGATTGCTCGACCCAGCGCAATCTCGATGAGAACGGCCGCGCCCAGGCCGTGCGCGTCGGCGAGGCGTTCCGGGAGAACGGCATCGCCGTCGGCGCGGTGCTGTCGAGCCCGCGCTGTCGATGCCTGGACACCGCGCGGCTGGCGTTCGGGCGCGCGGAGGCGTGGGCGCCGTTGCAGGGGGCGCTCAGGGACCAGGAGCTCCGGCAGCGTCAGCTCGCGGCGATCAAGGACGCCATCGCCGCACATCGGACCGGATCACCGCTGGTGCTGGTCACGCACGGCAGCGTCGTCAGCGATCTGACCGGCCTCGACGTCCGCATGGGCGCCTTCGTCGTGCTGCGGCGCGGACCCGACGGGCGCCACGCGGTGGCAGGTCAGCTCTACGTCGACTGACGGAGCTCCTGAACGAGGACGGCGTGCGGACCGCGGTCAGCGCGCGGCGGCGAGCGCCTGCTCGGCGAGCGTGCGGGCCTTCGCGTAGTTCGCCTTCGCGAACGCGTCCCACTCGCTCTCGTGCTTCGCCTTCACCTCGGCCCTGGTCTTGAACGCGTCGTTGAGGGCCTTGTCGGCCTTCGTGTCGTCGATCGGCATCGTGGACGCCGCGGCGCGCGCCTCGCGCAGCAGTCCCTCGGCGCGATCGACCGCCTTGCCCGACGTCTTCGCCTTCGCGACCGCGGCCTGCGCCTGGTAGATGGCGTTCCACGCCACCTTCAGCTCGGCGTGGCGGAACGAGACGAGCTGATCGAACAGCGCGTTGACGAGGTTCACGCGTGCGCTCGACAGCTTCGCGTCGAACTTCACGCCGCCGAGCTTGAGCTGGAACGGGTTCGGATAGCCCTTCGGCGCCCTCGCGTAGAGCGCCGGCACCACCGGCAGCCGCGCGACGTCCTGCGTGAACAGCAGCGACTGCCCGGGGTCCGAGAGCAGGTACGTGATGAACTTCGTCGCGTTCTCCGGGTTCGGCCCACCCTTCACCTTCGCGATGCTCGCCGGCACGACGGCGGTGAGGCTCGGATAGACGAAGTCCACCGGCTGTCCCGACGCGATCGCGCTGAGCCCGAAGAAGTCGATCACCACGCCGATGCCCGACTGGCCGGAGATGACGGCCTCGGGCGCGCCGAAGCTGCGCTCGGTGATCGTCGCCATGTTGCCGCCCGCGTTGAGCAAGAGCGCCCAGCCCTTCTCCCAGCCGTACGCCTGCAGGATGACCTCGACGGTGAGGTGCGTGGTGCCGCTGCGCGAGGGCGCGCTCATCACGAGGTGACCGAAGTACGCGGGATTGACGAGGTCGACCCACTCCTTCGGCGCGGTCAGCTTGTGGGCCTGGAGGTAGCGCGTGTTCCACATGAGCCCGTAGCCAGAGATCGCGAACCCGAAGTAGTGGCCGTCGGGATCGTGGACCGGGAAGTCGGCGACCTTGGCGGGGATGCGGCCGGCGATCTCGCGCGGGATCTCGACCTTGTCGAGGAGACCGTCCTGCTTCAGCGACAGGAACGCGTCGACCGACGAGGCCCAGAAGATGTCGGCGTCGGGCTTCGCCTTCGTCTCGCGGAGGTAGGTGACGCCCTGGTTGGTCTGCTGCTGCTTGATGATGACTTTCACGCCCGGGGTCGCCGCCTCGAACGCCTTCTTGTAGGTCTCGAACAGCTCCTTCGGGAACGAGGTGACGATGACGACCTCGTTCGCCGCCTCGGCCGGACTCCCAAGCCCCGATCGATAGCAGGAGAGGGAGGGCGACGAGGAGGCCCCAGATGCGAGGCGGCGAGGGAGCGGCCGACTGAGGCGTACGCCGCGTACGCCGCAGGGAGGCCCGACCGAGCCAACGAAGCAGATGGGGTCTCATCGTCACCCCTCCCGGACTAGATGAAATACGGCACCAGCATGAGCACGGCGCCGCCGGCCACCACGGAGGCGATCTGGCCGGCGGTGTTGGCGCCGGCCGCGTGCATGATCAGGTGGTTGTGCGGGTTGGCCTCGAGCCCCACCTTCTGGACGACGCGCGCCGCACATCGGAAACGCCGAGATCCCCGCCGCCCCGATGAGCGGATTGATCTTCCGGCCGGACGCGAGGTACATCACCTTGCCGAAGAGCGACGCCGGCGGCGGTGCCCACGGCGAACGCGATCACGCCCATCACGTAGATCATGATCGTTTCCGGCCGCAGGAAGTCGTCGGCCAGCCATCATGCCGCCCACGGCGAGGCCGAGCAGGATCGTGACGATGTTCGCCAGCTCGTTCTGGGCCGCGCTGCGAGAGGCGCTCGAGCACGCCGCGACTCGCGCAGCAGGTTGCCGAACATCAGCGTGCCGATGAGCGGCGTGGCCTTGGGCGCGATGAGCCCGGTGACGAGGATGGTCACGACCGGGAACAGGATCTTGCGTGCGGCGCGAGACCTTGCGCGCCCGGACGGGCATCCGCACCCGCCGCTCGGCGTCGTGGTGAGCGCGCGCATGATCGGCGGCTGGATGATCGGCACCAGCGCCATGTAGGAGTACGCCGCCACCACGATGGCCGGCGCGTACTTGGAGCCGAGGACGGTGGCGACGTAGATCGAGGTCGGCCCGTCGGCGGAGCCGATGATGCCGATGGACACCGCGTCGGTGAAGCTGAAGTCGAACAGCCGCAGCCCGCCGTCGCCCAGCGACGTACGCCAGGAAGAAGGTCGCCGAAGATCCCGAACTGCGCGGCCGCGCCGAGGAAGATCGTGTACGGCCGCTCCAGCAGCGAGCCGAAATCGATCATCGCGCCCACCCCGATGAAGATCAGGAGCGGGAACAGCTCGGTGTCGATCCCGAACTGCCTGAGGAGCGCGAGGAAGCCGCCCGCTCGGTGAGCCCGCCGAGCGGAATGTTCGCCAGCATGATGCCCATCCCGATCGGGACGAGCAGCACCGGCTCGATCTCGCTGGCCGATGCCGAGGTAGATGAGGAGGCCGCCCAGCCCCAGCATGACGGCCGCCTGCCAGGTCAGCGCGAAGACGCCGAGGAGCTCGCTGTCAGGCATCGAGCGGGTTGGGGTCGAGGCTTGGCCCAGTTCGGGCGAGCCAGCGGTTGAGGAGCGTCATCACGAGCGACGAGCACGCCGAGCGTGGCGAAGACGATGCCCATGCCGGCCAGCACGAACCAGATGGCGCGGAGCACCAGCGACCCGGCGGCTCAGCTCACGATGACGGCGAGCGGATCCCCCGCCTCGACGGTCTGGCCCGGCGGCGATGTTGAGCGTCTTCACGGTGCCGCCGACGGGCGCCACGATGGGCAGCTCCATCTTCAGGGCCTCGATGATGCAGATGCGGTCCCCCTCGGCGATGGGCTTGCCCGCCTCCGCGTAGACGCGGAGGATCTTTCCCGGGGCCGGCGCCTCGACGATCTGTTCGGCCATGAGCGTCGCCAGTCTCGTAGTCACGGCGGCTGACGCCGGCCGCGAGTCAAACAGCCGCATGGTATTGTTGCACGCTTCCGACGGAGGGTCGAGCATGCACTTCGAGCTGTCCGACGAGCTCAAGGCGCTCGTGCAGCGTGGCGCGGGAGTTCGCCGCCGAGAAGATCACGCCGTTCGTCGACCAGTGGGAGCGGGAGCACTACTTCCCGTACGAGGAAGTCGTCAAGCCCATGGGCGGAGCTCGGCTTCCTCGGCACCGTGATCCCCGAGGAGTACGGCGGCAACGACATGGGCTGGCTCGCCACCATGATCGTCACGCGAGGAGATCGCGCGCGCGTGCAGCTCGCTGCGCGTGCAGATCAACATGGAGACGCGTCGGCTGCGCCTTCCCCATCCTCCGCCACGGCTCCGAGGCGCTGAAGCGCAAGTACATCCCGAAGCTGGTGAGCGGCGAGTACCTGGGCGGCTTCGCCATCACCGAGGCCACCGCGGGCTCCGACGTCGCTGGCCATGAAGTCGCGCGCCGAGGACAAGGGCGACCACTGGCTGCTCAACGGCTCGAAGGGCTGGATCTCCAACGCCAGCATCGCCGACGTGGTCATCTACTACGCCCACACGGACGCGCCAGCCCGGCGGCAAGGGCCTCTCCGCGTTCGTGGTCGAGCTGAAGAACGTCGAGGGAGTCCGGACCGCCGACGTGGGACAAGATGGGCACGCACCTCTCGCCCACCGGCGAGGTCACGCTCGAGAACGTGCGCGTGCCCAAGGAGAACATCCTCGGCAAGCCCGGCGACGGCGCCGCGCATCGTGTTCGGCTCGCTCAACAACACGCGCCTGCAGGCGGCCGCGGGCGCGGTCGGCCTCGCGCAGGCGTGCCTGGACCAGGTGACGAAGTACTGCAACGAGCGCGAGCAGTTCGGCCAGCCGATCGGCCAGTTCCAGATGAACCAGGACATGGTCGCGCAGATGGTCACGGAGATCGAGGCGGCGCGGCTGCTCGTCTACAAGGCGGCGTGGCAGAAGGACCAGGGCAACCTCGGCAACACGCTGGAGGTGGCGCAGGCGAAGTACTTGGCGGGCGAGGTCGTGAACAAGCGCCGCGAACTACGCCATGCGCATCCTCGGCGCCTACGGCTACTCGCCGGAGTATCCCGGTGGAGCGCTTCTACCGCGACGCGCCGACGTACTTCATGGTCGAGGGCTCGGCCAACATCTGCAAGATGATCATCGCGCTGGATCAGCTCGGGTATCGAAAGGCGAATCGGTAGATGCGTCAATACTTCGAGAAGATGGACGCGTTCGGCAAGCCGCTCAAGCCGTACGAGCTCGAGGAGATGGCGGACAACCGCGCGCAGGTCGGCGGCGATGCTGAAGGAGCTGGACGCCGAGGTCACGCGCGTCAAGAACGCGGGCCTCCCGGCCGCGAGGATCCGCGAGCGGGGCGAGATGACGGTGTGGGACCGCATCGAGTACCTCGTGGATCCCGGCACGTTCTGTCCGCTGCACACGCTCTACAACCCCCGCGACGAACGAGGAGGGCACCACCGGCGTCGTGGACGGGCTCGCGCGCATCGGCGGCAAGTGGTGCGTGGTCGTCGGCTTCGACAACAAGGTGCTCGCCGGCGCGTGGATCGCGGGCCAGGCCGAGAACCAGCTGCGCGTGACGGACCTCGCCAAGCGCCTCCACGTGCCGCTCGTCTGGCTGGTGAACTGCTCGGGCGTGAAGCTCACCGGAGCAGGACGAGGTCTACGCCGACCGCCGCGGCAACGGCACCACGTTCTTCCGCCACGCGGAGCTGGAGAAGCTCGGCGTCCCGATCCTGGCCGGGCATCTACGGCACCAACCCGGCCGGCGGCGGCTACCAGAGCATCAGCCCGACGATGCTCTTCGCGCACAAGAACGCCAACATGGCGGTGGGCGGCGGCGGCATCGTGAGCGGCATGAGCCCCAAGGGCGGGTTCGACGAGGCCGGCGCCGAGCAGATCATCGAGGCGACGCGCAGCTTCAAGGAGACGCCGCCCGGCAGCGTGCGCGTGCACCACGACGTCACCGGGTTCTTCCGCGCCGGTGTTCGACACGGAGACCGCAGGTCCTCGACGCGCTGAAGGACGCGATGGCGCAGATGCCCGGCGTACGATCCGACGTTCTTCCGCGTCGCCGCGCCCGCGGAGCCGGCGTACGCGCGCGTCCGATCTGCGACTCGATCGTGCCGATCAACCAGAAGGCCGTCTACAGCCTCGAGGACGTGCTCGCGCGCGTCGTCGACGGCAGCGAGCATCTCGAGTTCCGGCCGGACTTCGGGCCCGAGGTCTACACGGGCCTGGTCAAGGTCGACGGACTCCTCGTCGGCGTCGATCGGCAACCGGCAGGGCCTGCTCGGCATGCAGCTACCCGGAGTACACGACCGACTACGTCGGCATCGGCGGCAAGCTCTACCGCCAGGGCCTGATCAAGATGAGCGAGTTCGTGACGCACTGCGGCCGCGACCGCGTGCCGATCGTCTGGTTCCAGGACACGACGCGGCATCGACGTGGGCGACACGGCGGAGAAGGCGGAGCTGCTCGGCCTCGGCCAGTCGCTGATCTACTCGATCGAGCAGACCGAACCTGCCGATGATGCTGGTGGTGCTGCGCAAGGGCACGGCGGCCGCGCACTACGTCATGGGCGGGCCCACCGCGAACAACCACAACGCGTTCACGCTCGGCACGCCGAGCACCGAGATCGTGGTGATGCACGGCGAGACGGCCGCGGTGGCGTCGTTCTCCCGCCGGCTCGTGCGGGAGAAGGACGCCGGGCAAGCCGCTCGCAGCCCGGTGATCGACCAGATGAACGCGCTGGCCCGGCAGTACCAGGAGGAGTCGCGGCCGATCTACTGCGCCGAAGCGCGGCTTCGTCGACGAGGTCGTGCGCTACGACGCGATCCGCCGCTACGTGGTCGCCTTCGCGGGCGCCGTCGTACCAGAACCCGGCGTCGATCTGCCCGCAGCACCACATGCTGCTGCCGCGGCTCATCCGGTCGCAGATCGTGAAGGGGCTCCCGCGGCCGAAGAAGGCGGCAACAACGTAGCAGGCAGAGCGCGTCGTCCCTCTCTCAGCGAGTTCCGTCAGGGCCGGCGCGCTGGGGCGGCGAGGCCTACACCAGTTGCACCAACGGACCGTAGCCCACCAGGACCGCGTCATTCGTGAGCAACGTCATCGGCTCGGCGAGCGACTGCGCCACCAGCAAGCGATCGAACGGATCGCGATGAAGCGCGGGCAACCCGGCGACGCGCGCCGCATGCACCGCGGTCACCGGCAACTCGGAGAACCCGCTCTGTACGAGCGCGCGTACGAGCACGGTCGGGGTGACCCTGAAGTCCCGGCGCCGCAGCTCGCTCTTGATGGCGACTTCCCAGACGCTGGCGGCGCTGAAGAACACCTCGTTCGACGCGTCGAGGATGAGGGACCGCGCTTCCTTCGGCAGCCGACGCGAGCTCGCCACGGCCCAGAGCAGCAGGTGGGTATCGACCAGGACCCTCACCGGCGCCGACCTTCGAAGGCGGTGATCACCTCGTCCGGCAGCGGTTCGTTGAAATCGTCAGGGATCCTGAACTTGCCATCGAGCAGACCCACCCGGCGCTTCTTGCCCGGCCGCTCGAGCGGCCCGAGCCGGGCCACCGGCTTGCCGGCCTTCGCGATCACGAACTCCTCACCCTCCTGCGCCCTGTCCAGGAGTCGGGAGAAATGCGTCTTCGCCTCGTGGACGTTGACGGTCTCCATGGACTAAGGTTAGTCCATTCGCGCCGAGCCGTCCAGCGGCGGCGGAATGGCGGCGTCTACCGCACCAATCCGAGCGCCTGCCAGAACGGGATCGACACGAGGAGGCCGAGCAGCGACAGCGCGAGGAAGGCGACGCTGACCCCTCGAACCTGCCCATGCGTGAACAGGCGCCGCTCGGACGCGCCGACGAACGTGACGTAGGACGTGAACTGGTACGGCAGCAGCCAGACGGTTCGAGCCGAGCAGCACGACGAACGCGATGACCCAGGGATGCAGCGAGAACGTCTCGGCCGATCTACTGCGCCAAGCGTGGCTTCGTGGACGAGGTCGTGCGCTACGACGCGATTCGCCACTACCTGGTGGCGTTCGCGGGCGCCGCCTACCAGAACCCGGCGTCGATCTGTCCGCAGCACCACATGCTGCTGCCACGGCTCATCCGGTCGCAGATCGTGAAGGGGCTGGAGCGGCCGAAGAAGGCGGCGAAGAGGTCGTAGGCAGGTCGTTTCGTCGCGGAGCACCGCGCCGATCACCGAGCGGGAGGCCGACTCCTATCGGCGCTCGGTGCCTCGGTGAGCCTTCCAGCCCGTCACGCGTCGATTCTTGCAACCGCTCCCGCCGTCCCTCGCATGGTGAACGCAGGCGGATTTCTGGGAAACAGCGTCAACACCCGGACGCTCGGCTCCGGAGGCGGCGCCGGGGGACGGTGGCGGGTAAGTAGGACTCCCGCCTGCCATTTCCCCTTCGACACCTGCCTGGCACGGCGTCTGCCTACAGTCTCGACCCCACTCCACCCCGAGGAGCCAAGCGATGAATGAGGGCAACTGGAACCCGTGGAAGATGACGGCAATCGGCCTGGCGCTTGTGATGGCCACGGCCCTCGTCGCCGGCATGGTCGTCGCCAACTTTACCGGCACGTCGCGCGATGAACAGGCGGTGGAGCCCGCCCCGGCGCCCGCCAAGGCCGCGCGCGCTCCGCAGCCGCAGCCGTCCGCGTCGCCGCGCATGGTCGCGGCGCCGGCGGCCGTCGCCCCCGCGCCGGCCCCGGCGGTCCCGGCGCGGCCGTCGGCCAGCGTCATCGAGGAGTGCAACCGCGTGGCGACGCAGCCGACCACGAAGGACAAGACCGTCGAGGTCGCAAAGGACGCGGTGATCGCCGCCGTGGTGGGCGCCGCGGTGGGCGCGGCCGGCGGCGCCGTCGTGGACGGCGGCTCGGGCGCGGGCAAGGGCGCCGCGATCGGGGGCGTGCTCGGCGCCGGCGCCGGCACGCTCTACGGCCTCAACGAGAACAGCAAGAACGACCAGCGCGCGCGCGACGCGTACGCCGCCTGCATGCGCTCGAGAGGATTCAGTAGCTAAACAAAGGGAGGAGGTGACGCAGTATCACGAGGAGTCGCGGCCGATCTACTGCGCCAAGCGCGGCTTCGTCGACGAGGTCGTGCGCTACGACGCGATCCGCGGCTTACCGGTGGCGATCGCGGGCGCCGCCTGGAGCGGCCGAAGAAGGCGGCGAAGAGATCGTAGGCAGGCCGGCGAGGGCGTGTCACGGCCGGCAGCAACAGCGCCGGCCGTGAGGCGCTGGTGGTCCGCGGCGCCACCCGCCTCGACGCGGACATCGCCGGTGACCTGCGATTTCTCGTGAGCACGCGCGTGCCATCATCCGATTGCGAGTGGGTGTAGCGTGAGACGCGCCGTGAAGCGGCACGTCTTCGGCTTCCTGTCGCTCTTCATCCTGCTCGCCGGACTCGCCGCGGAGGCGGATCCGGTCGCGGTGCGCTTCCCCGAAGGCTCGACCCACGGGTTCCTGGCGCTACGGTCGGTCGGGGGTGAAACGCTCGCGTCCGGGGAGCTGGTGCAGTCGGTCAAGAGTGAGCGGGTCGACAGCCGGCTCACCTTCCGCTTCAAGGACGGCTCGCTGTACGACGAGACGGTGGTCTTCTCCCAGCAGCGCGTCTTCCGGCTGCTCAGCTACCGGTTGGTCCAGCGCGGCCCCTCGTTCCCCTCGTCCGAGGAGGTGACGTTCGACGCCACGAGCGGGGCTTACAAGATTCGCCTGCGCGAGAAGCCGACAAGCAAGGAGGAAGTCACCGAGGGCCGGATGGAGCTGCCGGCCGACGTCCACAACGGGATGACTGCGACAATCCTCAAGAACCTGCCGGCCGGCGCCGCCGGCCAGGGCCACATCGTGGCCTTCTTACCCAAGCCGAGTCTCCTCAAGACCGAGCTGGTCTCCGAGGGGGAGGACCAGTTCTTCGTCGGCGACACGGCGCGAAAGGCCAGGCGCTACCTGATCAAGCTCGAACTCGGCGGCCTCAAGGGGGCGGTGGCAAGCATCCTCGGCCAGGAGCCGCCGGAGCTGCGCTACTGGATCTCCGCGGGGTCGGCGCCCGCCTTCGTGAAGTTCGAGGGCGCGATGTTCTTCAAGGGCCCGGTCTGGCGGATCGAGCTTTCCGCGCCGCGCTGGCCCAAGTCGAACGCCAGCGGACGGTAAGGGTTGGACGCGGAGATCACACGGCCTGATCGCAGCGCGCGTACGCCAGGTGGCGTATTGAGCCTCGATTCGTTCCCGCCTAAGGTTGGCCTGACTTCTTGGAGACATGCGACCGAATTGGAGCACGCGATGAGCCCATGGTTGCGCGCGTTGGCAGTGCTCCTCCTCTCGACTGTCCCTCCTGCCCGAAACACATGCGGCGACGGCGGCCGACGAAGTCGTCGCCGAGCTCAATATCCTGACGAAGGGACATGTCTATCGGGGCAGCCGGTATGCCGAGGGTGTCCTCTACGATCGCGAGACGATCGTGAAGGTCGAGTTCGAGCCGTCGCAAGGCTGGCTCGGCGTCACGGTCGATGACACGAAAGAAACGGCGCCGGTCACCGTGATCGTCCCCTTGCGGGAGACGAGCGTGGGAGCACCCAGTGAGGGTGCCATCTCCTTCTCCTGCAGCTCGCCCTGCATCACGACCACGGGGGACAGGTTTGCGTCGGCCGTCCAGAAGCTTTCCGCCGGCCGCAGCGCCGCATTGAGCTGGCCTCAGCACCGGCCCAGTATCCAGTTCGGGTGCCAGGCCGAGCGGTGCGTGGCCATCAGGCGGGCCATTCTCAAGCTCGCGGACATGGCGAAGCGGGCGAACACCAAGGCGAGGCCCCCTGAGGCCACGGAGATCGTGGCGCGGATCAATGCGTTGACGGCCAAGCTCGACTATGTGGCGCCGGACGGCACGCGAGTGCTGTCCTATCGCTACACGACCACGCTCAACCGGGAGACACGAGCGCTGACCGTCACCAGGGACGTGGTGAGCTTCGTGGCGACGCATCGCCAGTGGCTGCCCGCTCGCACGTTCGGACGACGATTCCGCTGTGTGAAGTCTCGACGGCTTCCTTCCCGAAGCGTTTTCACCGGCCGCGCGGCTGGACACTCGAGGTTCACGAAGAAGGGTTCGCATGCGATCAGAGGAAGCAGTGCGTAGAAGCGGCCGCCCCTGCGCAGGGGACTCGCAACGTGTACCAAGGCTTCGCCTATGAATGTGAGCGTCCAAGGCCCTGGAGTTGAAGGGGCCCTGCAGCAGCTCGTCACGGCATGCAAAGGTCCGCGTCCATGATGAGCCCCGGACGATGGTCGACCCTGCTCCTCCTTTCGACCCTCGCCGTCGCCGTCTCCGGGGTGCCGCTGGCGGGTCAGGAATTGCCGCGTGAGGTCGCACGCAGGACGTTGCCGTGGGCACGTACGGGGGACGATGGACGGCCGGGCGCCCGCCCGGTTCGTGGCAGGACTCCCAGATCGACGAGGAGCTGACTGCGACGTGGAGCTGCGATTCACGCCCGACGGCACCCTGACGGCCGAGCTCCGTCGTTACCTCCACGTGAAGACCGAGACGAAACGGTCCCAGGCAGGGGACTTCAAGACCGTCACGCGCATCACCGGCCAGCCCAGTCGGGTCACGCCTCAGTCATCGTTGTTCCTGTGGGTGACGCCCAGCCATCGCGTCCAGAACGCCCAGTGGCAAGGGGAGCCGGGCCCGGAGTTCGTCGGGCAAGTCGAAACCGAAATGCTGAAGCGCATGGGCCAGGACCGCTGGCAGAGAGTGAGCCACACGTCTCGTACCGTGACGGTGTATTGCTATCCGCAAGTGCTGTGGCGAGGCGAGAACAAGCAGGGGTACGGCCTTCCGCTGCGTGACAGCTGCTCGTGGTCGCGACCTCTACGGCAAGCGGGAGTGGGTGACGATCAACGCCTCCTGGAACCTCGCGCCCCTCCAGGGCCGCTGACCATCGTGAAGTTCTCCTCGTGCGATCCGCGTTGGTTCGCCCGCGAGCATCGGCGTCGCCACGATGGAGAGCGGCGGGACCATCGTGCTCCAGCTCCGGACGAACGACGGCATGCACGGACATGCGCGCCTGGTCTATCCGCCGACACACCCCCAGTACGCGGACATCCTCAAGCATCTCGACGGACTGAAGCCCGGCGAGTCGAAACCGGTCCCGCCCTGGCCGGACGACGCGGTCAGCAGTCCTGCCAGGTCTTCGGGTTCCAGTCGATAGCGGGGACGAGGCACGTCACGGCCTGCCCCGTGCGGTTCGCCTGCGCCTGACAGCCGTTGATGGCGCTCATCCACCGCTGGACGCGCTCGTCGTAGATCGCGGCCGACTGCTTGTCCGGAAAGACGAACCTGTTGAACGTCGCCAGGGCCTCGCGCGCCTTGTGGTTGCCGAGCGCGGCCGACTGCCGGTAGTACGCGTGGGCCTTGGCGCGGTCCTCCTTCACCCCGAAGCCGAACTGGTACATGCGCCCGAGGCTGTAGAGGCTCGGGTGGTCGTTCCAGAGCGCGCCGCGCGCGTACCACTCCACCGCGGTCCTGCAGTTCTTCGCCACGCCCTTGCCGTGCTCGTACATGAGCCCGAGATTTTCGGCCGCGCGAGGGTCGTGCTGCTCGGCGGCCGCGCGATACCACCGCACCGCCTCCGAAAGGTTGCGGGGGACGCCCTTGCCCTCCTCGTGGTGCCAGCCGAGCTGGAGCTGGCAGGGCGCGTCGCCCATCTGCGCGCAGCGCGCGAAGATGCGCGCGGCGCCGGCCATGTCGCCCGCGCGATAGCAGATCCTGCCCCTGCTTGAAGATCGCCACCGCCTCGTCCGATCGCTTCGGCCGTTCCGGCCGCACCTTCAGCGGATCGGGGAAGCCCTTCGCCATCGCCGTCTTCGCCCATTGCTCGGCCGCCGCGCGATCGGCGGCCAGCCCCGGCCCGCCGGCGGCGTACATCTTGGCCAGGTTGTAGGCGGCGCCGCCGTGCCCCTTGTCGGCGGCGAGCTTCGACCAGCGCGCGGCCTCCGCGTAGTCCGCCGGCACGCCCAGGCCCTGCATGTAGTGCAGGCCCAGCACGGCCTGCGCTTCCGTGTGGCCCTGGTCGGCGGCGCGGCGGTACCACTGGGTGGACTTCTCGATGTCCTTCGGCACGCCGGTCCCCATGGCGGTGAACCGGCCCATGTAGAACTGGGCCTCCGCGTTGCCCCGCTCGGCGAGCGGGCCGAACCGCCGCGCCGCCTCGTCGAACTTCTTGAGCTGCACCGCCGCCTTCCCGCGGTTCAGCTCGTCCTGCACGTGCGGCTGCGCGTGGGCGGGCGCCGCCGTGAGGAGGAGCGCCGCGCCGAGCGCCAGCGCCGTCATACCCATGGCGCGGATCATCAGAGACGGATGGGATTGAAGTCGGTCTGGCGGTCGTAGGCGTCCACGCCCTCGCGCGCCTTGAGCCAGCCGACCACCGCGTACACGAGCGGCGTGCCCGCCGCCTCGTAGAGCACCTTGAAGAGCCACTGCCCGAGCATGAGGCGGTCGAGCGCCGACAGGGGCATGGTGCCGGCGAACGCCAGCGTGACGAAGATGGCGGTGTCGAGCCCCTGGCCCACGACCGTCGAGCCGATCGTCCGCAGCCAGAGCCAGCGCCCGTCCGTCGCGATCTTCAGCTTGGCCAGCACGAACGCGTTGGCGAACTCGCCGAACAGGTACGCGACGAACGAGGCGAGGAGGATGCGCGGCGTCGTCCCGAGCACGTCGTCGTAGGCGGCCTGCGAGGCGCCGAACGGCGCCGAGGGGAGAGCGCCGCCCGCCCAGATGGCGACGACCATCACGGCGTTGCACGCGAACCCCAGCCAGATCACGCGCCGGGCGACGCCGAAGCCCCACACCTCGGTGAGGACGTCGCCGAGCACGTACGAGAGCGGAAAGATCACGATGCCCGCCGTCACCACGACGCCGCCCAGGACGATCAGCTTGGCGCTGATGGTGTTCGCGGTGAGCAGGCAGGTCACGAACAGCGCCGCGCAGGTGATGAACCGCCAGCTCATGGCCGTCCGATCTTACACTGGGGCTCGTGAATTCCCGGCTTCGCGCGGTCGTCCTGCTCAGCGGCGGTCTCGACTCCGCCACCACCCTCGCCCTCGCCCAGCGCACGGGCTTCGAGTGCTACGCGCTCAGCTTCGACTACGGCCAGCGCCACCGCGTGGAGCTCGACGCCGCGCGGCGCGTGGCCGCCGCGCTCGGCGTCGTGCGCCACGAGATCGTGACGTTCGACCTGCGCGCCTTCGGCGGCTCCGCGCTCACCGCCGACATCGCGGTGCCGAAGGATCGCGCGCCGGAGGCGATGGCGCGCAGGGCATCCCGATCACCTACGTCCCCGCGCGCAACACGATCTTCCTGTCGTTCGCGCTGGCGTGGGCGGAGACGCTCGGCTCGAGCGACATCTTCATCGGCGTCAACGCGCTCGACTACAGCGGCTATCCCGACTGCCGGCCGGAGTACATCGAGGCGTTCGAGCGGATGGCGAATCTGGCGACGAAGGCCGGCGTGGAAGGGACAGCAGCTGCTGACCATCCACACGCCGCTGATCCGCATGACCAAGGCCGAGATCGTCGAGACGGCGATGGGCGCCGGCGTGCCGCTCGAGCTCACGTGGTCCTGCTACGAGCCGCAGCCGGACGGCGCGGCGTGCGGACGCTGCGATTCCTGCCAGCTCCGCCGGCGCGGATTCTCGGAGGCAGGCCTGAGCGATCCGCTGCGTTACGCCTGAGCCCGTCAGACCGCGGTCGCCAGCTCGAAGACCCGCGCGACGTTGCCCCCGAGCACCTTGCGTGACCTCGTCCTCGGCGAGCCCGGCGGCGAGGAGAGCCGCGGGCACGGGCGCGAATTGCCGGTACGTGAGGATCGAGGTCGCGCCCGCGAGCCCGGCCATGTCAGTGCCCACGCCGACGTGGTCCACGCCGACCACGTCTCGCACGTAGGCGAGCTCGCGCGCGAAGTCCTCGATGGTCGTGGCCGAGGGGGACGTCATGGGCCACACGCCGATCACCCCGCCCTTCGCGGCGACGGCGCGCAGGAGCTCGTCGGTCAGGTGCCGGCGCGAGCGGCGGACGCCGGCGGGCCCGGTGTGAGACACGATGATCGGCGTGCGCGACACCTCGAGGATGTCGAGTAACGTCTGGCGCGCGGCGTGGGCGCCGTCCACGATCATCCCGAGGCGATTCATCTCGCGGACCACCTCGGCGCCGGCGTCGGTGAGGCGCCCGTGCCGGGTCGGCGCCGTCTGGATGTCGCCGAGCTCGTTGATCCGGAAGTGCATGAGCTGGATCGAGCGCACGCCCATCGCGTGGAACTCGCGCACGCGGTCGACGCGGCCCTCGAGCGCGTCGCCGCCTTCGAGCGCCATCAACGCCCCCCGCACGCCGCGCGCGCGGGCGGCTTTCAGATCGGCCGGCCCGCGGAGCAGATGGACGCGTCCCTCGTCGACCCGCGCGCGGACGCGCGCGAGCTGCCCGATCGTGTTGCGATGGAGCTCGCCGGGCGCGGGGTCGCGGAAGTTCCGGATCCCGTTCGGCTCGCGCCGGATGACGAGGCCGTCGCTCACGGCGGCGAAGAACGCGGCGTCGACCCCGCCCGCGGTCATCTCGTCGAGCGCCGCGGTCGGCAGCGAGCCGGTCGCGGCGCGCGTGAACGCCCCCGGGATGCGCGTGGAGATCGAAGACGGGGACGGTCGCCGCGTGCGCGGCGAGATCGCGTTCACGCCGCTCCGCCGCCTCGCGGCCCGGCCCCGCACAGGCGGTCGCGACAGCCCCGAGCAGCGAGGCGAGGAACGCCCGCCGGCCCGCAAGGCCGAGACAGCCGCAGCAGCCCGACTCCACGAGAGCAGTATCGCGCGTCTTCGACCCGCTACAGCGTGCCGTCCTCCGACTCGTGGAGGCGCCGGATGACGCCCGCGGACTCCACCGTGACGTCGTGATCGTGGCCGGGCCGGCGCGTCCAGCGCACCTCGACGCTGGCGCCGTCGTCGCTGATCCCTACGATATGGCCGATGGCCGGTGCGGAATCGGTGAGCGTGACCGTCTCGCCGGTGACGAAGGGTTCCATGCTGCGCCCTCCTACTCCGCCGAACTGTACGCCTCGCGTGGCAGTCGCGGAAGCGACGCGAACGGCTGTCGGTCGACCGGATCCTGCCGCGGAGCGCGTTCGATCGATAGAGATGGGGGGTGCGAGACGCACCCCCCAATGCCCCCTCGCTCCGCGGCTGCCCCGGTCCGTCAGTTCCTCCGGAAGGCGTCGAAGATCTCGCCGTACAGGTCCCACTTCTCGCCGTTGAAGCGGGCGAGCTGCTCCTGCTCGATCGGCGCGAAGTCCGTCGGGCTCGTGTTGACCTTGATGCCGGGCAGCAGCAGCGGCAGCTCCACGTTCTTGAGGTTCGCCGCCTGCCGCATGAGGTTCTCGCGCGACAGGTCGTTGCCGCACTGCTTGAGCACGATGGTCATCAGCATGGCGACGTTGTAGCCGTAGCCGTTGGCCTGGTCGTCCAGGGCGCCTTCCGGGTAGTACTTCTTCATGAAGGCGACCCAGTCCGTGAAGCCCTTGTCGTTGCGCCACTGCGGGTCGGTGACTTCCTTCATGTAGAGCGCGGTGATGAGGTCCTTCGAGGCCTCGAGACCGGCCGGCTTCAGCACGGTGGCCAGCGAGCTCGACACGTTGTTCAGGTAGTGCACGGGCTTCCAGCCGATGTCGTGCGACTTCTTGATGGCCTGCACCGCGAACTTCGGGATCGTGATGTTGAAGAACACGGTGGCGCCGCTGTTCTTGAGGTTGACGATCTGCGAGTCGATCGTCGGATCGGTCACCTCGTAGCTCTGCTTCATCACGATCATCTTCTTGGCGGCCTCGCCCATGCCGTCCTCGAAGCCCTTCAGGTAGTCCTTCCCGTAGTCGTCGTTCTGGTAGAGGATGCCGACCTTCGCGTTCGGGTGCTTCTTGAGGACGTCGGCCGCGTAGACCCGTCCCTCCGTCTGGTAGTTGGGCTGGAAGCCCATCGTCCACGGGAAGTTCTTCGGGTCGTTCCACTTGGTGGCGCCGGTGGCCACGAAGAGGTGCGGCACCTTCTGCTGGTTCATGTACTTGTGGATCGCGCTGTTGGGCGGCGTGCCGAGCGTCTGGAACAGGAGCGCCACCTGGTCCGACTCGACCAGCTTGCGCACCATCTCGACCGTCTTGGGCGGCGCGTAGCCGTCGTCGTAGCTGATGTAGTTGATCTTGCGGCCGTTGATGCCGCCCTCGTCGTTGACCTTCTTGAAGTAGGCGCCGATGACCTTGCCGATGGTGCCGTAGGCGGAGGCCGGGCCGCTGTACGGGTTCGTGTTGCCGATCTTGATCTCGGTGGCCGTCACGCCGACGACGGTCTGGGCCGAGACGACCGGCGCCAGCGCGACGCCGGCCACGCCGAGCGCCAGCAGCACCGCGAGAAGCTTCCTGGTGAACGCCATGGGACCCTCCTTCAGGTGGTTCTTGGGGCCTGGGTGGCCGCAGTCTCCCGCGGCTCCGGTGAGAGCGCAACGCGCGAGCGGCGCGTGCGGATCCACAGCAGCCGGATCGCGCCGGCGATGCCGAACGGCATCACGTACATGAACACGATCAGGAAGACGCCGAAGATCGCCCAGGGGGCGGCCTTCGAGATGTCCTGGGCCCAGTTGGGGACGAACTGGATGAAGAGGGCGCCGAAGACGGCGCCCGAGATCGACGCCAGCCCGCCGATCACGCTGCCGATCAGGAGCGTGATGGAGAGGAACACGTTGAAGGAGTCCGGCGCCACGTAGGCGATGACCGAGGCGGACAGCGCCCCCGCCACGCCGGTGTAGCGCGGCGCTGACCCCGAAGACGAGCGACTTGTAGAGCGCGCTGTTGACGCCCATCGCCTCGGCGGCGATGTGGTTGTCGCGGATGGCCACGATGGCGCGGCCCACGCGCCCGCGCAGCGAGGTTGGCGCCGAGCCAGAAGAGCAGCACCAGCACGGCGAGCGTCAGGAAGTACAGCCACTGGTCGGGGCTCAGCTTCAGGCCGAACGGCGCGTTCGGCTTCGACAGCACGATCCCCTGCGAGCCGCCCGTCCAGTGCTCGAAGTACTTGAGGATCTGCGGCACGGCGAGCGCCAGCGAGAAGGTCGCGAGCGCCAGGTAGAGGCCCTTCGAGGCGCAGCGCCGGCAGCCCGAACAGGAAGCCGACGACCAGGCAGAGGACGCCGGCGACCGGGATCGTCCACGCGTAGTGCACGTTCCACTTGTCCATCATGATCGCGGAGACGTAGGCGCCGATCGCGTAGAAGGCGCCGTGGCCCAGCGAGAACTGGCCGTTGTAGCCGGTGAGCATGTTCAGGCCCAGGATCGCGATCGCGTAGATGTAGACCTGGGTGAACTGGAACAGGCGGAAGTTGGTGAGGACGAAGGGCAGCGCGCACGCGAGCGCCACCAGCGCGAGCAGCCCGACCGACGCGCGGCGCGCGCGAGGCCATCACACCCGCTTGACCACCGAGGTGCCGAAGAGACCGGTCGGCTTGACGAGCAGCACCACGATGATCATGGCGAGCGCCACCGTGAACTTGAGCTCGGTGCCGATGAAGCTCACGTACGTGCCCGACCAGGTTCTCCACCACGCCGACGATGAAGCCGCCGAGCACCGCGCCCCCGGGGCTGGTGAAGCCGCCCAGCGTGGCGCCCGGCGAACGCGTAGATCTGCACGCCGCCCATCAGGTTCGGCTCGAGCGTGAGGACCGGCGCCACCATCATGCCGGCCACCGCGCCGAACACCGCGGCGAGGCCCCAGCCGAGCGCGAGCATCCAGCCCACGCGGATCCCCACGAGGCGGCTCGAGACCGGGTTGTGGGCGGCGGCCCGCATGGCGAGGCCGAGCGGCGTGAACCGGAAGAAGAGGTAGATGCACAGCAGCACGACCAGCGTGACGCCGATCTGCCCGATGTCGTGAGCGCCGAAGACGATGTTGCCGGACTTGAAGGGCTTCGACGGAAACGGGCTCGGGAAGGGCTTCTGCACGTACGTCCAGATCCAGCCCGCCAGGCTGTTGAAGATGACGAGCAGGCCGAGCGTGACGATCACGATCGAGAGGATGGGCGCGCTCTCCACGGGACGGATCACGACGCGCTCGACGATGATGCCGCCCACGAACGCGACCACGAGCGTCCCCAGGAACGCGCCCCAGTACGGGACACCCGCGTTGAGCATCGACCAGCAGATGTAGGTCGCGAACATCGCCATCTCGCCCTGCGCGAAGTTCACGACGTCGGTCGCCTGGTAGATCATCACCAGCGCGAGGGCCAGGCTCGCGTAGATGCCGCCGGTGGCGAGCCCGGACACGACCTGCTGGACGAAGATCTCCAGGACCTCCTTGGACATGGGGGCCCCCAACTGGCGGACCCCCAAACCCCCTAATAGCCGAGATACGCGCGGCGGATCGCGTCGTCCGACTTCAGCGTCTCGGACGGGCCCTCCATCACGACGCGCCCGGTCTCGAGCAGGAACACGTGATCGGCCAGGTCGAGGGCGAGGGTCGCGTTCTGCTCGACGAGCAGGATGGTGACGCCGGCGTCCTCGTTCACGGCGCGCAGGATCCGGAAGATCTCGCGCACGACCAGCGGCGCCAGCCCGAGCGACGGCTCGTCGAGCAGGAGCAGACGGGGGCGCAGCATGAGGGCGCGCGCCACCGCGAGCATCTGCTGCTCGCCGCCCGACAACGTCCCGGCCGCTTGCTTCCGCCGGCCTTCGAGCACGGGGAAGTAGCCGGAACACGCGCGCGAAGTCTTCCTCGATCCCGCCGCGCTCGCGCCGGCCCCAGGCGCCCAGTCGGAGATTCTCCTCCACCGTCAGGTGGACGAACGTGCCGCGCCCTTCGGGCGCGTGCGCGATGCCGAGCCGCACCACGTCCTCGGTCGCGCGCGACTCGAGCGACTGGCCCTCGAAGAGGATCGCGCCGGAGGTGCGCACCATGCGCGAGATCGCGCGCAGCGTGGTGGTCTTGCCCGCGCCGTTGGCGCCGAGGATGGTGGTGATGCCGCCCGCGGCCATGGAGAAGCTCACCCCGTGCAGCGCCTTCGTCCGCCCGTAGAAGGCCTCGAGGTCGCGCACTTCCAGCAGAGCGCGCGCGCTCACGCGGCGTCGGTCCCGAGGTAGGCCTTGATCACTTCGGGATTCCGCTGCACGTCGGCGGGCGAGCCTTCGGCGATCTTGCGGCCGAAGTCCAGCACCACGACCTTGTCGGACACCTGCATCACGAGGCTCATGTGGTGCTCGACGAGCAGGATGGTGAGCCCGCGCTCGTCCCGGATGCGGCGAATCACCGCGCCCAGCGCGCCCACCTCCTCGTGATTCAGACCGCCCGCGGGCTCGTCGAGGAGCAGGAGCGACGGGCGGCTCGCGAGCGAGCGCGCCAGCTCGACGCGCTTGAGGGTGGCGAACGGCAGGCCGGCGGCGGGATGGTGCGCGACGGCCTGCAGATCGAGGAACGCGAGCAGCTCCTCCGCGTGGGCGCGGCACTCCGCTTCCTCGCGCTCCACCCAGCCGAGCTTCAGCGCATTGGACAGGAAGTCGCTGCGCGTCCGGCTATGCGCCCCGACCATCACGTTCTGCAGCACGGTCTGCGTCGGAAAGAGCGCGAGGTTCTGGAAGGTGCGGCCGATGCCCATCCCGGCGATGCGATACGGCGGCGCCGTCAGGAGTGGCGTACCGTTGAACGTGATCGTCCCGGCGGACGGCGTGTAGAGGCGGCTCACGCAGTTGAAGAGCGTGGTCTTCCCGGCGCCGTTGGGGCCGATCAGTCCGACGATCTGGCGGGGCTCGATCTCGAACGAGACGCGGTCGAGGGCGATGATGCCGCCGAACCGCACCGAGACGTCCCGCACGCTCAGGATCGACACACGACGTTCCCCCTAACCCCCCTCTGAACATGGGGGCCGCACAGCCCGGACCCCCAAGCCCCCTCTGAACATGGGGGCCGCACAGCCCAGGACCCCCAAGCCCCCTCTGAAGTCGGGAGAGTGTACCTCAGCCCCGCGCCGCGTCCATGAGCACCTTCTGCTGTCCGCCGTCGATCTCGATCATCGTGCCGTTCACGAAGTGCGCGAGCGGCGACGCGAGATAGGCGCAGAGATTCGCGACTTCCTCCACTTCCGCGATGCGCCCGAGCGGGATGCTGCGCGGCGCGAGCTGGTCCGCCTGCTCGTACGTGAGCTTCATGTCGCGCGCCATCGCCTTCACGAGCCCGGCCCAGCGCTCGGTCCGCACCGGACCGGGGTTCACGGCCACGAAGCTGATGTTGAACTTCCCGTACTGACCGGCGAGCGCCTTCGTGAGGTTCTGGCCGGCGGCGTTGCAGGCGCCGGGCACGATCTCCCAGTACGAGTCCTTCACGCCGTCGTTGCCGATCAGGTTCAGCACGCGGCCGCCGCCCTGCTTCTTCATGAGGGGCAGCGCGGCGCGCAGGCAGCGGACGTAGCCCATGAACTTCAGCTGCAAGCCCTGCATCCACGCGTCCTCGTCCAGCGCCTCGAGCACGCCGCCCGGCGCCGACCCGGCGTTGTTGACGAGGATGTCGATGCGTCCGAGCTGCCGTGCCGCGGTCTCGACGAAGTGCTCGGCGTCGGATCGCTTCGTGAGGTCGGCGGGAATGGCGAGCACCGTGCGCCCCGACTCGCGGCGGATCGCCTCGGCGGTCGCCTCGAGCGCGTCCGTGTGGCGCGCGCAGATCGCCACGTCGACTCCCTCGCGCGCCAGCACCTGCGCGATGCCCTTGCCGATACCCATGCTGGCTCCGGTCACCAGTGCGGTCTTGCCCTTGAGCTGGAGATCCATGCGCCACCTCGTGCTCTGACCGCCCTGGGCGGTCGAGTCCATCGTCGCGTGTTAGGATGCCGCCGGGCCCACACCCGTCGGGACCCGGAATTGTACGAGTGAGCGCTCACCGCGTACAGCCAGCAGGCTCTCCCAGCGCCGCCACGCGCTTCGTCGGCCGCCCGGTGCGCCGCACCGAAGACCTGCGCTTCGTCACCGGACGCGGCTGCTATGTCGCCGACTTCACCCGTCCCGGCCTCGCGCACGCCGTGCTCGTGCGCAGCGACGTCGCCCGCGCGGCGATCGTGCGGATCGATGCGACCCGGGCGCGAGCGCTTCCCGGCGTGCTCGCCGTCCTGACGGCCGCGGACCTGCGCGCGAAGACGGCGATTCCGCTCCGCCTCGCGCCCCTGCCGGGCTTCGATCGCCATCTGCAGCCGCCGCTCGCGGCGACGGACGTGCGCTACGTCGGCGAGCCCGTCGCGGTCGTGATCGCCGAGGATCGCTACGTGGCCGAGGACGCGGCGGCGCAGGTCGTGGTGCAGTACGACGCGCGCCCCGCGGTGGTCGACCCGCACCAGGGCATCGTCGCCTCGCGCTACACCGTCTCGCGCGGTGATCCCGACGCCGCCTTCGCCCGCGCCGACTACACGCGCGTCGAGACGTTCCGCTGCCATCGACACACCGCGGTCCCGATCGAGACACGCGGGCTCGTGGCGGAATGGGATCGGTCGGCGGAGACGCTCACGGTCTGGGGCGCCACCAAGGTGACGTTCTTCAACCGGCGCGCGCTCGCGCGGATGCTCGGCCTCGCCGAGACGGCCATCGAGCTGGTGGAGATCGACGTCGGGGGCAGCTTCGGCGTGCGCGGCGAGTTCTATCCCGAGGACTTCCTGATTCCGGCGGCGGCCATGCACGTGGGCCGGCCCGTGAAGTGGATCGAGGACCGGCGGGAGAGCCTGCTCGCCACGAACCACTCGCGCGAGATCGAGTGCGAGCTGGCGATCGCCGCGCGCGCGGACGGCACGATCCTCGGCCTCCGCGCGCGCGTGCTCGCGGACATGGGCGCGTACGCGCGGACCAACGGCGGCGTCGTGCCCGCCAAGGCCGCGCAGTTCCTGCCCGGGCCCTACCGCATCGCCCACGTCGCGTGCGACGTGCAGGCCGTCCTCACCAACAAGACGCCGGCCGGAACGTACCGCGGTCCCGGACGGTTCGAGGCGAACTTCTTCCGCGAGCGGCTGCTCGACCTGATGGCGGCGGACCTCGGCCTCGATCCGGTCCAGGTGCGCATGAAGAACCTCATCACGCCGGCCGAGCTGCCGTATCCGCTCGGCGCGCTGGTCCCGTACGAGGCGCCGAGCGAGTACGACAGCGGTGACTACGCGTCGGCGTTCGATCGTGCGCTGGAGGCGAGCAACTACGCGATCCTCGCGAAGGACAACGGCGCGCTCGTGGACGGCAAGCGGCACGGGATCGGCATCGGCTGCTTCGTCGAGTCCAGCGGCGCCGGGCCCTCGGAGACGGCGCGTGTGGTCGTGAAGGCGCCGGACCGCGTCGAGCTCTACACGGGCTGCGCGAGCTCCGGCCAGGGTCGTCGAGACGTGGATGGCGCAGATCGTCGCCGAGGAGCTGGCCCTTCCGCTCGATGCGATCACGGTGTTCCACGGAACGACGAGCTACGTCGACGACGGCTTCGGCACGTATCACAGCCGCGCCGTCGTCGTCGGCGGGCAGCGCGGCGAAGGTGGCGGCGGCGAAGCTCGCGGCGCAGCTCGTGGCGCTCGCGGCGGCCCGCACCGGGCTCGATGCGGAGATGCTGGAGTACCGGCACGGCGACGTCTATCGCCGCGGCGGCGACGACACTCCCGTGCTCGCGCTGGCCGCGCTCGCCGCCGAGCGGTCGCCGGACGCCGCGGCGGCGCTCACCGCGGTCGCGAAGTTCTCGCCGGCGAAGCTCACCTACACGTACGGCACCCAGATCGCGCACGTCGCGGTCGATCCGGAGACCGGCGCGGTCGACGTGCTCCGGCTCGTCACCGTGGAAGACGTGGGCCGCGCGGTGAATCCGTTGCTCGTGCACGGGCAGGCGCACGGGGCCGCGGTGCAAGGCCTCGGCGGCGCGTTCCTCGAGGAGCTGGTCTACGACGAGGCGGGACAGCTCCTCACCGGGACGCTGATGGACTACGCGCTGCCGCCGGCGAGCGCGTTCCCCCACATCCACGCCATCACGCTGGAGGAGACGCCGTCCACGCTGAATCCGCTCGGCGCGAAGGGCGCGGGCGAAGGCGGCATCGTGGCGACGGGCGCCGCCGCCGCGAACGCGGTCGCGGCCGCGCTCGCGCCGCTCGGGGTGGTCGTGCGCGCGCTGCCGTTGTCGGCGCCGAACATCGCGCGGTGGATCCGCGACGCGCAGCGAGGCTGACATGCCGATCGACGTCCACGCCCACTACGTGCCCGCCGGTCTCGTCGAGCGCCTCGACCGCGAGGCTTCGCGCCACGGCGTGTCGCTCGTCGAGACCGAGCCCGCCTGCCATGCGGTGCGCTTCGCGTACGGCGTCACCCTGCGGCCGTTCTTCGCGAAGCTCACCGAGGAGCCGGCGCGGCGCCTCGCGAGCATGGACGCCACCGGGATCGATCGGCAGCTCCTGTCGACCTGGTGCGACCTGTTCGGGTATGGCCTCGACGCGGCGCAGGGCACGGCCTGGCATCGGGTGCTGAACGAGACCCTCGCCGCGTTCGCGCAGCAGCATCCGCACCGGTTCTCCCTGCTCGCGTCCGCGTACCTGCCGGACGCGGCCCGCGCGGCCCGCGAGCTGGACTACGCGGTGACGCAGCTCGGCGCGGTCGGCGCCATCGCCTCGACGAACGTGGAGGGCGTGAACCTCGGCGAGCTGCCGCTCGACGAGTTCTGGGCCGCGGCGGTGGCGCTCGGCACGCCGGTCTTCCTGCATCCGATGCAGCCGAACCCGACGCCGCGCACGCGCGCGTTCGGGCTGAACACGATCGCGCAGTACACGTTCGATACGACGCTCGCCGTCGGCTCCCTCATCGGCAGCGGTGTGCTCGAACGCTTTCCGGCGCTGCGGCTGATCCTCGCGCACGGAGGCGGCACGTTTCCGTACCTGGCCGGCCGCTTCGACGTGATGTTCGAGCGCAGCAGGATCGCCACGGCGTCGCCGCCGTCGGCGTACCTCGAGCGGATGTCCTACGACACGCTCCTCCACGACGCGGCGGCCTTGCGCTATCTCACGAGCCGCGTCGGCGTGGACCGCCTGGTCCTCGGCACCGACGACGGGTTCCCGCCCGCCGACCTCGCTCCGCTCGAGAGTCTCCGGCGCGCCGGGTTCAGCAAGGACGAGGTCCACCGGATCACGGAGGACAATCCGCGGCGACTCTTCGCCCGGCTCGCGTGAGGACCCGGGCGTTGTCGCGGAGCACGCGCGTGACGTTCGCTCTCGTCACGGTCCTGCTCTCGCTGGTCGTCACGGTCGGCGCGCTCGCCGTGGTGGACGAGATGCTCCGGCGGCGGTACGCGGTCTCGTTCGGCCTGAATCGATGGGGGTATCGAGGTCCGGTCGTGAGCGCCAAGCAGCCCGGCGAGCGCCGCGTGGTCCTGCTGGGCGGCAGCACGGCGTTCGCGTTCGGCGCGCCGCCGTCCGAGAGCGTCGCCGCGCACCTCGAGCGTCGCCTCAACGCCGTCAGTCCCGCGGCGCCCACCAGCGTCGTGAACCTCGGCTACCCGAAGGAAGGCGCGTGGTCGTTCCATTCGACGCTGTCGGCGTACGCGTACCTCGGCTACGACGTCGCGATCCTCTACGAGGGCTACAACGACCTCCGGCGTCCGAACATGCGCGCGTTCCGCCAGGACTCACCGGTGTTCCGCCTGACGGGCTACCTGCCGTTTCTGCCGATCGTCCTGAGCGAAAAGGCGCGCGCGATTCGTTACGGGGGCGATCTCCGCGAGCGGTTCGGACGCGAGGATCCGGTCTTTCGCCCCGGCCTCGCGGACAAGGCGGCGTCGGCCGCATTGCAAGCGGCGGCGGAGGTGACGCGTTCGCTCGAGCAGGTCCTCGGTCCACTGACGCGAGACCATCCCCTGCCCGATGCCCTGCCGCCCGGGGCCACGTGCGGCGAGCCGTTCCGTCACTACTGCGAGGGCGTCCAGGCGGGCGTGGACACCGCGCTGGCCCACGGCGCGCGCGTGCTGGTGGTGGCGCAACCCTACGCGTCCGACACGCACGTGGAGCAGCAACGCCACGTCGCCGCGCTCCTCCGAGACCGCTTCCCGAACGACGCGCGCGTCGCGTATCTGAACCTCGGCCCAACGATCGACCTCCACGACCCCGCGCTCGCGTTCGACGGCATGCATCTCACCCCCGCCGCGAACGCCACGGTCGCCGCCCGCTTGGTCGCTCCTGTCCTCGCCTTGCTCGAAACGCGTTAGGCGGACGTGGCCGGGCTACACGTTCGTGACGATCGAGGCGGGCTCTTCGCTCAGCGCCCGCTCGAGGGCGGTCGCGAGCTGGCCGTCGTGCTCGTGCGACATCGCGAAGATGCGGCACTGGGCGACCTTGCCGGGCAGGTACTTCAGGAGCTCGGTGAGCGGCTCGGCCGTCACCTCGTTCTTCCGCTCGTCGTAGACGTAGATCTGCCGGTCGCCCATCTTGAGGATGTTGAGCGGCCGCGGGTCCTGCAGCGCCATGTCGATGCGGAACGGGAAATCCCGGAGGCGCGCGGGCAGGAAATGCCGCACGCGCGACTCGACCTCCTCGGTCTTCAGGAAGCCCTGGCCGCGCTGCTGCTCGAACATCGGCAGCACCACTTCGTGGGACATCCGCCACTTCAGCTTCCGGTCGAGGATCTGCCGCCACTCCGCGCCGAGCGCCTGCTTGGCCGGGTCGTCGGAGTCGTGCCACCGGCCGACTTCCTCGAGCAGCGTCCACTCCGTGACGTGGAGGTACTGGTGGAAGTCCTTGCGGAGATCGAACGGGAACGCGAGCTTCATCGTGTCGCGGAAGATCTCCTTCAGGTGGAGGTCGATGCCGCGCGTGGTCCGGTGGTAGTAGACGTTCGTGTACATGTAGAAGCGGGCGTTGAGGAACATGATGAAGGCCTGCAACCCGCTGCGGTCGAGCGTCAGCCCCTTCTCGGAGAAGAACGAGTAGTAGATGATGCGCTCGATGTCGATCGGCCCGATCGCCACGCCGCACATGTACGAGTCGCGCAGGACGTAGTCCATGTTGTCCGCGGTGTAGACGCCCGAGAGCAGCGGCTTGAGGAACGGCAGCCACTTCGGGTGCGACTCGAGCGGGCTCGTGTAGCTCTTGCCCATCAGGTAGCAGATCCACTCGGGGTCGATCGCCTCGCTCGCCTCGAAGGTCCCGTTCGGACTGCGGCGGAGCCCGCGCAGCACGTCGCCCAGCTGCTCGCGAATGATCCGTTGCCCCACCAGCTCGTGGGTGAGGTCGTAGTCGATGAGGAAGTTGTCGTCGAAGAAGTGGCCGAACGGGCCGTGCCCCACGTCGTGCAGGAGCCCGGTCATCCGCAGCAGCTCCTCGAAGAGCGGCGCCGAGGGCCCGTCGGGGAAGATCGCCTTCAGCGACGGATAGAGCTGCTGCGCGAGGCGACCCGCGAGGTGCATCGCGCCGAGCGAATGCTGGAAGCGGCTGTGCTCGGCGGCGGGAAACACCCAGCGCGCCGACTGCAGCTGCGGAATGCGGCGCAGGCGCTGCACCCACGCGGTGTCGATGACGTCCTGCTCGGTGGCCTCGCCCGCGACCGCGCCCGGCCGCGTGTAGAGGATGTACCGATGGATCGGGTCCGCGATGAGCGCCCGCCCGCCGTACGTGTCGGCGGCGCCCTTCATCGCTCCGCGACGGCCGCGCGTGGTCAGGGACGTGGGCCGGTCAGCGCACGATGGCGATCGACGGACTGCACCGGGATCACCACGACGCGGTGGTCGCGCTGCACCGAGACCTGGATCACCTCGCCCGCGCGGTTCTTCCAGAGCACTTCGTAGAACTCCTCCTGCGACTTCACGCTGACGCCGTTGACGCTGACGATGCGATCGCCGCGCTTGAAGCCGGCCTGGGCGGCGGGGCCGATGGGCGAGAAGCCGTCGACCGTGATCCCGTCGTGGTCCGCGGACGTGTAGAGCCCGAGCCAGGGCCGCGGCGTGCGGCTCTGCACCCGGCCCGTCGCGATGAGCTCGTCCTTCACCGGCACGAACCGCTCGAGCGGAATGAACATGTTCGTGTACGGCGCCTCGCCGAGCCGGAGCGAGCCGATGCCCACCACCTCGCCGCGCTCGTTCACCAGCGCGCTCCCGCCCCACGACGGGCTCGCCGGCGCCACGATGAAGGCGCGGTCGAGCATGAACTCCCACGATGCCGAGAAGCGCCGGACGGAGCGCACGGAGCCCGTGATGTGCACGAGGTCGTTGTCCTCGTCGACGCCGACCGTCCCCGTCAGCGTGTCCGCGATGACGTCGCCCGACTGTCCGAGCGCCGCGGCCGTCCAGCTCTCGCCGTCGAGCTTGACGATCCCGAGTCCCGAATCGAGGTCGAAGCCCGCGAGGCGCGCGGGGACCGTCTTGCCGTCGCGTCGAAGCGCTTCGATCTCCACCGCGTCCATGAGGACGTAGCTGACCGTCACCGCGTAGCCGCGGGGATCGAAGACCACGCCCGTGGCGAACCGGTGCACCCCGAGGCGCGCGGACGAGTTCGCGTCCGCCCGTGCGCGCACCTTGAGGCCGATGATCGCGGGCTCGACCTTCTGCACGTAGGTCGGCGTCCCGTCGATGTCGCGGGGATGGACCCGCGGCTCGGGCGGGCGGGGCACCGCGAGCGCCGCGGCGGGCAGCAGCACCATGACGACGAGGGCCTGGACGAGACGGTGCTTCATGGAGCCTCCGGAAGGTGCGATCTGGGGTCACCGCCCCGCGTACTGCTGCCGGTAATAGGTCTCGAACTCGCCCGACTTGAGCGGCCGCCACCACGCCTCGTGGCGCCGGTACCAGTCCACCGTCGCCGCCAGCGCGTCGGGGAACGCGTGACGCGGCGTCCAGCCGAGCGCGCGGACCTTCCTCGTGTCGACCGAATATCGCCGGTCGTGCCCGGGCCGGTCCGTCACGGGGCGGATGAGCGTCTCGGGCCTGCCGGTGAGCCGCAGGATGTCGCGCGTGAGCGCGACGTTCTCGACCTCGTGACCGCCGCCGATGTTGTAGACCTCGCCGTCCTTGCCCTGCCGGAGCACGAGGTCGATCGCCTCGCAGTTGTCGAGCACGTAGAGCCAGTCGCGCACGTTCCGGCCGTCGCCGTAGAGCGGCAGCGGCTCCCCGTCGAGCGCGTTGGTGACGAAGAGGGGGACGACCTTCTCCGGATACTGGTACGGCCCGAAGTTGTTCGACGAGCGCGTGATCACGACGGGCGTCCCGTGCGTGTGCACGTACGCGAGCGCGAGGAGGTCGCCCGCCGCTTTCGCCGCCGAGTACGGACTCGTGGGACGCAGCGGCGCGTCCTCGGCCGCGGAGCCCTCGGGGAGGCTCCCGTAGACCTCGTCGGTGGAGATCTGCACGAAGCGCGGCACCCGCAGCTCGCGCACCGCCTCCAGCAGCGTGTACACGCCCTGCACCCCCGTGCGCAGGAAGGCGTCGGGCGCGAGGATGGACCGGTCGACGTGGGACTCGGCGGCCAGGCTGACGATCGCGTCGACACCGCGGGCGAGATCCCGCACCACGTCCGCGTCGCAGATGTCGCCCTTCACGAACGTGTAGCGCGGATCGCCGGCGACGTCGGCGAGGTTCGCGGGATTGCCCGCGTACGTCAGCTTGTCGAGGTTGACGACCGTGTCGTCCGGATGCGTGGCCAGGACGTGGCGGATGAAGTTGGAGCCGATGAACCCCGCCCCGCCGGTGACGAGGAGCTTCATGGGCGCGCTAGCCTCGCGTCACGTTCCAGATCGCGGCGCCGAGGTAGTCCCACGGCAGCCGTCCCTCGTCGCAGTCCGCCGGGTCCGCGGAGAAGTGGAGATCGGTGAAGTAGATGATGTGGCCGGTGGCGGCCCCGAGGTTGCGCGCGCCGTGGGCGACGCCGGGCGGAATGCGGACGAGCCGGGACGCGCCGTTGCCCAGCATGAGGCGCATGCGTCGTCCCTTCCGTGCGCGATCCGTTGCGCACGTCGGCGAGCACCAGCAAGACTCGATCCGCCGGCGGCACGAACCACACGTCCGTTTGCCGCGCGTGCAGGTGAAATGCCTTGATCGCGTCCGGCTCGATCTCGCTGAAGTTCACCTGCCGCACCGTGAAGCCGGGCAGGCTCTGCGGCGTGCCGTCGACGAGCCGCGCCAGCTCGGTCAGCGAGCCGCCGTCGTCGTGATGACGCGCGGAGCTCCGTGATCTGCACGCCCTCGATGGTGGGCTGCGGCGCGTAGGACTGCACCTGGAAGACGTGCTTGGCTTGCGGGGTCCATTCCATGCGGCTCAGGCTCCCGTCTCGACGAGACGCAGCAGGTACGCGCCGTACGAGTTCTTGCGCATGGGCTCCGCGATCCTCAGGACGTCGAGCGCGCTGATGTAGCCCATCTTGAACGCGATCTCCTCGATGCACGCCACCATGAGCCCCTGCCGCTCCTCGAGCGTCTGGATGAAGGTGGACGCCTGCAGGAGCGCCTCGTGCGTGCCGGTGTCGAGCCACGCGATGCCGCGGCCGAGCTTCTCGACGTAGAGGTCGCCGGCGGCGAGATACGTCGCGTTGACGTCGGTGATCTCCAGCTCGCCGCGCGCCGAGGGCCGCAGGCCCGCGGCGATGTCGACGACCCGGTTGTCGTAGAAGTAGAGCCCGGTCACCGCCCACGGCGAGCGCGGCTTCACCGGCTTCTCCTCGAGGCTCACCGCGCGCCCGCCGGCGTCGAACTCGACGACGCCGTACCGCTCGGGATCGCGCACCCAGTACGCGAAGACCGTCGCGCCCTGTGACTGTCCGACGGCCTGGCGCAGGAGCTCCGGCAGCCCGTGGCCGTAGAAGATGTTGTCGCCCAGCGCGAGCGCGACGGACTCGTCGCCGATGAAGCGCCGGCCGATGATGAACGCCTGCGCCAGGCCCTCCGGCCTCGGCTGCACGTCGTAGGTGATGTCGAGGCCGAGCTGGCGGCCGTCGCCGAGCAACCGCTGAAACGCTCCCTGGTCTTCCGGCGTCGTAATGATGAGGATCTCGCGGATGCCCGCGAGCATCAGCGTCGAGAGCGGGTAGTAGATCATCGGCTTGTTGTAGACCGGGACGAGCTGCTTGCTCATGGCGAGGGTCAGAGGATAGAGCCGGGTTCCGGAGCCGCCGGCGAGGATGATGCCCTTCATGAGACAGCCGAGTATAGCAGGCAGACGCGTAGTAATATCGCTGACATGAAGACGTTGAAGGAGATGATCGCGGAGGCGCGGCAGGTCGTCCCCGAGGAGGGGCCCGATCAGCTGGAGAAGCGTCTCAAGTCGGGCGAGCCGGTCGCCGTCATCGACGTGCGGGATCCTGACGAGTACCGCGACGGCCACATCGAAGCGGCCACCAACATCAGCCGCGGCTTCCTCGAGTTCCGGATCGGCGGCACGGTCTCGGATCCGAAGACGCCGGTCGTGCTGTACTGCCAGACCGGCCTCCGCTCCGTCCTCGCGGCCAGGCAGCTCAAGGAGCTCGGCTACGAGAACGTGATCAACCTGCAGGGCGGCTACGCGAAGTGGGCGCAGTCGGGCCTGCCGACCGTGAAAGAGATCCCGCTCACGCCCGATCAGATCCAGCGCTACAGCCGCCACTTCCTGCTGAACCAGGTCGGGCGAGAAGGGCCAGCACAAGCTCCTGCGGAGCAAGGTGCTGCTGATCGGCGCGGGCGGCCTCGGCTCGCCCACCGCGCTCTATCTCGGCGCCGTCGGCGTGGGCACGATCGGCCTGATGGACGGCGACATCGTCGACATCACGAACCTGCAGCGCCAGGTGCTCCACACCACCGCGGACGTCGGCAAGCCCAAGGTCGAGTCCGGCACGCGCACGCTGAAGGCGCTCAACCCCGACATCAACGTCATCCAGCTGCCGATGCGCATCACCGTCGACAACGTGATGGACGTCATCAAGGACTACGATCTCGTCGTCGACGGCTCGGACAACTTCGAGACGCGCTATCTCGTCAACGACGCCTGCTACCTCGCGGGCAAGACGAACGTGCACGGCTCGATCTTCCAGTTCGAGGGCATGGCCACGGTGTTCGCGCCCAACCAGGGCCCGTGCTACCGCTGCCTCTACCCGTCGCCGCCGCCGCCGGGCCTCGTCCCCAGCTGAAGCGAGGCCGGCGTCCTGGGCGTGCTCCCAGGAGTGATCGGTCTGGTGCAGGCCACCGAAGCCGTCAAGCTCGTGCTCGGCATCGGCGAGCCGCTGATCGGCCGCCTGCTCACGTACGACGCGCTCGGCATGCGCTTCCGCGAGGTGCGGCTGCGCCGCGACCCGAAGTGCCCGCTCTGCGGCACGTCGCCGACGATCAAGGATCTCTCGATCCATCACGCGTCCAGCGACGCGTGCGCCGTCACCACGAACGGGCACGGCGAAGCCTCGGGCGCCGCGCAGACCGCGCGCACGGGAGGCGTAGTCGATCCGCATCCGTCCTGGTGTGGGTCGACCAGCCTGAGCCCTACCTCGCGCGCCGCGAAGGCGGCGGGGCTCGCGAGCCAGTTCGAGCTCATCGTCGCGCCGTTCCCCGCCGAGCCCGACGACGCGCTGCTCGCCCGCGCCGACGCGCTGCTCGCCTGGCGTCCTCCGAAGAACGCGGCGGCGCGCGCCCCGCGGCTGACGTGGGCGCAGTCCCTCACCGGCGGCATGGAGCAGTGGCTGGCGGCGCCCGACCTCCCCGCGTCGGTCACGCTGACGTGCGCGCGCGGCACGCATCGCGTGCAGATGCCGGAGCACATCCTCGCCGCGCTGTTCCTCGTCACCAAGCAGCTCGGACCGATCGTCCTGGATCAGCGCGACCGTCGCTGGTCGCGGCGGGTCAATCCCACGCTCGCCGGCACCACGCTCGGCATTCTCGGGATCGGCGCGATCGGCGCCGAGGTGGCGCGCAAGGCGAGCGCGCTCGAGATGCGGGTGATCGGCACCAAGCGGGACCACGCGAAGGTGCCGGGCGTGGACCGCGTGTACGGACCCGACGGCACCGACACGGTGCTGCGCGAGTCCGACTTCGTGCTGCTCCTGCTGCCGTCGACCACGGAGACGCGCGAGATCATGAACCGCACCACGCTGCCGCGGATGAAGTCGTCAGCGTGGCTGCTGAACTTCGGGCGCGGCGACCTCATCGTCGACGAGGACCTCGTGGCGGCCGTGAAGGCGAAGCAGATCGCGGGCGCGGTGCTGGACGTGTTCCGGAAGGAGCCGCTGCCCGCCGATCATCCGTTCTGGACCACGGACGGCATCGTCGTCTTCCCGCACGTCGGTGGTCTCCATCCCGTGCGGGACACGTTCGTCGCGGAGCTGTTCGTCGAGAACCTCCGGCGCTTCGCCGCCGGCGAGCCGCTGCGCGAGGTCGTCGACCGCGCCCGCGGGTATTGAGCGCTTTTAGAGCGTCGACGCTGCGGCGCGCCGGCGGCGTCAGCAACCACAGAGAGCTGACCACTCCGCGGGCGGCGAGCGACTCCAACTCGAGCAAGCGCGGCCGCGCCCGGCTCGAACGCCACGGCCTTGGACGACGCGGCCTGCCGATGAGCTGGGCGACCAGCATCGAGACCGTCGGCTCGTGACCGATGATCGCCACCGTCGCGTCGCCGGGATGGTTCTCCAGCAGGGCCAAGAATCCCATCGACACCGCCTGACGGCGAGCGCACGCTCCGGCGTGGCCACGAGACCGCCCCACGCGGCACTGGCGATCGCGGCCGTCTGGCGCGCGCGCAGCAAGGGACTCGTCAGCAGCACATCCGGCGTCACGCGCCGAGCGAGCCCGCGCGCCGCGGCGCGAAAGCGTCGTTCGCCCTCGGCGGTGAGCGGCCGCTCGGCGTCCGCGATCGCGGCCGACTGCGGCACGGCGTGGGCGTGGCGGATCACGAGCAGGCGCATGGCGCCATTCTATGCGGGCCCTCGCGACCCGGCGGCGCGGGGCTACAATGCCGTCTCCGCATGCTCCTGACCAACGGCCGCATCCATACGCTGGACGCGCAGGCGACGATCGTCGACACGCTCGTCGTGCGTGACGGGCGCATCGCCTTCGCGGGCCGCCGCGCCGAGATCAATCCCGGCGTGGGCGAAGAGGTCGTGGATCTCGGAGGGCGCGCCGTGCTCCCCGGCCTCGTCGACGCGCACGCGCACCTCATGGGGCTCGCGAAGGCGCGGATCGAGCTGCGCGTCGCGCATCGCGCGTCGGAAGAGGACGCGGCCGCCGTCGTCGCGGAGGCCGCCGCCACCGTCGCGCCCGGCGAGTGGCTCATCGGTCGCGGCTGGGATCAGACGCTCTGGCCCGGGCGGCAGTTTCCCTCGCGGGCGTCGCTCGACCGCGCCGCCCCGGCGCATCCGGTCGCCCTCACGCGCATCGACGGCCACGCCATCTGGGCGAACTCGGCCGCGCTCCGCGCCGCCGGCATCGACCGTCACACCGGCGACCCCGCGGGCGGGCTCGTCGTGAAGGACGCCGGCGGCGAGCCGACGGGACTGCTCGTCGACGGAGCACAGGAGCTGCTCCGCGCCGTGATCCCGGCGCCCTCGGACGAGCGGTTCGAGCGCGCGGTGATCGACGCGCTCGCGGAGTGTGTCGCGAAGGGACTCACCGGCATCCACGAGATGGGCGTGGACCTCGCGACGCTCGCCGCGTATCGACGCCTGGTGGAGCGCGGGCGCTTCGCGCTGCGTAACTACGTGGCGGTCAGCGGCAGGAAGGCGTGGGCGGAGTACCGCGAGCGCGGCCGCGAGACGATCGGCGACGGCCGGGTGGTCGTCGGCGCGCTCAAGCTCTGGCTCGACGGCGCGCTCGGCTCGCGCGGCGCCGCGCTGCACTCGCCGTACTGCGACGATCCCGCCAACCGCGGCCTCGTCCTCATCCCGCCCGAGGAGCTGCGCCGCCTGCTCGGCGAGGCGCGCGACACCGGGTTCCAGGCCTGCGTGCACGCGATCGGCGATCGCGCGAACACGCTCGCGCTCGACGCGATGGAGACGATCGGCGTCGCGGGCCGCCGCTTCCGCATCGAGCACGCCCAGGTGCTGACGGCGAGCGACGTGCCGCGCTTCGCGCGGCTCGGCGTGATCCCGAGCATGCAGGCCGACGCACTGCACCTCGGACATGCGATGGGCGGGCGAGCGGCTCGGCGACGAGCGCCTCGGCGGCGCGTACGCGTGGCGGTCGCTGCTCGAGACCGGCACGATCATCGCGGGCGGCTCGGACTTCCCGGTGGAGGACGCGAACCCGTTCCATGGCCTGCACGCGTCGGTGACGCGCCGGCCGCTCGACGGAGGCGAGCGATCGCGTCTGGCAGCCGGAGCAACGCATGACCCGGCTCGAAGCGGTGCGGAGCTTCACGAGCTGGAACGCGTGGGCCTCCGGCCAGGAGCAGGAGCTCGGCTCGCTCGAGCCCGGCAAGCGCGCCGACCTCGTGGTGCTCTCGGACGACGTGTTCACGTGCGACGAGTCGACGATCAAGGCGATCACCGCCGCCGGCACCATGGTCGGCGGCGTGTTCGTGACAGGCTACAATCCAGCCGACTGAGCGGGTCTGGGGCTCCGCGGCTCGCGGGGCCCATGTTCGAAAGGAGCTCTCGGAATGGCACGGATGACAGGCGGAGAAGCGCTCGCCAAGCAGCTCGCGATCGAAGGGGTGAAGGTCATCTTCGGCGTGCCGGGCGTGCAGCTCTACGGCGCGCTGGCGGGGCTGCGCGACGAGGGCAAGATCCGGTTCATCACGACCCGGCACGAGCAGTCCACGAGCTACATGGCGGACGGCTACGCGCGCGCGAGCGGCGGCATCGGCGTCGCGCTCGTGGTGCCCGGCCCCGGGCTCTACAACGCGGGCGCCGGCCTCTCCACCGCCTACTCGGCGTCGTCGCCCGTGCTGATGGTCTGCGGGCAGGTCCCGCGCGCGCAGATCGGCAAGGACATCGGCGTGCTCCACGAGATCAACGAGCAGCTCGACGCCATCAAGCCCGTCACCAAGTGGCGCAAGCGCGTGCTGCAGGTGTCCGAGGTGCCGGGCCTCGTCCACGAGGCGTTCGAGCAGCTCCGCACCGGCCGGCCGCGTCCCGTGCACATCGAGATGCCGCCGGACACGATGGAAGAGGAAGGCGACGCCGAGCTGCTGCCGCCGAGCACCGCGGAGCGCCAGGCCGCGAGCGCGAAGGACATCGACACGGTCGCGGAGCTGCTGCTCGCCGCCAAGAACCCCGTGATCTACGCGGGCGGCGGCGTCGTGATCGGCAACGCGTTCGAGCCGCTCGCGCAGGTCGCGGAGCATCTCCAGGCGCCGATCTCGATGTCGCCCGAGGGCAAGGGGGCCGTCAGCGATCACAGCGATCTGTCGCTCGGCGCCGGCTTCTGGCCGAAGAGCCGGCTCCGCCAGTACGTCGAGACGTGCGATCTCGTGCTCGCGGTCGGCTCCCGGCTCGCGGCCGCGCCGTTCCCTCCCGACATGAAGGTGATCCAGATCGACGTCGACGGGGACGAGATCGGCCGCAACTACAAGAACACCACCGGCGCTCGTGGGCGACGCGGGCAAGACGCTGACGCTGCTGCTGGAACGACTGCGCAAGTCACCCGCGCGCGCGTCCCGCAAGGGCGAGCGCGAAGGGCTGCGCGCGGAGATCGCCGAGGACGGCCGGCAGCAACCTCAAGATTCGATCATGCGGTCGCTGCGCGACGGCGTGCCGGCCGACGCGCTCTTCACCGCGGACATGACGCAGATCGGGTACTACGCGCGGCCGTTCTGGCCGGTCTATCACCCGCGGACGTTCTTCACGTCGTCGTACTCCGGCAACCTCGGCTACGGCTACCCGTTCGCGCTCGGCACGAAGGTGGCGCGGCCCGACAAGGCCGTGGTGGCGGCGTGCGGCGACGGCGGCTTCATGTACAACTGCCAGGAGCTCTCGACCGCCGTGAAGGACAAGATCAACGTGGTGTGCGTCGTGTTCAACGACAGCGCGTTCGGCAACGTCGCGCGCGACCTCGACGAGGCGTGGGGCGGCACGTGGAACGCGAACCTCGTCAACCCGGACTTCGTGAAGTTCGCGGAGTCGTTCGGCGCGACGGGGATGCGCGCCAAGGATCCGACGGAGGTCGGCCGCCTCGTGAAGGACGCGATCCAGCTGGATCGGCCGGTGCTGATCGACGTGCCCGTCGGCCGCATGCCGCGCCCGAACTTCTTCGCGCCGCGCCGCGCGCCGGCGAAGTACCAGAAGTAATCGGCGCGGCAGGTACTGAGCGAGCGTAGGCGACAAAACGCCCTTATCGGTGCGCCACGGTGAGCGGGGCGAGCGCTGGGTCATCCTTGGCCCCTACGTACAGCACGGTCCCGGCGGTGACCGGCGTGTCGTGCCCGCACGCCAAGCAGCGCCAGACGAGGCGCGCTCGCAGATCCCGTGCCTCGCTGTGGCTACATGCCGAGTCCATTAGGCCGCATCGCGGTGGCCCGACGGTTACCGATGCCCGAAGCGCCTCCTCGCTCGCGAAGCGCCGCTGGAACTGCGCCAATGTCCTCGGGAAGTCCGGCCGCGGCACTCCCGCGAACTACACTCGCGTCCTCACGGTGGGGGCGCGCCACCGACATCGACGGTGGTGGGCACGCAGAGTTCTTCTTCCTTGATCGTATCGGCCTTCTCCGCGCCGAACTGGTTCGCCAGGAACAGTCCCTTGACTGGCTGGTGCTTGGGTTGTCCCTTCACCGGCACCGCCTGGTAGCACAACAGGGCGGCCGACGAGTTCACGACGCCCTCGGAGTTCTTGTCCGCCGCGAGGCAGAGGCGCGTCAGCTTCTTCAGATCGAAGAGCTTTGGGCCTTCCGGCAGAATCTGGGCCTCGGTGAACTGGTCCTTGACGCTGACCCCGAGGATGGGGACGAACTTCGGCGTGCCCTTCGTGACCGCCACGGTGTAGCACCGGTAGTGATCCACGTCGACGAACTCCGGCGGCGGGAGCGGGTCCGTGAGCCCCTTGGAGGTAGGGACGAGCAGGCGGTCAGTCTTGATGGCGTCGACGGTCAGGACTCTCGCCCGAGTGGAACTGGTTTTCCACCCGCAGGTTCGTCTGCTTGACGAACTTCGGCTGGCTCTGACAGAACGTCGTGGCCTTCGGGGTCCCGCCGCAGTCCGTCTCCGTCGTGCACGCCGCCCCCGAGTTGGCGCCCGGACGAGCAGCGCTTCTTGGTCAGGGCGATGAGGTAGCTCCGGAGGTGCGTGTCAGGGTCTTGTACGCCCTCGCTGTTCTTGTCGGCCGGGGTGTAGAGGGCCAGGGGCTTCTTGACGTCGAACAGCCGGTTTGAGGAATCCAGCTCGTCGCTGAGGGTCACGCGCAGGCCCTTGGGGAACTTGTTCGGGACGCAAAAGCCCGTCTCGGTGTCAGGGCCCGAACTGCCGCCGCAGTCTTCCTCTGTCTCGCACGACATGCCGACCTGATCGGGCGCCGACTCGTCCGAGCAGATGTCACCCTTGGTGGCCTTGGTCTTGTACGAGAGGTAGTGATCCACGGCCGGGCCCGCAAATGCGTCATGGCCTACGGTGAGCTCGGTAAGTTGAAAATTACCGTTGCTGAACATCCCAGGACCATTTCCGGGCAGGGATAGGTATTCGAGCGCTTCAATCCGGAACCCGGTGATACCGGACAGCAGTGTCGCGTACACGGCGACCAAGGTAGTCGGAGCGTGTCGGACTCGGGGAACCGCTCCACGAGAACGCTGTGGTCGCCGAGTACCGTGAAGCTGAGCCCAGACGTCCCTGGAGCGCTGACGCTGGCGCCCGTGAGGATGATCCAATCGGTGTCGACGTCTCCGCCGCTATCGAGGCCGTCGGCAAACGTGGACCGATCCGCTGTGGTAGCGGAGATGCGAAAGCGGCCAAGGGATGTTGACCCCCCGCAGCGTTGTCGAAGAGCATGGTAAACGAAAGGGTACCTGGCCCGAGGTCCGAGGCAGTCTCCCAAGCAGCTGCTTCGGCTGTCGTCGCGGTCGGCAGGAGGACGTCGGGCCCACGCGCGATAGCCCACCCATTGTTCGTCGAGGTCACAGCGTCAATCGTTGCGGACACCGGGCAGCATCCGGCTGGCGAGTCCTGCGAGAACGTTGCCGTGGGATTCTGAAGGGTGACTGACGTGGCGGCGACTAGCGCCGGCGCTGCGAGGCCGATCGCGGCCAGCAGGCCGATGATAGCGGTACGCCGAACGATGTAGGCGAACGGCATTGGTGAACCGCGCATTGGGCCGCTCCCGGGGTATAGAGGGGTTCTTTCGTGAGTGCTATTCCCTGTTTGCATAGTTATCGTGCTCCAGCCACAGACATTTCAATGCTGCAAGAGGCAGGCGTTCTTTTCACCCACTCGGAGACAGCGCGCCACCGAATATGGGGTCGGTTAGGCGGTTTGATACAGCAACGGCGGAGGATCTGTCAAGGCGAACATTGAGGTTTGAAGTACGTCGCGCGTGACCCGACGCGATCGTAGACGCCGTGGGCGAGGCGTTCGACATCGGGCCCTCCTCTTGCCGCATCCTGCCAATTCGCAGGATCGGCGATCTGTAGTGGGCTCACCGGTCAGCATGGCCCACGACCGCCAACGGGTTGCGTGCTGCTGAGTCAACCGGATAGGTAGAAACGCCCTTATCGGTGCGCCACGGTAAGCGGGGCGTCGGCGTTGATGTTCATGGCACGCAGCCGGTCGCGCGTCTTGCCCGGCGCTTCGTCGTCCTCGAGGAAGGTGACGATCTCGCACTGGTCCACGCAGGGTCCATGCCTGGGGGTCGAGTCTACAGCGGCTCGAACTTCCTGTGTCGGGCCCACTTGTAGACGGCAAAGTCGCCGTCGAACGTCAGGATCCGTCCTTCCTGGTGAAGTTCCGCGCACCGGATCAGGCAGGCATGGGCGAGGGAGATGGGGCGATCCGCGTACTTCTTCAACAGCGCTTCGACATTCGCCCAGTGCTCGTCGATCGACATGGCGATCGTGTACAGCCCGCGGCGTCCCAGGGCCACGACTTCCGCGGGCCCCTGGGCATGCACTTTTCGCATCAAGAAACAGGCCTCGGCGACGACGGCTTCGCAGCAGCGGAACGGCGGGACGCACTCGGCGAACAGGCGGCGCGCCCGAGGGTGATTGCCGTCGTTCCTGGACAGGAGCGCCACGAGCGGACCGGTATCCAGCAAGACGCCGGGCGCGTTCACTCGCCGAAGCCCTCGAGATGTTTCGGGCTCGTCGACAGGTCTCTCGAGCCTCCCCTGAATCGTCCGACGCTGCGCCCGGCAAGCTCCAGCGCGCTGCGCTGCTGGCTCTCCTCCTCCGCCACCAGTCGCAGTCCGCGTCGGATGATCTCGGATTCCGTGCGACCGGTCGATCGCTTCAGCCGGTCGAGGACCGCCCTATCTTCGGCGGGGAGACGCGCGTGGATGTAGGTCTTCATGGGCCGACTGTAGCACGACACTGGAGTCGTGTGCTACACCGCGCCCCGTCAGGACCGTCACGCATGCTCGTGGAGAGGACGGCCTCGAAGGGCGTCGTTCGAGCCGCTCGCGCAGGTCGCGGAGCATCTCCAGGCGCCGATCTCGATGTCGCCCGAGGGCAAGGGGGCCGTCAGCGATCACAGCGATCTGTCGCTCGGCGCCGGCTTCTGGCTGAAGAGCCGGCTCCGCCAGTACGTCGAGACGTGCGATCTCGTGCTCGCGGTCGGCTCCCGGCTCGCGGCCGCGCCGTTCCCTCCCGACATGAAGGTGATCCAGATCGACGTCGACGGGGACGAGATCGGCCGCAACGACAAGAACACCACCGGCGTCGTGGGCGACGCGGGCAAGACGCTGACGCTGCTGCTGGAACGACTGCGCACGTCACCCGCGCGCGCGTCCCGCAAGGGCGAGCGCGAAGGACTGCGCGCGGAGATCGCCGAGGACGGCCGGCAGCAACCTCAAGATTCGATCATGCGGTCGCTGCGCGACGGCGTGCCGGCCGACGCGCTCTTCACCGCGGACATGACGCAGATCGGGTACTACGCGCGGCCGTTCTGGCCGGTTTATCACCCGCGGACGTTCTTCACGTCGTCGTACTCCGGCAACCTCGGCTACGGCTACCCCGTTCGCGCTCGGCACGAAGGTGGCGCGGCCCGACAAGGCCGTGGTGGCGGCGTGCGGCGACGGCGGCTTCATGTACAACTGCCAGGAGCTCTCGACCGCCGTGAAGGACAAGATCAACGTGGTGTGCGTCGTGTTCAACGACAGCGCGTTCGGCAACGTCGCGCGCGACCTCGACGAAGCGTGGGGCGGCACGTGGAACGCGAACCTCGTCAACCCGGACTTCGTGAAGTTCGCGGAGTAGCTCGGCGCGACGGGGATGCGCGCCAAGGATCCGACGGAGGTCGGCCGCCTCGTGAAGGACGCGATCCAGCTGGATCGGCCGGTGCTGATCGACGTGCCCGTCGGCCGCATGCCGCGGCCGAACTTCTTCGCGCCGCGCCGCGCCCCGGCGAAGTACCAGAAGTAGTCGGCGCTGCCAGCTCTCCGGCGACCGCAGACGCTCGGGAAGGAGCGGGTCGGCGAGCAGTCGCTTGATCCGCCGGGTCAGGTTGCCCAGCGTTAGTCCCGACGTACGCTCGCAGCCCGACGATCGTGTACCGGAGGAGACACGACGACGTTGTTCGCTTCGTTGATCTCGGGCACGTTGTCGAGGTAATCCAGGACCGCGATGACGAAGGCGCCGGACACATCGGCCACAGGAAGCCTGACGTTCAACCCGACGACGCGTGCCCCGCCGGCACCCAGCGCGCGGACGTCCATTGTCCCCAGGAACGTGTCGTTCTCGTCGAGCAGGTCGTCCTCCGAGAGGTAGAAGGCCACCAGCGAGCGCACGGCGGTCGCCTCGGCACCGGGATTGAAGACCCGGAGCTGGCCGTGGAGTACGCACGACGGATGGCGTACGGACCGGTTGCAGGTCTGCTCCACGTTTGTGATCCATTCACCGGAAAGGCCCGAGAGACCCGTGTTGACCGTCTCACACGAGGTGAAGCTGTCCCCTGGAAAGCCCACCCTCCCCACACACGTGTCGGTCCCGGAGCCTCCGTCCATGGCGTCACTCCCGCCTCCGCCGATCAGGACATCGCTGCCACGACCACCGATGAGGGTGTCGTTCCCATCACCGCCGCAGATGATGTCATTGCCGCCGAGCCCGTTGATGATGTCATCGCCCCCTAGCCCGTGGATGACGTCGTTGAATTCGCTGAGTCCGGGTTGGTCTATCAGGCTATTGCCGATGCGGAGACCGAAGATCGTATCAGGGCCATTGGTGCCGAGGATGGTGACGTTGGCGCCGTTGCAGGTGAAGGCGTGGTAGCGGGCGACCGCGAAGCTAGCCTCACCGACAACGGAGGTCAGGCGACTCCCCCCGGCGACGACGATCCGGCCATCGTTCGGCTGTATGGCGACCGCGAATCCCCCGTCCGTCCGCTGCGTCGACAGCGTCAAATCCGCGCTGAAGGAGGTGCGGACCCTGCCGTCACCGTTAAAAGTTCCATCGAGCTGTCCGTTGGCGTTCAGTCGCACCAGGGCGAAGTCGACGTTGACTCCGGTCGTCGGGTCATCATTGGACGTCACGGTGCCGGCCACGACGATCTTGCCATCGGGCTGAATGGCGACGGAGCTGGCGACGCCGCTATTGGAGATCTCGACGCGCCCGTCCGTGCCAAAGGTGCTATCCGGGGTGAGGTCTGCGTTGTAGCGTGCGAGGGCCATGAACTCGCCGCCGAGCGTCCCGACGACCACGATCTTGCCGTCGGTCTGGAGGGTCATTGCATGAGCCACAGCGGCGATGTCCGGTCCAAAGGAGACAAGGCTGGTACTGACAATCTCCTCGACGCCGGCCGGCGAAAACCGTCTCACCGCAAAGCATCCTTCAAAGCAGCCGGCCACCGCTGATTCGGACGTAGTTCCTGCGACCACGATACTGCCGTTGGCCTGGATCGCGACCGCCGTGGCGCGGTCATCGCCAGAATTGCTACCGAAACCGGTTGACGTGACGATGCCGGTGCCTCCGAACCCGAGGTCGAGGTTGCCGAGCCCGGTGAACCGCGCCACGGCGAACTCGTCAGTACACTCCATTGGACACATGTCCAACCACCACGATCCTGTCCACGATCTGGTTGCCGTCCTGGACGCGCTGGATGGCGAGCCCGGTGGCTCCGCTGCCGCCGGAGCCGAAGCTCATCCTGAGCCGGCCGTTACCCAAACTCCCGGAAGTTGGGTTGCCGTTGAACGTTGTATCGAGCGTCCCGTTGGCGTTGTAGCGGGCGATGGCCACAGTGTTGTTGCCGGAAAAGCCGGCGACGACGATCCTGCCGTCGGCCTGAATGGCGATCGCCCTCGCGACGTCGCTCGAGGTCCCGAAGTCGGTGGTGACGATTCCGTCGCCGCCGAACGATGAGTCGAGGCTGCCGTTCGCACGGTGGTATCGCATGACGGCAAAGTCACCCGCCGCCTCCCCCGCGACGACGATCTTGCCATCGGCCTGGATGGCCACGGCCCTGGCGGCCCCGTTCCCGGAAATGTTCGTGATGACCTTGCCGTCGCCACTGAAGGTCGTGTCGAGATCACCGGGTGCTGCATGCGCAGCACTCACGAGACCAAGCGTCACGAAGAGCGACAGGAACGTTCTCATCGTGGTTCTCCTTTCACTGCCCATCCGACCCAGCCGCCGAGTTTGACGATGCCATCCTGGACTCGCTTGTACCTGGCGCACCGTCAAAGAACCGTAAAAGCACGCGTGAGAATGACGCGCAACCTGGGCGCGAAGCGGGGCGCTATACTCACCACCTCGGGCGCCGGGGGTGAACATGGCGCGTCTCGATCTCAAGCTCCTCGGTGGTTTCGAAGCCCGATTGACGGCGGACGCCACCGTCAACCTGCCCGCGAAGGCCCAGGCGCTCCTGGCCTATCTCGCCCTCCGGTCCGGCCAAGCCCATCCCCGCGGCAAGCTCGCCGCCCTGCTCTGGGCCGACTCCGGAGAGTCGCAGGCGCGGGCGAGTCTCCGGCAGACCCTCAGCACCCTCGGGAGAGCTCTGACCGGGATGACGCCCGCGAGCCTGGTCCCCGGGGACCACACCGTCGTCCTGAATCCGGCAGCAGCCGAGGTCGATGTGGCGGCGTTCGAACAGGCGGTGGCCGAGGCAACGCCGGAGGCGCTCGAGCGCGCCGCCGCGCTCTATCGGGGCGACCTGCTCGAGGGGCTCGGCGTGACCTCGCCACCGTTCGAGGAGTGGCTCCTCACCGAGCGCGAACGGTTACGCGAACTGGCGCTCGACGCGCTCGCAAGGCTGCTCGCCCATGACCGCCAGCACGGCCGGGCCGAAGAGGCAGTGCGGACGGCCTTGCGGCTGCTCTCGCTCGACCCCTTGCAGGAGCCGGTACATCGAACCCTCATGCGCCTCTACGCCGGGCAAGGGCGGCGCGGCGCAGCCCTCCGCCAATACCAGACGTGCGTCGAGGCGCTGCAGCGAGAACTGGGCGTGGAGCCTGAGAGCGAGACCAAGCGGCTCTACCGGGAGATCGTCCGATCGGCCACCGGCGACACGCCCGAGCGTCGCCAGGAGGCGCTCGCCGGAAGCGCCCCGCTGATCGGTCGCGATGCCGAGCTGGCCCGACTACGCGAGCAGCGCCGGACCGCGTGGCAGGGCGCGGGGCGGCTCACCGTCATCCTCGGTGAAGCGGGGATCGGGAAGAGCCGGCTGATCGGCGAACTGGCGGCGGACAGCCTCAGCGACGGCGGACGTCTCTTGATCGGGCGCGCGCACGACACGGCCCGAGCGATCCCGTTCGGTCCCTGGGTCGATGCCGTGCGGACCGGCGGGGTGCTCGGCGAGATCGAGGCCGAGGATGCGCTGGACGCCCGCTGGCGCGGCGAGCTCGGACGCCTCTTCCCGGAGCTCGCGCGCGGCAGGCCTCGTCCCCTGTCCCACGCCGAGGACCACGTGCGGCTCTTCGAAGCCTTCGCCCAGCTCATTGGCCACCTCTCGGCGCGCCAGCCACTCCTCCTCGTGCTCGAAGACCTCCATTGGGCCGACGAGATGAGCTTGCGCTTACTTTCGTTCCTGGGCCGCCGCGCCCGGGAGTGGTCCGTCCTCGTGATCGCCACGCTTCGCGACGAAGAGCTGATGGATGCGCCGCTGCTCCGCCAGGTCCTGACCGAGCTGCGGCGCGAGCGGCATACGGGCGAGGTGAGGCTTGCGCCTCTGTCCCATGCCGACACCGTTTCGCTGGTCCGCGCTCTCCAGGCGGCCGAGGCGTCGGCGACGGATCTCGGCGAACGAATCTGGGCGGTGAGTGAGGGCAATCCCTTCGTCGTCGTGGAGACGGTCCAGGCCCTCCGCGAGGGCGGGATGCAAACGCCGTCGGCCCTTCCCGTGTCCGAGGGCGTCCGCGAGCTCGTCGCGGGACGGCTGGGGCGGCTCAGTGCCGGCGCCAGAGACGTGGCCGCCGTTGCCGCGGTCATCGGGCGCGAGTTCGACTTCGCGCTGCTGGAGCGCGCGACGCGGCTCGGAGACGACGCCACCGCCGCCGCCGTCGAAGAGATGGTGAGCCGCCGCGTCCTGCACGTCGTGGGTGAACGCCTCGACTTCACCCACGAGCGGTTGCGCCATGGCGTCTCGGACGCGCTCCTGCAGCTACGGCGACGCTTGCTGCATGGGCAGGTGGCCGAAGCGATCGAGACGCTGTACGCCGACGACCTCGACCCGCACTTCGCCGCCCTCGCCTCCCACTACACGGCGCGGGAAGCGTGGGCGAAGACGGTCGAGTATCTCATTCGCTTCGCGCGCAAGGCGGCCCGCAGCTTCGCGCATGCCGACGCCGTGACCGCCCTGCAGGCGGCGCTGGGTTACCTCGATCGCTTGCCGGCCGACGACCGCGACGCTCGGCTCGTCGAGATCGTCCCGGCGCTCGCGCGGTCGCTCTTCTTCCTCGAGCGAGCCAGCGAGGCGCTGGCGCTCGTACGACGACAGCAGGAGCAAGTCGATCGGCTCGGGAATCCCTGGGTGAGCGGCCGCTACTACCTGCTCCTGGCCACGACGTATTTCTACGTCGGCGACTCTGCCAAGACGGCCGAGTGCGCTCATCGGGCCATCGATGAGGCGAGCCGGTGCGACGACGCGGAGATCGCCGGCAAGGCGGCGTACATGCTGGGCGGAGAGAGCGCCTGGGCCGGGCGGTTTCGTGAGGGCGTCGAGCACGGCCTCCGCGCCGTGGAATCCCTCGGGGGGACGAAGGATCGGGGCTGGTTGGCGCGGGCCCATTGGATGGTCGCGATCAACTACGTCGGGCTCGGGGACGTCGAGCGCGCGCTGGAGGCGCACGCCTGCGCGCAGCGCATCGGCGATGAGCTCGGCGATCCTCGCCTCCAGACCCCGGCCCTGTGGCTGGCCGGCATGCTCCACACCATCCGGGGCGACTACGCGGAGAGTATCGAGGCGTGCACGCGCGCGCTCGCCGCCGCGGACGATCCCCTGAACCGGATGCTGGCCACGGGATTCCTCGGGTTGGCGTATCTCGAGAGCGAGGACGCGGCCCGGGCGATCCCGCTCCTCGAGCAAGCCACGGCGCACTTCGGCGAGTCTCGCTGGGCGCGGTACGGAGGATGGTTCGTCGTGTTCCTGAGCGAAGCCCACGCCTTGGCCGGGAACCTCGAGCAGGCCAGGGCGCGCTCGATTCAGGGCTTCCAGATGACTCGGGACGCCAAGCATTCGTTCGCGATCGGATGGGCTCAGCGAGCGCTCGGCTGCGTGGCCCGGGCGAGCGGCGCAGTGACCGAGGCGGAAGCGCATTTCGAGGAGGCGGTCCGAATCTTCACGTCGCTGGATGCCCGCTATTGCGTGGCGCGGGTCCGCCTGGACCTCGGGGTACTCGCCCATCTCCGGGGAAACGCCGCCGCCGCGGCGTCCCATCTCACCGAGGCCCACCGCGGGTTCACGGCCTTGCACGTGCCGCGATACGTTGCCCGCACCGAGACGCTCGCGACGAAACTCGGCATCCCTGTCTGCGACGCCTGACGCGCGCCTGACCGAAGAAATCGCGTCAGGCCATGACTCGTGCGCCTTGGCGGCGTCCGCGAGGTCGAATCTCTGCCCACCACACCACGCAGGCCACCGTAGTCCGCCGCCTGCATCATCGCGGCGAAGCTCCGGCGGCTCCGAGCACCGCTGCCCGATCAGGGTCAACGGACGCCACCGCCCATCCCGCGACGAGCTTCGTGTAGCCTCCGCGCAGGAGGCGGCCGTCCAGGCGCGGCCGCGGCGCCTCTACACGGTGGTGCCGAACAGCGCCTTGGTGACGATGCCAATCACGTAGGTGATGCCGACGGCGGCAGCGATGATCACGAGGTTGGTGAGGATGCGCCGGGTGACGTTCTGTACCCGGGGGGCCAACGCGCTCGACACATCTCCACTCCAGATCACGGACCTCGACGGAAACGCTGAAGACGCCCATCACGACCTCCCGCAGCGATCACACCGTGAGCCAAGACGCCCCGTGGTCGTGTCGAAGCGTGTGGAAATCTGAACGCGTTTTCCGGTCGCGGAGATCTCACTTCTGCGTAACGCGCATGGTGAGCGGCCGGCTGCTCTGAGCCGGACCGTTCGACTCTGTCGTTATGCGGTTGCATCGAAGACCGTTGCGTCACTCGATGACGTGACCCGCACGTCGCAGCAGCGATTCATCGTGATTGGGATGCTTCGCGTAGTCAACGGTGAGCCATCGTTCTGGCCGCATACGAACACGCACGTTCCCGAACACGCCCCGCTTGTTTTCGATCCATCGGTCGCCCAGTTCGGTGCCGAGATAACGGCGCGCGAGGGGGCGTTTGTCGCGATCAAGATCCGCCGCTTCGATCGCAACGATCGGCCCTTCCACGCTGACGTACTTATACGGCAGCGTTTCCGTTTGCCCCTCTCTGCCAATATGGACGAGACAGTGACCCCGCTGAAGTTTAGTGTCGAGGGCGAGTCAGGATCGGAGCGTGATGAGCGCATCGGAGCAGGCCCTCGGAAGGCCGGCGATCGAGGTCGTGGCCAAGGCGAAGCGACGGCAGTTCACGGGCGAGTACAAGCGGAAGATCGTGCGCGAGGCCGACGCGTGCAAGACGCCGGGCGCGATCGGGGCGTTGCTGCGGCGCGAGGGGCTGTATTCCTCGCACCTGACGACGTGGCGCGCGGCGCGCGACCGAGGAGAGCTGGCGCGGGCCCCGAAGAAGCGGGGACCGGTGCCGCGGGTCGTGGATTCCGCGCGACAAGAAGCTCGCCGCGCAAGAACGGGAGCTGACCCGGTGGAAGAAGCGCGCCGAGCGGGCTGAGGCGCTGGTCGAACTGCAAAAACAAGTGGCGGCGTTGCTGGGAACGCCGATCACCGAGCCCTCGTAGTGGCGACGGTCACCCAGATCGGACCGCGCCTGGGCATCGCGCCCACGTGCGCGGCGCTCGGGTTGCCCCGGGCCACCTACTACCGTCGCCGTCGGCCCCCGCGGGCCGCGCCGCCGCGGCCGCGGTCACCACGCGCTCTCGGCGAGGGGGAGCGCGCGGCCGTCCTCGAGCAGTTGCACGCGCCGCGCTTCGTGGACCTCGCGCCGGGCGAGGTCTACGCCACCTTGCTCGACGAGGGGCAGTATCTCTGTTCGGAGCGGACGATGTATCGCCTCCTGGCCGCGCACGCCGAGGTGCGCGAGCGGCGCGATCAGCTCCGGCATCCCGTGTACGCCGCCCCGGAGCTGCTGGCGCGCCGGCCCAAGGAGCTGTGGAGCTGGGACATCACGAAGCTGCTGGGGCCGGCGAAGTGGACCTACTTCTACCTGTACGTGATGCTGGACGTCTTCAGCCGCTACGTGGTCGGCTGGATGGTCGCCCATCGCGAAAGCGCCACGCTGGCCGAGCGCTTCATCCAGGAGACGTGCGCGCGGCAGGAGATTGGCCGCGATCAGCTGACGATCCACGCCGACCGCGGCTCGGCGATGACCTCGAAGCCGGTCGCGTTTCTCCTCGCCGATCTGGGCGTGACCAAGACGCATTCCCGGCCCCACGTCTCGAACGACAACCCGTTCTCCGAGGCGCAGTTCAAGACGCTGAAGTACCGGCCAGACTTCCCGGAGCGCTTCGGCGCGATCCAGGATGCGCGCGCCCACGGCCACGCCTTCTTCGCCTGGTACAACACCGAGCATCGCCACACCGGCCTCGGGCTGCTCACGCCCCACGACGTGCACTTCGGCTTCGCCGAGCAGCGCGTGGCCGCCCGCGCCGCCGTGCTCACCACCGCGTATGCGGCCCACCCGGAGCGGTTCCCCGCGGGCCGTCCGACGCCGACCGCGGCGCCCACCGAGGTCTGGATCAATCCTCCCAAGCGCCGCGCGCTCGAGGAGGTGGCGCTTACTCACTAAACTGGAGAACGGACTGTCTCATTCCTATTGACAGGCTCCGTGCACGCACAGACTGAATCGGCCCGCGCGTCCAGCAGCTTTCCCTTTCGCGACGCCCGGCCAGTCACGCATGCGGATCTCGCCTCCTGGCTCGAGGAATACCAAATCGGAACCACCAGCCGCCCATGACCATCTTCCGCAATGCTGATGACGGCCACGTGAATGTCGGCTAGAAATGCCTCCCGTTCTTCCTTCGTCATCGTGAGCGCCATTGTCGACCTTGGCTTAGAGTGAGCTTCAGCGGCTACTAGTATCTTGAACTACGTCACACGGTGAACACTGCGCAGCAGCGCAGCGTAACGCGGCGAGGCTGAAGCGTCCGCGAGCGCCGCGACAGACTGATGAAACGTACCCTGATCGCTCAACGAGCGGGTCGGCTTCGCCTTGATATCTCTGCGAGGCCGTGAGCGTAGCACCGGACTTCACCACCCGACCGAAATCCGAAACAGGGCGATAGCTGTGGGGAGGCGGCCTCATCATGCGGCTCGCGGGTCGCTGCCTGAGCACGGTGGTGGCGATCTTCTGCGAGCCGTCAACTCTCCGCAACCTGATTTGCCCGCTCGCCACGAGGCTGAAGAGCAGCACGATGGCCGCGTCCTCGCTCGGCAGAGAGCCTTGCGCTGTTCCTCACGCCGTCGGAACTCCTCGTGAAGTTGTTCGATCGTGTTGGTGGTCCGGAGGGTTTTCCACTGCGCCTTGGGAAAGGTGAAGAACGTGAGCAGCTCGTCGCCGCCTTCCCGAAGACTGGCCACGACGCCAGGGCAACGTTTGGACCGCTCGGGGCCACACCTCACTAACAGCGCGGCGCAAGCCTGGGATTGCCGTCGATGATCGCCAGCACCGGCGCCCGCAGCCGACGCTGTGACGAGGTCGTCGAGAACAGCCTTTCCATGCGCCGAATGACTTCCCGCCTGCACAGCTCCAAGGCGAGCAGGCGTTTGTGGCCGTCGCTGAGGACACACGAACGACGCTGGAGAACGGGCACGCTGAACAACTTTCCCAGCACGGCGGACGCGGAGAGCAAAACCGTCGAGGTAGACATCGATCTCGTCCCCGTCGACGTCGATCTGGATGACCTTCATGTTGGGAGGAACGGCGTGGCCGCGAGCCGGGAGCCGACCGCGAGCACGAGATCGCACGTCTCGACTATCGCGGGCACCACCGCCATCAATGTCTTGATCTGAGGCCATCGATGATCAGGGCAATGTCGATGGGTCCAACAAACGACCGTCGCCCCGGGTCAGGCAAACGTTCTGGAACTCGATACTGCTGACGGCATCTTCGAGGCTGCACTGCAAGTTCACCCTGATCCAGGGCAACAAGTCGAACGTTCGGGCTCGACTGATCGAAGACCCGCAACGGCATATCCTGTACCGCCACGGTGATGCCGCCGAGCTGTTCGCCGTGAGTGCGCGGCGGTCGACGGTCTCGCTGAGGATCGGCCCCGGCCTGGGGCCGCCGGCCTGGGCCTCGTCCTGATTGGGCGGTGTTCGGCGTCGAGGCTGGAAGAACCGGAAATGCGGAAAAGTAGCGATCACCGCGACATTTTCGATGGTGGTTCCGCCGCTCAGCCGATCAGTCCCGCCGACAACGCGCTGAGGCTGCTTCGATCACGGGATCGTGGCGTTCGAGTCGCTGACGTCGGCCACCGTCGGATCGGTCACGCTCATGTCACGCGTACGCGCGCCCGATCGTCGCGGTCCCTTCACGGTCCAGGCGTGCGACCCGTCATTGGCCGTACTGCCGGCGATCAGGGCCCACGACGTCCCGCCATTCCGCGACACCTCGATCTTCACGTTCCCGGTCAGCCCGCTGGAGGTCCAGCTGATGTTCTGGACGCTCCCGATGGGCCAGATCTCCCCCGCCGTTCGGGGACGCCAGCGTGATGCTCCCGCCGCCGAGCGTGGCGTTCGCGTTGCTCGCATCGCCCACCGCTGGATCGGCCACGCTGGTCACACGGATGCGCGCCTGAGCCGTGGCGGGGCCCGTCACCTTCCAGGCACTGGCGTTCCGTCGTTGGGCGTGCTGCCGATGACGACGCCCATGACGTCCGCGCCATCGCGAGAGACCTCGACCTTCACGTCGCCGGTGACCCCGCTGGACGTCCAGGCGATGTTCTGCGTGCTCCTGATGGGCCAGGTCTCCGCGCCGCTGGGCGAGGTCACCGTCAGGCTCTCCGCCACCGACGTGGCGTTCGCGATCCGCTCGCATCGGCCACCGTGGGATCGCTCACGCTCTGTGACGCGGACGCGCGCCCTGAGTCGTGCCGGGACTGGTCACCTTCCAGGCACTGCACCCCATCATTGGGCGTACTGGCGATGACCGAGGCCCACGTTGTTCCGCCGTCCCGGAGACCTCGATCTTCACGTTGCCCGTGAGCCCGCTGGAGATCCAGGTGAGGTTCCGGGTGCTCCTGATGGGCCACGCTCCCCTCTCCGTTGGGCGCGACCACTGCGATGCTGCCGCCCCCGATGGTGAGCTTGCATTGCTCGCGTCGACCACGGTCGAGTCGGTCACGCTGGTCACACGGATGCGCGCCTGCGCCGTGGCGGGCCCCGTCACGACCCATGGTACGTTCCGTGATTGGCGCGCGGGTGCGATCGACGTCCTGTTGCCCCGCTCCGAGAGACCTCGACCTCCACGTCGCCGGTGAGCCGGCTGCAGGTCCAGATGACGTACGGGGTGCTCCCGATGGGCCACGCCGCCGGCCGTCGGCGCATGGACCGTGACGCTGCTGGGGACAATCGTGGCGTCGCCGTCGCTCACGTCCGCCAGCGCCGGGCTGCTGAGGCTCGTGATCCGGACCCGCGCCTGCGCCGTGACCGGGCCCGTGACCGTCCAGGGATGAGAGCCGTCATTCGGTGTGCTTGCGATGATCGGCTCCACGAGGTCCGGCGATCCCGGGAGAGCTCGATCATGACGTCTCCGGTGAGACCGCCTCGACGTCCACACGATGGTCTTGCATGCGGTCGATTGGCCCGGCGCTCCCCCGTTGGTTGGTAATGGACGACCACGTCGCTGGCGAGCGTCGCCACCCGACGATCTCCAGGCCGAGGGCCTCGCCAGACCTCACCGAAGTTGCTGAGCAACGTGCGGAGCCGGTGGAGCGTCCCCCGCAGCCCTTCCAGTTGCCCGTTGGCATCGAGGTCACTGACCAGGATCGCGCCAGTGGCATCGACGGCGACGCCGTACGGGTCATCCCCGGCGGGCCTTGGAGGGCGTCGCCGAAGTCGAGCTGAGCAGCGTGCGCATCGCTCCCCGGTCGACCCGGAACAGCGCCCTGATCCGCTTGTGCCACTATCGGTATCCATGACGAGGATGGCGCCTGTGGTCTCGATGGTCTCGATGCTCACGGGGCTTTCACCGGTGGGCCCTTGCGCGGTATTGCCGAAGTCGCTGAGCAGCGTGCGGGTTTGGTCACCGGATCGACCTGCCACAGCCGGCAATCGAGGAAATTCTGTTTCTGGCGCCGGAGTCGGCGATCAGGATGGTGCTGGTGGTCGACCGCTACTTCAACTGGGCCGGAGTTCGACGAGGGCCTCGCGCGTCATCGCCGAAGTCGCTGAGCAGCGTGCGGTCTCCGGTATCCGGGTCCACCCGGAACAGCGCCCCCTTGCCGTCCGTGGCCGCGAAATAGTCGAGGACCAGGATCGTCCCTGCCGTTCTCATCGCTACGTCGTAGGCCTGATTCCCCGTGGGACCTGCGCGGCATTGCCAATCGCTCAGCAGCGTGCGGGCGCCGGTCGCGGCGTCCACCCGGAACAGCCGCCCTGCATGTTCGTCCCAGGAACGCGTCCGTGACCAGGATGGTTCCGGCCGCTTCTACGGCGAGACCGATGGCGCATCAACTGGGCCTTGAGCCGGTCTGCGGAAGTCGCTGATCAGTGTCGGTGCGACTGACCTCATTCACCCGGAACAGCATTCGGACGCCAGAATCTGTCACCGACTGTCGTTCGGCGTCCCGGGCCACGCCCCTAGAGGAAGCTCAGCAAGGCCGCGACGGTCACGAGGACGCGGTGGAGACTCGTCGAGAGGACCGTATTCGCCAGCGTCGGCGTCGGCGAGCGACGAAACCAGCTCATGCATCTCAACAACCATGAGCCCCTCGGAGTACTGCTGAAATCGACAGCGAACGGACACCCGAGCTGTGAAATGGGACAGCAACGGTCTTCATCGCACAAGGAGATGCTGGTGTTGCGTCCACGCCGCGCGCCTGGGTGGGGGTTGAAGAGGCCAATACGACCCGGCCAAGCGCAAGGAGGAGCGAACCACCGCGTGGCTGATGACCCGCCCAGCCTCGCGCCGCCGTGCCGAGGGGGCGGCGGCCGAGCATGCGGGAGCGGAAGAACGGGATGTTCCGTCATCCAGGCCTTTATCCCGCTGACGCTCGACCACGTTCCCGGCGACGAAGTTCCAGGTCATCACGTCCGGCGCGGTCGACACGACGACGATCGTCAAGCCGAACACGAAGCTACGGCCCGGTGTCGCCTGCATCAACGGGACTGCGAAGCCGACCCGGGTTCTACAAGGTCATCTTCAGGCCGGGCGCGACGCCGAGCCTACCGCGCGCTACGGTTTCCCGCGCTGTATATCACCAAGGAGAAGGACGCGCAGTTCGACCAGTTCATCGCCCGCATCGATGTCATCGAGAAGGCGAGCGGGTTCACGGTCGTTTCGACGGCGTCGAAGAACGGGTCGGACAATTGGTTCTGGCTCGAGCGTCCGGCTCCTGTCCCACCCGCCACACGCGCCTGCCCGCGCGAGGCCCGAGCGCTGATCCGACCCTCACATCGATGCGCTGCTCGCTGAACGCCCGCGAGCGACGGCGATGCCTCCGCGACTGGTTGCTGTGAGAGATCGGCCGCTGTCGCGTCGAAGCCCCGGCGCCGGAGCAA
>CAVPPZ010000005.1:0-87895 GCA_963707305.1 uncultured Candidatus Rokubacteria bacterium
TCAACACGTCCCCGGCCGTCACGGTCGCCGCCTGCACGCCGCGACTGTAGCCGCCGGTGGCGCGCATGGTCAATCGTGCTGCGTCACCTCCCCCTCGACCACGACTATCGGGCCTTCGGGACGAAGACCTTGCCGTTCACGCCGAATCCGCCCTCGCCGGTTTCGATGATCTCGACGAACAGCGGCCCGGACTGATTCGGAGACGGCGCGATGACGCGGCGGAGCACGTTGGTGATGCCTTCGATCATGGCGCTCTTCTGCTCGAGCGTGAGCACGCCGGAGGGCACGCAGACTTCCACGAGCGGCGCGCCGTAGCCAGGCGCCGGGCCCGTCTGCGCCCCTGACGCGGACGCTCCGATCGCGACGCCGGCGGCCACCGTCGCCATCTGAAGGACACCCCTTCGGCTGACAGCCACACCGGCGACATCCGGGATGGGATCGTTCATCGGCGTCTCCTCACGTGCGCGGCGCGAAGACACGGCCGGTATACCCCCACGACCCGGCCGGGACCTCGGTGATCAGCACGTACGTCGGCCCCTCGGGTGGCCGTTTCTCGACGCCGTTGATGACGTCGTGAATGCCCTTCACGATCTCGCGCCGCTGATCCGGCGTGAGCATGCCTTCGGGCACGTAGACCTTGGCAGTCGGCATGAAGAACCCTCCTTTTCGATCAACGACGCTCGTTCCTCCATGCATAATCAGTCGCGCCAGGGGTGCTCACAATGGCTCAGAGGCGCGTTCTTATGTCCGATCGTCCCGACGAGGCCGCATGCCGGACGTCTTGAGCGAAGTCCTGGCGGTCACGCGATTGAAGGGCACCGTGTACTTCGCCGCCGAGCTCCGCGCGCCGTGGGGCATCGCGTTGCCAGAGCGGCCGCGGTCGCCGTTCTACGTGGTGACGCGGGGCCGGTGCGAGATCGCGCTGCAGGGCGCCGCGCCGTCAGCCGTGTCGCTCGCGCCGGGAGATCTCGTCATCCTTCCCGGTGGCACGGCGCACACGCTGGCCTCGAGCGCCGCGGCGGCGGTCGTTCCCCTGACGCAGTTCGTGGCCCGGCATCCCATGAACGAGCAAGGCCATGTGAAGGCGCTGGACGGAAAGGGACCGACGACATCCCTGATCGGTGGCTTCTTCGAGCTGGAGCGAGCGCCCGAGCCTCTCGTCGCGATCTTGCCGGCGATCATCCACTTGCCCGGCCGTGACGCCGAGATCTCCACATGGCTCGAGCCGACCCTGCGCGCGATTGCCCATGACGCCGCGCGGGCTTTACCGGGCCGCGACGTCGTGCTGAACCGACTGGCCGACGTGCTCTTCGTGCGAGCGGTCCGCGCCGTGACTTGCTCAAGGTCTCCGCCACCAACGGCAGTGGCCCACCGAGCTGGCTCCGCGGCTCGACGGATCCGCGCATTGCGCGAGCGCTCGCCGAGATCCACCGCGCACCGGAACACGGGTGGACGCTCGCGCAGCTCGCCGGGCACGCGGCCATGTCGCGCACGGCGTTTGCGCAGCAGTTCCGGACGCTCGTGGGCCAGACGCCCGTCAGCTATCTGGTCACGTGGCGCATGCAGAAAGCGGCGTACTTGCTGGAGATGCGCACGGTGTCGATCGCGCAGGTGGCCGAGCGCGTCGGCTATGGCTCCGAGCTCGCCTTCGCCAAGGCGTTCCGTCGGGTCATCGGCATCCCGCCCGGAGCGTATGCGCGCCAGCATGCGCGCGGATAAACCGCGCGCTCTACTTCTTCGCGGCCAGCTGATCGCGGATCCCGCGCAACGCCAGCGCGTAGCCCGCGATGCCGAACCCCGCGACGACGCTCTGGCTCGACCGCCGCCGTCTGCGAGGCCGGGCCCCGGCGGATCGGGTTCGAGATCGCACCTCGGTCGTCGGGAAACTGACCTGCGAGATGGCCGCGACGAGCGCCGGGTAGCCGCTCCCGAACGCCGCCGGATTGAAGATCGCCGCATCGAGAGCGTTGATCATTGGCGGCATAGAGCGTGTTGACGATCTCGCCCTCTAGGTTCGAGTGGAAGATCTCGACCTCGACGCCGAGCCTCGTTGTATACCCGCGGATGCGCTCGTCGTACTCGGGCAGCGTCATCGGGCCGAAGATGTCGAGCGAGACCTTGCCACGCATGTTCATGCCGGCGCCGTGGATCACGAGGATCTTGGGCATTCTCACGCTCCGTCGCGGTGTGGGATGGCGGTCATAGTAGCCGAATCGCGCTGACGCGCGATGAGGCAGCCGGGCAGCCGCCTGCGCGCGTCGTGAGCACCCGGGCGCCACCGCGGCGCGCAAGCGCCGGGAAAACCTCGCGCCCGAACTTCGGCACGGACGCTGCACACCGTGGCGCTCGCGACATCGCCGTCGTTCATCCGACAAAGGAGGACCGACGCGACGCGACGCCTCATCCTCGCCCTGCTGCTCGCGCTCATCCCGGTGGCCGCCGCCGACGCCCAGAGCCACCTGCGCATCGGGATGACGGCCGCCGACATCCCGTACACCGGCGGCCAGCCGGACCAGGGGTTCGAGGGCTTCCGGTTCGTCGGCTACCAGATCTACGAGCCGCTGATCGCGTGGGACCTCTCGCGCGGCGACCGGCTGCCGCCGCTGGTGCCCGGGCTGGCGGAGTCCTGGGAGGTGAAGAAGGGCGAGCCGACGAAGTGGGTCTTCAAGCTGCGCAAGAACGCGAAGTTCCACGACGGCAGCCCGTTCAACGCCGACGCCGTCGTCTTCACGTTCGAGTCGGTGAAGAAGAAGGACGCGCCCCACTTCGACCAGTACGCCGCCGCGCAGGTGGCATTTCGCATCGCGGCGCTGAAGAGCATCACGAAGATCGACGACTACACGGTGGAGTTCGACACGGGCACGCCGACGTCGTTCGTGCCGTACCAGGCTGTGTACCTGCTGATCGTCTCGCCGGCGCAGTGGGCGAAGGTGAAGGACTGGCGAAAGTTCTCGGAGCAGCCTCGGGCACCGGACCGTTCAAGGTGATCCGCCGCGTGCCCCGCGAGCGCCTGGAGATGGAGGCGTTCAAGGAGTACTGGAACCCGGCGCGCGTGCCGAAGGTGGACAAGCTCACCCTGCTGCCGCTGCCGGAACCGACCACGCGGCTGGCCGCCATCCGCAGCGGCCAGGTCGACTGGGTCGAGGTGCCGCCGCCCGACGCGATCAAGACGCTCACGGCGAACGGCTTCCAGATCGTCACCAACTCGTATCCGCACAACTGGACGCACACGCTGCGCCTCGACAAGGCGCCGTGGGACAACAAGCTCGTGCGCAAGGCGGCGAACTACGCGGTCGATCGCGTCGGCATCTGCAAGTCCCTGCTGAACGAGACGCTGCGTGCCCGCCACCGGCGTGACGTACAAGGGTCACCCGTGGTTCGGCACGCCGAAGGAGACGTACGACTACAACCCCGAGAAGGCGCGCGAGCTGCTCAGGCAGGCGGGCTTCGGCGACGGCAAGCGGCCGGCGAAGGCCGTGCACCTCATCTCGACCTCGGGCTCCGGCCAGATGCTGCCGCTCGCGATGAACGAGCTGGTGCAGAAGAACCTGAAGGACGTGGGGATCGACGTCGAGCTGATGCCGATCGAGTGGAACGCGCTCACCCAGCGCTATCGCAGCGGCTTCGCCGCCCCGGAGAACCAGGGCCTCAACGCCTGGAACATCTCCTTCAACTTCGTGGAGCCGTGGAGCGGCTTCGGGCGCTTCTTCCACTCGCGGTCCGTCATTCCCGTGGCCGTGAACACGATGCCGTACAAGAACCCCGACGTGGACAAGCTCCTGGAGGACGCGGAGAAGACGTTCGACATCCCACGCCAGAACGCGCTGCTGGCGAAGGTGCACGAGATCGTGGTCGACGACGCGCCCTGGCTCTTCGTGGCGCACGATCTCAACCCGCGCGCGCTGTCGCCCCGGGTGAAGGGGTTCGTGCAGCCGCAGTCGTGGTTCGTGGACCTGACGTCGATCAGCATGACGAAGTAGGCGGAGGCCGCGCCTAGCTTCTGCGGCGTCCTGCGACGATGAGCACCGCCGCCGCGAGGTCCAGCACCAGACAGAGCGCCAGCGCCGCCGAGTAGTCGCCGGTGGCGTCGCGCAGGAGCCCCATCAGCGTCGGCGCGAACGCGAACGCCACCTGGTTGGTGGCGGTCACGATGCTGATGACGGCGGCGAACTGCGCCGGCGAGAACTCCCGCCCGATCAGCAACCCGGGCAGCGACACCATGTTCCCGACCGCGAGCCCGACCACGATCGATCCCACCGTGAGCGCCGTCTCGTGCGGCCGCCACCAGAGCAACGCGAAGCCGGCCACCTGCACGAGGAAGTTACCGCTCGCGGCGAGGCGCGCGTCCATGCGATCGATGATCCCGCCGAGCGCGAGCCGCGCCACCGTCGCCGCCAGCGCCATGAGACTCACGCACAGCGCGGTGCGTGCGGTGCCCAGCAGCGGCGTGAGGAAGGGGACCTGGTGGGTGATGAAGCCCACCTGCGCGATGAGGCCGGCGGCGAAGGAGACCGAGATCGTCCAGTAGGCCCACGACCGGAGCGGCTTCGCGTGTGCGGACTCCACGACCGTGCTCGCGGCGTGCCCGGGCGTGTCCGGGAGACGGCGCCCGAGCACGAGGAGAACGGCGGGCACGAGGATCACGAGCATCGTGAGCACCGCGACGCGCACGCCCGTGGCGAACCCCAGCGTGCTGACCAGCCACAGCACCGCAGGGCCGACGATCACCCCGCCCGTGCTCGCCCCGGTGAACGCGAGGCTCAGCGCCAGCCCTTGCCGGCGATCGAACCAGGGCGCCACCAGGATGTTCAGGACGGCGCCGCTCATCGTCGACCAGCCGACGGCCATCAAGAGGAACGCGACGTAGAGCTGCCAGAGCGTCGTGATCACCGTCAGCGACGTCACGCCGGCGGCCATCGCGACGATCCCGGTCAGGACGGTCCCGACCGCGCCGAACCGTGCGATCGTTCGCCCCAGCAGCGCGATGAGTCCCGCGCCCGCCAGGTAGAACACGGTGATCGCGCTCGAGATCGCGGAGGCGGACCATCCGTGCGCGGCCTGCAGCGCGACGAGGTAGACGCCCAGCGCGTAGAACGCGAGCCCCCACCCCCACGTGGCGAGGAGAAACGCGCAGGCAACGACATACCAGCCGTGGAACACGCGCGGCACCGCGAGCGAGCGGGCCGAAGCCCTTAGAGCCCCATCGCCTTCCTGTACGCGTCGCGGACGTCATCGGGCTGGCCGGCCTGGAAGACGAAGCCGTCGGGAAGGATGGGACCGGGCGTCTTCTGGATCTCCGTGAACATCTTCGCGCGCGGGAAGCCCTTCACCCATCGCTCGCGATCGATGATCGGCAGCTCGACGCAGCGATTGCGCGCGGGGTCGCGGATCACGCCCATCGGCTCGCCGCCGCGCGCGACCACGTCCGCCTGCTCGAGCAGCGTCCTGCGCATCATCAGGACGCCGCGATCGCTCTCGCCGAGATGCTCCTGCGTGCGGTCGGCGATCGCTCCCTGCCCCACCCACGCGACGAAGTCCTGGTTCATCACGTGCGAGGTGATCCAGCGGCCGGTGGCGGGATCGGTGATCGGGCTCGTCCAGTACGGGATGCGATCCTGCTCGAACGGCTCCATCTCGTTCGGCACGCGGTCGAAGAACCAGCCGACGCTGAGCATGGTGGCGTCGTCGATCGGCACGCGCCACTCGAAGTGGGCGCCGGTGAACAGGCAGTTCGGCCAGAGGCACGTGCGGCCGACCGTCCACAGCTCGCTGTCCTCCGACTGCCCTTCGAGGATGCGGCGGTAGGCGAAGCCGTACGCGAACTCGTCGAACGCGATCCTCAGATGGGTGGGCCCCGGCCGGCGACGCCGAGCATCGCGCGCGACCAGTTGCCGTGGAGCCACTCGAAGTGCACGGGGTCGATCGAGTTCTCCTGCGCCTGGAGCCAGTTGCACGGCACTTCGGAGAACACGATCTGCACGAACCCGTTCGTCCACGTGAACGGCTCCCAGGTCGGCACCAGCGGCGCCGGCGCGGGCCCGAGGTACGCCCACAGCAGCCCGGCCTTCGCTTCGACCGGATAGGCCTTGAGCCGGATCTTGTCCTTGTAGCGCGCCTCGGGATGCGCGATCTCCTCGAACGGCTGCGCGAGACACGCGCCGCGCTCGTCGTAGTGCCAGCCGTGATAGTTGCAGCGGAGCCCACAGTCCTCGACGATGCCGTAGGAGAGATCGGCGCGGCGGTGCGCGCAGTGACGGTCGAGCAGGCCGTAGGCGCCGCGCTTGTCCTTGTAGAGGACGAGGTCCTCGCCCATGAGGCGCACCGGCTTCGTGGGCGTGTCGTCGAGCTCGGCGACGGCGGCGATCGGCATCCAGTAGCGGCGCAGGAGCGCGCCCATGCGCGTGCCCGCGCCGACTTCGGTGAGCGCCTTGTTCTGTTCCGCACTCAGCATCCGAACAGCTCCATGCGCCACGCCCGATGCGACACGGGATCGACCTTGAGGAACCGGAAGCCCGCCGCCAGCGCGTAGCGCTCGTCGGTGTCGGTATCGCCGATGTGATAGTACGCCGCCGCCGCGAAGCGGGCCTTGACGTCCTCGAGCCGGTGCTTGAGCACGGTGAAGTCCGCCGTGATCCCGAGCTCCGCCCACATGTCCTGCTGGTAGCTGATCGGGCGATCGGAGCAGCTGCCGATCACGTAGCCGAGGTCCTGCGCCACCTTCACGAGCGCGACGGTCACGATGCCCGGCGGGTCGCCCACCTCGAGCGTGCCGTCGATGTCGAAGCTGACGAGCGTGAGCCGGCTCACGGCCACCCCGCGCCCGGCACGTCCACCTTCACCGCCTCGATGCGCCCGTCACGCTTGTCCGCCATCGCGGGCCCGCTCGCCGTGCACGTGCACACGAACAGCGTCTGGCGATCGTCGCCGCCCAGCATGCACGCGAACGCGGGCCGGTCGCCGGTGGCGACCGTGCGCTCGATCCGCCCGCCGTCGAAGACGCGGAGCACGCGCGGGTTGCGCGCGTCGGCGACCCACACCGCGCCCTCGGCGTCGAGACAGATGCCGTCGGGGAAGCAGTCGTCGAGCTGGGCGAAGAGCCGGCGGTTCGACAGCGCGCCGTCCGCCGCGACGTCGAACGCGGTGAGGCGATGCGCGAGCGTCTCGGCGACGATGAGCGTCCGGCCGTCGGGCGTGATCACGGTGCCGTTCGGGAACGAGAGGTCGTCCGCCGCGCGCGTCACGCGGCCATCGGGATCGACGCGCGCGAGGCACGTCGTGCGCGGCGGCTCGCCCTTGTGACGGTCGAAGCCGAAGTTCCCGACGTACGCGCGCCCCGCGCCGTCCACGACCATGTCGTTGCACGGCCCCGTCGCCAGCGCCGACAGGTCCGCGACGAGTGTCGGCTTCCCCTCGTCGATGCGCACGCAGACTGCGATCGAGCATCGACACCACGAGCAGCGTGCCGTCGGGCGTCCACCCGAGCCCCGAGGGACGCTGCGGAAGCTCGGCCACGACATCCACGTAGCCGGACACATCCACGCGCAGCACGCGATGCGAATAGAAGTCGGAGAACCACAGGCGCCCGTCGTGCCAGCGGGGCGCTTCCGGGAACGTGAGCCCGTCGACGATCAGGTCCATCAGCAGCAGCCACCCCGGATCGGCGCCGCGGACAGCACGCGGTCCGGCTCCCAGCCCCACGGGCGCGGGCCCCACTCCGGCGTGAAGACCTCGCCGCGCTTCACCGTCACGAACGGCACGAACGCCTTCGTCACGCGCATGCCCGCGCCGACGCACGTCGTTCACCGTCCACTCGCCGTCGCGGATCTCGAGCACCGAGATGTCGGCCTGCCGGCCGACCGCGAGGCTGCCGAGCCGCCCTTCCTCGCCGAGCGCGCGCGCCGGATTCGCCGTCGACATCGTGACCACGTCGGGCAGCGAGAAGCCGAGCCCGAGGAAGCGCGTCATGATCTCGACCATCGAGTGCACGGTGTGGGCGCGGCCGGGCACGGTGAGGTCGGTGCTGATGCAATGCGGGAGCAGGCCCTGGTCGATGCAGCGGCGCCCGACGTCGAAGCTGAAGTTCATGCGCCCGTGCGCGGTGTCGAGCCACACGCCGCGATCCGCGGCCTCGCGCGCCTCGGGCACCAGCTTGCCGTTCGCGTCGAGCACGCCGCCGGGATTCGCCGTGAAGTAGTGCGTGAGGATGTCGCCCTTGTCGAGCATCGGCAGGAGCTTCCGGATGACGGTCGGGTCGTAGCGCTTCGTGGTGTCGCCGATGTGCACCATGAGCCGGGTGCCGCTCTCGCGCGCCGCGCGCTTGGCGAGCTCCGGCATCCGCATGCCCATGATCTCGAGCGCGGGCGACACCATGCGCGCCTTGATCCCGCGGATGAGGCCCTTGTGCTCCGCCAGCACGCGCAGCGTGTCGTCGAGGTCGATGCTGCTCTCCGCGATGATGTCGGGATTCGTCGCGAGCCCGGTCTGGCAGATGTGGAGGAACGGCAGGACCTCGGTGTGGGAATTCGGGATGACGTGCCGCGGGAAGGCGGCGAACGTCGCCGCGCCCGCGCTGCCCGCGTCCACGACCGTGGTGACGCCCGCGAGCACGCCGGCGAGATCCGGATCGACGCCCGTGCGGTTCACGCCCGCGAACACGTGCGCGTGGAGATCGATGAGCCCCGGCACCACGACGCGGCCCGCCACGTCGATCGTCCGCGTCGCCTTCCTTCGCGTCGATGCCCGGCGCGATGCGCGCGATCTTGCCCGCGGTCACCGCCACGTCCTGCGCGCCGTCGAGCTTCGACGACGGATCGAGCACCCTCCCGCCCTTCAAGATCAGGTCGTACATGAGTCGTCCTCCTTGTCATGGAGGGTGCGAGACGCACCCCCATGCCCCCCGCGCTCCGCGACACGGCTTCGCTGGGCCGATCGATTGTATCCGGTCACTAACGGCAGTGGCGGAGCGGCACGGCTTCGCCGGGCCGCGGAGCGAGGGGGCTTGGGGGTGCGTCTCGCACCCCCATGTCGATCAGTCTCGCGAGTCACTGGTAGACTGACCCGGCCATGACTGAGCCCCACGACGACGCGTCGGAAGATTTCGCGACTCTCTTCGCCCGTCACGAGGCGGCCGGCCCGGCATTACAGGTCGGGCAAGTTGTGAAGGGCCGCGTGTTCCACATCACCGCCGAGAGCGTCTTCGTCGACGTCGGCGGGAAGGGCGAGGCCTGGATCGACGCGACCGAGCTCATCGACGATCAAGGCAAGCTGCGCGTCAAGATCGGGGACGAGGTCGAGGCGACCGTGGTCCGGGCCGGCGACGAGACGCGCCTGTCCTACAAGCTCCAGCGCGGCGCGCAGGCGCGCCAGGCTCTCGCGATGGCGCAGGAGACCGGCATGCCCGTCGAGGGCAAGGTCGCGGCCGTCATCAAGGGTGGGTACGAGGTCACCGTCGGCGGACTTCGCGGGTTCTGCCCCTTCTCGCAGATGGAGCTCCGCCGCGTGGAGACGGCCGAGGAGTACGTCGGACGCGTGCTCGAGTTCCGCGTCACCAAGTACGGCGAAAACGGGCGGAACATCGTGCTTTCCCGCCGTCAGCTCCTCGAGGAGCAGGCGGCGCGGGACGCGGAGGAGACGCGCAAGAAGATCACGGTCGGCGCGGTGCTGCCGGGCACGGTCTCCTCCTTGCCGGACTTCGGCGCGTTCGTCGACCTGGGGGGCGTGCAGGGCCTGGTGCCGGTGTCCGAGATCTCGCACTCGCGCCTCGGGCGCCCCGCCGACAAGCTGCGGCTCGGCGAGAGCGTGACGGTGAAGGTGCTCCGCGTCGACGACGAGCGGGGCAAGATCACGCTCAGCCTCAAGGCGCTCGAAGGCGACCCGTGGACGGGCGTGGCCGGCGCGCTGCGCGAGCGTCAGGTGGTGCGCGGCCGGGCGGTGCGCGCCACCGACTTCGGGGTCTTCGTGGAGCTGCTCCCCGGCGTGGACGGCCTCCTGCACACGAGCGAGATCCCGCGCAGCCGCCAGGGCGCGATGCGCGAGGCCGCGGCGGTGGCCGGCGAGGTCACGGTGATGATCATCGGCATCGACCTCGACAAGCGCCGCATCTCGCTCGCGCTCGCGCCGGACGACGCGCTGCCGGGCGCCGAAGTGGCGTCGGCGGTGGCCGTCGGGGCGCTGCTGACCGGTCCCATCGAACGCGTCGAGCCGTTCGGCGTGTTCGTGCGGCTCGGCCCCGGGCAGACGGGCCTCGTGCCGACCGCGGAGCTCGGCACGACCCGGGGCTCGGATCCCCGCAAGGCCTTCCCGATCGGGAGCGAGCTGAAAGTGCTCGTCCTCGCCATCGAGGAAAACGGGCGGCGCATCCGCCTCTCCCATACGAAGGCGCTCGAGCAGGAAGAGCGCGCCGAGAGCCAGACGTACCTGCGCGACTCCGGCACGAAGCCGGGCGGCTTCGGCCTGACGCTGGGCGAGCGCGTGCGGAGGACCGGCCGGCTCTAGGGACTCCGACGGCGCCCGCATAGGCCCAACGTCCCATTGGCGCCCATGCCCCCTCCGACGATAGTCGGCGCCGGAGGCAGCGATCATCGGCATCAAGCTCCGGTGGCACCTCACGCGGCCGATGCTCGCGTGGTCGGCCTCCACGGCGGCCGCGGTGGAGACCGAGAAGCTGCGCAACGACCTGGCGCGCGTCGGGCGCGCCTCCATCATGGGCGAGCTGTCGGCCGCCCTCGCGCACGAGCTCAGCCAGCCGCTGTCGGCCATCGCGCTCAACGCGCAGGCGGTCCGCCGGATGCTCGACCGCGGCAACCCGAACCGCGATGACATCCGGTCCGCTCTGGATGACATCGTGGCTGACGGGCGCCGGGCGAGCGCGGCCATCGGTCGTGTCCGAGCGCTGTTCCGCAACGGAGCCACCGAGCGGCACCCGCTCGACGTGAACCAGGTGATCAGAGGGGTGGTGCCCCTCCTGCACGACGAGGTCGAGCGTCACGGCATCGCCCTCACCTTCGCGCTGGAGCCGTCCCTGCCCCTGGTTCCGGGAGACGTCATCCAGCTCCAGCAGGTGATCCTGAACGTGCTCGTGAACGCCTGCGAGGCGCTGGGCGCCGTCGAGGCGGCGCCGCGGGTGCTCACGATCACGACGGCGCGCCACGAGCCCGGGCGCGTGCAGATCTCGGTGCGCGATACCGGCATCGGCGTCGAGGAGCCGGAGACCGAGCATCTCTTCGCGCCGTTCGTCAGCTCGAAGCCGGAGGGCCTCGGGATGGGACTGGCGATCAGCCGCTCCATCGTGGAGTCCCACGCCGGGCGCATCTGGGCCGATCGCAACCACGACCGGGGCCTCACCGTCCACGTGGTGCTTCCCACCGCATGAGCCCCGTACGACCTATGTCCGATTCCCGGCCCTCGCGGCGCATGGTCGGATTCAGTCGAGATGGACCTCATGGGGTACGTGACGCCCGAGCGGGGGGCGCTCAGACAGCAGCGGGGGTGGGTGATCACCATGAGCGTCCTCGCGATCGTGGAGGCGGGCGCGTTCCTGTTCTTCGCGACGAGCTGGTTTCGTACGGGCGCCGACATGATCGGTCACGGCGTGCTCGTGCTTCCGCTGCTGGGCGTCGTGCTCTATTTCAGGGCGGCGCTCCTCGTCACGACCGCGACGCTGTACCTCCTCTTCGCGTGGGCGGCGCTCACCGGTCGCCGCTGGGCCTGGCCGATGGGACTGGCCGCGGTCGCGCTCGACGGTCTCCTCGTGCTCACGCTCCTCGCCGACGCCGGCGTCCGCGTCGCTGCGCGCGGTCCTCCCGCTCATCCTTCTCTGCGTTCTCCTCTCGGCTCCCGGACGCCGCGCGCTCGGGCGATGAGGCCGAAGGCGCGCCCTGGGGCGCGGCTCGCGTCGAGTTCCCGGACCGGTCGCAGCTAGACCAGGAACGTCAGGTTCGGGAGCGGTTCGGCCGCGTTCACGAGCACGACCTTCTTCGCGCACATCTTCAGCGTGTCGCCGACGCGCCGCAGCCGATGCGTCGTCCGCCCGGCCCACCAGTGCATCTCGTGGCTCGCCTGGACGGCGAGCTCCGCGAGGATGAAGTTCGACTCCGCCACGACCTCACCCGGCCCGGCCGCCTGCACCTCGATGTTCGAGATCAGCCGGCGCATGAGCGACGCGGGCTCCTGGCTGTAGCGATACCCCGACTGCAGCATCTTCACGCGCGTCTCGAGACGTCCGCGGTTGTCGTAGATGTGCGAGAGGTGCTTCTCGGGATCCGCGGCCGGATCGGTGGTCGCGGGCACCCAGTAGACGCGCGTCGTCGGTCCACAGCGCGAGCCACTCGGCGTAGCGCGACTCGTCGGCGAGGCGCGCTTCGTGGAAGAGGAAGTCGATGACGGCCTGGCGATCGATCTCGATCAGGCGTCCGCCATCACGGTCAGGTAGTGCTTCCAGAGCGCGCGGTTGATCGTCTCGTCGGTGACGTGGGAGACGAGCCGCCCCTCGGCGTCCATGGTCTCGCGATTCAGCCCGCGGCTGAGCTCCAGCCACTCCACGTGACGCGCCTGGAGCCCGGCGTGGTTCCGCGCCGCGATCGCGAGGTCTTCCGGCATCAGGAACGACGCGGGCCCCATCCCCGCCTCGCTCTGCCGCAGGAGCCGGCTGTTGAACTCGGGCACGCCCTTCCAGAAGATCGGCGTGTGCCAGTGCACGCACTCGTTCACGTTCACCGGCTGCACGATGGCGACGTTCGTCTCGCCGAGGAACAGGTTCGGGAAGATGAGCGCGTGCGCCGGGCCCTTCGAAGAGGAGCTGCTGCGCGCGCGCCGCGCCGTACCGCCGTTCCATCCGCGTCACGTAGTCGGACGTGAGCGAGGTCGGCGCACCGCCGAACCACTCGAAGTTCCCCTGGTAGCCGGGCGACCAGTCGATCTCGATGTGCCCGTGGCCCCAGTCGCGGACGACGGCCTTGATGGTGCGCTCGTCGCCGACGACGGTCTGGTACTGCGACCGGACGGTGCGAAACAGCGCGCGGTGGACGAACCCGAGGTGGTAGCCGTCGCTGTCGTTCTCGGGGAGCATCTTCCAGTTCGCCGCGCAGCGGTGCTTCACCCATCCCGCGGTCAACGCGATCTCACCCTCGGGCGAGAGATCGCACGAGCGGTCGATCAGCTTCACGGCCTTGCCGAGGTGCTCCTCGAGCGTGATGCCGTCGGCGCTCAGGCTCGCGAAGACGAACCCGCGGTAGCCGGCCATGCGCGGCGCGCGCGCGAGCCCGCGCGTGCTCTTGTCGAACGCGGGATCGTAGCCGCCCGGGTACGGCACGCCGAGCAGCGCGCCGCTCAGGTCGTACGTCCACCCGTGGTACGGACACGCGAACGTCCGCGTGGTGCCGCGATCGGCCGCGCAGACCATGGTGCCGCGATGCCGGCAGCGGTTGAGGAGCACCGCGATCTCTCCGTCGCTGCCGCGCACCATGATGGCCGGCTGCGTCCCGAGCGGCCGCGTGACGAAGTCGCCGGCGTTCGGAATCTCGCTCGCGTGGCCGACGAACACCCAGCCGCGATGGAAGATCCGCTCCATCTCGTCGGCGAAGATGCGCGGGTCGGTGTAGAGGGAGGCGTGGATGCGGTCGTCGCGGATCAGCTCGTCGTAGCGCACGACCCGGTCACTGTAGCATGCCCGGCGCCGGCCTCGTGACGAGCGAAGGTGGGTCGCGCGTGGGGCGTCCATGCGCGATGATGACGGCGTACTCACACGACATGGAGGACCGGATGCGCATCGCTCGACATCGTGCGTGGGTCGTGGTCGCACTGTGCCTCGGCGTCGCGGGACTGGGCGGCTGCGCGGCGTCACGACCGGCACCATGCCGACCGCGACGGCGAGCGGTGGCACCGCGCAGATTCCCATCGAGGTCCAGAAGCCCTCCGGCCCCGGCCCCTTCCCCGCCGTCGTGATCGCGCACGACTGCAGCGGCCTCGGGCCGACGTCGAGCGGCGCCCCGGGACGGTGGGCGCGTGAGCTGGTCGTCGCGCGGCTACGTCGCCATCATTCCCGGACAGCTTCTCGACGCGCGGCTTCCCGGGCGGCGTCTGCACCGACGCCGTCCCGGCCGCAACGACGTGAGCCCCGCGGCCCGCGCGCGCGACGCGTACGCCGCGCTCGCGCACGCGCGCACGCTGCCGTACGTGGACGGCACAGCGGGTCGGGCTGATGGGCGGCTCGCACGGCGGCTCGACGACGCTGGCGTCGATGCTCGCGGCCGACAGCGACGCGGACGCTGCTCGCCGCGCGAGAAGCGCGCGGGCTTCGCCGCCGGCGTCGCGCTCTACCCAGCGTGCGCGCCGAGCGGCCGCACCTGGCACAACGACGTCCGGGATCTATCGCCCGATCGCGCCGCTGCTGATCCTCATCGGCGAGAAGGACGACTGGACCCCGGCCCCGCCATGCCAGACGCTCGACCCTCGCGGCGCAACGCGCGGGTCACCCGGTCTCGCTCAAGATCTATCCGGGCGCGCATCACTCGTTCGACAGCCCGAACCCGATCCGGTTCGTGGCCACGAGAATCAACGGAAACGCGCCGAGCGGCCGCGGCGCCACGACGGGCGGCGACCCCGCCGCGTGGTCGGACGCGATCCAGCAGGTCGCGAAGTTCTTCGGCGAGCACTTGAAGTAGCGCCCGCGCCAGTCGTGACGTGTCTCGCTGAACACGTGAAGTGACGGACTGTGCGCACAGGGGCGGGGCGCGGGGCCGCGCCCCGCCCCTCGCGCACCGCGCGTTAGATCACGCGCTCAGCGCGAAGTTCCGCGATCTGGGGAGGCGTGAGGCCGAGGAGGCCGGAGAGAATCTCGTCGGTGTGGCGCCCGATGGTCGCGCCGGCGTGGGTGACGCGGCCGGGCGTGAGCGAGAGCTTGGGAATGACGCCCGGCTGGGGCAGCGTGCCGAGAGTCTCGTCCGGCACGTCGATGATCATGTCGCGGGCGCGGTAGTGCGGGTCGGTGAAGATGTCGGCCATGCTCATGATCGGCGAGTGCGGGATGTCGGCGGCCGTGAGCTCGCCGAGGGCCTTGTCGAACGGCCGTGAGCGGAACCACTCGGTCATCATGTCGATGATGAGCGGGATGTGCTTGGGCCGCTCGGCGGCGGTGGCGAAGCGCGGATCTCTCGGCAGCTCCGGCTGCCCGATCATCGCGCACAGCCGGTCGAAGAGATGCTGGGCGGGCGCGGTGAAGACGATCCACTTGCCGTCCATCGTCTCGAACGCGCCGCCCGGCCAGCCCGCGTGCTGCACCCCGCCACGCTCGCGCACGACCTTCTGGCGGCCGTAGAACGTGGTCGCGTACTCCATCACCCGGAACGCCGACTCGTAGAGCGCGGCGTCGATCCACTGCCCCTCGCCCGTGCGGTCGCGGTGGCGCAGCGCCGTCATCACGCCGAACGCGGTGAAGAGCCCGGTCATGTAGTCGGGATAGACGGGCGTCGGCCGCGCCGGCGGCCGGTCCGCGTGGCCGTTGACGTACCACGTGCCGCCGAACGCGGAGCCGATGGCCGCGTAGCCGGGACCGTCCTTGAGCGGGCCGTTCTGGCCGAACGCGGTGATGCGCGCCATCACGAGCCGCGGGTTGATCGCGTGCAGCGCCTCCCACCCGAGGCCCCACTTCTCGAGCACGCCCGGACGGAAGTTCTCGAGCACGACGTCGCAGTGGGCGACGAGCTTCTTCACGATCTCCTGGCCCTTCGGCAGGTGCAGGTCGAGCGTCATCAGCTTCTTGTTGCGGTTGTCGACGGCGAACCAGTACGAGTGGCCGTCTTCCGCGGGGCCGAGCCGGCGGAGATCGTCGCCGCGGCCCGGCATCTCGGTCTTGATCACCTCGGCGCCGAACTCGGCCATCAGCGTCCCGCAAAACGGGCCGGCAACCACCTGGGCGAGCTCCAGGACGCGGATGCCGTCGAGCGGCCGGCGGGGCGTGGTCATGGCCAGGCGGGAGTCTAGCACCGAGCGACGTCACGGTGGCGGGCGCCCCGCGCCGAAGACGAGTTTGCCGTATCATCCGCTCGGCCCTGAACCGGGCCGGAGGACGTTCATGAAGATCGCGATCATCGGTCAACAGGATTTCGGCAAGGCGGTGCTGGAGGCGTTCGTCACTCGCAAGGACGAGGTGGCCGGCGTGTTCTGCGCTCCGGAGAAGCCCGGCGCCCGGGTCGACGCGCTCGGGCCGCGGCGCAGGAGCGTGGCGTGCAGGTCTTCCAGTTCGCCTCGCTGCGGAGCCCGGAGGCGCACGACGCCCTGCAGAAGCTCGGCGTGGACCTCGGCGTCATGGCCTACGTGCTCCAGTTCGCGCCCGACAGCCTGGTGAAGCTCCCGCGGCGCGGCACGATCCAGTACCATCCGTCACTGCTGCCGCGCTATCGCGGCCCGTCGTCGATCAACTGGCCGATCATCCGCGGCGACACCCGCACCGGCCTCACGATCTTCCGGCCCGACCGAGGGGCTCGACGAGGGGCCGGTGGTGCTTCAGAAGACCTGCGAGATCGGTCCGGACGAGACGCTCGGCGACGTGTACTTCAACAAGCTCTTCCCGATGGGGGTCCAGGCCCTCCAGGACGCGGCCGACCTCGTCGCCGCCGGCGCGCACACCGAGACGGTGCAGGACGAATCGCAGGCGAGCTACGAAGGCTGGTGCCGCGAGGCGGAGGCGCGGGTTCACTGGGCCCACCACGTCGACCACGTCTACAACCTGATCCGCGGGTGCAACCCCGCGCCCGGCGCGTGGACGACCTTCGACGGCAAGAAGCTCGAGATCCACGACGCGCGCAAGCACCCCTTCCGCCGCTTCGCCGACGTGAAGGGCAAGATGGGCGAGGTCACCGACGTGACCGATCAGAGCTTCAAGATCACCGCCCAGGGCGGACGGATCGAAGTGCTCCGCGCGCGCGCGGCGGACGGCAAGAAGCTCGCGGGCGGCGAGGTCGCCCGCGCGCTGGGACTCGCGGCCGGGACCATCCTCGGTTCGTGAAGGAGATGATGAGAAGGAGGAACGCCATGCCCTACGAAGCGTTGTTCGCTGAGACGGTCCTGATCCGCGGTCACCAAGGACGACCAGATCGACGCCTATCTCGCGCGGCCCGCCGGCGGCGGTCCCTATCCCGGCGTGGTGATCATTCACCACATGCCCGGCTGGGACGGGCCCACCAAGGAGATCGCGCGACGCTTCGCGCATCACGGCTACGCGGCGATCTCGCCGAACCTCCACTTCCGCGAGGGCAAGGCGACGCCGGAAGAGAACAGCGCGAGCATCCGCGCCGCGGGCGGCATGCCGGACGACCGGACGATGGGCGACGTGCAGGGCGCCGTCGACTCCCTGCGCGAGCTGTCGTACCTGAACGGCAAGGTCGGCGTGATCGGGTACTGCTCCGGCGGACGTCAGTCCTACCTCGCCGCGTGCACGGTGCGCGGGCTCGACGCGGCGATCGACTGCTACGGCGGGGGCGTCGTCGCCAAGCCCGAAGAGCTCACGGCGCGGCAGCCGGTGGCGCCCATCGACTACACGAAAGATCTCCCGTGCCCGCTGCTCGGTCTCTTCGGCGTCGAGGACACGCGCCCGTCACCCGCGGACACGGAGGTGACGCGGGAGGCGTTGACGAAGCACGGGAAGACGTTCGAGTTCCACACGTACGACAACGCCGGGCACGCGTTCTTCGCGGTGGATCGGCCCAACTACCGGCAGGCGGCGGCGGTGGACGGCTGGAAGAAGGTGTTCGACTTCTACGGACGCTATCTACGCTGAGCGCTCCAGCACGGCCTGGACCATGACGATGCGGCGCTCCGCGCGGTTCCGCTCCTGCGCGCGCGTGATGTCGTCCAGCCCGTCGCCCATGATGAGCCGCGGCGCGTAGTGCGGGGGCGTGACGGCGGGGCTCGGTCCCCCGAGCTCCTCCGTCACGTCGTCCCACACGCGCACGCGGAAGCCCGCCGCCTCCATCACCGCGCGCATCTCGTCCGGGGTGCGCAGGAAGCTGCTCTGCCCGTCACGCGCCCACATCACCGGGAACACGACGGGCTGGACGGGACCCGCCATCGGCTCGCCGATCACCAGGAGACCGCCCGGGCGGAGTGCCCGCGCCATGCCGGCGTAGAGCCGAGCCTTGTCCGCGATGTTCATCCCGCTGTTCTGCGTCCACACGACGTCGAACGCGCCGGCGGGCACGTCGAGCGCGAGCCCGTCCCCCTGCCGGTGAGTCACGCGCTGGGAGAGGTTGAGCCGCGCGGTGAGCGCCTCACCCGCGCGCACGTACGACTCGGTGAGGTCGACGACCGTGACATGACAGCCGTGCTCGACGGCCAGCGTCCGTGCAGGCCCACCCAGTCCGCCGCCGACGTCGAGGACGCGCGTGCCGGGACGAAGCTGCGCGAGGCGTGCCTGGCGGTCGGTGGCCCGCTTGCCGCCGCCGTGAAAGTGGTCGGCGGGCGCCAGGTCCTCGATGGTCAGCGCATCGAGATCCTTACCCGCCGCGCGGAGCGCGTGGAGGATGGTGGGGAGCAGGCCGTCCCGCTCCCAGTAGCCCGCGGTCACGGGCTAGACTCTACACGAAAGGACGGACCATGGGGGCTCGCAGCGGACAGGCCTACGTCGAATCGCTGAAGAAGAACGCGCCGACGGTCTACCTCGGCGGGCGGCGCGTCACCGACGTGACGGCCGAGCCCATCTTCCAGGAACCGATCCGCGCGATCGCCGAGCAGTACGACATGCAGCTCGATCCCGCCTATCGGGACGTGATGACGTATCGCTCGCCGAGCAGCGGCGCGCCCGTGTCCACGTCGTTCCTGGTCCCCTACTCGCGCGAAGACCTCGTGCAGAAGCGCAAGCACTTCAAGCTGCGCGCGGATCACAACTTCGGCTTCATGGGGCGCGCTCCGGACTTCATGAACCAGTTCGTCACCGGCTGGCACCTGATGGCGGACCGGTTCGCGCGCGGCGGGCGCCCGCTTCGGCGAGAACGCGACCCGCTACTACGAGTACGTCCGCGAGCACGACCTGTTCCTCACGCACATGCTGGTGAACCCGCAGATCGACCGCGCGAAGACCTCCGCGCAGCAGGAGGATCCGTTCCTCCACCTGGGCCGCGTGCGCGAGACCGCCGACGGCATCATCGTGCGCGGCGCGAAGATGCTCGGCACCATGGCGCCCATCACGGAAGAGGTCGCCGTGATTCCGTTCGGTGGCGTGCCGCCGGGGGACGACGCGTACGGGCTGGTCTTCGCGATCCCGACCGCCACGCCGGGGCTCTCGTTCATCTGTCGCGAGACCGTGTCGCCGCTTCCCCGCTCGCGCTTCGACCATCCGCTGTCGAGCCGCTTCGAGGAGATGGACTGCATCGCGGTGTTCGAGGACGTGCTCGTGCCGTGGGACCGCGTGCTGGTCGACGGCAGCCCGGGCAGCGGCGAGATCATCAACACGCTCGGTGCGGACTTCGGCGCGCTCATCAACATGCAGACGGCGTCGCGCATGCTGAGCCAGATGGAGTTCTTCTGCGGGCTCGCCATGAAGGTGGCGGACGCGATCGGCATCACGGGCTTCCTCCACGTGCAGGAGAAGCTCGGCGAGATGCTGAGCCACATGGAGATCGGGCGCGCCGTGTTCTACGGCGCGGAGGCGATGGCGCAGCCGGGCCCCGGCGGCGTGTGGCTGCCGGGCGGCCACGGGCTGCGGGCGTTCCATCTCCAGACCGGGAAGATCTACAGCCGCTTCGTGGAGATCGTGCAGACGCTCGCGGCGGGCGGCTTCTTCTACCTGCCGAGCGAGGCCGACCTCGCGAGCGATGAGCTGCGCCCGATGATCGACACGTTCGTGCGCGGGCGCGCCGGCGTGTCCGCGGAAGAGCGCATGGCGCTGTTCAAGCTCGCGTGGGACGTGACCGGCGAGACATTCGGTCAGCGGATGCAGCAGTACGTGCGCTTCTACTCCGGCGACCCGATCCGGCTCACCGCGGGGTTCTGGGCGCAGTACGACAAGCAGCCGCTGTTCGAGATCGTCGAGCGCGCCCTCGGCCGGCGCGAGGGGCAGCCGATCCCGATCTCCCCCGACACGGGCCCGTCGGCGGTGCCGTACCAGCCCGGCAACCGCAGCATGGCCGGCCAGTACGCGGCGAGCTCTATGCCGACGAAGCCCCCCGACCGGAGCTGAGCGCTCAGTATTTCCCCCCGCCGATGAACCGCGCGATGCCGGCGGCGACCTCGGCCTCCTGCTCGACGAAGCCGTGCGGCGCGCGGCCCTCGCAGGCGTCGATGCTCGGTCGGCCGGGCCAGCCCGGGGCCGCCGGTGACGGTGACGACCTGTTCGCGTGCGCCGTTGGTCCGCGCCGTGATGTTGCCCATGAGGTCCGCCGGCGAGCGGACGCACTTGTCGGCCGCGTGACCGACGACGAGAACCGGCACCCGGATCGCCTCCAGCGGAAGATCGAACACCGTCTGCGCCACCCACGGCTTCTGGCCGCCGCGGAAGCCCGACATCAACGCGGAGGTGAGCACGAGGCCGTCGGGCGCGGAGGGCCGGAGAGGCGCGCGGCTGCGTTGACCGCGGAGATCGATCCCCGGCTGGTGCCGACGAGCCAGACGAGCTCCGCCTTCGTCCGCGCGCGCACGTCGGCGATCACCTTGCCCAGATCCTCGGCGTGCTCGGTCGCACTGCGGAATCCCGCCAGCCCATCCTCGCCGGGATGATCGGACGGCGCGTCGACCAGGGCGGTGACAAAGCCCGCGCCATGGAAATGCGGAAGCGAGCGCACGAGCGAATTGCCCGTGAGCGCGCGCGGACAGCCCTGGTCGTCGAGATCGAGGTGGCCTCCGCCACCCACGAGCAGCACCAGCGCCCGCCGTCCGCCTTGCGCGGGCACGCGCTGCGGGTATGCGAGCGCGTAGCGCGTCGTGGTGCCGGCCGTGCGTCTCGATCGTCACCACCTCGCCGCATCCGCCCGGCGTCGCGGAGGTCGGCTGCGCGACGGCCGGCGTCGCCGCCAGGAGCAGGAGTAGAGCCAGGAACGCCGACACTACGCCAACGCCCCGAGTCGTATCTGCCATGGGTGGATGTGCTTGACGATCAAGAGCCCGTTCTGCGTCCACGGATCTGTCGCAAGGCATACGGTGATCTCCGAAGGGTCCGTGGCACGCGCGATCAGCAGGACGTCGGCCGTGCCCTCGAGCGGGCCGACGAGTGCGACGAATCCCTCGTCGAGGAGGCGCACCATGAAGTCGGCATGCGCCGTCCAGTCGACCTGGTCCTCCATCCGACGCGAATCATTCCACGCCGGCCCACGCGAACGGATGACCGCGAAGAGCCGTTTCATTGAACGACGTAGTCCGCGCGCGACAGCAGCGACGGCGGGATCGTGAGACCGAGTGCCCTGGCCGTCTTCAGGTTGATCGCCAGCTCGAACCGGGTCGGTGGCTCGACCGGAAGGTCCGCCGGTCTCGCGCCGTTGAGAATTCTGTGGACGTAGGCGGCCGCGCGACGAAACAGATCGCGACGGTCGGCGCCGTAGGACATGAGGCCACCGGCCTCGACGAACTCTCGGAGTCCGTAGAGGGCCGGGAGCCGGCTCTGGGCCGCGAAGTCCACGATGCGGGTTCGATCGGCGAAGGTCAGATAGTCTTCAACGGCGATCAGCGCGTCCACCTGGCCCATGAGCGCCGTCTCGAATGCGCGGTCGAACGCCTCGGGTCTCTGGACGTCGAGGCCCGTGAGCTGGACTCGCAACGCCGGGGCGATCCGCTGGGTCTCCCGCATGATCAGTGGAGACTGAATGTCCGCGGAGTTCCACAGGACACCGACACGCGATGCCGCGGGGACGGCCTCCTTGAGAAGCTGCAACCGCGTGGCACCCAGCGCGGGCGGCACCATGAGGTGAAATCCGGTGATGTTCCCTCCCGGCCGGGCGAACCGTGTCACGATGCCCTCGGACACGGGATCGCCACTCGTCGCCATGACGACCGGGATGATTCGTGTGGCCTGCTTGGCCGAATGCGCCGCGGGCGTTCCCCTCGTCACGATCACGTCGACGCCGAGCCGAACCAGCTCGATCGCGAGGTCCCGAAAGCGCTCGGCGCGGTTGTCGGCCGAGCGGTACTCGATGACGAAGTCCTGTCCCTCGACGTACCCGAGGTCGCTGAGCCCCTGCCGGAACGCATTCAGGTTCGCAACGTTCGATGCGGCCGCCACGTCTCCGAGCACCCCGATGCGGTACACCTTCCGGGCGGTCTGCGCGTCGCTCGGGGGTGAAGCGACGGCCAGAAGAGCGCCCAGGACCACGGTCATGACCCCCGTGCCTCGAATCGTCATGAACCCTCGCGCTTCGAGGCCAGGAGCACCGCCCCCAGCGCGAGCGCCGCTGGGAGTGCTTGCGTGAACAGGATCGACGTCTTGGCGGTCATTGCACCGAACACGCCGGCGACGCCGACGCAGCCGAGAAAGAAGATCTTCAGATCGCGCCGATCGGCCCCCAACGCCCACACGAGGCCGGCGGCCAGAAACCCGTTGTACAGGCCCTGATTCGCCGCAAGCACGGCGGAGCTGGCGGACACCTCGGGCGTCATTCCGAAGATTCTGCGCCCGACCGGATGATCCCAGAAGAACATCTCGAGGACCAAGATTCCGAAGTGACTGAGCGCCACGAACCCCGTCAGAACATTCGCAACGGCTCTCACGTCGGCTCCCTCCTCACTTGAGCTGGTCGGCGACCTTGTCGATGCCGGCCTTCACGCAGGCCTCGTCCTTCACGCCTCCGGGCGACTCCGGCGTCGTGACAGCGCCGGAGACGCCCGCCGCGCCGATGACGTCCGTGCCGACCATGATCGGCAGCGCGCCCTGGGCAGCGATCACGTGGGTCAGGTGGATCGCGCCGAGCTGGGGGTTGTCCTTCAGCCGCTTGACGATCTCGCCAGAGGGAACACGGAAGGTGCGCGACGTGTAGGCCTTGCGAAAGCTGTTCTCCGGCGTGTGCGGCGAGGCATTGTCGCCGCGCAGCTGAACGATCACTTCACCGGTCCGGCCGACCACCGTCACCGACACGCGCTGACCTTGCGCCTTGCAGGTCTCCGCCGCGGTGGTTGCGATGGCCAAGGCGGTGGCCAACGACAGATCCTTGCGGGCGAGCAGTTCGGCACTCGCGGGCGTGGCGAGCGCGCACGCGGAAGCCACCGCGACAACACGAAGCAGGGACGAAGACATGGGCAGCCCTCCTGATCTTGAAGGTCGACGGCACAAAGGCGCGCTGATCCGCACGTTCCATCAGTCGCACGTCGGGTAGACGACCTTGAACGTCTCACACACGACTGGCATCCCCTGCTCGCGCACACCCTCGAACCCACAGTGGCCGCCCCACCGAACCGCGCGCTGCACGAGCAGATGCGACGTGCCGGCCGCCAGCGTTCCGCCGAACAGGTACTTGATCACGCTGTCGAAGCGGCGGCCCTCGGCCGTGTAGCTGTCGGGCTGACCGAGCACCGGCAGCCACCGCGCGCTGATGCGGACGAGAAGGTCCGGCCGGCCCATCGCGTCGAGCAGAGGCACGCCCGCGAAGTACTCGGTGCCCCGGTAGCCGTGGGCGAAGATCACGAGGCCGCCGTTCCAGCCGGCCGGCACCGTCGAGAGCGCTGGATCCGCCGCAAGCACGAGGAGCGCCGCCGCGACGAGCGCGAGACACCCCGGAGTCCGGCGGTGATCCAGCCATCTATCCAGTCTCATTTCACCGGCTCGCAAGCGACCGGCCACACGACACGCGTGCCCGCTGGCCAGACCTGGCCCTCGGTGGTCGAGTAGGGGATTCTCACTTCGTCTTTTCGGAGAGCGGGATCGACTGATTTCGGAAGCGGGATGCCGGCGTCGCGATAGATCACCAAGGGATCGATGAGGGTCCCGCCCGTGGTCTCCCCGCGGGAACTTACGATCTCATCACCGCTGGCGCTTTTGCGAGTCGAGAGATGCAGATGAGGGTATCCCGAAGGACCATAGTGCCTGCCGACTGTGCCGGTCCTGCCTGAACGCGCGACGACCTCCGCAACTGCCACTCTCGCGCCGATGGGCAGTTCAGGATGCGACTGCAGGTGCTGGTATTTCGAGTACACCCAGTACGGGAGGCCAGTGTCCTCCGGTGAATGTCGCAGCCACACATAGATGCCTTCCAGCTGGCCGCCTTCGCCCTTGCTCGCCACCGTCCCCGCTGCCAGGGCCACCAGCGGAGCGCCCTCGACCAACGAGATGTCGATACCGCCGTGGTAGCCCCCGAACGACCACGTCGGTCGCGGGCTGCCGTCATACCGCGTTCGCGATCCGAACGGTGAGGCGATGCCCGGACAGCGAGCATCGCCCGGGAAGACAGGTTGTAATCCGCTGGGCCGGATCGTCGACGCCTCACCCGGCAGCTGCTGCACAGGCGTGCATCCGGATAGGAGCATCAGCGAGGCCAGCAGAACACCTACTGTCCTCCGCATGCGATCTTCCCTCCGCTGGGTAAGAATCGCCGAACGCTCACGGTCAGCGGCGGCAGCGAGCAGCGCGGGCCGCCGGCGGCTGCACTGTGGAGTTCTGGGGCATGTCGAGTTCTTTGCGCCGAGCGAATCCATCTATGGCGACTCATCTCCGAGGCGCCTGTCGCGGCGGCCCAGACGGGTGAGGCTTTGCGCGAACAGCAGCCACGATAGCCACTCGGAGACGAACACCACCAGCATCCAGAGTCCGAGGCAGACAAGAACGACGGCGTACGGGCTAAGAGACATGGACGGCACGAAACGCAAAAAGAGGACCTCGAGCATCAGCAAGCTCACGGCACCCAGCACCAGCGCAACCGGCGTCCACGGAAACCGTCGAAGCCGTCGGGGGTCGGGAGCATTGTCGGCCGCCGGCGCCCGGCTCGCTGGGGGATCGTGTTTCGGTTCCTGCTCAGCCATCGAAGAGCCGTTCGTCCGCATATCAACGCCCAGGATCACCCGTGGCCGAAGGCCGTCGGGTGCATTCTGGAGCTATGCGAGGCGTTCATTCAGGGCAGCGGAGCAATCCGGCTGGCGGCTGGAGCTGGCTCGCCCGTTCCCACGCGGCCAACAATTCGCGTTGACGCAAGGAGGCCCATTCGGTTACGAGTCCGAGAGCACGAGCTGGAAGACTGCCGCTCAGAACGGCGAGGGTGTTGATGCTGACAAGCACTTCATACTCACCGTACTCGGCGTGGAAGTGAGGCGGGTTGTGGTCGTCGTAGAAGATCTTGATGACGATTCCGTAAAAGCGGCTGACCTCAGGCATGCCCGCCGGTCGGGTCTGGTCCTGCGAAGACGTCTTCAGGCCGCTTCCCGGTCAATTTTAGGTACAGAGCGTCAGGACACAGGTCGATGTCGCCGGGCCATTCGATCTGTCCATGCGAACCGAGCTTGACCTGGCGAACACGCCTTCCTGTTGCCACGACACAAACACGCCCTTGCCTGCCAGATAGGACAAATCCACTTCACCCTCTGTGCCGTCCTGGTAGCGCAGCCACAGCCGATAGTTTTCCAGGGGTCGAACTTCAACAGGGCGGACCATCGCATCACCATCCTATCCTCTCCTCTCCTCGCCTGGACTCGATTCCTTCTTCGTATAACGTAGCGGCTGACCACCGCAGCGAGCGAAGCGAGCCGCGGACAGGTCAAAACTGCGCGGTTAGCGTCACGCCGCCACAGCTATTCTCCACGCAGGTCATCAGTCGTTAGGGACACGGGAACATGACGATCCACTCTAGGTGCGGGTTTGGCGACAACCCACTCCGTCCTCAAAACTCCGTCCTTCACGGGCCATTCAAGGCGCAGGAACGGTAACTCGATGACGCTTCGATCGTCGAAAGCGACCGCCGGCTACGGGTGAAGCAACCCGACGACGTGGAGTTCCTGTTCCCAGAGTGCAACCAGGAGAACTGCCGAAACACTCTGACGCGCCGGGATTATTCCTTGTTTTTGACCATAGACTTGGTGTGATCATCGCGAAAGAGCGAGCTTTGTCGCTCAGTTCATCTGGCCAGCCCGAGCGTTGAGAGACAGCATCCGCGTTGAGACTCGTGACCTCGAGCAAGAACGGCGCGGCCAAGGGCGGCGAGAAGCCATGCCACCTCAGCCACGAGAACATCACCGCTTCTGCATTGGCTGCGTTCGGGTCGCTCACAGTTCTGAGGAGAAACGTCCTGTAATGATCCGGGTAACGGACCTCCAGGAGCAACGAGTAGGCGTTTACTATCTCGGACACGCTCGCGCCGAGCACGCGCGCGTCTGGGGTCCAAAGCCTAGGGGAGTCTTCGTCGGCCACCCTCTCTCCTGATGTGTCTAACGCCGCGGTGAGCGGCGCGCGGAGCGCGTCCGCTCAAGTGCGTGGTTCGGCGACGCAGGTTGTCAGGATGCCGCCCTCAGAAGAGCCTTTTGAAGGGGCTTGGGCACCTCGATCGAGAAGAAGCGATTCGCGGAGTACCCATAGTCGTCTCCGCTCTCGTCAATGATCCTGAGGTAGCCATGCCGTTCGGCCTGCTCGTCCGGTACTACGCGATAGAACTTGCCAATCTCTAGGGAGGCTTCGTAGCCCTTGTTCTTGATACATACCGCGAACCGTACGCGTCGCTTTGATCGCTTTTTCATTCCTCAGTCCAGAAGTGGGAACTCGAGTTTCATCTCCCGCCGGCCAATGCCATGCGCCGCATACCAGTGGACTTCGGCTGTGTGAACGCTGCCATCCTGGAGACGAACCCTTGCGATCCCTTTCCGCTTCCGCCATCGGCCCCGGCCATATTGCCGTTGCAACCGACGCGTCTGACGAACCCCCGGCCCTGCCGCAATCGTCGTGATTGCCCGCAGAGGGCCGACAAGTTCGAAGTCCCTCGTGACACGCTAGCACGCTGTCGCTCTGCTGGCCTCGAACCCATTTCTGGTCGCCGAACGACCAAGCTCAGCAGCGGCGGGGCACCGGTGAGCTTGAAGTCCCAGAAACGAATCATGCCCCGCCGTCTGCTGCAGCGCCTGGTTCGGCGCCATCGCGTTCATGGTGCTTGATTGCTGAGCGCAGGAAGATTGTGCGCGACTCGCTCCACCGCGCGCTTGCCTTCCTCGATCGCTTCCTTTGCCCGGTGAAAGTCGAGCAGGCCAAAGTGAGCCAGCCGCGGCGCCACGACTAGGTCGGGGGGCTCGCCCGCCATGCGACTGCGGCTGATCCGCACTTGCATGATGTTGATGCTGGTGGTCAGCACGTCGAGCATGGAGGGCATCTTAGGCTCGTCGGGCGAATGCGCGGGGATGAGTGCTCCCAAGTTGCCTTGCAGCTTGCGTATCCATTCGCCGACTTCACCGGCCGGCGCTTCGACTGGAGGATGGGCACGCAGGTGACGCCCCAAGATGTCAGAGCCGAGGTCGACTGCGATCACAACGTCGGCACCCATCGCGCGCGCTAGCGATACCGGCACGGGGTTAACGAGCCCGCCGTCAACCAACACCGATCCCTCGCGCAGCGCCGGCGCGAATAATCCGGGCAGGGCGATAGAGGCCCGCACCGCGTCGAGCGTCGAGCCATGGCGCAGCCAGACCTCCGCGCCGGTGCGCAGAGAAGTTGCCACTGCGGCGAACGGCATGGCCAACTCCTCGAGAGGGCGGTCCACGAAGTTGCGCCGGAAGAAATCCATCAGCCGTTCGCCCTTGAGAAGGCCGCTGCTCAGACTCACGTCCATGAATGCAACCACATCCTTGAACCCCAATCCAAGCACCCATTGCTCGAGGCGTTCCAGCTCGCCTGCTGCGTAGGCGGCGCCGACCAGCGCGCCGATGGATGTTCCGCACACCAAGTCCGGCCGAATGCCCGCCTGCTCCAGCGCGCGGATGACCCCTACATGCGCCCAACCGCGGGCCGATCCGCTGCCCAGCGCAAGTCCGACCAGCGGCCTGCGAGGTGCGCTCATGCAGATGGCCCTCGTTTGATGTTAGGCAACTTGTGCATGGTTCGCGAGCTCCGTGAAGGCCCTGACGCCGAACGTTCCTGCTCAGGCGCGCGCTGACCTTGGCGGTCGCAAACAAGATGGCCGCTCCAGCGCGTCGCCTGCAGCAGGTTGTTCGGCGGTTGGCACAACGTCGACGCACGCCACAACATTAACTATTCCCCAGAGCCGCACATCTCTCACGGACAGACTCGATACAAAAGGCGGCGGCGGACGCGAGCCACCCCGCGACGATTACGACCAGACTGACCCAGCCGTAGACAGTTGCATTGCCCCAATCTCGAACTTCGTCGAGACGAGCGACGGCGGAAGTACGATTTCCGTTGGCGACATATACAACAGCTAAGTTTTCGGCAGGACTTGTGTCCCACCGCGACATCTTGTCCCCGATATGCGTGACTTGCGCCGGCGGAACGCCTGCGGGGGGAGGGAAGTCGCGAAGGAAGACGTCGAACCCAGGAGTTGTCCGAGCTACGGGTTGTACGCTGTTCATTACGAGTTCTGCGAAGGCGTGCTTTCCTTGATCGACGAAGCAACCCGACAGATTTAGTAGGTTCAGACTGATGCCGATAGATCCAACCGCAAGACCCAGAAGTTTGATGGTCCGAATCATCTTCGTGCCGCCGAACGCTGGCTATGAGCTGCGGCGCGAAGCGCCGTCAGCTCGATGGCCGTGTTAGCCAGGACCGTTGGAATCGCCATCACTGCCCTTTCCGCACCTTCTCTATCCACTCCTTGAGTGTCGTGATGATCTGCGGATTGAATTCGCCGCCCGGCGCCTTCCAGCGAGTGAAACTGTCGTCGATGGATACGGTCTTCCGAAAGCCATGGTCGGAGCCTTCGAGCGCGACGTACACGCCCTTCCCGGACCGCACCTTGTTGACAATATCGGCGATGAACGGATGGTCGGCTTCGGTAGCGATGAAGTCGTTCCTGCCCCAGATGGCGAGTACGTGGGCGTTCCCTTTCGCCCAGTACGCCGGCAGGTTCCTCGCGGCGAGCTGCGACCAGAAGCGCACCGAGCGACTGTCGATCCTGCCCGCCGGCGCCAGCTTCGCCAGAGTCGAGCGCAACTCCGGGTGGAGACGGAGAATCTCGTCGGGCGCCTTCTGTTCCGTCAGCAGGTAGTGCAGCGCGGCGGCCAGGTTGCGCAGCAGCGAATCGATGCGACCCGCGCCATCGCCGCCCAGAACCGCCTGACGACGCCAGTTCTCGAGGAAGTACTCAGTCCAGGTCTTGGCAACCGTGCCGTAGACGGCGATGCCCCTAATCGGAGTCTCGCTCGCGATGATCGGGCTGAACACGCCACCCATGCTGTGCCCGAACACGAAGATGTTGTCCACATCTACGAAGGTGTACTTGCTGCACGCGAGTCATCGCCTGGCGGTACGCGTCGAGCTCGGTCTCGAAATCGACGTCGGCGAACGGCCCACCTTCGCTGTCGCCGATCCCCGGGCTTCTCCACCCGCACTGTGACATAGCCGCTCTTGGCGAACTCGTTGAGGATGCTGCTGTAAGGCTCGGACCCGCTCAACGGTTGGTCGATCGTCACCGGCCCCTGTCCTTGGATGAGGAAGAGCACGGGATGCCTACCAGGCGCGTGCGGCCTTGTGACGATGGTGCGAATTCGCGCAGCACCGCTGACGACGTGCTCGTACAGGACATCAAAGTTCTGGCCTCGATCCCGAGGGCGCTCCTTCAAAGTCATGGCGAGGACGATCCGCCGGCCGGTACGCAGGAGAGTTACCTCGAACCGCTGACGGACGCTTATCGCCGCTATGGCGGTCATGACGTCGCCGACGGTGGTGGCGGCCCTGCCATCCACGGCCAGAAGAACGTCTCCCTGCTCTGACGCCACCATCGGCCGCCGTCGTTCCCGGAATGACGGCCTCGATCAGGACGCCCGCTCCCATCTCCAGGTGTTCGCGCGCCCGAACCTCATCCGACAGGGTCGCCAACTTCACGCCGAAGAACCCCTTGCGCGGTAGTTCGTCATCCTGGAGGGCCGGGCTCGCTTGAGCCACACAGGACCCAAAGACGACGTTGCGTGAACCGAGCGCTGCGTGTGACCGGCAGGATTGCAACCACGGCTGTCAGTACCGCCAAGGGTATCCTTCGCATCCGCGTTACTGTCTCCCGTCGGCCCACTCGCTCCGCTGCCCAACGGCTTGGCGCTGAGCGGCCGGCCCGCCAGCCATACGATTCGCCGCTGCCCTCGATGCCGGCCCGCTCAAGCGGCTTGTTCGGCGGTCGAAGCGCGTTCACGACTTGCTCACACGCCTGGCGTTTGCGTGCCCCACTGATCGTCAAGGTCTCGGCAGGCGGCGATTGCTGACGGGCCGAGATATCGGGCGAGTCGCTGAAATGGGTAGCGTTCGGGTTCGCCCAAGCATCGGTTTGTGAGGCCCTCAAGGAACCCATAGACCGCCGCAGTTTGTACATGGTCGCTCGGCCAATCTACCAGACGCTCCGCGGCTACCGCGATGGCGGCAAGCTCGGTGGCGACATCACGCTCTATGGCATCCGCCGCATACCAACCGAATGCGGCCAAGTCGAGCATCAAGCCGCCGGGGGTGGCTTCATGACCGTAGGGGGCGCGATGCTCTTTCCAATGCGGGGCGAATGCAGGGCACTGCGACAATAGATATTCGATGCACTCCTCCTCGTCAGTCACGCAAATCCGCCGAACGGCGGCGGTGAGCAGCCGGCGAAGCCGGTCCGCTCCACTGGCTTGTTCGGCGCTGATGAACCGTCATTTCGCTCGTGGCTTTTCCTTGGTCGTCGATTGGGTCTTGAGCGATTCAATCTTCGCGAGAGTATCTACTTCGGCCGCACCGTAGAGTTTGGTCTCCACTTCAGCGATGCGTTGCCAAACCTCTAGATCCGATTTGTCGGACTCCACCGAGAACGGCTTTCACCAGCGCGCCGCTCCGTAAGCGTAGTAAATGAAGCCCACCCCTCCAACGGTGAATAAGACAGGAATGGCTGAGGCAAGAATCGAGCCCAATCCAAGGAAGATCGCGCCACGCGTGAGATAGCTGAGCGCCTGATACATGCAGGCCGCCACTACGACATCAAGATGCTGACGCATCATCTTTTCTTGGATCAACTCGCGGTAGAGTCCTTCTTTCTTGGTGATGGTGCCGAACCTTGCAAATCGCCCGGTCGCGTTTTGACCCAGCAAGAGGAGAAGCCAAAAGACGGCTGACCCGATCGCCCCTTGAATGATTGGAGGCCAGTCGAGCACCCTCATCAGGGTGTCCATTGCACCTCCATTGGCGGTGACACCGCCGAACTCTTAGTCGCTTGAACAGCGTAGTGGGTGTGACGCATCGCGCCCGGACAGGCTAACGCCGACCGGGCTCGGTTCACCCGCCTCGATATTCGTCTTCCCGGATAGCCACCGTTCACCGCCATCGCACCGCAGGCCCAGTCCGGGATAAGCAGACCGGCGATATCCGGCCGGTGACGTCCGGTCTGCCGCCCGTACTGGATCACAAGCCCAGCATGCGATCGGCAGGGCTCCGGACGCCGGCTGGACCGCGATTCAGCACGTGCGTGTAGATCATCGTTGTACTGACGTCCCGGTGGCCCAGAAGCTCCTGTACGGTTCGGATGTCATGGCCGTCCTCCAGCAGGTGGGTGGCGAAGGAATGCCGGAACGTGTGGCACGTCGCGCGCTTGGGATGCCGGCCCGGCGCACAGCCTCCTTCACCGCGCGTTGCAGCACGGATTCGTGCAGGTGATGACGGCGCCGCTGACCCGTCGCCCGGTCGACGTAGAAGCGCGTGGCTGGGAACACCCACTGCCAGGGCCACTCTCGGCCGGCGTTCGGATACTTCCTCGCGAGGGCCCAGGGAAGCTCCACCCAGCCGGATCCACGCGTGAGATCGCGCCTCGTGCTGCTTCTTGACGAGGTCGAGGTGCCGGGCGAGATCGGTCTTCACCGTGGCGGGCAGCATCGTCACGCGGTCGCGGTCGCCCTTGCCCGCTCGCACAGTCACCTGATTGGCAGCAAAGTCCACGTCCTTCACCCTCAAACGGGCGCACTCCAGGAGGCGTAGCCCGGCGCCACGTAGAGAAGCGCGAACTTCTTCCCGCGTCAGGACGACCGGAAGCCGTTCGCTACGCTTGGCCCGCACCACGTCGTCGAGCCAAGGCAGCTCGACCTGCAAGACGTGACGGTAGAGGAACAGCAGGGCGCTCAGCGCCTGGTTCTGCGTGGAGGCGGCGACATTGCCTTGCACGGCCAGTGAACTGAGGAACTGCGTCACTTCCAGCGCGCCCATCTCCGCCGGGTGCCGCTTGCCGTGGAAGAGGATGAACCGGCGGATCCACGCCACATACGACTTCTCGGTGCGACGACTGCCATGCCGCGCGCGGAGGGCATCACGGACCCGGTCGAGAAGGCGGGGCTGGCGTGAGCCCGGCGGGCTCGCCTCGCGGACGACACGTACTCGCTGCGGTCGTGAGGAATAGGTGACAGCTGCGCGCGCCGACGCGACCATGTCGCCAGGCATGATAGTTCTCAGGGATGGATTCTGGCAAGACGTCGGCGAAGCGATACACCTCGGCGACGATCGACGGCGTTACGCGGCGGCCGGCTTCACCTCGCTCGCGAGCCGCTCCATCGCGCGCACCATCGCCGGCACGCCGTTGCGCGGGAGGTCGAACGTCATCCAGCTCGCGCCGAGCGCGGCCGCGCGGCGGATATCGGACGCCACCTCGTTCACGGAACCCTGGAACGCCGTACGCCCACTCCCCTTCGGCGCGTCGGTCAGGTCCAGCAGGTTGCGCGGGGCGAGGCCGGGCGTGTCCGATCGGCCGCTCTTCGCGGCCAGGTGGCGCAGCGTCGCATAGCCCTTCTCGATGTCGTCGAGGCTCAGTGCCAGCGGATGCCACGCGTCGCCGAGCTCCGCGCACCGGCGGACGGCGGGCGACGAGATGCCGCCGGGTGAGCCGCCCACCCAGATCGGCGGATTCGGGCGCTGCACCGGGCGCGGCGAGAACGTCGCGCCCGAGAAGCTCGCGTACTCGCCCTTGTACTCGGGGATGTCGGCCGCCCACGCGGCCTTGATCGCGCGAAGGTAGTCGTCGCTCAGCCGGCCGCGCTCATGGAATGGCAGCCGCAGATCCACGAACTCCGCCTCGTCCCAGCCCACGCCGACGCCGAAGATGAAGCGCCCGTTGGATGCCTGGTCGACGGTGGCGGCCGCCTTCGCCGCGACGAGCGCGCTCCGGTACGGCAGCACGATGACGCTCGCGCCGAGGCGGATGCGGCGCGTGCGGCCTGCGAGATACGCGAGCAGCGAGAAGGGATCGGGCCAGTGGCCGCCGTAGTGCTGGGTCGTCGCCGGCTTGGCCAGGATGTGATCCGGCACGAAGACGCCGTCGAGTCCCAGCGACTCCGCCCGCACGGCGAGCGATTCCGCCTCCGCGACCGAGAGCTGCCAGATCGGAAGCACGACCCCGTAGTTCATCCCACCCTCCTCAGACCGCGACGAAGACCTCGCCGTGCTCTTCCTTCAGGGGGAAGCTCTTCAAGCCTTCCTGCGCGTCGCCCAGCGGCGCGCCGGTCTTCACGTCGAACTGCCACATGTGCTCGAGGCACGTCAGCACGGTGCCGTCACACACGCCGTCCGCGAGGGAAATCGCCTCGTGCGGACAGAGCGCCTGGTACGCGCAGAACCCGGAGCCCGTGTTGACGACGACGACGTTGGTGCCGTTCGCGGCCACCTCTTTCACGCCGTTCACCGGCACGTCGGCCGTCGCGCACACGCGGTGCCACACCGGTCCGGCCGTGGCCGCGGGCGCCTGCTTCGGCTCGACGTCGATCTTGTTCGCGCCGGGCTTGCCGGGGTTGTACCGGAGCCGCTCCACCGGCACGCCGCCGATGATGTGGGAATTCAGGATCTCCGGCAGGTCGGACTCCTGCACGCCGGCGTACCACACGTCTTCCGGGTACACGACGAGCATCGGGCCGTGGCCGCACTGCGAGAAGCAGCCGGCCTTGTTGACCCGGACGTCCTGCTGGCGGCCCGCCGCGCGCGCCCCGTCGCGCAGCACCTTCACGAACTTCTCGACGTCGCCCTGCGTCGGGCACGTGTCGCCGCTCGTACACACGAACACGTGACGGTCGTACTGGCCCATTCCCGCTCCTTTCGAGCCTCTCGCTCAGCTGAACTTGTCGTACCGGATGTCGGCCGGCGGCAGCCGCGCCTCGCGCAGCAACAGGCGGAGGCTCGCGTCGACCATCGGCGGTGGTCCTGCCACGTACGCGCGCACGTCGGCGAAGCGATCCTTCATGCGCTCACCGGCCACCGCGTGGACGAAGCCGCGCGCGAACGAGAATCCCGGATACCGGGCGGCCAGCGAGTCCGGGACGTCCTCGTCCGACAGCGCGATCGTCACGGAGAGCCGCGCCGGGAACCGCGCGCGAAACGCCTCGAGCTCGTCGAGGAAGAAGCCGTCGCGCGGGGTGCGCACGCCGAAGAAGACGTGCCCGTCCCAGGACGCGAAGTGCTCCGCCTGGCAGGCGAGCGAGAGGATCGACATCATGCCGGCGATCCCGCTGCCGCCCGCGATGCACAGCACGTGCTTCTCCGTGCCGGGCTGGAAGATGGCGTGGCCGACCGGACCGAAGAGGTCGAGGCGCGTGCCCTCGACGCCGTGCTCGAAGAGCCACTCGCTGACCGCGCCGCCCGGCTTCTTCTTCACCACGAACGACAGCCGTCGCGTCGCGCGGTCGAAGTTCACCATGGAATAGGCGCGCGCGCCGGTGATGCCCGGCACGGTGAGCAGCGCGAACTGTCCCGCGTCGAAGTCGAGCGGCGCGTCGAGCTCGAGGTCGAAGGCGACCACGTCGTGCGTCAGCCGCCGGAAGCCGCCCAGGACGCCCGTGAGCGCGCGCGGCGCGCGTGGTGGATTCGCGCGTCTTCAGCGCGAACACCTCGAGCGCGCAGGGCTCGTCCGCCACGCTCTGGCACGTGAGGATCTCGGCCTCCGACTTGAAGTACTTCTGGCCCGGCGCGTCGGGCCACTCGCTGCGGGCGCGCCCGCTGACGAGCTTGGCCTTGCACGTCCCGCACGTGCCGGTCGCGCACTCGTACGGCAGCTCGATCCCGTGCTGGAGGGCGGCGTGGAGGATCTTCGCGCCGGGCGCGCACTCGAAGTCGGTGGCCCCGTTCCTCGCGGTGACGGCGATCTTCATCCGCTATCCGCGCCCGGCGGGCGCCGGCGCCCCGTAGCGCGGCATCACCTCGGCCGTGAAGATCTCGATGGAGCGCATGGCCTGCTCGTGGGTCAGGTCGCCCCACTGGAACGAGCAGACGAAGTAGTTCGCGCCGGTCTCGAGGTACTCGTCCATGTATTCACGCACCGCCGCCGGCCCGCCCGCGAGCGCGACGCCGCCGAGGCGGTTCGGATGCGTCCCGAGCTTCACCTGGTCGAAGCGCTCGAGCTCGGCGTCGATGTCCCGCCGCATCTCGCGCGCGGGCAACCCGGCCGGCCGTTCGCCGACGAAGCCGAACGACCCGTCCTTGGTGGACATGAACTGCGTCAGGTTGCGCTTCTCGGCTTCGAGGCGGCGGGGCGCCGCGAGGTTCCAGCGATACTTCTCCCAGGCGGGCCGCGCGAGGCGCAGCGCCTCGTCGTCCGTCTCCGCGAGCACGAGGTGCACGACGAGGCCGATCATCGGCTCCTGGCCCTGCACGGTCTTCGTCCCCTTGCCCTGATGCTCCTCCCACGCCGCGCGATAGCGCGGCACGGCCACCGCGAGCCCGTCGACCGAGCCCACGATGATGGTGTGCATCCCCTCCATCGCGGCCGTCACCGGGTTGCGCATGTACCAGAGCGGCGGGTACGGCTGCTGCAGCGGCCGCATGTACATCGGCAGCTTGTCGAAGCTGTGGAAGCGACCGGCATACGTGAGCTCGTCGTGGCTCAGCCCCTCGCGGATGATCGCGAGCGTCTCCACGTACCGCGCGTAGTTCGTCTCGGAATCAGCTTCCTGGCCCCAGAAGAACGCTTCCATGACGCCGCCGCGCCCGACGCCGATCTCGAGTCGCCCGTCGCTCAGATGGTCGAGCATGCTGATCTCTTCGATCAGCCGCAGCGGATGGTGCAGCGGGAGCACGTAGACGCACGGGCCGAAGCGCATCCGCTTCGTGCGCTGGGCGACGCTGCCGAGGAAGACGTTCTGGGACGGCGCGAGGCTGTGGATGGCCGGCGTGTGGTGCTCGGCCAGGTGGTAGGCGTAGAAGCCGCGCCGGTCGAGCTCTTCGATCTGGACCAGGCGCTCCCGGTAGATCTGATCGAGCCGCTGGCCCGGCACCGGCTCGATGTGGTCGAAGACGCCGAATCTCAGGCTCATCCCGCCTCCCTCCCGTTGCGCATCATACTGCGGAGAGAGCGGCGGGCGCTCCGGCCTACTGCGGCGTGCTGCGACTCACAGATGTTGGCGGTGCGGTTCCAGTAGCCTCCCCACCGTTCGCACCGTTGCCGCTCCCACGCCCGCTGTTCCAGCTCCGTACTCGGCGACGCGGCCGGGTAGTCGGACGACGCGCCCGCGCTGCACCCGGAGAGCAACGCCAGGGCGCCCAGGACGAGCACGAGTCGAGTCTTCATGAGCGCGCGCCTCCCGCCGCGACAGGTGCAACGGCGGGGCCAGCGCGAGGCTCAGCGCTTGGCGGGAGCCTTCAGCTTCAGGAGCTTCGCCGCGTTGAGGCCGAGGATCTTGGCCTTGTCGGCGTCCTTCAGGAATTTGCACCCGTCGAGGAATCCGCGGGGATCGTACCAGCCCATGTCGTACGGATAGTCCGTGCCCACCACGATGTGATCGACGCCCCACAGGCTCACGAGGTGCCGGAGCTGCTCCGGATCGAAGACGATCGTGTCGAAGTAGAGCTTCGCCAGCGACTGGCGCGGCTTCTTCTTGAGGACCGTCCGCGCATCCTCGCGGGCGCCCCACACGTGATCCATGCGCGCCGGATAGTGCGAGACGTAGCCGCCGCCGTGCGCGACGACGATCTTCAGCTTCGGGAACCGCTCCAGGACGCCGTCGAAGACGAGGTAGCCCACGGCCACGGTCGAGTCGAGCGGGTTGCCGATCGCATTGATGAAGTAGTGGTCGGCGAGCCGCTCGCCGCCCGTGAAGCCGTTGGGGTGCATGAACACCATCACGTCGAGCGCCTGCACCGCGCCCCAGAAGCGGTCGCGCCCGCGCGAGACCTCCTGGCCGGCGACGTTGGTGCCGATCTCGACGCCGCGGAAGCCGAGCCGCTTCACGCAGTACTCGAGCTCCTCGACGGCGGCGTCCGGCGCCTGCAGCGGCACGTTCGCCAGCGCCACGAAGCGGTCCGGATGCTTCTGCACGATCTCCGCGAGGTTCTCGTTGGTCATCCGCGCCGTCTTGCGCCCGTGCTCCACCGGGAGCGTGTACATGAACTGGAACGGCGACACCGAGATCGCCTGCACCTCGACGCCCATCTTGTCCATGTCGCGCAGGCGCTGCTCGACCGACGTGAGGCACACGCGGACGTTCTCCATCTGCTTCCGGTTCGTCGCGCGCGACAGCTCGCTGGAGAACCGCGCGTTGGGCTCGAGCTCCGGCCGGTGGATGCCCTTCACGGCCTCGTCGGCGGGCAGATAGTGCACGTGGCAGTGGACGTCGACGCAGCGATGCCGGCGCGGGCTCGTGCCGCGCGCGCCGCCTCGCGCGACGTTGGCGGGACAGGTGAAGAGCATGGCTCAGAGCTCCTTCAGGCGTGGGAGCACTTCCTTCGCGAACAGCTTGAGACCCTTGGTGGCTTCCTGATGCGTCATGAACCCGGAGCGGCTCGCGAGCACGAGGTGCTCGAACGGGCCGACCGTCTCGCGATGCTTCATGATCTGACGGACCACGGTGTCGGGATTGCCCGCGAACATGAGGCCCTTCTCGATGGCCTGCTCCGCGGTGAGGCCGACCAGCGCGGCGGCGGGCCGCGCCGCACCGGGCGAGCCGGGGCGCGGCTTCGTGCGATAGAGATTGGGCGACACCTCCGGCTTGATCCCGCCGGGCAGGAACTTGCCGTACTGCGGCGCCGACCGGAGCCCGGTGTTGAGGAACCAGAGGAGCTTGCTGCCGACGGTGATCGCTTCCTCGTCGGTGTCGCCGGTGTACACGAACGCGGTGTGACCGAAGCGATCGGGGCCCGGCGCCGGCAGCCCGGCCTCCGCGCGCGCCTGACGGTACGCTCCCCACGCCCGCAGCGTCTCCTCGATGCTGCGGAAGACCATCACGTTGACGATGCCGCGCCGGCCGAGCTCCGCGGACGTCGTGGGATCGCCGGTGGCCGCCCACAGCGGCGGGTGCGGCTGCTGCCACGGCCCGGGCCAGATGTTCACGTGGCGGTGCGTGAAGTGCTTGCCCTCCCAGCTGAACGGCCCGTCGCGATGCGAGAGCGTCTTGATGATGAGATCGATCGCCTCCCAGAAGCGGTCGACGATGCCGATGGGGTTCGCGTTGCCGGACGCCATCTCGGAGCCGCCGGACTTCACGAACCCGATCTCGAGCCGCCCGCGGCACATCACGTCGGCCATCGCGTATTCCTCGGCCACGCGGACGGGATCCTTGCGGACCGTGATGAGCGTGCCGAGGCTCAGGATGCGCACGTTCTTCGTCTGGCGGGCGAAGGCGCCGAGGATCAGCGGGCTCGCGCCGAAGAGGCAGTTGATCCCCGCGTGATGCTCGTTCGACACGATGTTGATGCCGACGTCGTCGCACAGCAGGTACTCGTCGAGCGCCTCGTCGAAGAGGTCGGCGGCGATCTTCGGATCGCAGTACTTGTTCGGCAGGCTCCCGCGGACGGAGTCCACGCCGTCGAGCACGGATTGCGGCACGAACGGGTACGGGTTCTCGTTCAGGTACCAGGCCTGCATGGTCACTCCTTGAGGAAGGTCGCGACGCGCTCCACGAACGTCGCGGCCTGCTCGATCTCCGGGTGATGGCCCGCCGCCTCGATGATCTCGAACCGCGCCCCCGGGATGAGCGCGCTGTAGGCGCGCCCGTACGCCGGGGACACGATGCCGTCGCTGGCCCCCCACAGGACCAGCGCCGGCACGCTGATGCGGCGCAGCCATCGGGAGAGCTGCGGGTTGTACAGGTAGGGATGCCACCCGTACAGGCAGAGGGCGTCGCGGCTCCGCGCGTGCGCGACGAGCGCCTCGTCCTCCATGGCGTCGAAGTCGGGCGCCCACGTCTCCGGGTCGTGCCAGCGCCGCCGCCGGACGTCCGCCGGCGACCGGTTGAAGAGGTCGAAGATGTCCGGCGTCTCGCGGTCGCTCACCTTGATGCCCACGGCGTCCACGAGGACGAGCTTGCGCACGCGATGCGCCCGCGCCGCCGCGATCTCCGCGGCCAGCCATCCGCCGAACGACAACCCGATCAGCGTCACCGCGTCGTACGGCAACGTCTCGAGCAGGTCGAGGTAGAGGTGCACGAGGTCGTAGACCGTCTCGAAATCCTCCGGGCGCGGCGAGTGGCCGAACCCCGGATGCGTCGGCGCGATGATCTCCGCGTGGGACGCGAGCCGATCCAGAAACGGCGCGCCGGGATCGATCGGCGCCAGGCCATGCAGGACCACGAGCGGAGGGCCGGCGCCGCGACGCAGGATGTCCAGCTCGACGCCGCCCACGGACCGCCGCTCGAGGGAGCTCACGATGGTCTCAGTAGATCCCGAGATGCTGGTGCAAGTCCACCCCGCCCCGCGTGAGGTCCGCGGCGGTGCCGTCCACGACCACGCGGCCGCTGTTCAGGATGACGATGTCGTCCGCCACGTCGAAGACGAGCTTCGCGTTCTGCTCGACGAGCACGATCGACAGCCCCTGCGCCTTCAGCCGCCGGATCGTGGCCATCACCTCGGCCACGATCTGCGGCGCCAGTCCCTCCGACGGCTCGTCCATGAGCAGCACGCGCGGATTCGACATCAACGCCCGGCCGATGGCAAGCATCTGCTGCTCGCCGCCGGAGAGCGAGCCCGCCACCTGCTGGCGGCGCTCGCGCAGCCGCGGAAAGAGATCCCCGACCGTGTCGAGCGTCCAGAGCGTGGGCGCGCCGCCGCGCGGCTTGCGCGCGGCCACCACGCAGGTTCTCGCGCACCGTGAGGCTCCGGAAGACCCGGCGACCCTGCGGCACGAGGGCGACGCCGAGGGCGGCGATCGCCTCGGGCGCCCGGCCGGCCACGGGCGTGCCGAAGACAGCCACCGTGCCACGCCGCGGAGGGACCCAGCCGACGGTGACCCCCATCGACGTCGACTTCCCGGCGCCGTTCCGCCCGAGCAGCCCGAGGAGACGGCCCTCCGCCAGCCGCAGCGAGACCGCGTGGAGCACGTGGCTGTCGCCATAGAACGCGTCGACGTCGCTGAGCACGAGCGCGTCACGCGCCAAGGTAGATCTCGCGGGTGCGCGGGTGCGCGACGACCTCGGCCCGCGTCCCCTCCACCACCACGTCGCCGAAGTGCAGGACCGTGATGCGCTCGGCGAAGTCGAGCGCCACGTCCATGTCGTGCTCGATCATGACGATGGTGACGTCGCGCGGGATCCCGGCGACCAGCGCGAGGACATCACGTCGCTCCTCGAGCGACAATCCGGCGAACGGCTCGTCGAGGAGCAGCACGCGGGGCCGCTGGGCGAGCGCCATCGCGATCTCGACGCGCCGGCGCTCGCCGTAGGACGTCTGCCCGAGCGGGCGCTCCGCGAGGTGGCCGAGCCCGACGCGGCCGAGCACGTCACGGGCGCGCGCGATGAGCGCCGTCTGGCGATCGAGCCGCACGAACGGGTTCCACCGCAGCGCCGCGAGTCCCAGCAGCGACAGGGTCACGTTCCGCAGCAGCGTGTCGTGGGGGAAGAGCGTGATGATCTGGTACGTCCGGCCGATCCCGAGGTGCGCGCGCCGCCGGCCGGGCACGCGCGTGATGTCCGCGTCGAACAGCGTGATGGCGCCGCGGTCGGGCGGGATCTCGCCGGTGATGAGGTTGAAGAGCGTGGTCTTGCCGGCGCCGTTCGGCCCGATGATCAGACGGCGCTCGCCCGGCTCGACGGCGAGGTCCACGGCCGCCGTGACCCGCAGACCCCCGAACGACTTCTCGAGACCACGGACGGCCAGCGCGCTCATCGCCGCACGCCCTCGCCACGCACCGGCGTGGCCACCGCCGTCGCCCCGCCCGGACGCCACACGGCGAAGGCACGCCGCGCGAGGCGGGTGGCTCCGGGCACGAGGCCGTCGGGCATGAACACGACGATGACGACGAAGATGGCGCCGAGCACGAAGTTCCAGCGCTCGATGTAGGCGCTCGCGACGTTCTTGACCACGACGACCAGCCCCGCGCCGACCACGGGGCCGAGCAGCGTGCCGGTGCCGCCGGAAATCACCATGAGCAGCGCTTCCGCGGACGCCGTCAGCGCCACGGCCTGCGGGCTGATGAACTGGTTGTAGTAGAGGTAGAGCAGCCCGGCCACCCCGGTCCAGAAGCCGGAGAACAGGAACGCGACGAAGCGGATCATCCACACGTGGTAGCCGAGCGCGTTCATGCGCCGCGGCTGATCCCGCGTGCCGCGCACCGCGGCGCCGAACGGGGACGCGACGAAGATCGCCATGGAGCCGATCGCCAGGAGGAACACGACCAGCGTGGCCCAGTAGAAGCGGCTGGGCGTGGTGAGCGCGAGTCCGAGCGGACTCGGGCGGCCCGTGATCGAGATGCCGTTGTCGCCGTTGGTGAGGCTGATCCAGCGGTAGGCCACGCCCCACACGATCTGGCCCAGCGCGACCGTGATCATGACGAAGCCGAGCCCGGTGCCCCGCAGCGCGAGCACCGCGAAGACGGCGGCGGCGGCGAGCGTGACGGCGAGCGCGGCGAGATCGCTCGCGAGATGGCCGTGGCCGCCGGTCAGGATCTTCGCGCCGCTATACGCCGCGATGCCGAACAGGCCCGCGTGCCCCAGCGAGACGAGCCCGGCGTACCCCGCGAGCACGTTCACGCCGAGCGCGAAGATCGCGTACAGCAGGATCTGGCTCGCGATGTTGACGTAGAACGTCCCGGTCACCCACAGCGGCACCGTCGCGAGGAGCACGAGGGCGACGGCCACCGCGACGCGCTTCACGCGACCTGCCGCCCGAACAGGCCCTGCGGCCGCACGACGAGCACGATGAGCATCGGCAGGAACAGCACGACGTACGCGAGCTCCGGGAACATCGCCTGCCCGAAGTTGTAGAGGAAGCCGACGATGAAGCTGCCGACGAGCGAGCCGACCAGGCTGCCGCTCCCGCCGAGGATGACCACCACCAGCGCGAGCGGAAGCATCTCGCCGTCGAGCCCCGGGTAGACGGACAGGATCGGCCCGCCGAGCACGCCGGCGAACCCGGCGAGCCAGGCGCCGAGGCAGAAGACGATCGTGAAGAGCCGCGACACGCGAATGCCGGCGACGCGGGCCATCGCGGGATCGTCGACGCCGGCGCGGATCATGGCGCCGAGCCGCGTGCGGTCGAGCAGCGCCCACAGTCCCGCCGCGAACACCACGGCGATGAGGCTGAGGGCGAGACGGTACGTGGGGAAGCCCAGGCCCATCACCGACGTCGCGCCCGTCAGCCCGCGTGGCGTGTCGACCCGGATCGGATCGCCCGTCCACACCATCAGGCACACGTCGGCCACCATGAACGACAGCCCGAGCGTCACGAGCACCTGCGCCAGCTCCGCGCCGGCGAGCCGCCGCAGGATGAGCCGCTCGACGATGCCGCCGAACACCGCCACGCCGAGCGCCGGCGAGCGATCGCGGCCGTCCAGAAGTCGAAGCCCGTGGGCGATGAGGCTCGTGGCGAGATAGGCGCCCGAGCATGAAGAACGACCCGTGCGTGAGGTTCGGGATCCTCATGAGCCCGAAGATCAGCGAGAACCCCGCGGACAGGAGGAAGAGCAGGCCGCCGAGCGTGATGCTGTTGACCGCGAGGAGCAGCCACAGGCTCATCGCCCGGCGGCCCCCGCTCAGCCTTTGAGCGGTGGATAGTCCCGGGAGTACACGGGCTGCGCGAGGAACCACTTCTCGTCGTACGTCCAGAACTGGCTCACCTTCGGATAGGTCTTGATCGTCGTGGTGACGAGCTTGTCGCCCTTGCGCTCGATCCGCCGGATGTAGAAGGTGCCGACCACGTTGCCGAAGTGGTCGAAGGTGAACGGCCCGCGCGGCGTGTCGGTGAGGGAGACGCCGCGCAGCGCGCGGATGAACGCCTCGCGATCGTCGGTCTTGCCGCCGGTCTTCTCGAGCGCCGCCTCCGCGACGAGGCCGTTGATGTAGAGGCCGGCGGAGTAGAGCCCCGGGATGTTGCCGTAGTCCTTCACCATCCCGTCGATGAGCCGCTTGTTGGTCGGCGTGTCGAGGTCGCCGGTGTACGCGGAGCACGGCGATCATCCCGACCGCCTCGTCACCGTAGCTCTTCAGCAGCGCCTCGTCGCCGGCCGGCCCGCCGCCGAGCACCGGCAGCTTCAGGCCGGCGTCCTTGTACTGCTTCATGAACTTCAGCGGGTTCGAGCCCGCGAAGCCCTGCACGACGGCGTCGGCGCCGCTGATCTGCGCGATGTACGGCGTGTAGTCCGGCGTCACCAGCGGCGGCCACAGCTTCTTCACGATCTTGCCGCCCGCGTCCTCGAACACGCGCTGGAAGCCGCCCATCTGCTCGTGGCCGAACGCGAAGTCGTCGGCGATGGTGATGATCCGCTTGAACTTGAGCTCCTTCGCCGCGTAGTCGGCCAGCGGGTGCATGTACTGCGCCGAGGTGCCCGACGCCCGGACGAAGTAGGGGTTCGGCTTGCGCTGCGTCATGTCCTCGGCGGCGGCGAGGCTCAGGATCGGCATCTTCGCCTGCGCGGCGTAGTCGCTGATCGCGAGCAGCTCGAAGGCCGCGAGCGGTCCGAAGATCATGTCGACGTGGTCGCGCTCGACCAGCTCCTGCGTCTTGGTCTTCGTGCCGGCGGGGTTGCCGCCGGTGTCGGCGACGACGAGCTCGACCTTGCGGCCCGCCAGCGTGTAGTTCTTGTCCTTCAGGAAGCGGATCGTCCCCTGCTCCATCTGGATGCCGCCGGCGGCGAGCGGCCCGGTCTTGACGGTGAGGAGGCCGATCTTGACCGGCTTCGGCTGCGCGAACGCCGGGACGCCGAGCGTCAGCGTGGCGGCGGCACCGGCGAGGAACGTGCGGCGAGCGACTCTCACGGCCATGGGTCTCCTCCTCGAGAGCGTTGGCGGTGGGGAACGGCTAGCGCGTCAATTCGAGGGTCGTCGGTCTCCTCGGCCATCCGTCCCGCCGACGGGGACGTGGCGCAGCTGGTGCCACACGCGGTCGACGTCCGCCATCACGACGTCGTCGGGCTGCTCGATGTCGATCGGCGTCGCCGTGGGCACCCAGCACGGCCGCCCGGTGACCCAGAACACCTCGGTGCGGTTGCCTTCGGGGTCGAAGAAGTAGCAGCCGATCGCGCTCGCGTGGTTCACGACGCGCTCGATGCGGAGGCCCTCCGCACGCAGGCGGCGCTGGAAGACGCGGAGGTCGTCGAGCGTCGCCACGCGCATGGAGATCTGCTGGATGAGGTGCGGATCGTCCGCGGACGGGCGGCCGCTCATCAGCGCGATCTCGTGGTCGACCGCCTCGGGGTCCGCGCTGAGGAAGACGATGCCGATGCGCCAGTTCTGCTTGGTGACCTGCATGCCCATGACGTCGCGGTAGAAGGCCACCATGCGTGGCAGGTCCTGGACGTAGATACCGACGTGGCCGAGGCCTGTGACACGTGCCATCGCTGCCCTCCTCGCGTCGCGAAGTGTCCAGAGGATACTCCGCGCGCGCGGGGGGTGGGAAGCCTGGATCAGAGCAGATCGGCTGGATGCACCTCGTCCCCCGCCACCGCGAGCTCCAGGCCGGCGCTCGACACCAGCGCTTCCACCTCGCTCGGGCGCATCCCGCTGCGCCAGTCGACGTCGAAGGCGCGCGCGAAGTAGCTCGCGACATCGGTGTCCCTGATGAGCACCCCGGCCTCGCGCGCCGCGCCGATCGAGGTGTCGGACCAGTTCGTCGACGAGACGATCACCGTCGTGCCGTCGATGATCACGCCCTTGGTGTGGCAGTGGGTGAACCGGCGGAGGTCGATGCCCTTGAGCTTGCTCTTCAGCCCGTAGCTCAGGAGCGCCTCCCGGGTCTCGTCCCACCCGGTCGCGTCCTTCGCGGAGCTCACGATGCGGATGTCGAGCCTGGCCTTCCGCTTCCTCAGCGCCGCGAGCAGGGGGCCGACGAACGGGCTGCCGTCGGGCGCCCTGATGGACGGCTGCTCGATCCACACCGACTGCTTCGCGTGCTCGATCGCGTCGCACACTTCCTCGAAGTAGTTCTGCGGGGAGAGGAGCGGCACGATCGTGGAGGCTGCGCCCACCTCGAACCGGGCCGGCGGCATGATGTCGGCGAGGGGCGGGATCTCCTCGGGGAAGCCCGTCCACACCGGCACGAGCTCGGGGGCCATCGGCGCCGCCGGCAGCAGCGCCTCGAACGGCGGCTTCCATTCCCAGTCGAGGTCGAACAGCTCCGTGAAGAGCTCGGCCACGGGGACGCTTTCGACGGCCACGAACCACTCGCGGTTGCCCTTCTTCCAGCGCTTCCCGGCGGGGTTAGGGACGGAGGTCGTCGCCCAGTTGGCGCTCTCGAGGATCACCGTGCGGCCGTCGATGACGACGAACGTCTGATGGCAGACGGTGAAGGCGCGCCGCGGCGGCCGCGACGGCGCCACGCACAGCGCCACCCCGCCGAGGCCTTCGAGCTTCGCGATCTCGTCCTCGCGGGTGTCGGTCGCGTCGTACATGATCCGCACGTCCACGCCGCGCAGCGCCGCCGCGCGGAGCAGGCCGAGCATCGCGTCGGCGCTCACGTTGTAGATGTAGAGCAGCAGCGACCGCCGTGCCTGTCCCAGAAGCTTTTTCATCGCCTCGTAGCTGCAGTCCGGGGAGACGAACGCGTGCACCGTCATGGGACCGCGGAAGCCGGCGAGGCGGGCGCGCGGCCACGTGTCCGCCACGGGGACGGTCAAGGTCGTCATGCTGCGATCCTCCCGACGCTCCTGACGGCGCAAGAAAACTGCCACCTTCAGGTGCAGTGAAATCGCGAGGTTCGTTCGTGAGGAGCCGGGGGATGCTCAACCCTTGACCGCCCATCGAGGTCAAGCTCGGACCACCGGATGCGGGGTTACCGGCGCTGGGACCCCGCCGAATCGAGCCAGTCACGCAGCCCGTCGGCGAGCATGTTGAAGCCGAGGACCGCGAGCATGATGGCCAGGCCCGGGAACAGGACCATCCAGGGCGCTTCGAGCATGAAGCCGCGGCCGTCGGCGAGCATCAGCCCCAGCGACGGCGTCGGCGGCCGGACCCCGACGCCGAGGAACGACAGCGCCGCTTCCACGAGGATGCCGATCGCCATGAGGACGGACGCCTGGACGAGCACCGGGGTGGCCGCGTTCGGGAGGATGTGCGCGAGCACCACGCGCGGCACCGTGGCGCCGAGCGCGCGGGCGCCGTCCACGTAGACTTCCACCTTGGTCGCGAGGACGGCGGCGCGCACGACGCGCGCGACGACCGGCGTGTACACGACCGCGAGCGCGGCGGAGACGAGGAAGGCGCCGGTGCCGAACACGCTGGTGAGCGCGATGGCGAGGAGGATGGCGGGAAACGCCATGAGCACGTCGAGCGGCCGCATGATGAGCTGATCCGGCCACCCCTCGGCGTAGCCCGCGACGAGCCCGAGGGGACCGCCGACGAGCAGCGCGAGGACCACCGAGGTCACCGCCACGCCGAGCGAGACGCGGTAGGCGTGGACGACGCGGCTCAGCACGCTGCGCCCGAGGTCGTCCATGCCGAACGGCTCCCCCGCCGTGGGCGCGCGCAGCGCGTGGTCCTTCGCGATGGCCGTCGGACTGCCGATCGGCAGCGCCGGCGCCGCGAGCGCCGCCACGGCGAGCGCGACCACGACGAGCGCGCCGGCGAGCGCGACGCGGGCACGCGTCATTGAACTCGCGGGCTCCCGGGCTTCGCCCGCCCGCTCGGGTGGCGCCGCTCGGTGGCTCACCGCCGGCGTACCCGCGGATCGATCACGCCGTACAGGATGTCGGTGACGAGGTTGATCAGCATGAACAGCGCGCCGATCACCAGGATGGTGCTCTGCAGCACCGGGTAGTTGCGCTCGAGCACCGCGTCGAGCGTCATCCGGCCGACGCCGGGCAGCGTGAAGATCATCTCGACCACGATCGCGCCGCCCAGCATGTAGCCCACCTGCAGCCCGAGCACGGTGACGATCGGGATGGCGGCGTTCGGCAGCACGTGCCGGATCAGGATCGCGCCCTCGCCGAGGCCCTTCGCGCGCGCGTACTGCACGAACGGCCGCTCCACGACGTCGCGCACCGCGGCGCGCGTGAGCCGGCCGAGCACGGCCGCGCGGCTGACGGCCAGCGTCAGCGCCGGCAGCGCCAGACAGAGGAGGTTGTCGAGCGGCGCCTCGGTGAACGGCACGAAGCCCGCGGAAGGAAACAGGCCGGCCCAGAGCGAGAGGCCGAGGATGAGCATGATGCCGAGCCAGAAATCGGGGATCGAGATCCCGACGAGCCCGACGGCGAGCGCGGCGCGATCGGCCGTCCCTCCGCGCCGCCCGCCCCCGAGCAGCCCCAGCGGCACGCCGATGAGCGTCGCGCACGCGGACGCGAGCAGCGTGAGCTCGATGGTGACCGGCAGGCGGTCGAGGATCATGCGCCCGATCGGCTCGTTCTGGCGGAAGTCGAGGCCGAAGTCGCCGCGCGCCACCCCGGCGAGCCAGCGGAGGTACTGCTGCGCCAGCGGCTCGTCGAGGTGGAAGGCCTCGCGCAGCGCCTTGATGCCTTCCGGCGTCGCCTTGTAGCCGAGCACGACGAGCGCCGGATCGCCCGGCACCAGCCGCATGAGCCCGAACACGAGCAGGCTCATGCCGAACAGCAGCGGGACCGCCAGGAGCAGCCGGCGCGCGGCGTAGGCGATCAAAACAGTTGACGGTCATGGACCGTCAAGGTCCTGGCCGCGCTACCCGATCCAGCTGTCCTCGAAGCGCAGCTCGAGCGACGAGAGCGGCACCGAGCCGTGGACGTTCGGCTTCATCCAGTAGCGCTGGATCTCGTTGCTGAAGACCACCAGCGAGCCTTCCTCCTGGAACCAGCGGACGAGCTCGGGATACATCTTCTTGCGCGCGGCCGGGCTCGCGGTGAAGCGGAAGGCGTCGAGCCGCTTGTCCGCCTCCTCGGACTTCAGACCCGAGAAGTTCCACGCCGAGGACGAGTGCTGGAGCGGGTAATAGAACATGTCCGGGTCCACCGTCACGCTCCACCACGCCGCCGCGATGTCGAACTTCTTGCCGACCAGGCCCTCGAAGTACTGCCCGGACTCGAGCGGCTGCACCTCGAGCGTGATCCCGATCTTCTTGAGCTGCTCGCGCAGGATCTCGCCGGTCTTCACCAGCACCGGCACCTGCGACTTCACCATGTACGTGAGCGTGAGACCGCCGCCGGCGCCCGCGTCGGCGAGGAGCTGCTTCGCCTTCGCGAGGTCCGGGCCGCCCTTGTGCGCGTTGACGCCGGTCGCCCACGGGCTCGGCTCGGGCGTCGGCTCGGCGGTGGCCGTGTGGCTCGTGTAGTAGACGAGCTTCACGATCTCCGTCCGGTCGAGCGCCCACGCGATCGCCTGGCGCAGGCGCTTGTCGTTGAGCGGCGGCTTGCTCGCGTTGAGCATGAGGAAGAACGGGAAGTACGGACGGCCGGGCGAGGCCTTCATGTCGCGCGCGCGCTCGAGCTCGGGAATGCGCTGCGGCGGCACGGTCTGGATCCAGTTGTAGCGCCCGGTCTGCAGCCCGGTGAGCCGCACGGTGTCGTCCGCCGGCGCATAGAACGTGATCTTGTCGAGGTACGGGCGGCCGGGCCGGTGGTACTTGTCCCACCGCTCGAGCGTGATGTGGTCGTCCTTCACCCACTCCACGAACTTGTACGGGCCGGTGCCGATCGGGAACAGCTTCGGGTCCTTCTCCTTCAGCGCCTTCTCGTTCACGACTTCCGTCGCCTGCGAGAGCATGGCGAGGAACGAGCCGAACGGCTTGTCCATGTGGAACCGCACCTGCGACGCGCCGACGGCCTCGACGCCCTGCACCGGCGTGAAGAACACGCGCATCGGCAGCTTGTTCTTCGGCGTCCATCAGCCGGTTGAACGTGAAGACGACGTCCTTCGCGGACATCGGCTCGCCGTTGTGGAAGACGGCGTTGTCCACGAGGTCGAAGAGCCAGGTCTTCTCGTTCTCCTGCTTCCACGACTTCGCGAGGCCGGGGACGAAGGTGCCGGCCTCGTCGACGTACACGAGCTTGTTGAAGACGTTCTGGTAGACCTGCAGGGAGGAGTAGAGCTGGGCGAAGCCCGGGTCCATGTTGACGGGCTTGTCGACGGTGGCCACGCGCAGGATGCCGCCGCGCTTGGGCTGGGCCTGCGCGGACACGATCGGTGAACGGCCCAGCATCCCCACGCCCGCGCCCGCCGCCGCTCCGGTCAGCCACTGCCGTCGCGTCAGACTCATCACCCGTCCCTCCCCTGGATCACGCCGTCCTTGATCACCGTGACGACCCGCCGCATCGCCGTGATGTCCTTCAGCGGGTCGCCGTCCACCGCGATGAGGTCGGCGCGCTTGCCGGCCTCGAGGCTTCCGACTTCTGCGTCCACGCGACAGGCCTCGGCGCCCCAGCGGGTCGCCGCGAGCAGCGCGTCCTTCGTCGAGACGCCGAGCCGCACGAGCGTCTCCATCTCGAACGGCATCTGGCCGTGCACGGCGTCGGTGCCGAGCGCGAAGCGGATGCCGGTCGCGAGGTGCCGCGGGAAGTTCTCGTCCACGACCCGCCGCGCCCACCGCATCTTCTCCATGATGGCGGGGTTGCGGCCGTCGCCCTGCTCGATCCCGTTCGGATGCAGGAAGATCGAGAAGGTGCAGACGAGCCAGGTGCCGCGCTCCTTCATGAGCGCGATGTCCTCGTCGGTCGCGAGCGCGCCGTGCTCGATCGTGGAGACGCCTTCCTCGATCGACAGGCGGAGCCCGGGACCACCGTGCGCGTGCGCGGCGGCGTACTTGCCGGCGCGCTCGGCTTCCTCCACCGCGGCCCGGATCTCGTCGCGCGTGTACACGCACGCCTTCAGCGTGGTGCCGGCCGACGCGACGCCGCCCGTCATGAAGATCTTCACGTGGTCGGCGCCGCGCTGGAAGTTCTCGCGCACGCCGCGCCGGATCTCGTCCACGCCGTCGAAGGCGGAGTGCGCGCGCCCGTGGCCGTTGCTCGCGGTGATCCCGCGGGTGCCGCACAGCAGGCGCGGCCCGGGAATCACGCCGCCCTCGATCGCCTCGCGGACGTCGAGATCGAGGAAGCTCTCCTCCGACATCACGCGCAGGGTCGTGGTGCCGGCGAAGAGATCGCGGCGGAGGTTCGCGGTCGCGCGCAACGCCTGCGGCACCGACGGCTGGCGCAGCTGGCCGATCTGATCGCCCATCCCGGGCACGATCGAGATGTGGCTGTGCGCATCGACAATCCCGGGCATCACGAAGCGGTCGTGAAGGTCGATGACGTCCGCGCCGGGCGGGATGGGCGTCGTGGCGGCCGGGCCGGCGGCGGTGATGCGCGCGCCGTCCACGAGCACGACCGCGTCGCGGATCGGGCTCGCGCCGGTGCCGTCGAACAGCGTCCCGCAGCGGACGGCGCGGAGGGTCACGGCGGGAGCCTATCGTTGTTTCGCTCGGCGAGGAAGTCCCTCACCGCGCGTTCAGCGGCCGTCCGGCGGACGAGGGTGGGAGGGGCGACGCGGTCGCGCAGCTCGGTGTAGAGGGCGATCGGTGGCCGCGAGTGCCGCCTGACACGACGCCACGTCGGCGGTCGGGATCGTCGCCCGCAGGCGGTCCGCCTCGCGCGGGGCGTGCGCTTCGATCCGGCGCACGCCGTGCGGGGCCGCGCCGGCCCCGGCCAGGACGAGCGGGCCAAGCACGCGCGAGCGGATGAACGTCAGGCCATCGATCACTTCGAAGAGCTCGCGCCGCGCGATCTTGTCGGCGACGTAGTGCACCCAGACCCAGAACCGGTCCTCCATCCACTGAAAGCGCGGCGGCGACGCGACCGCGTCGCTGCGGGCCAGCGCCGCGCGGACCCGTCCCCGGCGATCCCAGAGCACGCACGGATCGTCGGGACGCGGCGCCAGCTCGTCGGTGGAGACGAACTTCAGATCGACGTGCAGTAACGGGGGGCCGTAGAGACAGATGAGGAGACGCGGCTCGCCGACGTGATCGCCGACGAACGCGGCCAGCAAGGGGCCGAGGCGACGCGCGAGATCGGGGCCGCGTTCCAGGACGTCCTTCGCGTGCTCGACCGCCGCGACGACGACGAGATCGACGTCGGAGTACTCGTCCATCCCACCCGTGACGAACGAGCCCGCCGCCGCGACGCCCTCGAGCCGCGGGTCCGCCTGGAAGATCGGCAGGGCCCGCGTGAGGAACTCGCGATGCCGCGCCGGCATCGCCGGCCACTCCTGGGGAGGAAGGACGTACTCGTCCACGCGCCTGACGTCAGTTGCCGAGCGTGCGCACGACGCTCTGCCACAGCGCGCCGGTCTCGCGGGCGCCGGGATCCCCGGAAGGACGTTTCCTGACAGCGGTGTGCACCATCACGAGCCGGCCTTCCGGATAGACGTAGATCGTCTGTCCTCGCACGCCGAGGAATGCGAACACGCGCTCCCCGGGGACGATCCACGTCTGGTACCCGTAGCCGAAGAACCCCGTGGCCGTGCCCGGGCCGGAGATGCGGCTGATCCGCGCGGACGGTCGTCGCGTCGCGGATCCATTGCGCCGGGATCAGCTGGCGGCCACGCCAGTTGCCGCCGTGCGCGAGCAGCAGGCCGAGCCGCGCATAGTCGCGCAGAACCGCGTTGAGGCAGCAGAACGTCGCTTCCTGGCCGGACTTGTCGATGAGCCAGGTCGCGTCGGCCTCGGCGCCGATGGGCTGCCAGATCTTCTCCCGGAGGTACTCGGCGACCGGACGGCCGGTCGCGGCACGCAGCACCAGGCCCAGCACCTGCGTCTCGACCGAGGCGTACGAGAACTTCGTGCCGCTCGGCACCACACGTTCGTTGAACGGCGTCACCGCGCTCACGCCGCCTTCGCCGAGCTGGATGAAGGTCTCGCGCGCGAGTCGCGAGACGTCGTCGCGCCCCGAGTACTCCTCCAGGAACCGGACGCCCGACGACATCTGCAGGAGGTGGCGGATCGGCGTACGTCCGTACTCGAAGCCCTCGAGGCCGGGCACGTACGCGGCCGCGGGGTCGTCGACCGAGCGAATGTGTCCCTCGGCAATCGCGATGCCGACGAGCATCGCGGTGACCGTCTTCGCCATCGACCACGAGGTGAAGCGATGCCGGTCGTTCCTGCCGTACTGGTAACGTTCGACGAGGATCGTGTCGTAGCGGGCGATCAGCAGCCCGGTGGCGGGATGGCGCGCGAGGTAGTCGTCGAGCGTGTAGCTCTGACCCTGGAAGTCGTAGCGCAGCGCCGGTTCCTCGTCCGCTCGGGCAAGCACCGACGCCTTCGGCGCACGATGCACCACTCGGCCTTCGAGGACCTGGTCGAGCTGGCTGTGCGATCCGACGAGGTACGGGATCTGAAAGAACGTCGCGCGGTCGCCCATCGGATACCCGGCGCTCGCGCTGAAGTCCTCGGCGTCGGGTCCGCTCGGAGCGAAGCGCGGACCCGATGCGGTCCGGGACCGTGGTCACCGGCGCCGCGCAGCCTGCGAGAAGCACGAGGCACATCACGCCGCGACGGACGCGGTGTCTCGCCATGCCCACCTCCGTGGCTACGCCAGCGGCTGGTTGAAGGAGAGGCGGTTGCCGAACGGGTCGGTGACGTCCATGACCTTCGCGTTCCACGGCGCGACCTCGACCCCGGGGCGCATGTTGGGATTCGGCCGTTCGGACAGCTCGCGGTGCAGCGCCTCGACGTCGTCGGTGTTGACGAAGACCTTCGCGCCCGGCGAGCAGTCGCCGTAGTGCTCGGTGAGGTGCAGGATCACCGCCCCACGCGAGACCTGCATGTACAGCGGGAAGTCGGGCCCGAAGCGATGCTCCCAGTCGACCGTGAAGCCCAGCCAGTCGACGTAGAAGCGCTTCGCCAGCGCGGCGTCGAACACCCTCAGGACGGGAATCGGCGGCTCGAGCCTCACGATCGACCCAGGATACTCTGGAGATGCGCGATGAGCGTGTCGGGGAAGTTCACCGTCATGCCGTCGGCGCCCGCCTCCACGACCCGGCGCATCAGCTCCTCGGTGGCGACGCCCCAGGCCCGGACGACGAACCCTTCGCGGTGCAGACGATCCACGAGGTCCGGGGTGATCGTGTTCGCGCGCGGGCACAGCTGGGTCAACCCCATCGCGCGCGCGTCGGCGACGATCGCGTCCGTGACCTCCCCGACCAGCCATCCCGTCGGCAGCTCCGGCGCGTAGGCGCGCGTCTCGGCCAGGCTCGCGCGCTGGAACGAGGTGATGGTGACGTGGTCTGACATCCCGTGTCGGCGCACCAGGTCCACCGTCCGCTCGGCCAGGTGGGCCGAACGCCCCTTGATCTCCGTGTGGATGTGCGCGCGGCCTCGATACCGTTCGAGGACGTCGGCGAACGTGGGGATGCGTGCGCCCGCGAACGTCTCCCCGAACCACGCCCCCGCGTCGAGCGCCGTCAGCGCGGCCAGCGTGTGGCTCGTCACCGGTCCGCGCCCGTTCGTCGTTCGATCCACCGTGTCGTCGTGGATCACGACGATCTGGTCGTCGCTGGTGAAGTGGACGTCGAGCTCGATGTGGCTCACTCCCATCGCGAGGGCCAGGTCGAACGCGGCGAACGTGTTCTCGGGCGCGTAGGACGAGGCACCCCGATGCGCGATGACCATGCAGGCGCGAGCGGCCATCGTGAGGCGCCCTGTCAGCGCAGCGGGTCGCCGGAGTTCACGTGGAAGTGCAGGTGCTTCGAATCCTGGTACCGGCCGAGGTTCGTGAGGACCCGGCAGGCTCCGTGCTCGCGCGTGACCTGGTCGGCGACGCGCCGCACCACCGCCAGCACCTTGTGGAGCAGGGTCTCATCCGCGCCGCCGAGGTCGATGAGGGACGGGACGTGCGCCTTCGGAACGACGACGATGTGAACGGGCCAGAACGGTCGCGTGTGATGGAAGGCGAGCACGTCGTCCGTCTCCATGACCACGTCCACGGGTGTCCGGCCGCTGAGCGCTTCGTCGCAGTAGAAGTCCTGGCTCACGATCTTGTTGTTAGGTGGCGCCCAACCACGGTGATTTCGAGGAGCATGACCAGGCCCGAGAAACCGATGTCAATCAGCGCATAGAGGCGTCCGTGAGCGTTCCAAGCATCATGGCGCTCTCGCCGATATCGCGACGACACAAGGTACATCCAACCCCGGTACAACCAAGGGTCCAGAGTCCCGAGCTCAGCAAGAAAATCCACGCACTGTCCGCCTAACGCTGCGTATCAGCCGCGGCGCGCCTTGCGCGCAGTCGGCTGGATGCGCTTGTTAGCCGGTGTCCGGGCCGCTGCGGACGAGCGCGGAGCCGGTGCGCCCCGGAGCAGGCCCTCGGTACTGAGGTCTTCGTCGATGTCGGGCCAGTGAATCCCAAAGCCGCCTCCGGCAAGTCGCCAGTTGGCGCGTTGCCCTGTCGTCGCCGACAACAGACGGGGATACCAGGCGAGCGGCACCGAAATCGTCCGGCCGTCTAAGAGATCGACGACTAGGGCGTCGTCCGTGAAACTCACGTCCTTGACACGCTCACCGGGCTTGACGTCTGAAGTATTCATTCCACGCCTCCAACAGCCGTGGTTCATTGTCTGCCACCAAACGCTGAACGCGGCGCAATTCGACAGCAGTGAACCCGAGGTTACGCGCGAGGGCGACAGGAGCCAACCAGAACTTCGCCGACTGGTCATCTCGGTCAACGTGAACGTGCGGCGGCTCATTCAAATCATGGCTGACGAAGTAGATGCGGTACGGGCCGCTCCTCAGAAGGGTCGGCATCCTCTACTCACTGTTCATCGACCCGCTAACGCCACGGTGAGCGGCGCGCGGAGCGCATCCGCTCGACTGCGAAGTTATACAGACCTGCTACCTCGGCAACCGTGGCTCATTGGCCGCGCCGGTCACGCATATTGAACCAGCGGAGTTCCATGGCGCGAAGGAACTCCTGGGTGATGGGAGAAGCCTGAGGCGCTCCCGATCACGGAATCGATCCCACACCGCGGGCAGAGAGCCGTTTTCACCGAGTTCCATCTCCTTATCTTCCGGGGTGCCTTCAGGCCAGTCGACCCAGTCACTGATGGCGGACGGCGGGAACGTAGCCAAGCAGAAGAAGCAGCCACAAGTCTCGCTCGCAAGGAGTTCGCCGCGATGGCCACTGGAATGCGTGTGCGCCAGGTCGATATCGCTCTGTTGTCCCATCGAGCCCTGTCCGTCTAACGCTCACGATAACCTGCGCCGGCTGAGCAACGCGAAGCCGGTGTCGGGTTGATCGTGATGTTAGACGGGTTCACGCCACAGGTCGAAAAACGATTCGTATGTTGCGCCCCGCGAACCACTTCATCGCGGCGTCCGTGTCCCCGCGCCACTTCTCCCGCATTGTCCCTCGATGGACGCAAAGCCCGATCACCGCCGTATGCTTCGTCGCGGCCAGGGAGCATTGACCGAGGAAGCGCTGAACCTCGCCGTTCGGCATACGATCGCCACGTGCCACGACAAGCTTGAGTTCGACCGCGAGTGTATGGGAATCGTCTTTGGCAACGAGATCGAATGTGTGATGAGTGCCGAATGCAGCGACCGAGGCCCATGATTTGCTGAGAGCCCAACAGGAGCAAGACCATTAACCGGGCATGCCGTTACGGCGATGCCGCATGTGTTCGACTCGACTGGTGAACGAGCACGCGATTGGCGGGCGATTCATCATGCGGTGGGTCAAGGGGTGGGGGAGGGCGACTGTCGAGATTCTTCACGGCGACCGATGCCGTGTACTGCGTCTCGGCTTCATACGCGTCCTGCTCGACTGAGCGATAGCTTCAACGTAACGAATGGAAAAGCCCGCACCCCCCAGCGCTGACACTGACTGACATGTGTCAATCGTGGGCCCACAGGTTGGATTGTAAAGGGCGTTGTTCGGTCTCGAAGACGATCACATGGTCAAGAGCAATAGCGGAGGCCTCACTGTATCGGATCGTACTAACTGTAGACGGAAGACGCGACCGCCCTGAACTCGATACCGGGCGGCATCGAGCACGTCGTCGGGAACGGAACCTGTCAGATTTTCGCCGTACTCGGGTGGTACGACATCACGCCGCGCGAGGGCGTCGTTCGCGACGCGCGATCAAGTCCTGAAGTGCGGGTGCAGCGGTCTGCACAAGTGTCTCGTTCACTAGTTGAGTCGAGCCCTCTTCGAGCGCCTGGTCGGGCGTCACGGACTTGACTTGTCGATGGGCCCTGTTGAGAGCGGTCCCGGCCCAGGGGCGATACATCGATGGTGTCTCTAGGAGATCTCCGGCGAAGCTCAGCACGGGCCAGCCGCGCAGGCAATCGCGATGGCTGTCACGACAATCCGGAAGACGATGAGCTGCTCATATTTCCGCTCCCCTTCCTCTGTGAGTGAGAGCCGATCCTCGATGCGGCGCGCACGATGGGCGTGCGATCGTGCCGAGCGAGTGGACGCCTAACCGCCGGCCACGAAGCGCGGACTAGTCCGCATGTGTTCGTACCCCGGTGGCGCGACACCTTACTCTCCTACTGTAGGAGCTGGATCTCGACTCGACTCGCGAGGGAACGGCACGCATTCCTCCGTACACCGTCGTCGCGCCGCGTAACGATGAAGTACACAGAACTCGGTAACACCTGAGACGCAGCGCACTCGGACAGCGTATCGCCAGTCACCACGGGACCCATTTCCCTGTGGCGTCTGAATAGTCGCGGAGTTCTGCGGGCGGAGCCCAGGCTGCGACCCATGATATGCAGACCGGCCTATCTCGAGACATCGAGCACCGAACTCGCCATCTTTTGTTCTATCGGGGCGACCATACCGCACCTTACCAAATCACGACAATCGGGTGCCGCGGGAGCTACCCCTCGACGCCGTAGTCGCGCCGCGCGGCGTCGGCGGACACGTAGCCCTCGCGCACGTCGCGCCGCACCGCCTCGGGATCGCGCTCGGACGGCGGCCCCCAGCCGCCGCCGCCGCCCGTCATGATCTTCACGCGTCTCGCCGGCGGCGATCGGATGCTGCGTCGCCTTGCGCACGTGGCGCACGGAGCCGTCGGGCGACGTGATCTCGACGCCGTTGACCGCGCCGTCCTTGCCGCCCCAGAGGCCCCACGGCGGCGTCGCCTTGCGCTCGAGGCTGAACGTGATGAAGGCGGGCGTCGAGCAGCTCGTAGACGCGCTCGATGCCGAGGCCGCCGCGGAACGTCCCGGCGCCGCCGGAGTCCTGGCGCAGCCCGTACGCGAGGATGCGCATCGACGGCATGCGCGACTCCACGACCTCGACCGGGTTGTTCCGCGCGGTGGAGCCCGCCGAGGATGATCATCGCGGACTCGCCGTCGAACGTCGGGCCGCCCGCCGGTGCCGCCCGCGTTGAGATCGCCCTGGATGAAGAGCTTGCCCGTCTCCGGGATGCGTGCCGAACGCGATCGTCGGCATCTGGTCGCCGTAGGCGCCGGCGGGGATCCGGTCGGGCATGGCCGGCGCGAGCGCGCGCAGCCCGAGCTCGATGAGCAGGTTGATCGGCACGTAGTAGCGCGCGGTCGGCGCGGGCTCCTCGACCGCCAGGACCGAGCGCTTCGGGATGACCACGCGTCAGCGGCCGGAAGCAGCCCTCGTCGACGGGATCGTGCGGCGTCGTCAGGCACTTGATGAGGAGCCGGCACGCGCTGATCGTGATCGCGTCGCCGCAGTTGAACGGGCCCACCACCTGCGCGTCGGTGCCGGTGAAGTCCACCGTCATCGCGCCGTCGCCGACGGTGATCGCCATCTCCACGCGCACCGGCGTGTCCAGCGTGATGCCGTCGTTGTCGAAGTGGCCGACCGCCCGGTAGACGCCGGCGGGGATCGCGGCGAGCGCGGCGCGCGTGCGGCGCTCGGACTGCTCGAGGTAGAGCTCGCGTGGCGTCGAGCACCGGCTCGCGGCCGTACTTGGCGAGGATCTCCTTGAAGTACGCCTCGCCCGCCCGGCACACCGCGACCATCGCCTGCACGTCCTTCAGCGTGCCGCTCTCGGTGCGGATGTTGCGCGCGGATGACGCGCATGACCTCTTCGTTGAGCTCGCCGCGGCTCGTAGAGCCGCACGGACTGGAAGCGCAGCCCTTCCTGCCGGAACTCGCGCGAGCCCACCTGCATGCTGCTCGGCACCGGACCGCCCACGTCGCTCCAGTGCGCCTTCACCGCGACGAAGCCCGTGAGCTGCCCGTCCCAGAACACCGGCGCGTCATGGCGACGTCGTTCAGGTGGTTGCCGTTGCCCGTCGTAGGGATCGTTGTGGATGAAGATGTCGCCCTCGCGGAACGCCTCGATCCCGCGGTCGCGGATCGTCGCCTCGATCGGGAAGCCGAGGTGGCCCTGGAAGACCGGCAGCCCGATGCCCTGCGCGATCATCTGCACGTCGGGATCGAAGATCGCGCAGCCGAAGTCGAGGCTCTCGCTGATGATGTGGTTGTACGCCGTCTTGATCATCGTGATGCGCATGCGCTCGGCGGCGGCGTTGAGCGCGGCGCGGATGACCTCGACGGTGATGGACGTCGCGGCTTCCCATGCAGCGCTCACCCGTCGATGATCGAGACAGCCGTGCGTCCTCGACCGACAGGGTGTCGCCGGCGTCGACGATCGTCGTCGTCCCGGCCTCCTCGACCGCCGCCGGGCCCATCGATCACGTCGCCGGCGCGCAGGTCGTCGCGCTGGAACACGCGGTACTCGAGCGCGTCCTGCATCAGCGACGAGTAGATCTTGCGCGTCTCGAACGGCGCGGCGCGCCGGAGGTGCGCGCGCTCGAGCGCGGGCGAGACGCGGCCGCTCGATCGGATAGACGACGGTGAGGCGGAGGTTGATGAGCTGCACCTCGACGTCCGGCGCCGCGTAGCCGTACGCGCGCTCGTGCGCCGCGTCGAACTCGCGTCGCGCAGCGTCGGCCCAGTCCGCGAGCTTCGCCGAGGCTCACCGTCACCGTGTGCTCCTGACCGAGGTAGCGCAGATCCGCCGCGCGGTGCGATGACCGGCGCGCCGCGCCCGGCAGGATCGCCTCGATCTCGCGCTGCATCTCCGCGTAGCGCGCCGCCGCCCACGCCGCGTCGGTGCGCTCGAGCGGCTCGAGCACGGTGCGGACGAGGTCGTGGCGCAGATCGGTCGCCAGCATGCCCCACGCCGAGAACGTGGACGGCGCCGGCGGGATGACCACGCGCGGGATGCCGAGCTCGCGCGCGATCGCGACCGCGTGGAGCGGCCCGCCGCCGCCGTACGCGACCAGCGCGTAGTCGCGCGGATCGAGCCCGCGCTCGGTGGTGATGCTGCGGACGGCGAGCGCCATCTTCACGTCGGCGAGCCGCACGACGCCCGCCGCCGCGGCGTCACGCGCCGAGGCCGAGCGGCCCGGCCGAGCTTCTCGTCGACGGCGCGCGCGGCGCCCGGCGCATCGAGCGGCATCGTGCCGCCGAGGAAGCGGGAGCCGTCGATCCGCCCGAGCACGACGTTGGCGTCGGTGACCGTGGGCTCGGTCGCCGCCGAGCCCGTAGCAGACCGGGCCCGGCTCGGCGCCCGCGCTCTGCGGCCCGAGCGCGAGCGCGCCGCCCGCGTCGATCCACGCGATGGTGCCGCCGCCCGCGCTGACCTCCTTGATGTCGATCACCGGGATGCGGAGCGGCCGGCCGTCCACGTGGTACTCGTCGGTGGTCTGGACGAGCCCGCGCTCGACGATCGCGCACTTCGCCGTCGTCCCGCCCATGTCGAACGAGATCAGCCGGTCGAGGCCGAGCGCCTGCGCGAGGCTCGCGCAGCCGACGGCGCCCGCGGCCGGCCCCGACTCGATCGTGTGCACCGGCTTGGCGCGCGCGGCCTCGAGCGAGAACGCGCCGCCGTTCGACTGCGTGATGAGGAGCTGGCCCGCGAAACCCGCGCCCGGCCAGGCCCGCGCCGAACTCGCCCGAGGTAGCGGTCGACGATCGGCTGGACGTAGGCGTTCACGACGGTGGTGCTGGTGCGCTCGTACTCGCGCCACTCCTGGGTCAGGCGGTGCGACACCGAGACGGAGACGCCGGGCAGCTCCTCGGCCAGGATCTCGGCGGCGCGCTGCTCGTGGGCCGGGTTGCGATACGAGAAGAGGAAGACCACCGCGACGGACTGCACACCGTCGGCGCGCGAGCCGCCGCGCCGCCGCGCGCACCGCCGCCTCGTCGAGCGGCACCAGCACCTCACCGCGGGCGCTCAGCCGCTCGGGCACCTCGAGGCGAGCGTCCGCGCGGCACCAGCGGCGTCGGCCGGCGATAGAGCACGTCGTACATGCGGAGGAAGTTGCCGCGGCCGATCTCGAGCACGTCGCGGAAGCCCTCGGTGGTGATGAGGCCGGTGCGCGCGCCCTTGCCCTCGAGCAGCGCGTTGATGCCGATCGTCGTGCCGTGGATGACGAGCCGGCAGTCCGGCGAGCCGCACGCCGGCCTGATCGACGCAGTGGAGGACGCCGTCGAGGAGCGCGCGCGGGCGTGCTGAGCGCCTTGGTGTTGACGACGGCGCCCGTCGCCTCGTCGAGCGCGACGAGGTCCGTGAAGGTGCCGCCGATGTCGACGCCGATTCTGAGGGCCACGCGGTCGCGAGTATACCGCGCTACACGCGGGCGACGTCCGCGCGGCCGAACAGGCCGTACGGGCGCGCGAACAGCATCGCGACCAGCGCGAGGTAGGGGGCGACGGTGTTGAAGCCGGCGCCGAGGAGCGGATCGAGATAGCCGGCGCTCAGGCTCTCGAGCACGCCGATCCCGACCGCCGCGACGATGGTGCCGGGAATGCTGTCGAGGCCGCCGATGACGACGACGGGAAAGACCTTGAGCCCGACGAGCATCAGGCCGAGGCCCACCCCCGCCACGGCGGTCCAGAGCGTGCCCGCCAGCACCGCGAGCACGCCGGCGACCGCCCACGTCAGCGTGAGGTAGTGCGGGACGTCGATGCCCATCGCCATCGCGGCCTGCTGGTCGTCCGCGATCGCGCGCAGCGCGATGCCCGTGCGGCTCCAGCGGAACGCCGACGTGACGACGGCGATGGCCACCACGGCGATCGCGGCCGCCGCGAGCTTCTCCGTCTGCACGAAGAGGCCGGCGAACTCGAGCGGCTCGGTCGGCAGCGGCAACGCGATCCGCCGCGGGATGCCTTCGAGCGCCATCGTGGTCGTCCCCCTGAGGAACACGCCGAGTCCGAAGGTCACCATGATGAGCGCGATGAGCGGCCGGCCGACGAGGGGACGCAGGACCACGCGGTTGAGCAGGAACGCCAGCGACGATCATGCCCCCGCTCGCGCCGATCAGCGCGGCGGGCAGCCCGACGCCGACCGCGTGGAGGCCGGCGGCGACGAGTCCCGCCGCGAGCATGATCCACTCGCCGAGGGCGAAGTTGATCAGCCGCGACGCCTTGTAGACGACGACGAACGCGAGCGCGATCAGCGCGTAGATCGCGCCGGCGAGCACCCCGTCGACGACGAGGGCGACGAAGAAGCCGACGGGGCCACCTCCACGAAACAGCTGTTGAACGCGCTCGCGCCCGCGGGCGACGCGCGGTCCTCGATGAGGACGTTGGCGCATCCGCGCCGCTCCTGCCCCGCCTCGTCGAAGACGAACCAGGCGCCTTCCTTGATGGCGACGACCCCGGGCGCCACGCGGTCCGTGACGCGCGCGGGGAGGACGGTGGCGCCGCGGGCGCTGGAGACGGTGACCGGCTGACCGTCGAGGATCCCGCGCGCGGCCGCATCGTCGGGATGGATCCACACGTCGTCGCGGTCGGCGCGCGCGAGCGTCGGCTGGTTGCCGTGGATCGAGTGGGTCCGCGCGCGCGACTTCGGAGAGACGAGCCGCAGCGGATGCTGCGGGTCCGGCCGGTCCGGAATCCACGTGGGAATCGGCGCGATCGGGCCGAGGCCGCAGAGGTTGGCGCTCTCGGCGAGCCGCGTCGCGTAGATCTCGATCTTCCCGGACGGCGTCGTGAACGGATGGCGCGCGGGGTCGCGGATCTCGCGCGCGAAGGCCACCGCGTCCTCGGGCGCCGGCAGCCGCGCCAGGCCGTGCGCGCGGAACGTGTCGAAGTCGTCGATGACGTCGCCGGAGAGCTCGCGCAGCCACTGCTCCTCGGTCTTGTCGTTGTAGCCCGTGATGCCGAGCCGCCGCGCGAGGTCCGCGCAGATGTCGAGGTCGTTGCGGCACTCCCCCGCGGGCTCGACCGCCTTGTTCATGAAGAAGACGTAGTGGCCGCCGCCGTTCCACGGCGTGTGGAGATCGTTGCGCTCCCAGAACGTCGTCGCCGGCAGCACGATGTCCGCGTACCGCGCGGTCGGCGTGACGAAGTGGTCCTGCACCACGATGCACTCGACCTTCTCGCCGCCGCCACCGTCTTCCTGACGTTCGGGAGCTGGTTGAAGAGGTCGCCGGCCACCGAGTAGATCATCTTGATGTCGGCCGGGTAGCCGCCCGCGCGGCCCCGATCGAGCAGATCGGCGAGGAGCGACGAGGCCACGCGCGCGCCGGCCGGATTCGTTCCCGCCGGGAACGACTTGATCCCGCAGCGGCCGGTGGCGCCGTTGCTCACGCCGCTGTTGCCGCCCGAAATGCCGACGCTGCCCGTCATCGCCGCCAGCGCGTACGCGGCGCGGTGGAACTGCTCGCCGTGGATCGTGCGTCCCGGCGCGTAGCCGCAGTGGAGCGCGGCGGGCTTCGAGGTCGCGTACTCGATCGCGAGGCGCCGGATCGTCGCCGCGGGCATCCCCGTGATGGCGGCCGCCCATTCCGGCGTCTTCTTCACGCCGTCCGCCGCGAGCCCGAGCAGGTACGAGCGATACGACGCGTTCGCGGGCGCGCTCGCCGGCAGGTGCGCCTCGTCGAACCCCTGCACGTAGCGATCGAGGAACGCCTGGTCGTGCAGGCCCTCGGTGACGATCACGTACGCCATGGCGAGGAACGCCGCCGTGTCCGTCGACGGGCGGATGAAGAGGTGCTCGTCGGCGAGCATGTGGCTCGACCGGGTCCGGCGCGGGTCCACGCAGACGATCCGGACGCCGTGCCGCTTGGCGCGCTTCAGGTGCTCGAGGACGCCGGTCCCGAAGTGACCGTCGCCCGGGCTCCAGCCCCACATCACGATCAGCTTCGAGTTCACGTAGTCGATGGCCTCGCGGCCCGCGCTCTTGTAGTCCGCCTTCTGCCCGTACGTCTCGCGCACGGCGAAGGCCTCGGCCTCGGCCGAGATGTTCGACCAGAGCTCCGTGCACCCGCCGAACATGTAGAGGAGCCGCTGCAGGCTCGCGCGGTTGTGGAGCATCGACGTGTTGCCCGAGCGGGAGAGATCGAGGATGGCCGCCGGCCCGTACGTGTCGCGGACGCGCCGCATCTGCCGGGCGACCTCGTCGAGGGCCTCGTCCCAGCCGATCGGCTCGAACTCGCCCGCCCCGCGCGGCCCGACCCGCCGCAGCGGGTGGGTCACGCGGTCCGGGTGGTTCATGCGCTCGACCTGGCCGAAGCCACGGACGCACGCGTGCAACGGCGGCATCTCCGGCGTCCACTTGCGCGGGTCGGTGCTGATCTTGACGATCTTCCCGTCGCGCACGTGCGCGTTCACCGACGCAACGGCCACCGCAGTTGTGGCCGCAGGTGCTGGTGACGACGGTCTCGCCGGGAGCCGGGGCGACGCGCGGAGCTTCGTAGACGATGCGCGAGGTCATGCCCCGAGCATAGCAGCGATCACCGCGGCTTCGGCACCGTCCAGAAGTAGACCGTGTGCTGCGTCCCGTCCGGCAGGTTGATCGTCTGCGTCTTCTCCGGCTTCCAGTCGCCCATGTCGTAGTTGTGGGACACGATGCGCGTGCCGGGCTTGAGGTCCGCCAGGAGCTTCGGGCGCAGCTTGAGGTTGACGTCCGGCAGCAGGTAGAGCATCACCACCGTCGCGTCCTTGATGTCGGCCTCGAAGATGTCGCCCTCGATGAAGCGGACCTTGTCCTCCACGCCGGCCTTGCGGGCGTTCTCCTTGGCCTCGGCGACGCGGACCGGATCGATCTCGACGCCCGTGCCCCGGGTGCCGAAGCGCTTGGCGGCGGTGATCGGGATGCGGCCGTCGCCGGAGCCGAGATCGTAGAGGATGTCGCTCTTCTTCACCTTCCCCATGTCGAGCATCAGGGCGACGACCTTGTCGTCGCTCGGCACGTAGGGGACGTCCGGCGTCCGCGCCGGCGTCTGCGGCGAGGCTTGCGGGGCCTGCGCGCCCGCGACCGCGGCGAGGACCAGCACGAGAACCAGCGTCGCGAACATCGTCCGATGGATGCGCATCATGTGTCTCCTCCGCGCCGCCGCATCATCGCCAGGACGGCCGCGCCGGCAGCGAGCACGGCCACGCCCCACACGGCACCGGCGCCCGTGTGCACGAGGCTCGCGTAGAGCAGGTATGCCGATGTCACACAGAATAGCAGCGGTGTCAGCGGGTACAGCGGCACGCGAAACGGTCGCGCGACGCGCGGCTCCCGCCAGCGGAGCAGGAAGAGCGACACGCCCGTGAGCAGGAAGAAGAGCCAGAAGACCGGCGCGGTGTACTCGACCAGCGTCTCGAACCCGTGCCGTCGGACGCCGGCCGCGACGACGAGGACCAGCGCGATCGCCGCTTGCACGAGCAGCGCGTTGACCGGCGTGCCCGCGCGCGCGTGCCAGCGCCCGAGCAACGCGAACGGCCGATGGTCTCGCCCGAGCGCGTACGCGGCGCGCGCGCCCGTGAACACGGACGCGTTGACCGAGGTGAGCGTGCAGACGAGGATGAGCACGCTCACGAGCTGCGCCCCCGCGTCGCCGGCCGTGCGTTGCAGCAGATCGGCGCCGACCGTGGTCGATCGCGCCATGCCTTCGAGGCCGAGCCCGCGCAGGTACGCCCAGTTCACGAGCACGTAGAGGACCGCGATGATCGCGATGCTGACGACCAGGACGCCGGCCATGTTGCGGCGGGCGCCGCGCACCTCCGCCGAGATGTACGCGGCCTCGTTCCATCCGCCGTAGGTCAGCAGCACGAAGACCATCACGAGCCCGATGTGCGAAGTCGACCACGCCGCCGCCGGCCGTGGCCGCCTCGAGCGGGCGCGCCGCCGGCGCGAGGAACCCCGCCACGATGACCGCGACGAGCCCCACGATCTCCAGCGCGGTGAGGAGGTTCTGCGCGCGCTTGCTCTGATGCGTGCCGACGATGTTGATCGCGGTGACGGCCACGATGGTGAGCGCCGCGTAGAGGGCGGGGCCGCCGGCCCCGAGCGGGACGAGCCGCGCCGCGTAGTCGCCGATCACGAACGCCAGCAGCGCGATGGAGCCGGTCTGGATCACGGTGATGCGCGCCCAGCCGAACAGGAACGCGACGCGCGGACCGAAGGCCCGGGTCAGATAGTGGTAGTCGCCGCCCGAGTGTGGGTACGCCGTGGTCAGCTCCGCGTAGCAGAGCGCCCCGATCAGCGAGATCGCCCCGCCGGCGACCCACGCGAGGAGCGCGACTTCCTCGCTCGCGGCATTGGCCGCGACGAGCGACGGCGTGCGGAAGATGCCCGCGCCCACGACGGTGCCGACGATGAGCGCGATCGCGTCCACCACCCGGAGCGTCGGCGCGGGAGCGTCCTTCCCCGGTCGGGCGTCCGGAGCCGGCCGGACCGCCATCGGGGCCGCCGTCGCATGGTGGCGCATGCCGCCGAGTGCCATACGCAAACGCGGTGCCTTCGCGTTACCGCCTCAGACCGCGGGCACGCCTCCCAGCACATCGCGTGTGAGGTGCGGGTGCTTCACGCCCGCCTTGCGCAGCTCCTTCGTGGCCTCGATCCAGTCGACGCCCGTCGGGAGCACGACACCGCCCGAGCGCGTCTGGTACACGTCCGGATCGTCGACGCCGGGCGGCACCTGGCCGCGGTCACGCAGCGCCTTCGCGGCGTCGATCAGGCGCTTGCGCGTGCGGATCACCATGGCGTCGCTGGTGCCGAGGTGCTCGCTCGTGCGGTCGTAGATCGGGCCCATGCTCTCGGTCACCGCCTGGTCCTGGAGGAAGATCGCATTGATGCCGGTGTAACTGGTCGTCTTCTGCGCCTTCCGGTCGATCAGGTAGTCGTTCCGCTCGTCGGCCACGCAGCGGAAGCGGCCGTACCAGTCCGTCGTGTTCGGCAGGGTCTCCGGCGGACCGACGGTCTGGCGCCCGGCCGTGCGTGACAGAGGCGGCTGGCCGAGGCCGACCGTGATCGCGAGCGTGTGGCCGTCGTCCATCGGGATCCACGCGCGCACGCGGATCTCGAGGCCGAGCACGCCGGTCGGCACCATCGCGTAGAACGGGAACAGGAAGTTGGCGATGCGCCAGTACTCGCTGTCCGCCTCCGCGGGGCGCGCGGCGCCGTACATGACACCGAACGGCGTGTCCGTCACCTCGTAGCGCGGCGCCCGCTTGCCGAGCGCGTACTTCGCCCACGTGCCCGTCGGGCACCTCGGACGGATCCACGGCACCGAGGTGCAGGAACACGGTGTGCCCGGTGTCGATGTCGCCCTCGAGCGCCTGCACCCAGTTGCACTCGCGCTGGTAGACCTGGATCCTCGCGTCGGCCGACGTCACCGGCTCCAGGTTCGGCATCGGCGGCGGCGTGGGGCGCGGGCCCATGTACGTCCAGATCAGGCCGGCCTGTTCGCGGCACGGATACGCGGCCGCGCGGACCTTGTCCTTGAAGGTGCTCTCCGCGGGCTCGCTCGGGAGATCGAGACAGCGGCCGTCCAGACCGAACTTCCACCCGTGATACACGCAGCGGAGGCCTTCGCCTTCGTTGCGGCCGTAGAACATGCTGGCGCCGCGGTGCGGACAGTTGTTCTGCATCAGGCCGACGGCGCCGGACTCCGTGCGATACGCGATCAGGTCCTCGCCGAGGAGCCGCACGCGCAGCGGCGACCCCTCGGACTCCGGCAGCTCGCTCGAGAGCGCGGCCGGCACCCAGTACTGGCGCATGAGGTTGCCCATCGGCGTGCCCGGCCCGACGCGACAGAGGAGCTCGTTGTCTTCGCGGCTCAGCATCACACGCCTCCCGTGCTCAGCGGTGGCATGCGCTGCCTCGCCACCGGATTGGCGATCGCATCTTCCAGCGTCAGCGCCTGCCGCCATTCGCTGGGCGGGCGGACGTGCCCGTCGCTCCCCACCTGATCGATGCCCCAGTAGATCTCGAGGTTGTTGCCGTCGGGGTCGCGGAACTCGACGGCGATCTGGCACCCCGCGCGCCGCCGGCCCTCGAAGTGGATCGGCACGCCGTGCTTCCGCAGCCACGCGCGCGCGCGGAACACCTCGTCCGGCGAGCCGACCTCGAACGCGAAGTGGTTGAGCGTGCTCGTCTCGGGCTTCGCCGCGCCGCCGACGAGCGCCACCCCGTGGTGATCGGGGTTGACGCGCATGAACACCATGCCGCCGGGCACCATCGTGTCGGGGTAGCGGTCGCTCACCTGGAGTCCGAGCACCTCGGTGTAGAACCGCACCGACGCCTCCAGATCCGAGACGTTCAGGACGACGTGACCGAGCTTCCGGAGCTCGAAGGGTTGCATGGTGCGCCCACTGTAGATGCCGAATCGCGCCTTGACAAGGGTCGACGCCTCGCGCGTAATGGCGCGCCACAGGAGGGTCCCGTCCATGCTCAGACCGCTCGCCTGCCTGGTCCTCGCGTTCTTCCTCGGAGCCTCCACCCTCCTTCCGGCGGCGGTCGACGCGCAGGGAAAGAAGCTCAAGATCGGCGTGATCTACGACTACAGCGGGCCGCTCGCGGGCGGCGGCTCCGAGCTGCACGCGCTCGGCGCCAAGATCATGATCGATCACTTCATCAAGAAGGGCGGGGTCGAGGGCTACCAGATCGAGGCGCTCTACGCGGACGCGCAGAGCAAGCCGGACGTCGCCATCAACGAGGCCGTGCGGCTGATCGAGCAGGAGAAGGTCGACATGCTGCTCGGCTTCTACTCGTCCGCCCAGTGCGTGCCCATCGCCACGCGCATCGAGAACCTCAAGAAGTTCATGTGGATCACCACCTGCATCTCCTCCGCCGTGCTGGAGAACCGCAACCTCAAGTACATCTTCCGCATCCAGCCCAGCGGGCGGCAGTTCGGCCTGATGTCGATGGACTTCATCGAGAAGAACGCCAAGGCCAAGCTCGGGAAGGACCCCAAGGACCTGCGCGTCGCCATCATCCACGAGGACGGCGCATACGGCATCGACGTGTCGAAGGGCAACGAGGAAGGCGCGAAGAAGGCCGGCTTCAACGTGGTGTTGCGGGAAGGATATGCCGCGACCGCGCCCGACCTGTCCGCCATGGTCACCAAGCTGAAGCGCGGCCGGCCCGACGTGATCTTCCACACCGGCTACAACCCGGACATCGCGCTGTTCCTGCGCCAGGCGCGCGAGCAGGGCCTCAAGTTCAAGGCGCTCGTCGGCCACGGCGCCGGGTACGGCGTTTACGACAAGCTCAAGGAAGCCATCGGCAAGGACGTGAACCACTTCTTCAACGTCGACCCGATCTCCATCTGGCTCGCCAACGAGAAGGCGCTGAAGCCCGAGCTGGCCCCGCTGATCAAGATGGTCGGTGACGAATACGAGAAGGCCAAGCCGGGCACGGTCGTGAAGTCGGCGCACGTCGGCATGTCGGCGAGCAACACGTACGTCTTCATGAGCGAGGTGCTGCCGCGCGCGATCAAGAAGTACGGCGGTGTCGATGCCGACGCGCTCCGCAAGGCCGCGCTCGAGGTCGATCTGCCCGAGGGCGGCACCATGCTCGGCTTCGGCGTGAAGTTCCTGGGCGACGGCGCGATGGCCGGTCAGAACGACCGCGCGTTCCCCGTGATCGTCCAGTACATCGACGACAAGGCGCACGTGGTGTGGCCGAAGAGCCTGCAGCACCGCGACCCGGTGCTGCCGCTCCCGCACGCGTCGCCGTACGCAGCTCATTGACGCACGCGGAGGATCGTCATGAGACACGCGCCGAAGATCGTCGCGCTGCTCCTCACCCTCGCCTGCCTCGGCGCCGGTCCCGCGGCCGCGCAGGACAAGCCCATCGAGCTCAAGTTCTCGAGCTGGGTCAGCACCGTCCACGGCCATCACACGGGCGTCATGGTGCCGTGGGCGAAGATGGTCGAGGAGAAGAGCAAGGGCCGGCTCAAGATCACCATCTATCCCGGCAGCACGCTCGGCAAGGCCGTCGACCACTACGACATGGTCAAGGACGGCATCGCCGACATGGGCTTCACCACGCCGGGCTACACGCCGGGACGCTTCCCGCTCATCGCGGCCACCGAGCTGCCGCTGCTGTTCAAGTCGTCGCGCGGCGGCAGCCTCGCGCTCATGTCGATCTTCGACAAGTACTTCAAGAACGAGTTCAAGGACGTGAAGGTGCTCTGGTTCTGGGTGCATCCGCCCGGGCATTTCCACCTCGCGAAGAAGCCGGTGCAAAAGCTCGAGGACCTCGCGGGTCTCAAGATCCGCGCGGCCACGCCGATGCTGACCACGATGGTGAAGACCCTCGGCGCCGTGCCGGTGAGCATCCCCGCGCCCGACACCTACACCGCGCTCGAGCGCGGCACCGTGGACGGCACGATCTTCCCGTGGGAGGCGATCTCCTCGTTCAAGATCGCCGAGGTGCTGAAGCACCACGCGTCCGTCGGCCTCTACGTGGCGCCGCTCTTCACGCTGATGAACCAGAAGAAGTACGACAGCCTGCCGCCGGACCTCCGCAAGGTGATCGACGACCTCTCCGGCGCCTGGGGCGCGGAGTTCAACGGGCGCGTCTGGGACCAGAACGAGCAGGTCGGCATCGACGCGATCAAGAAGGCGGGCGGCACCATCTACACGGTGCCGGCCGAAGAGAAGCAGCGCTGGGCGGCGAAGCTCAAGCCCATGGAAGAGGAGTGGGTGAAGAGCATGGAGGCCAAGGGGCTCCCCGGCCGCCAGCTCCTCATCGACCTGCGGGAGGCCATCAAGAAGTACGACCCGTAAGTGCGCGCCTGGCTCGACCGCTGTGAGCGCGCGCTCACCTGGCTGGCGGTGATCGCGACGTTCGCCATGATGCTGCTGACCACCGCCGACGCGGCCGGGCGGTATCTGCTCAACCGCCCGATCCTCGTCGCGTACGAGCTGACGACCAACTACCTGATGATCGCCGCCGTCTTCCTGGCGATGCCGTTCGCCTACCGCCAGGGCGCGAACATCCGGGTCACGTTCCTCGTGGATCGTCTCCGCGGACGCCTCCGGCTCGCGGTCGACTACCTCGTCCAGCTCGTCTCGACGCTCTACTGCGCCACGCTGGTCGTCGCCACCTTCCTGCAGGCCCGGCACATCATGCGGACCGGCACCACGTTCACCACGGTGGACCTTCCGCTCTGGCCGGGGCACCTCGTCGTGTCGGTCGCGCTGTTCCTCACCGCGGTGCTCCTGCTCGTCGACCTCGGCGCGGTGCGCGGGCGGCGCTCCAGCCTGTTCCGCGAAGGGTAGCCGCGTGGCGTACGTCCCGTTCCTGGTGATGCTGGCCGCGCTGCTGCTCGGCGTGCCGATCGCGTTCTCGCTGGCCGTCGCGGGCATCGTCGGCATCTATCTGCTCACCGGCGACTGGATGGTCATCCTCCGCATCCTCGGCACGACGCCGTTCGGCGCGGTGGGCGACTACGTGCTCACGACGATCCCGATGTTCATCCTCATGGCGTACTTCTCGGCGTCGGGCGGGCTCGCGCGCGATCTCTACACCGCCGGCGCGAACTGGCTGTCGGGCTTCAGAGGCGGGCTCGCCATCGCCACCGTGTTCGCGTGCGGCATCTTCGGCGCGATGTCCGGCGCCAGCCTCGCCGCCGCCGCGGTGATGTCGAGCATCGCGATGCCGGAGATGCGCCGGCACGGCTACTCGGACGAGCTCGCGGCCGGGTCGATCGGCATCGGGGCGACGCTCGACATCCTGATCCCGCCGAGCGTCGGCATGGTGATCTACGGCATCAGCACGCAGACGTCGATCGGCAAGCTGCTGATCGCGGGCGTCGTGCCGGGCATCATCGTGGCGATCTTCCTGGTCATCGCCATCGTCGTGTGGGTGCGCGTCAGCCCCTCGCACGCGCCGGAGACGTACACGGTGCCGGCCGCGGAGCGCTGGGCCAGCGTGGTGCGCATCTGGCCGAGCCTCGTCCTCATCGTGCTCGTGGTCGCGCTGCTCTACCTGGGGGTGGCGACGCCCACCGAGGTCGGCGCGCTCGGCGCGTTTCTCGCCGGCGCGATCTCGATGGCCATGGGCCGTCTCACGTGGGCAGACGCGGTGACGGCGATCCGCGAGACCATCAAGACCTCCGCGCTGATCTTCATGATCCTCATCGGCGCCACGATCTTCGGCTACTACATGGCCATGAGTCAGATCCCGCAGCACGTGGTGGCCGCGGTGGCGGAGCTGAACCTCAACCGCTGGCTGGTCATGACCGGGATCGTCGTCTCGTACTTCGTGGTCAGCATGTTCATGGACGAGCTGCCGCTGCTGCTGCTCACGCTGCAGCTCACGTTCCCGCTCATCACCACGCTCGGCTTCGATCCCGTCTGGTTCGGCGTCATGTCGATGCTGATGGTGTCGATGGGCCTCGTGTTCCCGCCGGTCGGCATGATCGCGTTCGTGGTCAGCTCCAGCGCGAACGTGAGCCTGGTCAAGGTCTACACGGGCACGAGCATCCTGATGATCGCGCTCGTCCTGACGACGATCTTGATCATGATCTTCCCGCAGATCGTGCTCTGGCTGCCCAACACGATGCGCTAGACGCTGATCACTGCGCCAACCCTGACAGTCCCCGCGACGTGGACGCGATGAATCTCGCCGGGGCGAAGCGCCAGGGTTGAAGGCAGCTCGTGACGTGGCCGGGGTCCGGAAGGGCAGTCAGCATGAGGGCATTCATGTACGTGACCGCTGCACTGTGGCTGGTCGTCGTTCCGGCTCGCGCCTTCGCGGTGGAGCCGCTCGCCAACGTGGTGCTCTGCGACAGCAATGGAGACACCGTCTGGGGCAGTCCGGCGGACGCGACCGGCAAGGTGTCCATCGGCGAGAAGGGTGACCTGAAGTTCTTCATCCAGCGCCTGGCGCCTGGCACCGCCTACACCTGTGAAATGGAGTGCCGTGCGACGCCGACCGATCCCCTCCAGGTCGTCCTGAGCGAGCCCTGCTCGACGAGCCAGAACGGCCGGCTGCTGGTAACGTTCAAGAAGGCGGTGCCCCCGGCCGGCCTTCCCGCTGGTGGGTGCTTCACCCCGCAGCTCTCCGTGCTGTCCGGAGCCACGCTCGTCTGCATCTCGGGCTACGGCACGGTCGACGTGCCCTGACCGGCTGACGGGCCCTAGCCCGCCGGACGGGCTTCGCCGAGACCGATGCGCGTCGCTTCGACGTCGAGCTCCTGCTCGAGGCGATGCAGAACCTCGTCGCTGATCGCGCCCTGGTCGCGCAGAGCGATCAGGCGGCGGCGCTCGGCCTCGAGCGCCCGGTGGCGGAGACGACGATACGCGGCCCGCGCCTTCGCGGACGCCTCGTCGGCGCCGAGGACGATCGGCGACGCGTGGCGGACGCGCTGGGTGTAGCGGTCGCGCATCCGATCGATCTCCTCCGGACGTGCCCACGGCTCGCCGGCGAGCGCCTCCAGCGCTGCGAGGGCAGCCTGCGCGGCCTCCTGACGCGCGTACGCCTCCTCGCGCTGGAGCGTCTCGTCCTCGCTGATTCGTAGCCAGCGGATCAGCGGCGTGAGCGTGAGTCCCTGGAGGACGAGCGTGCACAGGATCACGGCGAACGTGAAGAGGACGATCTCGTTGCGATGCGGGAACGCCAGCGGGAGCGCGAGGGCGGCCGCGAGCGACACGATGCCGCGCATTCCCGCCCACGCCACCACGACGACGTACGACCACGGCGGGATCGGATCGCGGGCGCGCAGCGAGCGGCTCAGGAGCCGTGGCATCACGACGGCGAGCGGCACCCACACGAGGCGGATGGCGATGGCCGTCGCACTGATGAGCGCGCCCTTCGCCACGTAGTGCCCGAGACCGCCCGGCATGCCGGTCTCGCGGATGGCGCCGATCTGCAGGCCGATGAGGACGAAGATGACGCCGTTCAGCAGGAAGACGAGCAGGTCCCACACCGCCCGCGCCTGGAGCCGCACCGCGGGCGCCGTGAGCTCGCTGAAGCCCTGGCGGACGTACACGCCGCCCGCCACGCACGCGAGCACCGCCGAGACGTGCGCACGCTCGCCGATGACCCACGCCGCGTAGGGCGCCAGGAGCGTGATCGCGATCGCGGCCAGGCTGTCGTCGGTGTAGCGCAGCGCGAGCCGCGTGAGCGCGCCGACGAGCAGCCCGACGGCGACGCCGCCCGCCGCCGCCACCACGAACTGCACGAGCGTGCCGCTGTAGACGAACGTCCCCGTCACGGCCGCCAGGACGGCCGCGCGGTACAGCACGAGCGCCGTCGCGTCGTTCACCAGGCTCTCGCCCTCGAGGACGGTGACGAGCCGGTGCGGCAGGTTGAGCTTCCGCGCGATGGCCGTGGCCGCGACCGCGTCGGGCGGCGAGACGATCGCGCCCAGCGCGACCGCCACCGGCCAGCTCATGCCGGGCACGATCGCGCGCGCGACCGCCGCCACCGCGGCCGTCGTCACGACCACGAGCCCGACCGCGAGGAGCGTGATCATGCGCAGGTTGAAGCGGAAGTCGCGGAGCGACGTGAAGTAGGCCGCCGCCCACAGCACCGGCGGCAGGAACACGAGGAAGACCAGCTCGGGGTCGAGGTGCACGACCGGCACGCGCGGCACGAAGCTCAGCACGAGGCCGCCGAGCACGAGGAAGATCGGGTACGGGATGGTGAGCCGGCGCGCGATGGCCATCAAGACCAGGACGCCGATCAGGAGCACGATCACCGCTTCGAGCTGGTGGGGGCCGTCCATCCGTCACGCTCAGGGACTGAAGATCAGCACGACGTAGACGAGAAAGACGACGAGGTGCACGGCGCCCTCGAGCACGGTGGTCGTGGGCGATCCGCCGAACGTGATCGACGCTCAGCACGAGGGTGATGGTGAGCAGCACCATGCTCGCCGGATCGAGGCCGAGCACGACCGGACGGCCGGTGAGCCACGCCGTCGCGAGCACAGCGGGCACCGTGAGGCCGATGGTGGAGAGCGCGGCCCCCAGACAGAGGTTGACGGCGCGCTGCAGCTGGTTGCCGAGCGCCGCGCGGAGCGCGCTGAGCCCCTCGGGCGTGAAGACGATCAGCGCGATGAGCACGCCGCCGAGCGCGGGCGGGGCGCCGAGGACGCCGATGCCGTAGTCGATGAGCTTCGCGAGCTGCTTGGCGACGAGCACGATCGGCAGCACGAGCACGACGAGCACGGTGGCGTGCCCCATCACCGCTCGCGGCGAGACCACGCGGCCGGCGTCGTCGGCTTCGACCATGACGACCTCGCCCGCGCGCGGCGGCTCCACGAAGAAATGGCGGTGGCGCACGGTCTGCACGCCGAGGAACACGCCGTACAGCAGGACCGTGAACGCCGCGAAGAAGAACGCCTGCGCCCCGGACAGCGTCGAGTCCGGCGTGGAGCGCGTGAAGTTCGGCAGCACGAGCGCGATCGCCGACAGCGGCACGATGACCGCGACGTACGCGATCGCGCCCTGCAGGTTGTACTCCTGCTGGTGGTAGCGGAGGCCTCCGAGCAACAGCGCCAGACCGACCACGCCGTTGAGGACGATCATCAGCACCGCGAACATCGTGTCGCGTCCCAGCGTCGGCACGGCGCTCGCGCCCATCATCACCGCCGAGATGAGCGCCACTTCGATGATGACGATCGACAGGGTCAGGATCAGCGTGCCGAGCGGCTCGTCGAGGATCTCGGCGAGGTGGTCCGCCTGCTCGACCACACCGAACGCGCACCACACGATGACCCCGAGCAGCCACACGAACAGCACGGTCGACTTCACGGGGGAGGTGAGGTCGGCGAGCCACGCGTCGCCGAACACGAGGAAGAGGACGACGGTGCCCCAGGCGATCACCCCCCGTCCGAGGGCGAGGACGAGCGGCCACGTCATCGATCGTCGTTACATCAGCGCCAGAGCTGTCGGCTGGCCCGCGCGGCGCCCTCGGCGAGCGCTGCGAGCTTCGCCCACGCGATCTGCGGATGCACGCGCCCGCCCAGCCCGCAGTCGGTGGACGCGATGACGCGCTCGCGTCCGACGAGGTTCGCGAACCGCATGATCCGGTCCGCCACGAGGTCCGGATGCTCGACCACGTTGGTCGCGTGGCTCACGACCCCCGGCAGGATCACCGTGCCCTCGGGCAGCTTCACGTCCTGCCACACGCGCCACTCGTGCTCGTGGCGCACGTTGCCGGCCTCGAACGAGTAGCCGCCGGCCTTCACCGCGAGCATCACGTCCACGATGTCGCGCATCGGGATGTCCGTCGTGTGCGGACCGTGCCAGCTTCCCCAGCAGAGATGGAAGCGGATGCGGTCCTGGGGCAGGCCGCGGATCGCGTGGTTCAGCGCCTCGACCCGCACCATCGAGAACTTCTGGTAGTCCGCCACCGACGGCTCGGGATTCACCATGTCCCAGTTCTCGGCGATCGCGGGATCGTCGAGCTGGAGGATGAGCCCGGCCTCCACGATCGCCGTGTACTCCGCGCGCATGGCGTCGGCGCACGCGAACAGGAACTCCTCGTCGGTCGTGTAGTGGCGGTTGTCGATGCGCGAGGCGCTGCCCGGCGCGATCGAGGTCATGAACCCTTCCTCGACCCCGGCCGCGGCGAGCCCGGCCTTGAGGTTCGCGATGTCGGCCGCGATCGCCGCGTGGCCCGTGTAGGTCAGCGGCCCGACGCACACCGGCCACAGGGACGGCCGGGGACCGGTCGTGATGCCGGACTCCGGATCGCGGTAGGCGGCGGCGAACGCCAGCCGGTCGCGCCGGTCCGCGAAGCTCGTGAGCACGACCTCGCCGGGCTTCGAGCGCTGCGCGGGCATGTCGTAGAGGCCGGCCGTCCCGAGCTCGAGGCCGCCGAGCCGGTTGAACGAGTAGCTCCACCACGCCCGGTAGTTCACGCGGTGGCCCATCGCCTTGCCGTATTCCCCGTCGCCGGGGACCGTGACGCCGGCCTCCGTCTGCCGGCGGACGACCTCGGTGACGGCGGCGCGGAGCTGCGCCTGGAAGCCGGCCTCGTCGGCGGAGCCACCGAACTCCCGGGGACGATTGGCCTCGATCAGCTCGTCAGGACGGGGCAGGCTGCCGGCGTGGCTCGTGAGGATGCGGTCCTGGCTCGTCTTCATCGCCCGCACTTTATCAGAGGGGGGGGTCCAGTTGGGGCCATCAAGGTGGTAGAGTCCGCACACCATGCGGTACGGGTCGGACCTCGTGGTCGATCTCCTGCGCGCGGTCGGCATCGAGCACGTCGCGCTGAACCCCGGCGCGACGTTTCGCGGCCTGCACGACTCGCTCGTCAACTACGGCGAGCGGACACCGGAGCACCTGCTCACCACGCACGAGGAGATCGCGGTCGCGCTCGCGCACGGCTACGCCAAGGCCAAGGGCCGGCCGATGGCGGCGATCGTCCACGACATCGTCGGGCTCCAGCACGCGAGCATGGCGATCTTCAACGCGTTCTGCGACCGCGCCCCGATCCTCGTCCTGGGCGGCGCCGGCCCGATGGACGCGACGCGGCGGCGGCCGTGGATCGACTGGATCCACACCGCGCTCGTGCAGGGCACCCAGGTCCGCGACTACGTGAAGCTCGACGACCAGCCGGCCAGCGTCGGCCGCGATCCCGGAGGCGATCCTCCGCGCGTGGCGCGTGGCGCGCACGGAGCCGCAGGGCCCGGTCTACGTGTGTCTCGACGCGGCGCTGCAGGAGCAGGCGCTCGAGCGGCCGATCCCGGTGCCCGACGTCTCGCGCTTCGAGCCGCCGTCGCTCGCCGCACGCCGATCCGCAGGCGCTCGACGACGCCGCGCGCCGCCTGGTCGAGGCGCGATCCCCGGTGATCGTCGTCGAGTCGCTCGGCCGCCGGCCGGAAGCGACGCCGACGCTCGTGCCGCCTCGCCGAGCGGCTCGCGGCGCCGATGATCGATCTCGCGGGGGAGTCGCAGGGACGCCCGAGCGTGCCGAGCCGCCATCCGCTCGACATGACCGACGCGCGCGCACGAGGTGGTCCGCGAGGCCGACGTCGTGCTGGCCCTCGACGTGTCGAGCTTCCTCGTGGCGCTCGGCGACGACGGATCGGAGCACGCGCGAGGTGCGCCTGCTGAACGAGAGCGCGCGCGTGATCGCGATCTCGCTCGAGGACTACGCGTTCCGGAGCTGGGCGCACACGTTCCAGTCGCTCGCGCCGGTCGACCTGCCGATCGCCGCCGACGCGGGGCGCGCGCTGCCCGCGCTGCTCGCGCCGTGGAGGACCGGCTGAAGCACGACCGTCGCGCCAGCGAGCGCGAGGCGCGCGCCGCGCGATTCGCCACCCGCCACGCCGCGCTCGAGGCCGAGTGGCAGGCGACCGTGACGCTCGAGCGCGCGTCGAAGCCGCTCGCGCCGGCGGTGCTCGCCGCGGAGATCTGGAACGTCATCAAGGACGAGGACTGGGTGCTCGCGAACGGCACCGGCAAGGGCTGGGCGCGCCGCCTCTGGGACTGGCAGCCGCAGCGCAGCTACGGCGGCAGCGGCGGCGCCGGGCTCGGCTACGGGCTGCCCGCCGCGCTCGGCGTCACGCTCGCGCACCGCGGCTCCGGCAAGGTCTGCGTCAACCTCCAGGCGGACGGCGATCTGCTCTACGTCGTGAGCGGCTTCTACACCGCCGCGCACCATCGGCTGCCGCTCCTCACCGTCACGTTCAACAACCGCACGTACGGCAACGACGAGGCGCACCAGGACGCGGTGGCCAAGACGCGCGGCCGGCCGGTCGAGAACAAGGTCGTGGGCATCCGCATCGACGACCCGCCGCCGGACTTCGCGAAGATCGCGCAGGGATTCGGCATCCACGCGGAGGGACCGATCGATGCCGCGGACGCGGTCGGGCCGGCGCTGCGGCGCGCGCTCCGCGTCGTGAAGGACGGCCAACCGGCCGTCGTGGACGTGATCACGCGACCGTAACCCGAGGGGGTTGGGGGTCCTCAGTTGCGGGGCCCCCATGTTCAAGGAGGTCGCGATGGCACGCGCCGGCTATCGGATCTTCGACGCCGACACGCACATCATCGAGCCCGCCGAGCCGATCGAGCAGCATCTCTCGGCGGCGGACCGCGCGAAGCTCGCCGCCCTCGGCCCGGTGATCGGACGCGCGCCGGCCAAGGCCGGCATGACGCGCTACCGCATCGGCAAGATGCCCGAAGCTCGACCGCCAGCTCGGCTCGCGCGAGCGCGTCGCGCCGCCCGCCTCCGGCCTCGAAGGACGGCGGCACGCCGTGGGACGTGCGGTGGCAGGGGCCGCCGTTCCCGGACGATCGCGTGAGCTTCGATCCGCACGCGCGCGTGAAGGACCTGGACCTCGAGGGCATCGACGTGAACATGGTCCTGCCGTCGGGGAGCGTGGTGGGCTTCTGCGCGCCTCGACGACGTCGCGCTCGAGCAGGCGATGTACCAGGCGTATCACCGCTTCCTCGCCGAGTACTGCGCGCCGTATCCGGACCGGCTCTGACGAGCCTCGTGCTCGTGTCCGCGCGCGACGCCGCCGGCGTCGGTCGCCGAGATCCGTCGCTGCGGCAAGGAGCGGTGGCCGGTCGGGATCTTCCCGATCTGTCCGCCCGAGCTGTCGCTCGACGATCCGGCGTGGGAGCCGATCTGGGCGGAGGCGCAGGAGCACGACCTCACGGTCGTCATCCATTCGTTCACGATGACGGTGCCCTACCCGCCCGGCGTGTGGGACACGTGGGACAACGTGTTCATCCAGCGCGCGGCGGGCCACGTGTGGAACGCGCAGCGCAACATGGCGGCGATCATCGGGAGCGGCGTGCTCGATCGCTACCCGCAGCTCCGGCTGACGTCGCTCGAGTGCGGGCACGGCTGGCTCGCGTTCTGGGCGTCGCGCCTCGACGAGCTCGCCGAGATGTCGCGCCACGCGCTGCCGGCGCTCAAGCAGAAGCCGAGCGACTACATCCGCGGGCCGCAGTACTTCCAGAGCATCCAGCTCCACGAGGGCGAGCTGTCGCTGCGCCAGGCCATCGAGGCGATCGGCGAGGACACGCTGATGTTCGCCACGGACTACCCGCACTCGGAGAGCTGGTTCCCGAAGTCGGTGGACGACGTTCCTCGGCTGGACGTCGATCCCGGAGACGGCGCGCCGGAAGCTGCTCTGGGAGAACGCGGCCCGCTGCTACCGGCGATTCAGCGGGAAGTAACGGCAGTCGCGGAGCAGCACGGCTTTGCCGGGCTGCGAAGCGAGGGGGGCTGGGGGGTGCGTCTCGCACCCCCCAGCTCATTGAATGAGCTCGGACACGCGGTGACACAGCGCGGCCGGCTCGATCGGCTTCTGGAAGAAGTCATCGAAGCCGGCGGCGAGGATGCGGCTGCGCTCGTCGCGGACGACGCCGCTCACGGCGATCACGACCACGCGCCGCGTCTGCTCGTTGTCGTCGTGCCGCAGCCGGTCCACGAGCCAGAAGCCGTCGTGACCGGGCATCGCGATGTCGCTCACGACGACGTCGACCCGCTCGCGAGCGATCACGCGAATGGCCTCTTCCGCGGACGGCGCGCCGAGAACCGTCGCGCCGGCTTGTTCCAGAACGACGGAGACCACGCCGAGACCGTCCGGCGTGTCGTCGACGACGAGCACGCGAACCCCCGTGAGATCCACGGGACCTGGTCGCTGCCCTTCCGCCGTCGACTTCCGGATCGCCTCCGCGAGGATGCCGGCGAGGTGGCGGAGATCGACGGGCTTCGGGACGTAGTCGTAGGCGCCTTCCTGCAGGAGCGCGCGCGCGCGGCGGTCATCGCCGTCACCGCTGACGATGATGATCGGGACGCTCGTATCGATCTGCCGGAGCTCGGAGAACACCCGGACGCCGCCCTTCCCGGGCATGCGGAGATCGAGGAGCACGGCGGCGGGCCGGTCCTTCGTGAAGCGCGCCACCGCGTCGTCGCCGTTCATCGCGGTCTGAACGGAATACCCGGCGGTCTCGAGCGCCTCGCTGAACACAGCCAGAACCCCAGGGTTGTCGTCGATCACCAGGATGTGAGAGCCCCTGAAGGTCGGATCGGTCATACGCCTTTCTACCTATACACGTGGCAATGTCAGTCACAAACAAAAGATGGCGGGAAAAAGCGTTTTTTAGCCCGCGGAGCGGCGCCGTGTAGAACCTGCCCGAAATCTGCCCTGCGTCCTGTGCAGACTCTAGGCGGCGAGCACCCGGCGCCCCATCGGGGTGTCGCGGAGATGGAAGAAATCGAGGACGTTGCCCGCCGCGATCTTGAAGGCCTCGTCGGCCGGCACGCCGGCGAAGAGGCGCTCGGCGAACGGCCGGGTGTTCGGCCAGTCGCACTCGATGTGCGGGAAGTCGGTCGCGAACATGATGTGATCGACACCCATATGGTGGCGGAGCTCGACGGCCACCCGCTCGACGTGCTGAACGCTGAAGGAAATGTGCTGCTGCACGTACTCGCTCGGCCGGCGTTTCGGCGGCGTGAAGCCGAGCAGGCGCTCGGCCCAGTGACGATGGCGCTCGAACCAGTAGTCGGCTTCTTCCATCCAGAAGGGCACCCAGCCCAGCCGGGTCTCCGCGAAGAAGATCCGGAGCGCCGGGAACCGGTCGAAGACGCCGGACATGGAAAGCTGGGCCAGGCTGATCGCGGGCGGGATGCCGAGGAAGGGCAGCGCCACCCAGTCGACGATCTTGCGCGGCCCGACCTTCTTCAGCATCTCGGGGTCCGCGTTCGGGTACTCGAACGTGGGCTGTTGCGCGCGCGGGCCCAGGCGATCGAAGCCGACGTGGACGGTGAGCGGCATCTGCAGGTCGATGGCCGCCGCCCAGAACCGGTCGTCCTCCGGTTTCGGATACGCCTTGCCGTTCGGAAAGACGCCGAGGTTGACGCCCTTGAGCCCGAGCTTCTTGCAGTGGTGCAGCTCGGCGATCGCGTCGTCCACGTTGGTCCACGGGATCACGCCGAGCCCGATGAGGCGATCGCGCGAGACCGGGCAGTATTCCTCGCCGAGCCAGTCGTTGTACGCGCGCACGGTCGCGCGATAGACGTCCTCGTCGGCGAGCGCACGCCAGAGACGCGGGCCGACCTGCATGTTCGGGAACAGCACTTCGGCGTGCAGGCCGTCCAGGTCCTGCTCCTCGAGGCGCTGCTCCGGCGGGCCCACGCCCGCCGTGTCGTCCACGGTGGCGCCGAACGGCATCCAGCTCTCGTTCGTGCGCCCCGCCCGCAGGTCGAGGAACGGCGCCGGGTACGGCGGCTGGCCTTCGATGAAGAGCGCGTCGCCGCCGTCGGGGAGCTTGATCGTGCGCGGCGCCTTCTCGCGGAGCGCGGCCGGCATGCGCGGCGTCCAGCGCTCGGGGCGCACTTCGAGGTGACCGTCGCTGGAAATGAGCGGTGGCAGCGTGGACGGGCTCATGCGATTCTCCTTCAAACCCCCTGCTTCGGCGAGCGATGGTACCACCCATACAGGCGGTCATCTTCGACTACGGCGGCGTGCTCCGGGGCGACAGCCGCGAGGACTGGAACACCGTCGACGTCGCCGCCGGCCTGCCGCCGGGCTCGCTGTGGGCCGCATGGCACGACATCCCGGAGTACCGCCTCTCGCGCGAGGGCGCCATCGACGGGAGCGACTTCCGTACGGCCATCCACCGCGCGCTCATCCCCGTCGCCGGCGATGCCGCACGGGCCGAGAGCGTCATGGCGGCCCTCGAGGCGCACCTCGCCGCCCTGCCCCCGGTCGATGCGGACATGCGCGCGCTGGTTGACCGCCTGCGAGCCGGCCGGCGGCTCAAGCTCGGGTTGCTCTCGAACGCCAACCGGGGATATACGGAGCGATTCCGGGCGCAGGGGCATCACGGACCTGTTCGACGACGTCGTGGTCTCCGGCGACGTCGGGATCGCGAAGCCGGATCCGGCGGTCTTCCGGCTCGCTGCCGAGCGCCTGGGCGTCGCGACGGCGTCGTGCCTGATGATCGACGACCAGCCCCAGCACCTTCGCGGCGCGGAGATCGACGGGATGCGGACGCACCTCTTCGGCCCGCGCGGCCTCGCGGCCCTGGTCGCCCGGCTCGACGCCGAGGGCGTACCCGGTGTAACAGCACTCGCGGAGCGGCGCGGTTCATCGCCGCGCCGCGGAGCGTGGGGGGGCTTGGGGGGCGCGTCTCGCGCCCCCCCATCTCACTTGACGTCATCCCGTCGGCAGGCGGATGCTTGCCGCGGAGGGCAAGCCCATGGGTGAGATTCTCGGCCTCGGCGTGACGCACTTTCCCCTGCTCGCCGCTCAGGATCAGAACATGACGCGGATCGTCCGGCGGATGCTCGCCGACCCCGGGCTCCCCGAGCCGCTGCGCCATCCCGAGAACTGGCCCGAGCCGATGCGGACGGAGTGGGGCAGCGACGAAGGGCTCACCGCCGCCCGCCGGCATCGCGAGGCGCTGGTCGCCGAGTTCCGCAAGGCGCGCCGCGCGCTGGACGACTTCGCGCCCGACTTCGTGGTGGTCTGGGGTGACGACCAGTACGAGAACTTCCGCGAGGACGTCATCCCGCCGTTCTGCGTGTTCGCCTACGACGCGTTCGAGCATCGGCCGTGGGAGCACGCGCCCTCGCCGAACGTCTGGGACGAGCCGAAGGACACCGTGTTCACCTACAAGGGCAATCGGCAGGCCGCGAAGGCGCTCGTCTCCGGCCTGCTCGAGGAAGGCTTCGATCTCTCGTACGCGTACAAGCCCCTGCACCATCCGCTCGGGCACGCGTTCATGAACACGCTGCTCTACCTCGACTACGATCGCCACGGCCTGCCCTATCCCGTCATCCCGTTCCAGGTGAACTGCTACGGGCGGCGTGTGATCGCGCAGCATGGCAGCACGCGCGGGATCGCCAACGCGCCGACCGAGGAGCAGCTCGATCCGCCGTCGCCGGCGCCGTGGCGCTGCTTCGATCTCGGCCGCGCGACCGCGCGCGTGGCCGCGCGCAGCCCGTACCGCGTCGCGCTCATCGCGTCGTCGAGCTGGTCGCACGCGTTCCTCACGCCGAAGCACCACCTGCTCTATCCCGACGTGCCCGCGGATCGCGCGCTCTACGAGGCGCTGCGCACGGCGGACTACGACACGTGGCGGCAGACGCCGCTCAGCGCGATCGAGGACAGCGGCCAGCAGGAGATGCTGAACTGGATGTGTCTCGCCGGCGCGATGGCGGAGCTCGGCCGCCGGCCGAGCGCCTGCACGTTCATCGAGAGCTGGATCTTCAACTCGAACAAAGTGTTCGCCACCTTCCCGTGAACATGGGGGCCCCATGACCAGGACCCCGAACCCCCCTCTAGGAGGCCCCATGCCGTCCTTCCCGCTCGAGGTCGCCAAACCGTCTGCGCTCGGCCTCAACGAACGCGCGCTCGACCGGCTTCAGGAGCTGATCACCCGCCACATCGCCGAGGGCCGGTATCCCGGCGCGCAGGTCGCGATGGCGCGCGGCGGCAAGCTCGGGCTCTTCGCGAGCTTCGGCGACGCGCGCATCGAGCCGCGCACGGCGGCGAAGGACGACACGCTGTGGCTGCTCTACTCGAACACCAAGGTGATCACGGCGTGCGCCGTGTGGCTGCTCGCCGAGCAGGGCGCGCTGTCGTTCACCGACACGGTGGCCGTCGCATCTCCCGGGCTTCGAGGCCCACGGCAAGGGCGGCATCACCATCCTCCAGCTCCTCACGCACCAGGGCGGATTCCCGAACGCGGTGATTCCCGACGCGGCGTGGACGGATCACGATCTGCTGCGGCGCATCGTGTGCGACATCACGCTGGAGTGGACGCCGGGCTCCCAGGTGCAGTACCACGGCCGCCTCGGCGCACTGGGTGGCGGCGGCGCTGATCGAGGCGGAGACGAAGACGGACTACCGTGACTTCATCCGCCAGAACATCGCGGCGCCGCTCGGGCTCGAGAACGAGCTGTTCGTGGGGCTGCCCGACGCGCAGCACGCCCGCGCGGTCGACATGCACGAGCCGTCGGAGAGCACCGGGCGGCAAGGGCTGCGCGCCGAGAACAACACGGCGGACTTCCGGCGCGCCGGCGTGCCGGGCGGGGGCGGCTACGCCACCGCGCGCGCGATGGCGGCGTTCTACCAGATGCTCGTCGCAGGGCGGGACGCTCAACGGCGTGCGCCTGCTCTCGCCGCGCACGGTGCAGTACGTCACGCGCAACTTCACGGACGAGCGGGTCGATCTCAACATGGGGATGCCGATGCACCGCGGCATCGGGCCGCACGTCCGCGGCACCACGCCGAATATCCGCGGCCTCGGCGCGCTCGCGTCGCCCACGACGTTCGGGCACGGCGGTGTGGGATCGTCGTACTGCTGGGCCGATCCGGAATCGGGCGTGTCGTTCGCGTACCTCATCGAACAGCCGCGTGCCGGACCCGTGGCACAGCGAGCGCCTCGACCGCATCAGCAACCTCGCGCATACCGGAATCGATTAGGCCCGCGGAGCGCCACGGCTTCGCCGGGGCGCGGAGCGCGGGGGCTTCGGGGGCGCCCGGAGCCCCCCATGTATCTATTGACGTGCCGAGGCCGACCTGCGATTATGCCCGCCGTGAATTCGATGCGTGCCGCGCAGTCGCGCACAGTGGTGGTGGCCGCTCCCCTGAGGGCGGCGCGCTCACCCACACACCGAAACGAGACCAACCGAAGAGCCGCCCACGTGGGGCGGCTCTTTTTTTTGAGCCGCGCCTCCGCGTGGTCGGCTCCTCGAGACGAAGGAAGGAGGCTGCCATGCGCGAGCACCGAGAGCTACCTGACACGCGGCGGCATCCGCGTGCACCGGACGGTCGCCGAGATCCCGGTCGCCAGGACGCCATCGAGCCCGTCATCGCGGCGCTCGACGCCCATCGCGGCGTCCTGCTCGCCTCGAGCTACGAGTACCCCGGTCGCTACACGCGCTGGGACATGGGGTTCATCGACCCGCCGCTCGCGCTCGTCGCGCGCGAGCGGCGCGTGCGCGTGCGAGGCGCTGAACGCGCGCGGGGACGATCCTGCTCGCCGCGATCGACTCCGGCGCTGCGCGCGCTCGAGGCCGTCGACGGCGTCGAGCGCGACGGCGACGCGCTCGCGGTCACCGTGAAGGCGCTCCACGGGCCGCTTCGCCGAGGAGGAGCGCAGCCGCCAGCCCTCGGTCTTCTCGGTGCTCCGCGCGCTCATCGATCTGTTCCAGCCACGACGACGAGCCGCACCTCGGGCTCTACGGCGCGCTTCGGCTACGACCTCGCCTTCCAGTTCGAGCCGATTCGCCTGCGGCTCGACGCGGCCCGCGCGACCAGCGCGACCTCGTGCTCTACCTGCCCGACGAGCTCGTGATCGTCGATCACCGCCGCGAGGTCGCGCAGCGCCGGCGGTACGACTTCGAGGTCGGACGCGCGCTCGACCGACGGCCTGCCACGCGACGGGTGCGGCACAGCCCGTACGTCGCCGCGGCCGGCGTCGCGCCGGGAGGCGACCACGCGCCGGGCGACTACGCGGCGATCGTGCGCCGCGCGCGCGAGGCGTTCAAGCGCGGCGATCTCTTCGAGGTCGTGCCCGGCCAGACGTTCGTCGAGCCGTGCCCGTCGCCGCCGTCCGAGCTGTTCCTGCGGCTGCGCGAGCGCAATCCGTCGCCGTACGGCTTCCTGATCAACCTCGGCGAGGCGGAGTACCTCGTCGGCGCCTCGCCCGAGATGTACGTGCGCGTCGACGGCGATCGCGTCGAGACCTGCCCGATCTCGGGCACGATCGCCCGCGGCAGCGACGCGATCGGCGACGCCGCGCAGATCGTCGCGCTGCTGAACTCGGCCAAGGACGAGTCCGAGCTGACGATGTGCACCGACGTCGACCGCAACGACAAGTCGCGCATCTGCGTGCCCGGCAGCGTGCGGGTCATCGGCCGGCGGCAGATCGAGATGTACGCGCGCCTGATCCACACCGTCGACCACGTCGAGGGACGCCTGCGGCCGGGGTTCGACGCGCTCGACGCGTTCCTCGCGCACGCGTGGGCGGTCACGGTGACCGGCGCGCCGAAGGCGTGGGCGATGCAGTTCATCGAGGACCACGAGCGCTCGTCGCGCGCGTGGTACGGCGGCGCCGTCGGCCTGCATCGGCTTCGACGGCAACCTGAACACCGGCCTCACGCTGCGCACCATCCGCGTGAAGGACGGCGTCGCGCAGGTGCGCGTCGGCGCCACGCTGCTCTACGACTCCGATCCCGACGCCGAGGAGGAGGAGACGCGCCTGAAGGCGGCGGCGTTCCTCGACGCGCATCCGCCGTCCGCGCGGCGTGGAGGCGAGGCCGCGGTCCGAGCGACGTCGCGGCCGGGACGCGGCAAGCGCATGCTGCTCGTCGATCACCAGGACTCGTTCGTGCACACGCTGGCGAACTACCTGCGCCAGACCGGCGCCGAGGTGGTCACGCTGCGCGCGGGCTTCGCGGCGAGCGCGCTCGACGAGGTCCGGCCGCACCTCGTCGTGCTCTCGCCGGGCCCGGGCACGCCGAGCGACTTCGACGTGTCCGGCACCATCGGCGACGCTGGTGCGCCGCGGCCTCCCGGTGTTCGGCGTCTGCCTCGGCCTGCAGGGGATGGTCGAGCACTTCGGCGGCACGCTCGGCGTGCTCGACTACCCGATGCACGGCAAGACGTCACGCGTGCGCGTCCTCGGCGGGCGGCTGTTCGACGGCCTGCCGACGGAGTTCGTCGCCGGCCGCTACCACTCGCTCTTCGCGCACCGCGACACGCTGCCGGCCGACGCTGACGCGTGACCGCCGAGAGCGAGGACGGCGTGGTCATGGCGATCGAGCACGCGACGCTGCCGCTCGCCGCCGTGCAGTTCCACCCGGAGTCGATCATGTCGCTCGACGACGACGTCGGGCTCCGGCTCCTGCGAAACGTGGTGAGCGGGCTCACTCTCTGACGAGCCTCTGGGGCGCGGGCCGGTTAGGTCGCGAGGCCGACGGCGCGGGCCGCGGTCTGCAGGCGCGCGTCGAACGACGCGATCGACGCCGCTCCGGCCGAGAGCGCGAGCGCCAGGTGGAGCGCGTCGGCTGCGCGGAGTGGGGTTCCCGTCAGGCTGATCAGCAACTGCTCGGCGCGGCGGTGAACCGCCGGCGTCAGTTCGACGCGCTCGTATACGCCGTCGTCGAGATGACCGAGGACCGTACGCTGCAGCCGGCGCACCTTGTCCACGGTGACCTCGCCCTGACGCAGGCGCCGCGCCAGCGCCGACACCACTTCCGTCACCACCAGATCGGACACGAGGAGATCCTCGCGGCCTCCCACGTGCGGTTGAACTCGTCGCTCGCGGGCTCGGGCATGTAGAGCTTGAGCAACGCGCTGGTGTCGCAGTAGATGGGGCCGGGCAAAGAGACTCGATACACAGCTCGCTCCTCGCGAAGCTGGCCGTCCT
>CAVPPZ010000006.1:0-227971 GCA_963707305.1 uncultured Candidatus Rokubacteria bacterium
GCGCAGTTGACCAGGGCGACGGCTTTCCACGCCCTCATTTCACCGCTCGCCTCGGCGCGAGCGCGCCTCAGCTCGCACGGCGGCGCGCATCAATGCACGTGCTCGTCGGCGGGCGGGGCGTCGATCTTCTCCTGGTTCAGCTCCTGCACTTCCGCGAGCAGCGTGTTCACGTCGCGCGTCGTCTCCGCGCGACTGGACCAGCGCGCGCGGATGTAGCCCAGGCGGTCGATCAGGAACTCCACGTGCGGGGCGGGATCGAAGCGCCCGTACACGGCGAGGATGTCCGCGGCGCCTTCGGTCACGATCGGGAAGAGCACGCGGGGGTCGGCGCCCAGGCGCCGGATCGCGTCCGGCGCCGCGTCGGTCGGCACCGCGATCACCTCGACGCCGACCGTCGCGAGGAGCTGGTAGGCCTCCGCGAGCTGGGCGAGCCGCGCGCGCGACGCCGGCAGCGTGTACAGCACCAGCAGCACGTGACGCGTGCCGCGGTAGTCGCGGAGCGCGCGCGACAGGCGAGGGGGCCACGGCGTAGGAGAAGTCCGGCGCGACGAGCCACGCGCGCCCGGGGTCGACCGTGGGGCTCATCCAGCGCGCGGTCTCCAGCGTGCCGAGCAGGCGGATGTAGTTGATGACGTCCCACCGCTGCTCCTCGGTCAACGCGCTCGCGAACCCCGGCATGGCGCCCCGCGGGATCCCGTGGCTGACCCACCAGAACAGGTCACCGGCCGTGTGCTGGCCGGTGTGCGGAGCGCGCAGGTCGGCGGGCGGACGCGGCAACCGCGGCGCCGCGGGCCCGTCGCCGCCGCCCGAGCGTCCGTGACACGTCGCGCATCGCTCGGCATAGACCGCGGTCCCCGACACGATCGACGTCACCGTGTAGGGCACCGTCGGACGGTGATAGGTCGTCGGATAGGCGTCGACCGCGAGCGGGACGACGGCGAGCGTGCCGCCGGTGACGAGGAGCGCCAGCGCGCCCGCGGCCAGCGGCAGCGCGAGCCGCCGTCGGAGCATCAGCGCGCAGAGGAACACCACGAACCCGAGCACGGCGATCTGGCTGCCGACGAGCACTTGCCAGCGGACGTCCGGAGCCGTGGCATCCAGGGCGGTGGTGGTGAGACGGAACGCGAAGGGCCACGCGGGCTGCTCGTGGCGCGCCGGTGGCGTGACGCCGAGCGCGGCCACGACGCCGAGCACGCCGGTGACGAGGAGCGCCTCCATCGTGACGCCGGCGGCGAGGCGTTTCATGGCGGGACGCCCGATCGCGTCCGCGGCGGCGCCGAGCGCGGGGATGAAGCGCCGCCGGTTGAGCGCGGCGAACACGAGCGCGACGCCGAACAGCCCCAGCTTCACGAGCAGGAGCCGCCCGTACGGCGTGCCGATGACGCCCGCGACGTCGCGGATGTGCGTGAGCGCGTTCACGATGCCCGAGGCCGCCAGCACCATCACCGTCACGAGCGCCCAGCGGGAAAACCGACGCGTCGCCAGGACCGCGTACGGCCGCGCGTCGGCGCCCGCCTCGCGCGCCGCGGCGTGCAGGAGGAGCGCGAGCGCCGGCAGCGCGCCGGCCCACAGCCCGGCCGCGGCGAGATGGACGAAGTCCACCGCGATCGCGCGCAGCGCGCTCGGCTCCGCGGCGGCGGCGTGGCCGGCGGCGCTGAGCAGACCGAGCGCGACGAGCCCGAGGCCCGCCGTCTCGCCGTGCAGCGCGATCCAGTCCACGCGCGTCATCACGCGCAGGCGGCCGGCGACGAACGCGGCCGCCACGAGGAGCACGCCGAGCCGCACGAGCCACACGAGCGCCGCTCTGCGTCTGCGTGGCCACGCGCGTGAGCGCGCGTGGGTCGACGGCGGCGCTCGCCCGTCCCTCGAGCAGCGCGGTCTGGTGCATGAGCACGCCGGCGCCCGCGAGCACGGCGATCAGCAACAACCAGCGCGCGGCGCGGGTCACGCGCGCCTGCCACCCGCAGGCCGTGGGCCGATCGGTCGGGCCGGCGATCAGGAGCATCACGGCGCCGCCGACGAGCGCGACCGACGCGGCGAGGTGAACCCAGCGCAACGCGAGCCCGAGCGCGCTCACGTTGACCGCCATGGGCGGTCAAGACTCGCCAAAATTGACCGCCATGGGCGGTCAAGACTATCGTGAATCGTGAACGCGTTGCTCACGCGATGCTGCGTCGTGGGACTGGCCGTGTGGCTGGTCGCATGCAACGGTTCGACGGAGTCGACATCCACGTCAGATTACCAAGGGACCGGCACGATCGTCGGCCTCCACCCGCCGCCATCGGCGCTGCACGCGACGCGCCCGGTGGTCGTCGTCCGCCACGATCCGATCGCCAACCTCATGGACGAGACGATGGAGCATCCGTTCATCGCGGCGTCGACCACGCTGTTCGCGGGGCTCAAGCCCGGTGACCGCGTGGCCTTCGAGATGAAGACCACCAGGGACGCGCTGCTGGTCGTCGCGCTGAAGCGCGTGCCGCCCCCGCGCCCATGATCCGCGCCATCCTCTTCGACGCGGGGAACACCCTGATCCGCGTCGACTGGGTGGCGGTGGCGGCGGAGCTCGAGGCCGCCGGTGTGACCGTGACCCCCGAGGCGCTGCGCCGGGCGGAATGGGACGCGCGCGTCCGGCTCGACACCGATCTCTTCGCGCCCCCCGGCGCGTTCTCGACCGAGAGCCGTGACACGACGGCGCGGTACACCCAGTACGTGCTCGAGGCCGCCGGGGTGCTCGACCCCGCGCTGCACGCGAGGATCACGGCGTGGCGGCGGACCTACAACCTGCCGATCGGCCTCTGGACCGTGGCCGAGCCCGAGGCCATGGCCGCCCTCGCGCTCGCGCGCGAGGCGGGGCGCGTCACCGGCGTGGTCTCCAATTCCAACGGCACCGTGCGCGAGGCGCTGGCCACGCTCGGCCTCACGCGGCATCTCGATTTCGTCCTCGACTCGCACGAGGAGGGCGTGGAGAAGCCGGATCCGCGGATCTTCGAGCGCGCGCTCGCGCGCGCGGGCGTGGGCGCCGCCGCCGCCGCGTACATCGGCGATCTCTACTCGATCGACATCGTCGGCGCGCGCCGCGCGGGCGTGCGCGCGGTGCTGATGGACCCGGGCGGCTGCTGGGGAGCGGGACGCGCGCGCCGATCTGCCGCGCCGCCGGCGCCGCCGACGGTGACTCGACGCGGTCGAGGACGCTGCCAGCGGCGCTCGGCCTCGGACAGCTGGAGAAGGTGGCGATCCAGGCGCTGAATGCCGCGATCGAGGAATCCCGGAGCCTCGGCGACAACGGCACGCGCGATCTCCTCGAGGGCATCCTCGAAGGGGAGGAATCGCACGCGAACTGGCTCGAGGCTCAGCGCACGCTGATCGCCCAGGTGGGCGAGGCGAACTACCTGGCGCAGCAGATCAAGAAGGCCGACTCGTAGCCGCGCCGCGCGGGAACGCCACGACGTGGTCCAGCTCGAGCCCCACGTTGACGCGCGTCCCGACCGGCGTGGTCGCCGCCGAGGGCTGCGAGCACGGCAGCCGGCGGCCCGAGGGGAGCTGCACGGTATAGCGCACCTCTGATCCGCGGAAGACGCGCTCGACGACCACGCACGGTCCGGTCGGGACGGGCAGGAAGGTCACGTCGTCCGGCCGCACGAGCACGTCGACGGTCGTCCCGTTCGCGATGCCGTCCGGCCGCGAGAGAATGCCCAGCTCGGTGCGGATCACGCCTTCCGCCACGATCCCGGGAACGAACGCGGCGGCGCCGAGGAACTCGGCGACGAAGCGGTTGACGGGGCGATGGTAGACCTCGTCGGGCGGGCCGATCTGCTCGAGGTGGCCCATGGACATCACGCCCATGCGGTCGCCGAGCTCGAGCGCTTCTTCCTGGTCGTGGGTCACGAAGAGCGCGGTGCTCCCGGTCGCGCGCAGGGCGGTCTGCACCACGGCGCGGACCTGCTCGCGGAGGTCGGCGTCGAGGTTCGAGAACGGCTCGTCGAACAGCAGGAGCGCGGGCGCGGGCGCGAGCGCGCGCGCGACCGCGACCCGCTGTTGCTGGCCGCCCGAGAGCTGGTGCGGATAGCGCCCGGCCACCTCCGCGAGGCCGACCAGGTCGAGCATCTGACGGATGCGCGGCGCCCGCTCGGGTCCCGAGGGCAGCCCGAAGCCCACGTTGTCGCCCACCGTGAGGTGCGGGAAGAGCGCGAAGTCCTGGAAGACGACGCCGACGTGACGGCGTTCCGGCGGAATGAACGCGCCGCCCGCCTTCGCCACCACCGTCCCCGCGATCTGGATCTCGCCGCGACTCGGCCGCTCGAATCCCGCGACGAGCCGCAGCGTCGTCGTCTTGCCGCAGCCGGAGGGACCGACCAGCGCGACGATCTCGCCGCGCGCCACGGTGAGCGAGAGGTCGTCCACCGCGGGCGGCGCCCCGTCAGCGAACGCGCGGCCGACGTGCGGTCAGCACGAGCTGCGGCGTCACTCCGACGATCCCCTCGTCAGGCGGGTGACCACGAGCAGCGGAACGAGGCCGACGAGGACGAGCGCGAGCGCCGGGCAGCGCCGCCTCCTCCCACATCGACTCCGACGTCCGCTCCCAGATCTCGATCGCGAGGGTCTTGAGCCCGATCGGCCGCAGCAGCAGCGTCGCCGGCAGCTCCTTCATCGTCTCGACCCAGAGGAGGAGCAGCGTGGCCGCGATGCCGCCCCGCAGCAGCGGGAGGTGGACGCGGCCGAGCAGCCGTCGTCCGGCGACGCCGAGCGACCGCGCCGCCTCGTCCATGCTGCGCGGGATGCGCGCGAGCGCGGCGTCGAGGCCCTGCAGCGCGACCGCGAGGAAGCGCACGAGGTACGCGAAGAGGATGCCAACGATCGAGCCCGTCAGCAGGATCTCCACAGGCCCCGCCGGCCATGCGCAGCGGCGCGGCGAGCGCGCGGTCCGCGTAGGCGAGCGGCCCGAGGACGCCGACCGCGATGACGGCGCCGGGCACCGCGTAGCCCATCGACGAGAAATCCGTCACCATCTGCGTGATGCGTGAGCGGTCCAGGCGCCGCGCGTACGCCATCACGAGCGCCACGCCGCTGATGACGATCGCCGCGACGCCGGCGAGCCACGCGGTATCGACGAGCAGGCCGCTGAACGTGCGGGCGAGACGCGCGTCGATGCCGCGCCGCCACGTCCACACGACCAGTTGCCCGACGGGGAGCAGGAAGGCGAGGCCGAGCACGATCGAGCACGTGGCGGTCGCCGCGAGCGCCGGTCCCCCGTGGAGGCTGACCGTCACCAGGCGCCGCCCGCCGCGCGGACGGTTGACGAAGTGACGGCGTCCGCGGCTGAGGCGCTCGAGCGTGAGCAGCGCGAACGCGCCGACGAGCAGGAGACTCGCGAGCTGGGTCGCCGCGATCCGGTCGAACATGCCCGCCCAGGTGCGGTAGACGGTCTCGGTGAGCGTGCGGTGGCCGAAGAGCGACACGGTTCCGAGATCGGCGAGCGCCTCCATCATCGCGAGCGCGCCGCCGGCGACGACGGCCGGGCGGGCGAGCGGCAGCGCGATGGCGAGGAACGCGCGCGGCCGCGAGTGGCCGAGGCTCCGCGCGGCCTCCATCAGCGCCGACGCCTGCTCCTGGAACGCCGCGCGCGCGAGCACGTAGACGTACGGATAGAAGACGAACGTCATCGTCACGGTGACGCCCGCCCACCCGCGGATGTCGGGCAGCGGCAGCGCCGGCACCGACGCTGGCGCACGAACGTCTGCAGCGGAGCCGGCGAAGTCGAAGATCCCGAGCAGGACGAAGCCCATCACGTAGGCGGGCAGCGCGAGGGGCAGGACGAGCGCCCACGCGAAGATGCGCGAGCCCGGGAAGTCGATAGGCGACGACGAGCCAGGCGAGGCTCGTGCCGAGGACGATGCTGCCGGCGCCGACGCCGACGAGCGAGCGTCGAGCGTGTTCCAGAGGACGCCCGGGAGCTGCGTCTGCCAGAGATGCGCCCAGATCTCGAGCGCCGGGACGCGCCACGCGGCCGAGGAGGCCGAGCAGCGGCAGCGCGACGACGAGGGCGATGACGCCCGCGGCGAGCGCGCTGCCGCCCGGAAGCCGCGCGAGGCTTACTTGTAACCGGCGCGATCGCTGAGGCGCGTCGCCGCGGCCTGGAACTCGCCGGCCGACGCCACGTTGATGTCGTCCTGCTTGAACGGCCCCCAGGCGCGGACGATCGGGTGCACTTCGGCCTTCGGGTTCACCGGGAACTCCATGCTCGTGTTCGCGAACATCTGCTGCGCTTCGACGCGTGGAGAGGTACTCGAGGAGCTTGATGGCGCCCGCCCGGTTCTTCGCGTGCGTGGTGACGCCGGCGCCGGACACGTTGACGTGCGTGCCGGTCGTCTGCTGGTTCGCCCAGAAGAGCGCCACCGGGAAGTTCGGGTCCTTGGCGATGCAGCCGCGCGAGGTAGTAGCGAGTTGGTGAGCCCGACGTCGCACTGGCCGGCGGCGATGGCCTCGAGGATCTTGGTGTCGCCGCTGGATGATGGTCGGCTGGTTCGCGACCCAGCCCTTCACGATCGCCTCGGTGCGGGGCTCGCCGTGCCGCTTGATCAGGGTGGCCACCAGCGACTGGTTGTAGATGTAGCCGGAGCTGCCGCAGGCAGAGGCGGCCCTTCCACTTCGGATCGCCGAGCGCCTCGTACGTCGAGAGCTCGGCCGGGCGTGACCTTCTTCGGGTTGTACATGATGGTGCGCGCGCGCATCGTGAGCCCGAACCACTTGTTCTCGGGGTCGCGCAGGTGCGCGGGGACGTTGGCGGCGAGCGTGGCCGAGGTCACCGGGCCGAGCAGGCCGCCGCGCGCGGCGTTCCAGAGGTTGCCCGCGTCGACGGTGAGGAGCACGTCGGCCGGGCTCCGGTCGCCCTCGGCCTTCAGCCGCTCGAAGAGCGGTCCGGCGTCGCCGGTGAGCACGCGCAGCTGGATGCCGGTCTGCTTGGTGAACGCGTCGAACGCGGGCTCCTGCCCGTAGTGACGCGCGGAGTACACGACGACTTCTTCCGCCGCGAAGAGCGGCGATCCCACCGCGCGCGACCGCGGCGATCATGACGAGCGCGGCAACCCACCGGTACCGTCTCATGGCCTGACGACCCCCTCGAAGTGTGCTGGTGCGCCGATGACCCGGCTCCACATTCCCGGGGCCCGACTCCGTATTAACTACACCTAACACGTTCGTTTCGTCAACCCTGCGGGGTGGGGCTCGTCTCCGGGCGTGTTCGAGCGCCGGCTCCGCCGGCGCAATCCGATTCCTGGGGGAGGTTTCGGAGGGGGCCGTCGAGGCCCCCTCCGAGTGGGCTACTCCGAGGGTAGCTGGACGAAGGGATACCGCTTGAGCGCGTCGTAGATCACGCGCTTCATCGCCTCGATCTCCGGCTCGGTGCGCGCCTCGAACCGCAGCGTGAGGTAGGGATTCGTGTTCGACGCGCGCACGAGGCCCCAGCCGCCGCCCGGGAAGAGCACGCGCGCGCCGTCGATGTCGATGGTCTCGTAGCGCTGCTTCAGCTCGCGCGCGAGCTCGTCGATCACGCGGAACTTCTCGCCGTCGGGGCACGGCGCCTTCAGCTCCGGGGTGGCGTGCAGGTGCGGGAGGGAGTCGAACAGCGCCGACGCGGGGCCGGCCTGGCGCGCCACGATCTCGACGATCTTGCACGAGGCGAGGATGCCGTCGTCGACGCCGTAGTAGTTCTCGGCGAAGAACATGTGGCCGCTGACCTCGCCGCCGAGCAGGATGCCGTCCTCGCGCATCTTGCGCTTGAGGTGCGAGTGGCCGGTCTTCCACATGACGGCACGCCGCCGTGCTTCGTGCATCTCGTCGACCAGCGACTGCGACGACTTCACGTCGAAGACGACCTTGGCGCCCGGGATGCCGGCGCGAGGAGATCGCGCGCGAGCAGGACGAGGATGAGGTCCGCCTCGTGGCGGCGCCCGCGCTCGTCGATGATGCCGACGCGATCGGCGTCGCCGTCGTACGCGACGCCCGAGATCGGCGCCCGCGCGCGACGACCTCGCGCTGGAGGTCCACGACGTTCGCCGCGTCCTCGGGATCGGGCAGGTGGTTGGGGAAGCGCCCGTCGGACTCGCAGTGGAGCTCGATGACCTCGCAGCCGATCCGGCGCAGCAGCTCCGGCGCGTAGACGCCGGCGATCCCGTTGCCCGGCGTCGACGACGACCTTGAGCCGCCGCGCGACGCGCACGAGCCCGCTCACGGTCGCCGATGTAGTCCTCGCGCGGGCTGCGCGCGCTCGACGGTGCCGCTGGCCGGTCTCGAAGTCGTTGCGTCTCGATCGTCGTGCGCAGCCCCTGGATCTCGTCCTCGCTGAGCGGCGCCGCGCCGGGGTGCACCATCTTGACGCCGTTGTACTCGACGGGGTTGTGGCTGCCGGTGATGTTGGCGCCGCCGTCGAGCCGCCAGTGCGCGGTGGCGAAGTAGAGGATCGGCGTGGTGACGACGCCCGATGTCGACGACGTCGAGACGCCGGCCGCGCACACGCCCTCGATGAAGCCGGCCTTCAGCTCGTCGGAGACTCGTCCGGTTGTCCTGGCCGACGGCGATCGTGCGTCCGCCGCTGCCGGCGGATCAGCGTGGCGTACGCGCGTCCCACCTGCTCGAAGACCGCGGGATTGATGTCGGTGCCGATGCGCCCGCGCACGTCATAGGCGCGGAAAATGTGCGGATTCAACATTGTGCCGTTCCGTCTCCTGCGCTATGGTGAGCGCGAATGCTCACGACGAGCGATATCACGCGCCTCGATGAGCACCTTCGTCCTCGTTCACGGCATGAGTCACGGCGGATGGGCCTGGAGCCTGCTCGCGCGGCGCCTCGAGCGCGCGGGCCATCGCGTCGATCGCGCCTGGATCTGCCCGGGCCACGGGCGCCGCGCGCACGAGCGCGCGCGGGCCGTCCGTCGATCGGCTACGCGCGCGGCGGTCGCGGACGCGATGATGCTCAGGCCGGCGTCACGACGCGGCATGCGTGGTCGGCCACTCGATGGGCGGCGTGGTGATCCCCAAGGTCGCGGAGCTGCGTGCCCGCGCGCGTTCGCCACCTCGTGTTCCTCGCCGCCGTCGTGCTGCCCGACGGCGAGAGCCTGCTCGAGACGCAGATTGCGCAGCCGACGCGCGCCGCTGCTGCGCGGGCTGGCGCGGTCGGGAGGCGGCGCCGTGCAGTACCCGGCGTCGCTCGAATGGGCGCGCTGGATGAACGACCTGCCCGCCGGGGACGCGCGCGTGTCGGATGCGCTCGCGCGCCTGACGCCGCAGCCGTTCACGCCGTGGGTCGAGCGCGTGGACCTCCGGCGCTTCTGCGCCCTGCGCGTGCCGCGCACCTACGTTCGCTGTCTGCGCGACCAGGCGGTGACGCCGGCGCGCGCGGCCGAGTACGCGGCGCGGCTCGGCGTGACGCCGATCGACATGGACTGCGCGCACAATCCCGATGCTGTCGGCGCTGGACGCGCTGGCGAAGATCCTGGAGTCCCTATGAGTGACGACACGAGCTGAGCAGAGCGCACGAAGAAGACGCGCGACAGATGCTCTTCCACACCCTGAAGGGCGGCGCCGGCTTCGACACGTGGAAGAAGTTCGACAAGGAGCTGGCGCGCGAGCTGTCGATGTTCTTCGCGGGCAAGCTCTACAGCCGCGAGGTCATCTCGCAGAAGCAGCGGGAGCTCTGCGCGGTGGCGTCGCTCACCGTGCTCCACCGGCCGCACGAGCTGCGCGCGCACATCCACGCCGCGCTCAACGTCGGCGCGAGCCGGCAGGACGTCGCGGAGGTCATCTTCCAGCAGGTGACCTACGGCGGAATGCCGGTCGTGGTCGACGCGCTCGACGTGTTCAAGGCCAGGTGCTGGAGAGCGCGGGGAGCGTCGGCGAGAGGCTGGCGGCGCGAGTGACGCCGCCTGACGCGACGACGCTGGCCGCCGCCGCGGACGCGCGACGCGCGCGCGCGCGGCGGCGCCTCGCGATGCGCTACTACCGCGGCGGCTTCGACGTCACGATCAAGCCCGACCAGACGCCGGTCACCCAGGCCGACCAGGAGGCCGAGCGCACGATCATCGAGATCCTCGGGAGCCGCGTTCCCCGACTGCGGGTTTCTCGGTGAGGAGTTCGGCGCGCAAGGGACCGCAGGAGCGTGCGCTGGATCATCGATCCGATCGACGGGACCCGGAACTTCGTCCGCCACGTCCCGATCTGGGCGGTGCTGATCGGCGCTCGAGGAGGCGGCGAGATCACGGCGGGCGCGATCCACAACCCGGTGACCGACGAGATGTACTCGCGCGCTATCGCGGCGGCGGCGCGTCTCTCAACGGCGAGCGCATCCGCGTCTCCGCCATCACCGAGCTGCGCGAAGGCGACGTTCCTCCACGCCGGCCTCGGCATCGTCCGCAAGGCGGGCTGGTGGCCGGGCTTCGAGCGGCTGATCGACGGCACGCTGAGCCAGCGCGGTCCCGGCGACTATCTCGGCTACACGCTGGTCGCCTCCGGACGCGGCGAGATCTACGCGGAGCTCGATCTGAAGCCGTGGGACCTCGCGCCCTGCAAGATCGTGGTGGAGGAAGCGGGCGGACGCTTCACCGACTTCGAGGGCCGCCGACCATCTATTCCGGCACGGCGCTCGTCACCAACGGCCACCTGCACGACGCGACGCTCGCGGCCCTGCGTCGTTCGTGACCGCGTTCGCGATCCATCCGGGCGCGCTCGGCGACGTCCTGCTGGCGGTGCCGGCGCTTCGCGCGCTGCGCGCCGGCGGCGGCACGCCGTCACGGTGGCGGCGCAACCGCGCATCGGGGCGTTGCTGGTGGCGCTCGGCGTGGCGGATCGCGCGGTGGCCTTCGACACGCTCGGCCTCGACGCGCTGTTCAGCGACGCGCCGCTGGCCGCCGACGCGCCGCTCGCCCGTCAGCTCGCCGCAGCGACGCGCGTGGTCGTCGCTGGTTCGGCGCGCGCGATGCCGCACTTCGCGCGCCGACTGCCGCGCGCTCGCGCCGGGCGCGATCGTCGCGCCGGCCAGCGACGTCGGCGATGCCCGTCTGGAAGCATCTGCTGGAGACGATCGGCGCGCCCGGCGACCGCGCGGCCGATCCTGTGCGCCGCCGCGCGCTGCGAGCGGAGGCGCGCGCGGCGCTGCGTGCCGCCGGGTGGGAGGGCCACGAGCGCGTGCTCGTCGTCCACCCCGGCGCGGGCGGCGTCGCGAAGCGCTGGCCGGTCGGCGGCTTCGCGAGCGTGGCGCATCGCGTGGACGGCGCGCTCGTGATCCATCAAGGTCCCGCCGACGGCGACGCCGTGCGCGACCTCCTGGCGCGCCTGCGTCGTCCCGTCGCTCCGTCTGACGGATCCGTCGCTGCCGACGCTGGCCGGCGTGCTTGTCGACGCGTGCGGCGTACGTCGGCAACGACTCGGGCGTCAGCCATCTCGCCGCCGCGGTCGGCACCCCGTCGCTCGTCCTCTTCACGCGACGCCGCGCTGCCGTGGCTGCCGTGGTCGCCGACGGCGCACTGCCTGACGGTCACGCACGTCCGAGCGGTGCTCGATCGCCGAGCGCGATGCTGTGAATGGCCGCGCTCGAGGCCATGCTCTGATGCGTCGTCGGCCGGCTCGCGATCGCGGGGCTCGTGCACTCGCGGGCGTCGTCGTGCATCCTCGCCGGATTCGCCATCGCGCATGGTCGAGGCGTCTCGAAATGTGCCGAAGGGAGTCGATCTGGGTGGTCGTCGCCGGTGCCGACGGTCGTGATGGCGGTCATTCGCTGGCGTGACGCGGCCGCGATGACCGGGCCACTCGCGGACGGCTCAGGCGACCCGGCGCATCGTGCCCCCAGTCGGGCGTCCACGGTGGTCGCGTAGCCGGGGCACGCGAGGGATCCGATGGACAGGCGCCCTTCGAGGATCCGGAGGCGGACGGCGCCCGGCGGTGCGCGCGTACAGATCGGGATGGGTCTTGAGGAACGCGTTCTGTTCGGCAGCGGGCACGGCGGCCATGCCGTTGACGTAGTGGTGGCCGTTGCGCTCGACGTGCTCGAGGCCGAGGAGGGCGACGAGCGCGAGATCCTGCTGCACGCTGACGCCGGCCTGCGTGCGTGAGGTCCTCGGCCGACATGAAGTAGGTCGGCGCGCCGGCCGTGGCGTTCCACCGCGCGCACCGCGCGGCGTTGATCACCGACTTGTAGAAGCCCTTGCAGCTCTTGCGTCGACACGCCGCGATAGCCGCGGGCGCGCGCGGTCACGGAACGCTGTCGAGCTCACCGTCGGACTCGTCGATGATCACGGGCCGGCGGGCGCTGAGCGACGCCGACGTCGACGCCCAGCGCGACCGCGCGCGAGAGCGGCTGCTCGATGAAGAGGGTCGAGCGCGACGAGCCGGCGCAGCGCGCGGCGCGCCGCTCCATGGCCGTCCACAGCTCCACGACCGCGTCGACCGTCTCGTACTGCTCGTTGCCGTCGAGGGTGACGTGGTACGGCAGCGTCGGCGCGATCGAGCACGGCGGCGATGCGCCGTGAGCCGCGCGAGGTCGGCGCGGACGTCGCCCCCGACCTTCAGCTTGAAGTAGCGTGTGGCCGTACTCGCGCGACGACCTCTTCGAGCGTCTCGGGCAGCCCGTCGTTCACCCGCGTCGCCGGCGTCTGGTCGGCCGCGGTGATCGGATCCACGAGCCCGACCGTGTGGCGCGCGTGGAGGCCATCGCGCGCGGGCGAAGGTCGCGCAGGAACGCGTCGAAGTCGAAACCCGCGAGGTCCGGCGCGAGCGCCGCCGGCGTCATGCCGGGCAGGTTGGCGCGCATGGCGTCGAAGAACGACACGCCGTGCAGCCGGCACACCGCGTCGAGCACCGCGCGATCGATCAGCGCCGGGCCGTAGCCCGCGATCAGCGGGTTGAGCTGCTGTCGCGGCGCAGGCCGCGATCTGGTCGCGGTAGTGCGCGGCGAAGAGGCCGAACGGCGGTGCGAGGCGTCCGGTTCGCCCAGGTAGTGGTCGGCGCAGATCCGCAGCGACGTGCGGAGCTGGACGAAGTTGTCCTCGTTGGTGAGCGCGGTGTTCTTGTCGAACCACTTCGGCGGCCAGCATCTCGGCCGCCACGCCCCACGCCTCGCGGCCGTCCGGGAGCGCGACGCGCACGCGGACGAACGCCTGCGGCGACTCGGTGAGGGTGACGACGCCGAAGCGGAAGGGCATGCGCAGGCGCACGTCACGCTCGGCGAGCCTGACCTCGCGGACCGTGACGCGCGGCGGTGCTGGCGCTGGCTCACCGCTCGGGCTTCTTCCAGATGCCCCGGTCGTGCATCAGCCGGATCTGCCGCCGGATGACCTTGTCGCGGTACTCCTTGTGCTTCATCGGCGCCCGGTTGAGATAGAGGTTCTTCGGGTAGATCGGCTTCTCGTACACGACCTGGTAGAGCTCGGTGCGCAGGTCCTTCATCCAGTTGTCCCACTGCGCGCGCGCGCGGTGGTCGCGCAGCGCCTCGATGTCGATCACGCCGCCCACGTACGTCGAGCCCGCGCCGTAGTCCTGGCGGCCGACGATGCGGCCCTTGTAGTCGATGATGAACGAGCGGCCGCCGAAGGTGTCGATGGGCGTCGTCTCCTCGGGGAAGAGGTAGTACGTGCCCATGTTGGGCGCCACGATGTACATGTTGTTGTCGAGCGCGCGGGCGCGGCTCTGGATCTCGAAGATCTCGTTGCCCGTGGCCGGGTGCGGGTACGACGCGCGATAGACGACCTCGGCGCCGTTCATCGCCAGCGCGCGCGCGTTCTCCGGATAGCTGCCCTCGTTGGCCATCATGATGCCGAGCCGGCCGATCTCGGTGTCGACCACCGGCCAGAACGCGTCGAGGGTCCGGCCGTACTTCTCGACCCACCAGTCGTAGACGTCGTGCGGGCACACCGAGTGCTCGACGGGGAACAGCGGCGAGACCTTGTAGTGCTTGAGGATGACCTTGCCCGCGCGGGTTGATGATGAAGCCGACGTTGAAGAAGCGGTCCTTCAGGTCGGGATGGCGCGCCTTGGCCTGCGCCATGACGAACGCGTTGTACTCCTTCGCGATCTTCCCGAGCTCCTCGGTCTCCTCGCCCGGAATGTCGATGGCGCACTCGCGCGCGAAGGTCGCGTGGTCGAGGTCGAGCACTTCGTCGTTGAAGGCCTGCAGCGCGCCCTCGGGAAACGCGATGAGCCGCACCGGGAAGATCGAGCGCCGACAGCCACGACGCCGCCTTCACGAGGTGGTGGAGGTGCTCGAGGTTGATCTGGATGTCCTTGCGCGTCCGGATCCCGCGCACGGTGGGAATGAGGCCGACGGCGGTGTAGGGCTTGATCATGGAGCCTCCTGTCAGTGGGCGCGCGTGCGACCCACGCGCGCCTCCACGTCCCGCACCCGATCGTCCTCGATGTCGATGACGACCTCGTGGTGCTCGATCTCGCGATGGCTCACGGTGGCGAGCCAGCCCATCCCGAAGCGCGCGTGCGTGGTGAGCACGGTGCCGCGGTACACCAGCGTGCGCTGCCGCCCGGCGAGGCGCTGCCGCTCCTCCTGCGGCGGGCCGCAGAGCGCCGAGCACGTCCGCATGCGTCGACGCGCCGGGCCGCAGCCCGCGCAGCGTGTCGCCCGCGATGACGGTGCCGTCGCGGCGCGCGGGCGGGCCGGCCGCGCCCGATCCAGAGCCAGCGCCTGAGCACGTTGCCGACGGACTGGCCGAGCATGATCGTGCCCATGACATTGCCGAGCGCGAGCAAGAGCGAGCGAGACGAGGATGGGACGCCACGCGATGCTGCCGGAGAAGTAGGCGAACTCGACGCGCAGGATCTGCGACAGCGAGCCCGTCGCCGCCCGGCAGGAGCAGCGACACCGATTCCGATGCCCGCGCGCACGCGGCTTCCGCGCCGCGTGGCGGCGGACGGGCTGATCTCCTCGATGCGGCAGATGGTCGGCGTCGGGGAAGCTGAGCGTCATCAGCGAGAAATCGCGCGCCAGGTGGACGACGTGGTCGCGCCGCTCGAAGTAGATCGGAAAGAGCGACAGCGCGATCTGTCCCGACGTCGCCGAAGCTCGAGGTGAGGACGTAGCGGCGGCCCCAGAAGAGCTCCGCGAACCAGCCGGCGGGCTTCACGTCCGATCATGCCGTTGAGCGGCAGCCCGAGCGTGATGATCGAGAGCGGGTCGGCCATCTTCGGGGTCCACGGGATCTTGATGTAGGTGCCCGCGCCGATCTGCGGGAAGCCCGCGCGGATGAACGTCGCGTACGACGCGTCCACCTCGATGCGGATCGCCGACGTTGCCGGTGCCGATGCGCGCGCGGTCCCGCACGCGCAGGGCGAGCCGCCCGCTGCCGGTCACGAGCAGGCCGCGCGCCTCGACGTAGCGCGCGAGCTCGGGATCGGCCGCGCCGGGCGCGGTGGCCGCCGCCACGTCGCGCGGCCAGAGCAGGAACAGGTCCTCCGGCGGCGCCGTGCGCCCGGTGGGGACGTTGAGGCTCCACGACACCGTGACCTGCGTGACGCCGAGGTCGCGCGGCACGCCGACGGAGACGATCAGCGGGCCGATCGAGAACTCGGGATGCGGCCGCGTCGCCAGGAACACCTGGGCGGATGCCGCGCCGGCGGTGCCGAGGAGACTCACCAGGACGAGCAGAGGGACGAGAGCCCGTGAATTGATTGTGCGCGCGCTCCTCTGGTAGGGTCCGTTCGAGCAGGAGAATACCGCATGCGACCGCGAATCGGCGTTTCCGTCATGCCGCTCGAAAACCGCCGCGAGGTCATCATCGGCCTCGCGACCGAGGCCGATCGTCTCGGGTACGACGGCTTCTTCATGCCCGAGACCTGGGCGTACGACATGACCGTGCTGCTCGCCGAGGCCGCGATGCGGACGAGCCGCCTCGCCATCGGCACCGGGATCCTCGGCATCTGGAACCGCAGCGCCGCGACGATCGCGATGGCCGCCGCGACGCTCCACGCGATCTCGGGCGGGCGCTTCGTGCTCGGCCTCGGCGCGAGCACGCCCCAGCTGGCGGAAGGTCTGCACGACACGCCGTTCGAGGCGCCGGCGCCGCGCATGCGGCGCATGGTGACGCAGGTCCGCGCGCTGCTGCGCGGCGAGCGCATCCCGCTCGCGGTGACGCCGAACGCCCGCGCGCTGAAGCTCAACGTGCCGCCGGCGCCGGACGTTCCCATCCACGTCGCGGCCCTCGGCGACGCGATGACCCGCCTGGCCGGCGAGCTGGCCGATGCGTGGGCGCCGTTCCTGTACCCGTGGGCGCAGCTCGCGACCGGTGGCGAGCGCCTGCGCGAGGGGGCCGACGCGGGGCGGCCATCCCGAGCGGCTTCCGGAGATCCACCCGTCGGTGCCGGCCGTGGTGGCCGAGACCGAGGCCAAGGCGCGCGAGGGCGCGGCCTGGTTCGTCGCGTTCTACGTCACCACGATGGGCACGGTCTATCGCGATTCGCTGACGCGTCAGGGGTACGGCAAGGCAGGTCGAGGCGGTGCTGGCCGCCAACAGCCCGAAGTTCACGGGCGCGGTGCCGTCCGAGGCGGACGAGCTGCTGGAGCAGCTCATCGTGTTCGGCACGCCCGCGGAGGCGCGGCGCCGGCTGGCGCGCTGGCACGCCGCCGGCGCGCAGTTCACCGTGCTGCTGCTGCGCCCGAACCTCACGCCGGAGGAGCTCGCGCTCACGCTGGAGGCGTTTCGTCCGATGCTAGAGTAAGCGAGTGGAGCGCGGCACCGGCGCGGGCGTGGCGAAGCCCGGGTGCCCGCGCCGTCGGAGGAAGCGACATGGCTGACGGCACCGTGACACCCCGTGACCGCGTGGTGGCCGCCTACAAGGGCGGGTTCGCCGACCGCGTGCCCGCGTATCCGATCGCCGGCTCCTTCGCCGGCTGCCTCGACGGCCTCTCGATCGAGGAGTACTGCACCGAGCCCGACGAAGGCCGTGAAGGCGATGCTCAACTACTACGAGCGCTACCAGCCGGACATCATGATCGCCTTCAACGATCTGGCGAAGGAAGCCGAGGCGATCGGCTGCCACGTGAAGTACTCGGACTACGTCGTGCCGTCGATCGACGAGCACGTGCTCCAGGACGACAAGGGCAAGCTCGCGCGGCTGGAGGTGCCGGATCCCTACCGGGCCGGCCGGCTGCCCGGCGTTCCTCGAGCAGTGCGAGGCGCTCTCCGCGGCGAAGTTCCCGAGCGCGCTCGGCGCCGTGCTCGTGGGCCCGTGGACGATCGCCATGCTGATGCGCAACCCCGAGCTCATGTGCCTCGACACGATCGACGATCCCGCGTTCGTGCACGACCTGATGCGCTTCGCCACCGAGTACGCCAAGCGGTTCGGCGACGCGGTGCTGACGACGAAGATCGGCCTGAGCTACACGGACCCGACCGCGTCGTGCTCGCTGGTCGGGCCCGACACGTACCGCGAGTTCATCAAGCCGTACCACCAGGACCTCGTGAATTACTTCAAGGCCAAGAAGGTCGGCACCACCATCCACATCTGCGGCACGACGCACCAGATCCACGAGGACCTGGTCGACGTCGGCTTCGTCGCCATCACGATCGACCTCGACCAGCAGGCCGATCCCGCGCTGCAGGTCGATCAGCTCGACAAGCTCGTGACGCTCGGCAACGAGCGCGGCGTGGTCGCCATCGGCAACGTCGACGTCACGATCTTCGAGCGCGCGAGCAAGGAGGAGATCGAGGCCGAGGTGAAGCGGTGCATCGACACGGTGGGCACGGCGGTCGCGCTTCGTGCTGTCCACGTCGTGCGAGCTGCCGCCGCGCGCGAATCCCGACTGCGTGAAGTGGTTCATGGACTGCGCGCGCGAGTACGGACGCTACGAGCGGATTCTCGCGAGGTAGGGCCGTTTGCCCCGTGGGCGGCGGCCTCGCCAGGGGGTAGCGTCGGCGCATGCGCCTGACGCTGCTCGTGGTGCTCCTTCTGATGCTGCTCGGCGCATGCGCCACGGCGACGTCGACACCGATGATGTCGGAGGCCGAACGCTGCCGGCGTTTCGGCGGCTACTACTCGTTCGGCTCCTGTCGCACCGGCGCTCCCTGACGTGAGGAGGCGACTGGCGCTGCTCGTGCTCGTCGCGTTGACCGTCCTCAGCGGGTGCGCGTCCTCCACCTCCACCCCGCCCATCTCCGACCAGGACCGGTGCACCCGCTACGGCGGGTTGTGGAAGGTCGGGGCCTGCTGGCAGTCCGGCGGGAGCATGTGACCCGCTTTCACACGCGGGGGGCTCCGGTGTCACACAGGGCGTAGGGAGGCGCATGGGCCGGGAGCCATTCGAGGCGGTGATGACGGCGCATCATGCGGAAATCTATCGCTATCTGCGCCGGGTGACGTTTCGCTCCTCGGAGGCGGAGGATCTCTCGCAGGAGACGTTCCTGCGCGCGTTCCGCGCCTACCGGGCGCTGCCGCCCGACGCCAACGTCCGCGCGTGGCTGTTCGCGATCGCCACCAACCTGTTCCGCAACAGCCTGCGCGCGGCCAAGCGGCGGCGGGCGGCCCACGACACGGTGAAGGGGAAGGGGCGGGAGGATGGCGGCGAAGGACCCGAGAACGAGGCGCGGTTCCACGAGGCCCGGGTCACCGTGGAGAGGGTGATCGACGGGCTGCCGCCGAAGCAGCGCGCCGCCTTCGTGATGCGGAAGGTGCACGAGCTGCCGTACGAGGAGATCGCGAAGAGCCTCGGATGCTCTCCCGACAGCGCGCGCGCCCACGTGTTCCAGGCCTTCCGCAAGATCCGCACCTCGCTCCACGACGCTCAGCTTCCGGCCGCGGAGAGTGCCCAATGAGCTCGACCAGTTCGTCCTGCCGCGCGATCCAGCCGGACCTCGTTGCCACGGCGACCGGCGATGCCGTGCCCGGGGCCGAGGCGCGCGTGGAGGCGCACGTGAGCGCGTGCCCGCCGTGCCGCCGCGAGTTCGAGCGCTATCGTTCCATCGACCGCATCGTCGCCGACATCCGTCGCGCGCCGATGGTGGCGGACCGCGCCGACGTCGCGCGCGGCGACCTCGAGTACCGGCTGGCCGAGCTGCGGCGGCGGGCGGTGACGGCGCGGACGTGGGATTCACCGATCGGTCCGCTCCTGATCGCGAAGTCGGAGCAGGGCGTGGTGCTGGTCGAGTATCTCGAGTCCGCGCGTGGGGCGGTGGCGTCGCGCGTGCTGCGGCGGGCGGGCGTCGAGATCCTCGAGGACGTCACCGAGACCGAGACCTTCTACCAGCAGATCCTCGAGTACCTGGCGGGCGAGCGCACGCGGCTGGGATGGCCGCTCGACTTCCGCCTCGCGACGAGCGACTTCCAGCGCGAGGTGCTGCAGGTGACCGCGGCGCTGCCGTACGGCGCCGTCACGTCCTACGCCCGGCTTGCGCGCGAGATCGGCCGTCCGACGGCGACGCGCGCGGTGGCGCAGGCGCTGCGCCACAATCCGCTGCCGCTCGTCGTGCCGTGTCATCGCGTGATCGGCGGCACCGGCGCGCTCACCGGGTATGCCGGCGACAAGCTGCTGCTCAAGGAGCGCCTGCTCACGCTCGAAGGCGTGCGGGTCGCGCATACGCGCCGCGAGCCGCACGTCGCGCGCGAGGCGATGTACGTGCGCGCCGACCACGACACCGAGTACTGCGTGCCGAGCTGCGGCTCGCTGTCGACGCTGCCGCTGTGGCGCTTGACGCTGTTCGGCTCGCGCGAGCGCGCGGAGGCCAGCGGCCTGGCGCCGTGCACGGCCTGCCGGCCCGATCTGCATCCGATCTCCGCGTAGCCGCTTCGTCGTCTCCGCGTCGCACGCTCGTCACCTTTCACGCGCGCCCTCCCGGGGTGTCATACGAGGTGAGCGGGGTTGAAAAAGCTTCGAATCCTCGAGGCACTCGACCCCATCTCACAAGGGGAGGACGTCATGACAATCTATGAGTTACGCCTCGTCGTTGTCTTCGGACTGCTGGCGCTGGGCGCGCTCGCGCTCCTCGCCGCCTACGCGGCCGCCAGGCTCAAGGATCTCGCGCTGCATGCCGACACTCGTACGGTGGCATCACGCGCGATGTCCTCGCTCCGTGGCGACACGCGTGAGACCGCGAGACTGATCGACCGCCGCCAGGCGGCGTGGAGGCTGCGATGCTGAGCGCCGTCGCCATCCTTGCGGTGCTGCTGGCGCCGGCCGCGATCCTCGTCGCGGTGCTCCTGGCGATCGACGCGCGACAGCGCGCACACGCCGACGTCGTGGCCCGGCAGATCATGCTCACGGACGCGGTCCACGCCGAGCTCGGAGCGTTCATCTCGCCCGTCGTCGAGAAGCGGGCCTTCCGGCCGTGGCGCGTGGTCTTCCCGCTGCCCGAGGGACGGGTTCGCGACATGGCACGGCTGATGGCGATCACGGACCGCGTGGTCGGCGCCCGCCTCACGCCGTCCGATGAGCTGCAGATCGTGTTCACGCGCTCGACGCATACTCCGCGGGTGGCCGCGGCATAGGGAGGATGGAGATGGACATGAACGACTACTACATGCAGCTGTACGTGAAGAGCCTGCTCACCGAGGCCCGGGCGGCGGCCGCGCAGCGCGCGTTGGTGGGACCGGAACAGCCGCTGATCGCCCCGATCGTCCGCGCCGCGATCGCGGGCGTGGCGAACCTCTACGGGCGGTGGTCCTCGGCCGCGTCGACCGGCTCGAAGCCGGCGGCCGCGCGCGCGTGGTCCCGGTCCCGGTAGCCCCGGCGGTTACGCAACGTGACGAAGAAGATCTCGAAGCGGATGGCGGGCGGTGCCGCGAGACACCGCTCGACCATCCGCGCGACGTCGCGCTCGTCCTCGTAGCGCTCCCCTCACGGCCTCGGCTCCTGCGCCGCCTCCCTCGATCGCGATCACGCCTTGACCTGCGGCACCCCGCGCAGCGCCTCGGCGATCTTCGCGGCCGGGTACTCGTAGTCCTGCAGCTTGCCCGCGAGGTACGCCTCGTACGCGCCCATGTCGAAGTTGCCGTGGCCCGAGAGGTTGAAGAGGATCGTCCGCTTCTTGCCTTCCTTCTTGCAGCGCAGCCCCTCGTCGATCGCGACGCGGATGGCGTGGGCCGATTCGGGAGCCGGGATGATGCCCTCGCTGCGCGCGAACTGGATGGCGGCCTGGAACGTGGCGATCTGCGGGACCGCCACCGCTTCGATGACCTTCTCGTCGTAGAGCTTGCAGACGAGCGGCGCCATGCCGTGATAGCGCAGCCCGCCCGCGTGCAGCGGCGCGGGGACGAACCCGTGCCCGAGCGTGTGCATCTTCACCAGCGGCGTCATGCCCACGGTGTCGCCGAAGTCGTAGGTGTAGACGCCCTTGGTGAGGCTGGGGCAGGCGGACGGCTCGACGGCGATGATGCGGAGCTTCTTCTTCTTGCCGGTGAGCTTGTCGGCGGCGAAGGGGAACGAGAGGCCGGCGAAGTTCGAGCCGCCGCCCGCGCACGCGATGACGATGTCCGCCTCGTCGTCGAACTTCTCGAGCTGCTTCTTGGCCTCCTGCCCGATCACGGTCTGGTGCATCAGCACGTGGTTGAGCACGCTGCCGAGCGAGTACTTCGTGTCGTCGCGCATCGCCGCGTCTTCCACCGCCTCGCTGATCGCGATGCCGAGGCTGCCGGTGGAGTCCGGGTCTTGCTCGAGGATCTTCTTGCCGGCCTGCGTGTCGGTGCTGGGGCTGGCGACGACCTGTGCGCCCCACGTCTCCATCATGACGCGGCGGTAGGGCTTCTGCTGGTACGAGACTTTCACCATGTAGACCTTGCACTGCAGCCCGAACATCTGGGCGGCGAGGGCGAGCGCGGAGCCCCACTGGCCGGCGCCGGTCTCCGTGCTGAGCCGCGCGACCTTCTCCTTCTTGTTGTAGTAGGCCTGCGCGATCGCGGTGTTCGGCTTGTGGCTGCCGGCCGGGCTCACGCCCTCGTACTTGTAGTAGATGCGGGCGGGGGTGCCGATCGCCTTCTCGAGCCGGCGCGCGCGGAAGAGCGGGCTCGGCCGCCAGAGCTTGTAGACGTCGCGGACCTCGTCCGGGATCTCGATCCACCGCTCCTGCGTGACCTCCTGCTTGATCAGCTCCATCGGGAAGAGCGGCGCCAGGTCGGCGGGACCGATCGGTTGTCCGGTGCCCGGATGCAGGACGGGCGGGGGCGGCGTCTTGAAGTCGGCCATGATGTTGTACCACCTGGTCGGAATGTCCTTGTCGCCGAGCACCACCTTCGTCAGCGATTCCGCCATGGCCAAACCTCCCGAAAAAAGTGGCCCAACGTTACGGGCCTTGCGCAGGGCTGTCAACACACCGTGCCGTTCTGGCCGCGCGGCGTTTCCGGGGTGACGCCGCGGGAACGTCGGAGCGCTGAACCCGCGAAAATCGCCCGCCACTGCAACGATTTACCTGAGGGATGGTCTGGCAGTTAACTTGCTCTGACGTCCCATCATGCGGCTCAGGCCATCGCGCTGTCGTGCCGATACCAGGGCCATGAGCCGATCCACCACGGCCGCGCTCGCGCTCCTGACGATCATCGTGAGCGGCTGTGCGAACGGCACGAGGATCGCGCACTTCGGCCCGCTCGCGGAGGGCAAGAGCCTCGTGACGCTGGTGGTGAGCAAGGACCTGGACGTCGTCCGCCGGGAGTGCGCGAACGTGCCGGCCACGGGCCCGATCCTCGGCTGCCACATCGCGGTCCCCGCGAAGGCGATCTCCCTGCGGCCCGTGCGGAGCGTGAAGATCGTGCGCTATGTCGAGTCGGTGCCGTCCGCGGTGACCTTCGAGATCGACGCGCACGAGCTCTGTCACGCCATCGCCGCGCTCCAGGTGCTCGAGGACCCCTGCCACATCGGAAACAACGGCGAGCTGCAGGCCGGCACCGCCGGGATCGCCGGCATGGCCGGCATCCGCGCGCGCTGATCCCTCCGCCTCCCTGGTCTCCTCCCGCGATGGATTAGGATAGGGACACCCACGGGAGGATGACGCGCATGGCTGTCAGCGTTCGACTACCCCAGACCGACGGCACGATCCGCGACCATCAGCTCGGTCCCGCTGCGAGCTTCGCGCCCGCGACCGGCCCGATCGCGAGCCGCATCGGCTTCGCGGCCGTGCACGTGGTGGCCGATCCGCTCGCCGACATCAATCCCACCCTGGACGTGAAGCTCGACTGGGACGCGACGCTCGCGTTCCGCCGCTACATCTGGTCGCTGGGCCTCGCGGTCGCCGAGGCGATGGACACCTCGCAGCGCGGGATGGGGTTCCCGTGGAGCACGGCGAAGGAGCTGATCCGGCGCAGCGTCGCCGAGGCGCGCACGATGCCGGGCGCGGTCGTGTTCAGCGGCGCCGGCACCGACGACCTGGCCCCGTCGCCGGGCGTGACGCTCGCGCAGGTCGAGGCGGAGTACGAGGCGCAGTGCAGCCACATCGAGGCCGTGGGCGGCCGCATCATCCTGATGGCGAGCCGCGCCCTCGCCGCGTGCGCGAAGGGACCGGAGGACTACGCGAAGGTCTATGGCCGGATCCTCACGCAGGCGAAGGAGCCCGTGATCATCCACTGGCTCGGCGACATGTTCGATCCCGCGCTCGCCGGCTACTGGGGCTCGCCGGACCTGGACCGCGCCACCGAGACGCTGCTGGCGATCGTGCACGAGCACGCCGCGAAGATCGACGGCGTGAAGATCTCCTTGCTGGCCCAGCACCGCGAGATCGCGATGCGCCGCCGCTTCCCGAAGACCGTGCGCATGTATACGGGCGACGACTTCGACTATCCAACGACGATCGGCGGCGACGCGCACGGCCACTCGGACGCGCTGCTCGGCATCTTCGACGTGATCGCCCCCGCGGCCGCCGCGGGGTTGCGTGCGCTCGACCGTGGCGACCGCGCGGAGTTCGACCGCATCCTGCAACCAACGCTCCCGCTCTCCCGCCACCTCTTCGGCGACCCAACGCGCTTCTACAAGACGGGCGTGGTCTTCATGGCGTACCTGAACGGCCACCAGAACCATTTCCGGATGGTCGGCGGCATGGAGAGCGCACGATCGGTCCTGCATCTCGCGAAGCTGTTCGTGCTGGCCGATCAGGCGCACGTGTTCCAGCGACCCCGACCAGGCCGCCGAGCGTATGCGCCGTGTGATGGCGGTCGCTGGCGTCGTGTGACAGGGCGAGCCCGGGGCCGAGCGCGAACGGTCGTCGAGCACGGCCGCGCGGGCGGTGGGCGGGGGCAGGCGGGGCGGGGGCCCCAGGGGGGCGGGTGAACCGTCCCCCGCACCGGGTTCGGCACGTGCTCGCGAGTGCGATGGAAATATGTCGGCGTAGGACCGCGCCAAACACTGTCGGGGTTCAGAGCCCCCCTGGGGCCTCCGCCCGCGCTCGTCCGCGCCCACCGCCCGCGCGACCGTGCGAGGTAAGCGTCGTGACAACTGCGTGACACTCCGGCCGGGTGCGAGGGTGCATGATCGACGGCGCGTGACGACGTTTTCGCGCTGGGCCCTGGTGTCGGTGGTCGTGGCGGCCGCGGTGCTCGCCGCGGTCGGCTGGATCTCGCTGCGCCAGTGGGAGCGATCGGCGGAGCAGGTCGTCCGCGAGCAGGCGCGGGACATGGCCGCGATGGCGGCCGAGAAGATCGAGATGGTCCTGCGCGACGTCCCGGACGACGTGATCGCGCGGCTCCGCTACGCGGCCGGCGTCCGCGATGTCCGCCCGGGCGCGCTGGACGCGCTCGTCGCCGATCCCACCGTGCGGGAGCACCTCGAGAAGACGCTCGGCGGCCTCGAGACGCCGACCATCCTCGCGCTGCTCGATCCCCAGGACCGCCCCGTGTACGCCCGCGAGTCGCATCGCGCGGGCCCAGCGTCTCGCGTCCGCGCGTCTCCGCGAAGGGCTGCCGGACTGGCAGGTCGCGCTCTATCAACCGCCGGGCTTCGTCCCGCATCAGCCGGTTCGCCGGCAGGTGATGCTCTTCACGTGCGTGCTCGGCGTCCTGCTGATCGTCATCGTCGCGGGCAGCGTCACCACGTATCGCCTGATGCGGCGGGAGAGCGAGGTGGCGCGCCTCAAGGCCGACTTCGTCGCGAACGTCTCGCACGATCTCAAGACCCCGCTCTCCGTGATCCGGATGTTCGGCGAGACGCTCGAGCTGGGCCGCGTGACCGATCCCGCGCAGCGCGAGGAGTACTACCGCGTGATCACGCGCGAGAGCGAGCGCCTCTCCCGCCTCATCGACAACGTCCTCGACTTCTCGCGCATCGAGGGCGGCCGGCGCACGTACGAGCGCGCGCCGGCGCCCGTCGAGCCACTCGTGCGCGAGAGCCTCGAGCCGTTCGCGTATCCGCTCGCGCGCGGCGGCTTCAAGGTGGAGGTGGACGTGGCGCCCGATCTCCCCGACGTCTCCATGGACGCGGCCGCGGTCGGACAGGCGCTCAGCAACCTCATCGACAACGCGATCAAGTACTCGGGAGAGGGCAAGGGGCTGCGCATCTCCGCCGCGCTCGCCGGCGGCGAGCTCGCGCTGTCCGTGAGCGACGAAGGCATCGGCATCCCGCCCGCCGAGCACGCGCGGATCTTCGAGAAGTTCTATCGCGTGGGACGCAGTGACACGCAGGGACGGCGCGGCAGCGGTGTCGGCCTCGCGCTCGTCCGCCACGTCGCCGAGGCGCATCGAGGCCGCGTGACCGTCGAGAGCCGGCCCGGCGCGGGCAGCCGCTTCACGATCCACCTGCCGGTGCGCTGACGATGCCGATGATCCTGATCGTCGACGACGAACCGGAGATCGTGCGCGGGCTCGAGGACAATCTGCGCTTCGAGGGCTACGCCACGCTCAGCGCCGGCAACGGCGCCGACGCCCTCGCGCTCGCGGCGCGCGAGGCGCCCGACCTCATCCTCCTGGACGTGATGATGCCGACGATGAGCGGCTGGGACGTGTGCCGCCAGCTCCGCCAGCGCGGGATCAACGTGCCCATCATCATGCTCACCGCGCGCGGCGAGGAAGCCGACCGCGTGCAAGGGCTCGAGCTCGGCGCCGACGACTACGTCACCAAGCCGTTCTCGCTGCGCGAGCTCCTGGCCCGGGTGCGCGCGGTGCTGCGCCGGCCCGGGCCCCGCGAGAAGTTCGAGGAGTTCGCGTTCGACGACGTGCGCATCCATCGCCAGGGCCGGCGTGTCTTCAAGGCGGGGACGGAGCTCGCGATGACGCGCAAGGAGTTCGACCTGCTCGTCTACCTGGTCGAGCACCGGGGCGAGGTCGTCACGCGCGACCGGCTCCTCGACGCCGTGTGGGGCTACGAGCATTTTCCGACGACGCGCACCGTCGACACGCACGTGCTCCGGCTGCGCCAGAAGCTCGAGCGGGATCCGGATCGTCCGGCGTGGATCCTGACCGTGCACCGGCAGGGTTACCGATTCCAAGAGGGAGGTCGTCATGAGTGAGCCGTTCGAATACATCTCGCGCACGCGCCTCGAGTACCGCGACGGCGCGCGCCACGCCTGGCTCGGCGAGGTGCCGGAGCCGGTCGTGTACGGCATGCAGGGCACGCTCCGCCAGTACTACGGCGTGAAGGGCGAGGGGCCGCCGGTCGCGTCGACGCTCGACCACATCGTCGCCGGCGTCGCCGGCTGAATGTACGGCACGCTTGCCGGCGCCCTGGCAGGGCGCAAGGTGCCGTTCGACCGCGCACGCTACACCGCCACCGCCGACGGCCGCATCGCCGGCGTGGGCAAGACCATCCGGATCGTGTCGATCACCATGCACTACGACCTCACCATCCCGCCCGAGTTCCGCGAGACGGCGGAGCGAGCGCTGGCCGTGCACCCCGCCGGCTGCCCGGCCCACGAGAGCGTGAAGGACGCGATCGCGGTCACGTGGGACGCGACGCTCCGCGTCGGCGCCGAGGTCGTCGAGCTTCGCAGTGATCCCGCGGAGACCACGGGAGGACGCGCATGAGGATCGCGCTCGCGATCATGATGGCGCTCGCGTTCGCGCTCCCCGCGAGCGCGCAGGTGATCGAGCTGCAGGGCTCGTGGGTCATCGACGGGTATCGCTTCGACCCGGGCGATCGCAGCCCGCGCGGGACCATCGCGTACGACCGCGAGGCCAACGTCTTCCGCGGCACCTACGTCGGCCTGAAGCTGCCCGCGGAGCGACCGGAGCTCCACGCATGGCTGTACGACACGCGCTCGAAGCAGGCGCAGCACCTCGGACGCGTCCCGTACAAGACGGCCACCGTCGGGAAGAACAAGGCCGCCTTCGACGTGGCGTTGCCCGCCGCGTTCCAGGGCGGCAAGTTCGGGGCCTTCGAGGTCGTCGCGTTCTCGGCGGAGGCGAAAGGCGCCAAGCCGGCGACGCCCGCCGGCAGCAAGATCCTCCCGGCGCTGAAACCCGCGTTCTACCTCTACGCGCCGCTGCCCGGCGCGAGCATCCCGCAGATCTACTGCGGTCACGGGCAGGACTTCTCGTTCACCTCGAACCAGGATCACACCTGCTTCGACTGACTGTGCGGGGCGCCCTACCAGGCCTGCATCGCGGCGGGCAAGGAGCAGCACGCCGCGAAGCCGGGCCGGTAGGGCACCGCCACCGGGACGGTGGCGTGAAATCGTAGTGGACGCCGCGCCGGTGCGGCGACAAAATGTCGCCGCACCGACACGATGACGCCGCCCTCCCACGGTAAGTTGCGGCGCGCGCGGCCGAAGCGCTTGGCTCCGGGCATGCAGCGACGTCCACGCATGCGCATGTCGGACGCCCTCCGGCACCCCGTGCGGGAATACGCGCTCGCGATCGGCGCGGCCGCCCTCACGACGGTCGTGATGTTCGTGCTGCGGCCGTTCATCTATCCCTTCGCCTCGCCGCCGTTCCTGTTCGTCGTGCTCCTCGTCGCGCGGAGGCTGGGATTCGGGCCCGCGGTCGCCGCGGGCGCGGTGAGCGTCGCGGCGTTCGCGTTCCTCTTCGTCACGCCGGAGGAGCCGGTCATCACGGACGAAGCGGAGGTGGCGGCCACCGTCGTGTTCCTCGTCGCGCTCGTGCTGGCGTGGCTCGCGGCGACGGTGCCCTGGGGCCGCCGGGCCGAGGGGAGCACGCGGGTCGCGCGCGCCGACTCCCGGGACGGTGCCCGCGTGAAGGACGAGTTCCTCGCGATCCTCGCGCAGGACCTCCGGACATCGGTGATCGCGACCCGCGCCGCGCTCAACGAGATGGACGCCGCCCACGATCACGAGTCGGCGGCGCGCGCCCGGGCGACCATCCTCCGCCAGACCGACCAGCTCGCGCGAATGGTGGGCGACCTGCGCGACGTGAACCGGGCCGCTTCGGGCCGTCTCGTGCTCCACCGCCATCCGCTGGACCTCGCCGAGGCGGTCGAACGCAGCATGGCGATCGTCATGAGCACGGCGTCGCGGCACCTTTTCAAGCTCGATGCCGAGCCGCTCTGGGTCGAGGCAGACGCGCTCCGGCTCCAGTGCATCCTGGTCAACCTGCTCGACAACGCGGTGAAGTACACCGGGCCCGGCGGCTCCATCTTCGTCCGCGTGACGCCGGAAGGGGCGGCCGCGGTCCTCGAGGTCCGGGACACGGGCATCGGGATCGCGCCCGAGCTCCTCCCGCGCGTCTTCGATCTGTCCGTGAGGGCGGACGGGTCGCGGCGTGGCCCGGGGAACGGCCTCGCCGTCGTCCGCCGGCTCGTGACACTCCACGGCGGAACGATCGACGCGGCGAGCGATGGACCGGGGTACGGCAGCTGCTTCACCGTCACCCTGCCGCGTATCCCGCGCCCGCTCCGCGACCCGGCTGCTCCTCTCCCCACGTGCTAGGCTACGGACGGGCCGCGTTCCCGCGGCCTCTCGTCCGTGCCAGGTATGGGACTTCGCCAGCGCGTCATCCTCATCGTCATGATTCCGGCGCTTCTTGCGACCGGCGTGCATGGCGCCTTGCGCCTCCGGCAGGAGCGGGCGCAGCTCCTCAGCGAGTACCAGCACAACCTCGCGCTCACCGCCAAGGCGATCCAGATCGCGGTTGAGAACGCGCTGCGCGATCGGCAGTGGTCGGAGATCGGCCACCTCGTGTCGCAGATGGTCGAGCAGCAGGAGGCGATCGAGCGTATCCGGGTCTTCGACCGTCACGCCGCGCCCGTCTTCGTCTCGAGCCCGGTCACGACCGCGGACGTCATCCCCGTCGACAGGCTCCGCCGTGTCATGACGTCGGGACTGCCCGAAGAGATGGTCGTGCGCGGCGCGACACGGGCGTTCGTCGCGATCATCGTGCCGGTGCGGGGTCGAAGCGGCGCGATCGATGGCGCGATGGAGATCGTCGGGGTGACGACCGGCATGAATCGACGGTTCCGGGCCGCCATCGTCGACGTGCTCGTGCGGCTCGGCCTGCTGCTCGCGGTCACCGTCGGGTTGACGGCGTTCGTCCTCCAGCGCCAGGTGCTGCGGCCGCTCGCCCGCCTGGCCGACGGCATCCAGCGCCTGGGCCGGGGCGAGCCCGGCGTGACGCTGGCGGTCGCGCGTCGCGACGAGCTGGGCCAGGTCGCGCAGCAGTTCAACGAGATGGTCGAGCGTCTGCAGGACGCGCGGCGACGGCTGCTCGCCGAGACGGAGCGCGCGCTGGCGCTGGAACAACAGGCGCGCCAGGCCGGCGCGCTCGCCGTCGCCGGGAAGCTGGCGGTGGCCCTGGCGCACGAGGTCGGCACGCCGCTCAACATCATCTCCGCGCGCGCGGAGTTCGTGCTCCGCGGCGCCGCGACCGACGATCCCGACCGCGAGGACCTGGAGGCGATCGTCGGCCAGATCGATCGCATCTCACGGATCATCACGAGCCTGCTCGACGCCGTCCGCCCGCAGGCCCCGAAGCTGGAGCCGACGCCGACTCGTGGAGGTCGTGCGGGACTTGTGGCCGCTGCTGGAGCTCGCGGCGCGGCAGCGGAACGTGACGCTCGCCGAGGGGTGGAGCAGGCGCTGCCTCAGGTGCGCGCCGACGCCAGCCAGCTCCAGCAGGTGCTCATCAATCTCGTCGTCAACGCGCTGGAGGCCACGCCCGCCGCCGGCGCGGTCACCGTCTCCGCGCGGGCGGCCGCGCGCAACGGGCAGGCCGGCGTCGCCATCGCCGTCGCCGACACCGGCTCCGGCATCGCGCCCGAGCTGCACGCGCGGATCTTCGAGTCCTTCTTCAGCACGAAGCCACGCGGGCAGGGGACCGGCCTCGGCCTGGCGATCTCGCGTGACATCGTCCGCGCGCACGGCGGGACCCTCGACCTGGAGAGCGCGCCCGGCGCGGGCTCGACCTTCACCGTGTGGCTGCCGGTGGCGCCGTCGTGAAGCCGGCGATCCTCATCGTCGACAACGATCCCGAGATGCTGAGCGTGCTGCGCCGGCATTTCGAGGGCGAAGGCTACACGGTCACGGCGGTGGGGGGAGGGCGCGACGCGCTCGCGGCGCTCGCGGAGGCGTCCTTCGACGTCGTGCTGACCGACCTCGTCATGGACGACGTGGACGGCCTCACGCTGGTGCGGGAGACGCAGGCGCGCGATCCCGCGCAGCGCGTCGTGCTCATGACCGCCTTCGCCACCCTCGAGACGGCGATCGAAGCGATCCGGGCGGGCGCGTACGACTACCTCACGAAGCCCTTCAAGCTCGGCGAGGCGAGCCTCGCCGTGCAGCGCGCGCTCGACGATCGCCGGCTGCGGGAGGAGAACCGCACGCTGCGCGCGCAGGTCGAGCGGCGGTTCAGCTTCGAGAGCATCCTCGGACGCTCCAAGCCCATGCAGGCCGTCTTCGAGCAGATCCGTGCCATGGCTGCCTCGGACGCGACCGTGCTGATCCTCGGGGAGAGCGGCACGGGCAAGGAGCTCGTCGCCCGCGCGATCCATCAGCAGAGCGCGCGGCGCGCGCGCCCGTTCGTGCCCGTCAACTGCGCGGCGATTCCGGAGAACCTGCTGGAGTCCGAGCTGTTCGGGCACGAGCGGGGCGCCTTCACGGGCGCGGAGCGCAAGCATCGCGGCCTGTTCCTCGAAGCCGACGGCGGCACGCTCTTCCTCGACGAGGTGGGCGACCTGTCGCTGCTGCTCCAGGGGAAGCTGCTGCGCGCGCTGCAGGAGCGTTCCATCCGCCCCGTCGGGGCGCAGCAGGACATCCGGCTCGACCTTCGGGTCATCAGCGCGACGCATCGCGATCTCCCCGTCCTCGTGCAGGAAGGCCGGTTTCGCGAGGATCTCTACTACCGGCTCGCCGTGCTGCCGCTCCGGTTGCCCAGCCTCCGTGAGCGCACCGACGACATCCTGTTGCTGGCCCAGCATTTCCTCGAGCGCGCGGCGGCATCGCTCGGCAAGACGCTGGAGGGCTTCGATGCCGAGGCGTCGGCGTGGCTGCTCGCGCATCGCTGGCCCGGCAACGTGCGGGAGCTGGAGAACGTCGTCGAGCGCGCGGTGACGCTGACCGCCGGACCGCGGATCATGCTGAAGGACCTGCGCATCGAGTTCGTCGCGCCGCCGCCCGGCGGCGGCGCCCGGCCGACCCTGGCCGATCTCGAGATCGACTACATCCGGCGCGTCGTCGCCGAGGTGGACGGCGACAAGCGCGCGGCCGCGCGCCTGCTCGGCGTGAGCGTCCGGACCCTCCAGCGGAAGCTGCGGTAACCCGCGCCGCGACGAAGACGTACGGCCGGCGTCAACTTGTCCGGGACGCGCGCGGCACGTGCAGACGGACTTTCGCGCCGGCGCCGACGATCCTGTCGTTTGGCATTCGGCTTGCCATCAGCAGAGGCCGATGAACGATGGCACCGGGCTGACCCTCCTCGTCGTCGACGACGATCCGGCGTGGCGCGACGCCCTCAAGGAGTGGCTGGAGCGCGAGGGGTTTCGCGCGATCATGCTCGCGCGCGCGGACTGGATCGTGCCGGCGATCGAGCTGCACCGCCCGGACGTCATCGTCCTCGACGTCAACCTGCCCGGCGTGAGCGGTCTCGAGGTGCTCGACAGCCTCGGCCGGCGCTGGCCGGCTCTGCCGGTCGTGATCATGACCGCGTTCGGCGGGCCGGGCGTCGCCGACACCGCGCGCCGGCTCGGCGCCGCGGCCTATCTCGAGAAGCCCTTCCGGATGGCGGCGCTCGTGGCCGAGATCTGGCGGGTCGCCCGCTCCGGACGCACGGATCAGTTCGCGGCGGACGCGTGAAGATCACGCTGCGGCTGGTGGCGGCGATCTGGCTGTCGGCGCTGCTCATCATCGGCGGCTTCGCGTTCTTTCAGATCCGCGACGAACGCGAGCGGCTCATCGTCGACCTCGAGCGCCGCGCCGCGCTGCTGGCCGAGAGCCTGAAAGAGTCCGTCGAGCCCGCGGCGCGGCGCGGAGCGGCGCCCCAGATCGCACGCCTGCTGAAGAAGTTCGGCCGGCCCGACCGGCGCATCGCGGTCTACGACGAATTCGGCAGCCCGCTGACGTCGGCGCCCGCGGATGCGGCGGCGTTGCCGCCGGCGCTGCCGGAGATCACCGACGTCATCCGGAATGGGACCGTCGGGAAAGGTCTCCGTGCGATGGCGGGCCGGCGTGCCTACTTCTATGCGACGCCGCTGAGCGCCGACGACCGCCCGCTCGGCGCGCTCGCGGTGTTCGTCGATGCCTCGCACCTGGACGGCGTCGAGAAGGACCTCTGGCAGTACCACGCGGTCAGGTTCTTCGCGGTGGCGCTCGGCATCTCGATCATCACGTTCGTCGTCGTGCGCGCCAGCGTGACGCGACCGCTGTCCGCGATGGCCGGCTGGGCGAAGACGTTGAAGACGGGGAAGGTGGTGCCGCCCCCCGACGTCGCGGACGCGCAGGTGTTCGGGCCGCTCGCGATGGAAATGGTGGGCCTCGCGCGCCGGCTCTCGCGGGCCGAGGCGGCCGCGGAGCAGGAGGCGGCGCTACGCCTGGCCGGTGAGGCGGTCTGGACCGAGGAGCGTCTCAAGCAGTTCGTCCGGCTCCGGTTCAACGGGACGCCGGTGTTCGTGGTGTCGAACCGGGAGCCGGTGAGCCACGTGCGGCGCGCCGGGAAGGTGGTGCCGCAGACGCCGGCGAGCGGCGTCGTCACGGCGATGGACCCGGTGATGCGGGCGTGCGGCGGCGTCTGGGTCGCGCACGGCAGCGGCGACGCGGACCGCGAGAGCGCCGACGAGCAGGGCCGTGTCGGCGTGCCGACCGACGACCCGCGGTACACGCTACGGCGCGTCTGGCTCGACGCGCGCGGAGGAGCAAGGCTACTACTACGGCTTCTCCAACGAGGGGCTGTGGCCGCTCTGTCACGTGGTCCACGCGCGGCCGACCTTCCGTCCCGAGGACTGGGCGCAGTACCGGGCCGTGAATGCGAAGTTCGCCGCCGCGCTGCTCGAGGAGATGGCGGACACCGAGGCGCCGCTGGTGCTGATCCAGGACTATCACTTCGCGCTGCTGCCGGCGCTCATCACGGCGGAGCGTCCCGACGCGCGGGTGGCCATCTTCTGGCACATCCCCTGGCCGAATTCGAAGCCTTCGGCATCTGTCCGTGGCAGAACGCGATCCTCACCGGGATGCTCGGCGCCGATCTCATCGGGTTCCACACGCAGTACCACTGCAACAACTTCCTCGACACGGTGGACCGCGCGCTCGAAGCGCGGATCGACGCCGAGCACTTCGCGGTCGCGCCGGGGCACGCACGTGACGTACGTGAAACCGTTCCCGATCAGCGTGGCCCCGGACTTCGTCGAGGACCCGCCGGCGACGTCGCCGCGAGTCGCTCGCGCAGCCTGGTGGGCGGGCTCCCGGAGTTCCTCGGCGTCGGGGTCGAGCGCGTCGACTACACGAAGGGGCTCCCCGAGCGCTTCCGCGCGCTGCGAGCGGTTCTTCGTGCGCTATCCCGAGTATCGTGAGCGCGCTGACCTTCGTGCAGTTGGCGGCGCCGAGCCGCGGCCGCATCAAGCGCTACCAGGAGCTGCAGGACGAGGTGCACGCGACGGTGGCGGGAGATCAACGCCGCGCCTCGGCACCCGGAGCTGGAAGCCGATCGTCTACCTCGAGCGGCACCACGACCGCCACGAGATCTGGCCGCTCTACCGGCACGCCGACTTCTGCATCGTGTCCTCGCTCCACGACGGCATGAACCTGGTCGCCAAGGAGTTCGTGTCCGTGCGGGACGACGACGACGGCGTCCTGATCCTGAGCCGGTTCACGGGCGCCTCGCGCGAGCTGCGGGACGCCCTGCTCGTCAATCCGTACGATCTCGACGAGACGGCCGACGCCATGCACCGGGCGCTGGAGATGCCGAAGGCCGAGCGGATGGAGCGCATGCGGCGGATGCGGCATCTCGTCCGCGAGCACAACATCTACCGCTGGGCCGGCATGCTCCTCGGCGACCTCGCCCGCATCCCTCACGACGTCGCGGTTCCCCGAGCCTCATGAACGTCTGATCCGGCGACACTCTGTCGCGTCCGGCGACAGAACGTCGTGACGATCGTCGAGTCGCGGACCAGATCGCCGCGATGGTGGCGGGTTGGCGACGTGTTTCGCGTTTGGCACAGTGGTTGCGCTCGGGCGGCGTGACGTTTGTGGCCGGGCAAGTGACAGGGAGTGGGCAGCTTCCTGGTGAAGCCGCGTCACGTCCCGGCGCTCCGAGCCGGGGCTCGGAGTCCTCCAACGTGACGCGGCATCTGTCCCAAACCCCCACTCGGCGCTCGAGGAGGCCCCGGATGAGTCGACGTGCGTGCGTGATCCTGATCGTGTTCCTCATGCTCGGAGCCGGGTGCGCGAAGCAGCCGGCGACGACGACCGCGTCCGCGCCCGCCCCAACGGGCACGGGGAGCTCCACCGCGCCGGGCACCACCTCGTCCTCCTCGACCACGGCGAGCGCGCGCCCCTCCGCGCCTGCGACTGACGCCTCTCGCCCGACGGCCCGTCCTGCAACGACGGAGTTCCGGACCGTGCCCGACCTCGTCGACGTGCACTTCGACTTCGACCGGGCCGAGCTTCGTCCGGACGCCCTGCGGACGATCGAGGCCAACGCGCGGCTGCTCAAGGCGCGCGCCGACACCCTGGTCCTGATCGAGGGCCACTGTGACGACCGGGGCACGACCGAGTACAACGTGGCGCTCGGCGAGCGGCGCGCGCGCGCCACGATGAACGCGCTGGTCGCCCAAGGCGTGGATGTGCGCCGGATCACCGTCGTGAGCTTCGGCGAGGACAAGCCCGCGTGTCGTGACCGCACCGAAGCCTGCTGGGCGAAGAACCGGCGGGCGCACTTCAAGGTCAGGAACCGCTAGGGACCTACCGCCGGGCGCGCGCCGCTGCTCCAGGAGGAGAGTTGACGTCTGCGTGACATGGTGCCCGGTGGCTCGGGGCACCATCGAGGACGGCGGTGACACGCTCGATCGTCGTCAAGAACCTGGCCCTGTTCCTCGTCATCCTCGTGGTGGCGGTGGGGACGCTCGCCTGGCAGTACTACCGCGACAGCCGCGACGCCGAGATCCAGACCCTCGCCTCCAAGCTGGAGTTCTTCGCGGAGCGCGGCGCGAGCTGGCTCGACGTGCGGGCCATCGCCACGATCACCGGGCCGGAGCACACGGCGTCACCCGCCTACACCCGGCTGCTCGCCGATCTCAATCGCATCAAGACGGAGTTCGACGTCGACAACGCCGTCGTGCTGCGCCGGCAGGACAACGGACGGTACATCTACGTCGCCATCGACCACGGCGGTTTCGCCCCGGGTGACGGGGCGCACATCCACGACCTCTTCCCCGCCACCTACGCGTCCACCGAGGCCACGTGGCGAGCGGGCGAGATGATGCACAGCCAGCTCTTCGGCGGGCGCGCCGGGGGCACCGAGTACGCGCAGTTTCTCCAGATCAACACGCCGCTCAAGCTGAACGGCCAGGTGGTCGCCATCCTCATGCTCAACAAGTTCGCCGACCCCGTGGCGGCGGCCGTGCGCATGCGGACGATGCGGGTGACCGCGCTCTCCGTCGGCCTCTTCGCCGTCGGGCTCGCGCTGTTCGCGGTGCTGTCGGCGCGTATGCTGCGCCCGCTGAAGACGCTCACGACCGCGGCCGGCGAGGTGGCGCGAGGCAACCTCGATGTGCCGTTGCCGCCCGCGCGCAGCCAGGACGAGGTCGGACGCCTGTCGTTGAGCTTCGCCGGGATGCTCGAGGGTCTCCGGCAGCGCGACTTCATCCGCGACACGTTCGGCCGGTACATCAGCAAGGAGGTCGTGGACACGCTGCTCGGGTCGCCGGACGGGCTCCGGCTCGGCGGCGACCGGCGCGAGATCACCCTGCTCGTGTCCGACCTGCGCGGCTTCACCTCGCTGGCCGGCCGGCTCACACCGGAAGAGGTCATCCGCATCCTCAACCGCTATCTCGAGCGCGTGGTGGAGATCCTCACGCGCTATCGCGCGACGGTGGACGAGTTCCAGGGCGACGGCATCCTCGCGTTCTTCGGCGCGCCGCTCGCCGCGGAGGACGACGCCGAGCGCGCGGTGGCCTGCGCGATCGAGATGCAGCGCGCCCTGGTCGCGATCAACGAGGAGCAGCAGGCGCTCGGGCTGCCCGCGCTCGAGATGGGGATCGGGATCAACACGGGCGAGGTGGTGGTGGGGAACATCGGCTCCGAGAAGCGGACGAAGTACGGGGCCGTCGGCGCCGCCATCAACCTCGCGTACCGGATCGAGTCGCAGACGATCGGCGGCCAGGTGCTGCTCGGCGCGCGGACCTACGAGCTCGTGCGCGACGTCGTCGAGGTGCGGGGGACCCTGGAGATGACGCTGAAAGGCGTCGAGACGCCCGATCACCATCCACGAGGTCGAGGCGATCCGCGGCGCCTACGCGACGGCGCTGCCAGACCGCGTGGAGGCCGCGCGCGTCGCCCTCGAGCCTCCCGTGCCCGCGACCTGCTACCGCGTCGAGGGCAAGCGGCTCGCCGGCGCCGCGCTGGCCGCCCGGCTGCGCGCCGTGTCGGCGACGACCGCGGAAGCGTCGGTCAGCGGCGATCTCGCGGTCCGCGACAGCGCCCGGCTGGTGGTGGAGGGCATGGACGCCTACGTCAAGGTGCTCGAGAACCGCGGCGACGGGGACGTCGTCGTGGCCTTCACGGACGTCTCCCCGGACCTCAAGCGCTGGCTGGAGGCGAAGCTCGCCACCCGTTGAGCGTTCGGGGCCGCCCGGCCCCCGCCCGCGAAAGGTGGTTCAGTTCTGAAGTGACCCTGCCGATGACATCGACAAGCAATCCTCAGTGGCAAGGAGGCTTCGATGAATCGGCGCACGATGGTGATGGGAGCACTGGCAGCGCTCCTCCTGGGCGTGGGATGTGCGAGACAGCCCGAGGGAGCGTCGGTATCCGCCTCGACGGCGGGGTATCACGGCGACCAGACGGTGTCGTTGCCGTCGGCGTCGCGGCCTGACGTCCGTGACTACATGGCCACGGCGAACATGCCGGACGTGCACTTCGACTTCGACAGGTACGAGATCCGTCCGGATGCGGCGCGGACGCTCGAGGCCAGCGCGAGCTGGCTCAAGGCGAACGCCAACGTGCAGGTCCTCGTCGAGGGGCATTGCGACGAGCGCGGCACGAACGAGTACAACATGGTCCTCGGTGACCGCCGCGCGAAGGCGGCCATGAACTACCTGGTCTCCCGCGGCGTGGACTCGCGACGCTTCGTGGTCGTGAGCTACGGCGAGGAGCGGCCCGATTGCATGCAGGCCGGCGAGCGGTGCTGGGCGAAGAATCGCCGCGCGCACTTCCTGTTCAAGTCCGAGTAACGGTCCCCGGGCGCCGGCGGGCGATCCGCCGGCGCCGGGATCTCATCCAACAGCCGAGGGGCACTCCAATGAACAGATTGATGATGGCGGCGATGGGGGCGATGATTCTCTGCGTGCTCGCGGGGTGCATGGCGCAGCCCGATGTCACGCCTGTCGGCGATGGTTCGCGCCGACGCGCGCCCGGACGTGAGCCGCGTGCGCGTGACGGTGGATCTCGCGGAGATCCTGACGCCCTAGCGTGGTGGGCGCCGGGCCGGCGGCTCAGCCCTTCACGCTGCCCGCCGTCAGGCCCTCGACCATGTACTTCTGGAGATAGATGTAGACCGCGATGACGGGCAGCGTGGTCAGCACGGCGCCCGCCATCAGGTAGCCCCAGCCGTACACGTCGCCGGTGATGAAGCGGCGACAGGCCGACCGGCAGCGTGCGCAGCTTCACGTCGGTGATGAAGACCAGCGCGTAGAGGAACTCGTTCCACGCCTGCGTGAACGCGTAGAGCGCGGCGGCGAGCACGCCCGGCGCGGCCAGCGGCAGGATGACGCGGCGGAAGGCGCCGAAGCGCGTGGCGCCGTCGATCATCGCCGCTTCCTCCAGCTCCACCGGGATCGACTCGAAGTAGCCCATCGAGCAGCCAGGTCACGAACGGCACCGTGAACGACGGATAGGCGGCGATGAGGCCGGCCAGGCTGTCGGAGAGCCCGAACGTCCGGATCTGCGCGTAGAGCGGGATGAACAGGATCGACGGCGGCACCAGGTAGGTGATGAGCGACGGCGCTCGACATGAAGGCGCGGCCCATGAACTTCAGGCGGGCCAGCGCGTAGGCGCCGATGGTGCCGACGGCGGTGGCGAGCCAGCGTGCTCGAGACCGCCACGATCGCGCTGTTGCCGTACCAGGCGACGAAGTCGGTCTTCGTGAGGAGCTGCCAGTAGTTCTCCAGCGACGACCGGCGACGGCCAGAACATGGAGACGAGGCTCCGCATCTGGTCCTCGCTCTTGAACGACGTGATCGTCATCCAGTAGAACGGGAACAGCACGAGCACGAGCGAGGAAGCCGAGCACGCCGTAGGCGAGCCGCCGCGTCTGCAGCGCGCGCGAGCGGCCGCCTTGCTCATCGCGCCTGCCCCTGCCGCATGTAGCGCGCGAGCAGGACGATGACGATCGCGAGCGCCGGGCAGCATGTAGAGCGCCACCGCGATGGCCTCGCCCGAGCCGCTGGGCGCCGAACGCCATCTCGTAGGTGAAGACGGGCAGCACCATGGTGGCGCCGCCCGGCCCGCCCTTGGTGAGGATGTAGACGATGCCGAAGTCGTTGAAGGTCCAGATCGTGGAGAGCAGCACCACGATGATCACGATGTTGCGGAGCCGGGCAGCGTGACGTGGCGGAAGCGCTGGAGCGACGTTGGCGCCGTCCACCGCCGCCGCCTCGTAGAGCTCGGCGGGGATCGCCTTCATGCCGGCCAGGAACGAGATCCCGAAGAAGGGAAAGCCGCGCCAGATGTTGACGACGATCACCGACGCCATGGCGGTGCCCGGCTCGGAGAGCCAGCCCACGCCCTGCGGCAGGATGCGGAAGACCTTGACGAGCAGGTAGTTCAGCACGCCGAGGCTGCCGTCGAAGATCCACAGGAAGTTCAGCGCGCGACACGACGGTCGGCGCCACCCACGGGATCAGCAGCACGCCGGTGAAGAACGCTGCGGCAGCGGATCTTCGACGTCAGCACGAGCGCCATCACCATGCCGAGCACCAGCTTGAAGACGACCGAGCCGAACGTGAAGATGAACGAGTTCCAGACCGCGCGCTGGAAGAAGCCGTCGCTCGGCCAGCCGGATGTAGTTCTCGAGCCCGACGAAGACGGGCGGCATGCCCACGAACTTGTGGGTCATGCTGAGGTAGATCGCGTAGCAGAACGGGTAGGCGACGAGCGCCAGCACCAGGACCACGATCGGCAGGACGAAGAGGAAGCCCATCCGGTAGTCGGGCCCGAGCACGCGCTTGAGGCCGAGCGACAGGGCGCTCGGCCGGCCGCCGAGCGCCGGCTCCGCCGCGAGGTCCGAGACGCGCGTCGCCGCCATGCCGGTCTAGCCGCGACTGCGGATCTTGTGGATCTCCTCGACGCGCTTGTGCGCTTCCTTCAGCGCCGCCTCGGGCGAGAGCCCGGCCGTGACCACGCGCCCGGCCATGTCGCACAGGATGTACTGCGCCTGCACCTCGATGGCCGCCGGCGTGATCGGGCCCGGGATAGCCCGGCCACACGCTGCGCAGGATGTTCTCCAGCATGCCCTCGAAGTTCGGGTCGGTCTTCCAGTACGGGTTCTCGGCGCGCGACTTGTAGACGGGACCGGCCTGGCCGATGGACACCTTCATGTACTCCTCGAAGCGCTTCTCGTCCTCGACCCAGCGGATCATGTCCTCGCACAGCTCGGCGTACTTCGACTTCTGGAAGATGCCCCAGTTGTAGGCGCCCGCGAGCGACGAACGAGCCCGGCGGGCCCGCCCGGCGTCAGGATGACCTGCGGTCTTCTCGGCGAGCGGGTGCTTCTTGCTTCACCATCGCGTAGTAGAGGCTGGCGCCGTTGTTGGTGCTCACGAGCTTGCCGGCCATGTAGGCCTCGTTGTTGTGGACGTCGGTCCAGCCCATGACGCCGGGCGGCTGGATCTTGTGCTTCTGGATCGTGTCGACGGCGAACTGGAGCGCCTCCAGGTTCTGCTTCAGGAAGCGTGGTGGCCGAGCGCGGGCTTGCCGTCCTTGTCCCAGGCGCTCGCCGCCGTAGTTCCAGAGGATGTTCTGCATGAAGCCGTTGCCGTCGTCGGAGCGGTTCAGGGTCTGGCCGAAGCCCCAGAGGTCCTTCGACGGGTCCTGGCACTTCTTGGCGACGTCGATGACGTCGGGGTCGTAGACCTTCGGCATCTTGAGGCCCTTGGCTTCGCACGAGGTCCTTGCGGATGTGCAGGCCGCCGCCGAACGCCTGGTGCGCGACGCCGTAGTACTGGCCGTTGAACTGCACGACGCGGTCGGCGTAGCGGCAGGAGGCCGCCGCGCGCGCCGGCGATGTCCTTGGCCAGCTTGGTGACGTCGCGCAGCGCCGGGCCGGTAGCGCATCGGGCCCTGGTAGTTCATCTCGGCGATGTCCGGCGGGTTGCCGGCCTCGATGGCCGCCACGAACTTCTGCTCGCGGTCGCCGAAGGTGGCCCAGTCGAACTCGACGTCGACGTTGCGCTCCTTCGCCCACGCCTCGACCTGCTTGGCCAGGATGTCGTTGCCGTCGGTGACGAAGCTCTTGAAGAGCCAGACGCGCAGCTTCGGCTTCGCCTGCGCGCTGCGCCATCGAGCGCAGCACGTGCGTGCCGGCCGCGGTCGCCGCCGGTGATGATCGCGGCCTGCTGGAGGAACGTCCGGCGTGAGATGACGTGCGCGTCGACCTGCTCGGCGAGGGCGCGGAGTCGCGAGTCCATGGGTCTCCTTATTTGTCCGAGGCGAGCTTGCCGTTCACGCCCCAGTTGGATTTCTCGATGTCCTGAAACACGATGTGCACCTGGTCGGCGGTCGTCTTGCCGATCTCGACCATCGCCTTGGTGATGGCGGCGGTGACGTCGCGCTTCTGCTGATCCGTGCGGCCGGCGTACCACTGAACGGTGATGTTCGGCATCGAACACCTCATGTGAGATGGAGTGGCCCGGATTATCGCTTGGGCCCGCGTCCCCGGCAAGGTTGCGCGCGTCAGGCGAGGACGCGCGAGGCTCTCAGGTGGTGAATCTCGTCAGGGCCGAGGCCGGCCTCCGCGAGGACCGCGTCGGTGTGCTCGCCGAGCGCGGGAGCGCCGGTGCGCAGCGTTCCGGGTGTTTGCGCGAATCGCACGGCCGGGCCCAGCGTGGTGAAGCGTCCGGCGCGCGGGTGCTCCTCCTCGACCAGCATGCCGCCCGCGCGGACCTGGGCGTCGTTCGGCAGATCGGCGAAGCCGTTGACCGGCGTGCACAGGACGTCGGCGCGCTTCCAGCCGGGCCATCCACTCCGCCACCGTCCGCTGGCGAAAGATCGGCCCCACGATCGCGCGCAGCTCGTCGCGATGCTTCAAGCGGACGGGACGCTCGGCGAAGCGTGGATCGTCGGCGAGGTCGGCGCGGTCGATCGCCTTGCAGAAGGGGACCCAGAGCTTCTCGGCCCAGACCGCCGCGTAGATCCAGTGGTCCTTGGCCTCGAACGCCTGGAACGGCACCAGGAACGGATGCGCGCTGCCGTGGCGCCCGATCTCCTCGCCGGTGGCGAGCGCCATCACCAGCCGCGCCGCGTTGGCGAGGAGGGCCAGGTCGAGGAGCGCGACGTCCACGCGCTGGCCTTCGCCGGTGCGCTCGCGGTGCAGGAGCGCCGTGACGACGGCCTGGCCGCACGCGAGCGCGCCCATCGTGTCGACCACCGGCGTCCCGCAGAGCAATGGTGCGCCGCCGGGCTCGCCGGTGACGGACATGATCCCGCCGAGCGCCTGCACGAGCATGTCGAGTCCCGGCTTCGCCCGCATCGGTCCCGTCGGCCCGAACGCGGAGAGCGAGACGTAGACGAGGCGCGGGTTGACGGCGGCGCACGCGTCGTACCCGATGCCGAGCCGCTCGGCCACGCCGCCGCGATACGCCTCGATGACGACGTCGGCGCGCTCGACGAGCCGGAGGAAGACCGCGCGCCCCTCGGGCTTCGTGAGATCGACGGCGACGCTGCGCTTGTTGCGGTTGGTCGCGAGATACACGGAGCTGTCGCCGCCGGGCACGGTGGCGGCGTCGTACAGCGTGCGGGAGGCGTCGCCCGCGCCGGGCTCCTCCACCTTGACGACGTCCGCGCCCATGTCCGCGAGATAGAGCCCGCACACCGGGCCCGCGATGAAATGCGCGAGCTCGAGCACGCGATAGCCGGCGAGCGCCTGCGCGCTCACGCGCCGCGCCTGTCATTTGACGGCCACGGGCCGTCAGTCCATGTCCTAGCCAGCCACTGCTCCGCGCGCGGCGACGGACGGCGCGCCAGGCGATGCTCGAGCGCGCGCCGCGCCTTCTCGGGCTCGCCGGCGCGGATCCACGCGGCGATGAGCGTCTCCTCCCACACGTCCTGCTGCGCGTGGCTGCCGCCGCAGCGCACGATGTCGTCGGCGAACGGCTCGATCGCGCGCGCTGCCGCCCCGTAGTCGCCGCGGACGAACGCGCCGAAGCCCTCGGCGAGCGCGGGCACGGCGGCGCCGGGCGGCAGCGTCCCCTTCGCGACCCGCGCGCGGAGCTCCGCCAGGCGTCGCTCGTAGAGATCCCATTCGCCGGTGATCGCCCACGCCATCAGGCCAGTGCAGCTCGTGGAAGTGCGCCGTCGTGCTCGGGAACCGCGCCTGCGCGTAGCTCGCGATCTCCTTCCAGTCCTCGGCGCTGACGGGCTCGCCGTCGAGCATGAACCGCCACAGCAGGGAGACGCCGTCGGTCAGCACGTTGGTGGCGGGCGCCATCGGCGCCACGCGCGCGCGAATGCCGTCCTCGAACGCGACGCGCGCGCGGGCGACGTCGCCGCGCACCAGCTCGAACAGCGCGGTGTGCCAGGTGAGGTGACAGTGGAGCGACCCTGCGCGGTCGTAGCCGGGCCGCCAGCCCTCGACGAACTTCACGCCGCCGGCGGGATCGCCTTCCTCGTAGAAGACGTGCGCGAGTCCGTGGACGGCGTTCGCGTTCCGCGGGTTGAGCGCGAACGCCTGGTCCATCAGGCGCCGGCCCTCGGCGACGCGGCCGGACTCGGTGTGCGCCCACGCCCACGCGAAGCGGAACCACCAGTCGTCGCCCAGGTCGCCGACGAACTGCCGGAGGAACGTGTACATGTCCTCGTCGTGCTCGCGGCGGCCGGCGAAGCTGATGAGCCCGAACGCGCCGAAGTTGAGCTGGAGCACGAGCGCGTCGCGGCGATGCGTCGCGCAGTGCGCCTTCACCGCCTCGAGCGCGCCCGCGGAGTCGCCGTCGATGGCGCGGGCGATCGTCTCCACGTGCCCCTGCTCCCGCGGCGTCACCCCGGGCAGGAGCGCGCGGGCGCGCGCGGCGGTGGCGCGCGCCTCGACCGGCTGCAGGCGCAGCTGCTGGGTGCGGGCGAGGGCGATGTGGGCGAGCGCGAAGCCGGGGTCGGCGTCGATCGCCGTCTGGAAACAGCGGTCGGCGCCCGGCTGCACGGAGAGCAGACGGTCGACGCCCTCCACGTAGGCGTCCGCGGCCCGGGCGCTCTGCGTGGTCAACGGCAGACCCGTAGCGATCCTCGAGGCTCATCGCCGGGTCGGGTCCTCGCCGACCTTCACGAGCATCTTGCCGAAGTTCTTGCCCTGCAGCAGGCCGATGAACGCGGTGGGCGCGTTCTCGAGCCCGTCCACGACGTCCTCGCGGTACTTGATCCGGCCCTCGCGCACCCACTGGCCGACCTCGGCCAGGAACGCGGGCAGGCGATTCGAGGTGATCCGAGACGATGAAGCCCTTCACGAGCACGCGGTTCACGAGCAGCACGCTCCAGTTCGGGCCCCCGGGCATCTCGGTGGCGTTGTACTGCGAGACGAGCCCGCAGAGCGGGATGCGCGCGAACGGGTTGATCAGCTTCAGCACCGACGCGAGGACCTCGCCGCCCGACGTTCTCGAAGTACACGTCGATGCCCTTGGGGCAGGCCGCCTGGAGCTTCGCGACCAGCTCGTCCGCCCTTGTAGTCGACGCACGCGTCGAACCCGAGCTCCTTCACGACGTACGCGCACTTGTCCTGGCCGCCCGCGATGCCGACGACGCGGCAGCCCTTGATCTTCGCGATCTGTCCGACGACCGCGCCGACGGCGCCCGACGCCGCGGAGACGACGACCGTCTCGCCCGCCTTGGGCTGGCCGATGTCGAGGAGGCCGACGTAGGCCGTCATGCCGGGCATGCCGAGGACGCCGAGCGCCGTCGAGATCGGCGCCTGCTTCGGATCGAGCGTGCGCACGCCGGCGCCCTTCGACACGCCGTGCGTCTGCCAGCCGTCGTAGCCCTGGACGAAATCGCCCGTCTTGAAGGCCGGGTGCTTCGACTCGACGATCTGGCCCACGGTGCCGCCGACCATCAGGTCACCCGGATCGACGCCCTTCGCGTACGACTTCACGCCGCTGATGCGGCCGCGCATGTAGGGGTCGAGCGAGAGGTAGATCGTGCGGCGTGAGGATCTCGCCGTCGCTCAGCGCCGGCACGGGCGCCTCGACCAGCGAGAAGTCGGTCGGCTTCGGCGCGCCGACGGGACGGGTCTTGAGCACGACGCGGCGTGAGGTCATGGCTGCTCTCCTTGAACATGGTGGCCGCGCAACTCAGGACCCCCAAGCCCCCTTTTGAGAGGCAGTCTAGCGCACTACGCCCGGTCGCCCGCGGCGGTCGGGCGCAGCATCAGCGCGCGCGGGTCGCGCACGACGAGCCCGAGCACGGCCGCGCTGGCCAGGCTGGACACGGCGCTGAGCCAGAAGACGAAGCCGTAGCCCACCGCGTCGATCAAGAGCCCGCCGACGAGCGGCATCGCGAAGCCGAACGGGGCGAGGAACGTCCGCTCGATGCCGACGTACGTGGGGTTCTGCTGCGGGCGTCGGCGCGAACTCCAGCAGCACGCTCACGGCGGACACCTGGATCGCCGCGTTGAACAGCCCGTTGAGGGCGAACACGAGGGAGAAGGCGTGCACCGACGTCGTCGCGAGCGCGACCACGTTCATCACCGTCGCGGTGCAGGCCGCGATCACGAGGACCAGCCGGTGTCCGGCCCGATCGGCCATCCACCCGAGCGCGATCTGCCCCGCCATCTGGCCGCCGAGCATCAGCGCGGTGAAGAGCCCGACGTCCGCCTCCGGCGCGCGCAGGACGCGCAGCGCGTAGACCGTGAAGAAGCCGCTCCCGACCACGGATCCGAACGTGAGGACGCGGGCGCCGAGATAGCGGCTGAAGTTCAGGTCACGCCGGAGCAGCCCGGGCACGCCGCTCAGGTGCGTCCAGAAATCCGCGTGCGCGGGGGCGACCGTCGCGGGGGGCTCGCGCACGAAGATCAGCGCGATCCACGAGAGCCCGACGAACACGGTGGCCGCGAGGAAGCACATGCCGTACGCCGTCGAGGACGGCAGCGCTCCGAGCGCCCAGGACGTGAACGCGGCGCCTGCGAGTCCGCCCGCGGTGCCGGCGAGACTCGCGAGGCCGAAGAACCGTCCGCGCAGCCGCGGCGGCAGCGCGCGCGCGACCAGGTCGGTCCACGCGGGCATCAGGAGGCCGCCCACGGCGGTCATCACGAGGAGCATCGCCAGCAGCAGCGACATCGAGAGGGCGGGCGCCCGGTCGGCGAGGAAGAACGCGACCAGTGCCAGGACGAGGAAGGGCACGCGCTCCCAGCCGGTCCACCGGAGGACGAACGGCAGCTTCTGCGTCAGCCGCTCGGTGTGCGCGGCCGCGAACAGCGGCGGCAGGAACCATCCGACGGTCATGACCGCGGGGATCGCGCCGATCAGCACGGTCGACGCGCCGAGGGACGCCGCGAACGCCGGCAGGACCGTCGCGGACGACATGAACGCGAGGCCGATCATGAACAGCCCGTAGTCCAGGCCGAGCGCGACGAGGTTCCAGCGGAGGTTCCGCTCGGCGAAGGTGGTCGGCTGCGGTCAGCGCGCGATCTCCCCGACCACGCGGACGCGCGTGCGCAGCGAGTTGCCGGGCAGGTAGGCGAGCGGGAGGTCTTCGACCTCGACGACCGTGAGCGTCGCGCGGTCGGCGCCGGCCTCGACGGCCTTGTCCTCGGCGAGGCGTGCGGCGCGCGCGCGATCGCGTCGTCGCGCGTCAGGTCCTGGAAGATCTGGTCGACCTCGCCCGCTGACCTGCGCGATGGCGGCGCCGACGGCGTTGGCGCATCGCCTGGTGCGGCACGTTGATGACCTCGGACACCCCGGCCAGCTGCGGCGGCACGAGGAACGAGCCGCCGCCGACGGCGATCAGCGGCGCGTCGCTCGCGTCCGTCTTCATGCGGTCGACGCCTTCCTCGATCATCGTGCGGATGCGGGCGAGCGCGGCGTCGACGAGCGTCTTCGGCAGCGACGCGACGCGCGCGCGGTCGCCGAGGTCGATCAGCCCGGCGGCGACGGCCACGTCGGTGACGGTGAGCACGTCGCCGCCGAACACGAGCGCCTGCTCGGTGAGCCGGTAGCCGACGCTGGCCGGGCCGATCGTCGAGCGGCTGCTGCACGCACGCGCGTGCCGCCGCCGAGCCCGATCGAGAGCAGGTCCGGCATGCGGAACAGCGTGCGCACGCCGCCGATCTCCACGACGTTGTTCGCCTCGCGCGGGAAGCCGTGCCGCAGGCTGCCGATGTCGGTCGTGGTGCCGCCGACGTCGATCACGAGCGCCTCGTCTCGCTTCGAGAGGAAGGCGGCGCCGCGCATGGAGTTCGTCGGCCCCGACGCGAAGCTGTAGACGGGATAGGTCTCGGCGACCTCCGCGAGCATCACGGTGCCGTCGTTCTGGGTGAGGTAGAGCGGCGCCGCGATGCCGCTGGCGCGGAGCGCGTCCGTGAACGCGCGCGGTCGTCTTCCGGGCGAGCGCGATCAGGCAGGCGTTCAGCAGCGCGGCGTTCTCGCGCTCGAGCAGGCCGATGCGACCGAGCCGGTGCGACAGCGTCACGGCGGCGTCCGGGCATTCCTCGCCGGAGGATCGCCGCGGCGCGCGCTCCTCGCAGGATGCGTTGAGCGGCGAGAACACGGACGCGATCGCCACCGAGGCGAGGCCGGCGTCGCGAATCGCGGCGGGCCGCCGCGCGCATCGCCTTCGTCGTCGAACGGCACGAGCGGGCGGCCGTCGAACTCGTGGCCGCCTTCGAGCATGACGACCTCGCCGCGCACGAGCGCCGCGAGGTCCTCCGGCCAGTCGACGAACGGCGGCAGCGACGCGCCGGACGGCAGGCCGATGCGGATGGCGGCGACGCGGTCGAGGTCGCGCCGCTGCACCACCGCGTTGGTGAAGTGCGTGGTGCCGATCATGACGGCGCGAGGCGCTCGCGCGCCGCGGGCGCCTGCCGCACGCAGGTCGGCGAGCGCGCGAGTGATGCCGCGTCGTCACGTCGGCGCGTGTCGGCGTCTTGACCGCGGCCGCACGACCTGGTCTCGTCCTCCAGCAGCACGGCGTCGGTGTTGGTGCCGCCGACGTCGATGCCGATGCGCCGTCTCACGCGAACACCGAGCGGAAGTCGAGGTCGTAGCCGAACGCGCGCGGGCCCACGTGCTCGATGCCCTTCGGCGTCAGCAGCACCGGCGGCGCGGGCAGCGCGATGACGGTGACGCGCTGGCCGTAGCGGAGCGTCTCCGTGCCGATCGCGTCGCCGGAGACGGTGTCGAGCACGCAGATGAGGTCGGGCGTCATCACGCGCGGCTCGCCGTCGAGCCAGCCCACCGCGAACTCGTTCTGGAACGCGAGCGAGAACGTGTGGCCGCGGAAGGCGTCCAGGCCCTCGATGGTGGCGGTGCCGCGGAGGAAGCCCTCGGTGGTCCGCCGCGCGATGTCGCCGATCTTGCCCGTGAAGACCTTCAGGCCGCCTTCCTGCTTCAGGACGGCGTCGATGGGATCGGTGTGCGCGCGCCGCGCGGCCTGCACCGCGCGGCCGATCCCGATGGCCTTGGTCGTCGAGCCGAGGATCGCGCACTCCTTCACTTCCTTGCCGGTGCGCGGCGCCTTGCACGTGGACGCGATCGATCCCACCTCGACGCACGCCTTGCGGCTGATGCGCTCCATCCACTTCCAGCTCGCCGCCCGCGCCACGACGACCGCGTTGTCGCGCACGTCCGCCAGCGTCAGCGGGTACATGCGGCAGGTCGTGGATCGCGAAGCTGGTCATCTGCGCCTCGGGGAACGCGCGGCCCATGCAGTCGGCGTCGACGACGGGGAGGTCCAGCATCGCGGCGCCCATGAACGGCTGGATCGAGTTGCCGCCGCCGATCTCGAGCGACATCACCGCGCGGAACTTCCGGCCGAGGTACTCCTCCATCATCGTGATGGCGAGCGCCATCGTCTTCGGATCGGTCAGGCGCTCCTGGCCCACGAGCGGCGCGCCCATGTTGGAGACGACGGCGACGAGATCGTCGTCCGCGAGCTCGGAGGCGTCCATGAGCCGGCAGACGACGCCCGTCCGGTAGAGCTGCCGCATGTTGAGGAGGGCGAGGTAGGGACTGCCGCCGCCGCCGGTGCCGAGGATCCAGGCGCCGATGGCGAGGCTCTCGATCTCGTCGAGCGTGACCGGTCTCACAGCGGGAGCTGCGCGCCGGCGCCGAACCACTCCGGGGGCTTGCCGACGCGGAACAGCTTGACGCGGTTCTGGCCGAGCACGGTGGCGGCGCCGTCGACGACGCGCACCATCGGTCTGCTCCTCGACCCCGACAACCGGGTTCTTGTTGCGCACGTGGTATTCGCGAATGCGGTCGTCGCGCGTCTCGCTGCCCGGGGCCATGGCGGGGTCGCGGTCCTTGTAGTGCGGGTTGATGTTGAACGGCACGAGGTGGAGCGCGCCGAAGGCGGCGAGGGCCACGACGTTCCAGTCGTTGGTGGTGAGGATGGTGGGCCCGGCGAGGTTGGCGCCGGCGCTCGCACCCGCGTACGGCATCCCGTCGCGCGCGCGTTCCTTGATGGCGTCGAGCAGCCCCGAGCCGCGCACGCGGTCCAGCAGCGCGTAGGTGTTGCCGCCGCCGACGAAGAGCCCGTCGACCTTGCGCCAGCGATTTCAGCGGCTGCCGCTCCCAGTGGACGTGCTCGACCTCGACGCCGAGTGGCTCGAGCCCGTCCTTCGCGCGGGTGAAGTAGTGCTCGGGATCGGCGAGCGTGGCCGCGGAGATGAACCCGACCCGGCGCACGCCGGCGCCGAAGAAGTCAGCCGAGCGCGCCTCGACAGTGTTCGAGGTAGGGCGGCCCTGAATTGGAGATCAGCAGAACACGCACGGTCCCCTAGAGTAAGCTACGCAGCCGGTCTTGGGCGTCTTCGAAGAGGCGCCTTCGCAGCGCGCGGTCACCGGTGCCATCCTCGGCGCTGCGGCGAGGCACGTGTCCCGAAGCAGCCGTTAGGCGCTGCGGCAGCGCCGGAAGGGGGGCGAAGCCCGCCGCCCGAGCTAGAACCCCGTGAACTCCTCCAAGCCCATGAACCGCGCGATGCCGAGGACCAGGACGAGCGCCACGCCGATCGCGAACGCGGACACCGCGGCGGCCGTCGGGTCGAACGAGTACTTCAGATACGCGAACAGCTCGATCGGCAGCGGCGTCAGCTTCGAGCTCGTCAGGAAGAGCGACAGCGTGAAGTTGTCGAACGAGATCGCGAACGCGAAGATCGCGCCGGCCACCACGCCCGGCTTGATGACGCCGAGCGTGACCTCGAAGAACGCGCGCACCGGGTGCGCGCCCAGGCTCTGCGCCGCCTCCTCGAGCGCGATGTCGAAGTGCGTGAGCGTGGCCGTCACCGTGCGGATCACGTACGGGCGTGGTCACCACGATGTGGCCGATCAGGAGCGCGGCGTAGCTCGCGTGCATGTTGAGCAGCGTGTAGAACTGCAGGAGCGCCACGCCGGTCAGGATCTGCGGCAGCAGGAGCGGCGAGGTGACGAACGCGTTGAGCACGTCGCGCCCGCGGAACCGCCCCCGCACGAGCGCGAGGGACGCCGCCGTCCCGATCACCGCCGACGCGAGCGCCGTCCAGAACGCGACCTCGGTCGAGAGCCACAGCGCCTGCATGAACTCGCGCCGCTGGAAGAAGTTGGCGAACCACTTCAGCGAGAAGCCCTGCGGCGGGAAGGTGAAGTAGTTGCCCGCGTTGAAGGCGGCGAGCACCACGATGACCATCGGCAGCAGCAGGAAGGCGTAGACGAGGGCGACGCTGAGCGCGCAGGATCACACGATCCCCCGCAGCGCCCGCTCGGTCACCTTGATGTAGACGGCGATCAGCGCCACCGAGATCACGAGGAGCACGAAGGCGTTGGCCGCCCCGAACGGCCAGTCGAACACGGACAGGATCTGCTCGTAGACCACCATCGGCAGCACGTGCACCTTGAAGCCGCCGAGGAGGATGGGCACCACGAAGGAGCTGATGGCGAGCGAGAACACGAGCAGCGAGCCCGCGAGGATGCCGGGCAGCGACAGCGGGAGCGTCACCTCGAAGAACGCCCGCCGCGGCGAGGCGCCCAGCGTCTTCGACGCCTCGATGAGCTGCGGATCGATGCGCTTGAGCACGCCGGTGAGCGACAGGACCATGAACGGCAGGAAGACGTGCACGAGCGCGACCGTGACGCCGAACTTGTTGTACATGAGCGGGAGTGGCTTCGTGATCCAGCCGTGCTGCGCGAGCGTCGCGTTGATGAGGCCGCGGTCCGCCAGGAGGATCATCCATCCGTAGCAGCGGATGACGATGCCGACCAGGAGCGGCGACAGGATGAAGACGATCAGGAGCGGCTTCCATCGCGAGCGCGTCAGCGCGAGGTGGTAGGCGAGGGGATAGCCGAGCACCAGCGACACGGCCGTCACGATCACGCCGAGCACGAGGGTGTCCCACAGCACGCCGACGTAGTAGGCGTCGGAGAAGAACCGGACGTAGTGGTGGAGCGTGAAGGTCCACTCCATCTGGCCGAAGGACTGCCGCGAGACGCTGATGGCGAGCAGCAGCGCGATCGGCGCCGTGAAGAAGACCGCGAGCAGCAGGACGTAGGGCCCGAGCAGGAGGACGCGGGCGCTCCAGGTCACCGGCCGAGCAGCTCCGCCGCCACGCGCGCCACCAGGAGGTTCGCCACCAGCGCCGGCGCGCCCGCGAGGTGCGCGATCTCGTCGCGGGTCTTGCGCCGGAAACCGATGCAGTCCATCACGATGAGCCCGGCGCCGCCCGCACGGAGCGTCTCCGCCGCGCGCGTCACCGCCGCCGCGTCGTCCTCCTGATACGGCGAGAGCGGCGCCACCACCGCATCGAAGCCCGAGCGTTGCCAGCGCTCCTCGGTCTGGGGCACGTGCCGGTCGGACGGTGTGAGCACGCCGAGGCGTCCGGGAAACGTCATCGCGCGCAGCAGCCCGAGCAGGAGCTGCTGCGGCTCGAGCAGCAACCGCCGCGCACGAAGCTTCGGGAACTCGCCGGTGCACAGGAGCGCGTTGAGCGCGACGCCCTTGTCCTCGAGCGCGGCGATCCGCGCCTCGACGAGCGGAATCATCTTCGACTTCCCGACGAACACCGAGGACCCGTCGGCCAGCCGGGTCACGAGGATCTCGTCGTCGCCTTCGGGCGCGAGCCGTTCGATCTGCTCCCGCGTCAGCCCGTCGAGGGCTCCGGCTTCGAGAATGTCGATGTCGGCGCCGAGAATGGCCGCCATGTCCGGCACCACGTCGCTGCGTGGCGCCTGCCCAACCGTGATCAGTCCAACCCGCGTCATGTGTCCTCCGAAACGATTCGAGCATCTTCCGCGGTCCACCCCGCGTACACGCGTGTGCCCGCCTGGAAGCGGACCTCGCCGAGCTCCACGGCTTGCAGCTCGAGGCCGGTCTCGCTGCGCAGCACGTAGCGAACGGTCTCGCCCTGGTAGACGACGTGCGCGATCGTCATCGCGTGGCTGTTGGCGAGCGACCCGTGCGCCACCAGACGCACACGCTCCGGGCGCAGGGCGACCACGACCCGGGTGCCGGGGGCCGCGAAGCCGGTGGTGGCGATCTTCAGGCCGTGACAGTCCACCGTGCCGTGGCCGGTGGCGTCTCCCGCCAGCAGGTTGATGTTGCCGATGAAGCCGGCGACGAACGCCGTGGCGGGCGCCTCGTAGAGCGCGCGCGGCGTCGCCACCTGCTCGAGGCGGCCCCGATGCATCACGGCGATGCGATCGGACATCGTGAGCGCTTCCTCCTGGTCGTGCGTCACGTAGATGGTCGTGATGCCGACCTCGCGCTGCAGCCGCTTCAGCTCGATCTTCATGTGGTCGCGGAGCTTCTTGTCGAGCGCGCCGAGCGGCTCGTCGAGGAGCAACACGGCCGGCCGCGTCACCAGCGCCCGTGCGAGCGCCACGCGCTGCTGCTCGCCGCCCGAGAGCTGCCGCGGATAGCGCCCACCGTGGTCCGGGAGCTGGACGAGCATGAGCGCTTCGACGACACGGCGGGTGATCTCGTCCTTCGGCACGCGATGCATGCGCAGCCCGAACGAGACGTTCTGCGTGACCGTCCGGTGCGGGAACAGCGCGTAGTGCTGGAACACCATGCCGACGCGGCGGCGGTGCGGCGGCACCTTCGTGACGACCTCGCCGTCGATCAGCACCTCGCCCCGGTCGGGCGTGACGAAGCCCGCCACCGAGCGGAGCGTGGTGGTCTTGCCGCACCCGGACGGGCCCAGCAGCGTGAAGAACTCGCCCGGCCGGATGCCGAGCGACACGTCGTCGAGCGCGGTGGTGGCGCCGTAGCGCTTGACGAGGCCGCGGAGCTCGACCGTGTACTCGGCGACTTGGCTCAGCGCATCTCCTTGTTCCAGCGCTCCGTCCACTGCGGCCGCTGCTTGGCCACCTGCGCCCAGTCGAACAGGAGCAGCTTCTCGACGTCGGCGGGCCCGTTGATGATCTTCTTCGCCACGTCCGGCGGCAGCTTCACCGTGCGGTTGGTCGGGCTCCAGAAGAGCTCGGTGGCGAAGGCGAGCTGGACCTCGGGCGAGATGTAGGCGTCGATGAGCTTCCACGCCAGCTCCTTGTTCTTCGAGCCGCGCGTGACCTGGACGACCTGGTCGAGGACCGGCTGGCCCTCGCTCGGCGCGACCCAGTCGATCGGCATGCCGCGCTTCTGGAGGTCGTAGGCGGAGCCGTCGTGCAGCACGGCGATCACGACTTCCTTCTGCTCGAGCTGCTTCTCCACGGTGCCGGTGAAGTCGGCGAGCTTCGGCTGCGCGCGCTTGATGGCGCTCGACGCCCGCGTCGATGTCGAAGAAGTCCTTGCCGTAGAGCTTCGAGGTCATGAAGAGGAAGTTGATGCCGAGCGTGTTGCCGATGACGTAGGTGCTGCGCTTGCCGGCGTAGCTCTCGTCCCAGAAGTCCTTCCAGCTCACCGGCTTCTTCGTGACGCTGTCCGTCCGGTAGGCGAGGCCGATGCGGCCCCAGAACATCGCGAGGCTCGTGTCTCCGATGAGCGCCTTCGGATAGAGGTTCTTGATGTTCGGCGCGAGCGTCTCGTTGCGCTTCTCGAAGAAGCCGCGCTCGCGCGGGATCGGGAAGGGCGGCTCGTTGCCGAACACGACGTCGAAGGGCGGGTTGTCGGGGCCGGCCGCCAGGAGCTTGGCCACCCACTCGGTCGTGATGCCGGTGACGATCTCGACCTTCACGCCGTGCTTCTTCTCGAAGGGCTCGACGAGCGCCTTCTTCATCACTTCCGACCAGCGTCCGCCGTACCCGGTGACGACGAGCGTCTTCGGCTGGGCGTCGGGGGCGGGCGCGGGACGCGAGCGTGAGGGCGAGAACGACCAGCAGCAGCGCGAGCAGCGAGCGTCTCATGGGAACCTCCCGCGGTTATAGCCGCCGGCGTCCGTTCCCGCTAGAGCACCCAGAGGAACGGGCGTGCGGTGAGCTTGCCGGATTCCCAGAACCCGTGCTCCTCGAGCCAGCCCTTCGCCTCGGCGACGTCGGCGGTCTTCATCACCACGAGCGTGTGGCCGCCGTCGAGGACGCCGCCGAACGCGACCTTGCCGGCGCCGCGCATCTCCACGAGCGCGATCTGCGCCATGTCGAGATCGCTCACCGGGCCCTCGACGATCGTCGCGATGCGCGAGCCGTCCAGCACGACGGGCACCAGCTCCCACGGCTCGACGAAGTGGCTGAAGCTGCGCGGCTCGTACTTCGTCCACACGCCGCCGATCCAGTACGGGTCCTCTTCCATGGCCGGCTTCACCTGCCACGGCTGCTGGAGGCGATAGAAGATGTCGGCGGTCGTGCCGTCGGGCGCGGGACCGCCGCCGATCAGGATGGTGTTCGCGCGCAGGCCCTGAAGCCGCGCGATGTGGTCCCGCCGATGCACCTCGCGCTTCGTGAGGTAGTCCGGCGGCGGCGGTGACGGCGATGTGGAAGACGATCAACGCGGGGCCCTCCCGTCGCGGAGCATAGCACCCCGCGCGGGGCGGGCCGGCCCGAGGCGGGCGGCGTGGTACCGTGATTGCGTGGACTCGGTCGAGCGCTTCCGCGCGCGATTCCCCTTCCCCCTCGACGACTTCCAGCTCGAGGCCATCAGAACCATCGACGGCGGCCAGTCGGTGATCGTGTCGGCGCCGACGGGCGCGGGCAAGACGCTGGTCGCGGAGTTCGCCATCCAGCGCGCGCTCGAGCAGGGCAAGCGCGTCGCGTACACCACGCCGCTGAAGGCGCTGTCGAACCAGAAGTTCGCGGACTTCACGCGCACCTACGGGCGCCGGAGCAGCGGTCGGCATCCTCACCGGCGACGTCAAGGTCAACCCGAGCGCCCGCGTGCTCGTGATGACCACCGAGATCCTCCGGAACATGTTCTACACGGGCGGGCTCGCCGAGCTCGGCTACGTGGTGCTCGACGAATGCCACTACATGGGCGACGAGGGCCGCGGGACGGTGTGGGAGGAGATCATCGTCAACGCGCCCGCGGACGTCCAGCTCGTGGCGCTCTCGGCGACGGTCGCCAACGTGAAGGAGATCGCCGACTGGATCTCCATCGTCCACCGGCCGATCGTGCCGATCTTCCATCCCGAGCGGCCGGTGCCCCTGTCCTACGCCATCGCGGACCTGGCCGGCGACATCCATCCGTTGCACGCCGTGCGCAGCGGGCGCGCGCGCGTGGTGGGCGACGAGTCGCGCGCGCAGGACGATCGCGGCCGCTGGTACACGCGCCGCGTGGTGGACCCCGTCGTCCTGATCGAGGCGCTGGAAACGCGACGCTGGCTGCCGACGATCTACTTCATCTTCAGCCGCGTCGGCTGCGAGCGCGCGATGGACGACGTGCTCACCGAGGGCAAGGCCTTCGTCACGCGCGAGCAGCAGCGTGAGATCGATCTGGCGATCGCCGACGCGATGGCCGAGACCCCCTCGATCGGCGAGTCGCGGCTGAACCAGTCGATCTTCCGCGCGCTGCGCCTCGGGGTGGGCATCCACCACGCCGGCGTGCTGCCCGGCGATGAAGCGCCTCATCGAGGTGCTGTTCGAGCGCGGGCTGTGCCGCGTGGTGTTCGCCACCGAGACCATGGCGCTCGGCATCCACATGCCGGCGCGCAGCGTGGTGCTCCAGGGCCTCACGAAGCGGACGGAGCGCGGCTTCCGGAGCCTCTTCAACAACGAGCTGACCCAGATGGCGGGGCGCGCGGGCCGGCGCGGCATCGACCCCGAAGGCCAGTGCGTGATCGCCCTGGATGCCCGCGACGGGCTCGAGGACGTGCTGCGCGTGATCGACGGCGCGCCCGAGCCGGTCGAGAGCCAGTTCAAGCTCGGCTACGGGTCGGTGGCGCTGCTCATCGCGACCGGCGCCGAGCCGGACGGTGCTCCGCCGCCGCGTCGAGTCGTCGTTCGGCCAGTATCAGAACCTCAAGCGGATTCGAGAGCTCGAGTCCGAAGTGACCGCTCTCCAAGCGCCAGGCGGCGAGCGTCAGCGAGTACGCCGCGCCCGTGCGGCGAGTTCGAGCGGATCGGGCGGTACCGGCGTGCGCGGGAGGAAGTGGAGCAGCGCCGGCAGGCGGCCGGGCGGGGCGGCCGCGGTGAGCGCAGCGTGATCGATGCGGAGCCCGGGCGGCTCGCGCTGGTGCGGCGGCGCGGCGGGCCCAACCTCGCGCTGATCCTCGGCATCCACGGCATCCGCGGGCATCGCGCGCTGGTCGATGCGTTGCTGCCGCACGGGAGCGTGGTGCGGCTGAAGGCGGGGGTCATCAAGCGGATCTTCTGGGCGACGCCGCCGCTGCACGTCCCGCGCGATCGCAGCCGCGATCCGCCGGCGGCTGCACCACCTGGCGAGCGAGCTCGAGCGGCTCTCGGTCAACGATCTGATCGACCGTGAGCGGGAGCAGGGGCCCGAGGCGGCGCTGGCGAAGATCGAGTGCCATCGCTGCCCGTGGGGCGCCACCGCGACATGCGAGCGCGCCTGGCGCGAGCGCGACCGCGCGACCGAGCGTCTCGCGCAGCGCACGCACACGCTCGAGACCATCCGCGGCGCGTACTGGCAGGAGTTCCTCCGGGTGGTCGAGGTGCTCGAGCAGTTCGGCGCGGTGCACGACCGCGCGCTGACCGAGAAGGGCCGGCTGATCGCGGGCCTCCGTCACGACAACGAGCTGCTGCTGGCCGAGGTCGTGAGCCGCGGCGTGCTCAACGACCTCACGCTCGCGGAGGCGGCGGCCGTCTGTTCGGCGGTCACCGAGGAATCGCGCTCGGGGGAGCCGAACATCGCGCGGACGTTCATCCGCCGCAAGCCGAAGCTCCGCCGCCGCTTCGAGCACCTGGTGGAGGTGGCGGAGTCGGTCTTCCAGGCGCAGCGTGCGCGTCACCTGGGGATGCCGGTCAGCGTGCACCCCGGGTTCATGCCGTCGGTGTTCCGGTGGGCCTCCGGGGACGACGACTGGATGGGGATCGTCGAGCAGGATGTTCGGCGGCCACGAAGGGGATCTGATCCGGGCCATGCGCCGGCTCATCGACGTCCTCCGGCAGCTTGCCGAGAGCCCCGAGACGCCCCCCGAGACCGCCCGCCTCCTCGGCCAGGCCTCGCGGGTGGTCGACCGCGGCGTGGTGTTCGAGTCCGCGCTGATTTGAGGGGGCTTGGGGGTCCTGAGCTTTGGGGCCCCCATGTTCAACGGCCATCCTGCTAGACTGAGCCGCGTGAAGTGGCCCGCGCTCGCCCTCGCCGCCGTCCTCGTCCTCGCCGGGTGCGCGAAGTGGGGCCCGCCGCTCGAGCAGCGCACGACGCACGGGCCCACCGCCCGGCAGTTCTGGGCGCTGCGCATGATGCTGGCCAACGACCGCGAGCCCAGCCTCGACGAGCGCCGCCACTGGGAAGACCAGGTCGAGATCCAGATCCAGCAGTACCTGAACGCCCATCCCGAGCAGGCGAACGCGCTCCACGTGGCGTCGTTCCGGTTCAGCAAGCAGGTCGTGACCGGCATGGCGAAGGAGCAGGTGCTGATCCTGCTCGGTCCGCCGGAAAGCGTCACGTCGGACCAGGCCGAGATGGAGAAGCTGGCGCGACGCTACTGGAAGCAGATGCAGGGGAACGTCACCGAGGCCTGGGTCTATCCGCTCGGGTGGCGCTTCTATTTCGCCGGCCCGAACCTCGTGGACATCACGCAATACCTGGAGCGCGACTGACATGATTCATTCCCGACTCGTGCTGAGCAAGGCCACGCCGATCGCGCCGCGCGGGCTCGTCACCGCCGAGCATCCGGCCGGCGCCGAGATCGGCGCCGCCATCCTCGAACGCGGCGGGAACGCGGTCGATGCGGCGGTCGCGACCGCGTTCGCGATGCCGGTGGTCGAGCCGTTCATGAGCACGATCGCCGGCGCGGGCACCATGCTCGTGCACGTGGCCAAGACGGGCGAGACCGTGTGCCTCGACTTCAACGGGAACGCGCCGATGGCCGCCCATGCGACGATGTACAAAACCATTGGCGGCGTCGCCACGTACGCGCTGTTCGCGTGGCCGAGGGTCGAGGGCGACGCGAACGTGTACGGCCACACGTCGGTCGCGGTCCCGGGCTCGGTCGCGGGCCTCGCGCTCGCCCTCGAGCGCTACGGCACCATGACGCTGAAGGACGTCATCGCCCCCGCCGTGAAGCTGGCGCGCGAGGGCTTCGTCGCGGACTGGTACCAGGCGCTCAACACCGCGAAGTACCTCGAGGAGCTCTCGGCGTTCCCGGAGACGGCGCGCATCCATCTGCGCAACGGGCGGTCGGTGTACCGGCCGCCGTCCATGGAGCCGGGCGATCGGGTCACGAACCCGGACCTCGCGGCGAGCATGGAGCTGATCGGGCGCGAGGGGCCGGACGCGTTCTATCGCGGCGCCATCGCGCAGGCGATCCACAACGACATGGCCGCCCACGGCGGGTTCGTCACGAAGGACGACCTGGCCGCGTACCAGGTGCGCGTGCTGGAGCCGCTGCGCGGCCGCTACCGCGACCTCGACCTGGCGTTCTCGCCGGGAGCGACGGGCGGGACCACCGCGCTCGAGATCCTGAACATCCTCGAGCAGTTCCCGGCGTCCGCGTGTGGATTCACGACCGCCGGCGGGCTGCACGTCCGCGCGGAGGCCGTCCGGCGCGCGTTCGCGGACCGCTTCACGCACATCGGCGACCCGCAGGTGGTGGGCGACTCGTTCCAGTTCCTGGCCTCGAAGGACCACGCGAAAGCGATCGCGCGGGACATCAAGCGTGGACGCGCAGCGCCGGCCGCCGCGTCGCGCTCGCGTGCCACCGACTGCACCACGCATCTCTCGGTCGTCGACAAGCACCGCAACCTGGTGTCGCTCACGAACACCGCGGTGTCGCTGTGGGGGTCGCGCGTGGTGGTGCCGGGCACCGGGATCCTGCTCAACAACGGGATGATCTGGTTCGATCCGGAGCCGGGCAAGGCGAACTCGGTGGCGTCGGGCAAGCGCGGCATGGTGAACATGGTGCCCGTGCTCGGCTTCAGGAAGGGCACGCCGCACCTGGCGCTCGGGGCGCCGGGCGGGCGCAAGATCATCGCCGCGATCCCGCAGGTGATCGCGAACCTCGTGGACACGAAGAGCTCGCTGCAGGCCGCGATCGACGCGCCGCGGCTGCACGACGAGGGCTCGGGTCTGGAGGTCGACGATCGCGTCGGCGAGAAGAACCTCGAGGCGCTGGCGAAGCGTGGCCACACGGTCGTGCGGAAGACGGAGACGTACGCGTCGCTGAACTTCGCGCGCCCCGTCGGCGTGCGCGTGACGCCGAAGGGACTCGAAGCCGGGCTCGATTCGTTCGGGCCGCCGCGCGGCCGCCGGCCACTAGGACGACGTACGGGAGGATGGCGCTCGAAGAGAAGGTCATCGCGAGCTGGAAGTACAAGAAGGGCGCGCTGGATCAGAAGACCGCGTTCCTCTGCTATCTCGTCGCGAACCTCACCGCCGGCAACACCCACTGAGCGCCGCGCGACCTGGCGGGCGCCAGGGCAGCGGGCGCGACGGAGGACGAGGTGCGTGAGGCCATCAGCTTCGCCATCCGGGCGAACGCGGCGAAGACGCACGCGGACATCTTGAAGATCTGGAAAGAGTGATGGCGGACGTCAGCCTGACCGCGGCCTTCTCGACGATCCCCGGCGACGACGCGGAGAACGATCAAGCGCCTGCTCACGGACGTCGTCGAGCAGCTCGCGCGCGAGGACGGCACGTTCTCCCGCGCGAAGCTCGTGTTCACGGAATCGGACGAGCGCTGCGGTCTCACGGCCGAGCTCGACGGCATCAAGCGCGAAGGGCGTGCCGCTCTCGATCGACATCGATCAGCTCGAGGACGCGCAGACCTCCGCGGGCGCGCGCGCGCAGCTCAAGGAGGCCATCCGCCTCTACTTCCGTCGCGTGCTCGGCAAGCGGTAGATGAAGGCGACCGACGAGCCCGTCCTCTTCCTCACGTGGCGCGGGCTGTCTGTTCCGCGTCGCGGACGGCGTGCAGCCGCCGAAGGCCGGGTCGCTCTTCTTCTGCCGTCACCTCGCGGTGCGGCCCGGCGAGCGCGTCCTCGAGATCGGCGCCGGCCTGGGACTCGCCGCGGTGCTGGCCGCGCGCGCGGGTGCCGTCGTCGGCGACCGACATCGTGCCGGCGGCCATCGACGTCGATCCGCGCGAACGCCGCGCTCAATGGCGTGACGATCGACGCGCGCCTCGGCGACGGATGGGCGCCGGTCGGCGACGAGCGCTTCGACGTCGTGTGCACGAACCCGCCGCAGATGCCGACGCCTCCGGGACGGGACCGCGACGACGCGGAAGCGGCCGCCGACAACGGCGGGCCCGACGGATGGGCGCTGCTCGATCGCGTGATCGCCGGCGCGCCGGCGCATCTCGAGCGCGGCGGGCGCCTGGTGTTCAGCATCTTCGACTTCCTCGGGCTCAAGACCGCGCACCGGAAGCTCGAAGCGGTCGGCCTCGTTCCGCGCGTCGTCGCGCAGGAGACGCAGAGCTTCCCGCGGATCGGCTACGAGCGCCTCGACCACCTGCGCGCGATCGATCGTGAGTCGACCCTGCCGGCAGCGGGCCTGCCGCGCACGGTCGAGCGCTACATTCTCGAGGGGGAGGGCACGTGTCCATGATCCGTCGGCTCATCGTCAACGCGGACGATTTCGGGCTCACGCCCGGTGTCAGCGAGGGCATCCTCGCGGCCCACCGCCACGGCATCGTGACGAGCACCACCATGCTCGTGAACCGGACCGTCCCGAAGGACGTCGTCGCCCGCGCTCGCGACGCCGGGCTCGGCGTGGGCCTGCACGTGAATCTCACGCTCGGCAAGCCGCTCACGCGCGGCGCCTCGCTCGTCGATGGCGAGGGGACCTTCGTCCGCGACGCGCGGCGGGCGGCCGCCCGCGCGAAGGCCTCGGATGTCGAGCGGGAGGTCGCGGCCCAGATCGAACGATTCGAAACGCTCGCGAAAGCGTCGCCCACGCACCTCGACACGCATCACCACGTCGGCCTGCACGTCCCCGTGCGCGAGGTCGTGCTCGACGCGGCGCGACGGCTCGGCGTGCCGGTGCGGAGCCAGGACGCCGCCACGCGCACGCGGACGCGCAGCGCCGGACTCCGGACGGCCGACCACTTCTTCGGCGAGTCCGGTCCCGACGCGTACTGGTCGCTGGCCCGGACGCTCCGTCACCTGCGTGACCTGCCGCCCGGCACGTCCGAGTTCATGACGCATCCCGGCTGGTGCGATCCCGCGCTGAGCTACAGCCGCTACGGCCGCCAGCGCGAGGTCGAGCTGGTCGGCCTCGGCTCGACCGCCGCGCGCGCCGCCGCCCTCGCCCTCGGCATCACGCTCTGCGACTTCCGCGCGCTCTGAGGCCGCGCCATGAGAGTCGTCGTTGCCGTCGACGTCGGCGGCACGACGACTGCGGCGGCTGTCGTCAGCGAGACGGGCGACGTCCACCACGAGCGGCAGTCGCCGACCTACACCGGAGGACCCGGCACCGCGTCGGCAGACGATCGAGACGCTGATCGACGGCCTTCTCCGAGACGCGCGCGATCTCGCGCCCGTGGCCATCGGCGTCGGCGTGCCGGCGATCGTCGACGTCGACGCGGGCGTCATCGGCGAGGAAGCGCACAACGTCCCCGAGCTTGCCGGTCTTCCGCTCGGGCGCGTGCTGTCGGCGCGCTTCGGGCTGCCGGCCTTCGTGGACAACGACGTCAACGCGCTCGCGCTGGCGGAAGCGCGCTTCGGGGCCGGGCGCGGGGCGCGTTCGCTGGTGGTGCTGGCCGCCGGCACCGGCTTCGGCTCGGGCATCATCCTCGATGGCCGCCTCGTCCGCGGCGCGCGCGGCTTCGGCGCGGAGCTCGGCCACGTGCCCGTGAAGTTCGACGGGCCCCCGTGCTGGTGCGGCGGCCGCGGCTGTCTCGCGCTCTACGCGAGCGGGCGGGGCATCGCGGAGGCGGCCGGGCGCGCGCGGCGGGCGCGGCCGGCCGCGCGTTGCTGGCGGCGGCCGGCGGGGATGCGTCGCGGATCGACGCGCCGCTCGTCTTCCGGCTGGCCGCCGACGGCGAGCCGGCCGCGGCGGCGGTGATCGACGACGCGTGCCGTGCGCTCGGCGCCATCCTCGGCGTGGTCGTCAACGGGCTCAATCCCGAGGTCATCGTCGTCACCGGCGGCGTGGCCGCGTCCTTCGCGGCGCTCGAGACGCGCGTGCTCGCCGCCGCCGCCGAGTACGCGTTCGCGCGCGCGCTCGCGACGACGACGATCGTGATCGTGCCCGGCGACAAGCGCCTCAGCATGCGCGGGGGGCCGCCGCGCTCGCTCTGTACGAGCTGGAAGCGGCGTAGAGTTGGGACGACTGCAGAAGGAGAGGACCACCCGATGAAAGCGATCACCTTCCACGGCGTGAGCGACGTGCGCGCGGAGACCGTGGCCGATCCGAAGATCGTCGACGCCACCGACGTGGTCGTGAAGATCACGACGAGCGCGGTGTGTGGCTCGGACCTGCACCAGTACCACGGGCGCGGCGGCGGGGCGCTCGTGAAGACCGGCGCCATCATGGGCCACGAGTTCATGGGCGTGGTCGAGGAAGCGGGCGCCGCCGTGCGCTCGGTGCGGGCGGGCGACCGCGTCGTGCTGCCGTTCAACGTCTCGTGCGGCCACTGCGAATGGTGCCGGCGCAAGCTCCCGTCGCAGTGCAGCACCACCGGCCGGGCCGTGTTCGGCGGACGCTTCGGCCACGTCTGGGGCGGGGGACAGGCCGAGCGCGTGCGCGTGCCGTTCGCGGATCATCTGTGCGAGAAGGTCGATCCCGCGCTCACCGACGACGACGCGCTCTTCCTCGGCGACATCCTCTCGACCGCGTACTGCTGCGCGGAGAACGGCGGCATCCGTCCCGGCGACTCCGTGGCGGTCTTCGGCGCCGGGCCGGTCGGGCTCCTCGCGATGCAGTCCGCGCAGCTCTTCGGGCCCGCGCGCGTGTTCGCGGTGGACCGCGTGGACTATCGGCTCGCGCTGGCGGCGGAGTTCGGCGCGGAGCCGATCAACCTCGACCAGGGCGATCCCGCCGAGCAGATCCGGGCGCGGACCGGCGGCCACGGCGCCGACGTGGTGCTGGAGTGCGTGGGACACGAGACGCCGTTCACGCAGGCGATCCAGGCGGTGCGTCCGGCGGGGACCGTGTCATCGGTGGGCGTCTACGTCGAGCCGTCGATGGGGTTTCCCGCGCGCGAGGCGTTCTTCAAGGACCTCACGCTGAAGATGGGGATCTGCAACGCGCGCAACTACATCACCCCGCTGATGCCACTCGTGAAGCTCGGCAAGCTGAAGCCCGCGCGCATCGTGACGCACACGATGGCGCTCGGCGACGCGCCGCGCGGCTACGCGATCTTCGACAAGAAGGAAGACCGCGCGATCAAGGTGATGCTGAAGCCGTAGGCGCCATGACCGACACGGCGGACGTCGCGATCATCGGCGCGGGGATCATGGGCGTGAGCACGGCCTATCACCTCGCGCGTCTCGGCGTCCGTCGCGTCGTCGTGCTCGAGCGCGACAGCGTCTGCTCGGGATCGACGGCGCTCGCCAGCGGCGGCATCCGCCATCAGTACGGCAATCGCCTCGGCGTCGAGCTGACGACGCACAGCATCGTGACGTACGAGCGCTTCGAGGACGAATTCGGCGTCGACCCGCAGTTCCGGCAGCACGGCTACCTGATCCTCGTCGCGACCGAGGAGGCGCGTGCGCTCGCGCGGCGCAGCGTGGATCTGCAGCGTGGCCTCGGGGTGGACGTCGAGCTGCTGGATGCCGCGGCCACGCACCGCCTGTGCCCGTACCTGAGGACCGACGATCTCCTCGGCGCCACCTACTCGCCGCGCGACGGGTACGCCGATCCGTATCTCTGCACCACGGCGATCGCCGCGCGCGCGCGGGCGCTGGGCGTCGAGATCAGGCAGCAGTGCGAGGTGCGCGGCTTCGTGCGCGATGGGGATCGCGTGACCGGTGTCGCCACGGCCGGAGGCGAGGTCGCCGCGGCCGCGGTCGTCATCGCGACCGGGGCGTGGTCCGGAGTGGTCGGCGCGCTCGGCGGCGTCGACATTCCCGTGGTGCCGCACCGGCGCCACAAGTTCGTGACCGCGCGGTTCCCCACGGACGCGATTCCCGCGGCCACGCCGTTCATCATCGATCCCCACCACGGGTTCTCGCTGCGCCGGGAAGGGGAGGGGATCCTCCTGGGCATCGGCCGTCCCGACGAGCCCTCGAGCTTCGCCACCGACGTCGATCGCACCCTGGAGCCGCGGGTGGTCGAGCGCGCGATCCATCGCGCGCCGGCGCTGGCCGACGCGCGGCTGATGCGTGGATGGGCCGGGCTCTACGAGATGACGCCGGACCAGACGGGCATCGTCAGCGCCGTGCCGGGGATCGAGGGGCTCTACGTCATCGCGGGCTTCAGCGGCCACGGCTTCATGCACGGGCCGATCGCCGGACAGCTCATGGCGGAGATCGTGACGGGAGGGACGGCGCGCACCATGGATGCGCGTGCGCTCGACCTCGCGCGCTTCGCGCGAGGTCAGGCGCACGTCGAGCCGCTGACGTTCGTCTAGGGCGAGCGATCACTTCGAGACGTAGAGTCCGTTCGGATGCGCGTTGTCGTAGATGACGTACGGCTTCGAGAACAGCGCCGAAGTTCGCGTCGACCGTGTCCGCCATCAGCATGACGAGGACTCGGGACGCCATCTTGCTGTTCCCCAGGTGCACGGAGCCCGATTCGCTGTAGACGAGGACCCCGGAGGCGCCGCGGATCGTCGAGGCCGACTGAACGTTGACGTCCGTCTCTGCGTAGAGTCCGACGTCCCCGCGCTTGCTGACGATGGCCGCCTTCGGACCGATGAACAGGCGGGTGGCGATGGCATGAATGTCGACACGTCTCGGTGCTGTCGATCTTGAACGCGGACCCGAGATCGATCTTGCCGCCCAGCGAACACGACGTTGCCGTAGCCGTACGTCGGACCTGCGCCCAGTTGACAGCACGCGCACGGTGTCGCCGATGGACAGGCGGGTCTTGGCGTTCAGGTAGACGTAGCTGGACGCCGGTGAGGTGGCTTTGGTGCCGAGGACGATCTCATTCGCCTGCAGGTCGATCTGCCCGCCCTTGCCCTTCGACGAGACGTTGGCGTTCACGGTGATGCGCTTGGCCGACTCGATGGAGATCGTGCACCCTTCGCAGGTCTGATTCATGGCCTTGGCGATGACCACGGCGTGGGTCGTCTTGTACGTGCCCGCCCAGGGGAGGGTCAGCGATGTGACATCGAGATCGGAGCCGTCGAAGACGCCGTTGGCATTGCGATCCTCGAAGACGGATTGGCTCCATGCCGCCTGATGTGACGCCAACACGAAGAACACCGCCGCGATGAATTTCCAACCCATCTCTCGCTCCTGATTTGAATTTTTCGCCGGATATCCGATGGGCAAGACCCGCGCCACTGCCCGAATCCGGCCAAATGGTTGAAAAGACGCTCACACACGCAATGACAGCGAGGGGCCCGGGGCGTCAGCGTCGTGACGGCTGTCAGCCGGCGGGCACCCGCGAAATTACATGCGCAGCGGGCGACCGCTCACGCCCTGACGTCGCTCACGTGCACACCGTGTCCGTGGAAGGGGGCGACGGTGCATCGCATCTCCATGAGGGGGTCGGTCCATAACGTCAATGTGAAAGGCCGCAACGACTCAGCCCCGCCAGAGTCGGCGCGGACGGCGGGCCTGTCAAGCTGATTTCGTGGCGCGCGGATCGCACTTCGACGAAGATGAGCCCCGGCGTAGCCGACCCGACCGCGAGGAGGACGCGCATGAGCGAACGCGAGCCCGATGGCCTGACCCGGCGGACGATGCTTCGGCTCGGGGTGCTGGCAGCGTCGATGACGGGCAGTTCCGGGATCGTCGCGTCCGGCGCGTTCGCGCAGGACACGAAGCCCGGCGCCCACCTCATCGGCAAGCTCGAGGGCCCGGAGGTCGTGACCGATCCCGCCCAGTTCCCGAAGAGCTTCAAGGAAGCCCCGCCGCTCGCCGAGCTCGTGAAGGCCGGCAAGCTCCCGCCCGTGCAGGAGCGGATCGGTCAGGACCCGCTCGTCATCCGCCCGCTCCGCGAGATCGGCAAGTACGGCGGCACGTGGCGGCGCGGCTTCACCGGCGCCTTCGACACGTCGAACGGCCATCGCGTCGCCCAGAACGACAAGCTCCTCTACTTCGACTACACCGGGACCAGGATCGTCCCGAACATCGCGCGCGGCTGGGAAGTCAGCAAGGACGGCAAGGTCACCACGCTCTTCCTCCGCCGCGGGATGCGGTGGAGCGACGGCCAGCCGTTCACCGCCGACGACTTCGTCTTCTGGTACGAGGACCTCTACTCGAACAAGGACCTCGTGCCGACACCGCTGAGCGTGATGTCGATCAACGGCAAGCCGATCGCGGTCCGGAAAGCCGACGCGACCACGGTCCAGTTCGTCGCGCCGGACGCGTACTACGCGCTGCCGACGGTGCTGGCGTCCGTCTGGGGCATCGGCCACCACGCGCGGTTCGGGCGCTTCGCGCTCGGCGGCTTCGCGCCCGCGCACTACATCAAGCAGTTCCTGCCGAAGTACACGTCGATGGCGGAGGTCGAGAAGAAGGCCGCCGAATTCAAGTTCGAGAGCTGGGTCACGCTCCTCAAGGACCGGAACAACGCCTGCCGCAATCCCGACCTGCCCGTGGTGACGCCCTGGAAGACGGTCTCGCCCATCAGCACGCCGGCGTGGATCCTCGAGCGCAATCCCTACAGCGTGTGGGTCGACACGGACGGCAACCAGCTCCCGTACATCGACCGCGTGCGGATGACGCTCGCCGAGAACCTCGAAGTCATCAATCTCAGGGCGGTCGCCGGCGAGTACGATTCGCAGGCGCGGCACATCGACATCGGCAAGCTGCCGGTGCTCCTGGAGAACCAGCAGAAGGGCGGCTACAAGGTGTACCTCGATCCGTCCGACCAGGGCGCCGACGTCGGGCTCTTCTGCAACCAGAGCTACGAGAAGGACGCGGAGATCGCGCGCTGGCTCTCGACGCGTGAGTTCCGCATCGCGATCTCGCACGGGATCAATCGCGCGCAGATCAACGAGGCCTTCGTGCTCGGCCTCGGCCAGACGGGCTCCGCCGCGCCGGGCGAGCGGACGCCGTACTCACCGGGACCGGAGTTCCGCACCCTCCACGTGGGCTACGACGTCGCGAAGGCGAACGCGATGCTCGACAAGCTGGGGCTGACGAAGAAGGACGCGGAAGGGTATCGCCTCCGCCGCGATGGGGCCGGGCGGCTGCGTCTCTCGCTCACGACGTACGTGGGCTTCCTGCCGTTCACGGGCATCGGCGAGATGATCGTCGAGCAGTGGAAGAAGATCGGGATCCGCGGCGAGGTCCAGGAGCTCGAGCGCGGGCTGGCCACGACGCGGCTGCTCGCCAACGAGCACCAGATCTACTTCGAGACCCAGTGGGGCGCCGACAACATGTTCGGCCATCAGCCGCTGTTCTTCCCGGGTGAGGCCCAGAGCCCGCTCGGGCCGCTCTACGGCACCTGGTACTCGAGCGCGGGCGCGCAGCGGCAAGACGCCGCCCGCCGCGCATGCGCGAGCTGATGGAGAAGTACCGCAAGACGTTCGGCGTGCCCGACGCCGAGCGGACGAAGCTGGCCAAGGAGGTCTGGAAGATCGCGCTCGACGAGCTGTGGATCATCCCGGTCGTCTCGAACTCGCCCGCGTCGCAGGGCGTGCGCGTCATCAAGAACACCATGGGCAACATCCCGTCGCGGCTCTGGAACAGCGCGGTGAGCGACAACCCGCACATCGCCCACACGGAGACCTGGTACTTCAAGACACCGTCCTGATCACGACGATCAGAGGAGAACGACGATGGGTATGACGCGGCTGTTCACGGGACCCGACGGGCAGTCGCATCTGGAAGAGATCGACCCGGCCTCACGACCGGACCTGACCGCGCTGCACGGGACGAAGGGCGTGGTGTTCCGCGCGACCGAGCCCGGACACTTTCACGACTGGCACAACGCGCCACGGCGGCAGTACGTCATCACGCTCGAAGGGGAAGTCGAGATCGGGCTCGGCGACGGCACCACGCGTCGCTTCGGCGCCGGGCACGTGACGCTCGCCGAGGACCTCACCGGCAAGGGGCACACGACACGCGTCGTCGGCACCAAGCGCCGGCTCACCGCCACCGTCCACCTGGCGGAGTGACGCGATGAACGTCGGCGTCTCCGTCCCGTTGCCCGCCTATCTCGTCGACGTGGGGTTCATGGCGCGCACGGCCGAGCAGCTCGGCTTCGAGTCGTTCTGGTGCGCCGAGCATCCGTTCCTTCCGGTGAAGAGCGCCAGCCGATTTCCGAGCTCGCCGGACGGCGTGATCCCGGAGACGTACGCGCACTTCGTCGACCCGTTCGTCGCGCTGGCCCGTGCGTCCGGGACCACCAGCCGCATCAAGCTCGGCACCAGCATCGTGCTCGTGCCCGAGCGGCATCCGCTCCTGCTCGCCAAGGAAGTCTCCACGCTCGACCACTTCAGTGGCGGACGCTTCCTGTTCGGCATCGGCGCCGGGTGGCTGCGCGAGGAGACGGAGATCATGGGCGGCGACTTCGATCACCGGTGGACGCAGACGCGTGAGTCCGTGCTGGCGATGAAGGAGCTGTGGACGAAGCCCGAGGCCGAGTTTCACGGGAAGTACTACAACTTCCCGCCGGTGAAGTCGAATCCGAAGCCCGCGCAGAAGCCGCACCCGCCCGTGCTGCTCGGCGGGGGCGCGAAGAACGTCTTGCAGCGCGTGGCGGCGTGGGGCGACGGCTGGCTCCCGACCGGTCCCATCACGCCGGAGCGCGTGCGTGAGGCGCGGGCGACACTCGACGCGCTCGCGAAGGAGGCCGGCCGCGATCCGAAGGCGCTGACGATCTCCGTCCACGGTCAGTCGGCGGATCGCGAGCTCGTCACACGCCTGCTCGACGCCGGCGCGAATCGCGTCGTCATCCGGCCCGCGACCATGCAGACCGACGCCGACATGGGCAAGGAGCTCACGCGAATCGCGGAGGCCGTGCTGCGATAGCCGCCCGCACGTTCACGACGCCATCCTGATCCCGACGGCCGCCGCGAGCTGGTCGGGAAGGCGGACCCACGTGAACCCGTGGCCGCTCTCCCACCAGCCGGGACCGGATGTGCCCTCGCCGGGGATCTCGCGGCAGCTCGCCGGCTCCGTCGAGGCGGACGCTCTCCGGCCGATCGACGCGTACCTGAAGCAGGTAGCGGCGTCCGGCCGGCACGATCGAGCGGTCGCCCGTGGGCGCGTCGATGCGGATCGTCACCTCCCGCGGATCCGCCGTGCACGCGAAGGCCGTCAGCGCGTAGCGGCCGTCGCGATACGCCCGCGAACGTCCGTCGTCCTCGTACATCTCGAACCGTGACGCGCCGCCGGGATAGATCAGCAGCGTGACCTCGTCCAGCGGACGTTCGCGCGTGTGCTGTACGACCGGCCCGAGCGGCACGATCGCGCCCGCGCGCACGAAGATCGGCAGGCGATCCAGCGGCGCGTCGACGGTGAGCCCGCACGGGCCCTCGTGCCGCGCACCCGTCCAGAAGTCGTACCAGCCGCCGGCGGGCAGATAGACCGGCCACGCCGTCGCGCCTTCGCGCGTGACCGGCGCCACGAGCAGGTCGTCACCCCAGAGGAACTCGTGGCCGAGCGACCACACGCGCGGATCGTCCGGGTAGTTGAGCACCAGCGCGCGCATCAGCGGCAGCCCGAGCGTGTGCGCCTGCCACGCGAGCGTGTAGGTGTAGGGCAGCAGGCGATAGCGCAGCTCCGCGTACCGGCGGCAGATCGCTTCCACCTCCGGGCCGTGCGCCCACGGCACGTGCTCCCGCCAGACCCAGCCGTGCGAGCGGAACACCGGACAGAACGCCGCGAGCTGAAACCACCGCGCGTACAGCTCGCCGGTCTCCGCGATCGGATGGAAGAAGCCGCCCGCGTCCGTGCCCCAGTACGGCACGCCGGAAAGCCCGGTGTTCAACCCGAGCGGGAGCTGCGCCTCGAGCGTGGCGAAGTCGTTGTTGATGTCGCCGGACCAGCACGCGGCGCCGAAGCGCTGCATGCCCGGCGCGCCGGAGCGGCACAGCAGGAACACGCGCGCGTCGGGGCGATCCGCGCCCTCGCCCTCCGCGAACGCCTGGTGGCGGAACCGATCGTAGAGATTGTGGAGCAGCGCGCCGTCGCCGGTGTGGAGCCGCGCGGACGCGGGTGGGCCTTCGCCGCCGTCGAGCCACCAGCCGGCGACGCCGAGCCCCACGAGCGACCGGTGCGCGGCCCACCACCAGGCGCGCGCCGCCGGATTCGAGAAGTCGATGTGACGCTGGCCCTCGCGATAGTTCGCCGGCCCGCGCGTCGCGCTCGTCGCGCGCTCGTACCCGCTCGCGAGCAGATAGCCGCGCGCGTCCGCGTCGGCGAAGAGCGGCGAGTCCTCGTGGAGCACGGGGTACTCGTGCGTGACGACCTCGAAGTGCTGGCGACGCGCGTCCTCGAGCACGGAGGCCGGGTCCGGCCAGAGCGCGGGCTGCCACTCGAGATGCCCGACGCCGCGGTTCCATCCGTGGGCCTCGCCGTACGACGACAGATAGATGAGCCCGTCGCAAGGGATGCGGCGCTCGCGGATCGTCCGCGGCAGCGCCCTCAGCTCCGCCGTGTCGTCGAAGTGACGCGTCGACTGCAGGAAGCCGAGCGCCCAGCGCGGCGGCAGCGGCGCCGCGCCGAGCAGCTCGACGATCTCGCGCATCACGCCGCGCATGTCGCCACCGACGAGGAAGTAGAGGACGAGCGGCCCGGTCGTCCGCACTGTAGGCGAGGCGCACGCCGTTGTCCGAGCGCCCGACGCTCAGCATCCCGTCGCCCGGGTTGTCGAAGAGGATCGCGTAGCCACGATTGGACACGAGGAGCGGCACGCTCATGTCGGAGCCCGGGCCGTGGCCGAGCTGCGTGTTCCAGAACTGGCGGGTGGTCCCGAGCCGGTCGAGGGGACCGCCGCCCTGCCCCAGCCCGTAGAAATGCTGCTCGCCGGAAAACGCGAAGCGCGCGCGCACGCGGCGGTGGGGGCCAGGCTCGATCGCCATCCCTCCGTCCTCGGGTTCGCGGAGGAGCCAGGCGCCCGCGGCGTCGAGCAGCGTCACACGCGTCGGCGACGTGGCGATGTCGAGGCGAAACGCCGACGTGGTCAGGCGGACCGGCTCTTCGACGGTGATCTGGACCGGCACCTCCGGCCACTCGCGTGGGAGCACGAACGTCGGCCGTGGCGTCGCCGCGTCTTCCAGCTCCACGCGGACGATGCGCGGGCTGCACACGGTGACCACGAGCGATCCGCCGTCGCCGGGGAACCGCAGCGTGGCGCCGTCCGCGAGTCGGAGCATCAGGAGACGGTGGGCAGAAAGCGCGGCGTGCGGCGGGCCTGTGTGGCCTGCTCGAACGCGTACGCGAACGCGATCAGGCGCGGCTCGCTCCACGCGCGGCCCATGAACGTGAGCCCGACCGGCAGCCCCCGCACCTCGCCCGCGGGGAGGCTGATCAGCGGATAGCCGGCGAGCGCCGCGCTCTTCGCGCTGCTGCCGCGGAGCGGGTCGCCGTTCACGAGGTCGATCGGCCATGCCGGCGTCGACGTCGGCGCCACCATCGCGTCGAGGCTGTGCTCGTCGAACGCCGCGTCGAAGGCGTCGCGGCCGAGACGCCGGCACGTCGCCAGCGCGTCCAGGTATTCGGCGTCGGTCAACGCGCCTGTCGCCTGGGCGCGCTCGAGCAGCTGCTGGCCGAAGAACGGCAGGCTCTCGGCGGCGTGACGCGTGTTGAACGCGATGATGTCCTCCAGCGACTTCACCGCCGCGCCCGGCGCCACGTCGGCCAGGTACGCGTTCACGCCGGCCTTGAACTCGTAGCAGAAGACGACACGCTCGGGCTTCGTCAGTGCCTCGCGGTCGAAGTGCGGGATCACGACCGGGTCGACGATCTCGGCCCCGAGCGACTTCAACACGGCGATCGCGGCGTCGGCGACGGCGTCGGCCCGGGCGCTGTAGCCGAAGTACCCCTGGCGCGGGACGCCGATGCGCGCGCCGCGCAGGCTGTCCTTGTCGAGGAAGCGCGTGTAGTCGGTGTGCGCCTTGCCCGCGCTCGCTTCCGTGGCTGGATCGTGCGGGTCGACGCCGGTCATGGCCCCGAGGAGCGCGGCCGCGTCCGCGACGGTGCGGCCGAACGGTCCGATGGTGTCCTGCGTCGCGGAGATCGGGATGACGCCGGCGCGGCTGGTCAGCCCGACGGTCGGCTTGATGCCGACGACGCCGTTCGCCGCCGCCGGCGAGATGATCGACCCGTCGGTCTCGGTGCCCACCGACACCGCGACGAGGCTCGCCGCCACCGCGATGCCGGAGCCGGAGCTCGACCCGCCCGGTGTGCGATCCAGCACGTGGGGGTTGCGGGCCTGACCGTTGCGGGCGCTCCACCCGCTCGAGCTCGGGGCCGACTTGAAGTTGGCCCATTCGCTCAGCGCCGCCTTGCCGAGGATGACGGCGCCTGCCTCACGGAGGCGCTGCGCGATGAAGCTCTCCCGCCGCGGCTTCGCGCCGACGAGCGCGAGCGTGCCGGCCGTGGTCTCCATCCGGTCAGCGGTCGCGATGTTGTCCTTCAGGAGGACGGGAATGCCGTGCAGCGGCCCGCGCGCGCCGGTCGCGCGCCGCTCGTCGTCAAGCGCCTTCGCGATCGCGCGCGCATCCGGGTTCAGCTCTTGCACCGAGCGCAGCGTGGGGCCGCTCTGGTCGATCGCCTGGATCCGCTGGACGTAGAGGGTGACGAGCGCTTCGGCGGTCAGACGCCCGGCCTGCATCGCGCGCTGCAGCGTCGCCACCGCCGCGTCTTCGATCGGAAACGCCGTCGCCATGGCTCGCGATCATACCCCGAGTGCCACGGGCTTCGAGCATCACTGGGTGACGTAGAGACCGTGTGGATGCGCGTCGTCATAGATGGCATACGGCTTTGACAACAGATCGAAGTTTCCATCGACCGAGTCCCCCATCAGCATGATGAGGATCGGGGACGACATCTTGCTGTTGCCCAGATTCACGGAGCCGTTCTCGCTGTAGACGAGGACCCCTGAGGCGCCTCGGATCGCTGTCGCCGACTGAATGGTGACATCCGTCTCTGCGAAGAGTCCGACATCCCCGTGTTTGCTGACAATGGCGGCCTTTGGACCGATGAACAGGCGGGTGGCCACGGCACGAATGTCGATCGTCTCGGTACTGTCGACCTTGAACCCGGACCCAAGATCGATCGTGCCGCCGAGCAACGCGACATTGCCATAGCCGTACGTCGGACCTGCGCCCAGTGCTTGCACGCGCACGGTGTCGCCGATGGACAGGTGGCTGGTCGCGTTCAGAGAGACGTAGTGGATTCCATTGAGCGTCACTTTGCTGCCGATGACGATCTCCTTGGCCTCCAGCGTGGATCTGCCCGCCCTTGCCTTTCGACGAGACGTTGGCGTTCACGGTGATGCGCTTGGCCGATTCGATGGAGATCGAGCACCCGTCGCATGCTTGATTCAACGGCCTTGGCGATGACCACGGCGTGGGCCGTCTGGTAGGGGCCCGCCCAGGGGAGGAGGATCAACGATGTGACGTCGAGGTCGGAGCCGTCGAAGACCCCGTTGGTATTACGATCCTCGAAGACGGATTGACTCCACGCCACTTGATGCGACGCCAACACGAAGACCACCGCCGCGATGAATTTCCAACCCATTTCCAACTCCTTTTTCAGCGGGTCGGATCCACGGCGTACGCGTTGATCGTTGCGCACGCCAGGGGAGCAGCGTGCGTGCCGTACCACATTGCGTGACGAGGCGGCGCTGACACTTGCCTTGTGACAACGGGCAGCGGGCACAACGTGGAGGTCCGACTGAACAACTCAGGTGAGCAACACTTGCGTCGTTCCTTTTCTATAGACTTTCCAGCCTTGAGTCAACATGAATGTGTCGAGGGCGTGCTCGAGCCGCCGACGTTCGTGTGGCGCTACGACTTCGGCGCCAGCGCGTCGTCGAGGACGCTCGGCAGGCGCGCGATCGCGCCCTCGCCGACGTGGCGGAGGATGATCTCGCCCTTGCGGTCGATCACCACGGTGTACGGCGTGCCCTTCGCGCCGTAGCGGTTGCCGACGACGAGCTTGGGGTCGAGCGCGATCGCGTAGGCGGGCTTCTGCGTGCGCATGAAGCGCCGGACGTCGGTCGCCGTGTCCTGGACGTGGAGGGCGAGCACCTCGACCCCGCGCGGCGCGTAGCGCTGGGTCAGCCGCGAGAGGGCCGCCGACTCCTTCGCGCACGGCTTGCAGTAGCTCGCCTGGAAGCGCAGCACGACCACCTTCTTGCCGATCATGTCGCGGGAGTCGAACGTGCGCTTGCCGTCGAGCTGCGTGACGCGGAAGCCCGGGGCCGCGGGCGCGCCGTCCGCGCCCGAGACCACGGCCAGCAGCAGCGCGGCGACGCCGAGGATCGTCCGCTTCACACGCGTATGATAGCCCGCTCGCACCTCGCGGCCGATCAAGTAGAATGGCCGCCGTGAACGACCTCGAACGCGAGCTGCGCTCGGTGATCCGCGGGGACGTCCGCTTCGATGCCGCCTCGAAGCTCCTCTACTCGACTGACGCGTCCATGTACCAGATGGAGCCCGTCGGGGTCGTGATCCCCCGCGACGCCGACGACGTGCAGGCGGCGCACGAGCTCGTCCGGAAGCACGGGGTCGCGTTCCTCTCGCGCGGCGGCGGCACCTCGCTCACCGGGCAGACGGTCAACCACGCCCTCGTGCTCGACTTCTCCCGGTACATGAACAACGTCCTCGAGGTGAACGTCGAGGAGCGATGGGCGCGCGTGCAGCCCGGGGTGGTGCAGGACGAGCTGAACCACCACGTCCGGCCCCAGGGCCTGCTCTTCGGGCCCGACACCTCCACGTCGAACCGCGCCACCATCGGCGGCATGCTCGGCAACAACTCCGGCGGCTCGCACTCGATCGCCTACGGCCTCACCGTGGACCACGTGCTCGAGTTCACCGCGCTGCTGGCCGACGGCACGAAGGTCGTGTTCGGCGAGGTGACTCCGTCCGAGTTCGAAATGAAGACGCGGCGGCCCGGGCTCGAGGGTCAGATCTACCGCGAGGTGGCGCGCATCCGCGACACCTACCGTGAGGAGATCCGTGCCCGCTACCCGACCCAGTGGCGTCGCGTGGCCGGCTACAACCTCAACGAGCTGCTCGGCGTCTCGGTGCGGCCGCACTCGATGGCGGGCGGCGGCAACGGGGCGCCGCGGCCGCTGAGCATGGCGCGGCTGATCACCGGCTCCGAGGGCACCCTGGTCACGATCCTCGAGGCCAAGATGCGCCTGGTCGAGCGGCCGAAGCGCACCGCCCTCGACGTGATCCACTTCCACGACATCCAGGAAGCGCTGGAGTGCTCGCAGTCGATCCTCGAGACGGGGCCGTACGCGGTCGAGCTGACCGACAAGATGATCCTCGACCTCGCGCGGAACAACATCGAGCAGTCGAAGCGGATGGGCTTCGTGCAGGGCGATCCGGCCGCCATCCTCATCGTCGAGTACGCGGGCGAGAACGAGGCGGAGGTGCGGGCCAAGGTCGAGGCGCTCGAGGCGCTCCGCCAGCGCGAGCGCTTCGGCTATGCGACCGCCGTGGAGCTCGACCCCGCGAGCCAGCAGTCGATCTGGAAGCTCCGCAAGGCGGGCCTCGGGCTCCTGTTCGGCACCCACGGCGACGCCAAGCCGCTCGCCTTCGTCGAGGACACCGCCGTCGATCCGCGGCACCTCGCGAAGTTCGTGGCGCGCTTCCGCGAGATCTTCGCGCAGCACCAGGTGGACGGCGCGTACTACGGGCACTGCTCGGTCGGCTGCCTGCACATCCGGCCGGCCATCAACATCAAGACCGCGCGCGGCATCGAGCAGGTCAAGGCCATCGCCGACGAGATCACCGACCTGGTGGTGGAGTTCAACGGCACCATCTCGAGCGAGCACGGCGACGGGCGCGCCCGCAGCCCCTTCCTCGAGCGCATGTACGGGCCGCGCATGATGCAGGCCTTCCGCGAGCTCAAGCGCGCGTTCGACCCGGACAACCGCCTGAACCCCGGCAACCTCGTGGCGAGCCCGGGCGTCACCGAGCACCTGCGCTACGGCGCCGCCTACAAGACGTGGGAGCCGATCACGCTGCTCGACTTCTCCCGCCAGGGCGGCTACGCGGCGGCGGTCGAGATGTGCAACGGGGTCGGGGAGTGCCGCAAGAAGCTCGAGGGCACGATGTGCCCCTCGTACATGGCCACGAAGGACGAGGAGCACTCGACGCGGGGGCGCGCCAACGCGCTGCGGGCGGTGCTCTCCGGGAAGCTGCCCGCCTCGGAGTTCACGGGCCGCCGGCTCTACGAGGTGATGGACCTCTGCCTCGAGTGCAAGGGCTGCAAGGCCGAGTGCCCGGCGAACGTCGACATGGCCAAGATGAAGTACGAGTTCCTGCACCACTACTACAAGGCCAACGGCCTGCCGCTCCGCAACCGGCTCTTCGGCCGCATCGCGCGCATGAACGCGCTCGGCGCGCGCATGCCCGGGCTCTTCAACTGGATCTCGGGCCTCGCGCCGTCGCGATGGCTCATGGAGAAGGTGGCGGGCATCGACCGCCGGCGCCCGCTCCCCGCGCTGGCCGCCGAGACGTTCACCGACTGGTTCGCGCGGCGCCCGGCGCCCGCGGCGGCCCCGCGCGGCGAGGTCGTGCTCTTCCACGACACGTTCATGACGTACAACGCGCCATCGATCGGGCAGGCGGCCGTGCACCTCCTCGAGGCCGCGGGGTATCGGGTGGTGCTCGTCGATCGCAAGTGCTGCGGGCGCCCGCTCATCTCCAAGGGGATGCTCGAGGAGGCGCGCGAGCACTCGCGCTGGAACGTGGAGAAGCTGGCGCCCTACGCGAAGCGCGGGGTGCCGATCGTCGGGCTCGAGCCGTCGTGCCTGCTCACGCTGCGCGACGAGACCGTGGACCTGGTGCGGAGCGACGAGGCGCACGCGGTGGCGAAGCAGACGTTCCTGCTCGAGGAGTTCCTGATGCGCGAGCGCGCGAAGGGCCTCGAGCTCGCGTTCGCGGGCCACGGCAAGAAGGCGCTGCTGCACGGGCATTGCCACCAGAAGGCGATGGTCGGCACCGCGCCCACCGTCGCCGCGCTGACGTGGGCCGGCTTCGACGTGAGCGAAGTCGACTCGGGATGCTGCGGGATGGCCGGCTCGTTCGGCTTCGAGCGCGAGCACTACGACATCTCGGTCGCGCTCGGTGGCCGCCGGCTCGCGCCCGCCGTGAAGGCGGCCGCCGCCGACACCGTGGTGGTGGCCCCCGGGATCTCCTGCCGCCAGCAGATCGAGCACCTGGCCGGCCGGCGCGCCAAGCACCCGGCCGAGGTCCTCTGGGACGCGATCAAGCGCTGACATGACGGCGGCGCTCGCGAGCGCCGTCGCGGTCCTGCTCGCCAGTCTCGTCAAGGGCGCGATCGGGTTCGGCTTCCCCACCGTCAGCACGCCGCTCCTCGCGCTGTTCGTCGACGTGAAGCAGGCGGTGGTGCTGCTCATCCTCCCGAACCTGGTGATGGACGTCGTGCAGGCCGCGCGGCGCCGCGGGCTCGTGAGGACGTTCCGGCGCTTCGCGCTGCTGGTCGCCTTCGGGGCCGTGGGCACGATGATCGGGACGCGGCTGCTGATCCTGCTCTCCCCGCGCACGGCGATGCTGGTGCTCGGGCTGAGCATGCTGGCGTTCGTCGCGCTCAATGCGACGCGCTGGGCGCCCCGCGTGCGGCCCAGCTGGGAGCGCTGGCTCGATCCGGTGGTGGGCCTCGGGGCCGGGGCGATCGGAGGCCTGACGAACGTGCCGGGCACGCCGCTCGTCATCTACTTCTACGCGCTCGGCCTCGCGAAGGACGACTTCGTGCGCGCGGTGGCGGTGACGTTCGCGCTCTACAAGCTCTTCCAGCTCGGCGCCGTCACCTGGTACGGGCTGATGACCTGGCCGCTGCTCGGACTCTCCGCGGCGCTCACGGTGGTCGCGCTGATCGGCTTCCGGGGCGGGCTCGCGATCCAGGACCGGCTGGATCAGCGCACGTTCAACCGCGCGATCCTCGGCTATCTCACCGTGCTCGGGGTGATCCTCATCGCGCGCGCTCTCTGGTGAGGTGTAAACGGCAGTCGCGGAGCGGCGCGGCTTCGCCGGGCCGCGGAGCGTGGGGGGCTTGGGGGGCCCGTCTCGGACCCCCCATGTCAACTCGTCTAAACGGCGACGAGGAGGCCGTACATCCTGCGCAGCAGCTCCTCGTGGTCGCCGATGTTGTGCGGGAAGATGCGGAAGCGGTCCAGCTCGACGAGATCGACCGTCTCGAACGGCTTCTCGGGCGGATGATCGAGGAACGAGAGGGCCTGGAAGCACGAGCGGCCCTCCTGGGGACGGTCGGTCACGAACACGAAGCAGAGCTCCGGCCAGGTGCGCCGCGCCGTCACGAAGACCGAGCGCTCGCCTCGCTGGTTCTCCACCGAGATGAACTGGTCGACCGACGAGCGATACTTGACCTCGACGAGCGCGTGCTGCTCGCTGCCGTTGGGGCTGCGGAGCTTCACGCTGAAATCCGGCGAGAAGTCCTCGCGGCCGAGTCGCAGGGGGGGGACGCTGCCGCGGTACGACTCCACGGCATAGCGCGCCCGCCGGAAAATCGACTCGACGAGGGCTTCGGCGATCCGGCTCTTGACCTCGAGGAGATCCATGCGAGCGGCCTCCTGCTCGGAGTCCATTGTGATGATACGGAGGCCGCACCCGGAACCCGGTCAAAATTCGGCACGTTATGGTAGCGTGCGCCCGCGCCAACGCGCCGTCACGACCCCCCGAACAGGAGGCACACCTATGGCTGAGGTGATCGAGGCCGGAGTCACACGCCGCCAGATGCTGAAAGCGAGCGGAACCGCCGCCGCGGCAGCGGGTTACGCGCTGTCCGTCGAGACGGTGCTGGCCCAGGCGATCAAGACCGATACCCAGGGCATCGTGGCCGGGGACCAGGTCGTCGCGATCGGCAGCTACAACATGAACGTCTACGAGGCGCGCCCGGCGAGCGGGACGAACCATCCCATCCTGCTCGTGGTGTCCGAGATCTGGGGCGTGCACGAGTACATCAAGGACTGCGCCCGCCGCTTCGCCAAGGAGGGCTTCCACGCCGTCGCCCCGGAGCTGTTCCAGCGCGAGGGCGACGTGAAGGCCATGCCGAACGTCCAGGACGTGCTGAAGATCGTCCTCGCGGTTCCGCGCGAGCAGATGCTGGGCGACGCGGCGGCGGCCATCGACTGGGCGAAGAACCGGCCGAACGTCCGCAAGGATCGCGTGGGCGTCACGGGCTGGTGCTGGGGCGGCTCGAGCACGATCCACATCGCGGCGGCCAACCCGGACATCAAGGCGGCGGTCGCGTGGTACGGTCCGCCCGGCCGGCCGTACAAGGCCAAGTCAGGCGACATCACCGGCTTCGACGTGGCCAAGGACATCAAGGCGCCGTTCCTCGGACTGTTCGGCGAGACCGACCAGAACCCGAAGCCGGAGGACGCCAAGCGCTTCGGCGAGCTCGTCCAGCAGGCGGGCAACAAGAACGTCGAGATCGTCGTGTACCCCGGGGCGCCTCACGGCTTCCACGCCGACTACCGGCCGTCGTACAACGCGGCCGCGGCGGCCGACGCCTGGAAGCGGTGCAACGACTGGTTCAAGAAACACCTCGCCTAACCCCGGAGGGGGGCTTCGCCCCTCATCCTCATCGGAGGGGGCCTCGACGGCCCCCTCCGAAACCTCCCCCAGAGCCAGGATTACGCCGGCGAAGCCGGCGCTCGAACGGCGAATTTTTCGCGGCGAACAGGTTGCGTCAGCGTTGCCGACGCTGGAACATGACGACAATGCGTCGCTCGGTCACGACTGCGGCATGGGCGGCAACCGCCGCATCGGCAGCATCTGCAGTCTTCGCTCGGTGGTTCCTGAACCGTTCGTGGGCTGTCCCTTCCACCATCGTGACGCTCGCAGTGCTGACGCTCGCCCTGGCGCCGATCGATTCGGTTGGTGGTCTTTCACCCTCGGTCGCGAAGACGTACGCGCCCGATAACGATGCGGCGCGGGGCGGGGCGGACCTCGTCGCGCAGGCGACGGAGTCCCAGAAGAGACCCGCCACCGAGAAGAAGAAGCCCGCGAAGAAGGAGCGGAAGGCGGAGCCGGCGGCGGAGATTCGTGGGATCGACACCAGTACGGTGTGGAAGGCGGAGACCGACGTGTTCTCGGCGGAACAGCTCGTGAAGCTCGAACCCATCTTGCGCGCGAGCACGTGCCGGGACGAGAAGGACGGGTGCCTGTACCAGGACAACGGGAAGCCGGGATCGGAAGCGAGCTTCGCCTTCCGCGTGATTCCCTGGAAGGTGTCCGGACACCGGAGCTATCTCGTCCGGAACGACCGGTGCGCGCCGGGCGGGTGCGACGAGGGGCTGTTCGTGCTCATCGACGGGCGCTGGCGCCTCGTCGTCGAGACGTTCGGGGTCCTCGAGCGGGCGAGCTCCAAGACGCTCGGCTTCAACGACCTCAGGTTCAAGCCGCGGGGGCAGTCTCCGATCGGTCTCGTCTGGGACGGGCGCGCCTATCGCGAGGCGCCCGTCGCGAACTGATCGAGCGCTACCGGACCGGGCCGACCACGACCTCGGTCGGGGCGCCGGCGAGGAAGTTCTCCACGTTCTTCACCGCGGCGAGCAGGCCGTCGCGCACCACTTCGGGGGTCTGTCCCGCGTGATGCGGTGACAGGACCACGTGCGGCATCGCGAGCAGCGGATCGTCGGGCTTGATCGGCTCGTCGTGGAACACGTCCAGCCCCGCGCCCGCGAGCTTACCGGTGGAGAGCGCGTCGAGGAGCGCCTCGCGCTCCACGAGCGCGCCGCGCCCGGTGTTGATCAGGATGCAGCTCTTCTTCACGAGCGCGAGGTCGCGCCGGGAGAGGAAGCCGCGCGTTTCCGGCTCGAGCCGCATGTTCAGGCTGATGAAGTCCGACTCGCGCAGCAGCGTCTCCTTCGATGCCGGCCTGGCGCCGAGGCTCGTGACGCGCGCCGCGTCGCCGCGCGCGCTGTACGCCAGCACCGTCATGCCCAGCGCGCGGGCGATCTCGATGATCCGCGCGCCGATCTTGCCGGTCCCGAAGACGCCGAGCGTCTTGCCCAGGCACTGCACGAGCTGCTCGCGCGGCCACTTGCCCTGCCGCATCTCGTGGTCGATGCGCGGGATGCGGCGGGCCGCGGCGAGCATGAGCGCGATCGCGTGCTCGGCGACGGCGAACGCGTTGACGCCCGGCGTGTTGCAGATGGTGACGCCGCGCCGTCCCGCGGAGTCCAGGTCGAAGTTGTCGACGCCGGTGCCCCAGACCGACACCATCTTGAGACGGGGACAGCCGGCGAAGACCGTGTCGCTGAAGTGGGCGTGCGCGCGGATGTTGATGACGATGGTCGCGGCGCCGATGCGCTTGATGAGCTCGGCTTCCTGGTCGGCGCCGCGGGCGGTCACCACCCGCGTCTCGCCGAGCGCCTTGCACTTCTCGTGCGCCGCCGAGCCCTCGAACACCGAGGGGAAATCGTCGGGGACGGAGATCAGCGGCGCGGCCACGCGTCTGCTCAGGCCGCGGTCGCGAAGACGCGCTGCGCGGCGGCCACGCCCGCGCCCGGCTCCGGTGCTCCGCCGAGGTCGCGCAGCGCCATCTCGAGCGCGGACAGCGTCGGGAGCACGTACTGCGGGCTCGCGGTCATGCCCATCGTCCCGATGCGCAGCGTGGTGGTGCGGATCTTGTCGAGGCCGGTGCCGATCAGGATGCCGTACTGATCGCGCATGCGCGCGACGACAGCGGCCGGCTCCACGCCCTTCGGCGTCTTGAAGCACGCGACCGTGTTCGAGAGGATCGCCGAGTCCGCGAACATCTCGAGCCCCATCGCGGCGACGCCCGCCCGCAGCGCGGAGGCCGCGGCGGCGTGCCGGCGGAAGCGATGCGGCAACCCTTCCTCGAGGATCAGGCGCGTGGCGACGCGCATCGCGGCCGTGAGGTGCGTGGGGATCGAGACCGGCTGGCTGCGCGGCGTGCCGTCCGGCACCTGGCCCCCGCGGGAGGCGGGAATCCAGCGCTCCTTCCAGCGGAGCAGATCGTAGACGAGGCTCGAGGACTTCTGCTTGCGGCGCTCCATGGCTTCCCACGCGCGGTCGCTCACGGACACGAGCGACATCCCGAGCGGCGCGGCGAGACACTTCTGCGACCCCGTCATGTTGAGGTCCACGCCCCACTCGTCGGTGCGCACGTCGATGCCGGCGATCGCGGACACGGTGTCGAGCATGAACAGCGCGCCGGCGTCGCGCGCGATCTTGCCCACCTCCGCCGCGGGATAGGTGGTGCCCGTCGACGTCTCGTTGTGGACCAGCGTGATGGCCTTCGGCCGGACGCGCTCGACCTCGGCCGCGAGCCGCGGCAGGTCGAGCCGCGCGCCGAGCTCCACCGTGAACTCCGTCACCTCGGCGCCCACACGGGTCATGATCTCGCGCATCAGCGTGCCGAACACCCCGGCGACGATCACCAGCACGCGATCCCCGGGCTCGATGACCGAGACCGCGGACGCCTCGAGCGCGGTGCGTCCCGAGCCCGGCATGATGATGACCTCGCCGCGCGTCTGGAAGACGTCGCGAAGCGCGAGCACCGTCGGCTCCAGCACCATCTCGTCGAAGCTCTTGTCGTACTGGATGGCGGGCGGCTGGTTCATCGCCTGGATCACCGGGAACGGCAGCTCCGTCGGACCCGGGATCATGAGGACGGGACGCGTGTGGCACTGGGCCCAGTTCAGGGGCACGGGGATCTCCTCCGCGAAGGATTCAGCGGCATTCTAGCATCGCGTCATCCGTGGACCGGCTCGCCGGATCCCCGGCGGATGAAGTAGATGTTGCGCGCGTAGATGAAGAGGCCGGGCGCGTAGCCGAGGATGAACACCGGGTCGTGACGGTGGATGGCGTAGCTCAGCGTGATGAGCGCGCCCGCGAGCGAGAGATACCAGAACTGACGGGGCACCACGCTTTGCCGTCGCCGCTCGGAGGCGATCCACTGGACGACGAAGCGAGCCGAGAACAGTGCCTGGCCCAGCAGGCCGACACCGACCCATACCTGTTCCGTTGTCATGCGTGCGGGGCCTTTCGTGGAGCGAGGGTGGCTAGGACGCTTTTCCGAACATCGCCCGGAGGACGTCGTACGCCTTCCGGATGTCCTCGGGACGCCGCCGGCCGGTGACGAGCGCGAAGATCTTTTCCGCCTCTTCGCTCGGCACCGTCTTGTCCTTGTCCGCCCGCACATCGGTGAGGTCGCGCAGTGGCACTTCGAGCGCGACGGACACGCGATAGAGACTGTCGATCGAGATCGACTTCTCGCCGCGCTCCACCTCGCCGATGAACTTCCCGCTCAGGCCCGAGCGATGGCCGAGCCGTTCCTGGCTCAGGAGGCGTTGCTTGCGAAGGGCCCGGAGACGCTGGCCCAGGAACTTCCTGACGTGTTTGACGGCACGCTCACCCACCGGTGTCACCTCGGGTATAGGTCTCAAGTCTCGGCAACGTGGCTACTAACCTATCAATGCCCGCAAACAACCGCAACGATACGATTACGGCAAGTCGACTTCGACGGCATCGCCAACCACGCGGACCTGGTACACGGCGATGCTCAGTCCCTCATCGACCCGGCACTTCCCGGAGCCCAGCTCGAAATCGAATCCGTGCCAGGGGCACACGACCGCGTCACCCTCGAGCCAGCCCTCGGCCAGCGGGCCATCTTCATGCGGACACAGCGAGCTCATGGCGTGAAATCGGCCGCCACCGGCGTTGAATAACGCGAAACTAACGCCATCGACGTCGAGGTGCGTTCCTTGGCCCACCGGGATGTCCGACGCTGCCGCCACCCTCACGAAGGCCATGACGGCACCTCGAGCGTGTGGTCGAACGCCGACCGGGACCCGATGGAGGGCGCGCCGCCGGGCAGGACAGCGGCCAGCAGGATGCGGTTCACGAGGTGAGAGAATACGATGAGCCCGTGGGCCTTGTCATCCGCGTCCTCGTGAACACCGGAGCGATCCTGCTCGCGGCGCATCTCGTCTCGGGCCTCTCCGTGAGCTCGTTGACGACGGCGCTGATCGCAGGCCTCGTGCTCGGCGTGATCAACGCGATCGTCCGCCCGGTCCTGGTCTTCCTCACGCTCCCTCTGACGCTACTCACGCTCGGCCTGTTCCTGCTAGTACTGAACGCCTTCTGCCTCTGGCTGACGTCGGTCTTCGTCCCGGGCTTCACCGTGGCCGGATTCTGGCCCGCATTCCTGGGCGCGCTGATCGTGTCGGTCGTGAGCTGGGTCTTGACGGCGTTCTTGAGCGACTCCGGCCGTTTCTCGTACTACCGGCGCACCTAGCCCCGCGTGCGGCATCCGGTCCGGGCGGCGGGGGTGTGAAGCGGACATTGGCGGTCAGGAGGTGGCGAAGCCGCCTCCTGACATAGCAGGACGCGGAACACCCCCGCCGCCCGGACCGGATGCCGCACGCGAGGCTAGGCCGCGCGGCCGTCTTCGGTCAGCGAGGTGATCACGTACGTGCCGCTCTTCTCGTCGCGCTCGAGCGTGACGATCTTCTGCTTGGCGGCCTCTTCGAGGAGCTTCGAGAAGGTCGAGTAGCCGTAGTAGGTCTCGTTGAAGGCGGGATTCTTCCGGATCATCGTCTGCTTCACCATCGAGCCCCAGAGCGTTTCCTTGTTCTCGCGCTGCAGCGCCTGGATGGCGTCGATCAGCTGACTGATCGCCTCGGCCTTCTTCTCCGGCAAGCCACGCAGGAGCGTGGTCTTCTTGGTCTCGCGGATGAGGTCCTCGTAGAAGATGAACTCGTCGCAGTTGCCGACGAGCAGGTCCGACGAGGACGACTTCACGCCGAGACCGATCACGTAGCGGTCGTTCTCGCGCAGCTTGGAGACGAGCGGCGAGAAATCGGAATCGCCCGAGACCAGCGCGAAGCTGTCGATGTGGCTCTTGCCGTAGGCGAGGTCGAGGGCGTCCACCACCATCCGGATGTCCGCGGAGTTCTTGCCGCTGTACCGGCTCTGGGGGACGTCGATGAGCTCGATGGACCACTCGTGGAGGGGCCGCTTGTACTCGGTGAACCGGTTCCAGTCCGCGTACGCGCGGCGCACGATGATCTTGCCCTTCTCGAGGAGCCGCTCCAGGACCAGCTTCACTTCGAACTGCTTGTACTGGGCTTCCTTGACGCCGCGCGCGATGTTCTCGAAGTCGATGAACATCGCCAACTTCCGCTCACCATTCATGGACCTCTATTATAGGGGGGAGACCGGCGATGGCCCGCATCCTGTACGAGCTCTGGAGGCAGCGACGCATGAAGCAGATCGACCCGTCCGTGGCATCCCGGGTGCCGCCGGGGCAGACCCTCACCGCGAAGTGGCCGGTCCTCACGTACGGCCGGACGCCGGGGTTCGACCCGAAGCGCTGGACCTTCCGCTGCTTCGGCCTCGTGGAGCGCGAGGCGAGCTGGACCTGGGCCGAGTTCCTGAAGCTGCCGCGGGTGACGGTGCGCTCGGACATCCACTGCGTCACGCGCTGGTCGAAGCTCGACAACGAGTGGGAAGGCGTCCCGGCACGGGTCATCATCGACCACGTGCGGCCGCGGCCCGAGGCGCAGTGGGTCCTGCAGCACGCCGATCCCGACTACACGACCAACACCGCGCTCGCGGACCTGCGTGACGACGACGTCCTCCTCGCCCTCAAGCACAACGGGAAGGAGCTCGAGCCCGATCACGGCGGCCCCCTCCGCCTCGTGCTGCCGAAGCTCTACTTCTGGAAGTCGAGCAAGTGGCTGCGCGCCTTCGAGTTCCTCGACGTCAACCCGCCCGGCTTCTGGGAGCAGAACGGCTATCACATGCACGCCGACCCGTGGACGGAGGAGCGCTACTCCGACCAGGAGACGCGGGCCATGCAGCAGATGCGCGCGGAAGCCGCGCGCAAGCTCCGCGGAGGGTGACGCCTCCCCCCGGCAACCAGGCTTCGCCGGCATAAGCCGGCGCTCCGGAGAGCGCGCGTCGCTCCGGACGTCAGGCTTCGAGGAAGTCGCGCAGGATCTGGATGAACGTCTCGGGCTGATCGCCCGGGACCGTGTGGCCGGCGTCCGGGATCTCGACGAGCCGCGCGTTCGGCTGGGCCTCCACCATCTTCGCCGCGGTGTCGGCGGTGAGGATGTCGGACTCGGCGCCACGCACGAGCAGCGTGGAGCACGCGAGCGCGCGCCAGGCGGGCCAGAGGTCGATCGGATCGCTCCAGCGCGCGCTGCGGACCATCTCACGGAGCGCGCGGTCGTACTTCCACGTGAAGCCGCCGCCGGGCAGGGGACGCACGCCGTGCTCGCCACGCGCGCGCGGAGCAGCGCTTCGGTGTAGACGCGGGTTGTTGGCGCGCTGGTAGGCGAACACGTCCTCGATGGTGTTGAAGCGCTCCGGGGCGTCCGCCATCAGCCGCCCGACGCGTGCGCGCCCGTCGGGCGCGATGTCGGGGCCGATGTCGACCACGACCAGCCGGGAGACGCGCGCCGGATAGGAGGCCGCGTACTGGATGGCGACGCGTCCGCCCATCGAGAGCGCGACGAGCGCGACGCGCCGGAGCCCGAGCGCGTCCACGAAGGCGGCGAGGTCGCCCACCAGCGCGGGGACGGTGTAGTCGGTGTCGGGAGGTGGATCCGAATCGCCGTGGCCGCGCTGATCGAGCGCGAGCACCCGATGGCGCGGCGCGAGGGCGGCGCTCTCCGCGTCCCACGTGCGCGCGTGCCCGGTGACGCCGTGGAGGAGGATGACCGGGGCCGCGTCCGCCGCGCCCGCCTCGGTGTAGTGGAAGCGCGAGCCGTGCAGCACGACGGTCCGGTCGGTCAGCATGGCGTCGATTCTACGCGATGGCGTTACCATCGCGGCATGAGCCACGGGCATCGCGAGACGGCCGCGGCGCGCTCGCGCGGCGCGCTGATCGCCGCCCTCGCGTTGACCGGCGGCTACATGCTCGTCGAGCTCGCCGGCGCGTTTCTCACGGGGAGCCTCGCGCTCCTCGCCGACGCCGCCCACATGCTGACCGACGTGGGCGGCCTCGGCCTCGCGCTCTTCGCGATCTGGGTCGCCGCGCGTCCGCCGACGCCGGCCAAGACCTACGGGTACTACCGGGCGGAGATTCTCGCCGCGCTCGTCAACAGCCTCGTCCTGCTCGCGGTCGCGGTGCTGATCGTCGTGGAGGCGTGGGAGCGGCTGCTCCATCCCCGCGCGGTGCTCGGCGGGCCGATGCTCGCCATCGGCGTCCTCGGGCTCATCGTGAATCTCGTGGGCATCTGGCTGCTCCATCGCGGATGCCGAGCACAGCCTCAACGTCCGCGCCGCCTATCTCGAGGTGCTCAGCGACGCCATCAGCTCGCTCGGCGTGCTGATCGCGGCCGGCGTCGTGATCGCCACCGGATGGACGCCCGCCGACGCGCTGGTCAGCGTGGCGATCGCCATCTTCATCATCCCGCGGACCTGGCGCCTGCTCCGCCAGGCCGTGAACGTCCTGCTCGAAGGCGTGCCCGCGCACCTCGATCTCACGGCGATCGAGGAGGCGATCACGCAGGTGCCGGGCGTCGTGCGCGTGCACGATCTCCACGTGTGGACGCTGACGTCGGGCCGGGATGCGATGAGCGCGCACGTGGTCGTGCTCGACGTGCGGGAGAGCGAGCGGCTCCTCGAGGCGCTCCACGCGGTGCTCCACGCACGGTTCGGGATCGACCACACCACGATCCAGCTCGAGACGGAGCCGCCCGTCGTCCTGCAGATCAAGGGCCGCGGTGTATAGTGACGCGATCCGACGCGGCAACCGAGCGGGCGGGCGCTCGAGCGCCCGGGAGCCTCGCGACCGAGCGGGCGGGCGCTCGAGCGCCCGGGAGCCCGCGAGTTCAAGGAGACGTTGATGGCGACGTACGCGCTCACCGACAAGGCGATCCTGCTGAAGCCCGAAGACGACGTGGCGGTGGCGAAGGCCGAGCTGGCCGCCGGCGCCGTGCTCGAGGATGGACCGGTGCGGATCGAGGTGCGGCAGGACATCAAGCCCGGCCACAAGGTCGCGCGCCACGCGGTGCGGACGGGGCAGCCGGTGCGCAAGTACGGTCAGGTGATCGGCTTCGCCACGCAGGACATCGCGGTCGGCGACCACGTCCACACGCAGAACCTCGACATCGGCGAGCTGTCCGCCGACCGCTACGAGGTGGGCGTGGACGTGCGGCCGGTCGACGTTCTACCCGGCCGACGCAGATGCGCTTCTTCGACGGCTACAAGCGCGAGGACGGCCGCGTCGGGACGCGCAACTACGTCGCGATCATCTCCGGCGTGAACTGCTCGGCGAGCGTGAGCCAGTTCGTGAAGGACAAGTTCCGCGACGTGCACGCGCGACTATCCCGAACATCGACGGCGTGCTGGCCATCACCCACAAGTCCGGCTGCGGCACCAAGCTCTTCGGCGAGGATCACCTGGCGCTGCAGCGCGTGCTCGCCGGCTACGCCAAGCATCCGAACGTCGCGGCCTACATCCTGGTCGGGCTCGGGCTGCGAGGCGAACCAGGCGGCGGTGATGGTCGAGCGGCAGAAGATGTCGGTGCCCGGCCATCCCGAGCGCAAGCCGTTCCTGGTGAACATCCAGGAGGCCGGCGGCATCCGCAAGACGGTGGAGCGGGCCGTCGGCGGAGGTCGCGAAGCTCCTGCCGATCGCCAACGACGTGCAGCGCACGAAGCAGCCCGTCTCCGAGATCTGCCTCGCGACCAACTGCGGCGGCTCGGACGGCAACAGCGGGATCACGGCGAATCCCGCGCTCGGCTGGGCGGTGGACGAGCTGGTGCGGTACGGCGGGACCGGCGTGCTCGCGGAGACGCCGGAGATCTACGGCGCCGAGCACCTGCTGATCCGGCGCGCGATCGACGAGGGCGTCGCCAAGAAGCTGATCGATCGCTACAAGTGGTGGGAGTGGTACTGCCGCGGCATCGACGCCATGGACAACAACCCCGCGCCCGGCAACAAGGCGGGCGGCATCACCACGGTGTTCGAGAAGTCGCTCGGCGGCGTCGCCAAGGGCGGCACCACGCCGATGATGGACGTCTTCCAGTACGGCGAGCCGATCACCACGCGCGGCTTCGTCTTCATGGACACGCCGGGCCACGACCCCGTGTCGATCACGGGGCTCGTCGCGGGCGGCTGCAACCTCATCTGCTTCACGACCGGCCGCGGCTCCGTGTTCGGCTGCAAGCCGGTGCCGTCCATCAAGCTCGCCACCAACTCGCTCATGTACCGGCACATGGAGGAGGACATGGACCTCAACTGCGGCGTGATCCTCGAAGGCACGCCGCTCCCGGTGGTCGGGCCGCAGATCTTCGAGGAGATCATCGCCGTCGCGTCGGGCAAGCGCTCGAAGAGCGAGCTGAGCGGCGTCGGCGAGGAAGAGTTCGCGCCGTGGATCATCGGCCCGGTGATGTGAGGGGCTGGGCGCCCGTCCCGGGCCATTCAGGAAGCCAGCGCGGTCGCCCCCAGGTAGTCGCGGGCGTCGCGCCGGACGTCGCTCTCGACGAGACGGCCGCCGTTCTCGACCAGGATGGCTTCGCAGCGGATGTCTGCGGCCGCCATGTCGCGCACGATGTCCGGCGCGCGGCGATGCGTCGGGATGATCACCACGTCCACCGGGTGATCGCGCAGCCACTCCGGCGAGCGGATCATCTGGCCCGTGCTCGGGACGATCGAGCCCACGCGTGTCCGCGTCCGAGTCGACGACGATCGGGAATCGAACGGCGTCGGCGCCGGCCTGCGCGATGAACGCGGCGGCCTCGCCCGTGCCGCCCCAGATGGCGACCGAGCGCCCGGACGCCGCCAGCGCGTCGAGCTGACGGCGCAGCCGCGCCAGTGACTCGCGGGCCGCGCCACGGAACGCTTCGGCGGCCCGCGCGTGCTCGACCTGCGTCTGTCCGCGGCCGAGCCGGACGAAGGCGTACAGCACCTCGCGCTGGTAGCCGTGCCCGATCCGCTGCTCGACCGGACTGCAGCGCGAGAGCATCCGCATGAACGACGCGGTGGTGAAGTACGAGGTGTGCGTGGGATCGAAGTCGAACGTCCGTCCGGTCTCGAGGGCGCGATCGATGCAGGGCACCTCGAGGTACAAGAGCGGCTGGATGCCCGCCCACGCCGCCGCGAACGCGAGCTCCTGGACGAAGCCGAGCGGGTGCGTCAGGTACTCGAGCACGTAGCGGCAGATGACGATGTGCGGGCTCAGCTCCGCGAGCGCGCGCGTGGCGACGAAGCGCTCGCGGCGCAGCTCGATCGACGCGTCGAACGCCTCGGCGATCCCGTCAGGATCGAAGCCGACGTAGCGCCCGGTCGAGCGGGCTTCCGCGAGGTACGCCAGGAAGTCGCCGTTGCCGTGCCCGATCTCCACCACCATCGGTGTGGAGGGCAGCCGCGCCAGCATCTCGTCGCGCACACCGCGCACGTGCTCGTCCCATCCGTGCGCGCCGATGAAGGTGCGGCTGGGGCGGTCGGCGTAGGGCACGGCGGCGTGGTCCGGCGAGGCATTGAAGACGTGGCCGCAATCGACGCAGCGAACGATCTCGGCGGCCGGCTCGGCGTCGCTCTTGAACAGGAGGACCGCCACGTTGTGCCCGCAGGCAGGGCACCGGCAGGTGCGCGAGCAGATCGGTGGCGTTGTGAACCGGCGCCATACCTTGAGTGAAGACATGGGCGGTTGCAAGCGAAAGACCAGACCGCCGGTAGGGGTGGGGGGGCTCCAGACCCGACATCTAGTGGGCCGGGCGTTCGGAGGCCGTCAGCCCTGGGACGTTCGCCCGGCAACGGTTGCCTAATTGGCGCGGCCGACTCTTCCGCGCGTTCCATCCGGCTCAGGCCTTCCCGCCGTGCCGTCCGGCCCCCGACGCGAAGCGGGTGGCTCCCTCTTTCGACTCGCCCGAGTTGATCACCGTCATCCCGCGATGGAACTCGTTCAACATCGCCTCGCGCGATCCGAGCGACCACTGCTCGAGCGCGGAGAGACGATCGGAGCGGAGACAGCGCTGCGGCAGCGCGGCGAGGTCCCGCGCGAGCGTGAGCGCGCGCCGCGAGCGCCTGGCCCTTCGGGCTCAGGCGATTCACGAGGCCCATGCGCAGGGCTTCCTCGCCCGAGACCCCGCGGCCCGGTGAGGATGAGATCCATCGCGTGACTCTGCCCGATGAGTCGCGGCAGGCGCACGGTGCCGAGATCGATCAGCGGGACACCCCAGCGCCGGCAGAAGACGCCGAACACCGCGTCGTCGGCGGCCACCCGCAGGTCGCACCACAGCGCGAGCTCGAGCCCGCCGGCGACCGCGTAGCCCTCGACGGCCGCGATCACCGGCTTGCCGAGGATCATGCGCGTCGGGCCCATCGGGCCGTCGCCGTCCTCGGTGCGGCGGCGACGCTTCCCGGCCGCGAACGCCTTCAGATCGGCGCCCGCGCAGAAGACGCCGTGGGCGCCGGTGAGGATCGCCACGCTCGCGCTCTCGTCCTCGTCGAAGGCGCGGAAGGCGGCCGCGAGCGCCTCGCGCGTGGGCTCGTCGACCGCGTTGCGGACCTCCGGGCGATCGATGGTGACGATGCGGACTGGACCGTCGTTGTCGACGCGAACCGTGCTCATGATTGCACCACCGTGACGACGAGACCGATGGACGAAAGGATGTTGCCCACGCGCACGCACTCGGCTTCGGCGCCGACCTTCACGATCGCCTTGCCGGTGTTGTGCACGCGCCAGGCGATCTCCCAGCCCTCGGCCTCCGAGCACTGGATCGCCTTCTGGAGCTGCCGGACGACTTGCTCGAACGTGTGACAGTCGCAGTTGTGGAGGACGGTCATCCACGGCGGGGCGACCGCGTCCTCGGTGACCTCTTCGACGTCGGGCCGTGGGGTCGTGCGCTGCGCCATCTCAGCGCGTCCCTCGGCAGCCTACACGGTGCCGAACGCGCCGGATTCCCGCAGCCGGGCGATGCGAGCGTCGTCGTACCCCACGAGATCGCGCAGGAGCTCGCCGGTGTGCTGGCCGAGCTTCGGCGCGGGCGCGGGCGCGGTGATCGCGCCCGGCGTCTTCACCGGCGAGGCGACCTCGCGCAACGTCCCGAGCTCGGGGTGCGTCACCTCGATGATCATCTCGCGCGCGCGCACCTGCTCGTCCTCGAGCGCCTGGGCCACCGTGTTGACCGGTGCGCACGGGACCCGGCCACGCAGACGCGCCAGCCATTCTTCGGTCGTGCGCTCGCGGAAGCGCGCGGCGAGGCGCGGGAGCAGCGCGTCCTTGTGGGTGAAGCGATCGGCGAAGGTCGCGAAGCGCGGATCGCGCCCGACGTCGGGCAGGTCGAGCGCGTCGACCAGCGCGTCCCAGAACTTCGGCTTGTTGCAGAAGATGACGAGGTGGCCGTCCCGCGTCGCGAAGTTCTGCGCGGGCACGAGCGACTGGTGGCCGGAGTCCGCGACGCGCCGGGGCTGCCACTCGCGGTTGAGGGCCCAGATCGCGTAGTACGACAGCATGCTCACCGCGGTGTCGAGGAGCGACACGTCGATGTCGCGCCCGACCCCGCTCCGCTGCGCGTCCCAGAGCCCCGCCATCAGCGCGGCCATCGCCACGTAGCCACCGGCGAAGTCGACGACCGAGACGCCGGCCTTCGTCGGCGGACCGTCCGGATCGCCGGTGATCGACATCCAGCCCGCGTAGCCCTGGATCAGGTAGTCGAACGCGGGCTCCGCGGCGCGCGGGCCCGTGATGCCGAAGCCCGAGAGCGAGCAGCAGACGACCGCGGGATTGACCTCGCGCAGCGCCTCGTACGTGAGGCCGAGCTTCGCCGGCTGATCGCCGCGGAGGTTGTTGAAGACGGCGTGCGAGACGCGCACGAGGTCGTGGAACACCGCGCGCCCGTCCGGGTGACGGAGGTCGAGCGCGATCGATTTCTTGCCGCGGTTGAACGCACTGGAAGAAGAGCGAGTCGCCGTCGTTCGCGTAGGGCCCGGTGTATCGCGAGCTGTCGCCGCCGACGCCGGGATCCTCCACCTTGATCACCTCGGCGCCGAGGTCGGCGAGGAGCTGGGTGCCGAACGGCCCGGCGCCGAACTGGTCGACGGCGACGATGCGGAGCCCGTCGAGCGGCGGCTTCACTCCGGGCAGCGTCCCTTCGCCGAGCGTCGCGTGGTTGCGCTTGGGCACCAGCGCGGTGCGGCGGAACGTCATCACGCGAACGCCGTTCTGGTTCACCACGCGCGTCTCGACGCTCACGATCCCGCGGTCGCCCTGCTTCGACTCGCGCAGCGCGAGCACGGTGGATTCCGAGTAGAGCGTGTCGCCGATGAACGTCGGGTGGTCGTGCGTGATCTTCTCGATCTCGAGGTTGGCGATGGCGCGTGCCGGAGACGTCGGCCACCGTCATGCCGATGCCGATCGAGAAGACGAGCGGCCCGAGCACGAGCCGCTGCTTGTGCTGGGTGTGCGTCGCCGCGTAGTGGGCGTCGGAGTGGACCGGATGCTGGTTCATCGTGAGCAGCGCGAACCAGGTGCAGTCGGCCTCGGTGATGGTGCGCCCGGGCCAGTGCTTGATGACCTCACCCTGCGTGAACTCTTCGAAGTAGCGCCCGTAGGCCATCGTGTGCTCCTACGATGGCAACGCCGCCGCGAGCCGGCGCGCGTCGGCGATCACGCGGATCGCCAGCGGCGTCGAACGATTGCGCAGCGTCAGCTCTTCGCGCGGATAGCCGGTCACGTCGATGCCGGCGCGCACCGCCACGGCCTCCGAGATGACCAGCTCGCTCGTGTACGTCTTCGTCAGCTCCTCGAGACGTGCAGCCACGTGCACTGTATCACCGACCGCCGTGAGGTACGCCGCCTCGGCCACGCCCATGCGACCCACCACGGCCGAGCCGACGTGGATCCCGATGCCGAGACGGAGGGGCGCCGGCAACTCCCCGGCCAGCGAGCGGCTGAGCGCTTCGAGGCTCGCGATCATCTCCGCGGCGCCGCGGATCGCGCCCCGGCAGGCCTCGTCGGGAGCGGCGCCGACACCGAAGAGCGCCATGACGCCATCGCCCGTGAACTGGTTGGCGATCCCACCCGCCTCGCGGATGGCGCCGCTCACCGCTTCGAAGTAGCGGTTCAGGAGGTAGACGACGTCGTACGGCAGCTTGCGCTCCGCGACGCTGGTGAACCCCCGCAGGTCCGCGAAGAGGACGGCCACGTCCTGCTCGGCGCCGGCCTCCGCTCCGGCCGCCTCGAGGGCCTGGGTCGCGGTGCCGGTGGGAGCGATCAACGGCACGACCGCGACGTCGCCGCGCGGCCGTGTCTGGCACGCGAGGCGGACGTTGGGCGGGGCGCCCACGCGCCGGAGCAGGCGCGCTTCGTCGCTGGCGGGCGGCGGCAGCGCGTCGCCGCCGCGCTCGATCCGCACGCGACACGTCGAGCACCGCCCGCGCCCCCCGCACACGGAGACGTGCGGGACACCGCCGAGGCGGCTGGCTTCGAGGATCGTGAAGCCGCCCGGCACCGTGACCGTGCGCCCGTGGGGGTACGCCACCCTGATGCGCGTGCGGTGGGCCAGCGCGGTGCGCACGCCCCGTGCCAGCAGGACGCCGGCGAGCGCCGTCAGGAACGTGAGGTAGATCGCCCGCTCGACCTGCCACAGCGAGGCCGCGGCGTGTGGAGGCAGCGCGGCGGCCCGCAGCGCGGCCTGACGTCGCGCCACGTCCGCCGGCTGGCTCCACGCGGCCACTTCGCGGCCCATCTGCGCGAAGCCACCGAGAGCCAGGACCGGGAGCAGCAGCGCGGTCGCGTAGATCCACGGGATCGCCGGCCGATACCACGGCTGCATGCGCAGGAGGAAGTGGAGGCCGATGCAGGCGTGCGCGGAGACCACGCCGACCGTGACGAACTGCTTGAACCCGATCTCCGGGCGAACGTTCCACAGCGCGAAGGCAAGCCAGGTGTACGCGTCCTCCCGCCCGAAGAACGCGTGCGCGATCCGGGTGCCGACGACGTGCCCGGCCAGCAACAGCGGCACGCTGAGCCCGAAGATGAGCTGCACCGCCTCGCGCGCCGGCATTCGCAGGGTCCGCCGGCGGTAGAGGGCGACGAGTCCAAGGATCGGATGCGTGAGGAGGGAGCCGTACAGGAGGACCGTGCCGAGCGGGTTGCGCCAGAGCGCGAGGAACCACCACCGGCCCGCTTCCGCCGCGCTGACCGAGATCAGGCCCAGCGCGTGATTCGAGAGGTGCGTCAGCAGGTAGGTGACGAGGATCAGCCCGGTGGTGAGCCGGAGCTGCCTAGTCGAGATCGGAGGCTCGCAGTCTCGCGGCGGCGGCGGCGCGCGCCTCGTCTTCGGGGATCGGCATGTGGACCAGGCGCGCGGCGTCGCGATAGTAGCGCTCGACCGGGAACTCCGCGGTGTAGCCGTACCCGCCGTGCGTGCGCATCGATTCGAGCGTGACGCTCAGCGCGGTCGACGACGCCTGGAGCTTGGCCACCGCGGCGCGCACGGGATCGTCGCCGGCGTCCGCGACGAGCAGGCGCGCCGCGCTCACGCCCGTCGCCATGTCGGCGAGCTTGAGCTGGATCGCCTGGTGCTGGCTGATCGGCTTGCCGAACGCGGAGCGTTGCTGGGCGTAGCGCAGGGCCGCCTCGAACGCCGCCTGCGCGACGCCGACGGCGACCGCCGCGACGGTGAGGTGCGCGAACGCAACGGTGTTGTCGAACGGGGAGTTAGCGAGCACCGCCTGAGGCGCGAGGCGAACATCCTCGAAGGTCACGTGCGCCGCCCCCGCGGCCTTCAGTCCCAGCACGGCCTCCGGCGCGCCGACGCGCACGCCCCGGGACGCTCGGGGGACCTCGACGAGCACGCGGCGTCCCATCGGAGTCCCTCGCCGCGACGACGAGCACATGGGCGCCGGCCGCTCCCTCGACGAGCCCGGTGCGTTCCGTCGAGCACGACCGCGGGGCCGTCGCGGCGAAGGGAGACGTCACCGGTGAGCGCGGTGGCGGCCATCATCTCGCCGCGGCCGAGCGCGCCCATCATCGAGGCGTTGCCTCCCCGGCCCGCCAGCGCGCGGAGTGCCACGAGATGGGAGGCGACGATCACCGCGAGCGACGCCCAGCCGCGCGCGAGCTCTTCGAGCAGCGCCGCGCAGGCGTCCGGCGGCAGCGCGAGGCCGCCGTCGCTCGCCGAGAGCGGCGCCGCGAGGAGGCCGAGATCGGCGAGGTAGGGGAGGGCGACCGCGGCCGCGCGCCCGGCCTGCTCGTGCTCCTGGGCGATGGGCACGATCTCCTTCTCCACGACCTGCCGGACCGCGAGCACCATCTGACGCCGCTCGGCGGGCTGGCTCTCGTGCGAGACCAGGGCGCCGGCGCGCTCGCCGTAGCGGTCCACGAGGTTGCGCGCGATGATCGTCCGCTGGATCTCGTTGGTGCCCTCGCCGATGATCATGAGCGGCGTGTCGCGGTAGTAGCGCTCGGCCGGTCCGCTCGTCAGGATGGAGCACTCGCCGAGGACGCGCATCGCGTCCTCGGCCACGATCTGCGCGGTCTCCGACGCGTGGAGCTTGGCCATGCCGGCCTCGAGGTCGCACCGCTCGTTGCGGTCCTTCATCCCGGCCGCCCAGTAGGTGAGGAGCCGCGCGCCGTGCAGTCGCCCCGCCATGTCGGCGAGCCGCGGGTCCGGGGCGCCGGCGACGCGCGTGCGCGAGGGCCGCCTCCCACGCCGCCTGCGCGACGCCCACGGCGCGCGCGGCGATGTTGATGCGGCCGGCCTCGAGCCCGCTCATCACGTGCTTGAAGCCGCGCCCCTCGACGCCTCCGACCAGGTTGCACGGCCGGCACCGGGAACTGCTCGAAGAGCAGCTCGGCCGTGTCCACGCCCTTGTAGCCGAGCTTCGCGATCGACTTCACCACGTGGAGGCCGGGCGCGCCCTTCTCCACGATGAAGCACGACATGCCGCGATGCCGGGGCTCCGCCTTCGGATCGGTGAGGGCGAGGAGCGCGAACGTGTTGCCCTCGCGCCCGTTGGTCACGAACATCTTGCTGCCGTCGAGCACGTAGTCCTCGCCGCGTCGCCGCGCCACGGTGCGGATGGCCTGCACGTCGGAGCCCGCGTGCGGCTCGGTGAGACAGAGCCCGCCGCGCGCCTCGCCGCGCGCGAACCTCGGCAGGAAGTGGGTGCGCTGCGCGTCGGTCCCGTTCTGGAGCACGATGAGCGCCGCCATCGTGTGGCTGTTGATGACGCCGGCCAGCGACATCCAGCCGCGGCAGAGCTCCTCGATGACCCGCGCGTACGTCGTCACGTCGAGGCCGAGGCCGCCGTAGGCGGCGGGCACGAGCGCGCCGAAGAGTCCCAGCGCGCGCATGCGGGCCACCATCTCGTGCGGATACTCGTCGGCGTGCTCGAGGCGGAGCGCGTGCGGGCGGACCTCGCGCTCGACGAACTCGCGAACGGCCGCCACGATCGCTGGCGTCATGCGACCTCGATAATACAATTGAAGGCGCGATGCCCCTCGATGACCTCGTGCTCGACCTCCAGCGTCTCGTCGATCGCCTCGTCCGCCGGCTGCGCCTCGGCGAGGCGCCTCCGCGCGACGGACGCCGGCTCCTGATCGTCCAGATCGACGGCCTCTCCCGGTCGGTGCTCGAGCAGGCGTTGCGGGAGGGACGGATGCCGTTCCTGGCGCGGCTGCTGCGCCGCACGCATCGGCTGCAGCCGATGACGGTCGGGCTGCCGACGTCCACGCCCGCGTTCCAGATGGCGGCGATGTACGGCGTGCGGCCCGACATCCCGGGCTTCCACTATCACGACAAGCGCCGCCGGGCCGACATCTACTTCCCGCGCGCGGGCGACGCGGCGCTCGTGGAGCGGGCGCAATCGGGAGGGCGGCCCGGGATCGTCGCCGGTGGCAGCACCTACGGCTGCGTCTTCACGGGCGGCGCCACCAACAACCTGTTCAGCTTCGCGATGCTGAAGCGGCCCACGGGCCGCGGCCTCCTGGCCGCGGTCTCCGCGTTCGTCGTCCTCGCGTGGGTGGTGGTGAAGTGTCTGACGCTCACCGTCGTCGAGCTCGTGCGCTTCCTCGCGCGGGTCGTCGCGAACCCGCTCGTCGGGCGCCCGCAGGGCTGGAAGTGGCTGGGCATCAAGGTCGGCATGTCGGTCTGGATGCGCGAGCTGTTCACGCTCTCGGCGGCACGGGACGTGTACGCGGGGACGCCCGCCATCTACGTCAACTATCTCGACTACGACGTCTACGCGCATGGCTTCGGGCCGCGGGACCGGCGCGCGCGGCGCGTGCTTCGGCGGGTCGATCGCGCCATCCATCAGCTGTGGCGCGTGTGCCGGCGCGTGCCCGAGCACGCGTACGACGTCTACGTGCTCTCCGATCACGGCCAGGCGCACTGCGTGCCGTTCCAGCAGCCTGCTCCGGTGGGCGGCCGCTCGAGCAATGGCTCTTCGAGGAGTACTTCGATCCGGCGGGCGTGCGCGAGGTGAGCCCCGGCCGCCCGCGCGGCCGCCAGCTCGCGAGCGGCATCAAGGCGATGCGGAGCCATCGAGGCAACGGGCTCTTCCAGCGTTTCGTGAACTACCTGGACGAGGACTTCGGCTCCATGATCGAGCGGACGCCGGAGAGCAACGAACGGGCGGGCGTTCGCGTGATCTCGGCGGGCCCGAACGCCTTCGTCTACTTCGTCGACACGCCGGAGCCGCTGACCATCGAGGACATCGACGCGCGCCAGCCCGGCCTCGTCGACCAGCTCGCTCGCACGGAGGGCATCGGCTTCGTGCTCGCGCGCGGCGCCCGCGGCCCCGTGTGCGTCTTCCGGGGCAAGCGCTACCTGCTCGCCGACGATCCCGGCCCGTTCGCGGGCCGCGACGACCTCGACGTCGTGCGCCAGGGCATCGGCGATCTCATGGCGATGCGCACCGCGGGCGACCTCGTGATCTACGGCCACGACGCCCCGAACGGCAACGTGTCGTACGTCGCGGAGATCGGCGCGCACGCGGGCCCGTCCCACGACGAGCTGCACACGTTCGTCGTCGCGCCGAGCCACGCGACGCTGCCGACGCCGCTCCGACATCCCATCGAGCTCTACGACGTCTTCATGCGCTACCAGCATCCCGCACGCGGCGCCGCGCGATGACGAGGGACAGGGCCACGGTCACCGTGGCCAGCTACAACATTCACCGCGGGGTCGGCATGGACCGGCGCCTCGATCTCGCTCGCATCGCCGACGTGATCGCGGAGACCGGGGCGGACGTGGTCGCGCTGCAGGAGGTCATCCGCGAGGACGGGCGCGACGACGCCGATCACGCCGCCTTCCTCGCCGGGCGTCTCGGGATGGCGTTCGTGATGGGCGAGACGCGCTCCCACGGCCGAGGGCACGTACGGCAACGCGGTGCTCACGCGCCTGCCCGTGGCCGGCTCGGCCCGCTGCGATCTGAGCTGGGGGATGCGGGAGGCGCGCGGCTGCCTCCGCGTGGACATCGCGGTCGGCGGCACGGTCTTGCACGTCTTCAACTGCCACCTGGGTCTCAACCTGCGCGAGCGGCGCCGCCAGCTCGACCTGCTCGCGCGGGTTCATCACGGTCTCGCATCAGCTGCCGGGGCCGCGGGTGCTCATGGGCGACTTCAACGAGTGGCACTTCGGCCCGATCACCCGTGGGCTTGCGGCGCGAGTTCGCGTCGCCGATGCGCCGCCGCCAGCGGCTGCGTCGCACGCATCCGTCGTGGTTCCCGCTGTTCAAGCTCGACCGGATCTACTGGGACGTGGCCCTCGAGGGCCGGGAGTTCCACGCGCACCGCACGCGCCTGGCCCGCATGGCGTCCGACCATCTCCCGGTCATCTGCACACTCGGCGTCCGCCCCGCCCACGCGGCTCCGCAGCGCGTCCGCCTACGTGACCGGCGACGCGCTCCCGCCGGTCGAGTAGCGCGCCCCCTCGACGAATCTGGTATAAACCTGCCGTCATGGCCACCATCAAGATCGACCACGCGCGGTACGTCATCACCGTCGATGCCCAGCGCCGGATCATTCAGGACGGGGCGGTGCTCATCGATGGCCCGCGGATCACGCGCGTCGCCAAGGCGACCGAGCTCGCGGGGATCGGCGCCGACCGCATCATCGACGGCCGCCACATGGTCGTCACGCCCGGGTTCTTCAACGGCCACATGCACATCAGCTATGCGCACTGCGTGCGCGGGATCTTCCCCGACGACCAGGGCAGCCCGCTGAACCACGTGTTCGCGCTGCAGTCGGCCATGACGGAGGAGGAGGAATACTTCACGACGCTGATCGGGCTCCTCGAGCTCGTGAAGAACGGCAACGTCTGCTTCCTGGATCCGGGCAGCACGAAGTTTCCGGACGCGTGTCTGCAGGCGTATCAGGATGCCGGCATCCGCGTCGTGACCGGCGAGTGCGTGATCGATCGCGAGTCGCCGCTGGCGCTGCCGCGCTATCCGACGAGCGAAGCGATCGGCCGGACGGCCGCCTTCGTCCGGAAGTGGGACAGGAAGCTCGACGGGCGCATGCGCGCGTGGGCGATGCCGTTCTCGGCGGAGACCTGCACGCCGGAGCTCATCGTCGCGTCCAAGCGCATCGCCGACGAGACGGGCACGGGGCTCACGCTGCACCACAACAGCGGCGCCGCCGCGCGCAAGGACTCCCAGGCCGCCCACGGGACGACGCCGACCGGGTACCTCGAGAAGATCGGCGCGCTCGGCCCGAACGTGCTGCTCGCGCACGCGCTCGGGATCGGCGACGACGAGATCGAGTCCATCGCGCGCACGGGCACCGCCGTCGCGATGTGCCCGAGCACCGCGGCCAAGGGCGCCCGGGGCGCGAGCGTCGCACGGCCGGATGCCGGAGCTGCTCGCGAAGAACGTCCGCGTCGCGCTCGGCTGCGACTCGCCGAACAACTCGAACTACCTGGATCTGGTCCGGGCGATGAACATGGCGGCGGTGCAGTACAAGGACGCGCGCCAGGACATCCGGCTGATCCCCGCGGAGACCGCGGTCGAGATGGCGACGCGGCTCGGGGCGGCCGCGCTCGGCCAGGGCGACGAGCTCGGCTCCATCGAGGCCGGCAAGAAGGCCGACCTCGTGCTCTTCGACACGCAGCGTCCGGAGTGGCAGGCGCTGTTCAATCCCGTCAACAATCTGGTCTACAACGCCGACGGCCGCAGCATCCACACCGTGGTCATCGACGGCCGCGTCGTGATCGACGCCTACCGGCAGTCGTTCGTGGACGAGGGGCGTCTCTTCGCGAAGGTGCAGGAGATCGGCGAGGGGCTCATGAAGCGGACCGGCATCACGTTCCCTCGCTCACGCTGGCCTGTTGTCGTGAAGCTGCTGGACTGACTCCCGCTAGGTTTCTGTCAGCTCCGCCAGTCGCTGCGCGTCGACGATCGTGACCCGCCGTCCCGCGACGCGGATCAGCCCGGTACGACGCAGACGCGCGAACGCGCGCGACACCAGCTCGCGCACGGTGCCGAGACGCGCGGCCAGCTCGTCACGCGTGGCGCTGCAGCTCGAAGGTCGTACGCCCGGCCGATTCGGCGAGCAGCAAGCCCGCGGTCCGCGCCGTGAGGTCCTTCAACGAGAGCTGCTCGACGAGGCCCGCGAACGAGCGCACGCGCCGCGCGAGGACGCGGATGATCCCGAGCGCCACCTCGGGGTGACGCCGGCACGCGTCGAGGACTGTCGCGCGCGGAAGGTAGAGGAGGCGCGAGGGCTGCGTCGCGATCGCCGTTGCCACGTAGCCGCCGCCGTCGAGGAGCGGCACCTCGCCCAGCGTGGCGCCCGGCCCCTCGGTGTGCAGGACCTGCTCGCGCCCGCCGCGCGAGACGCGCACGAGACGTACCCGCCCCTCCATCACGACGAAGAGACCCTCGGCCGGCGCGCCTTCCTCGAACACCCGCTCCCCTCGGCGGACCGTGCGGACGACGGCGTGCGCCGCCACGCGACGGAGATCCGCCGCGGGGAGCCCGCGGAAGTAGGGGATACCGGTGAGCACGGGTGTGACGTGTGTCATGGGCCGCGTCCTGCGACGACGTGCGGTCAGCGAGCTACCCGCGTCCGGCGAGGTCGAGCGACGGCGCCGAGCAGGGTGTTGGCGCCGTGCTCGATGTCGTCGATCGGCGTGAACTCCTCCTCGCAGTGGCTGCGGCCGTCGTGCGAGGGCACGAAGATCATCCCGGTCGGGCCGATGGCGGCCATGTACTGGGCGTCGTGGCCGGCGCCGGAGAGGATGCGCCGGTAGCTCGCGCCCGTGGCCAGCGCCGCACGCTCGACGGCCGCGACCACTTCGCGTGTCGAACGGGGTGCGCGGCACCCGCCAGTAGTGCTCGAGCTCGATAGGTCACGCCCTCGCGCTCGCACGCCTCGCGGACGTCGCGGTCGAGCATCGCGCGGGCGCGGTCGAGCGTCGCGTCGCGCGGATCCCGCATGTCGATCGACAGCGTCACGCGGCCGGGGATCGCGTTGGCGATGTTCGGGTGCACGGTGAGGTTGCCCACGGTCGTCACGAGATCGCCGCCCAGCTCGCGCGCGATGCCGCGCACGCCGGCCGACGACGTCGGCGGCGGCGACGAGCGCGTCGTGCCGGATGCGCATCGGCGTGGGGCCCGCGTGGTCCTGGACGCCGTGGATGGTGAGGCGCGACCACGCGATGGCGACGATGCCTTCCACGACGCCGACCGAGAGGCCTTCCTCTTCGAGGAACGGCCCCTGCTCGATGTGCAGCTCGAGGTAGGCGCGGAACGGGCGCGGCACGCAGGGCTCGGGGCCGAGGTAGCCGATGCGCTCCAGCTCGTCGACGAGGCGCAGGCCGTCCTTGTCGCGGGCGTTGTAGGCGTCCTCGAGCGCGATCTTGCCGGCCATCACGCCGCTGGCGATCATCGCCGGCTGGAAGCGCGCGCCCTCCTCGTTGGTGAAGATGACCAGCGTCACGGGATGGCGCGTGCGCGCCTTCTGATCGTTCAGCGCGCGGATGACCTCGAGCCCGCAGAGCACGCCGAGCTGGCCGTCGTACTTGCCGCCGGTCGGCACGGAGTCGGCGTGCGAGCCCATCATCACCGGGGGAAGCGCGGCCTCGCCCGCGCGCTCGCCGAAGATGTTGCCCATCTGGTCGACGGTCACGCGCAAGCCGGCGTCCTTCATCCGCGCGACGAGCCAGTCCCGCCCGCGCCTGTCCTCGTCGGTGAGCGCGACCCGCGTGAGCCCGCCCCGCGCCGTGGCGCCGATGCGCCCCAGCTCGTCGATGGACGCTTCGAGCCGCTTGCGTGTCGATCTTCATGACCGTCATTTTTATCACGCGCGCATGGGGCCGAAGTCCCGCTCCGGGGTAGAATCCCCCTGCTTCCCGGAGCAGCGGCGCTTCGCAGGTGAGCGAGAGGAGAATCGCGGGATGAGAAAGCTAGCATGGGTGGTGTTCGCCGGTGTCCTCGCCGTCGCGCTCGGCGTGGGCGGGGTCCAGGGACAGGTACCGCTCCAGGGCGAGTACAAGATCGGCGTCCTCCAGCCGCTGACCGGCAACCTGGCCGCCGAGGGGAAGCGCCACCTCGAGGGGTACGAGATCATGCGTGACCTCATCAACGAGCGCTTCGGCGGCGTGATGGGCAAGAAGCTGGTGTTCGCGGTCGGCGACGCGCCGGACCCGACCGCGGCCGGGTCCGAGGCCACGCGCCTCGCCACCCGCGAGGGCGTGAAGATCATCAGCGGCACGTTCTCCTCCACGCTCTGCGGCGCGGCGAGCGAGGCCGCCTCGCGGCAGAACGTCATCTACTGGGAGACCTCGTGCGTCGACCCGCGGTTCAACAAGCGCGGGCTCAAGAACGTGTTCCGCACGGAGATCGACGGCACCGGGTTCGGCTGGTACAACATCGAGTTCATCGCGAAGCACCTCGCGCACCGGCTCGGCAAGAAGACCAATGAGCTGCGCGTCGCGTTCCTCTCCGAGGACTCCTCGTACGGGCAGGGCGTGACCGAGATGGCCCGCAAGCGCGCCAAGGAAGAGTTCGGCATGCAGGAGGTGGCGGCGGAGTACTACGCCTTCACCACCAACGACCTCACGCCGAGCATCCTCAAGCTGAAGACCGCCAACCCCGACGTGCTCCACCACATCGCCCGCAACCAGGACGCGATCCTGTTCTGGCGGCAGGCGCGCGAGCAGAACTTCCAGTTCAAGGCGCTCGTGCACGCGGGCGCGACGGGCTACGGCTCGCCGGACTTCGGCAAGGCGTTCGGCAACGACGCCAACGGCCCCTTCGCGCTGCTGGAGCCGGCGCCCGGCTTCGTGATCGAGAAGCTCAGGCCGGAGGGCCAGCGCATCGAGCGCGCGTTCCGCGAGGGCGTGAAGGCCAAGACGGGCACCGACGTGCCGACCGGCGGGCATCAGCTCGCCGCGGGTGGGCTCTGGGTCCTCAAGCTCGCGCTCGACGCCGCGAAGACGGACGACCTCGACAAGTTCCGGGCCGCCGTCCTCGCGATGGACATTCCGGTCGGCTCGGCCGTCAACGGCTGGGGCGTGAAGTTCGACCAGGACGGCCAGAACACCAACGCCCGCGTGCAGCACTACATGCTGCAGTGGCAGGGCGGCCGGATGGTCACGGTGTGGCCGGAGGAGTTCACGACCGAGCGGGCGAAGTGGATTCCGCTCGGCGCCTGGGACTCGCGGAAGTAGGGCGGGTCCGGCTCCTCTGATCGCTCAGGCAACGACGCCCCGGGCCGCGCCCGGGGCGTCGTCCGTTTAGCCCATGCAGGACATTCCGCAGCTGGTCGTCTCCACGATCCTGCTCGGCGGCGTCTACGCGCTGATCGCCGTCGGCCTCACGCTGATCTTCGGCGTGATGCGCGTGGTGAACTTCGCCTACGGCGAGTTCCTGATGCTCGCCATGTACCTCGCGTTCTTCGCGTTCGCGTTCCTTCGCCTCGATCCGTACGTGACGCTCGTCCTGGCCCTGCCGCTCTTCCTCGGCCTGGGCTGGCTGAGCTACCGGATCGTCATGCGGCCGGTGATCCAGGCGTCGCACAACGTCCAGGTCTTCACGACCGTGGGGCTGTCGATCGCGCTCCAGAACGTGGCGCTCGTGTTGTGGACCGCCGATGCGCGGTTCGTGCGGACCGACTACTACGCGGTCACGGTGCGGCTCGGGAGCGCCGCGCTGAACCTCGCGCAGATCGTCGCGTTCGCGGTGGCGGTCGCGTTCACCGCCGCGCTCTTCGCCTTCATGCGCTGGTCCTACACGGGCAAGGTGATGCGCGCGACCGCGCAGGACCGGCAGGCCTCGGCGCTGATGGGCATCGACACCGACACGATCTACGCGCTGACCTGGGCCGTCGGCATCACGTGCGTGGGCGTCGCCGGCGTGTTGCTCTCGCCCATCTATCCGGTCTATCCGACGGCCGGACTGCAGTTCGTGTTGATCGCGTTCGTGGCCGTCGTGCTCGGCGGGCTCGGCGACATGGCCGGCGCCCTCATCGCGAGCCTCATCGTCGCCGCGGTCGAGGTGGTCGGCTCCTACCTGCTCGGCACGGCGTGGAAGGAAGTGCTCTATCTGCTGCTGTTCATCGGCATCCTCATCGTGCGTCCGGCCGGCCTGTTCGGTCAGCGCGGAGCGGAGGCGCTCGGAACGTGAGGCCGATCGCTGCCGGCGATCGCGTTCTTCGCCGTCGCGGCCGCGCTGCCGCTCGTCATGCGCGACGCGTTCTTCCTCGACAGCCTCATCCTCATCCTGATGTGGGGGGCGGCGGCCGCCGCGTGGAACGTCGCCGGCGGCTACGCCGGCCAGATCTCGCTCGGCCATTCCGCGTTCTTCGGGCTGGGCGCGTACGGCGCGGCGGTGCTGGGCACGCGCTGGGGCCTCTCGCCGTGGATCGGCCTCGCGGTGGGCGCCGCGATCGCGACGGGGATGGGGGTGATCATCGGGTACCTCAGCAACCGGCTGCGCGGCCCCTACTTCGTGCTGGCGACCATCGCGGTCTCGCAGGTGCTGCTGCTCGGCGCGAGCCGCCTGCGTGGCTTCACGTCGGGCTCGGAGGGCATCCCCGTGCCGTTCCGGCCCGGCTTCTGGACCCTCGGGATCGCCGACAAGCGCGTCTGGGTGTGGATCATCGTCACGTTCGCCGTGCTCGTGTACCTGGTGCAGATCTACCTCGAACGTTCGCGCCGCGGCTTCCAGCTCGCCGCCGTGCGTGAGGACGAGGACGCCGCGCTGTCGCTCGGCGTGCCGGCGCGGTGGCTGAAGGTCGCGGCCGTCGCGACCAGCGCCGCGCTCACGGCGGTCACCGGCGCCCTGTGGGCGCAGTACGTGGGCTTCGTCGATCCGTTCTACGTGTTCTCGGTGGACGTTTCGATTCGCTTCGCGCTCGCCGCCATCATCGGCGGGCTCGGCATCGCACTCGGGCCGTACCTCGGCGCGTTGCTCGTCACCACCGTCGAGACGTACTTGCGCGCGCAGTTCGGCGGCATCGGGGCGGGGTTCGTGGGCATCTACCTGATCCTCTACGGCGTGGCGCTCGTCCTGATGGTGCGGTTCGCGCCGCAGGGGCTCGTCGGCTGGATCGGCGGCCGGCGCACATGAGTCTGCTCTCGGTCCGCGGGGTCACCAAGCGGTTCGGTGGCATCACCGCCAACAAGGGCATCTCGCTCGACGTGGCGCCGGGCGAGCTCGTGGGCATCATCGGTCCCAACGGCGCCGGCAAGTCCACGCTGTTCGAGTGCATCAGCGGCTTCTATCAGCCTGACGAAGGGGAGATCCGGCTCGACGGCGTGCGTCTCAACGGGCTCGCGCCCGACCGCGTGTGCCGGCTCGGCGTGGCGCGCACGTTCCAGAAGCTCCGGCCGTTCGCGGGGATGACCGTGCTCGACAACGTCACGGTCGGCGCGCTCACCGTCACGCGGGACGTCAAGCACGCGCGCGCGCAGGCGCGCGAGCTCCTCGCCAAGGTGGGGCTCGAGGAGAAGGCGGAGTCCCACGCGCGCACGCTCTCCACGGGCCAGCGCAAGCGACTGGAGCTCGCGCGGGCGCTCGCCACCCGGCCGCGGGTGCTGCTGCTCGACGAAGTCACCGGTGGCGTCGATCAGCGGACGATCCCGGGGCTGGTGCAGCTCGTGCGCGACCTCCACGCGGGGGGCCTCACGCTGCTGGTGATCGAGCACAACATGCGCGTGATCACGGCCGTCGCCCAGCGGATCGTGGCGCTCTACCTCGGCGAGGTCATCGCCGACGGCCGCCCCGACGCGGTGGCGCGCGACCGCAAGGTGGTCGAGGCGTACCTCGGCCAGGCCTACACGTCGTGACCGCGATGCTCAGCGTCGAACGCCTCGACGTCGCCTACGGCGACTTCCAGGTGCTGTGGGAAGCGGAGCTCCGCGTGGGCGACGGGGAGATCGTGACGGTCCTCGGTCCGAACGGCGCCGGCAAATCGACCTTGATGAACACGATCTCCGGACTCAATCGGCCGCGCGCGGGCACGATCACGTTCCAGGGCACGCGCATCGACGGCCAGCCCGCGCACCAGACGGTCGGCGTCGGCATCGCGCACGTGCTCGAACGCCGCCGCCTCTTCCCGTTCCTCACGGTCCGCGACAACGTGCTGCTCGGCGCGCACAACCCGCGGGCCCGCCCGCACCGCGCCGAGACCCTCGCGCGCGTGGAGGCGCTCTTCCCGATCATCAAGGCGCGGCGCGACCAGCTCGCGCACACGCTCTCCGGCGGCGAGCAACAGATGGTCGCGCTCGCGCGCGGGGTCATGGCGCGGCCGAAGCTCCTGATGATCGACGAGCCCTTCCTCGGGCTCGCGCCGATGATCGTGCAGGAGATCGGGGCGCTCATGCGGCGCATCCGCGACGAAGACGGCATCAGCGTGGTGTTCATCGAGCAGAACGTCGAGCTCGCGCTGAGCCTCGCCGACCGCGGGTACGTCCTCGAGTCCGGCCGCACGGTGCTGAGCGGACCATCGGCCGAGCTGCTCCAGTCGTCCGAGGTGAAGCGGATCTTCCTCGGTGATTTCTAACATGGGGGGTGCGAGACGCACCCCCCAAGCCCCCCGCTCCGCGGCCCGGCGGAGCCGTGCCGCTCCGCGACTGCCGTTCTTCTGTCCGGCAGCGGGGCGCGCTACACTGGCGTGGTGCCCGACCACGACCACAGCCGGATGCTGTCGCCGACGACCGCGCGGTTCTGCCCCTTGTGTGGCGGGACGCTCGCTCGTGAGTCGGTGCCGCCCGATCAGCGCGAGCATCCGGTGTGCAGCCGCTGCCGTTTCATCTACTACCTGAATCCGAAGGTCGTCGGCTGCACGATCCCGGAGCTGGACGGCCGCCTCTTGCTCACACGGCGCACGATCAATCCGTCCCGCGGGCTGTGGACGTTCCCCGGCGGCTACGTGGATTTCGGCGAGACCGTCACCGACGCGGCGATGCGCGAGACGTGGGAGGAGACGGGCCTGAAGGTCGACCTCACCGGGCTCGTCGGCGTCTACACCTATCCCGGGGCGCCGGTCATCATCGTCTACCGCGCGCGCGTCCTCTCGGGCACGCTCACCGCGTGCTCCGAGAACGACCTGCTCGAATGGCTCACTCCGGCCGAGATCCCGTGGGATCAGCTCGCGTTCCCGTCGACGCGCGACGCGCTCCGCGACTGGGTGGGCGAGCGCGGGGAGATGCCGCGCGGCTGACGCGGCCTCACGGGGTCAGCGGGCGGACTCCGCACGGAAGATGGGGATGCGGACGTTCGGGGCCGGGCGATACGTCACGCCATCGGCCAGTCCCTCCACGCGCAGTCCGGACGTGAGCAGCGTGTCGACGGCGACCGTGGCGATCGTCGTCGCCAGCGCGGCGCCGGGACACGCGTGCGGCCCGACGCCGAACGTGAACGTGCGCGGCGCACGCCGCGCCAGGTCGAGGCCATCGGGATCTGGATTGGCGGCAGGGTCACGGTTGGCGGCGGCCAGCACCACGAGGATCGCGGCGCCCGCCGGCACGGCCACCCCGGCGATCGCGGTGTCCTCGGCGACGAAGCGCCGCGTGTTCTGGACGGGCGCGTCGTACCGAGCGACCTCACCGAGGAGGGCGGGGAGCCGAGCGCGATCCGCGAGCACCGCGCGGCGGATCTCGGGATGGCGCGCGAGCGCGACAAGCGCGTTCCCGATGAGTCCGGTCGTGGCGTCGTAGGCCTGCGAGAGGAATCCCAGCGCGTTGGCGATGATCGCTTCGGACTCCTGACCCGCCGCGTGACGCGCGAGGGCAGGGAGAAGTCCCTCGCCCGCGGCTGAGCGCCTCACCGCGCGGCCCATCGCGAGCAGGTGCGCCGCCGCGGCCTGGCCCCGATCGAGCTGCGCGGCGTCGGCGCCCGCGGCGAGCGCGCCCACGAAGTCGGCCGTCCAGCGCGCGGCGTCGGGCACGGTCTCCGCCGGCGCACCGAGCAGGCTCGCGACGACGTGGGCCGTCACGCTGGACGCGAACTCGGTGAGCCGGTCCGGATGCTCGTGCGGCGCCAGTGCTTTTGCCACGACGCCGGCCCACTCGCGCCCGGCGGCCTCCACGCGAGGGGGAGCGAGCGCGTCGAGCGCGGTCGTGACCGCCTCCTTGAGCGGATCGTGACGAGCCCCGTCGTTCATCCGGACGAGGCGGCCGAAGATCGCCCCCGCCGGCGAGCCGATGAGGGCTGTGGGCACCGGTTCCGTCGAGGGACGCACCCGGCACGCCGTGTCCGTGAGCACCGCGGTGACTTCCGCAGCTCCCGACGCGACCCAGAGCCCGAGGGCGTCGTCACGGTAGAGGGGGCGGCGCCCGACGAGGTCCGCGTAGTACGGGTAGGGGTCCGCGTGCGTGACGGCGGCGATCGGATCCCGAGGCGTGGTCATCGAGGCCTGTCGTGCCGTGACGGCCACCATGTCGTCCTCCGTGACATATACGGTTCAGGGGATACGTCGATGACGCTCACGCATCAACATATCTCATTGCATGGATATGTCAACGCGCCTATACTCGGCGCATGACACCGACGATGCCCGCCGCGGTCCGTGTCGCCGGGGCGCTCGCCGACCCCGCGCGCCTCGCGATCCTCTCCGCCCTGCTGGAAGGCGAGTCCACGGTGAGCGAGCTGGCCGCCCGGCTCGACCTCGCGCAGCCGCGCGTCTCCACGCACCTCGCCCGCCTGCGGTCCGCCGCGCTCGTCGAGCTCGCGGCGATGGGACGGCACCGCGCGTACCGCGTGGACGCCGCCCGCGTGAAGCCGCTCCTCGACGCGCTGTACGCGACCGGGCCGGCGGCCGTGGCGCGGCCGTCCGCGCAGGCCGGGCGTGAGCGCCGTCGCGACACGCCGCTCCGTCGCGCGCGCACGTGCTACGACCACCTGGCGGGCGTCGCCGGCGTCGGGCTGCTGGAGACGATGCACAAGCGCGGCTGGATGGTGGACCACGCGTCGGATCGGCCGGGCTTCGCGTTGACGCCGGCGGGCGACCTCGCGCTGCAACGGCGCGGCGTGGACCTCGCGGGCGCACGCGGCTCGCGGCGGCAGTTCGCGACGGCGTGCCTCGACTGGACGGAGCGCCGGCCGCACCTGGGCGGCGCCCTCGGCGCGGAAGTGCTCGCGGCGCTGCAGGCCGGCGGCTACGTGCGGCGGAGTCGGGGCGGGCGCGCCGTCAGCCTCGTGAAGCCGCTCGACACGTGGCTGAGAGGCTGATCAGGGCTCGCGCGACGGCAGCGCGACGGTGGCCTTGCCCGTCACGACCTTCTCGCCCTTCTGGTTCTCCGCCCAGAGCTCGAGGTCGACGAGGTGCGTGCCGTTCTTCGAGGACTTGCCCAGGACGCGGCCCTTGCACGTGATCACGTCCTTCAACCGGACGAGTCCCTGGAACCGCACGCCGAGCTTGGTCACACGGCCGGCCCCGGCCCAGTCGGTGACGGACTGCGCGACGAAGCCCATCGTCAGCATGCCGTGGCCGAAGACGCCGCCCATGCCCGCCGCCTTCGCGAACTCGTCGTCCTGGTGGATCGGGTTGAAGTCTCCGGACGCCCCCGCGTAGCGGGTGAGCTGGATCTGCTGGATCGGCCCCTTCACGAGCTCCGGCAGGCTCTGGCCGACGTTGACGTCTTCCGCGTACACCTTCGCGTATTTCACAGGCGGATCACCGTGACGCCGCGCAGGGTGGCCACCAGCTCGTTCTTCGTGTCGGTCACCGATGTTTCGCGCACGATGAACGCCATCGGGCCGCTCTTGCCGCTCTTCTCGTAGATGTCGGTGAGCTTCGGCCGGCAGAGCAGCGTCTCGCCCGCCCGGATGGGGCGGTGCAGCTCGAACTCCTGCTCGCCGTGGAGGATGCGCGAGACGTCGGTGCCGAGCTCCTTGAGCAGCGCGTTGGTGTCGAAGCCCTCGTCGCGGAACGTGATCGGAAACGTGGGCGGCGCGATCACGTCGCCGAACTCGGAGGCGGCGCCCACGCGGTCGTCCAGGTAGAACGGGTTCGGATCGCCGATGGCGCGGGCGAAATCCTTGATGCGGCCGCGCTCGACGGTGACGGTGTACGGCGGGAACTCCTTGCCCTTCAAGCTCGTGTTGATCTGGATCGGCATCAGCCTTCCGCCTTCTTCATGGCTCGCGCGAGGAACTTCGCGAGGTCGTTGACGAGGAACCGCTCGTGCGTCGCTTCCGCCACCTTCTCCTTCGTGTCGGACACCTCGACCGAGAACACGAAGCGGCGGCCGTCCGTCTCGAGGAGCGTCGCCTTCGCGCGCACCTGCATGCCGAGCGGCGTGGCGCCGAGATGCTTCATGTCGACGGCCGTGCCGACGGTGGCGGCGCCCGCGGGCAGGTGCGGCTGCAGCATCTCGCTGCACGCGTTCTCGATGAGGGTGAGCACGCACGGGGTGGCGAACACCATCACGCCCGGATTGCCGAGCGCGTCGGCGGTCATGTCGGCGGTGACGGTGCGGACGATCTCGTGGGTGGCGCCGGCGGTGAGGCTCATGGCGGGCCTTTTAGCGCGGGAAGAGCAGGAATTGCAAGCCCATGACCACCAGCAGGCCCTCGACGATCCAGAGAAACGCGCGCTCGCTCAGATGGTCCAGGAGGCGGCGCGACACCCAGGTGCCGAAGAACATCGTCGCGCCCAGCGCGCAGCCGAGCGCCACCGCGTCCCACGTCAGCAGCGAGTAGCGCGCGAAGACGGTCCCGCGCGTGATGTGCATCGCCATCGCGCAGACGCTCTCGGTGCCGATGTACGCCGCGCGCCGGAGCCCGTAGGCGAGGAAGAAGGGCGTCAGCACCGGGCCCGTGGTCACGACGATGGACGAGAGCGCTCCCACGCCCGCGCCGACGACGGGAAAGTGGCCGAGGCGCACCGAGAACCCGCGGGCGTTGAGCAGGCGGCGGAGCGGGAGCGACGCGAGCATGAAGACCCCGATGATCTGGCTCAGCCGATCGCTCGTGGTGCCCGCGAAGAGGAGCGCGCCGGCCGCGGTGGCGGGGACGGCGCCCGCGAGAAATGCGAGGACGACCCGCCCGTTGACGTCGTGCCGGCTCCACCAGAGACGCGACACGTTGCCGATCATCATCGTGACCGTGAGGATGGGAATCGCCGTGCGCGCGCCGAAGAGGAAGGTGAGGATGGGCAGGAGCGTGATGCCCGCGCCGAAGCCGGCGACGCCGCCGACGACGGCCCCGAAGAGCGCGCCTCCGACCGCGAGCAGGAAGCCGAAGGCGTCGAGCCCGTGCACCGTGTGATCATAGCAGCGCCCGATGGCCCCCAAGCTCGCCGCGGCCGGCGCGTTCGTCGTGTCGCTCGACTCGATGATGAACATCGCGTTTCCGGCGATGGCGACGGCCTTCGCCGTCCCGCCCGAGAGCGTGCGCTGGATCATCATCTGCTACACGGGCGTGTACGCGCTCATGGCGTTCGTGGGTGGCGCGGCGGCGGACGTCGTCGGGCACGCCCGTGTGTTCCGCGTCGGCATCGCGCTCACCGCGCTCGCGTTCCTGGCCGGGGCGCTCGCGCCCGGCTTCGGGTGGCTGCTCGCGGCGCGCGTGCTGCAGGGCTTCGCCGGCGGCCTCGTCTACGGCACGGCGCCCGGCATCGTGACGCTCGCGGCCGCACCGGAGCATCGCGGCCGCGCGCTCGGATCGTTCAACGCGGCGCTCGCGCTCGGCCTGGCGATCGGACCGGTGCCGGCGGGGGCGCTGGTGGACGCGTTCGGCTGGCGCGCCGTCTTCTTCGCGCGGCTGCCGCTCGCGGTCGCGGTGTTCGCGGCGACGCTGGCGTTGCCGCCGGTGCGGGCGGCGATCGGATCCCGGCGACTGGTCGGGCTGGCCGATCTTCGACGGAAGCCCGTGCCCGTGGCGTGCGTGCTCGTCTTTCTCGCCCAGGGCGCGATCTTCGCCATCTGGCTGCTGGCGCCCTTCCATCTCGTCGAGCAGCGCGGCTTCGGCACCGCGGTCGCCGGGGCCATCTTCACGCTCACTCCGCTCGGCACGACGGTGGCGGCGCCGTTCGCCGGCCGCGTCGCCGATCGGCTCGGCGCCGCCGCGCCGTTGATCGCGGGGCTCGCGCTCGAAACCCTCGGGCTCGGGGTGCTGGCGTTCGCCGGCACGGGGACGTCGCTGGTGGTCGTCGCGACGGCCCTCTTTGCGGCCGGATTCGGGATCGGCATGTTCCAGGTGCCGATGATGGCGCTCGTGATGGGCGCCTTCCCCTCGGCGCTGCAGGGCGCGGCCGGTGGCCTCGCGTTTCTCGCGCGCACGCTCGGGCTCGTCACCGGTGTCGCCACGCTCGCGGCCGTCTTCGCGGCGCGGAGACCTGTCGTCGGGTTCGACGCGGCGTTTCGCGACGCGTTCCTCCTCGCCACGCTGGTCGTCGGCGCCGCCACCCTGCTGGCCCTCGTGCGCTTCCGCCGGCGCGCGCGATGACGGAGCGTCGCTCGCAGCGCCCGACGACCGGGCCTATAATCCCGCAGGGACGTCCTCGATGGGGCCCCGATGTTCGGCGGGTCCTGAGCGATGGGGCCCCGATGTTCAGAGGAGGCCCTGATGCCCACGCTGAGCTCGAAGCGTCACAAGGTCGAAGATCTGGATGCCGTCGAGTTCTGCTTCCAGCAGGGCTGGACCGACGGCCTGCCCGTCATCCCGCCCACCGAGGACCGCGTGTGGGCGATGCTGAAGGCGGCGAACCTGAAGCCGGAGGATCAGCTCGGCTACATCGACAACCGCTCCGTCAGCGTCTCGGCGGAGAAGGTGGCCCTCAACGCGGTGATGGCGGGCTGCCGGCCGGAATACATGAAGGTGGTCGTCGCCGCGGTCGAGGGGATCTGCGATCCCCGGTGGTCGTATCACGGACCGGGCACGTCGACCGGCGGCGCCGGCGTGCTGATGATCGTCAACGGTCCGATCGCGCGCCAGCTCGACATCAACGCGGGCGACAACCTCTTCGGGCCCGGCTGGCGCGCCAACGCCACCATCGGGCGCGCGGTCCGGCTGGTCATGCGCAACGTGGCAGGCTCCAGGCCGGGCCTGCTCGATCGCGGCACCCTCGGCCATCCCGGCAAGCTCTCCTACGTCATCGCGGAGAACGAGACGGAGAGCCCGTGGACGCCCCTGCACGTGGAGCGCGGCTTCAAGAAGGAGCAGAGCACGGTCACGGTGATGGCCGCGCAGGGGCCGCACCAGTTCTACAACCAGCTCTCGAACACCGCGGAAGGCATCCTCACCACGTGCGCCGACGACATGCGGATCTCCGGCGGCGTCATGGGCCAGCCGGAGTACGCGGTGATCATCGCGGGCGAGCACATGAAGACCATCGCCGCCGACGGCTGGACGAAGAAGGAGATGCGGACCTTCCTCTTCGAGAAGACCCAGTCGTCGCACGAGCATCTGAAGCGCACGCAGCGCATGTCCGGCGCCATCCAGCCGGGCGACGAGAAGAAGATGCGCCCGCTCGTCGCCGCGCCGGACGATATCCTCATCATCGCCGCGGGCGGCAACGCGGGGGCGTTCTCCGCGTACATCCCCGGCTGGGGCAGCAAGCGGTCGTCCCAGGCAGTCACCAAGGAGGTCAAGTGATGGAGCTCCTCGACCCCACCGTCGAGCAGCCCGCGCAGTCGGTCAGCTTCGCGCCGCGCCCCTCGGCGCTCGCGGGCAAGCGCGTGGCGCTCATCGAGAACACGAAGTTCAACTCGGACCGGCTGCTGGAGAAGATCGGCAACATCCTCAAGCAGGAGCAGGGGATCGCCGAGTGGAAGATCTTCCGCAAGCACAACTCCGGGGTGCCCGCGCACAAGGAGATCATCGACGAGGTGAAAGCCGGCTACGACCTGGTCGTCGCCGGCGTCGGAGACTGAGGGTCCTGCTCGTCGGGCAGTGTGCTCGACGGAATCCTGCTGGAGAAGCACGGCGTCCCCTCCGCGTCGATCGTGACGGACGTGTTCGAGGTCACCGGCCGCGCCATGGCCGAGCAGTGGGGGCTGCCGTACTACAAGTTCCTCTCGATGCCGCATCCCATCGCCAACCTGACCGAGGCGCAGCTCGACGCGCGCGCGCGGGAGATGACGCCGCAGGTCGTGAAGCTGCTCCTCGAGGGGCAGAGCTGAACTCGGAGGGGGGCTCGCCCCCTTCCGACGCGCCTCCGGCTCGCGTCGCGCTGCCTCCCCCGAGGAATCGGATTGCGCCGGCGAAGCCGGCGCTCGAACCTCGTCGTCTCGCGCCGCGGGTCGACGGATTCTCCGCGGATGACCGGGTTTCGGCCCGCGTGGTGGTGCACGAACCGCCACGCGCAGACGATCTGGGGGCCGCTGTTTCGTCGGGGCCGCCTGCCGTTTCGCCGGGAGCGCGTGTTCACGGACGACGGGGATTTCCTCGATCTGGATTGGATCGACGCGCCGGCCGCGGCCGACGCGCCCCTCCTGTTCGTGCTGCACGGGCTCGAAGGGTCCTCGCGCTCCCACTACGTGACCGGGCTGCTGGCGGGCGCCCGCGCTCGCGGGTGGCGCGGGGTCGCCATGCACTTTCGGTCGTGCAGCGGGGAGCTCAATCGGCTGCCGCGGTTCTATCACTCCGGCGAGACCGGTGACTTCGACACCGTCGTCCACCATCTGGTCGCACGTGATCCGGCGTTGCGGATCGGCGTGGTCGGCATCTCGATCGGGGGCAACGTGCTGCTGAAGTGGCTCGGGGAGCAGGGGAGCCGGGCTCCGGCGGCGGTCGTCGCCGGCGCCGCGATCTCCGTTCCGTTCGATCTCGCGGCCTGCGCGCGAGTCCTCGATCGCGGATTCGCGAAGGTCGTCTATACCGCGAACTTCATGCGCACGATGCGGCGGAAGGTCGTCGAGAAGGCGCGGGTGCATCCGGACTTCGTCGACGTCGCGGCGGCGCGCCGCGCGCGGACGTTCGCGGCCTACGATCTCGCGGTGACCGCGCCGCTGTTCGGCTTCGCCGACGCGGAGGACTACTGGCGGCGCGCGAGCAGCCGGCCGTATCTCGCCGCCATCGATCGCCCGACGCTGCTCCTCAACGCGCGCGACGATCCGTTCATCCCGCCTGCGACTCGCTGCCCAAGCCGCCGGAGCTGTCGCCGCACGTGCGCCTGGTCGTGACGCCGCGGGGCGGACACGTGGGCTTCATCGAAGGGCGCTGGCCGTGGCGCTGCACGTCGTGGGCGGAGCGGCGCGCGCTCGACTTCCTCGGAGGGCTCATCTAGCATGGCCGCCATGCACACCGACGCCTGGGGCTTGCCCGTGACCACGTCGTCTTCCGCGCGCTCTCGAGCACTACGACCGCGGCGTCCGCGGTCTCCTCGGCTGGGAGGCGTGCGCCTTCGACGAGTTCGAGCAGGCGCGGCGTGAAGATCCCGGACTCGCGCTCGCGCACGCGGGAGCGGCCGTCTGCCTGTTCCTCGAAGAGCGCTTCGCCGAGGCGCGCGCCGCGGCGGAGACGGCGCGGCAGACGGCGAGCGGCCAGTCACCGCGGGAGCGGTCGCACGTGGAAGCGATGGCGCTGCTGGTGAGCGGCAAGCCGCCCGACGCCGAGCGCGCGATGCGCGAGCACCTGGCGGCGTTCCCTCGCGACCTGGCCGTGCTCCAGCGGCTCTACTTCATCTGGTTCTGGCAGGGCCGGTTCCCGGAGATGCTCGACTTCGTGGCCGCGATCGCGCCGCAGTACGACGGCGCGCCGTTCTTCGGCGGGCTCCACGCCTTCGCGCTCGAGCAGGCCAACCGGTGCGACGAGGCCGTGCGGGTCGCCGAGGCCGCGCTCGTCCGCGATCCGCGCGACGCGTGGGGCGTCCACGCGCTGGCCCACGCCCTCTACGAGCAAGCGGTCTTCGACACGGGGATCACGCGGCTGCCGCCGGCCACGCACCGCTGCACCGGGCTCAACTGGTTCCACAACCACCTGGTGTGGCACCTCGCGCTCATGCACTTCGCGAAGGGCGAGTTCGAGCGTGCGTCGGCCATCGGACGCGGGCGCGTTCGAGCGCGCGCCGTCGTCGATCGCCGGTGACCTCCACGACTCGATCTCGCTGCTCTGGCGCCTCGCAGATGGTCGGACAGGACGTCGCCGAGCGCTGGGCCCCGTTCGTGGCGATCGCGCGGGACCGGCTCGATCGTCAGGGCCTGCTGTTCCACGCCGCGCATCTCGCCATGGCGTTCGCCGGCGGCGGGGACTGGGCGACGGCGGAGCGGCAGCTCGACATGCTCCGCGAGCGCGCGCCGAAGGACCGCACGGGGCTGGTGGGCGAGGTGCTCGTGCCGCTCGTCGAAGGGCTCCACGGCTTCGCGGGGGGCGACTGGCGCCGCGTGATCGAGCGGATCGAGCCGCTGCGCGGCCGCATCGTGGAGCTCGGCGGCAGCCGCGCCCAGCGCGACGTCTTCCACGACACGTTCCTCGAGGCGTGCTTCCGCGCCGGCGACGGGGACCGCGCGCAGCGCTATCTCGCCGAGCGTGTCGCCCGGCGGCCCGACCCCTACTGGCTCAGGCGCGCCAGCTGACTCACGCCTCGCGATACCAGTAGGCGAGGTGCCAGAGGTTCGAGTCCCAGCCCGAGATGTCGGTGCCCTTCAGCTTGCCGGACGCGCCGGCCACGACGTTCCGCCAGATGATCGGGATCACCACGACGTTCTGGATGAGGAGATCGTTGATGCGGATGAAGAGCGCGGCGCGCTTGACCGGATCCATCTCGGTGGCCGCCGCCTTCCACAGCCGGTCCGACTCCTCGTTCCGCCAGCGCGTGATGTTCCGGCCCTGCCACTTGTTCTCCTTGCTGAAGATCTCCCACGACACGAACTGCAGCATGAAGTTCTGCGGGTCCGGCGCGCCGGGCCCGTTGTTGTACATCTGGATGTCGGCGTAGAACTTCGGATAGTTGTCGGGGTTGGCGAGGTCCGAGCCGAAGAACACCGACGCCACCACGGACTTGATCTCGATCTCGATCCCCGCGCGCGCGGCGGCCTGCTTCACGATGGCCTGCGTCTTCTGCCGCTCGGCGTTGGTCGACGTCTGGTACAGGATCTTCAGCCGCTTGCCGTCCTTGGCGCGAATGCCGTCGCTGCCGCGCTTCCACCCGGCGGCGTCGAGGAGCGCGTTGGCCTTGTCGACGTTGAACTCCCACTTCACGTTCGGCGAGCGGAAGCGCGTCGGCCCGTTCAGGTAGTTGCGCGGTCGCCTGGCCGAGCCGGCCGTAGAGCTGCTCGTGGACCGAGCCGCGGTCGACGAGCAGGTTCAGCGCTTGCCGCACGGCCGGATCGGTGAGGAACGGGTGCGCGGTCTTCGAGGCTGGAGCGCTCGCCGTCCACCTCTTTCCACGGATCCGTGTTGTTGAGCTGGATGTGCTCGATCCCGCCGCCCGTGGCCATCTCGACGCGGCCCTTGCCGCCCTGCTCGAGGCGCCGGAGGATGTCGTCGCCGACCTGGAGGTTCCACGCCCAGTCGAACTCGCCGGTCTGGAGGACCGCGCGCGCCGCCGACGGCGCGTCGCCGCCGCCCTTCATCTCGATCTGGTCGAAGAACGGCCGGTTCGGCAGGTAGTAGTTCGGATTGATCTCGCCGCGCACGATGTCGCCGGGCCGGAAGTCGACGAACTTGTAGGGGCCGGTGCCGACCGGCTTGAGGTTGTTCGGCGCCTCGCGCGACTTGTCGCCCTTGTACGCCTCGAAGAGATGCTTCGGGATGATCATGCCGCGCGCGCCGCAGAAGGCGTCCGACCAGAACGGGGTCGGGGTCTTGAACACGAGGCGGACGGTGTGCGCGTCGACCTTGTCCACGCGCTCGATGTCGCGGTACGCGCCGCCGGTCACGGCCGCCGTCGCGGGATCCGCCGCGTACTCCCAGTTGAAGACGATGTCGTCGGCGGTGAACGGCTTGCCGTCGTGCCAGGCGACGTTCCGCTTCAGCTTCCACGTGACGGTCTTGCCGTCGCGCGACACGCCCCCGTTCTGCGCGGTCGGGATCTCGGCGGCCAGGATCGGGAAGAGGTTGCCCTCGGGATCGTGGGCGGCGAGCGGCTCGTAGAAGATGCGCGAGCCGTCCTGGTCCTTGGTGCCGACCGCGAAATGCGGGTTGAGCAGCGTCGGCGCCTGCCACCACAGGACCTTCAGCTGGCCGCCGCCACCGCGCCGGGTCGGCGTGAACGTCGAGACCGCGCGCGTCTGCGCCTGCGCGACCCCGGCGTGCGTCAGGAGCTGCGCCGCGAGGGGCGCGGTGAGTCCGAGGCCGACCATGGTCTGCACGAAGGCGCGCCGGCTCAGCCGGCCGCGCTTCACCTCGCCGATCAGCTCGCGGATCGCCTGGTCGTCCATCATTTCCCTCCGAGCACCTTGCGCGGATCCAGCGCGTCGCGCAGGCCGTCGCCGATGTAGTTGATCGAGAGCACCGTGAGGAAGATCGCGGTCCCGGGGAACAGCGCCCAGTGCGGGGCGAAGTCCAGGTTGTCCTTCGCGTCGTAGAGGATGCGGCCCCACGACGGGATGTCGGGCGGGAAGCCGAGCCCGAGGAACGAGAGCGACGACTCCGCGATGATGGCGGCGGCCACGTCGATGGTGGCGGCCACGATCACGGGCCCGAGCGCGTTCGGCAGGATGTGGCGCCACACCTGGCGCAGGGGGTTGGCGCCGAGGCCGCGCGCGGCCTCCACGAACTCCTTCTCGCGAAGCGAGAGGAACTGCGCGCGCACGAGCCGCGCCACCAGCATCCAGCGCAGGCCGCCGATGACGGCGACGATCAGCACGAACACGCCTGCCTCCGGCCCGAACGCCTTCTTCAGGCTGTCGCGGAAGAGATACATGATCAGCAGCAGCAGGGGCAGGCCGGGGAGCGCGATGAAGAGGTCGGTGATGCGCATCAGCGCGTTGTCGACGGCGCCGCCGACGTGGCCCGCGGTGGCGCCGACGACCACGCCGAGCGTGATGGCGATCAGCATCGACGCGATGCCGACCGCGAGCGAGATGCGGCCGCCATAGAGCATGCGTGCGAGCAGGTCCTGGCCGAGATCGTCCGTGCCCATCGGATGGGCCATCGTCGGCCCCTTCAGCTTGGCCTTGAAGTCGATGTCGTCGATGGGCACCCGGTACACGAGCGGTCCCGCCGCGACGGCCGCGACCATCACGGCGAGCATCACGGCGCCGACCATCGCGAGCCGGTGCTTGATGAAGCGCCGCATGGCCTCGCGCCACAGCGAGGTGCGGGCGGGCGCGTCGTGGAGGGAGATGGACCCGGCTACCGTCGGCCATGCGACTTCATCGGTACGAGATCCGCGGGTCGAGCCAGCCGTAGATGATGTCGGCCACCAGGTTCGCGATCAGGACGAGCGCCGTGAGCACGAACGTGATCGCCATGACGACCGGGCGTGTCGTTCGCGAGGATCGAGCTGATCAGCAGCGAGCCGATGCCGGGCACGCGGAAGATCTGCTCGGTGATGATCGCCCCGCCGAAGACGCTGGGGACCTGCAGCGCGAGCAGCGTGACCACCGGGATCAGCGCGTTCCGCACCACGTGCTTCACGACGGTCGTCTTCTCCGAGAGGCCCTTCGCCCGGGCCGTGTTGACGTAGTCGAGACGGACCACGTCCAGGACGGCGGAGCGCATGAAGCGGGTGAGGGTCGCACCCTGGAAGAGTCCGAGCACCGCGATCGGCATGAGGGCCTGGCGCAGGTGCTCCCAGTACCAGCGCCAGCCCGTGGCGCTGATGTCCGCGCGGTAGATGAAGGGGAGCCAGTCGAGCCAGATCGAGAAGACGAGGATGAAGACGAGCCCGGTGAAGAAGGTCGGCAGCGAGAACCCGACGAACGCCAGGGTCGTCGCGACCTGATCGAACCAGGAATACGGACGGAGGGCGGACATGGTGCCGATCGGCAACGCGATCAAGATCCCCAGGACCTGCGCGCGACCCGAGGACGAAGAGGGTCGTGGGCAGACGACCGAGAATGAGCTCGTCGACGTTCACCCGGCTCACGAACGAGAACCCCCAGTCGCCCTTCACCATCGCCACGAGCCAGCGCAGGTAGCGCACCGCGAGCGGATCGTCGAGGCCGAACTTCGCGCGCAGGTTCGCGCGCACCTCGGGGGGAACGTTCGGGTTGGTGGCGAGCTCTTCGAAGGGGTCACCGGGCGCCAGTGCCAGGATCGTGAAGAGGACGAGGCTGATCCCGAAGAGGACCGGGACCAGGATCAGCAGCTGGCGGATGACGTATTTCGACATTCCTATTGGGGGGTCCGGCGCCCCCAGGCCCCGCGCCGTCGGGCGGACTGAAGTCCGCCTCCGGCGAGCGTCGTCTTCGAGTCCCCCACGTTCTTCCTTTTCCCTATCCCTCGCGGTACCAGTTCGCCAGGTTCCAGAAGTCGGAGTCCCAGCCGCTCTGCTCCACGCGCATGCGGTTCGACACCGCCGCCACGCGCGGGCGGAACACGACGGGGATGACCACGACGTTCTGGATCACCATCTCGTTCATCTTGATGAAGAGCGCGGCGCGCTTGACCGGGTCCAGCTCGCTCTCCGCCGCGCGGTAGAGCTTGTCGTACTCCTCGTTGCGCCACCGCGTGATGTTCCGGCCCTGCCACTTGTTCTCCTTGGTGGCGACTTCCCACGACGTGAACTGGTTCATGAACAGCTCGGGATCGGGCTGCGTCATGGTCGTGGTGTACATCTGGATGTCCGTGTAGAAGTGCGTGTACGTGTCGGGGTTGGCGACGTCGGAGGAGAAGTACACCGACGCCGTGACCGACTTGATCTCGAGATCGATCCCGGCCTTGGTCGCCGCCTGCTTCACGATGGCCTGGGTCTTCTGCCGGGGCGCGTTGATCGACGTCTGGTAGACGAACTTCAGCTTCTTGCCGTCCTTGGCGCGGATGCCGTCGGCGCCCTTCTTCCAGCCGGCCGCCTCGAGGATCTGGCCGGCCTTCTCGACGTTGAACTCGTACTTGGTGGCCTTCGACTGGAAGCGCGAGCGGCTGGTTCAGGAAGTTCGCGGTGGCGATGCCGGTGCGGCCGTAGATCTGCTCCTGCACCGACGCGCGGTCGACGAGCAGGTTGAGCGCCTGCCGCACCGCCGGATCGCTGAGGACCGGGTGCGTGGTCTTGATGCTGGAGCGCTCGCCGTCGACCTCTTTGCCACGGGTCGGTGAAGTTGCACTGGATGTGCTCGATGTTGCCGCCGGACACGATGTCGGCCTTGCCCTTGCCGCCCTGCTCCATGCGCTTGAGGATCTCGTCCTCGACCTGCATGTTCCAGGCGTAGTCGAACTCGCCGGTCTGGATGACCGCGCGCGCCGCCGACACCGCGTCACCGCCGCCCTTCATCTCGATGGTGTCGAAGTACGGGCGGTTGGGCATGTGGTAGTTCGGGTACAGCTCGCCGCGCACGATGTCGCCCGGCTTGAAGTCGACGAACGTGTACGGGCCGGTGCCGACCGGCTTGAGGTTCGCCGGCGCCTCGCGCGACTTCGCCGCCCTTGAACGCCTCGAACAGGTGCTTGGGGATGATCATGCCGCGCACGCCCACGAACGGATCCGCCCAGAACGGCGTCGGCTTGGTGAAGGTGACCTTGATGGTGTGGCTGTCGATCTTGTCGACCTTGATGTCCTTGTAGGTGCCGATCGACACCGACGCCGTCGCCGGGTCGGCCGCGAACTCCCAGGTGAAGACGCAGTCGTCGGCGGTGAACGGCTTGCCGTCATGCCACGTGACGCCCTTCTTGAGCTTCCACGTGACCGACTTCCCGTCGCGGCTCGACGCCGCCGTTCTGCACGGTCGGGATCTCGGCGGCGAGGATCGGCGCCAGGTTCCCGTCCGGGTCCCACGACGCGAGCGGCTCGTAGAAGATGCGCGAGCCGTCCTGGTCCTTGGTGCCGACGGCGAAGTGCGGGTTGAGCAGGGTGGCGCCCTGCCACCACAGCACCTTGAGCGCGCCGCCGCCGCCGCGCTTGGTCGGCTTGTACGTGAGCTTGGAGGTCTGCGCCTGCGCGACACCCGCCGAGGTCAGCATCTGGCTCGCGAGCGGCGCCGTCAGCCCGAGTCCGATCATCGTCTGCACGAAGGCGCGGCGGCTGAGCCGTCCCGCCTTCACGTCGTCGATGAGGTTCCTGAGGTCCTTCTCGTCCATTGCGGCTCCTTGTCTGACTTTCGGGGGTGTAGGCGAACCCCCGCTCACAAGCCTCGTTGGTTGGTTGCGACATGATACACGACGTGCGGCGGCCGCCCGCGGGGGCCGATGTATACTGCCACGGGACCCCGGCGTCCCGTAGATGACGAGATTCGTGCCCCTTTTGATCGCCCTCCTCCTCGCGCTCGCCGCTGTCGCGGGGCTCGTCTATGGACTCTCGACCGCCGGCTCCGACCGCGGGGCGGAGCAGCGGCCGGCCGCGGCCGACGCCGTCGCGTCCGCCACACCGGCCGTCCCCGCCTCGGCGTCGGCGCAGAAGCCGGCGGCGCGCGCCGGGCGGCTCACGCTGGAGGACGCGTTCCGCGAGCTCGACCTCATCCGCCCGTCGCGGCCGAAGCCGGCCGATGACTTCACGTTAACCATGGCGGACGGCACGTCGTTCCGCCTGAGCCAGCATCGCGGCAAGACCGTGCTCGTCAACTTCTGGGCGACGTGGTGCCCGCCGTGCCGCGAGGAGATGCCGGCGCTCGAGCGCCTCTACCGGCAGCACAAGGACCGCGGGCTCGTCCTCGTCGCGGTCTCGATCGACGCCGACTCGAAGGTGGTTCCGCCCTACGTGAAGGCCAGCAAGCTGACGTTCCCCATCGCCCTCGACCCGAAGGCGGAGGTCGCGAACAAGTACGGGGTCCGCGCGCTGCCGTCGAGCTTCGTGATCGACCGGCAGGGCACCATGACGGGACTCGCGCTGGGCCCGCGAGTCTGGGACAACGAGGCCTCGCACGCGCTCGTCGAGGCCCTCACGCGCTGACATGAGCGAGCCGCTCGGCATCGTCGTGGCGTTCACCGCGGGGCTGTTCTCGTTCCTCTCGCCGTGCGTGCTGCCCCTCTTCCCGTCGTACCTGTCCTTCGTCACCGGCATGTCGGTCGCGGATCTCCAGGCGGATCTGGCGCCCGCGGCGCGCCGCCGCGTGATCCTGCACGCGCTCGCGTTCGTGCTCGGCTTCTCGCTCGTCTTCGTCTCGCTCGGCGCGTCGTTCAGCGCGGCCGGGCAGCTCCTCCTCGACTACCGCGACCCGATCCGCCAGGTGGGCGGCGTCCTCATCGTCGTGTTCGGGCTCTACATCGCGGGGTTCCTGAACTTCGGGCCGTTCAGCCGCACCCGCCAGTGGCAGATTCGCGAGAAGCCCGCCGGGTACGTCGGCTCCTTCGTCGTGGGCCTGACGTTCGCCATCGGCTGGACGCCGTGCGTCGGCCCGATTCTCGGCGCCATCCTCTCGCTCGCGGGCACCGCGGAGACGGTGAGCCGTGGCATCGGGTTGCTCGTCGCCTACTCGGCGGGACTCGGCGTGCCGTTCGTGCTGTCGGCGCTCGCGCTCGGCGTCTTCCTGAAGTTCTTCCGGCGCTACCGGCCGTTCATCCCGGTGGTGGAGCGCGGCGCGGGCGTCATCCTGGTCGTGGTGGGCGTGCTGGTCTTCACCAACTACTACGTCCAGCTCAATGCGTGGGCCAACGCGTTCACGCCCGAGTGGCTGCTGAAGCGGCTGTGAGCCGCCGCGTTCACGTCACCATCCCCGCCACGTCCGCCAATCTCGGTCCGGGCTTCGACGCCCTCGGGCTCGCGCTCACGCTCTACAACGAGGTCGAGGCGGAGCCCGCCGGCGAGACGACCGTGGCCGTCGAGGGCGAAGGGGCCGGGCGGCTGCCGTCCAGCGACAAGAACGTCATCGTGCGCGCGATGCGCATGGTCTACGACGCGGCCGGCCGGCGCGCCGAGCCCTGGAGCGTGCGCTGCGTGAACCGCATCCCTCCGGCGCGCGGCCTCGGCTCGAGCGCGGCCGCGTGGGTGGGCGGCATCGCCGCGGGCAATGCGCTGCTCGGCTCTCCGCTGGATCGCGCGGCGATGCTGAAGCTGGCCGCGCGCGCCGAGGGCCATCCCGACAATGTCGCGGCCGCGGTGTACGGCGGCCTCACGGTGGCGTGCGGAGAAGGGGACACGGTGGTCGCGGTCACGGTGCCGGTCCCGCCGGCCCTCGTGTGGATCGCCCTGATTCCGGAGGTCATGAGCTCGACCTCCGAAGCGCGCGCGGTGCTGCCGTCCACCGTTCCGCGCGCCGATGCGGTCTTCAACGTCCAGCGGGTCGCGCTGCTGCTCGCGAGCCTCCAGGCCGGGCGCATCGACACGCTCGGCGCCGCGCTCGACGATCGGCTGCATCAGCCGTATCGCCGCAAGCTCTTCCCCTGGATGCCGGCCGTGATCGACGCCGCGCGCGCGGCCGGCGCCCTCGGCTGCGCGCTGAGCGGCGCGGGCCCCTCGCTGCTCGCGATCGCGCCGGGTCCCGCGGAAGGCGACGCCGTCGCGGCCGCGATGCAGAAGGCGCTGGGACGAGCCGGCATCGCCGGCGCCGCGCGGACGCTGAGCGTCGACACGCGGGGCGTGGTCGCGACGCGCGAGGCCGCGTGAGCGCGGTGAAGGCCGGCGTCCTTCCGGATCACGCGCTGCGCGCCGCCGCACGGGATGGGTGGATCACCGCGAGCGCGCCGCTCGAGGACGTCGCAGTTCCAGCCGTCCAGCCTCGATCTGCGACTCGGCCCGGTCGCGTACCAGCTGCGGGCGAGCTTCCTGCCGTATCGCGAGCCGGTGCAGACGCGGCTTCGCCAGAACGACTTCACCGACGTGGATCTCGTGATCGACGAGCTGTCCCTCACGTCGGGCGCGACCTTCCAGCGCGGCTCCGTCTACCTCGTGCCGCTCCTGGAGTCGCTCGCGCTGCCGCGTGAGGTTCGCGGCCGCTGCAATCCGAAGAGCACGACCGGCCGGCTCGATATCTTCACGCGCGTGATCGCCGACGACACCGCGCGCTTCGACGAGATCGAGCCGGGCTATCGCGGCCCGCTCTACGTCGAAGTCTCGCCGCAGTCGTTTCCGGTGCGCGTCTACGCGGGGACGTCGCTGAGTCAGCTGCGCCTGATGTCCGGAGCGACCGCGCTGAGCGACACGGCCCTGGAGCGGCTTTACAAGGACACGCCCCTACTGTTCGACGACGAAGACCGCCCGATCCCGCCGAGCCGGCGCGTGATCAACGACGGCCTCTGCATGGGCGTCGATCTCTCGGGTCGGCACACCGACGGCATCATCGGCTACCGCGCGCACGCGAATCCGCCGGTGGTGGATCTGAACCGGATCGGGTTCTACGATCCCCAGGACTTCTGGGAGCCGATCAAGCGGCCGACGCGCGATTCGTACATCCTCGAGGCGAACCGGTTCTACATCCTCGCGTCGAAGGAGCGGATCCGCGTGCCGCCGGACTACGCGGCGGAGATGGTCGTCTACGATGCCGGAGCGGGCGAGATCCGCACGCACTACGCCGGATTCTTCGATCCCGGCTTCGGCTTCGGGACGGGCGAAGTGCTGGGCACGAAGGTCGTGATGGAGGTGCGCGCGCGCGAGGTCCCGTTCATGGTCTACGACGGCCAGACGTCGTTCAAGGTCGGCCTGGAACGCCTCGCGTCCCCCCCGGACCGCGTCTACGGGGCGGGGCTGGGCTCGTCCTACCAGTACCAGACCCTCACCCTGAGCAAACACTTTCGCCGGCCCTAGATTGGGTCGCGGCCCCGATCTTGCTGGGTGCTAGAATCAGGTAGGGTCGAGGGAGAGGGACCCAGTCAGTGGTCCCGGCTGAAGGTCAGGGTCGCTGCCCCCGATGGAGGGCAAGATGGCAGAACAGAAAAAGAAGGAAACACGACCGAGCAAGCCCGCCGAAGGCGGTGACGGCGCTTCCGCGAGCCCCGAGATTGCGAAGAAGGGCAAGAAGATCAAGGAAGACATCGACAAGCTGCTCGACGAGATCGATGACATCCTCGAGGAAAACGCCGAAGAGTTCGTGAAGAGCTACGTCCAGAGAGGCGGCGAGTAACCGATGCCCGTGTACGAATACCGCTGCCGTGGCTGCGGCAAGGACTTCGAGAAGTACCTGCCGCGCACGTCGAGCGGCGCCGCGTGCCCGAGCTGCGACAGCGCCGGACGTCATGCGCAAGCTGTCGGTGTTCGGGATGAAGAGCGACGGCGCGCTGCTCCCGTCGGGCGCGGCCTCCGCGATGTCGAGCGGCGGCGGCTGCTGCGGCGGCGGGTGCGGCTGCCACTGAGCGTTCGGCTGCTCGCGGATGCGGTCGCGATGAAGGGCCCTTCGGGGCCCTTCGTTGTTCTGCGCGCGGCTCCCTGACCATGGATCTGCGCCGGCTCGAGATCTTCGTGAAGGTCGCCGAGCTCGGCAGCTTCTCGCGCGCCGCCCAGGCGCTCTCGTTGACCCAGCCGACCGTCTCGGAGCACGTGCGAGCGCTCGAGGACGAGCTGGGCGTTCAGCTCCTCGACCGGCTCGGTCGCGGCGCGGCGGCGACGCGCGCGGGCCAGCTCCTCCTCGGCTACGCGCAGCGCATGCTCACGCTCTCCCGCGAGGCCCGGCAGGCCATCGATCAGTTCCAGGGACGGCTGTCCGGCGAGCTCATCGTCGGCGGGAGCACGATCCCCGGGGAGTACGTGCTGCCCGGCCTCATCGGGCAGTTCAAGGCCAAGCAGGCCGACATCTCGATCGTGCTGCTGATCGGCGACAGCCGGCAGGTCACCGAATGGGTGGACGACGGCCGCGTCGAGCTCGCGGTCGTCGGTGCGCGGCCCGGCCAGCGCACGCTCGACGCGCGCGAGCTGATGGCCGACGAGCTCGTGGTCGTCGTCCCCGCCGAGCACGCGTGGGCCCGGCGCGACACGGTGACGCTCGGCGAGGTGAAGGCGGAGCCGATGGTCGTGCGCGAGCGCGGCTCGGGGTCGCGGCAGGCCCTGGAGCACGCGCTTCACGACGGAGGGACCAGTCTCGCCGCGTTCCGCGTCGTCGGCGAGATGGGATCCACCCAGGCGATCAAGCAGGCGGTGCGGTCGGGCGTCGGAATCTCGATCATCTCCCGGCGCGCGGTCGCGGACGAGTGCAAGGCCGGCTACGTCGTCTGTCTCGAGATCGCGCAGCTCGAGGTGCGCCGCGCGTTCTACCTCGTCACGCATCGCGATCGCACGCGCTCGCCGCTCGGCGTCGCGTTCCTGACATTCCTCGAATCCCACTTCCCAACCCAGGTATCGTAAGCGCATGACCGGCAAGGAGATCCGTCTCACCTCGTACGCGTCCTGCGCCGGCTGAGCGTCCAAGATGGCTCCTGGAGATCTCCAGGAGGTGCTGGGCGCGATCAAGCCGGGGGCGGGCGGCGAGCTCCGCGATCTGCTCGTCGGGCTCGGGCGCGCGGACGACGCCGCGGTGTTCCGGCTCGCGCCGGACCTCGCGATCGTCGAGACCGTCGACTTCTTCCCGCCCGTCGTCGACGACCCGTACACGTGGGGCGCGGTCGCGGCCGTCAACGCGATGTCGGACGTCTACGCCATGGGCGGTGACGTGCTGTTCGCGCTCGCGGTGGCCGGCTTCCCGCGCGAGATGCCGAAGTCGATCATCGCGGAGGTGTTCCGCGGAGGCGCCGAGAAGGTCGCCGAAGCCGGGGGCGTCATCGCCGGCGGCCATACCGTCGTCGACGCCGAGCCGAAGTACGGGTTGTGCGTGACGGGACGCGTCCATCCGGACCACATCTTCATCAAGGGCGGGCTGCGGCCGGGCGACCGGCTCTTTCTGTCCAAGCCGCTCGGCACCGGCGTCATCACGACCGCGGCGAAGGACGATGCCACGACCGCGGAGGTCCTCGCGGGGGCCGTCCACAGCATGCTCCGCCTGAACCGGGTCGCGGCGCAGATCGCGCGGACTCTCGGCGTGCGAGGCGCGACCGACATCACCGGCTTCGGGCTGCTGGGCCACGCCATCGAGATGGTCGAGGCGGCGGGCGTCGGGATCTCGCTCTCGGCCGGCCGCCTGCCGTTCTTGCCCGGGGCGCGCGAGCTCGCGGATCAGGGCCGCTTCAGCGGCGGGATGAAGCGCAACCGCCGTCACCTCGACACGGTGCTCGGCTCCCGTCTCGTGATCGATCCCGCGCTGCCGGAGGGACTCGTCGGCTTGCTGACGGAAGCGGAGACATCCGGCGGCCTTCTCTTCGGTGTGGCTCGCGACCGCGCGGCCGAGGTCGTCCCCGCGTTCGCCGCCCGCGGCGAGACGTGCGCCGAGATCGGCGAAGTCACCGCCGAGTCCACCGTTCGCGTCGGCATCTGAAGCCGGAGTCGGGGGCTGCGAGCGGCGGCCATCGACCTTTCCAATAGCTCTCTGCTGATCTCATCGAAATAAGCGATTCTTCGGCGTTCTTTCGTGCTCGGCCGCTTGCAACGTCGCCGGCACGCCCATAGATTTCTCTCCGTGGAATCACGCCTGTGCTCGATCGCATCTCAGGAGTCACTCAGGGGGAGATCATGAATCGCCGCACGTTCCTCAAGCTCTCCGCCGCGGTCCCGGCCGCGTCGGTCGTTGCGCCCGGCCTCGTCTCGGTCGCGCGCGCCCAGCACAAGGACTTCAATCCGCGTCCGGGCACCTGGCGCACGTACGAGATCACCACGCGCGTGGACGTCGTGAAGCCCGCGGGCGTGACACGCGTGTGGGTCCCGCTGCCCGCCGTCGAGAGCGAGTATCAGAAGCCGCTCGGCAACAAGTGGTCGGGCAACGCGAAGGTGATGGAGCCGGCGACCGATCCCGTGTACGGCGCCAGCATGCTCTACGCGGAGTGGCCGAGCGGCGAGAGCGCGCCGGTGCTCGAGGTGATCAGCCGCTTCCAGACGCAGGATCGCGCGCTGGACTGGTCGAAGAAGACGCCCATGAAGCTCGACGCGGCCATGGTGTCGCAAGTGGACGCAGCCGACCGACCTCATGCCCACCGACGGCATCGTCAAGGAGACGGCGGACGAGGCCACCAAGGGCACGCGCACCGATCTCGAGAAGACGCAGGCGGTCTACGACTGGATCCTCGCCAACACGTACCGCGAGCCGAAGGTGCGCGGGTGCGGCACCGGCGACATCAAGGCGATGCTCGAGACGAAGAACTTCGGCGGCAAGTGCGCCGATCTCAACGGCCTGTTCGTCGGTCTCGTGCGGGCGGCGGGCGTGCCCGCGCGCGACGTCTACGGGATCCGGGTCGCGCCGTCGGCGTTCGGGTATCGGTCGCTCGGCGCCGGGACCGCGAACATCAGCAAGGCCCAGCACTGCCGCGCCGAGGTCTTCCTGCAGGACTACGGCTGGGTGGCGATGGATCCGGCGGACGTCGCCAAGGCCGCGCGCGAAGAATTGCCCGAGACCGTCAAGCTCGACCACACGCTGATCGTGCCCGTGCGCGCGAAGCTCTATGGCGGCTGGGAAGGCAACTGGCTCGCGTACAACATTGCGCACGACGTGAAGCTGCCCAGGGCGACGCAGGGCGACAAGGTCGGCTTCCTCATGTATCCGCAGGGCGAGACCGCCGACGGGCGGCGCGACAGCCTCGATCCGGACACGTTCAAGTACACGATCACCACGCGCGCGATCACCTCGTAGTCGCGTGTCACTCCGCGCGTGCGCTGCGGGCCGTTGGGGCGCGGCGGGCGTCCGGGCGCGGCGGGTGCCGGGCGACCTCGCGCTTCCTGCTATGTCGGGAGTGGGCATTCGCCCACTCCCGACCGCTAATGTCAGCTTGAGGCCGCCCGGCACCCGCCGCCGCCGGACGCTCGCCGCGCCCGAACGCCCCGCAGCGCGTCGCCCAGCCTCACACGCGGTGACGACGTCATCGCGCGCGGGCGGATCGTGCGCATCGGACGGTTCCTCCTCGTCATCATCGCGGCTCTCGCGGCCACGGTCGTTCGTCCGCCCGCGACCACGGACCGTGTTCTCCGCGCGGCGGCCGCCGACGCCTCGCGATTCGTTCCCTGGCGAGGGGAGACGCCGGCGCTCGCCCTCAAGGGGCTCGATGGGCGCTCGCACTCGCTCGGGGACTATCGCGGGAAGGTGATCCTCCTCAATTTCTGGGCGACCTGGTGCGAGCCCTGCCGGGAAGAGATGCCATCGATGCGGACGTTGCGCGAGAAGCTTGCCGGCCAGCCGTTCGACGTGCTCGTCGTGAACCACGGGGAATCCCCGACTCGCGTGCAGGACTTCCTCGCCAGGGAGAAGCTCGACTTGATCGCCCTGCTCGATCCCAACAAGGACGCGGCGAGAGCGTGGCGCGTGCGGGTGCTCCCGGGGAGCTTCCTGGTGGATCGCGAGGGACGCGTGCGCTACAGCGTGATCGGCGAGTTCGACTGGGCGAGCGAAACGGCGCTGGAGGCGGTGCGGGCGCTGCTGCCGGCTACGACGACGCCTGGCGGGCGCGGAGGACGCTGAGGAGGCGCTGCTTCAACTCGGGGGGGATCGCGGTCTCGCGGAGCTTCTGGGTGGCGTTGACGGTGCCGCGGTAGGTGTTGACGAACGCGACGCAGGGCGCGCAGCTCTCGATGTGCCACTCGATCAGCTCACGCGTTTCCTTCGGGACCGTGCCGTCGAGATAGTCGCCCAGCAGCTCGGCGATCCGACGGCACTCCATGTCTGACGGCTCGGTCATGGCTTCATTATAAGTAGATGGCCCAGGCCGTTCAGGCGATTCTTGGCCTGCACTGGATAAGGGCTGCGCGATTGCGCCTCGGGCCGTCCTCCCCGTATCCTGCCCCCATGGCGGCCCGCGCCGCGTTCCTCACGCCGTTCGCGTCCCCCTCCGTCCGCGGCAATGCGATCACCGTGGCCCGAATCGCCGACGGCCTCGCCGCCCGGGGCGTGGACCTCCGCGTCTGGGACCGGTCGACCACCAGTGACGCGGTGATCGAGGCAGAGGTCGAGGCGTTCGCGCCGTCGATCGTCCACGCGTTCCACGCCTGGCGGGTGGGGCCGCTGGCCCTCCGGCTCGCGCGCCGCCTGGAGGTCCCGCTCGTCGTCACGCTGACCGGCACCGACGCGAACCACGACCTCTTCGACCCCGAACGCGCTGCCGAGGTGCGGCGTGTGCTGGAGGGCGCGGCTCGCATCGTCGTGTTCCACGAGTCGATCGGCGCGCGCGTGGCGGCGGCGCTCCCCGATCTGCGCGCGCGGCTCAGCACGGTGCCGCAAGCGGCCGACCTTCGCGTCGAGGAGCCCTTCGATCTGGCGGCCGTGTGGCCGGACCTTCCGTCGCCGCGCGTCCTCTTCGCCTTTCCCGCGGGCTTGCGGAGCGTGAAGCGTCCGCGGATGCCGCTCGTGGCGTTCGACACGGTCGTCAGGCGGCATCCGTCCGTCCGCTTGCTCTACGCCGGGCCCGTGCTCGACGTCGAGGAAGCCCATGCGCTGCTGGCCGCGCTGGCCACGCGACCGTGGGCGCGGTACGTCGGGGCCGTGCCGCATGCCGCGATGGCCTCGCTGCTCGCGCAGTCGGACGTCGTGCTGAACTGCTCGCTCTCGGAGGGCGGGATGGCGAACTCCCTCCTCGAGGCCTTCGCGTGCGGTCGCGCCGTGCTCGCTGCCGATATCGAAGGCAACCGCTCACTCGTTGATCACGAGGTCACCGGCCTCCTGTTTCGGGATGAAACGGAACTCGCGTTGGAGGCGGAGCGTTTGGTCCTCGACGTCGCGCTGCGCGCGCGCCTGGCGGCCGCAGGACGGGCGCGCGCGGCGGAACGCTGGTCGCCGGCGCGAGAGATCGAAGGCTACCTTGCGGTCTACCGTGGCCTGGCGCACGCGGCCGCACGTTGACGGTGGCGACTCGCGGCTTGGCAAAACGCTTGCACGACGACGGGGCCCACTGGACCCCGTGCGCCACGCCCATATAATGGGTGCGGCGCCTTCACCCAGTGCGACAGGGACTTGACCCAGAGGGAGACCGCATGACTCAGGACGCGCGGGTCGAGCAGTTCATCTCAGCGTTCCAGGCGTTGCGGAGCGAGGTCGAGAAGGTCATCGTCGGGCACCGGGAGATCATCGATCACGTCCTGATCGGGATGTTCGCGGGCGGTCACGTCCTGCTCGAAGGCGTCCCCGGGCTGGGGAAGACCCTCCTCATCAAGACGCTGGCGGAAGGTCTCGATCTGTCGTTCTCGCGGATCCAGTTCACGCCGGACCTCATGCCGGCGGACATCATCGGCACGAACATCATCGTGGAGGACCAGGTCGGCCGGAAGCACTTCCAGTTCCAGTCCGGGCCGATCTTCGCCCACATCCTGCTCGCCGACGAGATCAACCGCGCGACCCCGAAGACCCAGTCCGCGCTCCTCGAGGGCATGCAGGAAGGCGGCGTGACCGTCGGCGGGGCCTCGCGGCCGCTCCCCAGTCCCTTCTTCGTCCTCGCCACCCAGAACCCGATCGAGATGGAAGGGACGTACCCGCTGCCGGAAGCGCAGCTCGACCGGTTCCTCTTCAAGCTGCGGGTGCGGTACCCCGCGATCGAGGAGCTGAACGCGATCATCGATCGCACCACGCAGGTCCGCGCCGTCACGATGGAGCGCGTGATGACCGGGCCCGTCGTGCTCGGCTACCGCGAGCTCGTCCGCGAGGTGCCGATCGCCGCGCACGTGCGCGACCTCGCGTCGGCCATCGTGATGGCGACGCACCCGCAGTGGGCGCAGGCGCCGGACGTCACGCGGCGGTTCGTGCGGTACGGCGCGAGCCCCCGCGGCGCGCAGGCGCTCGTGCTCGGCGCCAAGGTGCGTGCGCTCGTCGACGGCCGCTACAACGTCAGCGTGGACGACCTGAAGGCGCTGGCCGCGCCGGCGCTGCGCCATCGGGTCATCCTGAACTTCGAGGGTGAAGCCGAGGGCATCGATGTCGACACCCTGATCGACCAGATCCTCGACACCGCCGTCGCCGCCACCACGCAGGGCAAAGAGCAGTTCGTCCGTTGACGCGGGAGGAATGAGGGTGCCGCATCCCGACGCGCTCGATCGGCTGGTTCGCGAGATCGCCACGCAGGTGCGCTGGCGGCGTGCCGAGCACTATGGCCTGCGGGGGGTGTTCTGGGGCGCGGCGGCGGGCCTCGTGCCGCTGCTGTTCCGCACCGCGCTCGGCCCGTGGGGGCTCGCGCTCGCCGTCGTGCTGCTCGTGGCCGGGGCCGTCGCCGGCGCGCTCTTCGGGCTCCTGAAGCGCGTCGACGCCGCCGACGCCGCGCGCATCGCGGATCGCGCGTTCGGTCTCGCCGACCGTCTCAGCACGGCGCTCGAATGGGCGGACCGCGAGGAGCGGACCACGCTGGTGGATGCGCTGGTGGCCGACGCGACCGCGCGGGTGGAAGCGGTGCAGCTCCGGCAGGTGGTGCGGCGCATCCTTCCGAAGGAGGCGCGGCTGCTTCCCGTGCCCGTGGTCCTCGGGCTCGTGCTCGCGCTCTCGCCGCCGCTTCCGCTGCCGACGGCGAGCCTGCCCGACTTCTCGGCGTCGGCCGGGAAGGACGAGACGAAGGAGCGCGGCGACGGGATCGCGCTGGAAGACCGCGCCCGTCCGCTCGCCAAGGACAAGCTGCAGAAGCCCGTCTTCGAGGAGCGCGACTGGCAGCAGAAGGGCGCCACCGGCGCCGCGGCCACGGCCGGCGACCTCTCCGCGATCTTCAAGGACACGTCGCTCGCGAACCAGCGGCCCGACTTCAACAGCTTCCTGAAGAAGGGTGACGAGCGGCTGAAGATGCTCGAGCAGATGGACCGCCTCCCGGACCTCCAGAGCGACTTCACCTCGAGCCAGTACAAGATGGTCTTCAAGAAGTCGAAGGAGCTCAAGGGCAGCGGCCTGCGCGACACGGTCTCGCCGCAGAAGCTGAAGGAGCTGCTCGAGGAGATGGAGCGTCTCGGCCGCAAGAGCGGCGGCGGCTGGGGGCAGGACATCGGCGAGGGCATGGAAGCGCTCGAAGGCGGCCAGACCGACAAGGCCATGGAGGCCATGCAGAAGGCGCTCGACAAGATGCGCGCGCAGGACGAGGCCAAGCGCGGCGGCAAGAACCTGCGCGGCGGCCGTGAAGCCGATCGCCGGAGCGGGCGCGAGGGCGGTCGCGGCGAAGGCGGTCCCGAGGACCAGGACTTCGGCGAGGGCGAGGGCAGCATGCCGGGCAAGGGCAAGAGCGGCTCGCCGAAGGGTGAGGCCTCGCAGCGCCTGCGCGCGAGCCCGTACGACGTCGGCGTCGAAGGGGAGTCGCGGCGCGGCAAGAAGGACGGGTTCGACACCAACATGACGGGACGCGCCGGCAAGATGTCGTCCCGGCTCTCGTACATGGGCGTCATCGGGCAGTACAAGAAGCAGATGGAGGATGCGATCTCGCGCGAGCAGATCCCGCGCGACTATCACAGCCAGATCCGGGACTACTTCCAGGCGCTCGACGAGCGATAGATCGTGCGGGCTGCCGAGCGCCACGCGTTCTTCACGCCAGAGTTCCTGGCGCAGCTGGAGCGGCTCACCCTGGCCTCGCGCCGCGTCTTCCGCGGCCGGGTGAAGGGCGAGCGCAAGAGCCCGCGCCGCGGTCACTCCGTCGAGTTCTGCGACTACCGCGCCTACGGCGTGGGCGACGACCTTCGCTACGTCGACTGGAACGCATACGCGCGGCTCGATCGCCTGCACGTGAAGCTGTTCGTCGACGAGGAGGACCTCTGCCTGCACCTGCTCGTCGACGCGTCGGCCTCGATGGACTTCGGCAGCCCGACCAAGCTCGACTACGCCGTGCGGCTGGCCGCCGCGCTCGGCTTCGTGGGGCTGGTCGGCCTCGAGCGCGTCGGGGTCGGGATCCTGCGCGAGCGCGTCGCGGAGGGCTTTTCGCCGACCCGCGGCCGCAATCAATTCCCCGCGCTGCTGGACTTCCTCACGCACGTGAAGCCCGCGGGGCCCACACGACTCAACGACGCGATGGCCGCGTACGCGCTGCGCGCGCGTGAGTCCGGCCTTGCCGTGATCATCTCGGACCTGCTCGATCCCGTCGGCTTCGAGGCCGGCGTGCGCGCCCTCATGGAGCGGCGCTTCGACATCCACCTCATCCATCTCCTCGACCCCGAGGAGATGACGCCTGAGCTGGCCGGTGACTTCCGGCTGACCGACGCGGAGACCGGTGAGGTGCAGGAGATCAGCGTCGACCGCGAGGCGATCCGCGCGTACCGCGAGAAGCTCCACGCGTTCCTCGAGCGCGCGGAAGGCTTCTGCCGCGCGCATGAAATCGGGTATCACCGCGTGATCACGGACACGCCCGTCGAGGCGTTCGTGCTCGCGCAGCTGAAGGGACTCGTCCTCGCATGACGTTCCTCTCGCCGCTCGCGCTCCTCCTCTTCGGCCTCTCGCTCCCGCTGGTGATGCTCTACTTCCTGAAGGTCCGGCGGCGCGAGCGGCGCGTGCCGAGCCTGCTCCTCTGGGGACCGGCGCAGCGCGACCGCGAGGCCTCGACGTTCTTCCAGCGGCTGCAGCGCGACCCGCTGCTCATCCTCCAGCTCCTGGCGCTGCTCGCGCTTGCCCTCGCGCTCGCGCGGCCCACCGTGACCGTGCTCGGCGACGGCGCGCGCAAGGTCGTCGTGGTGCTCGACACCTCCGCGTCGATGAAGGCGCGCGACGTCTCGCCCTCGCGCTTCGATCGCGCGCGGGCCGAGGCCGCGGCCCTCGTGCGCCGGCTCTCCGAGGGCGCCGAGGTGATGGTGATCGAGTCCGGCGTGCAGCCGCGGGTCACCGCCGCGCTCAGCCGGGACCACGACCGCGCCCTGGCGGCGATCTGGGCCTCGCGCGCGCACGATCTGCCCCACCACCTCACGGAGGCGATCCGCATCGCGCGGGCGCTCGTCGGCACCGATCCGCGCGCCGAGATCCACGTCTTCACCGACGGCGCCTTCACCCTGGCGGCCACCCCGGAGACCACGGACGGACGTCTGCGCTGGGTCGGCGTGGGGCAGGGCGGCCGGAACCTCGGGGTCACGAACCTCGCGGTCCGCAAGGCCTCGTACGGCACGTTCGAGTACCAGGCCTTCGCGTCGCTCGTGAACTGGACGCCGGAGTCGCAGACCTTCACGTTCACGCTCTCGATCGACGACAAGGCGATCGCGGAGAAATCGGTCACGCTCGAGCCGAGCGTCCGCCGGTCGCTGGTCCTGCCGTTCACGCACAACGGCGGCGGCACCGTGAAGGCGAGCATCAACGTGCGCGACGACCTGGAGACGGACAACACGGCGTGGGCCGTGCTGCCCCCGCCGCGCAAGATCGCCGTGCTCCTCGTGAGTCCGGGGAACCTGTTCCTCGAGAAGGTGCTTCGCACCGACCCACAGGTTGCCGTCGAGGTGCGGACGCCCGAGCAGTACCAGGGCGGCATGGAAGACGCCGACGTCGTCATCCTCGACTCGGTGAGCCCGCCTCGCGTGGGACCGGGACGCTTCGTGTTCGTGAACGGCGTGCCGTCGGACGTGCCGATCGAGGTCCTCGGGCGCAGCGCCGAGCGGCCCACGATCATGGACTGGGACCGCTGCGCATCCGATCATGCGGCACGTCGAGTTCTCGAAGGTCCAGATCGAGGACTCGCTGCGCATCCGTCCCCTGGCGGCCGGGCGCCCGCTCGTCGAAGCGACGAGCGGCCCCCTGATCTACGCGCTCGAGGAGACCGACCGCAAAGCGATCTTCATCGGGTTCGATCTGTTCAAGACCGACCTGCCGCTGCGCGTGGCGTTCCCGCTGATCCTCTCCAACGGCCTGCGCTGGCTCCATCCGGCAGGACTCGACCAGTCGAGCCTGCAGCTCTCCGCGGGGCAGCCGATCCTGCTGCCGGTCGAGCACGGCGTGAGCAACGTGACCGTCGTGACCCCGAGCGGGCGGTCGGTGAAGGGGCAGATCACGCGCGGGGTGGTCAGCTTCACCGAGACCGACGAGGCCGGGGTCTACACGCTGACCACCGCGCGCGGCGAGATGCGCGTGGCGGTGAACCTCACCGACGCGGAGGAGTCGAACCTCGCGCCGCGACCGCTGCCGCCATCCGCGCCGCGGCCGGCCGAGGCCGCCGCGCCGATCCCGATCCAGCGTGAGCTGTGGCCGCTCTTCGTGGCGCTCGCGATCGCGCTGCTGCTCGTCGAGGGATTGCTCTACTGGCGGCGACAGACCGCGGGCCGCATGCGGATGCCAAGCTCGCCGGGCGACCGGTGGGCGCTCGCCGTGCGCACGGCGCTCGTCATCCTGCTCTGTCGTGACGTTCGCGCGGCCGACGCTGCCGCGCTGGGTGGATCGGCTGAACGTGGTGTTCCTCCTCGATCACTCGGACAGCGTGAGTCTCGCGGCCCGCGAGCGCGCGTGGCGCTTCGTCGCGGAGTCGGCCAAGCACATGAAGAGCGGCGATCGCCAGGGTGTCATCGTGTTCGGCGAGCAGGCGCTCGTCGATCAGCCGCTCGCACACCGCAAGGACGTCGAGCGGCCGAAGGCAGAAGTCGGGGGACGTGGCACCGATCTGTTCCAGGGGATCCAGCTCGCCCTCGCGAGCCTCCCGCCGGGCCAGGCGAACCGCATCGTCCTCCTGACCGACGGCCGCCAGACCGTCGGGCAACGCGCGCGCGGGCGCGCAGTCCGCGAAGGACAGCGGCACCGATCTCTACTACGTGGCGGCGCCGCTGACCTTCACGCAGGAAGTCGTGGCGGAGTCGATGGTGCTGCCGCAGGAGGTCAAGCACGGCGAGCCGTTCCAGGCGAGGGTCGTGGCGTGGAGCTTCAAGGAGACGCAGGGGCGGCTCTCGCTGTTCCGCAACGGCGAGTTCCTCGGCTCGCAGGTCGTGCGTCTCCGGCCGGCAAGAACGTCTTCAGCTACCGGCAAGCGCTCGACAACAGCGGCATCCACGTCTACCAGGCCGCGATCGAGGTGGACGGCGACACGATCGAGGACAACAACCGCGCGGTCGGCACGGTGGTCGTCCGCGGCAAGCCCCAGGTGTTGCTCGCGGAGAAGGACAAGTCGCACGCGCAGTCGCTCGCGGCGGCGCTGCGCGCGCAGAACATGGACGTCACGGTGGTCGAGGCCAGCCAGGTCCCGAAGGACATGGCGGGCCTGCAGAAGTACGACGGGATCGTCCTCTCGAACGTGTCGTCGCTGAAGCTCACGAAGCCGCAGATGGCGCTCATCCGCGACTACGTCCGCGACCAGGGCGGCGGCCTGATGATGATCGGCGGCGAGGAGAGCTTCGGGCTCGGCGGCTACTACCGCACGCCGATCGAGGAAGCGCTGCCGGTCACCATGGAAGTGAAGCAGAAGGTCGAGATCCCGAGCCTCGCGGTGGTGCTCTCGGTCGATCGCTCGGGCTCGATGGCGATGGCCACGGGTGACGAGAAGATCACCAAGCTCGATCTCGCCAAGGAAGCCGCGCACCTCGTGGTCGACCTCCTCGACGACCGCAACGAGGTCGGCGTGCAGAGCTGGGACACCGAGTTCATCTGGGACGTCCCGATGCGCATGGCGCGGGACAAGGGCGCCATCCACCACGCGATCGCCACCATCAAGGCGGGCGGCGGCACCGACGGCTACCCCGCCCTGAAGGAGACGTACAGCCAGCTCTTCGAGCGCCCCGCGCTCCTCAAGCACGTGATCTTCCTCTCCGACGGGCAGATGACCCGCGGCGACTTCACGGGGCTGCTGCGGCGGATGGTGAAGGACAAGATCACGGTGTCGTCGGTCGCGATCGGCAAGGACGCCGACGTGCAGCTCATGGTCGACATCGCGAAGTGGGGCCGCGGGCGCTTCTACTACACGGAAGACTCGCAGACGATCCCGCGGATCTTCACCCTCGAGACGCAGCTCGCCTCCAAGGCGTCGCTGGTCGAGCAGCCCTTCAAGCCGCAGCTCACGGCGCCCGCGCACGAGGCGATGCAGGACATCGACTGGAAGAACGTGCCGCCCCTCGGCGGCTACGTCGCCACCACCGTGAAGAGCACGGCCGAGCTCGTGCTCATGAGCCACCAGGAAGATCCGGTCCTCGCGACGTGGCGCTACGGCGTTGGTCGCTCGGCCGCCTTCACCTCGGACGCCAAGGCGAAGTGGAGCGTGCTCTGGCTCAGGTGGCGCGACTTCAACAAGTTCTGGGCGCAGCTCACGCGCTGGACGCTGCGCAGCGGCACCCGCAGCGACACCGTCGCGTCGGTCGAGCGGCGGGATGGCGTGGGGGAAGTGCTGGTGGACGCCGTCGACAGCAAGGGCGAGTTCATCAACTTCCTCGACTCCCAGGTCGGCGTGGTGGCGCCGAACAAGGAGCGCACGGTCATCGACCTGGAGCAGGTGGCGCCGGGCCGCTACCGCGGACGCTTCCCCGCGCCGCAGGAAGGTGTCTACCTGGTCGGCATGGCCCAGCGCCGGCAGGACCAGGTGGTCGGCTCCCAGCTCGCCGGTCTCGTGGTGCCGTATGCGCGCGAGCTCCGCGACCTCGGCGTCGATGAGACGCTCCTGCGCGAGCTGGCCGAGCTCACCAACGGCGGCGCCCTCGAGGACCCGCGCGGCGCCTTCCTGAGGGGCCGTCGGCAGTCGCGGATCGCCATCGATATCTGGCCCTGGCTCGTCGGCATCGTCGGTGTCATGCTGTTACCAGACATCGCCCTGAGGCGCGTCGGCACGGGCGCCCTGGGCTCGCTGGTGCGCCGTTTCCGACGGCGTGAGGAGCGTGCCGGCACCGAGGGGGAGGGCGGCCGATGATCGAGCGCGCCGGACGGGGGTCTGGGGGGCCGCGCCCCTATCGTCAGCGACGGATGGTCGTGATCCTGGCTCTGCTGACCGTGCTGGTCGCGGTGGGCGCCGTCGATGCCGCCCCCGTGAAGTCGCGTGTGGTTCTGGTGGCGCCTTTCGACGCCTCGACCCTCGACGCCGACGAGCGCTGGATGGGCGAGGCGGTGAGCGAGGTGCTCCGCCTGTCTCTCGTGCAGCATCAGGCGTTCATGCCCCTCGAGCCCGCGCGGCTGCGGTCGTTTGGATCCACGCAGGCGTGGGGCCCCGAGCTGGTCCAGCAGACGGCCCGGACGACACGCTCGGACGTGGCGCTCTTCGGGCGCTTGACTCGCACGGGGAACGAGCTCGTCATCCAGCCCCGCCTCTTCGACACGAAGGCGGGCAGCGACTCCGTCCCTCTCGAAGACGTCGCCGTCCCCGACGGCCAGTTCATCGCCAAGCTCGGCACGCTGCCGCTCCTGTACGCGCGGGCATTGAAGGTGACGCTCACCGAGACGGAGGCGAGCCGGATCGAGAAGGCGGCGCGGCCGACGCGCAATCTCCGGGCGCTCGAGCTCTATGCCCGCGCGCATACCGCGCTCTGGCGGGCGGGCCAGGAGGCCAACGAGACCGCGATCGACCTGCTGTCGCGCGCGATCGAGTCGGACGCCAGCTTCGTCGCCGCGCAGTACGCGCTCGGGACCGTCCACCAGGCGCTCGGCAACCGCTGGAAGGCCGCGGCCCAGTTCCGCGCGGCGACGCAGCTCGACCCGACGCAGCCGGAGCCGTACAAGGCGCTCGGCGACATGTTCCTGATCCAGCCCCGCCGTCTCTTCGACCAGGCGCTGGAGGCGTACGCGAAGGCCATCGAGCTCCGGCCGTACTACGCCGACGCGTACGTCGGCCTCGGCGACGCCAAGGCCGCGAAGGGGGACACGGACGGCGCGATCAAGGCCTATCAGCAGGCGCTCGTCCACAACGCGGTGAACCCGCGCGTGCACCTGAGCCTCGGCAAGATCTACTTCAGCGAGAAGGGTCTCTACTACGAGTCGGTGACCGCCTACAAGAAGGCGATCGATTTCGATCCCGCGTCGGTCGAGGCGCGCATGGGGCTCGGCGAGGTCTACGAGGACAAGGGGCTCTGGAAGGAAGCGTCCGAGGAGTACCGCAAGGTCATCGAGCTCGACGGCAAGCACACGGGGGCGATGTACAACCTGGCGATCGTCTACGAGAAGACGGATCCGCGCGAGGCCATCACGCAGTGGGAGAAGTACATCGCGCTGGCTTCGCAGCTGCCGTCCGAGAAGGACTGGGTGGACGTGGCGCGGCAGCACCTCCGCAAGCTGAAGACGACGGTCAAGGACAAGTAGCTCGCAAAGGCCCCGCGTGAACGAGCTCCGGAAGGATCCGACGCGTGGCCAGTGGGTGCTGATCCGGCCGAAGCCGAATCTCAGCGCGACCGACGAGTGCCCCTACTGTCCGGGCGCCGAAGCGGCGAGCGGCCCCGAGATCGCGGCGTACCGCAAGGACGGCTCCGCTCCGAACACACCCGGCTGGATGGTGCGGGTGGTGCCCGAGCGCGATCCGTACTTCCGCATCGAGGACGAGCTGGTGCGCGAGGGGGTCGGGATGTTCGACATGATCACCCCGCGCGGCGCCAGCGAGTTGATCATCGAGTCCCCGCGCCACGACGACAGCCTCGCCACCATGGATCCGGAGCAGTTCGAGGACGTCCTGTGGATGTACCGGGACCGGCTCCTCGACCTGAAGCGCGACAGCCAGATCCGCGACATCCTGATCTCCCGTCGCCACAAGAAGCCGGGGATCGGCCTGCATCACCCGTATTCGCGCGTGACCGCGATCCCCATCGTGTTCGATGAAAAGCGTCGCGAGCTCCGCGAGGCGCGAGAGTACTACCAGTACAAGCGGCGCTGCCTCTACTGCGATCTGCTGCGCCAGGAGATCGCCGCGCGGGAGCGCGTGGTCAGGCTGACGAAGTCCTTCGCGTGCCTCATGCCGTACGCTGCGCGCGGCCCGCTCGAGGCGTGGATCCTCCCGCGCCGCCACGGCTGGTCGTACGAGGACGCGTTGACGGCCGAGACGGCGCCGGAGCTGGCGGTGCTGTTCCATCAGTTCTTCGCCGCGCTGGCGCGCGATTTCGGCGATCCCGGCTACGAGCTGGTGCTGCACACGGCGCCCAACGTCCGCTCGCGGATCCTCCTCGGCGAGTGGGCCACCATCCGCGACGACTACCACTGGCACATCGAGATCGCGGCCCAGCCGGAGGCCGCCAACCGCGTCGGGGGGATCTTCGTCAACGAGACGTCTCCCGAGGAGACCGCCCTCCGCCTGCGCACCGCGCTGGGCGGCGACGGTTGACCACCAGGGGGGGGGCTCGGCGGCGTCGCCCTCCGGCGAGTGCTGGGCTTTTTGGGGTTTTCGGCGCGGTTTGGCTTGACAGCCTCATGCGTCGGTGCCAGAATCCGACTGAAATGGTCGCCGATCTAAAGAGTCGGGATTAGGAGCAGGGCAAGACAATGCTGCGCTTCACCAAGCGAGCGGACTACGGGCTGATGGCGATCCACTACATCGCGGTCCACGAGGATCTCGGAGCAGTGAGCGCCAAGCGGATCTCCGACGAGTTCCACATCCCGGCCGAGCTGCTCGCGAAGATCCTGCAGCGACTTGCGAAGAAGAAGCTGATCCTCAGCACGAACGGCCCGAAGGGCGGCTACGTGCTGGCGCGCCGGCCGATGGAGATCTCGGTGGGCGACGTCGTGCGGGCGCTGGAGGGACCGATCAACATCGTCAGTTGCCTCGAAGCGTCGAGCGATTGTCCCCAGATGGCGCACTGCAACCTCCGGCGGCCGGTGCAGAAGATCCAGGCGGCGATCAGCCAGGTCCTGGACACGATGAGCCTGTCCGAGCTGACCAGCGCGGACGTTCCGGAACTGTTCTCGATCAGGGCGTAGGCCAGTAGGGGCCAGAGGGACAAGGATGGCACTGAAGTTTCCGATCTTCATGGACTCGCAGTCGACGACCCCGGCCGATCCGCGGGTGGTCGAGGCGATGATCCCGTACTTCACCGAGAAGTTCGGGCATCCTGCCAGCCGCAATCATCCGTTCGGATGGGAGGCGGAGGGGGCGGTCGACCGCGCCCGCGAGCAGATCGCCGCGCTGATCGGTGCCCGTGACCCCAAGGAGCTCGTGTTCACGTCCGGTGGCACGGAGTCCATCAACCTCGCCCTCAAGGGCGTGGCCGAGATGTACCGGGAGAAGGGCAACCACATCGTCACGACGGTGATCGAGCAGCGCGCCGGCCTCGACGTCTGCAAGCGGCTGGAGCGGCAGGGCTACACGGTGACGTACGTGCCCGTGGGCGCGGACGGTCTCGTGGACGTCGACGAGGTCCGCAAGGCGATCACCGACAAGACCATCCTCATCTCCGTGATGTTCGCGAACAACGAGGTCGGCACGATCCAGGACATCGCCGCCATCGGGAAGCTCGCCAAGGAGAAGGGGATCATCTTCCACACCGACGCCACGCAGGCGGTCGGCAAGGTGCCGGTGAACGTCGAGGCGATGGGCATCGACTTGCTCTCGTGCACGGCGCACCTGATCTACGGACCCAAGGGGGTGGGCGCGCTCTACGTCCGCCGCAAGGGACCGCGGGTCCGGCTCGCGGCGATGATGGACGGCGGCGGGCACGAGCGCGGCATGCGGTCCGGGACGCTGCCCGTGCCGCTGATCGTGGGCTTCGGGAAGGCGGCCGAGATCGCGCGCGCGGAGATGGCGCAGGAGAGCGTGCGGCTCCGGACGCTGCGCGATCGACTTCAAGATAGGATCCTGTCGAATGTCGACGAGGCGTTCCTGAACGGGCATCCGGAGCGCCGGCTGCCCCACAACCTGAACATCTCGTTCGCGTACGTGGAAGGCGAGTCGGTCCTGATGGGCCTGAACAAGGACTCGGCGCTCTCGTCGGGGTCGGCGTGCACGTCGGCCACGCTCGAGCCGTCGTACGTGATCAGCGCGCTCGGGGCGAGCGCGGAGCTGGCGCACTCGTCGATCCGCTTCAGCCTCCACCGGTTCACCACCGAGGAGGAAGTCGACTACGTCGCCGCCAAGATGATCGAGGTCGTCAAGCGGCTGCGCGACATGTCGCCACTCTACGAGCTGGCGAAAGAAGGCGTGGACCTGAAGTCGATCCAGTGGAAGGCTGACTGAGGAACAAGGGGAGCGAGGGGGCCATGGCATATAGCGAGAAGGTCGTCGATCACTACAGCAACCCGCGCAACGTCGGGTCCTTCACGAAGGACACGCCGGGCGTGGGCACGGGGCTCGTCGGCGCGCCGGAGTGCGGCGACGTGATGAAGCTCCAGATCAAGGTGAATCTCGAGACGGGCGTCATCGAGGACGCGAAGTTCAAGACGTTCGGGTGCGGCAGCGCCATCGCGTCCTCGAGCCTGGCCACGGAGTGGCTCAAGGGCAAGACCGTCGACGAGGCGGCCAAGATCAAGAACACGGACATCGTCAACGAGCTGAAGCTGCCGCCGGTCAAGATCCACTGCTCGGTGCTCGCCGAGGATGCGATCAAGGCCGCGCTGGCCGACTACAAGGACAAGCACGGGGCCCAGGCCGAAGCCGGGGCCACCGCGAGGTAGGAGACGGAGACGGTATGGCGCTGACACTGTCCGAAGCGGCGGTCGAGCAGGTCAGGAAGCTCAAGGAGGAGCAGAAGCTCGGCGACGAGGTGTTCCTCCGCATGGGCGTGAAGGGTGGCGGATGCTCGGGCATGTCGTACGCCCTGGAGTTCGACTCCGAGAAGGGGCCGCACGACAAGGAGTTCGACATCGACGGCGTGAAGGTCGTCTGCGACAAGAAGAGCTACCTCTACTTGACCGGGACGACCCTCGACTACGTGAGGCAAGGGCTCACGGGCGGGTTCACCTTCGTGAATCCCCAGGCGAAGTCGGCCTGCGGATGTGGTGAATCCTTCAGCGTGTAAGCGGGCCGTCCGCTTCCATAGCGACGGGCCCGGCGCCGGGCCCGTTTTGTTTTGAGACCATGAGGAGACGCGTGAACTTCTTCGAGGTGTTCGGCCTTCCGCGCAAGCTCGCGATCGACGCGGCCGCGTTGCAGCGCCGGTTCTACGAGCTGTCGCGCCAGCACCATCCGGACTTCCACCAGACGGCGTCGGCCGACGAGCAGGCGCGCGTGCTGGAAACGTCGGCCCGCGTGAACGCCGCCTACCGGGCGCTCCGCGATCCGATCGCGCGCGTCGAGTACCTCGTGCGTCTCGAGGAGGGAAGGGAGACGCGGAAGGGGAGGACACGGTGACGGCCACGGGCCGTCAAGGTCAATGGTCAAGCCGAAGGCGCCGCCCGAGCTCCTGGAGGAGATGTTCGAGATCCAGGAGGCGCTGCAGGACGCGCGGTCCGGCAGCCTCGACGACGCCACGCGCGCCACCCTCACCGACCAGCGCGAGCGTCTGATCGCGCGCCGGGCCGAGGTGGAAGACACCCTCACCGGCCCGCTCAGCGAGCGCTGGGACACGGCGGCGCCGGCGGACCGGCCGAAGGTTCTCGCCGCGTTCAAGGAGGCGCTCGCCACGCGCGCCTATCTGCGCACCGTCATCGACGATCTCGCCGACGCGCTCGGCGGCACCGGGGAAGGGCATGTCGCGCATCATCGGCATTGATCTCGGCACCACCAACAGCCTCGTCGCCTACGTCGACGAGAAGACGGGCCTGCCCCGCGTCATCGCGGACGAGGACGGGCGCGCGCTGCTGCCCTCCATCGTCTCGTTCACTCCCGACGGCGTCGTGGTGGGCGAGGCGGCGCGACGCCAGCTCGTGCGCCGGCCGGCGAGCACCGTGTACTCGGTCAAGCGGCTCATGGGCCGTGGGTATGGCGACGTGAAGGACGAGCTGAAGTACTTCCCGTTCTCGGTGGTTCCCGTCGAGAACGTCGTCAGTATCCGCGTGGATGGTCGTACCGTCACGCCGCCGGAAGTCTCTGCCGTCATTCTCAAGGCGTTGAAGGAGCGCGCGGAGCGGCACTTCGGCGAGGCGATCGAGAAGGCCGTGGTCACCGTGCCGGCGTACTTCAACGACGGCCAGCGCCAGGCCACGCGGGACGCGGGGCGCATCGCCGGCCTCGACGTCGTGCGGATCGTCAACGAGCCCACGGCCGCCGCGCTCGCCTACGGGCTCGACCGGCTGAAGGAAGGCGTGGTCGCGGTCTACGATCTGGGCGGCGGCACCTTCGACATCTCGATCCTCCGCGTGAAGGACGGGATCTTCGAGGTCCTCGCCACCAACGGCGACACGCACCTGGGCGGCGACGACTTCGACCGCGTCATCATGCTGTGGCTGCTCGAGGACATCCAGGCGCGCCACCACGCCGAGCTGGCGTGCGACAAGATCGACCTCGCGCGCGACCAGGAGGCGATGCAGGAGCTCCGGCTCGCCGCCGAAGCGGCGAAGGTGCGGCTCTCGTCGACGGACCGCACGACGCTCACGCTGCCGTTCGCGAGCTTCACGTATCACCGCGAGATCACGCGGACCGAGCTGGAGCGTCTGATCGAGCCGCTGGTCGCCAAGACCCTCGGCCCCGTGCAGATGGCGCTCGCCGACGCGGGACTGCGGCCCTCGCAGGTGGACGAGATCGTGCTGGTCGGGGGCTCCACGCGCGTGCCGCTCGTGCGACGGCGCGTCCAGGAGCTGTTCGGCAAGACGCCGCACAGCCAGCTCAACCCCGACGAGGTCGTCGCGCTGGGCGCGGCCGTGCAGGCCCACATCCTGGCCGGCGGGATCACGAGCATGCTGCTCCTCGACGTCACCCCGCTGTCGCTCGGCATCGAGACGCTCGGCGGCGTCGTGAGCGTGCTGATCTCGCGCAACACCACGGTGCCGACCAGCGCGCGGGAGATGTTCACCACGTCGGTCGACGGCCAGACGGTCGTCGACATGCACGTGCTGCAGGGCGAGCGGGAGCTGGCGAAGGACTGCCGGTCGCTCGCGCGCTTCGAGCTCCGCGGCGTCGATCCCATGCCGGCCGGGATGCCGAAGATCGAGGTCACCTTCCTCATCGACGCCAACGGCATCCTCCAGGTGCAGGCGAAGGAGCTCCGCACCGGCAAGGCGGCGTCCATCGAAGTCAAGCCGACGTACGGTCTCACCGAGGCCGACGTGGAGCGGATGGTCGAGGATTCCTTCACGTACGCCGAAGCGGACGTGGAGACGCGGATGCTCATCGAGACGCGCAATGAGGCCGACACCGTCATCACCCACGTCGAGCGGGCGCTGCGCCAGGGTGCTGCGCTCGTGGAGGCGGCGGAGCGCCGCGAGATCGAGACCGCGCTCGCCGCCCTCACGACGGTGCGCGACACGCAGGACCGTGACGCCATCCGGGAGGCGACCACCGCGCTGAACCGCGCCACCGAGCATCTCGCGGAGCGGATGATGGACGCCGCCCTCAAGGGCGCGCTCGGCACGAAGCGGGCCGCGGAGATCATGGAGTCGGAGTCATGACGATCCACCGCGTGACGTTTCTGCCCCTCAACACGACGGTCGAAGTCGACGACGCGAAGTACCCGCTCGCCGATCACGGCAAGCCGGGATCGCTGCTCGACATCGCGCTCGCCCACGAGATCCACCTGGAGCACAACTGCGGCGGCAGCTGCGCGTGCACGACGTGTCACGTGATCGTGCGCGAGGGCAAGGAGAACCTCTCGGAGATGGAAGAGGACGAGGAGGACCGGCTCGACATGGCCGAGGGCCTGACGATCCATTCCCGTCTCGGCTGCCAGGCGATTGTCCGGGGCGACGTGACCGTGGAGATTCCCAAGTGACCATGGGCTGGCGAGACAGCGAGGACATCGGCATCGCGCTGAGCGAGAAGTTCCCGGACGTCGATCCGCTGACGGTGCGCTTCACCGACCTGCACCGCTACGTGACCGAGCTCCCGGAGTTCACCGACGACCCGAAGTCGTCGAACGAGAAACTCCTCGAAGCCATCCAGATGGCCTGGCTCGACGAGTACCGGAATCGGTAGGCGATGAGACTCGAGCGGCGGGACCTACCAGGTGACCACGTGATCGGCGGAGAAGATCAGCTCGACGCAGCGCTCGTACGACGTCTGGTCGGGCACGCGGTGCACCGTCACGCCGTCAGGCAGCGTGGGCGCGGCCGCCCCGCCGACGATCGCCACCTCGACCTGGTCGCCCGCCGCGACGGCGCGCGCGATCACGACGCCCGCTTCGGCGCCGTGGTCGCCCTTGAAGACGTGAAGGACGCGCGCCATCAGAAGACCAGCGCGCGCCGGCTGGCGCGCACGAGCTCGGCGATGTCGTCGGCGCTCACCGGCACGAGCGGGTGCCGCTCGGCGTTCCAGCCGGGATCCGTCGGCACGGCGCCCGTCTCGACGTGGAACGGCACGCCGACCGTGCGCAGGTTGTCGCGGAACTTCGCGATGTCGTCGCCATCCACCAGGTCGTCGGTGTCCGCGTCCAGCAGATGGACGGCGGGTCCGGTCAGGACGATCGCGACCTCGTTCTCGCCGGACACGATGCCGAGCGCGATCCGCATCGCCTCGTTGGCGCGATGCGACTCGCGCGGGTCGACGGAGATCAGGACGAGGACCGGCTGGTCGTCGGACACGGTGGACGCGCGGTCAGTTCAGCGCGAGGAAGCGGTCGGTGCCGTTGATGATGTCGGTCAGCACGACGAGCCCGCAGTACGTGATGCGGTCGCTGTCGCGCAGCGGGATCTTCCGCTTCTGGCAGCCGAACGCGCACACGAAGAGCTTCGCGCCGCGCTCGGCGAGCGCGGACACGCGCGGGTCGTCGAGCGCGCGCACGCCGTCGTCGATCAAGTACAGGTAGACGGCGCCGCCGCGGTCGAGCGTGGCTTCCGAGAGCCCGACGGCCGTGTCGAGATTGACGGGACGCTCGGGGCCGGTGGAGAGCATCAGCCCGAGCTTTTTTCGGGCGAGGTCCATCGGGGCCGAGCCTAGCATCCGCGGAAGGGGAGAGCAACATGACGCGTCGCGTGTACCTCGATCACAACGCCTCGACGCCGGTGCATCCGGAGGTCGTGGCGGAGATGACGCCCTACTTCATGGAGGTCTACGGCAATCCGTCGAGCGTGCACGGCTTCGGCCGCGACGCGCGCGCCGGCGTGGACCTCGCGCGGGAGCGCATCGGCAACTTCCTGAAGGTGGCGCCGGACCAGATCGTGTTCACGTCGGGCGGCACGGAGTCCGACAACTTCGGCGTGAAGGGGCTCGCGCTCGCGCGCGGGCGCGGCCACATCATCACGTCCCGCGTCGAGCACCACGCGGTGCTGCGGAGCGTGCAGGCGCTGGAGGCGCAGGGCTTCACCGCGACGTACCTGCCGGTGGACGAGCACGGGCGCGTCGATCCCGAGGACGTCCGCACGGCCATTCGCCCCGACACCGTGGTGATCAGCGTGATGCACGCGAACAGCGAGGTCGGCACCCTCCAGCCGGTGACCGAGATCGGTCAGCTCGCGCGCGCGCACGGCGTGCCGTTCCACGTCGACGCCGTCCAGACGTTCGGCAAGGTGCCCATCGACGTGGACGCGATGGGCATCGACCTGCTGTCGTTCTCGAGCCACAAGATCTACGGCCCGAAGGGCATCGCGGGCCTGTACATTCGGAAGGGCACGAAGATGGTCTCGATCCAGCACGGGGGCGAGCACGAGCGCCGGCGCCGGGCGGGCACCGAGAACGTGCCGGGCATCATCGGCCTCGGCAAGGCCGTGGAGGTGCGTGCGCGCGACATGCACGAGGAGGCCGCGCGCGTCGGCGCGCTGCGCGATCGCCTCTGGCACGGCATCGCCGCGCGCGTGCCCGAGGTGCGGCTCAACGGTCATCCCACCGATCGGCTGCCGGGCACCGCGAACATCAGCTACCGCCACGTGGAATCGGAGTCGATCGTGCTCGGCCTCGACCTGAAGGGGATCGCCACCTCCGCGGGCTCGGCATGCACGGCGGGCAACGTCGAGCCCTCGCACGTGCTGGTGGCGATGGGCGTGCCCCTCGACTGGGCGATGGGCGCGGTCCGATCGTCGCTCGGGCGGACGACGATCGGCAGACGAGGTCGACTACGTGATCGAGTCCCTGGAGCCGCTGGTGAGGAGGCTGCGCCAGGCGGCCCCGGTGGGCGTGGCGTGAGATACAGCCCGACGCTGGTCGATCACTTCCTGAACCCCCGCAACGCCGGGATGATGCGGCAACCGGACGCGGTCGGGGTCGGGGAGTACACGGCCTGCGGCGACCTGGCCCGGGTGTTCCTCCGGGTGCGGGATGCCCAGGTGGCCGAGGCGCGGTTCCAGGCCTACGGGTGTGGGCCGACGATCGCGGCGGCCAGCGCGGTGAGCGAGTTGATCCTGCTGCGACCCGTGGACGATTTGCAGCATCTCAAGCCGGAAGAGGTGGAGCGGGCGCTGGATGGGCTGCCCGACGATCGCAAGCACGCCGCGGAGGTGGTGGCGGACGCCGTTCGCGCCGCCGCGGGCGAGTGGCTGAGCCGGAGGAGCTGACATGTTTGACGCGCTTCGACGCGACATGCGCACGGTCTTCGAGCGTGACCCTGCCTCCCGATCGCGACTGGAAGCGCTGTTCTGTTACCCCGGCGTGCATGCGCTGGCCTTTCACCGCGTGGGGAACCGCCTCTGGCGGCGCGGCTGGTTCGGGACCGCGCGCTTCGTGTCGCACATCTCCCGCTTCCTCACCGGGATCGAGATCCACCCCGCGGCCAAGCTCGGGCCCGGATTGTTCATCGACCACGGGATGGGCGTCGTCATCGGCGAGACGGCCGAGGTGGGCAAGAACGTCACGCTCTACCAGGGCGTGAGCCTGGCGGGCACCAGCCTCAAGCGCGAGAAGCGGCACCCCACGCTCGGCGACAACGTCGTCGTCGGCGCGGGCGCCAAGGTCATCGGCGCGATCTACATCGGCGACAACAGCCGCATCGGGGCCGGCTCCGTGGTCGTCCGCGACGTGCCGCCGAACTCCGTCGTGGTCGGCGTCCCCGGGCGGGTGACGTACAAGGACGGGCAGCGGGTCGCCGATGAGGTCGACCTGAACCAGACGGATCTTCCCGACCCCGTCGCGCGCGCCCTGGACCAGCTCGTGGAGCGGATCCGCGGCCTCGAAGCCGAGGTGGAGACCCTGCGCAAGCGCGCGGACGGCGTGGAGTGAGCACGGCGTAGTCCATGCCGCCCCGATCCATCGCGCACATCGACATGGACGCGTTCTACGCGGCCGTCGAGCAGCGCGATCGGCCCGAGCTTCGGGGCACGCCGGTGATCGTGGGCGCCGAGCCGAGCGGACGAGGCGTCGTGTCCGCCGCCTCGTACGAGGCGCGCGTCTACGGCGTCCGCTCGGCGATGCCCATCAGCAAGGCGGCGCGCCTCTGCCCGCACGGCGCGTTCCTGCCCGTCGACATGGCGAAGTACCAGCGCGTGTCGCGGGAGATCATGCGGATCCTCGAGGGCTTCAGCCCGCTCGTCGAGCCGATCTCGGTCGACGAGGCCTTCCTCGATCTCACGGGCACGGAGTCGCTGTTCGGCACGCCCCTCGACGCCGTCCGCACCATCAAGCGGCGCATCCGCGAGGGCACGCAGCTCACCGCGTCCGCCGGCCTCGCGCCGAACAAGTTCCTGGCGAAGATCGCGTCGGATCTCGAGAAGCCCGACGGGCTGGTGGTGGTGCCGGCGGGCGGCGAGGCCGCGTTTCTCTCGCCGCTGCCGATCGCCCGCCTCTGGGGCGTGGGGAAGGTGATGGCCGAGGCCCTCTCCGGCGCTCGGCATCACGACCATCGGCCAGCTCCAGCGGATGCCGCGCGCGGTGCTCGTGAAACGATTCGGCGACCACGGCGCCGCCCTGCACGACCTCGCGTTCGGACGCGACGAGCGGCCGGTCGAGCCGTTCACGGCGCCGAAGTCGATGGGCGCCGAAGAGACCTTCGAGAGCGACTGCCGCGACCCCGCGCGGCTGGCCAGCGTGCTCCGCGCGCAGGCCGAGCGCGTGGCGCGCGAGCTGCGCGAGAGCGGCGTGGCCGCGGCGCGTCTCACGCTCAAGCTGCGGTTCAGCGACTTCCATACCATCACCCGTGCGGTCAGCGCGGAGCCGACGCAGGACGGCCTCGAGCTCTATCGCCGCGCGAAGACGCTGCTCGATCGCGAGTCGCTCGACCAGCCGATCCGCCTCATCGGGCTCTCCGCCTCGAGCCTCGGCCCCGCCGGCGCCGGCCAGCTCTCCCTGCTGGATCCCGCGGCGCTCCGCCGCGAGAAGCTCGCGCGCGCCGTGGACGGGCTCGCCGCGCGCTTCGGCGACGATGTGGTCCGCCCCGCGTCTGTTGACATGGGGGGTGCGAGACGCACCCCCCAAGCCCCCCTCGCTTCGCGACCCGGCGAAGCCGTGCCGCTCCGCGACCGCCGCGAGCCCCGGGCCGATCGCCGCTGCTCGCTCGAGCGTGATATTCTACTGAATACCGGTTCACTTTCCGGCCTGGAGCGCCCATGGACCGCCTGATCGCCTACGACCGTCTCGCCCGCGAGGACCGCTTCGTCCGGATGCGCGCGCGCGACGTCGGCGAGTTGAAGGTCGAGCAGGGGCTGCCGCCGTTCGCGGGGCTCGCCACGCGCGAATCAGATGCGCGATCGGGTGCACGGCATCCTGGTCGGCGAGCTGCAGGCCATGGAAGGCGCGGGGCGCACCGTGTTCGACTTCGCCGACGCGCCGTGGGAATTCACGATGGACATGGCGCGGCAGGTCTGGGACGAGTCGCGCCACGTCGAGATCTACCTCGGATTGCTCGACCACCTCGGCGGGTACGTGGGCGAGTTCCCCGAGACGACGATCCTGTGGCGGTGCGCGTGCGCCGAGGACGCCGCCGCGCGCGTGGCCGGCGTCAATCGCGGCCTCGAGGGCCTCGCGTGCGACGTGTTCAACCAGCTCGTCCACATCGCGCGCAAGCTCGAGGACCCCATCCTCGAGCGCTCGGTGGACTTCGTCCTGGCGGACGAGATCACGCACGTGCGCATGGGCTCGCGGTGGCTGAACGAGCTCACGCGGGGCGACGCGGAGCGCCGGCGCAAGGCCATCGCGTTCCAGGACTCGATCGACGAGCGCTTCAACCTCGGCGGCTCGCGGCAGGACGGCGAGCACGAGCTGGTCGCGATCTCGATCGCCAAGGACGCGCCGCAAGCTCGCCGGCTTCACGGACGAGGAGATCGAGCGGCTCGTCAAGAGCACGCAGCGCTCGCAGGTGTACTGATCGCTCACCCGCTCGCCGGCGCGTTCTCCGTCGAGGCCTCCGCCCGGCTCATCCGGCACTACCGCTACGTCGAGGAGCGCATCATGCGCATCCTCGGCGGCTGGATCGCCCTCACGCCCGAGGTGCCGCGTCAAGCTCCTCTTCGGCCGTCACGTGTGGGACTGCGCGCAGCACGCCGACCTCTGGGGCAAGCGGCTGCCCGAGCTGCGATCGCCCGCCCAGCAGTCCGAGCCCGCCAACGACCGCGTGGTCGCGTTCATGGACCTGATCGAGAGCCGCGAGACCCCGGCCGCGACGCCCGAGCGCGTCACCGGCCTGTACCGCGTGCTCAAGCCGCACCTCGCCGCGATCTACGCGCGCCATCTGGCGGACGCCAACGGCATCTACGAGCCGCCGACCCGGCGCATCCTGCAGCGCTGCCTGGACGAGGAGCGCCGTCACGTCGCCGCCGAGCGGGCTCGTCATCGCCAGGCTCGGCACGAACCCGGAGTGGCGGCGCCGAGCGGACGAATGGGAACAGCGGCTGCTCGCCGCCCTCGGCGCGGCGGGCGGCATCACGGGCGCCGCGGGGACCGAGCGCGACTTCACCGCGCCGCCGGCGGAGGCGACGGACGCGTCGCCGTGGCATCCCGCGCGCGACGTGGTGGGGCTCGGCGTCGTCGTTCGACGCGGGCGTCGTGCCGGACGACCTCGCCGCGCGCATCGAGGCGCACGGCCGCGCGCTCCTCGACGGCGACCGCGACGCGCTGTCGCGCGACGTGCTCCCGGACGCGCGGGCCGCCGTCGACGCCACGTACGTCGATCTCCGCGGACCCTGGGAGCGGGCGCGCGTGGTCGCCTGCGCGAAAGTCGGCGCGTACCGGATGGTGAAGCTCGCGCTCGACGGCGTCGCGGGACGCACGATGCTGCAGCTCCGCTGGCAGCCCGTCGACGGCACGCTGGCGCGTGGCCGCCGCCGACGTCGTGCCGTCTCCGTCACCACGTCGCACGCTGATGTTCCGCTCCGTCCTCGTCGCCAACCGCGGCGAGATCGCCCGCCGCGTCTTCCGCGCGTGCCGCCAGCTGGGCGTGCGCACGGTGGCCGTGTACTCGGAGGCCGACCGCGACGCCCCGCACGTGACGCGACGCCGACGAGCGCCGTGCTCGTCGGCCCGGCGCCCGCGCGCGAGAGCTACCTCGCCATCGACAAGATCCTCGACGCCGCGCGCCGCACCGGCGCGCGACGCGGTGCATCCCGGCTACGGCTTCCTCTCGGAGAACTGGCGCTTCGCGCAGGCGTGCGCGGACGCGGGCCTCACGTTCATCGGGCCCGCGCCGAACGCGATCCGCGCGATGGGCGACAAGAGCGAAGCGCGGCGGCTGATGGCGGCGGCCGGCGTGCCGGTCGTGCCCGGGGACGCCGGGGCCCGTCGTCGGGCGACGACGCGATCACGCGCGCCGCGGAGGCGGTCGGCTTCCCGCTCATTCTCAAGGCGGCGTCGGCGGTGGTGGCGGCATCGGCATGGCGCGCGTGAAGGCCGCGAGCGAGCTGGCGAAGACGTTCGCCACGGCGATCGCGCCGCGCGGAGGCGGCATTCGGCGACGGCGCGCTCTACATGGAGCGCTACCTCGAGCGGCCGCGCCACGTCGAGGTGCAGGTCTTCGGCGACGGCGCGGGGCAGGTCGTCCACCTGCACGAGCGGGACTGTTCGATCCAGCGGCGGCATCAGAAGCTCGTGGAAGAGTCCCCGGCGCCCGCGCTCGCCCCGAAGACGAAGGAGGGGCTCGTGGCCGCCGCGGTCGCGGGCGCCCGGGCCATCGGCTACGCGAACGCGGGCACGATGGAGTTCCTCGTCGACCCGGCCGGCGACTACTACTTCATCGAGATGAACACGCGGCTCCAGGTGGAGCATCCCGTGACGGAGGCGGTGACGGGGCTCGACCTGGTCGTGGCGCAGCTGCGCGTCGCGGCGGGCGAGCCGCTGCCGTGGCGCCAGGACGACATCGCCCAGCGCGGCGCCGCGGTCGAGTGCCGCGTCTACGCCGAGGACCCCGACAAGAACTTCCTGCCCTCGCCCGGCACCGTGACCCGCCTCGTGCTGCCCGGACGGTGAGGGGATCCGGGTGGACGCGGGCATTGCCGAGGGCGTCACGGTGCCGGTGCACTATGATCCGTTGCTGATGAAGGTCATCGCGCACGGGGCCGATCGTGCCGCGGCCATCGCGCGCCTCGACGGCGCGCTCGCGGCGTGCGTCGTCGAGGGCGTGCGCACGACGGTGCCCTTCCTGCGCCGGGTGCTGGCCGACGACGCGTTCCGCGCCGGCCGCGTCCACACCCAGATGATCGACGAAGGAGCGTTCAGACATGCCTGAGGAGATCCGCGCCCACATCACGGGGGTCGTGTTCCAGGTGCCGACGAAGCCGGGCGACGCGGTCGCCGAGGGCGACGCCGTCATCGTGCTCGAGTCCATGAAGATGGAGATCCCCGTCGAAGCGCCGCGCGCCGGCTCCGTGAAGGAGATCCGGGTGCAGGAGGGCCAGACCGTCCAGGAAGGCGACGTCGTCGCCATCCTCGAGTGACGAGGAGGTCGCCATGAGCCTCGAGCTGATCCGCGGGCTCTACGAGTACCACCGCTGGGCCAACCACCTGCTCTTCGATGTCGCCCTCGCGCGCGGCGACGAGGCGGTGCGAGCGCGACATGGGGACGCAGTGGAGCGTCCCGAGCGTCCGCCGGATGTTCGCGCACCTGTACGGCGCCGACGCCATCTGGCTGGCGCGGTGGAAGGGGACGTCGCTCGCCACGCTCCCGGGCTCGGACATCCCGTCGATGCGCGCCCTCCGCGAGCGCTGGGACGCCCTGGAAGCGGAGCAGCGTGCGTTCGTGGAGGGACTCGCGGAAGCCGATCTCGCCCGGACCGTGGAGTACAAGAACACGACCGGCCAGGCGTTCCGCGCGCCGCTCGGCCAGCTGCTGCCGCACGTCCCGAACCACGCGACCCATCACCGCAGCGAGATCAGCACGATGCTCACGCTGAGCGGCGGCTCGCCGCCCGACCACGGCATCACCACGTTCATCCTGAAGACCACCGGCCAGGCCTGACCATGGGCATGAAGGACCTCGCCGACGACCTCGCGCGGCGGCGCGCCGCCGCGCAGGCGATGGGCGGGGCGGAGGCCGTCGCGCGCCAGCACGAGGCGGGCAAGCTCACGGTGCGCGAGCGTCTCGACCGGCTGTTCGACGCCGACACGTTCACGGAGATCGGCGTGCACGCCACGCACGCCGGGATCTCGCCCGACCTGGCCGGGAAGGCGACGCCGGCCGACGGCGTCGTGACCGGCTTCGGCAAGGTCGACGGGCGGCTGGCGTCCGTGATCGCCTACGACTTCACGGTGATGGCGGGCTCGATGGGCAAGACCGCCGAGGTCAAGTGCAACCGCGCCCGCGAGATCGCCTACACGAAGCGGATGCCGATGATCTGGCTCATCGACTCCGCGGGCGCGCGCATCCAGGAGGCGATCGGCTCGCGCAGCTTCGCCGGCTCGGGACTCCTCTTCCGCGAGGAGTCGATCATGTCGGGCGTGGTGCCGCAGGTGGCGGCGATGATGGGCCCGGGCGCCGCGGGCACCGCGTACATCCCCGCGCTCGCGGACTTCGTGCCGATGGTGAAGGGGACCAGCCACATGGCGCTCGGCGGCCCGCCGCTGGTGAAGGCGGTGGTCGGCGAGGACATCACGGCCGAGGAGCTGGGCGGCTCGAAGGTGCACTGCGAGGTCTCGGGCGTCGGCGATCTCGAGGTGGCCGACGATCGCGAGTGCCTGCCGCGCGATCCGGACGTACCTGTCGTATTTCCCGTCGAGCAACACCGAGCGCGCCGCCCGTGATCGCCGTGCGACGATCCGGTCGATCGTCGCGACGACGAGCTGCTCGAGATCGTGCCGGACAACCCGCGCCGCGCGTACGACGTGAAGAAGATCGTCCGCGCGGTGGTGGACCGCGGACAGCTTCTTCGAGATCAAGCCGGGCTGCGCGAAGAACATCGTCGTGGGCCTGGCGCGGCTGGCGGGCGCTCCGGTCGGCGTCGTGGCCAACCAGCCGATGGTGCTGGGCGGCGCGCTCGACATCGACGCCGCCGACAAGTCCGCGCGCTTCATCATGCTGTGCGACGCGTTCAACATCCCGCTCGTCTTCCTGCAGGACGTCCCGGGATTCATGGTCGGCTCGAAGGTCGAGCGCGCGGGCATCATCCGTCACGGCGCGAAGATGCTGTACGCGGTGAGCGAGGCGACGGTGCCGAAGCTGACGGTGGTGATGCGCAAGGCGTACGGCGCCGGCTACTTCGTGATGTGCGGCCGCGGCTACGAGCCGGACCTGATCGTGGCGTGGCCGACGGCGGAGATCAGCGTGATGGGGCCGGAGGGCGGCACGAACATCATCTTCCGCAAGGAGATCGCGTCCGCCGCGAGCCCGGACGAGGAGCGCGCCCGCCGGGTCGCGGACTTCCGCACGCTGATCGACCCGTACGTCGCCGCCGGCGCCGCGCTGATCGACGACGTGATCGACCCGCGCGACACGCGCCCGACGCTGATCCGCGCGCTGGAGATGTCCCGGACGAAGCAGGTCCAGCGCCCGTGGAAGAAGCACGGGTCATGCCGTGCCCGGAGGGGGGCTCGCCTCGGCGGTCACGCGGTTGGCCACTCCTGCTAGCGCCGATTCGGCGCAGCGCCGGCGCTGATCGATTCGGCGAGCTTGCGCGACGGCTTCCGACGACGGGGCGTGACGAGCGGGGAGTCGTGGACTCCCCCCGACGTTCATCATGCAAGGACGCGGCTCCCCTCGGCCCTAGTTCTCGATGAACGCCTTCAAGTTACGCCCGCGCAGCGGGTGGCGGAGCTTCCTCAGCGCCTTCGCCTCGATCTGCCGGATCCGCTCTCGCGTCACCGCGAAGCGCTTGCCGACTTCTTCCAGCGTGTGCTCGCCTTCCTCGCCGATCCCGAAGCGCAGGCGCAGGATCTCCTTCTCCTTCGGGCTGAGCGTGGCCAGGGCCCGCTCGACCTGGTGGGTCAGGTCCTGCGTCATCAGCGACTCGTTCGGCGAGCTGGTCGACTTGTCTTCGAGGAAGTCGCCCAGCTCCGAGTCCTCGCCGATCGGCGTCTCGAGCGACAGCGGCTTGCGCGACGACTCCAGGATCAGCCGCACCTTCTTCGCCGGCACGCCCGTGCGCTGGGCGAGCTCCTCCGGCGTCGGCTCCCGGCCCATCTCGTTGATCATGTTGCGGTTGACCCGCGAGATGCGGTTGAGCGTCTCCACCATGTGCACCGGGATCCGGATCGTCCGCGAGTGGTCCGCGATGGCGCGCGTGATGGCCTGCCGGATCCACCACGTCGCGTAGGTCGAGAACTTGAACCCGCGGCGGTACTGGAAGCGGTCCACCGCCTTCATCAGGCCGATGTTGCCTTCCTGCACCAGATCGAGCAGCGACAGATCGCTGCCGAGATACCGCTTGGCGACCGACACCACGAGCCGGAGGTTCGCCTCCATCAGCTCGCGCTTGGCCTGCCGCACGATCCGGTCGCTCGTCTCGATCTCGGTCAGGAGCGCCTGCAGCTGCCGGCGCGGCAGCCCGAGCTCCTGCTGCAGCTTGCGCACCTCACGGGCTGGCCGTGGCCGAGCGCCTGCGGCGCGACTCCGCGGCGATCTCGTCGAGCCGGCGGCACTGCCGCCGCACCGTGCCCACGAGCTCGTCGATCAGGGCCGGCTTGAGCGGCATCTCCGCGACGACCTTCTGGATGGCCGCCCGCTCGGTCTCCATCGACCGGAGGAGGCGCTGCCGAGACGCGGCCGAGCGGCGCTTGTCGCCCAGCGCCTCGTGCAGTCGCTCCACCTTCCGGGCATGGCGCCGGATGCGCGCGAAGGCCAGCAGCACCGGCCGGACGGCTTTCGGATCGAGCTCGCCGCCTTCCGGCAGGACCATCACGTCGTCCGCGGGCATCTCGCTCACGCCGCAGACGATCGCCGACGTCCAGCAGGGTTTGCACCGCCAGCGGGATGCCGGCCAGCGCACGCCGGAGGGCGATCTGCCCCACCTCGATGCGGCGACCGATCTCCACTTCCTGCCGCGCGGTGAGGAGGGGGACCTTGCCGATCTCTTTCAGATATAGACGGACCGGATCCTCGCCCTTGGCGGGCAGGGGCGTCGTCGTCTCTTCGGGAACGATGTGCTCCTCCGGATCCTCGGCCAGCGCGACCGGCTCACGCTCCTCGCCGGCAGCCAGGGTCGGGACGGCGACAGCATCCCCGTCGTGTTCTGCGTCTCTGAATGTCATGGTGTCACCAGGAGAGGGCTTGATTCACCCTGTATGATGATGGTGGTCTCGCGAACGATACAAGAAGCACGCCACAGAGCCCGCACGTTGCTAAGCTCGTGTAACAACTACTTCCCGAACTTCGCCGGCGGAATTTCTGCTGTTCTCAGTGGGTACTGGCGTTCTCTATTCCGTACGTACGAACGGAGACACGTCCTCAGTTTGACGCGGTTCGACGTCGCAGAGTAAAAGCGAGGGACACGCGGTGATGGCGGTTCTGCCAAGCGCTTCCTACAGTCTCACGGTTCGGCTCCAGATCACGAACCGTCCGGGCATGCTCGGCCGCGTCGCCAGCGCGATCGGCGACGCCGGCGGCGACATCGGCGCGGTCGACCTGGTGGAGTCCGGACGGGAGCGCATTCTTCGCGACATCACGATCAAGGCCCGAGACAGCGAGCACGGACAGGAAATCGTCAACCGGCTGCGGAAGATCCCCGGTGTCCGCGTCGTCAACGTCTCGGACCGCACGTTCCTCCTGCACCTCGGCGGCAAGATCGAGATCCAGAACAAGGTGCCGATCCGCACCCGCGACGACCTCTCGATGGCCTACACCCCGGGCGTGGCCCGGGTCTGCCTGGCCATCCGCGACGACCGCCAGCGGGCCTTCGCGCTGACGATCAAGCAGAACACGGTGGCGGTCGTCACCGACGGCACCGCGGTGCTCGGGCTCGGCGACATCGGCCCGGAGGCGGCGCTGCCGGTCATGGAAGGCAAGGCGATGCTCTTCAAGGAGTTCGCCGGCGTCGACGCCTTCCCGATCTGCCTGGGCACCCAGGACGTCGACAAGATCGTCGAGACCGTGAAGCTGATCGCGCCCGGCTTCGGCGGCGTGAATCTCGAGGACATCGCGGCGCCCCGCTGCTTCGAGATCGAGCAGCGCCTGCGGAAGGAGCTCGACATCCCGGTCTTCCACGACGACCAGCACGGCACCGCCGTGGTCGTCCTGGCGGCCCTGCTGAACGCGCTGCGCATCGTCAAGAAGGACCTCCGCAAGGTCCGGGTCGTCGTGACCGGGGTCGGCGCGGCCGGGACCGCGACGATCAAGATCCTCCAGGCCAGCGGCGTGCGTGACATCGTCGGCGTCGACGAGCACGGCATCATCTACAAGGCGCGCACCGAGGGCATGGACTTCATGAAGCGCTGGGTGGCGGCGTCGACGAACCCGCGGCAGGTCACGGGGACGCTCGCCGACGCCATGAAGCGCGCCGACGTCTTCATCGGGCTCTCGGTGCCGGGCATCCTCACGGTGAAGGACCTCAAGCACATGGCGCGCGACCCGATCGTGTTCGCGATGGCCAACCCGACCCCGGAGATCCAGCCCGAGGAGGCCGGAAAGCACGTGCGAGTCATGGCGACCGGCCGCTCGGACTACGCCAACCAGATCAACAACGTGCTGTGCTTCCCGGGCTTCTTCCGCGGGCTGCTCGACTCGCGCGCCCGGACGGTGAACGACGAGATGAAGCTGGCGGCGGCGCGGGCGATCGCGGCGTGCGTGAGCCGGGGCGAGCTCAGCGAGGAGTACATCATCCCGAGCGTCTTCAACAAGAACGTGGCCCCCGCGGTGGCGGAGGAGGTCGCGAGGGCGGCCCACGCGACCGGCGTGGCCCGGCGCCGGCGTCGCCGGCGCGCCGAGTTCGCCGGCGTCGTGATGGCCACGGAACGGGTGATCTGGTCCGTCGTCATTCCCGCGTTCAACGAGGCGCAGCGTCTGCCGCCGCTATCTCGAGGAGATCATCGCGTACTTCGAGAGCCGCGGGGAGCCGTACGAGGTCATCGTCGTCGACGACGGCAGTCGCGACGGCACCGCCGACCGGGCGCGGGCGGCGCGCGCGCGGCACCCGTGCGCGTGATCGCTGCTGCCGGCGGAACGAGGGCAAGGGGCAGCCGTCCGCCACGGGATGCTCGCGGCCCGTCGGCGCGTATCGGATGTTCGCCGACGCCGACGGCGCCACGCCCGATCGTCGAGCTCAAGCGACTCGAGGCGGCGCTCGCCGCGGGCGCCGACGTCGCGATCGGCTCGCGGACCGTGCGCGCTCCCGGCGTCACCGGTCGTCGCCCGGCCCCACCGCGTGCTGGCGGGGCGCGTCTTCAACGGCCTCGTCGCCCGCCTCGGCTTGCCTGACGTCGGGCGACTCGCAGTGCGGGTTCAAGGCGTTCACCGCCCGCGCGGCGGAGATGATCTTCGGCCGCCTGCGCACGCGCGGCTTCGGCTTCGACGTCGAGCTGCTGATGCTCGCGCGGCGGTACGGCTTGCGGGTGACGGAGGTGGCGGTGAACTGGTCGGACAAGCCGGGCAGCAAGGTCGGCGTGCTCAAGAGCGGGCCCGGGGATGCTGTGGGAGATCCTCCGCGCGCGGGTCCGGATGGCCCGGCGATGACCTCGAAGCGCGTGCTCGACATCGAGCCGTTCCTGGCGGTGGAGATCGCGGAGCGCGCGTTCGAGCTCGAGCGCGCCGGCATCGACGTGGTGCATCTCGAGTTCGGCGAGCCCGACTTCGAGGCGCCGCCGGTGATCGGCGATGCGGTCATGCGCGCCATCAAGGACGGGCGCACGAAGTACACCTCGAGCCTCGGCATCCTGCCGCTGCGGGAGGCCGTGGCCGAGCACTACGCGACGACGTACGGGGTCCGGATCTCGCCCGACCAGGTGCTGGTCACGCCGGGGACGTCGCCGGCGATGCTCCTGCTGTTCGGACACCTGCTCGATCCCGGGGACGAGGTCGTGCTCGGCGACCCGTACTACGCCTGCTATCCGAACTTCATCCGGTACGCCGAGGGCCGGCTGGCGACGGTCTCGACCACGGAGGCGGATGGCTTCGCGCTGCACCCGGATGCGGTCGGCGCGCGGTGCACGCCGCGGACGCGCGCCGTCCTGATCAACTCGCCCGCCAATCCGACCGGCGCGGTCATGGGGGACGACGCCATGGCGGGCATCGCCGCGGTGGCCGGCCGTCGGGGCGCCTTCGTCGTGTCGGACGAGATCTATCACGGGCTCGTCTACGAGGGCCGCGAGCGCTCGATCCTGGAGTTCACCGACCGGGCGTTCGTGCTGAACGGCTTCTCGAAGGCGTTCGCCATGACCGGCTACCGTCTCGGGTACGTGGTGGGGCCCGCGTCCGAGATCCGCATGCTGCAGAAGGTGTTCGGTAACTTCTTCATCTCGACCAGCGACTTCGTGCAGTGGGCGGGCGTGGCGGCGTTGCGCGAGGCGGCCGACGAGACGCGGCGCTTCCGTGCGATCTTCGCGGAGCGGCGGCGCGTCATGGTGGAGGGCGTGCGACGGATCGGCCTCGGGGTGGGCTTCGAGCCCACCGGCGCCTTCTACGTGCTCGCGAATGCGCGCGCGTACACGACCAACTCCACGCGCTTCGCGATGGAGATGCTGGAGGAGGCCCACGTCGCCGTGACGCCCGGTGCCGCGTTCGGGCCGAACGCCGAAGGCTACCTGCGCTTCTCGTACGCGTCGTCGGTCGAGCGGATCGACGAGGGCCTCCGCCGCATCCACCGCTTCCTCACCGCGCGCCGGTGATCGCCGCCGGTCCCCTCGCGCGCCTTCCCGCGCAGCGCTGACGTGGACCGCGCCTACACCGCCGTTCACATCGAGGAGGACCGGCATCACTGGTACTTCGGCGGCCGTCTGGCTGTCCTCCTGGCCGCCCTGGAGCGTGCGCTGCCGCCGAAACCCTGCCGCCTCGTGGAGCTCGGGTGTGGCACGGGCAACGTCCTCCAGGCGCTCGGCCGCTTCGGACACGCCGTCGGTGTCGAGACCGCACCGGAGCTGCGCGCGGTCGGCGCCGCGGCCGGCCTCGACATCCGCCCGGGCACGCTGCCGGACGACATCCCGGTGCCCGACGAGTGGGCCGACGCTGTGCTGCTTCTCGACGTCATCGAGCACGTGGACGACGACGTGGCGGCACTCCGCGCCGCCCGGCGCCTGGCTCGGCCGGGCGGTGTCGTGATGGTGAGCGTGCCCGCCTACGCCTGGCTCTGGAGCGGCCACGATGTCGCGCTCGGCCATCGGCGGCGCTACACCGCGTCGCGGCTGCGTGTCGCGCTCGCGGCGGCGGGGCTGCACGTCGAGCACGTCGGCTACTTCAATACGGTCCTGTTCCCGGCCATTGCCGCCGTGCGCCTGGCGAAGCGGCTCGGGGGTGGTGAGGGCCACGATCTGCACCGGCCGCCTGCGATCGTCAACCGCGCCCTGACCGCCCTGTTCGCGCTCGAGCGTCACGTCGTGCTCCGCCCAGGCCTGCCGTTCGGTTCGTCGGTGCTCGCGGTCGCTCGGCGATGAACATGGGGGCCCCAGAAGTGAGGACCCCCAAACCCCCTCTGAGACGCGAGTGGGCCTTCGTGGCCCTCGCCTTTGCGATGCTGGCCGCGGTCGCCATCGCGTGGGCGGCGATCGACCGCCATCCGCCGGAGTGGGACCACGCCAACCATCTCGAGCGCGCGATCCTCTGTGCCCGCGACCTCGCCGCGGGCGACATCGCCGGGGTCATCGAGCGCTCGTCCTTCTATCCGCCGATCGTGCCGTGCCTCTCGGGCGTGCTGGCTCGCGTGATGCCGTCCGACCTCGCGAGCGCGCAGCTCGTGCTGGTGGCCTTCCTCGCGCTCGGCATGGCGATGATCTACCTGGTGGGGCGCGAGCGCGTCGGCGGTCGCGCCGGCGTGATGGCCGCGGTGATCTTCGGGAGCGCCCCGTTCGTGGTGTTCAACACGGTGCGGGTCCAGCTGGACTTGCCGCTGGCCTCGACCGTCGCGCTCGGCGTCTGGCTCACGCTGCGCACGGAGCGTTTCACGCGCCGCGGCTGGTCGCTCGCGGTGGGCGCGATCGTCGGGCTCGGCCTGCTGATCAAGCCGCCGTTTCCCGTCTACCTGGCGCCGGCGGTGCTCTGGGCGCTCGCGGGCGGGCAGGGACGAGGTCGCGCGCGGAACGTGCTGCTCGCGACGCTCGTCGCCCTCGCGCTGAGCATCATGTGGTACGGGCCTCGACTCATGGGGCTGCCGGCCCAGATCGGGAACCGGTCGTTCAAGCAGGCCGCGGAATCCGGCCACCCGGATCCGTGGTCGTGGGCAGCGCTTTCCATCTATCCGGTCACGCTCCCGATGTTCTTCGGCGCCGTCGCGACGGTCTTGCTGGGGGTGGGGCTCGTCGTCGCCGTGCGCCGCCGCGCGTGGCTCGAGCTCGTTTCGGTGCTGCTGCCGTTCGGGGTCTTTCTCATGATCCAGAACAAGAACGCGCGCTACACGCTGCCGATCCTGCCGATGGCCTCCATCGTGGCGGCGCTCGCGCTCGATGGGCTGCGCCCGCGCTGGCGTGCCATCGCCACGGCCGCGACGCTGGTGGTCGCCGCCATCCAGGTCAGCGCCACCGCCTTTGCGCTGGCCGGCCACGGTGATGGTGCCGGGCACGCGGCTCGGGGCCGCCATCCCCGCACCGCCGGTCACCGGCGACTGGCGCCACGCGGAGATCCTCGACGCCATCGCGCGGGACGCCGGGGGCCGCGACGTGGCGGCGACCGTGAGCATCGTGCCCAACCACCCCTACTTCTCGACGTCGAACTTCCGCTACTACGTCGTCCGCGACGACCGCCCGCTGCGCATCGCCCGCGCGTGGGAGGACCCGCCGGTCGGCGTGCGCTACATGGTGCTGAAGTCCGGCGACGTCGGGCCGCCGTGGACGGAAGGCAAGTCGCGGCGGGCGATGGCCCTGCTGGCCGACGATCCCGACTTCGCGCGCGCCTTCCCGGTGATCGCGGAGCTGCCGCTCCCCGACGGCTCGACCGCGACGGTGCGGGCGCGCAGGGTCACCGCCGGCGTTGACGCGCCTCCCGACGCGATGGCGGCGAAGCTCGTCCGCGCCGTGACGCGCGCCCTGGATGACGTGGCCCGCGACCTCGTGGGCCTCGACGTGCGCGTCACGCACGGCGCGCGCATCGGGCGCGGCGAGGTCGAGCGCCTCGACATCATCCTGCGCCGCGCCACGGTGGGCGAGCTCCGCAAGCCGGGGGCGGCGGTGCTCACCGTCGACGATCTCCACCTCGTCGTCGACGATCTGGTCGTGAACCCGTGGACGCTGTGGAACAGCGGACGCTTCGATCCGCTCGACGCGCGGCGCATCCGGCTCGCGCGTGCCACCATCCGCGCCGACGCGTTCCAGGCGTTCCTGGCCGACCTGAAGGGCTACGGCGGCATGATCATCCGGTTCGAGCCCGATGCGCTCCGGTTCGCGATGCGTGTGCCCGGGCCGGACGTGAGCGGGCGCGTGCGCGTGCTCCCCGCGGTCGGGCGGCCGTTCACGATGGAAGCCGATGGCGTGCGCGTCGGCGGGGTCCCGGTGCCGGGGCTGTTGATCGACTGGGTGTTTCGCAACCTGGACCCGTCCGGCCGGATCGCGGACCGGCTGCCGGTGCCCGTGGAGCTCGCCGCCGTCCGCGTGGCCGAAGACGCCATCCGCATTGGCGAATAGTATTGAGCGGCACCCGAGCGGGCGGGCGAAGCCCGGGAGCCCGCGAGTTCAACGGAGCCAGTGATGCGTGAAAGCGTGGAGGCGAAGCGGAAGCGCGCGACGTCGATCGTCACGGCGCTCGAGAAGGCGTATCCGGACGCCAAGTGCGCGCTGGATTTCACGACGCCGCTCGAGCTGCTCGTGGCGACGATCCTCGCCGCGCAGTGCACCGACGAGCGCGTCAACCTGGTCACCGCCGTCGCTGTTCACGAAGTACCGGAAGGCTCCCGACTACGCCGCCGCGTCGCCGAAGACCTTCGAGCGGGAGATCCAGTCCACCGGGTTCTTCCGCGCGAAGACGAAGTCCGTGCTCGGGATGGCGAAGGCGCTCATCGAGCGCCACGGCGGCGAGGTGCCGCGGACGCGGGACGCGCTCGTGGCGCTCCCCGGCGTCGGGCTCAAGACCGCGAACGTCGTGCTCGGCAACGCGTTCGGGGAGCCCGCGATCGCCGTCGACACGCACGTGTTCCGGGTGACGCAGCGCCTGGGCCTCGCCAGGGCCGACGACCCGGACAAGATCCACGACCAGCTCACGGCGGTCCTCCCGAAGCCGAGATGGACGCGGTTCTGCCACCTGATCCAGGCCCACGGCCGCCGGACGTGCACGGCTCGAAAACCGGCGTGCCCGGTCTGCCCCGTCCGCGACCTGTGCCCGTGGCCGGAGAAGACCCGGCCGTAGCAGCGGATCCGAGCAGGCGGGCGCGAGCCGGGAGCCCGCGATTAATTGACAGGGGGCGTCGCGTTTTCAGTTAAGGTACGGCGTTGCGAATTGTCTAGTCTTCAGGCGTACTTAGGCCGGTCGAAAGGGAAATTCATGCCGACGTCGATGCCGAAGGAGAGCGAGATCGAGCGGAAGTGGTACGTCGTCGATGCGGAGGGGAAGGTGCTCGGTCGCCTCGCCACGCGCGTCGCGACGATCCTCCGCGGCAAGCACAAGGCCAGCTTCAGCCCGCACCTCGACGTCGGGGACCACGTGGTGGTCCTCAACGCCGAGAAGGTCCAGCTCACCGGCCGCAAGCTGAAGGACAAGCTGTACCGCTGGCACACCGGCTACATCGGCGGGCTCAAGGAAGTGAACGCGGAGACGATGCTGCGGACCGCACCCCGAGCGCGTCATCGAGTGGGCGGTCCAGGGCATGCTTCCCGAAGAACCGGCTCGGCCGCGCGATGGCCAAGAAGCTCAAGGTCTATCGCGGCGCCGAGCATCCGCACGACGCGCAGCAGCCCCAGCCGCTGGAGGTCAAGTAATGGCAGCCGTGCTCGATCGCTTCTACGGCACCGGCCGCCGCAAGACCTCGGTGGCCCGCGTCTGGATCAAGCCCGGGCGCGGGCCGCATCATGGTGAACCGCCGCGCGTTCGAGGACTATTTCCCGCGCGAGACGCTGCGGATGATCATCGCGCAGCCGCTGCCAGATCACGAACACCCTCGGCCAGTTCGACGTGCTCGTGACGGTGGCGGGCGGCGGGCCCACCGGCCAGGCCGGGCGCCGTGCGCCACGGCCTCGCGCGCGCGCTCGCGCGCTTCGACGAGAAGCTCCGGTCGCCGCTCAAGAAGGCCGGGCTTGCTGACCCGCGATCCGCGCATGCGGGAGCGGAAGAAGTACGGCCAGCCGGGCGCGCGGCAGAAGTTCCAGTACTCCAAGCGGTAGGCACGCGATGATCCGCGTCGCCGTCGCCGGCGCCAGCGGGTACATGGGCGCCGAGCTGCTGCGCCTGCTCCACGTGCATCCCGCAGGTCACGCTCGACCGGCGTCACCTCGGAGCGGCTGGCCGGCGAGCCGCCTCGACGCCGCGTATCCGCATCTGCGCGGGCTCACCGATCTCACGTTCCACGACCTCGACGCGCGAGTGGCTCGCCGAGGTCGCGGACGTCGTGTTCCTCGCGCTGCCGCACATGGAGTCGCAGCGGGCGGTGCCGGTGCTGCGCGCGCGCGGCCGCGAAGGTGATCGACCTCTCCGCGGACTACCGGCTGCGCGACGCCAACGACTACGTCGAGTGGTACAAGGCCCCGCACCTCGATCCCGACGGTCTCGGCGAGGCCGTGTACGGGCTGCCGGAGCTGCACCGCAAGGCCATCATCGGCGCGTCGCTCGTCGCGTCGCCGGGCTGCTACCCGGTCGGGCGCGATCCTCGCGACCGCCCCGCTGGTGAAGGGCGGGCTCGCGCGGCTCGACGGCATCGTGATCGACGGCAAGTCCGGCGTGACGCGGGGCCGGCGCGCAGGGCCGCAAGGTCGATCCGATGTACCTCTTCACCGAGGCCAACGAGAACGTGCAGGCCTACGGCATCGGGTTCCATCGCCACACCGCGGAGATGGAGCAGGAGCTGTCGCTGCTCGCGGGCGAGGCCGTGCGCGTGTCGTTCACGCCGCATCTCGTGCCGCTGAACCGCGGGCTCTTCACGACGGCGTCGGTGCCGCTCGCGACGACGCTCGGCACGGCGGAGCTCGTCCAGGTCTATCGCGAGTTCTACGCGGGCGAGCCGTTCGTGCGGGTGCTCGACGAGGGCGAGCGGCCGACCACGCGCGGCGTGGTGGGCTCGAACTACTGCGACCTCACCGTCGTGGCGGATTCCCGAACGAGCCGCGCGGTCTGCGTGTCGGCCATCGACAACCTCGGCAAGGGCGGCTCCGCCAACGGCATCCAGAACCTCAACGTGATGCTAGGCTGGAACGAGCGCCGGGTCTCGAAGCGCCGCCGGTGTACCCATAGAAGGTCAAAGGGGATCTGATTGGCCGAGATCGAGTGGCTTGACGGTGGCGTCACCGCCGTCCCCGGCGTGCTGGCCGGGGGCCTGGCGGCGGGAGTCAAGCCGAGCGGGAGGAAGGATCTCGCGCTCATCTATTCGACGACGCCCGCGCGGGCGGCCGCCGTGTTCACGTCCAACCAGGTCAAGGGCGCGCCCGTCCTCGTCTCGATGGACCACGTGCGGGGCGGGGTCGCGCAGGCCATCGTCGCCAACAGCGGGTGCGCCAACGTCTGCACGGGCGAGCAGGGCCTGCGAGACGCGCGCGAGATGACCCGCATGACCGGCGAGCTCCTGAAGATCCCGGCCAAGCACGTCCTGATCGCGGCCACCGGCGTCATCGGGGTGCCCTTGCCGATGGACAAGATCCGGGTGGCGCTGCCCCGGCTCGTCAAGTCGCTCTCGCCGAAGGGCGGCCGCGACGGCGGCCGAGGCGATCATGACCACCGACACGCGGCCGAAGGAGGCCGCGCTGCGGGTGGAGATCAACGGCCGTCCGGTCACCATCGGCGGCATCGCCAAGGGCGTGGCGATGCTCGAGCCCCACCTCGCGACCATGTTCTGCTTCATCGTCACCGACGCGGTCGTCGCCCGGGACACGCTCGGCGCGGTCACGCGGCAGGTCGTCAACCGCTCGTTCAACCGCGTCACCGTGGACGGCGATCAGTCGACGAGCGACACGGTCGCCGTCCTCGCCAACGGGCTCGCCGACAACGCGCCGCTGGAGACGGGCGGGCGCGGCATGCGGCCGTTCGTGCGCGCGCTGGAGGCGCTCTCCGGCAAGCTCGCGCGGATGCTGGTCGCCGACGGCGAGGGAGCGAGCAAGCTCATCGCGGTGACCGTGCGCGGGGCCGCCAGCCGCCGCGATGCGCTCGCGGCGGCCCGCAGCGTGGCCAACTCGCCGCTGGTGAAGACCGCCATCAACGGGATGGATCCCAACTGGGGCCGCATCATGATGGCGCTCGGCAAGTCGTCGGCGCGGGTCGACCAGGACAAGGTGGCCATCAGCTTCAACGACGAGACGATCGTGGAGCGGGGGATGCTCCGCGAAGGCGTGCGGATGGAGCGGGTTCGCGAGATCATGGGCGGCACGGAGTACACGATCTCCATCGACATCGGACTGGGCCGGGGCGACGAGACCGTCTGGACGTGCGACCTGAGCGAGGAGTACGTCCGGCTGAATTCGAAGTACACGACCTAAGTGACGACATTGAGGCCGTCGAGGTCCGTCAAGGTCCATAACCACGCACGCCGTGCGAGCATCGGTCCGGAGCTGAGCTCCGGGAGCGCGGCGGAGGCAAACCGAGGAGGACGGATGGCTGCGTTGACCATGAAGGAGCTGCTCGAGGCCGGAGTGCACTTCGGCCACCAGACCAAGCGCTGGAACCCGAAGATGCAGAAGTACATCTTCGGTGAGCGCAACGGCATCTACATCATCGATCTCCAGAAGACGCTCAAGAAGTTCCGGGACGCCTACAGCTTCGTGCGCGACCTGTCCGCCCAGGGCGGGACCATGCTGTTCATCGGCACGAAGAAGCAGGCGCAGGAGACCGTGTTCGAGGAGGCGGGCCGCTGCGGGATGTACTACGTGAACCAGCGGTGGCTGGGCGGCACGCTGACCAACTTCTCCACCATCCGGAAGTCCATCGCCCGGCTGAAGAAGCTCGAGGAGATGAAGGAGACCGGCGAGTACGACCGGGTGCCGAAGAAGGAGGCCCTCGAGCTCGATCGCGAGCGCGAGAAGCTCGAGAAGGCGCTCATCGGCATCAAGATGATGGAGTCGCTCCCGTCCGCGGTGTTCATCATCGACCCGCGCAAGGAGAAGATCGCGGTGTCCGAGGCGCAGCGGCTCGGCATCCCGATCGTCGCCATCGTCGACACGAACTGCGATCCCACCGGCATCGACTATCCGATCCCGGGCAACGACGACGCCATCCGCGCCGTCCGCCTGATCACCGCGCGCATCGTCGACGCGATCAACGACGGCCGCGGGACCGCGTCGAAGGACGAGGCCGAGATGACCGGCGACGAGGCCGAGCCCGAGATGGCCGCCGCCGCGCAGGCGGAGGCGTAAGGGATGGCCGCGACCGCGCAGCAGGTGAAGGAGCTTCGGGAGCGCACCGGGGCGGGCGTCATGGACTGCAAGGAAGCCCTGAACGCCTCCAGCGACGACCTGGAGACGGCCGTCGAGTACCTGCGCAAGAAGGGGATCGCGTCCGCCGCCAAGAAGGCCGGGCGCGAGGCCAGGGAAGGCGTGGTGGGCTCGTACATCCACGCGGGCGCCAAGCTCGGCGTCATCGTCGAGGTGAACTGCGAGACCGACTTCGTGGCGCGCACCGACGCGTTCCAGGAGCTCGTGAAGGACCTCGCGATGCAGGTGGCGGCGGCCAACCCGTCGTACGTCGCGCGCGAGGACATCCCGGGCGACGTCCTGGAGAAGGAGCGCGAGATCTACCGCGACCAGATGGCGGACCAGAAGAAGCCGCCGCAGGTCATCGACAAGATCGTCGAAGGCAAGCTCGAGAAGTTCTTCACGGAGGCGTGCCTGCTCGAGCAGCCGTTCATCAAGGACGCGAGCGGCAAGACCAAGATCAAGGATCTCGTCGCCACCGCGACGGCGAAGACCGGCGAGCGGGTGGTGGTCAAGCGCTTCGCGCGGTTCCAGGTCGGCGAGGCGGGATAACCCGGGTGGGCGCCGCTGGTGGCTCGGGGCGTCCGGCGTATCGCCGCATCGTCCTGAAGCTCTCGGGCGAGGCGCTCGCCGGCACGCGCGAGTACGGGATCGATCCGGCGGTGCTCACCCGGATCGCCAACGAGCTCCAGGAGGTCACGGCGATCCCGGTGGACGGGGACCGGGTGCAGGTCGCCGTCGTGATCGGCGGCGGCAACATCTTCCGCGGCATGGCGGCCAGCGAGCAGGGGATGGACCGCGCGCACCGCGGACTACATGGGCATGCTCGCCACCGTCATGAACGCCCTCGCGCTGCAGGACGCGCTCGAGCGCGCGAACGTCCATACGCGCGTGCTGTCCGCCATCGAGATGCGCGCGGTGGCGGAGCCGTACATCCGCCGGCGGGCCATCCGTCACCTCGAGAAGGGGCGGGTCGTCATCTTCGCGGCGGGAACGGGCAACCCGTTCTTCACCACCGATACCGCGGGCGCGCTGCGCGCCGTGGAGATCGGCGCCGACGCGATCATGAAGGCGACGAAGGTCGACGGCATCTATTCCGCGGATCCCAAGCGGGACGCGACGGCCAGGCGCCTGCCGCACGTCACCTACCGCGAGGTGCTGAGCCAGCGGACTCGAGGTGATGGACGCCACGGCCATCTCGCTGTGCATGGACAACAAGCTGCCGATCGTGGTCTTCGATCTGACCCGCCCCGGCAACATCAAGCGCATCGTGATGGGCGAGCCGGTGGGCTCGGTCGTCTCCGCAGAGGGAGGTTGACGGCATGCAGAACGTGCTGAAGGACCTCGACACCCGGATGAAAGCGGCCATCGAGTCGCTCGGCCGCGAGTTCGCGGCGATCCGCACCGGTCGCGCCTCGACGAGCTTGCTCGACGGCGTCCGCGTCGACTACTACGGCAACTCCACGCCCATGAACCAGATGGCCTCGGTGTCGGTGCCGGACGCGCGCACGATCGTGATCCAGCCGTGGGAGGCCGCGCAGCTCAAGGCGATCGAGAAGGCCATCCAGATCGCGGACCTCGGCGTGAACCCGCAGAACGACGGCAAGGTGATCCGCCTCGTCATGCCCACGCTCACCGAGGAGCGGCGCAAGCAGCTCGCGAAGTCGGCGGGGAAGGTGGCCGAGGAAGGCCGCGTGGCGATCCGCAACATCCGCCGCGAGGCGAACGACAAGCTGAAGGCGATGGCGAAGGACAAGAAGGCGCCGATCACCGAGGACGAGGAGCGGCGGGGTCACGAGCAGATCCAGAAGACCACCGACCAGTTCGTCGCCAAGGTCGACGAGCTCCTGAAGAAGAAGGAGCAGGAGATCCTCTCCTTCTGATGCGGTGGATGCCGTGGAACGTGCGCCGGCCTGCACCCGAGGTCCTGCGCGAGGAGAAGCTGGCGGAGCTGGTCCGCAGCCAGCCCGTTCCCGCCCATGTCGCGATCATCATGGACGGCAACGGACGCTGGGCGACCGCGCGCGGGTTGCCGCGCGTCGCGGGGCACGCGGAAGGCGTCAAGGCCGCCCGCGCGATCGTCCGCGCCGCGGACACGGTCGGCGTCCGCTTCCTCACGCTGTACGCGTTCTCGACGGAGAACTGGAACCGGCCCGAGGACGAAGTGTCGACGCTCATGATGCTGCTCGAGCGCGCGGTGCAGTCCGAGCTGCCCGAGCTGATGGAGCGCAACGTGCGGCTGCGCGTGATCGGCCGCACCGACGGGGTGCCGACGGGCGTGCGCAATGGCATCGAGACGGTCGTGGACGCCACGCGCGACAACACCGGCCTGCAGCTCATGATGGCCTTCAACTACGGGGGGCGCGACGAGCTGCTCGACGCGTTCCGGCGGCTCGCCGTCGAGGTGCGGGACGGCCGCCTCGAGCCCGAGGCCATCTCGGAGAAGGACGTGAGCCGCGCGCTCTACACCGCGGACATCCCCGATCCCGACCTCCTGATCCGCACGAGCGGCGAGATGCGGGTCTCGAACTTCCTCCTGTGGCAGATCGCCTACACGGAGCTCTGGGTCACGCCCGACTTCTGGCCGGACTTCGGCGCGCGCGCGCTTCTACCGGCGCCCTCGCGGACTTCCAGAGCCGCGACGCGACGCTTCGGCGGCGTGTGACATGCTCACCGCGTGCCTGCCGATGTCGCCCTCGAGTCGCCGCGGAGGCCGGCGTTGCTGAAGCGCGTCGCGAGCGCGGTCGTGCTGCTGCCCGTCTTCCTGCTGATCGTGGTCAAGGCGCCGGGCTGGATGTTCAACACGCTCGTCGTGATCGCGAGCGCGGCCGCCCTCTGGGAGCTGATGCGGCTCTTCGAGCGGGCGGGCCGCCCCGTGTACCGGTGGCTCGGCCGTGGTGGCGGGCACGGCGGTGACGGCGTCCTTCGGCGGCCGTCGCGCCTGCTCGATCCGCTCGTGCTGCCGGCCTTCGTGCTCGACGCTCGCGGTCGGCGTGGTGCTGTCGGCCCCGGTGTGGCGCGGCACGGCCGCCGACGCGAGCCCGCCGCGAACACGCTGCTCGCCATCCTGTACGTCGGCTGGCTGCTCGGCTTCGGCATCCTGCTCCACCACACGTCGCCGATCGGTGACGAGCTCGTGCTCTTCCTCGTCGGCGTGACGTGGGTCGGCGAGACCGCCGCCTACCTCGTGGGCTCGACGGTCGGCCGCCACAAGCTCGCGCCCGTGATCAGCCCGAAGAAGACCGTCGAGGGGGCGGCCGCGCAGGTGGTGGCGTCCGTGATCAGCGGCGTGGCCCTCGGCGCCTGGCTGCTGCCCGCAGTGCGGGACCGCCGTCGCCGTGGCTGGCGGGCGCGCTGCTCGGGGTCGTCGGACAGATCGGCGATCTCGCGGAGTCGGTGATCAAGCGGAGCGTCGGGCACGAAGGACACGGGCGGCCTCATTCCCGGGCACGGGGGCGTCCTCGATCGCATCGACAGCCTGCTGTTCAACCTCCCGGCGTTCTACTACTTCACCGCTGGTGGCGGGGTGCCGATGAAACGTCTGACCTTGCTCGGCGCGACCGGGTCCGTCGGGCTTGCGCACGCTGGAGCTCGTGTCCAGCTTCCCCGAGGAGTTCTCGGTCGCCGGCATCGCGGCGCGCGGCTCGAACGTCGAGCTGATCGCCGATCTGTGCCGCAAGTACAACCGCCGACGCCGTCGCGCTGCTCGATCGGGCGGCGGTCGATCGGCTCGCGGCGGCTGCTGCCCCGCACCGCGGCCCGAGCTGCTCGGCGGCCCGGAAGGGCTGGTGGCGCTCGCGCGCGACGTCGACGCCGACGTCGTGCTCTCGGCGCTCGTCGGCGCGGCCGGACTGCTGCCGACCATGGCCGCGATCCAGGCCGGGCGCGCGATCGCGCTCGCCAACAAGGAGACGCTCGTGATGGCGGGCAGCCTGATGACGGCCGCCGCCCGCGCGCGCGACGTGCCGCTCCTGCCGGTCGATTCCGAGCACAGCGCGATCTTCCAGTGCCTCGCGGGCCACAACACGAGCGACGTGCACCGGATCCTCCTCACCGGATCGGGCGGTCCCTTCCGCGAGACGCCCCGCACCGCGCTGCGACACGGTCACGGTGGACGACGCCCTCCGCCACCCGACGTGGAAGATGGGCCCGAAGATCACGATCGACTCCGCGACGCTGATGAACAAGGGGCTCGAGATCATCGAGGCGCGCTGGCTCTTCGACGTGGCGCCCGAGCAGGTCCAGGTCGTGGTGCATCCGCAGTCGATCGTGCATTCGATGGTGGAGTACGTCGACGGCTGTGTGATCGCCCAGCTCGGCGTGGCCGACATGGGCATCCCCATCCTCTACGCGTTCACCTATCCCGAGCGCCGCCCCATGCCGAGCGCCCGGCTCGACCTGACCCGCACGGGCCCGCTCACGTTCTTCGAGCCGGATCTCGACAAGTTCGTGTGCCTCCGGCTGGCCCGGGCGGTCCTGGCCGCGGGCGGGGTGGCGCCGGTGGTCCTCAACGCGGCCAACGAGGTCGCCGTGGCGGCCTTCCTGGAAAAGCGGATTCGGTTCACGGCTATTGCAGAATTGATCGAACGGGCGCTGGCGGCAGTCCCGGCCGCCGCGCTGACATCGATCGAGCAGTGTGTCGCCGTCGACGCCGAGGCGCGCCGCCGCGTCGAGGCGCAGGTCGACGCCGGCACCGGGAGACTGTGAGCAGTGACCACCATCATCTCGTTCGTCGTCGTCATCGGGATCCTGATCCTGATCCACGAGCTCGGGCACTTCTTCGTCGCCCGCTGGACCGGCGTCGGCGTCGAGCGCTTCTCCATCGGGTTCGGGCCCGTCCTGCTGCGCTGGCGCGGCAAGGAGACCGAGTACTGCCTGTCGGCGATCCCGATGGGTGGCTACGTCAAGATGCTGGGCGAGGAGAACCCGCTCGAGGGCGGGACGGCCATGCCGTACGACCCGAAGAAGGCGTTCGCGCTCAAGCCGCTGTGGGCGCGCTTCCTCATCGTCTTCGCGGGCCCCGGCATGAACTTCGTGCTGGCCGCCGTCATCTTCGCGGTGGTGCTCGCCACGGTGGGCCGTCCCGTGTGGCCGACGATCGTCGGCCGCGTGGCCGAGGACAGTCCGGCCGTCGCGGCCGGGCTCCGCTCGGGCGACGTGATCGTGGCGGTCAACGGGAACGCCCGGCGACGTACTGGGAAGACGTCGATCGGGCGGTGTCGGCCTCGGGCGGTCGTCCCCTCGAGCTGACCGTCAAGCGCGGCGAGGCGACGCAGACCCTCACGGTCACGCCGAAGCAGACCACGATCCAGGACCCGATCCTCCGCGAGGCGAAGACCCTCTGGGACATCGGCGCCGGTCCGCGGAGCACGCCGCAGATCAGCTCCGTCGAGACCCGGCTCGCCGGCGGAGAAGGCCGATCTCCAGCCCGGCGACGTCGTGCTCTCCGTCGGCGGGCACGCCGCGTCTTCACGCCCGACGACCTCGTGCAGGCGATCCGGTCGAAGCCGCGGCCAGGCGTTGCCGATCGAGATCGAGCGGGAAGGCACGCAAGCTCACGCTGACCGTCACGCCGAACGCCGAGGAGGAGAAGACGCCGGCGGGCGAGACCATCGAGGTCGGCCGCATCCAGGCCGGCATCGGCAGCAAGGCGGTGAGCTACGTCGCCTACGATCCGATCCGCGCCGTCGTACCACGGCACCATCTGGACGTGGGACATGACGGTGGTCACGGTCAAGGGATTCTGGAAGCTCGTGTCGGGCACGATCGACTCGCTCGAACATCGGCGGGCCGATCCAGATCGCCTCCGAGGCCGGCCAGCAGGCGAGGGAAGGCTTCGGGCCGCTCGCGATGTTCACGGCGATCATCAGCGTCAACCTCGCCGTGCTGAACCTGCTGCCGGTGCCGATGCTCGACGGCGGCCACCTCTTCTTCTTCGTCATCGAAGGCGTGCTCGGCCGGCCGCTGTCGCTGCGCAAGCGCGAGGCCGCGCAGCAGCTCGGCTTCGTGCTGCTCATGCTGCTCATGGTCTACGCGCTCTACAACGATCTCGTCCGCATCGACGTCTTCAAGATTCCTCAGATAGGGGCGCCATGATCACTCGGCGGAAGACGTCGGCAGATCCAGGTCGGCACCGTGAAGGTGGGCGGCGACGCGCCCATCACCGTGCAGTCGATGACCAAGACCGACACGCGGGACGTCCAGGCCACGCTGCTCGAGATCTGGTCGCTCGAGGCGGCGGGCTGCGACATCGTCCGCTGCGCGGTGCCGGTGCGCGAGGCGGCGGAGAAGCTCGGCGAGATCAAGCGCCAGATCCGCATCCCGCTCGTGGCCGACATCCACTTCAACTACAAGCTGGCGCTCATCGCGCTGGAGCAGGGCGTGGACGGCCTGCGGCTGAACCCCGGCAACATCGGCGGCAAGCCGTTCGTGATGGAGGTCGTGAACCTCGCCAAGGACCGCAAGATCCCGATCCGCATCGGCGTGAACGCCGGCTCGCTCGAGAAGGACCTGCTCGCGAAGTACAACGGGCCGACCGCGCAGGGCATGGTGGAGTCGGCGCTGCGCCACATCCACATCCTCGAGGACTGCGGCTACCCGGAGATGAAGGTCTCGCTCAAGGCCTCCGATCCGCTGATGATGATCGAGGCCTACCGGATGCTCGCCGACCAGGTCGACTACGCGCTCCACCTCGGGGTCACCGAGGCGGGCACGCCCGGCGTCGGCACGATCAAGTCCGCGGTCGGGCTGGGCGCGCTGCTCTCGCGAGGGCATCGGCGACACCATCCGCGTGTCGCTCTCGGCCGATCCCACCGAGGAGGTGCGCGTCGGCATCGACATCCTGAAGTCGCTCGGGCTGCGCGAAGGGCGGGCTCACGTTCGTGTCGTGCCCGTCGTGCGGGCGCGCCGACGTGGACCTCGTGAAGCTGGCCAAGGAGGTCGAGGACGAGTTCCGGGCCTCAACGAGGAGATCCACATCGCGGTGATGGGATGCGAGGTCAACGGGCCCGGCGAGGCGCGCGCGGCCGACATCGGCGTGGCGGGCGGCCGCGGGATCGGGCTCATCTTCAAGGGCGGCGAGGTCATCCGCAAGGTGCCGGAGAAGGAGATCGTCGCGACCATGCGCGAGGAAGTGGACAAGTTCCTGGCCGAGCGCAAGGCCGAGACTGGCGGAGCCGTCTGATGGGCCAGTACGAGACGCACGTCTTCGTGTGCACGAGCGGTGACGACTGCCCGTCCCGCGGCGACGTCGAGGGCATCGTGAAGTCCCTCCGCGGCGAGGCGCTCAAGGCCGGGCATGAAGGACAGCGTCCGCATCAACAAGGCCGGGTGCTTCTCGCAGTGCGGCCACGGCCCGATGATCGTCGTCTACCCGGAGAACGTCTGGTACGCGCGGCGTGCAAGGAAGGCGACCTCGCGGAGATCTTCGAGTCGCACATCAAGGACGGCACGCCGGTCGCAGCGCCTCGTCTACGACCCGGGCGTGAAGGGCGCGAACAAGACCAAGGACGCGCTCTAGGGCGCATGCGCGTCACCCGCTCGCTGCTGCCCACCCTTCGCGAAGACCCCGCGGACGCCGAGGCCCTCAGCCACAAGCTCATGCTCCGCGCCGGGCCTCGTGCGCCAGCTCGCGGCGGGCGTGTTCGTCTGGCTGCCGCTCGGCCAGCGCGTGATGGACAAGGTCAACACGATCATCCGCGAGGAGATGAACGCGATCGGCGGGCAGGAGATCACGATGCCCGTGATCCATCCCGCCGAGATCTGGAAGCAGTCGGGCCGGTGGGACGGCATCCCCGAGATGTTCAAGCTGAAGGACCGCCACGGGCCGCGACATGTGCCTCGGCATGACGCACGAGGAAGTCATCGCCTGGCTCGCCGCGCGCGAGATCCGCTCGTATCGCGACCTGCCGCAGATCTGGTACCAGATCCAGACGAAGGAGCGCGACGAGGCGCGGCCGCGCTCGGGCGTGCTGCGCACGCGCGAGTTCGTGATGAAGGACTCGTACACGCTCGATCCCGACGTCGCGGCGCTCGACCGCTCGTACGCCGCCCACGACGGCGCGTACCGGCGGATCTTCGACCGCTGCGGCCTGCGCTATCACGTCGTGCAGTCGGACACCGGCATGATGGGCGGGCTCGGCGCCCACGAGTTCATGGCGCCGAGCGCGGCCGGCGAGGACGAGATCGCGATGTGCGCGACGTGCGGCTACGCGGCCAACGTCGAGCTCGCGCGCGGTCGGTGCCCGGCCGCGCCCGGAGTTCCCGGCGGGGGCCCGCGAAGAGGTCGCGACCCCGAACGTGAAGACGATCGCCGAGGTCGCGGCGTTCCTGAAGGTCGACCCGCGCCTGACGATCAAGTCGCTTGCTCTTCATCGCGCCGAAGGCCGGACCCGCTCCTGGTCCTCGTCCGCGGCGATCACGACCTCCACGAGCGCAAGCTCACGCGCGCGATCGGGGAGGAGGCGCGCGCCGCGCATCCGGAGGAGGTGCCGCAGCATCTCGGCGCGGCGGTCGGCTCGGTGGGACCGCTCGGCGCGCGGGTCCCCGTCATCGCCGACGAGACGCTCCGCGCAGGGGAGTTACGTGGTCGGCGCCAACAAGGACGGGTTCCACGTCCGCGGCGTCACGCCGGGGCGGGACTTCGAGTGCCGCTTCGCCGATCTCCACACGGCGCAGCCCGGCGAGGCGTGCGCGCAGTGCGGCAGTCCGCTCGCCGTCGAGCGCGTGATCGAGATCGGCAACATCTTCAAGCTCGGCACGAAGTACGCCGAGGCGCTCGGCGCGAAGTACCTCGACGAGGCGGGCAAGGAGCGCCCGGTCGTGATGGGCAGCTACGGCATCGGCCCCGCGCGCATCGCGTCCACGGCCATCGAGCAGCTCGCGGATGCCGACGGCATCGTGTGGCCGTGGTCGATCGCGCCCTTCCACGTGCACGTGGTGTCGGTCGGTCGCGACGAGACGTCGAAGCAGGCGGCCGAGTCGATCTACGAGGCCTGCGGGAAGGCCGGCCTCGAGGCGTTGCTGGACGACCGCGACGAGCGCCCCGGCGTGAAGTTCAAGGACGCGGATCTTCTCGGCATCCCGATCCGCGTGACGGTCGGCAACCTCCTGGCGAAGGAGGGCGTGGTCGAGCTCCGGGTCCGCAAAACGCGCGAGGACCGGAAGGTCCCTCCGACAAGGTCATCGAAACGATCGAGTCGCTCCGCCCCTCGCTGTAGCCCGCGCGTCACGTCGCTGTCGCCGGCAGTTCGCGGTGTTGATCTCTGTTGTTTCCTGTATGGTTCACGCGTGACGTCTCCCGCAGAGGTTGCGACTCGCGCGGGGCTCCGGCGGGGCACGGTGCGGGGGTGTGACGCGGACATCAGCGGTCCGGAGTGGGCGAATGCCCACTCCGGACATGCAGGACGCGGAACTCCCGCCCCGGGCCCCGCCGGACCCCGCGCGGGACGCTTCCTTGCTGTGAGAGACTTCACGTGCTAAAGTCCTGAAAAAGTGGGCGTTGCCCACTTTTTTACTTTGCCCGGCAGGACGCGGTTGTGACGGCGATGCCGGACGAGGACCGAGAAGCGCGCATCGAGGACGTGATCGGGCCGGTCGTGCGACAGCACGGCCTGACACTCGTCGATGTCGAGTGGCGCGGCGACCGTCGTCGCGGAATCTTGAGGGTGTTCGTGGACAAGGCGGGGGGCGTGGGCATCGACGACTGCGGGCGACTGAGCCGCGAGATCGGTGATCTCCTCGACGCCGAGGCCGTGATCGATCACGCGTACGATCTCGAGGTCTCCTCGCCGGGTCTCGATCGGCAGCTTCGCAAGGATCGCGAGTTCCAGTGGGCGCTCGGCAAGCCGGTGCGCTGCTGGCTCGCCGGCGGCGCAGAGCATGCCGGCACATTGAGGGAGGTGGCGCCCGAGCGGCTGGTGCTCGACCGGAACGGGGAGCGCGTCGAACTCCCCCGCGAAGTCGTCACGAAGGCACGGCTGGACACGACCGTGCCATGGCCGCGAGCGTGAGTCGCCGCACATGAACCGAGAATTGATCATGGTCATCGAGCAGCTCGCACGCGAGAAGGGGATCGATACGGAGATTCTCTTCGAGGCGGTGGAGACTGCCCTGCTGTCGGGCTCGAAGAAGACGCACGCGGCCGCGGACAACAGCCGCATCGAGATCGACCGCAAGACCGGCGACCGTCCGGGCGTTCACGCGTAAGAAGGTCGTCGCCGACGTCACCGATCCGCAGCTCGAGATCGCGCTCGACGACGCCAAGGCGCCTCAACCCCGACGCCGAGCTGGACGACGAGCTCGAGCTGCCCGAGAAGCCGCCGCGAGCTGGGCCGCATCGGCGCCCAGACCGTCAAGCAGGTCATCCTGCAGCGCGTGCGCGACGCCGAGCGCGAGGGCATCTACGCGGAGTTCGTCGGCAAGGAAGGCCAGATCCTCCGCGGGGTGGTCCATCGCATCGAGAAGCGCAACGTGATCCTCGAGATCGGCAAGGCGGAGGCGATCCTGCCCGAGCGCGAGCAGATCCCGGGCGAGCGCTACAACCCGGGCGACCGCATCCGCGCCTACGTGCTCGAGGTGCGCCGCACGATCAAGGGGCCGCAGATCGCGCTGTCGCGGACGCACCCGGGCTATCTCGCGCGGCTGTTCGAGACGGAGATCCCCGAGATCCAGGAAGGGATCGTGATCGTCAAGGCCACCGCGCGCGAGGCCGGCGAGCGCGCCAAGGTCGCGGTCGCGTCGACCAAGCGCGACGTCGATCCGATCGGCGCCTGCGTCGGGCTGCGCGGCACGCGCATCCAGGTGATCAGCCGCGAGCTGCGCGGCGAGAAGATCGACATCATCGAGTGGTCGCACGATCCCGCGACGTTCGTGGCGCGCGCGCTGTCGCCGGCGAAGGTGTCGTTGGTGACGATCCGCGAGCCGACGAGCCACAGGCCGAGGAGCAGCCGGTGGCGCTCGTGATCGTGCCCGACAACCAGCTGTCGCTCGCGATCGGCAAGAAGGGGCAGAACGCACGGCTGGCGGCGAAGCTGACCGGCATGCGGATCGACATCAAGAGCGAGGGCGAAGTCGAAGCCGAGCGCGCGCAGGCCGAGGCGTACGAGGCCGGCCGGCAGGCGCTCGCGACGCTGCCCGGCGTCGATGCCTCGCTGTTCGAGGCGCTCGCGGACGCGGGGCTCGCGTCACCGGCCGCCGTCGCCGAGGCCGGCGTCGAGAAGCTGCGGACGCTGGCGGCGGTGGGCGAGCGCGCCGAAGCGCTCCACCAGGCCGCGGCCGCGTGGGTCGCGGCGCACGCGCCCGCGCCGGTGGAGGAGACGGTCGAGACGGAGCCCGAAGCGGAGAGCGATGCGACGGACGCCAAGAACCCGTCGGCGCCCGAGTGAGTGACGGTACGCACGGGCAAGGCCCCGATCCGGACGTGTGTCGGCTGCCGTCAGGCTCGCCCGCAGGGCGAGCTGGTGCGGCTGGGGTGCGGGACGGACGGGGCGGTCGTCGTCGATGTGCGCGGGACGATGCCTGGCCGCGGCGCGTGGGTGTGCGGCGAGGCGGTGTGCGTGGAGCGCGGCGTGCGGCGGGACCGGCTCGCGCACGCGTTTCGCAAGCCCTGCCGCGTCCCGCCGGGGATCGAGACGGCGGTGCTGGAGGCGGCGAGAGCAGGCGACGCGGTGGTCCGCGCGCCGGTAAAATGATCGGGTCTTGCAGGAGGTGAGGGGGCTGTGCCAGTCACGAAGATCAAAGTGATCGAGCTCGCGAAAGAGCTCGGCGTCACGAGCAAGGACCTCATGCTGGCCGCCGAGGAGATGGGCCACAAGGGTGTCCGCGTCATGACCCCTCTCGACAACACCCTCGCCAACGCGCTCCGCACGAAGCTCGGTAAAGGTCGTGAGCTGCCCCGAAGAGGCAGAAGCCGAAGCGCGCCGTTCGAGCCGAAGAAGGCGACCGAGGAAGGCGACGTCACCGACGGCGCCGCGGTCGCGAAGAAGGCGGCGCCCCGCGTCCGCAAGCCGAAGACCGACGTCCTCGAGGAGACCGCAATCGAGCTCAAGCCGACGGCCACCATCGTCAAGCCGAAGCCCGCCGACAAACCCGTGGAGCCGCCGGTGGTCGAGCCCGTGGCCGTGGCCCCCGCACCGGCGCCGATCAGGCCGGTGGAGCCCATCATCGAGCCGCCGCATCGCGCCGCCCCTCGCGGCGCCCGTGCCGCTGCCGATGGAGCCGCTGCGCCCCGCGGCCGCGACCGCGCCGCCCGCACCTCCCGCGCCGCCGCTGCCGCGGAAGCCGGAGCCGAAGATCGTTCCGTTCCGTCCGCTCGAGCGGCCGACGCCGCCGCCGCCGCCGCGGCCGTCGCGCCAACCGGCGGGACCGTTCGCTCCGCCGCGCGTCACCGTCGGTCCGCCGCGGCCGGTGCCGCCGCCGCGCCCGGTCGTCGAGCGTCCCGTGGTCGGCGGCCCGCGGCGGCGGCCGCCGTCGCGCCGCCTCCGCCGGCTGCCGCGATCGTGCCGCCGAGGGCGCCCGAGCGCGTGGAGCGCGTGGAACGCGTCGAGCGGGTGGAGCGTCCGGAGCCCATCGCGCCCGCCGCGGTCGTCGAGGCGCCGCCGGTCGAGATCCGGCGCGAGCTCATCAAGGTCGGCGGAGTCGCTCACGGTGTCCGAGCTCGCGGAGAAGATGCGCCGCAAGTCGGGCGAGGTCATCAAGGCCCTGCTCGAGCTCGGCGTCATGCGCATGGTCAACGACCTGCTCGATCCGACCGAGGCCAAGCTCGTCGCCGACAAGTTCGGCTTCGATCTCGAGATCCGGTCGGTCGAGGGCGACGTGATCGACGAGGAAGACCAGGACACGTCCCAGCTCCAGCTGCGCTCGCCGGTCGTCACGGTCATGGGTCACGTCGACCACGGCAAGACCTCGCTGCTCGACGCCATCCGGAAGTCGAAGGTGGCGGAGAAGGAGTTCGGCGGGATCACGCAGCACATCGGCGCCTACCAGGTCGCCACCCCGACCCACGGGAACGGTGACCTTCCTCGACACGCCGGGCCACGAGGCGTTCACCGCCATGCGCGCCCGCGGCGCCCAGGCCACCGACATCGTCATCCTCGTCGTCGCCGCCGACGACGGCGTGATGCCGCAGACGGTGGAAGCGCTCAACCACGCGCGCGCGGCGAACGTGCCGATCATCGTGGCCGTCAACAAGATGGACAAGCCGGAGGCCGAGCCGGACCGCGTGAAGCGCGAGCTGTCGAACCACGGGCTCGTCCCGGAGGACTGGGGCGGGCAGACGATCTTCGTGCCGACGTCCGCGAAGAAGGGCACCGGCATCGATCAGCTCCTCGAGATGACGGCGCTGCAGGCCGAGGTGCTCGAGCTGAAGGCCAATCCGAACCGCGCCGCCAAGGGCGTCATCATCGAGAGCCGCCTCGACCGCGGCCGCGGCCCCGTGGCCACCGTGCTCGTGCAGAACGGCACCCTGAGAGAGGGCGACGCGGTGGTGGCGGGCTCGCACTCCGGCCGCATCCGCGCGCTCACCGATCCGTCGGGCAAGCGCGTGAAGAGCGCGGGGCCCTCGCAGCCGGTCGAGGTGCAGGGGCTCGCGGGCGTGCCGGCGGCGGGCGACGTGCTGGTGGCGGTCTCCGACGAGCGCAAGGCGCGGCAGATCGCGACCATGCGCCAGGATCGCGACAAGGGGAAGGGCAAGGTCAGCACGCGCATCACGCTCGAGGGCCTGCACCAGCAGATCAAGACCGGCGAGGTCAAGGAGCTCCGCATCGTGCTCAAGGCCGACGTGCAGGGCTCGGTGGAGGCGCTCGGCGACGCGCTCGAGCGGCTCAGCACCGACGAGGTGAAGCTCAAGGTCATCCACGCGTCGGTCGGCGCCATCAACGAGAGCGACGTCATGCTCGCGTCGGCCTCCAACGCGATCGTGCTCGGCTTCAACGTCAAGGCGGAGCCGAAGGCGGCCTCGCAGGCGCAGGCCAACGGCGTCGACCTGCGGCACTACAACGTCATCTACGAGGCGATCAACGAGCTCAAGCGCGGGCATGGCCGGCTTGCTGGCGCCCGAGGTCCGCGAGATCGCCCTCGGCAAGGCGCAGGTCCGGCAGATCTTCGTCATCTCCAAGCTCGGGCCGATCAACGGCTCGTACGTGATGGAGGGCAAGATCGTCCGCGGCGCCAAGGCCCGCGTGCGCCGGGGCGAGACGGTCGTCGGCGACGGGCACGGTCGGCTCGCTCAAGCGCTTCAAGGACGACGTGCGCGAGGTGCTGGCCGGCCTCGAGTGCGGCATCGGGGTCGACGGCGTGAACAGCGTCCAGCCGGGCGACGTCATCGAGGTCTTCAATACCGAGGAAGTGGCGCGGACACTCTGATCGGCCCTCGAGACGGCGAGGACGGTCGGTGGTCCGCGTCGCCGTGGGGACGGTGGAGCTGCATCTGCCGGACGTGGGCTCGCTGAAGGGCAAGCGGCACGTCCTCAAGGGACTGAAGGAGCGGGTCCGCGCCCGCTTCGAGGTGCTCGGTGGCGGAGGTCGATCACCACGACCTCTGGCAGCGCGCCACCCTCGCGCTCGCCTGCGTCTCCCACGACGCGCGTCACGCCAACGAGGTGGTGTCGAAGGCGATGGACTTCATCGAGGAGCACGTGGAAGGACGCGTCATCGACACGTCGGTGGAGATTCTCTGATGCAGGGCAAGCGTCTGGACCGGGTGAACCAGCTCATCAAGGAGGAGGTGTCGATGCTCCTCCAGCGCGAGCTGAAGGACCCGCGCCTCGGCTTCGTCACGGTGACGGAGGTCGACACCTCGAACGACCTGCGCCAGGCGAAGATCTTCGTCTCGGTGCTCGGCGACGACGAGCAGTGGAAGGCGTCGATGGCCGCGCTCACGAGCGCGCGCGGCTTCGTCCGCAACTGGCTGCGCCAGCACCTCGACCTCCGGGTGACGCCGGAGCTGAGCTTCCGTCCCGACCGCTCGATGGAGCACGCCGCGCGCATCCAGGCGTTGCTGAAAGGCCTGCACGGCCCGGGGGACCGGGAATGAGCGCCGCCACGCGCCGTGCCTCCCGATCTCGTGCGCGCGTTCCAGCAGCGGCCCGGTCGCGCGCTGATGCTCGGCCACGTGCATCCCGACGCCGACGTGCTCGGCACGCTGCTCGCCGCCGGCCTCGCGCTGGAGAAGGCCGGGCTGGGCGGTGGTCTACGGCGGTCCGCATCCCGCGCCGGCCTCGCTCGACTTCCTCCCCGGCGTCGAACGGTACGTGCGCTTGCCGCGCCTCGAGGGTCGCTTCGACCTCGCGCTGCTGACCGACTGTCCGAATCCCGCGCGCACGGAGGGGCTGATCGACCAGGCGCTGGCGGCGTCGACGACCGTCGTGAACATCGATCACCATCCGGACAACCGCCGCTACGGCACCGTCAACTGGGTCGATCCCACCGCGGCCGCCACCGGCGAGATGGTCTACGAGCTGCTCGTGGCCATGGCCGGCCGACGCTGACGCCGGACATCGCGATGAATCTCTTCACGGCGGTCCACACGGACACCGGCTCGTTCCGCTACTCCAACGTCACGCCCGCGACGTTCCGCATCGCGTCCGCGCTGACGGCCGCCGGCGCCGAGCCGGCCGTCGTCTCGAACGCGCTCTACGAGCGGCGCGCGGGCGACGCGCTCCGGCATCTGGGGCGCGCGCTGTCGCTGGTGCAGGTGAGCGAGGACGGGCGCGTGGCGTGGCTGGCGCTCCCCGACGGCGCCGTGCCCGAGTCGTTCATCGAGTCCGAGGAGCTGGTGAACTATCCGCGATCGATCGCGTCGGTGCGCGTCGCGTGCTTCCTGCGCGAGATCGGCGGCAAGACGAAGGTGAGCCTGCGCGGCAAGGGCGACGTGGACGTCCAGGTGATCGCGGCGAGCTTCGGCGGCGGCGGCCACCGCAACGCCGCCGGCTTCACGATGGCCGCGTCGCTCGAGAGGCGACGCGCGACGTGCTCGCCGCGGTGACGCGGCGTCGAAACGGCAGTCGCGGAGCGGCACGGCTCCGCCGGGGCGCGGAGCGTGGGGGGCTGGGGGGCCCGTCTCGGGCCCCCCATGTCGAGGACCTGACGTCAGGGGTCCTGACAGTCGACAAGCCGGCCGGGGTGACGTCGTTCGACGTCGTCGGTCTCGTGCGCCGCCGCCTCGGGATCCGGCGCGTCGGTCACGCCGGCACGCTCGATCCCGACGCCACGGGGGTGTTGCCGGTGCTGCTCGGCGAGGCGACCAAGCTGATGCCGTACGTCAGCGACCACGACAAGGAGTACCGCGCCGTCGTCCGGCTCGGCGTCGCGCACGGACACGCAGGACCTGAGCGGCCGCGTCCTCTCCGAGGTGCCCGTGCCCGCGCTCACGCGCGCGGCCGTCGCCGAGGTCGCGACGGGATTCGTCGGGCGGATCCGCCAGACGCCGCCGATGTACTCCGCGCTCCACCACGAAGGCCGCCGCCTCTACGAGCTGGCGCGCGAGGGCATCGAGGTGCCGCGCGCGCCCCGTGACGTGATCGTGCACGCGATCGAGGTCGACGACGTCAGCGACGCGCGGGTGACGCTGCGTGTGGTGTGTGGCAAGGGCACGTACGTGCGGACGCTGGCGGCGGACCTCGGCGACGCGCTCGGCGTGGGCGCCGCGGTGGAGCAGCTCACCCGGCGTCGCGTGGGACCGTTCACGCTCGACGAGGCGGTGCCGTGGGACGTGCTCGAGCGCGCGCACCGCCTCGGCGCTCCGGGCGCGCGTCGCGCCCCCGGCGCGCCGCCCTCGCCGGGTGGGCGGAAGCGCGCCTCGACGCCGCGCGCGCGGAGGCGTTCTGCCACGGTCAGGCGGTGGACGTGAGCTGGGCGCCGACTGCGGCCGCCGGCCGGGCTCGTGCGCGTCCACGACGCGGGCGGCGCGCTCATCGGCGTGGGGGCCGTGGAGAGCGGCCGCCTCCGGCCCGTCAGGATCCTGCATGCGGATCGTCCGGACGCTCGAGTCCTTCCCGCCTGACGCGGGCCCGAGCGTCGTCGCGCTCGGCGTCTTCGACGGCGTCCATCTCGGTCACCGCGCGATCCTCGAGACGGCGGTGACGCGCGCCCGCGCGGCCGGCGCGACGGCGCTCGCGTGCACGTTCGATCGGCATCCCGCGGAGATCCTGCAGCCGGATCGTGCCCCGCTGCCGATCACCACGCTCGAGGAACGGCTGGCGCTCATCGCGGAGAGTGGCGTGACCCTCGCCGTGGTCGTGCCCTTCACGGCGGAGCTGGCAGCGATGGAGCCGGAGGCGTTCGTCAGCGACGTGCTCGTGGGCCGGCTCCGGCGCGCGCGAGGTCGTCCTGGGGCCCAACCATCGCTTCGGCCGCGGCGCGCGGGGCGACGCGACGCTGCTGCGCGAGGTCGGCGGACGGCTCGGTCTCCGCGCCGATGTCGTGGCGCCGACGGACATCGACGGCGCTCCGGTGTCGTCGAGCGCGATCCGCGCCGCGCTGCAGCGTGGCGACCGTCGACGTGGCGGCGCGCATGCTGGGCCGGCCCTACTTCGTCGCCGGCCGGTCGTGGCCGGCGCCGGGCGCGGCCGCACGCTCGGGTTTCCGACCGCCAACGTGGAGGGCGAGCGCCCGGTCCTGATCCCGGCCGGCGTCTACGCCTGCCGCCTCGCGGTCGGCGACGTGCTGCATGGCGCCGTCCTCAACGCGGGAGTCCGTCCGACGTTCGGAGAGAACGTCTTCACTCTCGAGGCTCATGTCCTCGATTTCTCGGGCGATCTGTACGATCGGCCGGTGCGGCTCGACTTCGTCAAGCACCTCCGGGAGGAGCGGAAGTTCCCGGGGATCGACGCGCTGAAGGCGCAGATCGCGGCCGACGTGGCCGCCGCGCGGGAGGCGCTCGGCGCATAACTTTACTTCCCAGGGTCCGCGTGGTACCGTGACCCTCGTAATTATCGACCAAACAAGGTTTTTTGAACCCGTCCACGGGGAGCGATCTCCAGGACGAGGCGATTGGAGGAGGCCTCCACATGGCGCTGGCCCTCGACCGCAAGAAGAGCTTGATCGAGCAGTTCCGCACGCACGACGGCGATACCGGCTCCCCCGAGGTACAGATCGCCCTCTTGACCGAGCGGATCAATGGCCTGACCGAGCACTTCAAGGCGCACGCGAAGGACCATCACTCCCGGCGCGGCCTGCTGATGCTGATCGGCAAGCGCCGGGGACTGCTCGACTATCTCCGGAAGAAGGACGTCCGAGCGGTATCGGACGGTCATCGAGAAGTTGGGCATCCGCCGGTAAACGGGAGAGCAGTTGACGGCCGCGGGCCGTCAAGGTTCAACAGTCCAAGCAGTTAACGGCTGGTCCTCGGTCGGAAGAAACCGGGGGCCCACGAGCGGCGATGTGCCGCTCATCAACACGTTCGCCGGTTTCCGGACGAACCACGAGGACACGCGTTCAGATGAGTCACACAGTATCGACCGAGATCAACGGCCACCCCCTCTCACTCGAGACCGGCAAGGTGGCGAAACAGGCCGACGGCGCGGTGGTCGTGCGCTACGGCGGCACCATGGTGCTGGCCACGTGCGTGGCCGCCAAGTCGGCCAAGGAAGCGCAGGACTTCTTCCCGCTCACCGTCGAGTACCGCGAGCGCGCGTACGCCGGCGGCCGCATTCCCGGCGGGTACTTCAAGCGTGAGGGCGCGCCGGTCAAGAAGGAGACCCTGACCTCTCGCCTGATCGACCGCCCGATCCGGCCGCTCTTCCCCGACGGCTTCAAGAACGAGGTGCAGGTCATCTGCCTCGTCATCTCCGGCGACCAGGCGAACGATCCGGACGTCCTGGCGATGAACGGCGCCTCCGCGGCGCTGTGCCTGTCCGGGATTCCGTTCGACGGCCCCGTCGGCGCCGTGCGCGTCGGCCAGGTCGACGGTCAGTTCGTCGCCAATCCCACGACGGCCGAGCAGCGTGCCTCCACGCTGGAGCTCGTGATCGCGGGCACGGAAGAGGCGGTCCTGATGGTCGAGGCGGGAGCCAGGGAGGTCTCCGAGGAGACCATGCTGGAGGCGATCGCCTTCGGCCACGCCGAGTGCAAGCGCCTGGCGAAGCTCCAGAAGGAGCTCGCGGCGCAGGCCGCGAAGCCCCGCTGGTCGTTCGATCCGAATGCCGGGCGGGACCTCGAGCTGATCCGTCGCGTGAAGGAGCTGGCAGGCCCGAAGCTGCGCGAGGCCTTCCGCACGCACGCCAAGCACGCGCGCGCCGAGGCGGTCGCGAAGGTCTTCGACCAGGTCGCGGCGGCGGTGGCCGTGGACGAGAGCAAGAAGGGCGCGCTGCGGGCGGCGTTCGAGGAGGCCGAGTCCGCGGAGGTGCGCCGGCTGATCGTCGAGGACGGCCTGCGGGTCGACGGGCGGAAGGTGAACGAGATCCGGCCGATCAGCATCGAGACCGCGTACCTGCCGCGCGCCCACGGCTCGGCGCTGTTCACGCGCGGCGAGACCCAGGCGCTCGTGTCGGCGACGCTCGGCACCAAGTCCGACGAGCAGAAGATCGAGGCGCTCGAGGGCGAGTCCTACCGGCACTTCCTGCTGCACTACAACTTCCCGTCGTTCTCGGTGGGCGAGGTGCGGCGCTTCGGGTCACCCTCCCGCCGCGACATCGGTCACGGCGCGCTCGCGGAGCGGGCCGTCGAGTCCGTGCTCCCGCCGAAGGAGGAGTTCCCCTACACGATTCGCGTGGTGTCCGACATCCTCGAGTCGAACGGCTCGTCGTCGATGGCGACCGTGTGCGGCGCGTCGCTCGCCCTCATGGACGCGGGGGCGCCCATCAAGAGCCACGTGGCGGGCATCGCCATGGGCCTGGTGAAGGAAGGGGACAAGTACGGGATCCTCACCGACATCATGGGCACCGAGGACCACTACGGCGACATGGACTTCAAGGTGGCCGGCACCGAGAAGGGCGTGACGGCGCTCCAGATGGACATCAAGATCAAGGGCGTGTCGATCGACATCATGCGCGAGGCGCTGAAGCAGGCGAAAGAGGCGCGCCTCTTCGTGCTGGGCAAGATGCGCGAGGCCCTCGACAAGCCGAGAGCGGAGCTCAGCGCCTTCGCGCCGCGCTTCGTCACGATCAAGATCCGGACGGAGAAGATCCGCGAGATCATCGGCCCCGGCGGCAAGGTGATCCGCGGCATCCAGGAGCAGACGGGCGCCAAGATCGACGTGGAGGACGACGGCCGCGTCACGATCTTCTCGCCGGACCAGGCGTCGGTGCAGAAGGCCCTCGGCATGATCCAGGACATCTGCCGCGAGGTGGAGGTCGACCGGATCTACGTGGGCAAGGTGAGGAAGATCACCGACTTCGGCGCCTTCGTGGAGGTCATCCCGAACACCGACGGCCTCCTGCACGTCTCCCAGATCGCGGAGAGCCGCATCCGCGCCGTGTCGGACGTCCTGACCGAGGGCGACATCGTGGCCGTCAAGGTCATCGAGGTCGACGGCAACGGCAAGATGCGGTTGTCCCGGAAGATGGCGCTGCGCGAGAACCCCGCGCTGGCCCAGCAGGAGAAGCTCCAGAACCCGAACGCGGGCCATCCCGCCGCGTGAGTGAGGACTATCGCCGCAGCGTCCTGCCGAACGGCATCCGCATCCTCACGGAGCGGATGCCTCACGTGCGGTCGGTCGCGGTCGGGGTGTGGGTCGAGACCGGCTCCCGCCGCGAGCCCGAGGCCCGCGGCGGGATCTCGCACCTGATCGAGCACCTCGTCTTCAAGGGCACGGCCACCCGCTCCGCCGAGGAGATCGCGCGGACGATGGACTCGGTCGGCGGGCAGATCGACGCGTTCACCACCAAGGAGCACACGTGCTTCTACGTGCAGGTGCTCGACGAGCACCTGCCGCTCGCCGTCGACCTCCTGACCGACATCCTGCTGCACCCGCGCTTCGACGCCGAGGAGCTCGAGCGGGAGAAGCAGGTCGTCTTCCAGGAGATCAAGATGGTGGACGACACGCCGGACGACATCATCCACGACATCTTCGCGGATCAGATCTGGAAGGGGCATCCGCTCGGCCGGCCGATCCTCGGCACCAAGGAGCTGGTGACGGGCTTCAGCCGTGACGTGATCGCCGAGCACTTCGCCGAGGAGTACGTGCCGCCCAAGGTCATCATCGCGGTGGCCGGCAACGTCACCCACGAGCAGGTGGTGGACCTGTTCGGCGCCGGCTTCAACGGCTTCGCGCGCGCGCCGATCGAGCGGCCGGACACCACGCCGGGCCTCCTCCCGAGCGTGAACGTCGTGCACAAGCAGCTCGAGCAGGTCCACGTCGTGATGGGCTTCCCGGGCCTCCGGCAGTCCGCGCCCGAGCGGTACGCGCTGTTCCTGCTCAACGACATCATCGGCGGCAGCATGTCGTCGCGCCTCTTCCAGGAGGTGCGGGAGCGCCAGGGGCTCGTCTACTCGATTCACTCCGGCGTGCAGGCGTTCCTCGACACGGGCGTGCTCTACCTCTACGCGGCCACCGATCCCGGCAACTTCTCGAAGGTCCTCAAGTCGGTCCTCAAGGAGCTGCGCGACCTGAAGAAGGACGGGATCACCGCCGAGGAGCTCACGCGCGCCAAGGACCACCTCAAGGGCAGCCTCATGCTGTCGCTGGAGACGAGCTCGAGCCGCATGAACCGTCTCGCCAAGCACGAGATGCACCTCGGCTCGTTCCTGACGATGGACGAGATGATCGCCAACATCGAGCGCGTGGAGCACGAGCAGGTGCAGGCCCTCGTCGGCGAGCTCCTCGACGAGGACCGGCTCGCGCTCACCACGCTCGGTCCGCTCGACCGCCGCAATCTGCCGAAGGACTTCGTCCGGTCCTAGGACCTCGGCGGCGCAACGGCAATCGCGGAGCGGCACGGCTTTGCCGGGCCGCGGAGCGTGGGGGGACATGGGGGGCCCGTCTCGGGCCCCCCATCTCCGCAAGGTCCAGGACGCCCCGATCGTGCTCACCAGCCATCCGGCGCAGCGCCGGTTGTCGTTCGCGCTGGACGACACGCGCTACGTCGCGGTCATCGTGCTGACGCACCTGCGCGGCGACGTCGTCCCGCTGAAGTAGCCCGCCGCTTCTGCCGACGCTTCGCCTCCCTCGAATCTTCTACGGCTGGTGGATCGTCGCCGCCGGCTTCGGCATCGAATGCCTCGTCGGCGCGCTGATGTTCCACTCGTACGGCGCCTACGTCGTCAAGCTGCGCGAGGAGTTCGGCTGGAGCAAGACGCTGCTCTCCGCGGCGTTCGCGATGGCCCGCGCGGAGAGCGGGATCTTCGGGCCGCTCCAGGGCTGGATGACGGACCGCTTCGGGCCGCGCGTGCTCATCCGGACCGGCATGAGCATCCTCGCGCTCGGGTTCCTCCTCTTCAGCTCCATCAACTCCCCGGTGACGTTCTTCCTCACGTTCTTCATGATGGCCGTCGGCTCGAGCCTCGGGGGCTACCTGCCCATCGGCGTCGCGCTGGTCTCGTGGTTCCGGCGCCGGCGCGCGCTCGCGCTCAGCATCAGCTCGTCCGGCATGGCGGTCGGCGGGATCCTCGTGCAGTTCGTCGCGCTCTCGTTGACCCACTGGGGCTGGCGGTTGACGGCGTTCATCTCGGGCCTGCTCGTCCTGCTGATCGGCATCCCGCTCGCACAGGTCGTCCGTCACCGGCCCGAGCCGTACGGGTACGTCCCCGACGGCGGGCCCGGATCCGCCTTGCCGGCGGCGGGCACCCGGCACGCCGCGGCGCCGGTCGTGAACTTCACGCCGCGCGAGGCGGTCCGGACCCGCGCGTTCTGGTGCATCTCGCTCGGCCACGGCGCGGCGCTCCTCGTCGTGTCCGCGGTGATGGTCCACATGATCGTCCACGCGACCGAGCGGCTCGGCTACTCGCTGCGCCAGGGCGCGTCGGTGCTCGCGCTGCTCACCGTCGTCCAGCTGGTCGCGCAGCTCAGCGGCGGCTGGGCCGGGGACCGGTTCAGCAAGCGGCTGATCTGCGTCGGCTGCATGATCGGCCACGCGGGGGGCCTTCTCCTCCTCGCGCACGCCACCGCGTTCTGGATGCTCGTGCTCTTCGCGGTGCTCCACGGCGCGTCGTGGGGCATCCGGGGGCCGCTGATGTCGGCGATCCGCGCGGACTATTTCGGCGCCGCGTCGTTCGGCACCATCAGCGGGATCTCGTCGATGATCGTGATGTTCGGCATGATGGGCGGCCCGCTGGTCGCGGGCATCCTCGCCGACCGCACGGGGAGCTACGTCCTCGGCTTCCACATCCTCGCGGGGCTCGCCGCGCTCGGCTCCGTCTTCTTCGTCTTCGCGACCCCGCCCCGGGCGCCGGCCCGCGTGCGGGTCCCCCGCGCGGCGACCGACCCCGCTTGAGCCGGGGAGTACCCTAGGGGCAGGGCCAGTAGTGGATGCCCCTTCCACTCGTTGTGGTTTTGCCGTAAGGTTGGGCCCTACCAATGATCGAGCGGTACACGCGGCCGGAGATCGGGCGGATCTGGAGCGAGGAGGCGAAGTACACCGCCTGGCTCCGGGTCGAGGTCGCCGTGTGCGAAGCCTATCAGCGGCGCGGACAGATCCCCGCCGAGGTCATGCCGCGCATCCGGGCGCTGCGCGTCGACGTCGCGCGGATCCTCGCCATCCAGGAGCGCGTGAAGCACGAGATGATCTCGCTGCTCACGTCGATCGAGGAGCAGCTCGGCGCCGAGTCGCGCTTCGTCCACATCGGGCTCACCACGAACGACGTGTGGGACACCGCGCTCGCGCTGCAGTGCCGCGACGCCGCGGACCTGCTGATCGCCGGCCAGGAACGGCTGCGCGCGGCGCTCGGCGCGCTGGCGATGAAGCACAAGGACACGCTGATCGCCGGACGCACGCACGGGGTCCACGCGGAGCCGACCACCTTCGGCCTCAAGGTGGCCGTCTGGTACGACGAGGCGCGGCGCAACCTCGACCGCCTGCGGCGCGCGCGCGAGATCATCGCGGTCGGCAAGCTCTCGGGGGCCGTCGGGAACTTCGCGAACGTGGACCCGTCCATCGAGGACGAGGTGTGCCGCGAGCTGGGCCTGACGCCCGCGCCCGCCTCCACGCAGATCGTGCAGCGCGACCGGCACGCGGAGTTCTGCGCGATGCTGGCCATCGCCGCCGCGTCGATGGAGAAGATCGCGCTCGAGGTGCGGGGACTCCAGCGCACCGAGGTCCTGGAGGCGCAGGAGCCGTTCAGCGAGGGCCAGAAGGGCTCGAGCGCGATGCCGCACAAGCGCAACCCCGAGCTGGCCGAGCGCATCTGCGGGCTCGCGCGCCTGGTGCGCACCAACGCGCAGGCCGCGCTCGACAACGTCGCGCTGTGGCACGAGCGCGACATCAGCCACTCGTCGGTGGAGCGCGTGATCCTGCCGGACTCGACGATCCTCGCTCGACTACCTCCTGCACCTGACGACGTTCATCGTCGAGGGCCTCGAGGTCGACGTCGCGCGCATGGCGGAGAACCTCGAGCGGAGCTACGGGCTGGTCTACTCCCAGCGCGTGCTCCTGAAGCTCACCGACAGCGGCCTGCCGCGGCAGAAGGCCTACGAGATCGTGCAGCGCAACGCGATGCGGGCCTGGCGCGAGCGCCGGTCGTTCTTCGAGCTGCTGAGCGGCGACACGGACGTCACGGATCACCTGGGTCCGGACGCGCTGAAGTCCTGCTTCGATCCCGCCTGGTACCTGCGCCACGTGGACACCATCTTCAAGCGCGTCGGGCTCGAGCTAACGGGGGAGCGCCGATGAAGATCGAGCAAGGCGTGAAGCTCTACGAGGGCAAGGCCAAGATCGTCTACGCCACCACGAAGCCGGGCCACGTCATCCAGTACTTCAAGGACGACGCCACGGCGTTCAACGCGCTCAAGCGCGGGACCATCGTGGGCAAGGGCGAGGTCAACAACCAGATGTCGGCCACGCTCTTCACAGCTCCTCGAGAAGCGCGGGCGTGCCCACGCACTTCGTCGAGCAGCTCTCCGAGCGCGAGATGCTGTGCCAAGAAGCTCGACATCATCAAGATCGAGACGATCGTGCGCAACATCGTGGCGGGCAGCCTCGCCAAGCGCACGGGGCTCGACGAGGGGACGCCGGTGAAGCCGGCGATCGTGGAGCTCTACTACAAGTCCGATCCGCTCGGCGATCCGATGATCAACGACGAGCACGTGCGCATGATGAAGCTCGCGTCGCCGAAGGAGCTCGCCTGGGTCAAGCGCACGGCGCTCAAGGTCAACGACGTGCTGCGGCCGTTCCTCCTGAAGAAGGGGTTGCTGCTGGTCGACTTCAAGCTCGAGTTCGGGCGCCACGGCGGCAAGCTCTACCTCGGCGACGAGATCTCGCCGGACACCTGCCGGCTCTGGGACGCCAAGACCCGGCAGAAGCTCGACAAGGACCGCTTCCGCCAGGACCTCGGCGGCGTCGAGGACGCCTACCAGGAGGTCTACCGGCGCGTCGTGGATCGGGGAGGCCGTAGAAGGCCGCGTGAGGGTGCGGGTGCTCGTGCGCCTGCGGCCCGGGATCATGGACGTGCAGGGCGCCGCCGTGCAGCGCGCGCTCGTCGGGCTCGGCTTCGGTGACCTCCGCGATCTCCGCGTGGGCAAGGTGGTCGACGTCGAGGTCGACGCGCCGAGCGAGACGCGCCGCGCGCGCGCGTGTCGACGAGATGTGCAAGAAGCTGCTCGCCAACCCGGTGCTCGAGGACTACACAATCGAGACGATAGAGGGAGCCAGCCTTGCCGCTTCCAGCGCGGTCCGGTAAGATCGCCCTATGAAATTCGGTGTCGTCGTCTTCCCCGGGACGTGGAGTGACTGCGATTTTCACTACGTGGTCTCCGAGGTGCTGCATCAGCCGGTGAAGTACGTCTGGCACCGCGAGCGTGACCTCGGTGACGTCGACTGCGTGATCCTCCCCGGCGGCTTCTCGTACGGCGACTATCTCCGCGCGGGCGCGGTGGCCGGCCGCTCCCCGGTCGTCGACGCCATCCGCGACTTCGCCGCCAAGGGCGGCCTCGTGCTCGGCTCGTGCAACGGGTTCCAGATCCTCTGCGAGGCGGGACTCCTGCCCGGCGCGCTCATGCGCAACGAATGTCTCCAGTACCGGTGTCAATCGACGCATCTCGTGGTGGACAACACCGACACGCCGTTCACGCGCGGCCTGCGTCCCGGCCAGGTGCTGACGATGCCGATCTCGCACGGCGAGGGCAAGTACCACGCGGACGCGCCGACCCTGGCCCGGCTTCGCGAACGGCACCAGATCGTGTTCCGCTACGCGACGGCCGAGGGGCAGGTCACCCGCGCGGCGAACCCCAACGGCTCCCTCGAGAACATCGCGGGCGTGGTGAACGACGAAGGAACGGTGCTGGGCATGATGCCGCATCCCGAGCGCGCGGCGGAAGCGGTGGTCGGCGGCACCGACGGGCTCCTGCTGTTCCAGTCCCTCCTCGGCAGCCTCGTCGAGGACGGGACGTTTTCCAAGCGCTGAGCTTGGCCGTCGCCGAGCCGAAGGTCACTCTCGACCTCGCGCGCGGCCTCGGCCTCACGGCCGACGAGTACGATCGCATCCTGAAGCAGCTCGGGCGCGAGCCGACCTACACCGAGCTCGGTCTCTTCTCCGCACTCTGGTCGGAGCACTGCGCGTACAAGCACTCCCGCGTCTTCCTGAAGCGGCTCCCCACCGAAGGCGAGCGCGTGCTGCAAGGGCCCGGGGAGAACGCGGGCGCGATCGACATCGGCGACGGCTGGGCGGTGGTCTTCAAGATGGAGAGCCACAACCATCCCTCGTTCATCGAGCCGTTCCAGGGCGCGGCGACCGGCGTGGGCGGGATCCTCCGCGACATCTTCACGATGGGTGCCAGGCCGATCGCGATCCTCGACTCGCTCAGGTTCGGCATGCCCACGGACCCGAAGACGAAGCATCTCGTCAACGGCGTCGTCGCCGGCATCTCGTGGTACGGCAACTGCTTCGGCTGCCCGACGGTCGGCGGGGAGATCGCGTTCGCGCCGGAGTACGCGGGCAACCCGCTGGTGAACGTGATGTGCGTGGGGCTGGTGCGCGCGGACCGGATCTTCCGCGCGCGCGCCGACGGGATCGGCGATGCGGTGTTCTACGTCGGCAACAAGACCGGCCGCGACGGCATTCACGGCGCGACGATGGCCTCGGCCACGTTCGACGACACGGCGCACGAGCGGCGCCCGACCGTGCAGGTGGGCGATCCGTTCACCGAGAAGCTGCTGCTCGAAGCGTGTCTGGAGGCGATGGCCACCGGCGCGGTCACCGGGATCCAGGACATGGGCGCGGCCGGTCTCGCGTGCTGCACGTCCGAGATGCCCGCGCGGAGCGGCACCGGCATGGAGGTCGAGCTGTCGGCGGTGCCCCAGCGCGAAGAGGGGATGACGGCCTACGAGCTCCTCCTCTCCGAGTCGCAGGAGCGGATGTTGCTCGTCGCGGCGCCCGGCCGCGAGGACGACGTGCGCCGGGTCTTCGCGAAGTGGGAGCTCGACGCGGTGAAGGTCGGCACCGTCATCCGCGACGGCGATCTGATCGTGCGCCACCGGGGATCCGAAGTCGCGCACGTGCCGGTCCACGCGCTCGCGGATGGGCCGCGCTACGAGAAGCCGACGGCCGAGCCCGCATGGCTGGCCGAGCGCCGCGCCTTCGATCCGCTCACGTTGCCGCCGCCCGCCGACGCGGGCGCCGCGCTGGTGGCGCTCATGGCCTCGCCCACCATCGCCTCGAAGGAATGGGCCTTCCGCCAGTACGACCAGCAGGTCGGGATCAACACGCTGGTCCTGCCCGGCTCGGACGCCGCGGTGCTGCGCGTCAAAGGGACGCGGCGCGCGCTCGCCGTCTCGACGGATGGCAATGGACGCCAGGTCTTCGTCGATCCGCGGCGCGGCGCCGCCTTGCAAGTCTGCGAGGCGGCGCGCAACGTGTCGTGCGCGGGCGCGCTGCCCGTCGGGCTCACCGACTGTCTCAACTTCGGCTCGCCCGAGCGGCCCGAGATCCTCTGGCAATTCGCGGAGGCCGTGGAGGGGATCGCGGAGGCGTGCCGCGCGCTCGAGGTACCCGTGGTCGGCGGCAACGTTTCCTTCTACAATGAGACGAGCGGGCAGGCGGTTCTCCCCACGCCCGTGGTCGGCGTGGTCGGAGTCCTGGACGACGCGACCCGCTTCGCGACGCAATGGTTCAAGGGCGCCGGGCATCGGATCGCGCTCCTGGGCCCGGACGACGTCAGCCTGGGCGCGAGCGAGTATCTGTGGACACGACACGGGCATGCTGGCCGGGGCGCTCGCGCCGCTGGATCTCGAAGTCGAGCGGCGGGTGCAAGCGGCGGTGAGGGCGGCAGTGGCGGCGGGGCTGGTGACCTCCGCGCACGATTGCTCGGAGGGGGGCCTTGCGGTGGCGCTGGGCGAGAGCTGCGTGACCGGTCCCGTGGGGACCGGCGCCGACGTGACGCTGGACGCGAGAGGGCGGAACGACCTCGTGCTGTTCGGCGAGGGGCCCTCGCGCGTGATCGTCAGCGTGGAGCCATCGAACGCGCGGGAGTTCGAGGCGCTCATGGCGGAGTCGGCGATCGCGTGGCGGTGGATCGGCACGACAGGGGGCGACCGGCTCGTGATCCGCACGGATGGCGCGTCCGTCGTGAGCGTGGGACTCGCGGAGATCGACGAGGCCTGGAGGAGCGGATTTGAGCGCCACGTGGCCTGACGACGACCGGTTCCACGACGAGTGCGGGCTCTTCGGGATCTGGAACCATCCCGAGGCGGCCAACGTCACCTACCTCGGGCTGTACGCGCTCCAGCATCGCGGCCAGGAGTCGGCGGGCATCGCGGCCACCGACGGCGACAACTTCCACATCGAGAAGGCGATGGGCTGGGTGGCCGACGTCTTCAGCCGTGAGCGCCTGCGCCGCCTGCCGGGCCACCGCGCGATCGGCCACGTGCGCTACTCCACCGCGGGCAGCTCGAACCTGCGCAACGCGCAGCCCATCACGGCGAAGACGGCGCGCGGCCCGATCGCGATCGCGCACAACGGCAACCTGACCAACGCCGACGACCTGCGCCGGAACATGGAGAAGGAAGGGGCGATCTTCCAGTCCAACTCCGACACCGAGGTCATCCTGCACCTGCTCGCGCGCGCGCCGGCCGGGCCGCTCGAGGAGCAGATCCCGCACGCGCTCGCGCAGGTGAAGGGCGCCTACTCGCTGCTCATCATGACGCGCGACGCGATCTACGCGATCCGGGACCCGCACGGCTTCCGTCCCCTCACGCTGGGCCGGCTCGACAGCGCGTGGGTGGTGGCCTCGGAGACGTGCGCCCTCGACCTCATGGAGGCGAAGGCGGAGCGCGACGTGGAGCCCGGCGAGATCGTCATCATCTCGGACGCGGGGCTGCGCTCGCAGCGCTTCGCGCCGACCGCCGAGAAGCTGCACTGCGTGTTCGAGTACGTGTACTTCGCGCGGCCGGACTCCGTGCTGTGGGGCCGCAACGTGCACACGGTGCGCAAGGCGTTCGGCCACCAGCTCGCGCGCGAGTACCCCGTGAGCGCGGACATCGTGATCCCGGTGCCGGACTCGGGCTCGAGCGCGGCGCTCGGCTACTCGGAGGAAGCGGCGATCCCGTACGAGATGGGGCTGATCCGCAATCATTACGTCGGCCGCACGTTCATCGAGCCCCAGCAAGGCATCCGCCACTTCGGCGTCAAGGTGAAGCTCAATCCCGATGCCCGAGATGCTCGCGGGCAAGCGCGTGGTGGTGGTGGACGACTCGATCGTGCGCGGGACCACGAGCCGCAAGATCGTGCGGATGATCCGGAGCTCCGGCGCGCGCGAGGTGCACGTGCGCATCTCGTCGCCGCCGATCCAGTGGCCCTGCTACTACGGCATCGACACGCCGACGCGCAAGGAGCTGATCGGCGCGAGCCACCAGGTGGAGGAGATCCGGCGCTACCTCGGCGCCGACTCGCTGGGCTATCTGTCGCTGGACGGGATGCTGAAGGCGACGGGCTCCGACCCCGCCAGCTTCTGCCACGCGTGCTTCACCGGCAACTACCGCGTCGGCATCGAGCCGGAGCCGACGCCGCAGCTGCCGCTCTTCGAGGGATAAGCCGCGGCGTGGAGCGCGCGGCGTGACGCGCGTCGTCGTGCTGGGCGGCGGCTTCGCCGGGATCGAGGTGATCCGCGGGCTCGAGCGGAGGCTCGGCCGCCGGCCCGATGTGGAACTGATGCTGATCAGCGACGAGAACTACCTCCTCTTCACGCCGCTCCTCCCGCAGGTGGCGTCGTCGATGGTCGAGCCGCGGCACATCATCCAGCCGATCCGCGACATCCGCGGGCGCCGCCGCTTCCGGTTCCGGCGTGACCGCGTGACGAGCATCGACGTCGGCGCGCGGCTCGTGCGGTGCGCCGAGGGCGACGTCGCGTACGACAAGCTCGTGATCGCGCTCGGCGGCGTCACGCCGAGCTTCGGGGTGCCGGGCGTGGCGGAGCATGCGCTGCACTACAAGACGCTCGGCGACGCGCTGGTGCTGCGCGACCACATCCTGGACCTCGCGGAGCACGCCGACCACGAAACCGACCCCGCCGCGCGCCGCCGGATGCTGACGATCTGCGTGGTCGGCGGCGGCTACACCGGCGTGGAGCTGGTGGCGCGAGCTCGAGGATCTGTTCGCCTCGTACGTCGTCTCGCGCTATCGCGGGATCGGCCGGCACGACTATCGCCTGATGATCCTCGAGGCCGGCGAGGAGATCCTGCGCGGCGTTCATCCGACGCTCGCCGAGCGCGCACGCCGCTCGCTCTGGCGTGAGGGCATCGAGGTCCTCACGCGCGCGCGCGTCACCCGCGTCCGCGAAGGCGCGGTGGAAACCGCCGACGGCGGGGTCATTCCGGTGGGGCTCACGGTCTGGGCGGCCGGGGTGAAGGGCCACCCGGTGCTGGCGTCGCTGCCGCTGACGCAGGATCGGCTCGGACGCGTCGTCGTCGATCGGTTCCTCCAGGTGCCGGGCCATCCGGACGTGTACGGCGCCGGAGACGCGGTCACCGTGGACGGGCTCCCGTCGGCCTCGATCCCGATCATCCCGGCCGCGCTGGCGCACGGGCGGCTCGTGGCGGAGAACCTCGTCGCGGATCTCGAGGGCCGCGAGCGCCGTGGCATCGAGTTCGCGCCGCAGGGGATGCTCGTGTCGCTCGGCGAGAAGGACGCGGTGGTCGAGGTCATGGGGATCCGCTTCTCCGGATATCTCGCGTGGCTCTTCTGGAACGCGCTCCACCTGCTGAAGCTGGTCGGCGTGCGCAGGCAGATCCAGGTCGCGATCGACTGGTCGCTCACCCGCGTCTTCCCGCGCGACTCGGCGATCATGCGTCGTGCCGGCCGCTGTCCCGTGTGCCGCCGCGCGGCCGTCCCGGCCGAGCGGGACGTGGCGTGACGCGCGCCGAGCCGCTGCGCGTCGGCGTCCTCGCCTCCGGCCGGGGATCGAACCTCCAGGCGATCCTGGACGCCACGCGCGGCGCCGACTTCCCCGCGCGCGTCGTGGTCGTCATCGCGGACCGCGAGCGTGCGGTCGCGCTGGAGCGCGCGGCCGCCGCGGGCGTGCCCGCGGAGTTCCTCGATCCCAAGGCGTACGGCGATCGCGAGGCGTACGACGCGGCGCTGCTCGCGTGCCTCGAGCGGTTTCGCGTCGAGCTCGTGTGCCTCGCCGGCTTCATGCGCATCCTGGGCGCCGGCCTCGTGCAACGCCTGCGCGGCCGGCTCATCAACATCCATCCGTCGCTGCTGCCCGCGTTTCCGGGGCTGCACGCCCAGCGCCAGGCCCTGGACCATGGCGTGAAGATCGCGGGCGTCACCGTTCACTTCGTCGACGAAGGCGTGGACACCGGCCCGATCATCGCGCAGGCCAGCGTGCCCGTCCTCGACGGCGACACGGAGGAGTCCTTGTCGGAACGCATCCTCGCGGCGGAGCACCGCCTGTACCCCGAGGTCGTTCGCCGATTCGCCGAGGGCCGCGTGAGCGTGCGATGAAGGTCCGGCGCGCCCTCGTGAGCGTCCACGACAAGACCGGGGTGGCCGATCTCGGTCGCCGGCTCGCCGCGCTCGGGGTGGAGATCCTCTCCACCGGAGGCACGGCCGCGCTGTTGCGCGCGGAGGGCGTGCCGGTGCGCGAGGTCGCGGACGTCACCGGCTTCCCCGAGATGATGGACGGGCGCGTGAAGACCCTGCACCCGAAGATCCACGGCGGCATCCTCGCGCGCCGCGACGTCCCGGCGCATCTCGAGGCGCTCGACCGCCACGGCATCCCGCCCATCGATCTCGTCGTGGTGGCGCTCTACCCGTTCGAGGCGACGATCGCGAAGCCCGGCGTGACGCGGGCGGAGGCCATCGAGCAGATCGACGTCGGCGGCCCGACGATGATCCGCGCGGCCGCCAAGAACCACGACGCGGTCGCCGTCGTCACCGACCCGTCCCAGTACGCGGAGGTGCTGGGCGAGCTCGAGTCCACCGGCGGCGTGTTGAGCCGTGAGACCTGCGCGCGCCTGGCCGGAGAGGCGTTCCGCCGGACTGCGCGCTACGACGCGGCGATCACCGACGCTATCTCTCCCCCGAATCTCAGCGAGGAGCTACTCCGGCGGCTCTGCGCGCTCGAAGGCCGAGAAGGCGCTGGCGCTCAAGTACGGAGAGAACCCGCATCAGACGGCGGCGTTCTACCGGCTGAGTGGCGGGCCGGCGATCGGGCTCGCCGCGATGAAGCCGCTGCACGGGCCGGAGCTCGGGTACAACAACCTCCTGGATTTCTCGGCCGCGCTCGCGCTGCTGCTGGAGTTCGACGATCCGGCCGCGGTCGTCATCAAGCACACGAACCCCTGCGGCGCCGCGCTCGGGCGCACGGTGGGCGAGGCCATGGTCAAGGCGAAGGCCTCGGACCCGGTGTCGATCTACGGCGGGATCGTCGGCGTGAACCGGACGCTGGACATGGCGGTGGTCGAGGCGCTGGCCGGCATCTTCGTGGAGATCCTGTTCGCGCCGGCGTTCGCTCCCGACGCGCTCGACGAGCTGCGCCGGACCAAGAAGCGGTGCCGGGTCTTCGAGGTCCCGTGCGACCGGCGGGCGCTGCCCGCCCGGCTCACCGAGTACCGCAGCGTGCTCGGCGGCCTGCTCGCGGAGTCGGTGGACGTCGCGGACGTGGACGAAGGCGCCCTCAAGACCGTCTCGAAGCGCGCGCCGACGGCGGACGAGCTGCGCGCGCTCCGGTTCGCCTGGCGGGTGGGGAAGCACGCGAAGTCCAACGCGATCGTCCTGACCACCGCCGACCAGGTCATCGGGGTGGGCGCCGGACAGATGAACCGCGTGGACTCGGCGCGCCTCGCCGTCATGCGCGCGCGCGCCCAGCATCTCGAGACGCGCGGGACGGTCTGCGCGTCGGACGCGTTCTTTCCGTTCCGGGACGGGCTCGACGTGGTGGCCGAGGCGGGGGTCACCGCGGTCATGCATCCGGGCGGCTCCCTGCGCGACGAGGAGGTCATCGCGGCCGCCGACGAGCACGGGATCGCGATGGTGTTGACGGGCCTCCGGCACTTCAGGCATTAGCAGGAACACGATGGGCGGGAGCGGCGAGCGGATCTACGGGCTGGCGGAGATCGTCCGCATCCTCACCCTCTCTCCGAAGCGCGCGGCCCAGCTCCGCCGGCTCGAGCTGCTGCGCGCCGAAGGCGCCGGCTACACGTTCCGCGACCTCCTCGCCCTGCGCGCCGCGGGCGCCCTCCTCGACGCCGGCGCGTCCGTGCGCCAGATCAAGCAGGCGCTGACGGCGCTGCGCCGGCAGGATCCCGAGATCGAGCAGCCGCTCACCGAGGTCCGGCTCGCGGTCGATGGAGGCCGTCTCATCGCCCAGTCCGACCGCGTGCGCTTCGATCCGCGCACCGGCCAGACCGTGCTGGACCTCGAGCCCAAGGACCTCGAAGCGGCGGCCGCCGCCACGCTGGTCACCGGGCTCGTGCGCCCGATGTCGCCGCCGGTCGAGCAGGCGGAGACGTGGTTCGAGCGCGCGAGCGAGAAGGAGGGCGATCCCGCCCTCTGGGACGAGGCGATCGACGCGTACCGGCGCGTGGTCGCGATCGATCCGACGTACGCGGCGGCGTGGAACAACCTCGGGCTGCTCCTCCACCGCATGGGGCAGTACGACGAGGCGCAGGGCGCCTACGGGACCGCGTTGAAGCAGGACGAGCGCTGCTGCCAGGCCGCGTACAACCTGGGCTCGCTGCACGAGGACCGCGGCGACGTGGAGCTGGCGGTGCGTCAGTACCGGCTCGCGCTCGAGATCGCGCCCGACTACGCGGACGCGCACTTCAACCTCGCGGCCGCGCTCTCGCGCGCGGGCCGCCCGCAGGATGCGCTCCGCCACTGGCAGCGCTACGTGGAGCTGGACGCCGGCAGTCCCTGGGCGCGGATCGCGCGGGCGCACCTCGACTTCGTCGAGCCGGGCTCCGAGCCGTGAACGGAGCCACGCGTGTCGCTCTGGCCACCTACGGCGGCCGCGGGTAAGCGGGAGATGAAAGTCCTGCTCGTCGGCGGGGGCGGGCGCGAGCACGCGCTCGCGTGGACGATCAGCCGCAGCCCGCGGGTGACCGCGCTCTACGCGGCGCCCGGCAGTCCCGGCATCGCGCAGCACGCGACCTGCGTGCCCATCGCCGCCGACGCGCTCGACGACCTCGTCCGCTTCGCCGATCGCGAGCGGTTCGACCTCACCGTGGTGGGGCCCGAGGTGCCGCTGGTCGCCGGCCTCGCCGATCGGCTCGCAGCGGCGGGCCACGCCGTGTTCGGCCCGAGCCAGGCGGCGGCGCGCATCGAGGGCTCGAAGGCGTTCTCGAAAGCCCTGATGGCGCGCTCTCGGATCCCCACCGCGCGCTTCGAGACGTTTCACGACGCGTCGGCGGCCCGCCGCTATTGCCGCGAGCTCGCCGCGCCGTGCGTGGTGAAGACCGACGGGCTCGCGGCCGGCAAGGGCGCGATCGTGTGTCCGACGTTCGACGAGGCGGACCAGGCGATCGCGCAGTGCCTGGAGCAGGGGGCGTTCGGCGCCTCGGGCCGCACCGTCGTGATCGAGGAGTTCCTGCGCGGCGACGAGGTCTCGTTCTTCGTGATCATCAGCGGGACCGAGATCCTGCCGCTCATCGCGGCCGAGGATCACAAGACGATCTTCGACGGCGATCGCGGGCCGATGACCGGCGGCATGGGCGCGTTCTCGCCGGTGGCCGGCTTCGACGCGGTGATGCAGGCGCGCGTCATGGACACGGTCGTGCACCCGGTCGCCGCCGCGCTCGCCGCGGAGGGCGCGCCCTATCACGGCGCGCTCTTCGTGCAGCTGATGCTCACGGCGGAGGGGCCGAAGGTGGTGGAGTTCAACTGCCGCTTCGGCGATCCCGAGTGCCAGGTCTTGATGGCGAGGCTCGCGGACGACCTGGTACCCGCGATGCTCGCGACCGCGCGGCGCGAGCCGCTGCCGCGCGCGCTGGCCTGGTCGGACGAGGCGGCGGTGTGCGTGAACCTCGTGTCCGGCGGCTATCCCGGCCGGTATCCGACCGGGCTGCCGATCAGCGGCGTGGAGGCGGCGGAAGCCCAGGGCGTGCGCGTGTTCCACGCGGGCACCGCGACGGCGGACGGCCGGCTCGTCACCGCGGGCGGGCGCGTGCTGTCGGTGACCGCGACGGCCCCCACGGTGACGGAGGCGATCGCGCGGGCGTACGGCGCGATCGATCACATCCGCTTCGACGGCATGCACTTCCGCCGTGACATCGGCACGCGTCGCGGCATCACGATGAGCGCGGCGGGATAAACAATTGACGGCCATGGGCCGTCAAGGTTCAGAGGAGAGGAACGGTGGTCGATCGTCCGGTTCGCGTGGGGATCGTGCTCGGGAGCGACTCCGACCTCGAGGTGATGCTCGAGGCCGTGAAGGTGCTCGACGCGCTGGAGATCGGGTGCGAGGTCGTCGTCGCGTCGGCGCATCGCACGCCGAAGCGCACCGAGCAGTACGCGACGTCGGCCGCGGGGAAGGGCATCGGCGTGCTGATCGGCGCCGCCGGCGGCGCGGCCGCGCTGCCCGGGGTGCTCGCCGCGTCGTCTCCGCTGCCGGTCATCGGCGTGCCGATCGCCTCGACGCCCCTCGGCGGCATGGACGCGCTGTTCTCGATCGCGCAGATGCCGCCCGGCGTGCCGGTGGCGACCGTCGCGGTGGGGAAGTGGGGCGCCACGAACGCCGCGATTCTCGCGGCGCAGATCCTGGCCGGCGCGGACGCCGCGCTCGCCAAGCGGCTCGCCGACTACCGCGCGAAGCTCGCGGGCCAGGTGGACGAGCGCCAGCGCCGCGTCGACGAGAAGCTCGCGGCGGCGCGTGCTGCCAAGCCCTGAGCGCCGGCCGCGCGTGCACACCCGCGTGCTCGCCGTGGACGCGGTGTCACCGCCGGCCGGGGCGCTCGCGGAGGCGGCGGCCGTGGTGGAAGCGGGCGGCGTGGTGGCGTTTCCCACGGAGACGTTCTACGGCCTCGGCGTGGCGGCGCTCGACGCCGCGGCGGTCCGGCGTCTCTTCGCGCTGAAGGGCCGCCCCGAGTCGCGGCCGATGCTCGTCCTCGTCGACGATCCCGCGCGGATCGAGCGCATCGCGTGGCTGACGCCCACCGCGCGCGAGCTGATCGCGCGCCACTGGCCGGGCGCGCTCACGCTCGTCCTCGCCGCGCGCGCGGTGGTGCCCACCGAGCTCACCGCCGGCACCGGCACCATCGGCGTGCGTCAGCCCGGTCATCCGGTCGCGCGTGCGCTGGTCGCGGCGCGTGGGCGCCCCGATCACCGCGCCGAGCGCGAACCTCACCGGCGACGCGCCCCCCAGCACGGCCGACGAGGTGCTGCGGGTGTTCGACGGCAAGATCGACCTCGTGCTCGATGCCGGCCCGACGCCCGGTGGGCTGCCGTCCACCGTGCTCGACGTGACCGTGGATCCGCCCCGCGTGCTGCGCGAGGGCGCGGTGCGGCTCACGTGAAGATCACGGGCGTCGTTCAGGCCGGCGGGCGGTCCACGCGGATGGGCGGCGAGCCGAAGGCGCTCATCGAGCTCGGCGGGCGCCGGATCGTCGAGCGGGTGGTGGCGGCGATCACGCCCGTGGTCGATGATGTGCTGATCGTGACGAACTCGCCCGAGGTCTACGCCTTCCTGGGGTTGCCGATGGTCGGGGACGTGTTCCCGGACCACGGCTCGCTCGGCGGGATCTACTCGGGGTTGAAGGCCGCGGCCGGCGACGCGGCGTTCACGGTGGCCTGCGACATGCCGTTTCTCCGCACCGACGTCGCGCGGCTCGTCGTCGCGCGCGCGGGCGAGGCGGACGTGGTGATCCCGCGCGTGGGCGAGCAGCTGGAGACGATGCACGCGGTCTACGCGAAGGCGTGCCTGCCGCACATCGAGGAACGGCTGCACGCGCGGCGGCTGAAGATCGTCGGCTTCTTCGAGGCGGTGCGCGTGCTCGAGATTCCCGAACACGACGTTCGCCCGCTCGCCGATCCCGAGGTCGTCTTCATGAACGTGAACACGCCGGACGAGCTGGCGCGGGCCCGCGCCGTCGCCGCCGCGCTGGGGCGGGGCTGACGTGCGCCTGCGGCCGGCCGCGATCGTCCACTATCACGAGGTCAGCCTGAAGCGCGGCAACCGGCCCCTCTTCCTGCGCCACCTCGCGCGCAACCTGGAGCGCGCCGTGTCGGACGTCGGCCCGGTGCGGCTGCGCCAGCTCTCCGGACGCATCCTGCTCGATCTCGACCGGAACCCGGCGCCCGAGACGGTGCGCGACCGGCTCGCGCGCGTGTGCGGCGTGGCGAGCGTCGCCCTCGCCTCCCGCGTGCCGTCCACGGTGGAGGCGATGAAGGACGTGATCGGCCAGCTCCTGGAGGGGCGCCGCTTCGCGTCGTTCCGCATCAGCGCCCGGCGCGCGTTCAAGACGTACCCGCTCACGTCGGTCGAGCTCAACCGCGAGCTCGGCACCTTCGTGGTCGAGCGGACCGGCGCGCGCGTCGACCTGCATCACGCGGAGCTCGAGATCCACGTGGAGGTGCTGCCCGCGGAGACGTTCGTCTACGTCAACCGCGTGCCGGGACCGGGCGGTCTCCCCGTGGGCGCGAGCGGGACCGTCATGGCGCTGCTCTCGGGCGGCATCGACTCGCCCGTGGCGGCGTGGCGCATGATCAAGCGCGGCTGCCGCGTCGTGTTCGTGCACTTCCACAGCGTCCCGTATCTCCCGGACATCTCCCAGGGGAAGGCGCGGGCCCTGGTCGAGCGGCTCACCGAGTGGCAGTACGCCTCCCGGCTGTTCGTGGTCCCGTTCGGCGAGATCCAGCGCGAGATCGTCCTGTCGGTCCCCGGGCCGGCGCGCGTCGTGGTGTACCGCCGCATGATGATCCGCATCGCGGAGGCCCTCGCGCGACAGGTGGGCGCCCTCGCGCTGGTGACCGGGGAGAGCCTGGGTCAGGTGGCCTCCCAGACCCTGCCCAACATCGCCCGGATCGACGAGGCGGCGACCATGCCGGTGTTCCGTCCGCTGATCGGCACCGACAAGCTGGAGATCACCGGCGAGGCGCAGCGGCTCGGCACCTTCGAGATCTCGATCGAGCCCGACGCCGACTGCTGCACGCTCTTCACGCCGCGGCATCCCGCCACGCGCATGTCCGAGGAGGCCACGCGGGCGGTCGAAGCGGCGCTCGACATCCCCCGGCTGGTGGCCCTCGGCACGTCCGGCACGAGCGTCGCGAGCTTCGCGTTCCCCTCCGCGGTCGCGAATGAGAAACAACATGTAGGGAATCTTGACACTTTCGACCCCTACCAGTATGGTGGCGACCGTATGAGTGTCATCGCGCTGGGTGCGGATCACGCCGGGTTCTCTCTGAAGCAGCACGTGAAGCAGTGGCTGGTCGCGCGGGGCTACACCGTGCTCGACGCCGGGACGCAGTCCACGGCGTCGGTCGACTATCCGGACTTCGCCGAGGCCGTCGCGCACATCGTGACGAGCGGGGAGGCGGAGCGCGGCGTGCTCGTCTGCAGCACCGGGATCGGCATGACGATCGCCGCCAACAAGGTCAACGGGATCCGGGCGGCCGTGTGTGGCGACGTCGAGACGGCGCGCCTGTCGCGGCAGCACAACGATCTCAACGTGCTCGCGCTCGCCGGGCGGTCCACGTCCCCCGAGGACGCGATCGCGATCGTCGGCGCCTGGCTGGACACGGCGTTCGAGGGTGGACGCCACGAGCGTCGCCTGGCCAAGGTGGCGGGACTCGAGCGCGCGGGGGGGCTTGGGGGTCCTGAGCCATGCGGCCCCCATGTTCAAGGAGAGGCTGCCGGTGCCGCGGCTCGCTGATGTCGACCCCGATATCGCGAAGGCCCTCCGCGAGGAAGCACAGCGGCAGCAGCGCAACCTCGAGCTGATCGCCTCCGAGAACTTCGTCTCCGAGGCCGTCCTCGAGGCGGTGGGCTCGGTCCTCACCAACAAGTACGCGGAAGGGTATCCCGGCCGGCGGTACTACGGCGGCTGCGAGGTCGTCGACGTCGTCGAGGAGCTCGCGATCGCGCGCGCGAAGGAGCTGTTCGGCGCGCAGCATGCCAACGTCCAGCCGCACTCCGGCGCCCAGGCCAACATGGCCGTGTACTTCACCGTGCTCAAGCCGGGCGACGTCGTGCTCGGCCCCAACCTCTCGCACGGCGGCCATCTCACCGCCGGGAGCCCGGTCAACTACTCCGGCAAGTTCTACTCGATCGTCGCGTACGGGGTGCGCCGCGACACCGAGCTGATCGACCTCGACGAGGTGCGTGACCTCGCGAGGAAGCATCGGCCGAAGCTCGTGATCGCGGGCGGCTCCGCGTTCCCGCGCCGGATCGATTTCAAGCCGTTCGCCGAGATCGCCCACGAGGTCGGCGCGCCGCTGATGGCGGACATCGCGCATCCGGCCGGGCTCGTCGTCGCGGGACTGCATCCGTCGCCGGTGGGCATCGCCGACTGGGTGACGAGCACCACGCACAAGACCCTGCGCGGGCCGCGCGGCGGCATGGTGCTGTGCTCGACGGAGCACGCGGCGGCGCTCGACAAGACGGTGATGCCCGGTGTCCAGGGCGGCCCGCTCATGCACGTGATCGCGGGCAAGGCCGTCGCGTTCCGCGAGGCGTCGACGCCGGAGTGGCGCGCCTACCAGCAGCAGATCGTCCGCAACGCGAAGGCGCTCGCCGACGCGCTGCTCGCGAGGGGCTATCGCCTGGTCACGGGCGGGACCGACACCCACCTGATCCTCGTCGACCTCGGGCCGCGGGGCGTGACCGGCAAGGACGCGCAGGAAGCGCTCGACCGCGCGTGGATCACCGTGAACAAGAACACGATCCCGTTCGAGACGCGAAGCCCGATGGTGACGAGCGGCATTCGCATCGGCACGCCGGCCGTCACCACTCGCGGCATGAAGGAGCCGGAGATGGCGCAGATCGCCGCGCTGATCGACCGGGTCCTGTCGAGCGTGGGCCAGGCGAGCGTCGAAGCGGCCGTGCGGGGCGACGTCCAGGAGCTCACCAACCGGTTCCCGCTGTACCCGGAGCGAACCGCGTGAGTCGCCAAAAAGGAGTGCGTCGATGAAATGCCCGTTCTGCGGCCACACGGAAGACCGCGTCGTCGACTCCCGCGTCGGCCGGGAAGGGGAGTTCATCCGCCGGCGGCGCGAGTGCCTGAAGTGCCGGCGTCGCTACACGACCTACGAGTACATCGAGGACGTGCTCCCACACGTGGTGAAGCGCGACAACCGGCGCGAGCCGTTCGATCGCCAGAAGCTCCGCGGCTCGATTCTAAAGTCCTGCGAGAAGCGCTCGGTCGGCGTGCAGGCCGTCGACGACGTCGTCGCGGACATCGAGGCGCGTCTCCACGAGCGCGCCGAGAAGGAGATCTCGAGCCTGGAGCTCGGCGAGCTGGTGATGGAGCACCTGCAGAAGCTCGACCAGGTCGCCTACGTGCGCTTCGCCTCGGTGTACCGGCAGTTCAAGGACATCAACCAGTTCATGGACGAGGTCCGCGGACTGCTGAAGGAAGACGCGAAGCCGAAGGGGGCCGTGCTGCCTCCCGCCCGCCTCCGCCCCCCGGTCAAAGTCACGAAGTAGCCGCTGCCGGAGCCGAGATGGAATCGGCCCTGCCGGAACGGGAGGCCGACAGGGCCGAGCGCGCCTCAGGGGCGCCTACTTCTTCTTCTTCTTCGCGGCTTTCTTCTTGGCCACCTCGTCACCTCCCTCCCCGACACCGCTGTGCTGGCGGCACGATAGGAGCGATGGAGGAGACCTGTCAAGGGCAAAAACCAACATACGGGGGGACAGGGACCTCTCTCCCACTGTCTGTGGGGGTCCACGCCGGTGAGATCGGGCCGTCTCATCCTTTTTTGACAAGCGTATGGACGCGACGTATCGTGAGCCCACTTCGTCCACTTCCTCTTCGTCTACAGGAGCCCACCGATGAAGCGCGCGCTGAGAAAACTGGTGTTCGTGGAGCCGAAGTCCACGCATCTGCACATCTACAGCCGCGTCTGCATTCCCCGGCTCGGCTCGGTCCTGCTCGCCACGATCATGAAGGCGAAGGGCTACGACGTGCGGGTCTACATCGAGGACATCCACGACGTCGACATGAAGGAAGTGCTCTCCGCCGACCTCGTCGCGATCTCGGCGATCACGTCGACCGCGCCGCAGTCGTATCGCCTGGCGGATCGGGTGCGCGAAGCGGGCGGCATCGCGGTCATGGGCGGCACCCACGTGAGCTTCCTCCCCGAAGAGGGCCTGGAGCACGCCGACTTCCTCGTGCGCGGGGAAGGGGAGTTCGCCTTCCAGGAGCTGGTCGACGCGATCCAGCGCGGCGACGGCTTCGAGAAGATCCAGAACCTCTCGTATCTGGTCGACGGCCACGTGGTGAACAACCCCGAGCGCCCGAAGATCCCCAATCTCGACGTCAACCCGATTCCCGACTACCACCTGATCACGGGCTGGAAGCCGGGCGGCGTCATCTCGGTCGCGACCTCGCGCGGCTGCCCGTTCTCGTGCACGTTCTGCTCGGTGCCCGGCATGTACGGCCACGCGTTCCGCACCCACTCGGTGGACCGCGTGCTCGAGGAGCTGCAGGTCCACAAGGGCAACATGTACACGTTCTTCGCGGACGACATCTTCACGGCCAACAAGAAGCGTGCGAAGGACATCCTGCGCGGCATGATCCAGCGCGACCTCACCCCGGAGTGGGGGGCCCAGGTGCGCACGGAGACGGTGGACGACCCCGAGCTGCTGCAGCTCATGCGCGACTCGAACTGCTTCAACGTCTACGTCGGGTTCGAGTCGATCAATCCGCGCACGCTGAAGCTCTTCCAGAAGAAGCAGGACCTCGGCAAGATCGAGCGCTCGATCGAGCGCTTCCACGAGCACAAGATCCGGATCCACGGCATGTTCGTGGTCGGCTCGGACGAGGACGACGTCGAGACGATCGACGCCACCGCGGAGTTCGCGCTCAAGCACGACATCGACTCGATCCAGTTCATGATCATGACGCCGATCCCCGGCTCGCCGGACTGGGACCACAACTTCGCGAAGGGCGACCGCTACATCTTCAGCAAGAACTGGCAGTTCTACGACGGCCACCACGTCGTGCACCAGCCGCGCAAGATGAGCCCGTACGAGCTCCAGGTGTCGGCGATCAAGGCGATGGAGAAGTTCTACTCGTGGCGTGGGATCGCGAAGAAGGCGCTCAAGGGTGACCTGTACTACGTGACCATCCGCTACTGGGGCAAGAAGATGCTCCGCGAGTGGTGGAAGGACGAGGAAAACCGCCAGCACGTCGCGTGGCTGAAGGCCCAGCTCTTCGAGACCACCGAGGGCGTGAAGGGCCGCAAGCTCCGGACGGTCGGGCTGCCGGAGGTGCTGCTGCAGGACTCGGTGGGCCGCCTGCTCCAGCGGTTCCTCGGCGAGCTCGGCGTCACGGTGGTGCCGCTCGCGGCGGCCGTGGAAGGCGCGGCGTCCGCGGCGCGCCAGACGGTGGACTGTCTGATCACGCCGATGGTCAAGCGCGCCGCGCAGGAGCGCGAGGAGTTCTACAACCGGCTCACGACCGTGACGTCGGCGCTCCAGGCGCAGCTCGACAAGCTGCCGCGCGTCAGCTTCCCGGTGATCGACGGCCAGGGCCCGGTCTTCGAGCCCTTCGCGAAGATCGGCCTGCTCTTCACGCGCAACCTGGACAGGATTCGCGAGGCATATAAGACCGCCGGTGCTGCTGAAGGCCTCTGGGACCCAGCGTAGAACCGCGGCTTGATCGACGTCGGGGGGAGTCTTTGATCAACGTCAGGGGGAGTCCACGACTCCCCCCGACACCCCCCAGTGCGGAACAGCCTCCGCCGCCCACGCACCTCGCAGCCACGCGTCCCATCGCCGAAAATCAACGACGTCGAGCAGCAGATGCAACCGCGTGACGTACGGCAACCCGTCAGCGGATCACGTGCGCGGGCTGTCCGCGCAGTCCGTCGAGTATTCGAGCGGCATCGCGGAGCGGCACGGCTCCGCCAGGCCGGGGAGCGAGGGGGATTGGGAGGTGCGTCTCGCACCCCATGTCAGTCAATCGAGCGGCACGGCTGTGCCGGACCGCGGGGCGAGGGGGGATCGGGGAGTCTCACCCCCCATGTCGCTAATTCCAGTCGATCCGCCAGATCGGGCCCATGAAGTAGAGGGGGCCCTCGAACTTCAGGAACGCCGGGGCCTCGCCGTGCGCGATCCACGTCTTCACGTCGGGCAGCGCGACCACGAGGAGCGACGCCAGCATCCCGAGCTGCGGCTTGATGTGGAACCGCGTCGCGGGCACCATCGTGCGCCCCATCGACACGGGCTCCTGCGCCATCGGCTGCAGGAGCATCTTGATCGCGCGCGGCTTCGGCGTGAACGCGATGATCTGAACGGTGTGCGACTTCCCCGGTTCCAGATTCTTCAGGAGGGTCCCGAGCAGCCCGTTGTAGACGTCCTCGGGCATCTCGAAGCGGCCGGTCAGCAGCTCTTCGGGGCTGGCGTCGTCGGCGCGGTACCGAACGTGGTAGTCGCCGGTCTCGCGGTCGACGCTGGCCTCGACGCTCTCGGGGAACGACGGGCCGCGCTGCACGATCCGATACCGCATCAGCGTGAAGACGCCGCGCTGGCCGAAGGTGACCGATTCGTCGTAGACCGAGCCGTCGTGGAAGCGAAACACGAGGCGGGTCTCGACGCGATCGGCGTGCGCGACCTGGATCAGGTCGCCCTGGGCGAGCACCTCGCCGCTCTGCGCGCGGAGCACGGGAAAGCCGCGGGTGACGCCTTCGGTGAACCGCACGACGACCGGGTCGGCGTGGGCAGTGCGCCACCGCCGCACCGACCAACGCGAGAGCAAGGAGGAGAGGGAATCCAGGCCGCATGCCGCGCCTCTAGAGCAAGACGCGTGCCGCGGGGGTGCGGCGGGGGTCTACGAGCCTCGCCGCTCCTGAAGCGACGCGGGCCGGCGCTGGCTGCGCCGGCGAACGAACTCCTCGTTGAGAGGAACGCCACGTCGGCAGAGAGGGCAATCTTCTGGATTGTAGGTAGGAAAGTCTCTGCTCACGAGGCTGTAGACGGGCTTGCCGCTCAGCTCGACCGACGTCCGCCGCCACAGGCAGCCCACCCCCACCACCTGGGCGCCCATCTGCTCGACCAGGTCGACCAGGAGCTCCAGGGTGGACCCGGTGCTGACAAGGTCTTCCACAAGAAGGACCTTCGTGCCCTCCCGGATCAGCCGCTGAAACTCGACCGGGAGGGTCACGCGGCGCTTCCCGCCGGCCATGCCCTTCATCCCGTAGACGACGACCGGCCGCGAGGGGTGCGCGCGCGCCACGCAGTGGGAGAGGATCAGCGCCGCGGGACCCGTGGAGAGGACGACGTCGACCGGCCACGGGGCGAAGTGCTTCGCGATGACGGCGCCCAGCCCCTCGGTGAACGACGGCTCGGTCGTGACGAGCGTCTTCTCGATGTACTCGGTGGTGTGGTGGCCCGATGGCAGCAGGATGTGATCGTTCGCGTGATAGGCACCGGTCCGCTTGAGGATCTCCAGATGGATCTTCTCGCGGACCTCGGACTCCATGGCGGCGGCGTCTTTCCTGGGGGCGGCGGCCATCCGGTCCTCCTCCTCGGCATTATCGCATTTCGTGATGCTAGACTGGGCCGCATGCGCGTCCTCGCCGTCGACACTTCGACGATGGCCGGCGGCGTCGCGCTCCTCGAGGACGCGCGCGTCGTTGGCGAATACCTCCTCGACGTGCGCATCACGCACTCCGAGCGCCTCATGGTCGCCGTGGACCGTGCGCTCACGGACGCCCGCTGGACGCCCGAGACGCTCGACGGCCTCGCGGTCGCGGTCGGCCCCGGCTCGTTCACCGGTCTTCGCATCGGCCTTGCCACCGTGAAGGGGCTGGCGCTGGCGCTCGACCGGCCGATCGCCGCGGTGCCGACGCTCGACGCGATGGCGGCGGGCCACCGATGGGCGTCACGCCCGGTGTGCACGGTGCTCATCGCCCGCAAGGACGAGGTCTTCGCCTCGCTCTACCGCTGGGACGGCGAGACGATGCGGCGCGAGTGGGACTATCTCGCGCTCTCGCCCGCCGCGCTGGCGGCGCGCCTCACCGAGCCCGTGCTCGGGGTTGGCGACGGCGCCGCGCTCATCGATTCGCCCTGGCTGACGCCGGTGCTGCCGGTGCGCCGCGGACCGTCCGCCGCGGTGGTGGGCTGGCTGGGCGAGGAGTGCCTGCGGCGCGGACACAGCGTCGGTCACGCCGACTTGATTCCCCTCTATCTCCGGCCATCCGAGGCCGAGCTGAAGCGCCGTGTCGTCGCTCTCCATTAGCCCGATGCGCGCGGAGGACCTCGACGAGGTCGTCGCGATCGAGCGCGCCTCGTTCGGGATGCCGTGGTCGCGCGGCGCCTTCCTGTACGAGATCGAGCAGAATCGCGTGGCGCGCTGCTGGGTCTCGCGCGATGGCGACCGGGTGGTCGCCTACCTCTGCCTGTGGGAGATCGGGGACGAGCTCCACGTGACCAACATCGCCGTCCATCCCGACCTCCGCCGCCGCGGGCTCGCCCGCCAGCTCTTGAGCGCCATCCTGCAGGATGGACGCAGCCGGCGGCTCCGCTCGGTCACCCTCGAGGTGCGCCCGACCAACGAGGAGGCGCGGACCCTCTACGAATCGTTCGGGTTCCGCGTCGTGGGCCGCCGCCGGGGCTACTACTACGACACCGGGGAGGATGCGTTGATCATGGAGACCGACCTCCAGGCCTCGCTCCGGACCGGGTCCTCGCACGGGGCCTGACCGTCCCTCACGGGCGATGAGGTTGGCGGCCCGGAACCCTCCGCATCCGGTGCGCGTTATGGGTCCAATCATGTCCTTCGTTCGCTGTCCGGTCCGGGCGTCGCCGGCTCCTGTCCGCAGTCGTCGTGGCGTTCGCGACCTGGCTTGGTGCGTCGCCCGCCGACGCCCAGCCGTCGGCCGCCGAGATCGCGCGCGGCAAGTACGTGTTCGGCGCGACCGGCGGGTGCGGGTGTCACACCGAGCCCGGCAAGGGGAAGCCGATCAATGCGGGCGGGCGCCGTATCGACGCGCCGTTCGGGACGGTGTACGCGACGAACATCACGCCCGACCGTGAGACGGGCATCGGCACGTGGACGGACGAGCAGATCGTCACGGCCACCCGCCTGGGGCGCCGGCCCAACGGCGAGCGCATTCTGCCGGTGCATCCGTTCACGGCGTTCAACGGCATGGCGGAGGGCGACCTGAAGGCGCTGGTCGCCTACCTGCGCACGGTGCCGGCCGTGAAGAAGCAGAACCAGCCGAAGCGCATCACCGTGCCGCTCTTCGAGAGCGTGTTCCTGCCGGCGTGGCTCGCCGCGTTCGCGGCGCGCGAGACGCCGCCGCCGGCGGCGCCGACGAGCGGGCCCGCCCGCGGCGAGTACCTCGTGAAGGCCGTCGGCCACTGCGGCGAGTGCCACACGCCGCGCGGGATGACCCAGGCGATCGACAACTCGCGCTTCCTCGCCGGCAACCCGAAGGGTCCGGAGAACACCGAGGTGCCCAACATCACGCCCGACCCGCAGACCGGCCTGAAGTGGAGCGTGGAGGAGATCGTCGACTACCTCGCCTCCGGCAACAAGCCGGACGGTGACGTGGCCGGCGGCCTGATGCTCGAGGTCATCTCGGGTCCCGGCGGCTCGGTCGGCTACAAGGACATGACGAAGGCCGACCTGACCGCGATCGCGCAGTACATGAAGTCCATCCCCGCTGTCCGCAACAAGATCGGGAAGTGAGCGCAGTGCACCTCGAGAGGTCGCCCGTGCGGGCGACCGAACGTGAAGGAGGAACCATGAGACGTCCATGGATCGGGTTCACGGTCATGGTGGTGAGCGTTGGCCTCCTGGCGGCGGCCTGCGCGACGGCCTCCAGGACGCCCGCGGAGTACGTCGCAGACCGGCAGAAGCTCATGAAGGCGCATGGCGACGCCTGGAAGAACGTGCAGGACAGCGCGAAGGCCGGCAACTGGCCGGCGGTCGCGACCGAACGCCGACAACATGGCGAACAACGCCAAGCAGATCCCGGCGCTGTTCCCCGAAGGCTCGATGACCGAGAAGTCGAAGGCCAAGCCCGAGATCTGGCAGAAGAAGGCGGAGTTCGACGCCGCCGCGAAGAAGATGGAGACCGAGTCGATCAAGCTGCGCGATACCGCACGCACGCGGCAACGCGCAGGCGACCAACGACATGCTGAAGGACTTCGGCCGCACGACCTGCGGCAGCTGCCACGGTCCGTTCCGGGTGCCGCCGCCGCGCCAGGGCTAGAACACTCGGAGGGGGATTTCATCCCCCTTCCGACGGACGGACGGGCCTCGACGGCCCCTGCTCGCGAGACCTCCCCCAGGAATCGGAGCGCGGGCGAAGCCCGCGCAGCATCGCGACCGCTGCGTTGCTCCGTGCGATCGATCGGACGGAGCGCGTGCTACGATCGATTCGTTCCAGAGTCCCATCGGTCGCCAGTCGACCCCACGGAGGCATTTCCTGAGCCGCGATCCGCTTCAGATGGTCGAGAAGATGCTCGCGGGCGATCGGCTCGCGCTCGCGCGGCTCATCACCCACGTCGAGAACCGGACCGCAGGCCGTGCCCGCCATCATGAAGGCGATTCACGGGCGCGGCGGCGCGGCCTACGTCGTCGGCATCACCGGGCCGCCGGGCGCGGGCAAGTCCACCGTCGTCGATCGGCTCACCGCGCACCTCCGCGCGGACGGCCGCACCGTCGGCGTCGTCGCGGTCGATCCGTCCAGCCCGTTCACGGGGGGCGCGGTGCTCGGGCGATCGCATCCGCATGCAGACGCACACCCTCGACAGCGGCGTGTTCATCCGCAGCATGGCCACGCGCGGGTCGGTGGGCGGGCTCGCGCGGGCCACGGGCGACGTCCTGAAGCTGCTGGCGGCCGCCGGCTTCGACTGGATCCTGATCGAGACCGTCGGCGTCGGCCAGACCGAGCTCGACATCATGAAGCTCGCCGACACGACGGTGGTCGTGCTGGTGCCGGAGTCGGGCGACGCCATCCAGACGATGAAGGCCGGGCTCATGGAGGCCGCCGACGTCTTCGTGGTGAACAAGGCCGACCGGGCCGGCGCGCCCGCGCTGATGGCCGAGCTGAAGTTCGCCGCGCACCTGCACTACGCGAGCTCCACCTCGCCGAAGGACGTCGACTGGGAGATCCCGGTGCTGTCCGCGCAGGCGCAGACCGACGTCGGGATCGCCGAGCTGCTCGCGGAGATCCGCCGCCATCGCGCCGCGCTCGAGGCGAGCGGCGCGCTCGCGACGCCGGCGCGAGCGCCGGCGCCGCGACGAGCTGCGCGGCGCTGCTCGTCGAGGAGCTCACCGCGCGCGTCGAGCGGCGCGTGGCGCGCGGCGAGCTCGGCGCCGACGTTCGACGAGGTGGGCGCCGGGACGACCGACCCGTACTCCGCGGCGCGCGTGATCCTCGATCGCTCTGGCGTCCGACGCCTGACGGTCCACGACCCGCCGGTGACCTCGTGATCCCGTGCTATCGTTGCGACCCTCATGAACGCCGTCCGTGCCGTTCCGCGACACGTTCTGGAACGTTCCCGGCTGGGCGCAGGTCGCGCCTCTACATCGGCGGCGCCGTCGCGATGGCGATCTTCGCCTGGGGCGTGTGGCAGCGCGTGCAGCTCTGGCGCGCCGGGCTGCCCGAGCACCGCTTCGATCGCATCCCCGAGCGGCGTCACGCTCGTCGCGGTGCACGCGCTCGGCGCAGGTCCGCGTGCTGTCGCAGGCCTATCCCGGCGTGATGCACGCGATCATGTTCTGGGGCTTCCTCGCGCTGTTCATGGGCACCGTGCTGGCCACCATCGACTACGACATCACGCTGCCGCTCTTCGGCTACAAGCTGCTCAAGGGCGACTTCTACCTCTTCTACGAGACCGTGCTCGACCTCTTCGGGCTCTTCTTCGTCGATCGGCCTCGGCATGGCGGTGTGGCGGCGCTTCGTCGCTGCGCCCGCACCGCGTCGATCCCACCGCGCGCTTCGCCAAGGTCCTGGCGCTGCTGTTCGTGATCAACCTCACCGGCTTCGTCATGGAGGCCTGCCGGCTGGCGGTGGTGAAGCCGTGGTGGGCGCCGTGGTCGCCGGTGGGCTACGCGCTGGGGCAGGCGATGCTGGCGGTGGGCATGAGCGAGGGCGCGCTGCGCGCCACCCACCTCGGCGTGTGGCTCTTCCACGCGGTGATCTCGCTGTGCGTTCATCGCCGTCATCCCGTTCTCGTACTTCGCGCACCTGCGTCACCACGCCGCTCAACATCTTCTTCTCCAAGCTCGGCCCGCGCGGCGCGATCCGCAAGATCGAGAACATCGAGGAGGCGGAGACGCTCGGCGTCTCGAAGCTCGAGGAGTTCTCCTGGAAGCGGCGGCTCGACTTCGACGCGTGCGTGGAGTGCGGCCGCTGCCAGGCCGCGTGCCCGGCCTACCTGTCCGGCACCGCGCTCGTCGCCCAAGCAGATCATCGTCAAGCTCAAGCGCCACATGCACGGCGCGGCTGCCGGGGCCGATCCACGGCGAGCTGATCAAGGCCGAGGAGCTGTGGGCGTGCACGACGTGCATGGCGTGCGTGCAGGAGTGCCCGGCCTTCATCGACATCGTCGACACGATCATCGACCTGCGCCGCTACCTCACGCTGTCCGAGGGCGCGCTGCCGTCGACGGCGCCGCAGTCGCTGCAGAACATCCAGCGCGCCGGCAATCCGTGGGGGCTGCCGGCCGGCCGAGCGGCTGGCGTGGGCCGAGGGGCTCGACGTGCCGATGCTGGAGCCGGGCAAGGAGGTCGAGTACCTCTACTGGGTCGGCTGCTCGGCGTCCTACGACAAGCGCAACCAGGCGCATCGCGCGCTCGGTCGTGAAGATCTTGAAGAAGGCCGGCGTGAGCTTCGGCGGTGATGCAGGAGGAGCGCTGCCACGCCGAGGTCGGACGCCGGCTGGGCGAGGAGTATCTCTACCAGACGGTGGCGCAGGAGAACGTCGAGGCGATCAAGCAGTACAAGTTCAAGAAGGTCATCACGCACTGCCCGCACTGCTTCAACACCATCAAGAACGAGTTTCCGCAGTTCGGCGGCACCTACGAGGTGCTGCACCACTCGGTCAGGTGATCGACGAGCTGATCGCGCGCCGGCCGCATCACGCCCATGAAGCCGCTGGACGGCACGGTCGCCTTCCACGACTCCTGCTACCTCGGCCGCTACAACGGCATCATGGAGGCGCCGCGCGCGGTGGCCAGGGCGGTGCCGGGCCTGACGCGTGATCGATCCGCCGCGCGCGCGCGAGCGCGGGCTCTGCTGCGGCGGCGGCGGCGGCCACATGTGGATGGAGGTGCCCGCCGGAGAAGCGGGTGAACATCATCCGCACCGAGGAGCTGCTGGAGACGAAGCCCGACGTCGTCGGCACCGCGTGCCCCTTCTGCCTGGCCATGGTGGACCTCGGCCGCAAGGTCAAGGAGGCGGAGGAGCGACCGTGCAGGTCAAGGACATCAGCGAGCTGGTGGCGGAGAGCCTGGAGTGAAGGCAGCTGCTGCGCGCGCTGCCGGACATCGGCGCGGCTGATCGCGCGGCTGGTCGCCGACCCGGTCGCTGCCGCGCGCGGCCAAGATCGCCCTGGCCGCCGCCGCGGTCTACCTGGCTCAGCCCGATCGACCTCATCCCGGACTTCATCCCGTTCGTCGGCTACCTCGACGACGTCGCTGCTGGCCGCGGTCCTCGTCGACGGCATCCTGAACTACGTCGACCGCGGCGCTCGTCCTGAAGTACTGGCCGGGCACGCCGCAGTCGCTCGAGCGCCTCGCGCGCGCGGCCCGGCTGCTGGCCGTCTGGGTGCCGCGCCGCCTCAAGGCCCGGGTCTTCGCCTCCCGCTAGGGGTCTGGCTAGGGGTCTATCGACACGGCAGTCGCGGAGCGGCACGGCTCCGCCGGGCCGCGGAGCGTGGGGCTGGGGGGCGCCCCGCGCCCCCCATGTCACAATAGACCCAGGAGAGGATCAGCGACAGGACGCTTCGCGAGTAGTCGAAGACCTGAAGGTTCGACCTGTTGTTCGTGAGCTGGTACTCGCCGGCCAGCGTGAAGCTGTGCGGCAGCGGCAGCTCGAGCCGCATGACGCTGTTGAACTCTTCGTCAGTGCGGCGAAGCTCGCCCTGTCGCGTGGTGGGCAGGAATTCGTTCTTGACCCGGTAGTGACGGAAGTGCCAGTCGACGTCCCACTTCGCGCGCAGCGCCCACCAGGGAAGCGTGACCATCGCGCCCGCCTGGATCCGCTGCCCCTGGTACGTGTAGTGACGACCGTCGGCGTTCTCGTAGTCCTGCTGGAACCCGAGCTTGATCAGGTGCTTGTCCTGCTGGAAGCGGAACAGGTGCAGGAAGCCGAACATGTAGTTGAGCGCGTCGCGGTCCTCGACGTTCGGCGAGCCCGTGGCGAAGTCCTTGCTCTGGAAGCGGAAGAACACCTGGGTGAGGTTCGTATCGTCCTCGGCGATGGCGCCGATGAGCGACACGGTGTGCCGCTCGACGAAGAGGTCCTCGTCGAGAAAGAGCGCGTCGTAGGAGTAGTTCAAGCCCGCCTGGGCCGGCATCGTGCCGAAGCCGGTCTTGTAGACGAGCCCGAGGCTGCCGAGGTGGTCCATCACGTTGAACGACGGCAGATCGTTGTTGTACGTCGTGAAGAAGGAGTAGCCGATCGTCGCGTCCCAGCGCTCGTCCCGGTAGAAGACGTAGTCCGCGCGCGCGCCGAACAGCTCGCCGGAGCTGGAGCTTCCGGGACGGCGGAGCGCCTGGACGAGCGGCTCCTTGCTCGTCCCCGTCGGGTTCGGAATGACGGCGACGTTGTCGTCGTAGAAGATCCCGAAGCGCACCTCGGCCGAGAGCCGGCGCTCCTGCTGCCGCGCGGTGACGAGCGTGTCGCGGAGCCGCTCGGCCGGACCGGTCAGCGCGGACGATGGCGCCAGGCTCAGCGCCTGTTCGACCTCGGCCGTCGCCTGGGCGGGGAGGCCGAGCACGGCGAGCGCGAGACCGGTGTAGAAGCGCGACAGCTGCTGGATCTCCGGATCGCTGGAGCGGCCCGCACGAAACGCGCTGACGGCGCCGCGATAGTCGCGATTGCGATAGCGCATGAAGCCGACGTAGTAGCCGAGGCTGTCCTGGGTCGGGCTCGCGCGGAAGACTTCCTCGAGCAGCGGCAGCGCCTTGTCGTACTGCTGCTGCGCGAAGTACGCGAGGCCCAGCTGGTAGGCGACCGATGCGTCCGCCGGCGCCTTCGTCCGCGCACGTTCGAGGAAGGGCACGGCCTGCGCCGGCTGGCGCTGCGCCATGTGCACGACGCCGGAGTAGTACAACGCTTCCACGTGGTCCGGCTCGATCTCGAGCGCCTTGCGAAAGTTCGCCATCGCCTCGCCGTAGCGCTTCTCGTCGAAGTCGATGACACCTTGTGCGACGTAGACGTCGGCCTCGGTCGTCTGGGCGAGGGCCGCGGGCGGAAACGCGGGGAGCAGGAGGGACACTGCAAGGAGCAGGGCCAGCGCGCGGATCACGCCGCAGTTATAGCGCACCCCGCTGAAAACGCAAAGGAAACGGTGGGAGTATGCAATCATCTGGCCACATGGATACGGCAGCCATCACCGTGAACGGCCGGAGCTATCGGCGCCCCACGCGTCCGCTCGTCGTGGTGTGCGTCGACGGCTGCGAGCCCGACGTACCTCGACGAGCGCCGATCGCGGCCGGCGTCATGCCGTGGCGTCGCCGGCGTGCGCGCGTCGGGCACGTATCGCCTGGCCGACTGCGTCATCCCGAGCTTCACCAATCCCGAACAACCTGTCGATCGTCACCGGGCGCGCCGCCCGCGGTGCACGGGATCTGCGGCAACTACTTCTACGATCCGCGACAGCGGGCGTCGAAGTGATGATGAACGACCCGAAGTACCTGCGCGCGGACACGATCCTCGCCGCGCTCGCCGGCGCCGGCGCGCGGGTCGCGGTGGTGACGGCCAAGGACAAGCTCCGGCGCCTGCTCGGTCACGGCATGCGCGGCATCTGCTTCTCGTCGGAGAAGGCCGACGAGACGACGGAGGCCGAGCACGGCCTCGACGACGCCCTCGGGCTGGTCGGCCGGCCGCTGCCGTCCGTGTACAGCGCGGACCTGAGCGAGTTCGTCTTCGCGGCCGGCGTCGCGCTGATGGAGCGCGTCCGGCCGGACGTCACGTACCTGTCGACGACCGACTACGTGCAGCACAAGCACGCGCCGGGCACGCCGGAGGCCAACGCGTTCTACCGGATGATGGACGGCTACCTCGGCGCGGCTCGACGGCGCTCGGCGCCACGATCGCGCTCACCGCCGATCACGGGATGAACGCCAAGACCGACGCCGCCGGCGCCCCGCAGGTCGTGTACCTCCAGGATCTGCTCGACGGCTGGCTCGGCGCCGGGCACGGCGCGCGTGATCCTGCCCATCACCGATCCCTACGTCGTCCACCACGGCGCGCTCGGCTCGTTCGCGACGGTCTATCTGCCCGCGGGCGGCGTCGGCGGACGGCGTCGGCGCCGGCTGGCGGGCTGCCGGGCATGGAGGTCGTGCTCGACCGCGCGGAGGCGTGCGCGCGCTTCGAGCTGCCGCCGGACCGCATGGGCGATCTCGTCGTCGATCTCGCGCGCGCGACATGGTGCTCGGCACCAGCGCGAGCCGTCACGATCTCTCGGGCCTCGACGCGCCGCTGCGCTCGCACGGCGGGCCTCTCCGAGCAGCGCGTGCCGTTCCTCGTGAACCGGCCGACGCGGCCTGCCGGCCGAGGCGCGCCTCCGCAACTTCGACGTCTTCGACGTCGCCCTAAATTACTGATCGCATGTAGCGCCAGGCGGACTCGACGATCTCCTCGATCGTCGAGCGTCGCGGGTGCCAGCCGAGCTCGCGCCGGATCCGCTCGGCGTTCGCCACCAGGCAGGGGGGGTCGCCCGGACGGCGCGGGGCGACGCGCACGGCGATCTCGCGCCCGGTGATCCGTCGCGCGACGTCGATGAGCTCGCGCACGCTCGTCCCGCCGCCCCGGCCCAGGTTGTACGTGCGCCGGCGGTCCGCCGGCCGCGAGCGCGGCGAGCGCCAGCACGTGGGCGCGCGCGAGGTCGCTCACGTGGACGTAGTCGCGCACGCACGTGCCGTCGGGCGTGGCGTAGTCCTCGCCGAACACCGTGACCGCGTCCCCCGTCCCTGCGGCCGCACGGAGCACGAGCGGAATCAGGTGCGTCTCGTGGGCGTGTCGCTCGCCGCTCTCGGCCGGTCGCGCCCGCGGCGTTGAAGTAGCGGAGACTCGTCGCGCGCAGGCCGTACGCCGTGCCGTACCATCCGAGCGCGCGCTCGAACGCGAGCTTCGTCTCCCCGTACGGATTCGTCGGAAGGACGGGGTCGCCTTCGTCGATCGGCTGCTTCTCCGCGGCGCCGTAGACCGCCGCCGACGAGGAGAACACGAGGTGGCGAACCCCGGCCGCCCGCATGGTCTCGAGGAGCGCGAGGCCGCCGATGACGTTGGTCTGGTAGTAGGCGGCGGGGTTCGC
>CAVPPZ010000007.1:0-79937 GCA_963707305.1 uncultured Candidatus Rokubacteria bacterium
CGCCAGGAGGACGTCAACGATGAAGCGCCTCGGAATCACTGTCCTGATGGTGCTCGCGCTCGCCGGCCCCGCCGTCGCTCAGCCGCGCTCGGGGCCGGCGGTGAAGCCGGAAGGCGAGCTGCGCTGGGCCCTCTACGTGACGCTGGCGCCGGCGTGGTTCGATCCGGGCGAGGTCATCGGCAGCTTCCTCACGCCGTTCTGGATCCTCTACGCCATGCACGACGCGCTCGTGAAGCCGATGCCCGGGAATTTGATGACGCCGAGCCTGGCGGAGTCCTGGGCCATGAGCGCCGACCAAAAGACGTACGACTTCAAGCTCCGCGAGGGCTTGAAGTTCCACAACGGCGACCCGTTCACCGCGGAGGACGTGAAGTTCAGCTTCCAGCGCTCGAAGGTGGGCAAGATCCTGAAGGACAAGGTCCGCGACGTGGAGGTGGTGAGCCCGTCGCGCGTGCGCATCCATCTGCACGAGCCATTCCCCGACTTCATGGCCTACTACGGCACGGTGGCGACGGGCGCGGGCTGGATCGTGCCGAAGAAGTACATCGAGAAGGTCGGCGACGACGCCTTCAAGAAAGCACCCGTCGGCCTCGGCCCCTACAAGTTCGTGAGCCACACACCGGGCGTCGAGCTGGTCCTGGAGGCCTTCGAAGGCCACTGGCGCAAGGTGCCGTCCGTGAAGCGGCTCGTGTTCAAGAGCGTGCCGGAGCCCACGACGCGCGCGGCGATGCTGAAGACCGGCGAGGTCGACATCGCCTACATGCTCGACACGACCGCGGCGCAGGAGATCAAGCGCGATCCGAACCTGCGCCTCGGCTTCTCGGGCGCGATCGGCGTGCACTATCTCGACTTCTTCGATCAGTGGGATCCGAAGTCGCCCTGGCACGACCGCCGCGTGCGGCTCGCCGCAAACCACGCCGTCGATCGCAAGGGCCTCATCGAGGCGGAGACGCTCGGTGCGTCGCGCCCGACCGGCGCGATGGCGCCGCGGACGTTCGAATTCACGCTGAACCTCCCCGCCTACGCCTACGATCCCGCGAAGGCGAAGCAGCTCCTGTCGGAGGCGGGGTATCCGAACGGCTTCGAGGGCGGCGATTTCTATCCCTACCCGCCGTACTGGTCGGCGGGCGAGACGATCATCGGCTACTTCGGCGCGGTGGGCATCCGGATGAAGATGCGCACGATGGAGCGCGCGGCGTTCCAGCAGGCGTGGGCGGGAAAGAAGCTCAGCGGCGTCTGTCTCTGCACGCTGGCGAACTTCGGCAACGCGGCCACGCGTATCGCCGACGTGGTGCAGAAGGACGGCACGTACGCGAAGGGTTCGGACCCCGACGTCGAGGCGCTCTTCAAGCAGCAGGCGCGCGAGACAGACCGGAAGAAGCGCGAAGCAATGCTGCACCAGATCCAGCAGCTCGTCTACGACCGCGTGCGCTTCGGCCCCCTCTACGAGTTCATCTGGCCGAGCGGCATCAGCAACCGCGTGGCCGAGCCCGCGTTCATGCTGATCGATCCATACCCGTGGTCAGCGCCGTACGAGGACGTGAAGCTGAAGGGAAGGTGATCGGCGGATTTCCCCGTGGGTGAGGTCAGACAATGTCGAATCTCACGACCAAGGACGCGTTCGATCTCTACGAGACCGGGAAGCATCGAAGGTATAGCCTCTTGTTCTCGGTGAACGGCGGTGCCTTCGCTATCGCGAAGCTCTTGGCGGGCGAGAACCGGCAAGGATCCTGTCGTCCTCGGCCACCTCAGAAGATGCGAACCAGCGACCTTCCGGGAGCATTCGGGTGGCAAGGCAAGCTCGTGTTGCTTCTCCTGGGATTCCCTCCGCGGGGCATCGGATGGTCCTGTACCGCGTCATGGCGCGGACATCTTCAGTCGGCGAGAAGATGCGAACCAGCGACCTTCCGGGAGCCCTGTGCTGGCTGGCTACTCGCGGGGTTCCGTGTCTAGGTAACGTGCTGAACCAGTCGCTCTCCGCCGCAGTCCGGAGGGTCGATCGGGACAGCTATCGCGTGAGGAGAGAGACGATCGCCATGCATGTCACACCCAACCGGTTCCTCTCGCCGCTGATCCTGCTCGGGCTCGTCCTGGTGTCCACCGTCGGATGCACCAAGACCTTCGTGATTCGCCCGGTGCAACCCTCTCAGAATGTCTACGCCGCAACAACGCAGACCGAGTCGAAGACCGTGGCGATCAGCGATGCCCGGAGCGGCTCAGCGAAGCCGTTGAGTACGGGCACGTTGAACGTTGTGTTCACAGGCATGGACGACGAGATCGCCTACCTCGGCGAGAACCTCGCCCGCGTGCTGAACGCCGCGGGGATCAAAGTCACCTACGCGCAGGCGGGGTCTGCAGACACGACACTCAAGGTCCTCACCTACCGCATGCGGAATCTCCGCACGAGTGGATTCAGCCCGTATCACACGTTCACGACCTTCAGCGCGGACCTCATCACGGCCGACTCACCGCGGCGAATCACGGCATACTTCAAGAATAGTAAGGTCCCTGTATGGGCCTTTCGCGAAGTCGAACGCCCCTGCTACCAGATTCCCTTGGAGGTGATCGTCAAGGAGATCGCCGCCAAGCTGAACGCGCGAGTGTTCGGCCGTGTGGCGCCGACCGAGGCCGTGCACCGACTCGCGACCTCTATCACTCAGGGCCCGGCCGACGCCGCCAGCGAGGAATATCTCAAGGTGCTCGAGCTGGGATACACGAACAATCCCGAAGCGATCGCACCGCTCGTCCGTCTGACGACTCGTGAGGAGACGCTCATGACGTCGCCTGCACCATTCCTGTCGGCGCGGTCGTGGTCGACCCGCAGGGTGTGATCGTCGCTGAGGCGCGCAACCGCATCTTCGACGCGGGCGACCCACCCCGCGGTCAGATCGCAAGGTCATGGGTCGCCCACGCAGAGTTGAACGCCATCGCGCAGATCGACGCCGAGCGCTCGAGAAGTGCCGAGGATGGGCGGTGTACTCGACCTTCGAGCCGTGCCCGCTGTGCGCCGGGGCCATCGCCGTGGCCTCCGCGGGCGCATCACGCTGGGTATTCTTGTCGGGACCCGATCAGCAGCGGGCTGCCGCGTGCTGACGGACACGGACCTGGGTCGCCGACGCCAGTGGCAGGTCCACGTGCTGGGTGGGCCGTTCTCGATGTTGCGGAGTTGCTCCTTGCTGTGTACACCGTCGAGGCGCGTCCGACGAGCCTCACTGCTGCGCGCTACCGCGAGCCACCATGGAGGCCGCTCATCGACACCGCGGGCGCCGTCCTGGCCAGGAGTCGAGACCGGGGTGGACAGTCGAACACGTGGTGGCGACGATCTGGGCAGCTATCGCGTGAGCTCCATGAGGGAGGTGGCGTGAGCGAGCACGGCGCCCGCTTGTACGAGATCGTTCGGGAATACGCCGCGATTGGCGTGCATCATCGGACGGGGACCACCGAGGATGCTCGGACGCTCGACTGGTTCGAGGATCGCATCCGTGCGCTCGGCGCGAAGACCGAGCGCCAGCCGTGGTCGTTCGACCGCTACGACGCCGAGTGGAGTGTCACCGTCGACGGCGCGGACATCGCCGCGCTGCCGCTCTTCTACGAAGGCACGGGTGAGATCGAGTCGACGACGCCGCTCACCGCCGCCGTCAGCGCCGTCCCGGCCGGCACGTTTCCCGCGTGGGCGACGATCGTCGAGGACGCGCGTCGGGCGGGCGCACCCGTGGCCGTCGTCGCGACGCGATCGCCGTCCGGCCATCTCGTCGCGCCGAATCGCTCACCCGCGCACCAGGGGTCGGGACTGCCGGCGCTCCTCGTCGCGGGCGAGGTCGCGGACCGGCTGCGGACGGCGCCCGTGCGTGCCCGGGTCGCCGCGCGCATCGTCGAAGGGCGGACGAGCAACGTCATCGGGCGCATCGGCGCCGGCCCGGATCGCGACCGACTGTTGTTGACGACACCGCTCTCGGGATGGTTTCGATGCGCGGGCGAGCGCGGGACCGGGATCGCGGTGATGCTCGCCGTCGCGGAACGGCTCGCCGCCGAGGGCGTGCCGATCATGGTGACTGGTAACAGCGGCCACGAGCTGATCGACCTCGGCGCGCACCACTTCGCCGAGACGAAGCCCGCGGCGCGTGCCATCTTTCACTTCGGCGCGAGCGTCGCGGCGGGAGAACGTGACGGCGACGATCTCCGCCTGACCGAGGGCGTCAGGATCCGCGCGTGGGTGCCCGGAGCCGCCGCCGCACTGGCGGGCGCGTTCGCGCCGCTCGGCAAGACACCGATCGTCGTCGCCGACGACGCGCATGCCCGTCCGGAGTCATGGATTGGCGAAGGGCGGGTGTGGTGCACGCTCGACCGACCGCTGATCTCGATGGCGGGCGGGTTTCCCCTGTTCCACACGGCGGACGACGTGCCGGAGCGCGCGACGACTCCCGCGCTTCTCGAGCGTGTGTACGACGCCGCCCTTGCGGCAGCCCGCATCATCGCGAGATCAACGTGAACCACGCCTCACGACATTGAAAAACGGGACGTCCTGGTGACAGGGGATTCGACGCTCGACGGCGAACCGGCGCGAGAAGGGACTCGCGCCGGGGAAGCGAGCGAACCGCCGAGCTCGCAGGCATCGGTCAGCCCGGCCCGCGACCGCTGGGTCAGAGTGTGGGATCTACCGACGCGGGTGTTCCACTGGGCTCTTGTGTGTCTCGTCGCCTGCGCCGTGTTCACGGGATTCGTCACGCCCGAGTGGTGGATGGGTCTGCACGTCTGGGCGGGTTACGGGCTCATCGCCCTCATGGTCTTTCGGCTCGTGTGGGGCGTCTTTGGGCCCGAATACAGCCGAGTCGTCAGCTTCGTTTACCCGCCGCGAGACACCTTCGAGCACCTGCGGGGCCTCCTGCTCCTCCGGCCTCCTCACCACGTCGGGCACAACCCGACCGGGGCACTGATGGTCTTTGCCCTGACGGGAGTCATCGTCGCGCTCGTCGTGACGGGGTTGCTCGTACTGGGCGGTGAGGAGAAGCAGGGGCCCTTGTCAGCGATCACCGCGTATTCGGTGGGTTCTGCCGCCAAGCACGCTCACTTCTGGCTCACGATGCTTCTGCTCGCGCTCGTGACGGCCCATATCGCCGGCGTCGTCGTCGAAAGCGTGCTCACTCACGACAACCTCGTGAGGGCCATCATCACGGGATGGAAGAAGCTCCCGCCGGCGGCCCCCGTTCCGACGCCACGTCCGGCACGGCCGCTGCTCGCCGTCGCGCTCTTTGCAGTCCTGGCGGGCAGCGGGATCGGGATCGTTCAGTGGTTGTCGCGGCTCCCCCCGCCGCGGAGTCTGCGCGTCATCGCCGAGAACGCCAGCTACGAGAAGGAGTGCGGCGCGTGTCACTACGCCTTCAATCCGAGCCTGCTGCCCGCGGCGTCGTGGGCCGGCCTGATGACCAGCCTCCGTGAGCACTTCGGCGAAGACGCGAGCCTCGATGCCCCCGGACCAGGAACCTTGCCGCATGGCTCGTGGCCAACGCCGCCGAGACCTTCGACACGGAGTCGTCGAACCGCTTCCGCCAGGTCGCGCCCGACGACCCGCTCCGTATTACGGCCACGCCGTACTGGATCCGCAAGCACGCCGGCATCGCGCCGGCGGTCTTTGCGCGAAAGACGGTCGGCGGCAAGGTGAACTGTCACGCCTGCCATCGCGACGCGCGGAGTGGGCGCTACGACGACCAGGCCATCGCCATTCCGGAGGGGTAGAGAGGATATGAAGGCATCGCACGCGCTGACGATCATCGTGAGTGCCCTCGGCCTGCTCGCGCTCGCGCCGTCGGAGTCCTGCTGCCGACCCGCGGCGGGATGCCATTCTCACCGAGCTCCTCGCGCAGGCCAAGAAGGAGGAGCCCGGCCTGGCCCGGTTCTCCGCCGAGCGGGGCGCCACGTTCTATCGGGCCACTCACAAGGGCGGCAAGCCGGGCACCGCCTCCTGCACGGCCTGTCATGCCGGCTCGCCCCAGGAGAAGGGGAAGACACGCGCGGGCAAGGACATCGAGCCGATGGCGGTCTCGAAAACTCCTGCGCGATACACCGACCGCGAGGACGTCGACAAGTGGTTCACCCGCAACTGCAATGACGTGCTCGGGCGGGCCTGCACGGCCAAGGAAAAGGGCGACTTCATCACCTATATGCTCGGGCAGTGACTGCCCCGAAGAGGGAGATGCCGACGTGCGTATGAGGATCGTGCTGTCGTTGCTCGCGGTCATCCTCGCGGCCGGCTCCGCGGACGGAGACGAGCGCGTCGCGCCGGTCGCGGATCCGGTGGTCAAGAAGGAGTGCGGTGGCTGTCACATGGTATTTCCTCCACAGTTCCTCCCGAAGCGGTCCTGGCAGAGGATCGTCGATACGCTGGCCGATCACTTCGGGGAGAACGCCACCCTCGGCCAGACCCAGCGCAAGGTCGTGCTCGACTATCTCCTCGCCCACGCGGCGGACGGCCCCAACGCCGGCCGCGAGGGTCAGAAGTTTGCGGCGAGCGTCCCATCCGCGCAGACACCGCTCCGGATCACGGAGACAGGGCGCTGGGTGAGGGAGCACCGGAAGGTGGGATCCGACAAGTGGACGAGCGCCGCCGTCAAGTCGAAGGCCAACTGCGTCGCGTGCCACAAGGCCGCCGAGCAGGGCGTCTACGAGGACTGATGAAGCCATTCCGTTTCGGTGTGAACGTGTGGCGCGCAGGGTCGCGGGCCGAATGGGCGGAGAAGGCTCGCAAGCTCGAGGACCTCGGCTACGCGGTGCTGACCGTGCCGGATCATCTCACCGACCTCTTCGCGCCGATGCCGGCGCTGGTCAGCGCCGCGGACGCGACGAAGAGCCTCCGCGTCGGCACGAACGTGCTCAACAACGACCTCCGCCACCCCGTGCTGGTGGCCCGTGAGGCCGCGACGGTGGACCTGCTGACCGATGGCCGCTTCCAGCTCGGCTTGGGCGCGGGGCACATGAAATCCGAGTATGACGAGGCCGGGCTGACCTTCGATGTGGGAGGCACCAGGGTCGAGCGCCTCGCGGAGGCGGTGACCATCGTCAAGGGGCTGCTCGAGGGCGAGCAGGTCACGTTCGCGGGCCGGCACTATCGAGTGACGAGCCACAGGATTCATCCCTCGCCAGTCCAGCGACCGCATCCGCCCATCCTCATCGGTGGCAACGGCCGCCGGCTCCTCACCCTCGCCGCGAGGGAGGCCGACATCGTGGGCCTCTCGGGCATCACCTTCCGACGGGGTGGCGTGGAGCCGGACTTTTCCGGATGGAAGGCAGGGGGCGTCGATGAGCGGGTGCAGCTCGTTCGCGAGGCGGCCGGTGACCGGTTCGATCGCCTGGAATTGAGCGCCCTGGTGCAGCGGGTGATCGTCACGGACGACCGGCGCCAGGCGGCCGAGGAGCTCGCGGGCCGCTGGACGCAACTGAGCCCGGAGGAAATCCTCGAGAGCCCTTTCGTGCTCATCGGGACGGTGCGCGAGCTGGTCGAGAATCTCCGGGCGCGCCGGGAGCGCTGGGGCATCTCGTACTACGTCATCTTCGAGCCGTACATGGAGGCCTTCGCCCCCGTCGTTGCCGATCTCGCCGGCAGATAGCGACCTACCGCTTGAGGCCGTCCAGCACCTCGAGCGCCAGCTCGTAACGGCCGAGCGGCGGCATCAGGTACGCGCCCTGCACCCGCTCACGCACCGCAAAGAGCATCTCGCGCGCGATCTTGACGCCTTCCTTGCGCGCGGCCTCGCCGCCCGGCGTCTTGCGCATCCGCTCGCGGATCGCTTCGGGGATCTGCATGCCGGGGACCTCGTTGTGGAGGAACTCGGCGTTCTTGTAGCTCACCAGCGGAAGCACGCCGACCAGCACCGGCATCTGGAGATGCTCGATCCGCCGCAGCACGGTCTCGAGGAGATCCGTCTGGAAGATCGGCTGGGTCATGATGATCTCGGCGCCGGCCTCCCTCTTCTTCTCGAGGCGCGCGAGCTCCTTGTCGAGATCCGCCGCGCCCGGCTCCAGCCCCGTCGCGAGCAGGAACGACGTCTTCCCCCCGGGCAGTGGCTTGCCGGCGGGGTCCACGCCGCGGTTCATGTTCGACGCCATCTGGAGGAGGCCGATCGCGTCGAGGTCGTAGACCGCCGTCGCCTCCGGGTAGTCGCCGACCTTCGGCGGGTCGCCGGTGATGATCACCAGGTTGCGGATGCCGATCGCGTGCGCGCCGAGCAGGTGCGCCATCTGTGCCAGCAGGTTCCGGTCGCGGCCGCAGACGTGGAGGATCGGCTGGATGCCGTAGCGCTCCATCAAGAGCGAGCAGAACGCGATGTTCGACATGCGCGCCATCGCCCGCGGCGCGTCCGCCACGTTCACGATGTCGACGCCGCTGTCGAGCAGCATCTTCGCGCCGGCGAGCGCCTTCGACGGGTCGAGGCCGGGCGCCGGGTTCACCTCGACCGAGACCACGAACTTCCCCGCCGCGATCTTGGCGGCGAAGGGGCTCCGCTCGGCGAGCGGCGTGGGCTCGAGGACGGTCACCGGCTCGGCCATCTTCACCGCGCGCGTCCGCCCGACGTCGGTGCGCTGGTCGCCGAGCATGCGCCCGGACTTCGCCATCCAGCGGACGTGCTCGGGCGTGGTGCCGCAGCAGCCGCCGACCATCGTGGCGCCGATCTGGATCGTGCGTCGCGCGAAGACGTCGAAGTACTCGGGCGTCGCCATGTAGAGGAGGCGGCCGTCCACCGTGCGCGGCAGCCCGGCGTTGGGCTGCACGCAGAGCGGCAGATCCACCACGCGCATGCGCTCGGCGATGGTGAGCGCGATCTGCGGGCCGTCGCCGCAGTTCACGCCGACCGCGTCCGCCCCCCAGTCGCGCAGCGTCGTCGCGACGTGCTCGGGGCCCGAGCCGTCGGCGACCGTCTCGCTGGGATCGAACGCCATGGTCGCGATGATCGGCGTGTCGGGCGCGACGCGGCGCGCCGCTTCGAACGCGATGCGGATCTCCTCGAGGTGCCGGAACGTCTCCAGCACGAGCACGTCGGCCCCGCCCTCGACGAGGGCGGCCGCCTGCTCGGCGAAGGTGGCGGCGGCGAGATCGAGCTCCGCCTGCGTCGCCACGCCCGGCACGAGCCCGGTCGGGCCCATGGAGCCGCCGACCCAGACGTCCTCGCCGGCCGCCTTGCGCGCGAGCCGCGCACCCGCGAGGTTGAACGCGCGCACCTGGTCACCGAGGCCGTGGCGGTCGAGCCGGAAGGAGTTCGCGCCGAAGGTGTTGGTCTCGATGACGTTCGCGCCGGCGTCGACGTAGTCCTCGTGGATCCTCGTGACCACGTCCGGCCGCGTGACGTTGAGCTGCTCGAAGTTCTGCATGACGAAGATGCCGCGCTCGTAGAGCAGCGAGCCCATGGCGCCGTCGAGCACCAGGAGCGAGCGCATCGCCTCGCGGAACGGCGTGTCACGGCGCGTGGGCCTCATACAGGCTATGCTACCGCGCGAGGTGCGGCATGCGTGAGATCAGCTTCACGGACGCTCTGGCCGAAGGTGATGGCGGAAGAGATGCGGCGCGACCCACGGGTCATCACCATGGCCACGGTCCGCAACGGCGCCCTCGAGCAGGAGTTCGGGCACCAAGCGGGTCCGGTTCACACCCATCGCCGAGGCGGCGTTCACGGGCGTCGGCCTGGGCGCGGCCGGAAGCGGCTTCCGGCCGGTGGTGCACTGGGGCATGGTGACGTTCTGCTTCGTGGCGATGGATCAGATCGTCAACCAGGCCAGCAAGATCCGCTACATGTTCGGCGGCCAGGCCGACTTCCCGGTGACGTACCGCTGCACGACGGGGGGCGGTTCGCAGGTGGCGGCCCAGCACTCGCAAAGCCCGTACTCGATGTTCATGCACCTCGCCGGACTGAAGATCATCCTGCCCTCGACGCCCGCCGATGCCAAAGGGCTGCTCAAGAGCGCCATCCGGGACAACAACCCGGTCATCTCGTTCGAGTGCAGTCGTCTCGCGGGGATCACGGGGCCGGTGCCGGACGGCGATCATCTCGTGCCTCTCGGCATCGGCGAGGTGAAGCGTGAGGGCCGCGACGTGACGGTGGTCGGGCTCGCGTACTACGTGCGCGAAGCGCTCGCCGTTGCCGACGAGCTCGCGGCGCACGGCGTCTCGGTCGAGGTCGTCGATCCGCGCACGCTCGTGCCGATGGACGCCGAGACGATCCGCGCGTCCGTGCGGAAGACGGGACGGCTGGTCGTGGTCGACGAAGCGCCCGCCACGTGCTCCGCGGCGTCGGAGATCATCGCCCTGGTCACCGAGGATCCCGAGACGTTCCGCGCGCTGAAGGCGCCCGCGCAGCGCGTGTGCGCGGCGCCGGTGCCGGTGCCGTTCAGCCCGCCGCTCGAGCAGGCCGCGCTGCCCGATCGAGCACGGATCAAGATGGCGATTCGCCGCGTGCTGGAAGGCGCGGCGGTCGGGGTCTGAGCGTGGCGTCGCTGAGCCGTCAGCTCGCGCGGTGGGTCGTCGGTCTGCGCTACCTCGATCTCCCCGCCGCCGTGATCGATCGCGCGAAGGGGCTCACGCTGCACGGCCTCGCCTCCCTGCTCCTCGGCTCGCAGACGCCCGAGGGGCAGCAGGCCGTGGCGCTGATCGTCGGCGAGGAAGCCGGCGTGTCGCAGGGCGCGACGATCATGGTGGACGGCACGCGCGTGACGAAGGGCGGCGCGGCGTTCGCCAACTCCGAGATGGTCTTCGCGGGCGGCAAGTGGGACACGTTCCGCATGCTGACGCATCCGGGTACGAGCATCATCCCGGGCGCGTTCGTCGCCGCGGAAACCGCGGGCGTCTCCGGGCGCGAGTACATCACGGGGCTCGTCGCCGGCTACGAGGTGATGGAACGGCTCGCGGCCGACTTCATCCCCACGGTGATGGCGCGCGGCTTCCACGCCGGTCCGGTGTTCGGCATCTTCGGTCCGGCCGTCGCCGCCGCGAAGATCCTGCGGCTCAGCGAGGAGCAGGTGAACAGCACGATCGCGCTCTGCGCGAGCCTGGCCGCCGGCAATCTCGAAGGCGCCCGCAGCGGCGGCAAGGCACTCCGCGAAGGCGCCGCGGTCCGCAACGCGATGCTGGCGGTGGCGCTCGCCAAGCAGGGACACGTCGGCGGCGAGACGGTCCTGGAGGGCGACGCGGGCTTCTACCACGCGTACGCGGGCAACAACGCGGGCCGGCTCACCTACAGCTTCGTCGGCGAGACGGCCACCAGCCTGGACAAGATCACCGCCGGCCTCGGCAACGAGTGGCTGTTCCTCGAGACGCTCTATCGGATCTACTCGACGGCCGGCTACAACATCGCCCACGTCGACGTCACCGCCAGGCTGTGCGAGGAGCACGACATCCGCTACGAGCACGTCGAGCGCGTCGAGGCGGTGGTGAACTGGATGGAGACGCAGTATCCGAGCCCGGCGTTCCCGAGTCGACGGGAAGACACGAACACCGCGCCGGGGAGCACCGCGTACCACACGGCGTACGGCGTCGTGGCGCGCGGCTTTCCGCTGCTGCGCGGCACGACCGATCCGCCGGAAGTGCTCGATCTCATGAAGCGCGTGACGCTCATCCCGTCCCACCGGATGACGCTCTTCGGCCCGCGCATCACGATCTTCACGAAGGACGGACGTAGTTACACGAAGCAGGGCACCGGGCGCGAGTTCATCTGGAACTTCGACGAGGAGACACGCCGCATTCGCGGCGTCGTGCCCGGTCTCCCGATCCCGGCCGCGCAGTTCGAGGACATCATCACGACCTGCCGCAACCTGGAGCGCGAAGACCGGGCCGACAAGCTCATCCGGCTGACGCTGAAACCCTAGCGAGTTCGGTTGTACTGGTAGTCCTCGCGCTCGCCGCTTCCGACCCGCAGCTCCGGCCGGAGCGGAGGACGCGTGGTGTTCACCTTCGCGTGCACGTCCAGCGCGGCCTGATCCTTCCAGCGCTCCAGCAGCGTGAGCCGGTCGGGATTCACCACGCTCTGAAAGACCTCGAACTGCTCGCAGCCGGGCTCCTGCATGACCTCGGCGCAGCGCGTCTTGTACGCCTGCGCGAGCTCCGCGCCCTTGCCGGGCGCCGCCGTGATCGTGACGACCAGTCGGACCGACATGGCTAGAGCTTCGCCACGCCGGCGCGCGCGACGTCCTCGTCCTGCTGGGACGTGCCGCCGCCGACTCCGCACGCGCCGATCACCACGCCGTTCTTCACGATCGGTACCGCGCCCTGGCTCGGGATCATGTGCCCGCCCTCGGCCGCGGCGATGCCCTGGATGATCGGCGTGCCCGCGCGCTCGGTCAGCTCCCCGCTCGCCCGGCCGAAGGCGACCGACGCGATGGCCTTGCCCTGGCTGCCGTAGACGCTGCCCCAGATGGCGTTGTCCATGCGGTTGAACGCCATCAGCCGGCCGCCGGCGTCGCACACGGCCACGCTGACCCGGATGTTCATCTCCCGCGCCTTGTCGATCGCGGCCTGCACGACCTGGTTGGCTTCCGCGAGTGTGAGTGCCATGGTGAGTCCTCCCGGGCCGGGATGCTACCCCATATCCGCCTCGCCAAGGAGGCGGGCCGCAGCCTCCATCAGGTCCGCGTCGGAAGACTCGAGATCGCGACGGGTCAGCGGATGCGTGGCGTCGGGCGTGACGCCAAGATCCTCGATCTCGGTCCCCGCCTGCGGACCGACGCGCAGCGTACGCCGGATGGCAATGCGCATGTTGCCGCCCTTCGGCAGCGGGCGGAGGGTCGGCGGGCCCTGCACGAGCTGCCGTAGCAGATCCAGGGTCCAGACGTTCGCCCCGCCGGCGCCCGTGTTGTCGTCCACACCGAGGATCTTTCCGATGCCGTGGTCCTGGAATCCCGCGGCGAACATGTCGGTGGTGCTGTAGCAGCGCGCATCGGTGATGAGGACCACCGCGCCCGGGTAGCGGCGGCCGATGTCATTGCAGCGCTCGGGTGGCGTGATCGGAAAGGCGGCGGAGAACGTCGCGCCCGTCTCCACCGCACGCTCGAGCGATGGCCTCCACGGCGCCAGCCATCCGACGGTCTTGCACAGCTCCAGCGTGAGCGGCGTGACCACGAACTGGGCGCGCGTCGGCTCGATCCGGCGGTCCGTGAAGAGCTGGAGCAACCGCTCCCCGGCCCAGATCAGGCCCCCGCCGTTGCCGCGAACGTCGAGGATCATGCGGTCCTTCGGAAAGTCCGGATGCTGGAGCAGACGAACGACCTCGTTCACGAAGGGCTCGTCCTGTGGGACCGCGAATGTCCGGATCCTCAGGTAGCCGATGCGTCGCCCGCCGATCTGGGGAGCGCGGACGTCGAAGACGTCCGGCATCATCGATTGCAATCCCTCGACGCCGGCCGCGCTCGCGACGGCCGCGGCCTCTTCGGGAGACGCGCCGCGCGCAACATCGTAGCCCGCGCTCGCCTGCACGCCGCGAATGCGCTTGCTTTCGGCGACCTTGCCCGGCGCGTACAGCATCGCCGTCATGCGCCGGCGAATGTCGCCTTCCAGGTCCAGGCCGACCGACAGCGCCGCCTCGAGCGACTGAACGGCTTCGTCCCCGGTCTCGGGCAGGTTCACGACCGTCCACTCCGCCCGGAGCTCGCGCGGGACCCCGTCCCGGTCTCTGTATCCGACGATCACCCATTCGTCGTCGGGCGGGGCGGAGATCAACAGCGCCCGCAGCGTGAGTCCGTCGACACCGCGCGCGTGGCGCGCGGCCGGATTGCTGCCCGCGTGGAAGTCGGCGGCCATCTCGACGGCGCGATCGATGGGCACCGCGTTCCAGTAGTCGAGCCTGACGCCCGGCTCGAACGTCGAATCGGCGATCCCTCCCATCGTTTCCGTCACGATGTAGGCGGGAGCGTCGCCGTCGATGCAGTACTTCACCCGGAACGGGAGAAACGCGACGGCTCTCGCGAAGTACCCGGGCAGGAGATAGTTCGTGTGCAGATCGCGCAGCTCCGTGAAGATGTCGGTCACCTCCGTGTGGAAGGACATCTCGGAGCTGTAACGGCCGAGACGGTACCGCAGGAGCCGGAGGCGTTGCACGGGATCCATCCCGTACATCGCCTTCTTCAGCGGGAGGTGCGCGTAGTAGCCGTCGAGCAGCGCAATGGCCTGATCGACGATGATCCTGCGCTCGTCCTCCGCGAGCTTGTCGATGCCCGCGAGGTACTGGCGCAGCCCTCGCCCCCCTTGCAGCACGTCTCGCACGCTCTCGTGCGCATGCGCGACCAGTGTCTGGACCGTGTCGGAACGGGTCGGCGATGGGGTGACCGGCGCTGCGACCGGCTGCGAGGAGACGAGCTCGATGCCGGCGCCCCCGCGGACCGCCGAGCCGGACGCCAGGAGCGCCTGATCCGCATCGCGAACGACCTGCGGAAACCGGACCTTCAGCTTCGCTTCGAGGTCGGCGATGGGGAGCATGAAGCGCTCCCAGCGACCGGTGACGGCGAACTCGAAGTCCACGTCCGACAGGTCCTGCCGCAGCAGGAATGCGAACGTCTGCAGGCCCTCGGCGCCTCTGGCGATCACGACCTTCCAGAAGGCGCGCGGGATCTGCACGGCGATGGCGCCTTCCGCATCGAAGCCCATGAACGAGCGATCGTTCTGGGCGAAGACCGGCCCCGCGAACAGCGAGATCTTCTCGGTCCTGGCCTGTCGAAGGATCTCGTTCTCGAGATCGCCCCAGTTGTCCTCGCCGAGGCCGGACTGGTTGAAGCCCGCGGCCTGCGGCGAGCAGTTGGTCGTGTGGTACGTGTCGCCGTTCGCGAGGCGAACGGCGTCGTACGTACGGCCCCAGGCGACGTCCTCGCGGCGCACGAGGTGCCCCTTGTCGAACGCCTGTCGATCCTTGTTGTAGAAGACGTCGGGGAGCTGGTGCTCGGGCTGAACGCGCGGATCCGTGAACCACTTCTCGCGGTCGTTCGGTCGGAGTCCCGTGAGTCCATCGCGGGTGTAGTCCCTGCCCGGTTCGGGTCGGCGCACGCTCGGCGCGGTGTCGATGTTCGAGGCGGTGAACAGCGCCAGGCGGCGGCGGCGATGCATCGCGAGGGAGAAGTGGTGGTAGTGGAGGAGGTGACCGCCGCCCTGAACGGGCGCGCACAGACTCACGTCGGACGGCGTCGGCAGAGGAACGGAGATCCCCAGGAAGTTCGGGTCGTAGCCAGGGCGTGAGCTCAGGTCGCGGTCGTGAATCGGCTCGACCATCGCCTCGACCCCAACGCTGCTCGGCGATGCCGGTGGCTGCACCTGGACGGAGGGCTCGCTCCCCGTGCCGACGCGGACGCGGATCTCGAGCGGAATGGTCCAGGTCTGCGCGCCATCGGCGACGCTGTCGCCCGGGCGCGGGGGCACAACGTTGTCCTCGAGGCCGCTCCAGTCGCGGTCCCACTCCGTCGGGCCACGTCGTGTCGTCGCGACGAAGTTCACGCCCGCATCGATGACGCGAGCGTCGCGCGCGAGCTCCGCCGCCGGCACGCCGTAGTTCGCCTTCAGGTACCGGCCGGCGAAGTGGAGCGCCACCGTCTCGCCGGTCTGCACGTCCAGCACCATCGAGCCGGAATTGCCCCCGAGCGTCGAGCTGTCGTGCGTGAGGGCGGACACGACTTGTCCGAAGCTCTCCACGCGAGCGCGAGCGCCGACCCGCCCCGGCTGGAGCCGCTTGACGTTGTAGACGTCGCCGAACACCTGCGTCTGCACCTTGGGGTCGTTGCGATCGTCGAAGGCCGGATACCCGATGACGGCGACCTCGCGCCCCTGCAGCTCCTCCGGAGGCCGCACCGACAGCGAGAGCGGCACGGCCGCCGCGGGCAGCCCCTCGACCTCGAGCAGCGCCATGTCCCAGTACGGATGGATCATGACGACCTTGCGGACATCGAGGAGTGTCGCCACCCCGCCGCCTCGCTCCGCTTTCAGGTCGAGCTTCGCCGAACGACCGGTCAGGAAGCGGAGCTGCCGCAGTCCCAGGCCCGAGGCGAAGAGCTCCGCCACGTGACGATTCGTCATGAGCAGCTTTGGCCCCGCGACCCACGCCGTGCCGCCGTACGGCAGCCGCGGATGCCCAGGGAGCTCGACCCGGCCCGTCGAGGCAATGGCCGCGAGAATGCGCGGTTTGATCGGCGAATCGTTGAAGTGCAGCCACGAGGAGTGCCGCACCTTGTAGTCGCTCCCGACGATGTCGATCGCCGGGCGCTCACCCGGGATGATGATCGCCTCCAGGACGAACTGCTCGGGCGGCGTGAGCGGCTCTTCCGAGAAGACCTTGGCGGTCGCGCTCGCGAGGTGTGGTCGAGACGCGTCGTCGACCGCTGCCGCGCCCTCGAGGCCGGACACGTCCCGGCCGAACGCAGCCGCCTCCAGAACTTCGGGACGCGACACCCGGCGGAGGAACGCTTTGACATCGGCCTGGTTCGTGGACATCTGAACCCTCGCTTCTCCCGACGTGCCGTCGGGCGAGACAAGTGAACAATGGGTATCTGATCTGGCGGGCATCCTCCCTGGCGATGGCGGAGCATAGCCGACGACGCGGTCGGCCGCAAGCGACGTTCGGCCCTCGATGCGCCGCGTCCCTCCCTCCCTGCACGCGTGCTAGACTCTGCCGCCACCATGTTCGAAGGATTCGCGCACGTCCAGATTCCGACCAGCGACCCCGAGTGCACGATCAACCTGCGCTACGGCGGCAGCGGTCCGCCGGTGCTGCTCCTGCACGGCAACCCGCTCACGCACGTGACGTGGCACCTGATCGCGCCCCGGCTCGCGAAGGACTTCACGGTGGTGTGCGCCGACCTCCGCGGCTACGGCGACAGCGGCAAGCCGCGCGGCAAGGCCGATCACAGCAACTACACGTTCCGGCGGATGGCCCAGGACCAGGTCGAGGTGATGGAGCACCTCGGCTTCCGCGAGTTCTCCGTGGCCGGGCACGACCGCGGGGCGCGGACGGCGTTCCGCATGGCCCTCGATCATCCCGAGCGGGTCAAGAAGTTCGTCAGCATCGACATCATCCCGACCCACTGGCAGCTCACGCGCATGACGTGGAAGTACGCGGCGCACTCGTACCACTGGTTCTTCCTCGCCCAGCCCTACGACTTCCCCGAGCAGCTCCTGCGGGGCAACGAGGAGTACTACCTGCGCAAGAAGTTCGCGAAGCAGGGCGAGGGCAAGATCAGCGACGAGACGATGAAGGAGTACCTGCGCGTCACCACGCCCGAGCAGATCCACGGCGTGTGCTCGGACTATCGCGCGACGCTCGCCGTCGACTTCCCGATGGACACGGCGGACTTCGAGGCGGGGCGCAAGATCGCGTGCCCGGCCCTCATCCTCTGGGCGGAGAAGAGCCACACCCAGCGCGAGTTCGACGCGCGCGAGGCGTGGCCGCACTACTGCGCGGACATCCGGAAGTTCCGCATGCTGCCGTGCGCGCACTATCCGATGGAAGAAGCGCCGGACCTCACCTACGAGGAGCTGGACGCGTTCTTCAAGAGCTGAGGCCCGGCGTGGCCCGGCGGAAGATGCACCTCGCGCAGTTCCTCTGTCACGGGCCCACCTATCACAGCCTCGCCATGTGGCGCCACCCGCGCACCGCCGCCGCGGGCTACGACTGGACGCAGCCGGAGCTCTACCAGCACATCGCGCGCGTCTGCGAGCGCGGCAAGCTCGACATGGTGTTCTTCGCCGACCTCAACTACATCTCCGACACGTACACGGGCTCGATGGCGCCGGCCATCCGCCACGCGACGCAGGCGCCGGAGCACGATCCGATCCCGCTGCTCTCGTTCATGGCCGCGGCGACGTCGCGGATCGGCCTCGGCGCCACCTTCTCGATCAGCCACGCGCACCCGTTCTATGCCGCGCGCCTGTGGGCCACGCTCGACCACCTCACGCGCGGGCGCGCCGCCTGGAACGTGGTCACGACGCTCAACCACAACCAGTCGGCGAACTACGGCGAGGATCTTCGGCCCGCCGACGAGCGCTACGAGCGGGCGCACGAGTTCATCCAGGTCTGCCGCCGGCTCTGGGAGAGCTGGGACGCGGACGCGGTGGTGATGGATCGCGAGGCCGGCGTCTTCGCGGATCCCGCCAAGGTGCACCGCATCGAGTTCGAGGGGCGCTTCTACAAGTCGCGCGGTCCGCTCAACGTCATTCGCTCCCCGCAGAACGGTCCGGCCATCCTGCAGGCGGGGACGTCGCCGAAGGGCCGGACGTTCGCGACCCGCTACGCCGACGCGATCTTCGCGATCCAGCCGAACCTCGCGGGCGCCAAGGCGTACTACGAGGACATCAAGCGCGGCGCCGTGCAGGAGGGGCGCGCGCCCGAGGCGTGCAAGATCCTCTTCGGCATCCAGCCGATTCTCGGCGAGACCGAAGCCCAGGCGCGCGAGAAGCAGGAGGAGCACAACCGCCTGGTGCCGCTGGACGGCGGGCTGGCCATCCTCTCCGGCCACCTCGACTTCGATCTGTCGAAGCTCTCGCTCGACGAGCTGATGGCGCACCGCACGGAGCCGCAGCTCCAGCGGATGCAGACGCGGTACCGCACGCTGACGGGCGAGCTGCTCACCCTGCGCGAGGTCGCGCAGCGGCACGGGCAGAGCGTCGGCCTGCTGCAGATGGTCGGGACGCCGTCGCAGGTGGCGGATCAGATGGAGGCGTACTTCGACGAGGTCGGCGGCGACGGATTCATGCTGTCCCCGATCTACACGCCCGGCGCGATCGAGGAGTTCGTCGATCTCGTGGTGCCGGAACTGCAGCGGCGCGGCCGGTATCGCCGGGACTACACTGGGACGACCCAGCGAGACCACCTGATGCAGGAGGACTAGCCCCATGGATCCCTTCGCGACTGCCACCGAGCTGCTGGCCGATCTCCGCGCGGGCAAGATCACCTCGAGCGATCTGACGGCGCTCTACATTCGCCGCATCGAGTGGTACGACACGAAGCTCAACGCGGTCGTGGTGCGCGACTTCGAGGGCGCGCGTCAGGCGGCGCGAGCGGCCGATGCCCCGAGCGCGCGCGGCCGGCTGCTGGGCCTGCCGATCACGCTGAAGGAATCGATCAACGTCGCCGGGCTGCACACGACCGTCGGCGTTCCCGAATGGAAGGACTTCGTGTCGCAGCACGACGCGCCGGCGTGGTCACGTCTCCGCGCGGAAGGGGCGGTGCTCATGGGCAAGACGAACGTCCCGCCCATGCTGGCCGACTGGCAGTCGGCCAACCCGGTCTACGGACGCTCGAACAACCCGTGGGATCTCGGCCGCACGCCGGGCGGCAGCAGCGGCGGCGGCGCGGCCGCGCTGGCCGCGGGATTGACCGCGCTCGAGGTCGGCTCGGACATCGGCGGGTCCATCCGCGTGCCCGCGGCGTTCTGCGGCATCTACGGCCATCGTCCGAGCGAGACGCTGTTGCCGAAGAGCGGCCAGTTCCCGATGCCTCCGCTCCCGAACGCGGCGGTGGTGATGGGCGTGCAGGGTCCGCTCGCGCGCGGCGCCGAAGACCTGGAGCTGGCGCTCTCGATCCTGGCCGGCGCCGACGTCGGCGAGGACGTCGCGTGGCGCGTGGTGCTCCCACCCGCGCGCGGCACGCGGCTGAGCGATTTCCGCGTCGCCGTGCTGCCGCCGATCCCGTGGCTCCCGGTCGACGGCGAGATCGAGGCAGGCGCTCGAGGATCTCGTCACGCGGCTCGGCCGGCTCGGCTGCACCGTGCAGCGGGCGCAGCCGGAGACGTTCGGCGATCTCCGCGAGCATCACGCCCTGTACCGGATGCTGCTGTCCGCGGTGACGGGCGCGCGGCTCGACGAGGTGACTCGTCGCAAGCGCATCGAGGGGCTGCGCCGGTTCGACGACGAGTTCGCGCGGGCGCAGCTCCGCGGACTCGAAGGGACGGCCGGCGACTTCATCCTCTGGAACGGCCGGCGCGAGCAATACCGCGCGGCGTGGCGGGCGTTCTTCCGCGACTGGGACGTGCTGCTGGCGCCGGCCATCAACGTGCTCCCCTACCGGCACGTCGAGCGCGCGTGGCCGATGGACGACACCGATTTCACGCTGACCTTCGACGTGGACGGGCGCACGGTGCCGTACCTGGACGGGCTCGTGTACCCGGCGGTGTCGACGGTGGCCGGACAGCCCGCCACCGCGTTTCCGGCCGGCCGCTCGCGCGACGGCCTGCCGATCGGGCTGCAAGCCATCGGCCCGTACCTGGAGGACCGCACGCCCATCCGCTTCGCGACACTCCTCGCGCGCGAGATCGGCGGCTTCGTCCGACCGGACGGATTCGACCTGGACTGATCGCAACGGCGGCGTGACGGATGGCGAACGAGCGCGCGGACATCTGGGCGGCGGGCGCGCACTACGAGCCGTACGTGGGACGCTGGAGCCGGCTCGTCGCCGCCGATTTCCTGGCGTGGCTCGAGCCCGCCGCACAGCTCGACTGGCTCGACGTCGGCTGCGGGACCGGCGCGCTGACGGACGTCATCCTGCAGCGGACGCAGCCGCGCACGGTCCGCGGTCTGGATCTCGCCCCCGGCTTCGTCGAGTTCGCGCGGGCGCACATCCGCGACCCGCGAGTCACGTTCGAGGTCGCCGACGCGCAATCACTCCCCGTGGAGTCCGGACGGGTCGACATCGCGGTGAGCGGTCTCGCGCTGAACTTCGTGCCGCAGCCGTCCCTCGCCGTCCGCGAAATGGCCCGGGTCGTCCGCGTGGGAGGCACGGTGGCCGCCTATGTCTGGGACTACGCCGGCAAGATGGAGCTGATGCGCTACTTCTGGGATGCCGCCGTCGCCCTCGATCGCACCGCCCTCGCGCTCGATGAAGGAGGCCGGTTCCCGATGTGCCGCCCGGATCCACTCGTCGAGCTGTTCACGCAGGCGGGGCTGCGCGACGTCCGGGCGCGGGCGATCGACGTCCCGACCCGGTTTCGTGATTTCAACGACTACTGGTCGCCGTTCCTGGGCGGTCAAGGCCCCGCGCCCGGGTACGCGATGGCACTCGGCGAGCAACGCCGTGACGCGCTGAGAGATCGACTTCGCCACGCCCTGCCGATCGCCAGTGACGGATCGATCCCGCTGCTCGCTCGCGCCTGGGCCGTCCGAGGGAACTCCACGTCCGTTCCGTGAGTTTCGTGGTCCAGGAGGCCGTCCATGACGCGTCGAGTATTCCCCGCCCTCGCCCTCCTTCTTCTCGCGGGTTGCGCCTCAACCAACATGGCCTCGCCGACCTCCAGCGCTGGACCGACGTCCACCCTGCGGGCGCAGTGCGAGAACACGGGCGGCGAATGGCGGCAGGGCCAGTGCGAGAAGGCCCAGGGCGGCGGCGGGTATTGACATGGGGGGTGCGGACGCACCCCCGAGCCCGCCGGAGTACACTCCCCGCATCCAGCACCAAGGGAAGGGCTGCTCCATGACCACCGTCGATCCCGTGTGGGCCACCGTCGCCGAGCTCTCCCGCGCGTACCAGGCGCGAACGCTTTCGCCCGTCGACGCCGTCGATGCGCTGATGAAGCGGATCGCCCGGCGCAACCCGTCCCTCCAGGCGTACATCGCGGTCTACGAGGCGGACGCGCGCATGGCCGCCGACGCCGCCGACAAGGCCATCCGTTCCGGCCACGCCGTCGGACCGCTGCACGGCGTTCCCATCGCGCTCAAGGACCTCGTCGATCTCGAGGGGCGCGTCACCACCGGCGGCTCGAAGGCGTGGGAGAAGCGCGTCTCGCCGGTCACCGCCACGCTGGCCGAGCGGCTCATCCGCGCCGGCATGATCGTCCTCGGCAAGACGCACACGGTCGAGTTCGCGATGGGCAGCTGGGGCACCAACACCCACATGGGCACGCCGCGCAATCCGTGGGACCTCACGGTGCATCGCACGCCGGGCGGCTCGTCGAGCGGCTCCGGCGTCGCCGTCGCCGCCGGCCTCGCGCCCGTCGCGATCGGCACCGACACGGGGGGCTCGGTCCGGATCCCGGCGGCGTGGAACGGCATCGTGGGGCTCAAGGTCACCGCGGGACGGATCAGCACGTACGGCGTCCTGCCGCTCAGCTTCACGCTCGACACGCCCGGCCCGCTCGCGCGCACGGTGGAGGACGCCGCGCTGATCTACCGCGTCCTGAACGGACCGGACCCGCGCGATCCGCAGACCCTCACCTGGACGCCCGACGATCCCTTCCCCTCGATGAAGCGTGGGGTCGCCGGCCTGCGCCTCGCCGTGCTGCCGGACGTCGAGCGCACGGGCGTCGACACGGAAATCCTGGCCGCGTACGACGCCGCGATCGACACGCTCGCGAAGCTCGGCGCCGAGATCGTCCGCGTCGCGCTGCCGCATCGTCTCAGCGACTACGCCGCGGCGACGGGACGCATCATCGGCGCCGAGGGCTACCGGTACGTCGGCCACCTCGTGGACGATCCGACGCAGCCCACGGATCCGCACATCCGGCCGCGCATCCAGCTCGGCCGCGGCGTCTCGGCGCGCGACTACATCGTCACGCTGCAGGAGCGCGAGGAACACAAGCGCGCGTTCGCCGCGGCGCTCGCCGGCGTCGACGCGCTGCTGACGCCCACGGCGCAGACCGCGGCGATCCCCATCGACAAGGCGGACCAGAACGGCACGGCCGCGCACTTCACGCGTCCGGGCAACTACCTCGGGCTCTGCGGCGTCGCCGTCCCGAGCGGCTTCACCGCCGAGGGGCTGCCGACGTCGCTCCAGATCCTCTGCCACGCGGGCGCCGAAGCGATGGCGCTCCGGATCGCGTGGGGCTACGAGCAGGCCACGGGCTTCACGAGCCGCCGCCCACCCGAGCCGTGACGCCCGCGGGCCGCGGCGGCGCCTTCAGGGCGCCGCGCGCGGTCCCGAGCCGCTGGTAGTCGCGCGCGCGCAGCGCCAGGTGCCGCCGGAAGTAGATCAGGCCGACGTCCAGCGGGCCGAGCTTCTGCGGGCGATCCAGGTTCAGCCGCTCGCGCTTGAACACGACGAGGTCTTCCTTCTCGTTCGTGGCGATGAGGACCGACGGCTTGCGATACGCGTGGTACCAGAGCGTCTGCCATGCCGCGTGCAGCGCCGAGCGCGGCTTGCGGACGACGGTGAAGGTCCACACGCGCGTGTCGTGCTCGTTCACCGGCACCATCCACCGCAGATGAATGCTGGCGCCGATCATCACGCGGATCCGGCTCGGCAGCTCCGCGTTGTGCTGCACGCCCTGGTAGCGCGGCAGCGGCGATTCGCCGCCGCGGTAGCGCAGGTTGCCGGGGAGCCGGCGCCACCACACGTGGCGCGGCCACTTCGCGTCGACGCCCGGGAAGTACGCCTGCCCGGCGTGCGGCGCCGCCCACGCGGCGTTCACCCACGTGTCGCCCTCGCTCGTGATCTTCACGCCGCCCGTGTAGACGATCTTCTGGCGGAAGAACGGCAGCCGGTAGTTGAAGAGCCGCCAGACGTTGAGCCCGCGGTGCAGGTAGAACTCGTGGAAGTCGATGCCCTGCGCCATCGGCTCGGTCCAGTTCGCCTCCCAGACCTTCACGCGGAGATACCGCGCTCCGGTGAGCTCCGGATCGAGGAGCTCCGCGGGCAGATCCTCGTCGAGCGGCACCGGCGCCGTCTCGCCCATCCAGACGAACACGATGCCCATCCGCTCCTCGGTGGGATAGACGCGCGCGCGGAGCTTCGCCGGGAACGGCGAGTCCGGCCGCTCGATCAAGCCGGCGACGCACTGGCCGGTGCCGTCGAAGGTGTAGCCGTGATAGGGGCACGTGACCGTGCCCTTGAACTCGCACACGCCCAGCGACAGACGCGCGCCGCGGTGCGGACACCAGTCGCTCAGCGCGACGACCGTGCCGGACGCGTCGCGAAAGAGGACCAGGTCCTCGCCGAGCATCGTGAGCGACACCGGCGTGCCGCGCACCTTCCGGGCTTCGATGCCCGGGTACCAGTACTCGCGGAATCCGAGCTTGGGACAGTAGTCGAAGGGGCCGATCTGCGAGGCCCCGTAGGCTTCGGCCACCGTGCTCTCGGCGTTGTGAGGAGCGCCGTTCGCGTCGTTCGCCATCGCGCTGCCTCCTCCCGTCCGTCGGCGGAGGTTCGAGTAGCCGGAGCCTATGCCCGCACCGAGGTGAGCGCAACTCGCCACCCGCTGCGGTATTGTCGGGACCGGAGGGCACCATGGCCGCACGCGCGGGCACGCAGTTCCTCGACGGGCTCCGCAGCAGGAAACGCCAGCTCTGGGTCGAGGGCCAGCGGGTCGACGACGTCACCACGCATCCCGCGCTCGCCGGCGCCGCGCAGACCATCGCGGGCGTGTTCGATCGCCAGCAGACGTTCGCCGACGAGTGCCTGACCCCGGACCCCGAGACCGGCGAGCCGATCAACATCGGCCACATGATCCCGCGCTCGGTGGACGACCTGAAGCGCCGCAACCGCGGGCTCACGCGCATCGCCGAGGCCACCGTGGGGCTGATGGGACGCACGCCCGACTACATGAACGTGAAGTTCGCCAGCTTCGCGTCGCGCTGGCGGGACTGGCTCGGCGCGGACGAGAAGAACGCGGACGGCGCGCGCAACCTCGTCGAGTTCCAGCGGCGGATCCGGCGCGACGACCTCTCGCTCACCCACACGATCATTCACCCGACGATCGACAAGGCCACCGACACGCAGATCCTCGGCAACCGCGTCCCGCTGCACAAGGTCGGCGAGACGCCGCACGGGATCGTCGTGCGCGGCGCCCGCATCCTCGCCACGCTGGCGCCGTTCGCCGACGAGATCGCCGTGTACCCCGCGCACCCGCTGCCGGCGGGCGCCGAGGCGTACGCGCTCGCGTTCTCCATCCCCGTCGACGCGCCGGGCCTGATCTTCCTCTGCCGCGACAGCGCCGCCGCGCCGGGCGCCGACCCGTTCGACCGGCCGCTCTCGGCACGCTTCGACGAGCAGGACGCCTTCGTCATCTTCGACGACGTCGAGATCCCGCGCGACTGCCTGTTCCTCGACGGCCACGTGGATCTCTACAACACGGTCGGCACGACCGGGCTGCGCGACAACATGACGAACCAGACCACCATCCGCGGGCTGACCAAGCTCGAGTTCTCGTACGGCCTCGCGGTGCGGATGGCCGAGGCGATCGGCGACACGAGCGCGGCGACGCAGGAGATGCTCGGCGAGCTCCTGGACTACGTGGAGGTCACGCGCAACGCGGTGCTGATCTCCGCCGAGCACGGCCGTGACATCGGCAACGGCGTGTGGTTCCCGGACGGCCGCGCGCTCAATCCGATGCGCTCGCTGCTCGCGACGTGGTTCCCGCGCGTGAACGAGATCATCATGCTGATCGGCAGCCACAACCTCCTGGCCGCCCCGACGCGGCGCCAGCTCGACGATCCCCGGCTCCGCCCGCTGCTCGACGAGTTCCTGCACGGCGCGAAAGGCATGGATGCGGAGGAGCGCGCCGCGCTCTTCCGCCTCGCGTGGGACTTCGTGGGCTCGAGCCTGGCGGGACGCAACGTGCTCTACGAGCGCTTCTACCTCACGTCGGCCGCGCGCAACCGCATCAACCACCACCTCCGCTACACGGACCGGAGCCGCGCCTACGCCCTCGTGGACGGGATCCTGGCGGCCGGCCGCAAGGCGGGCGCGCGCTGAAGGCGACGGTGTGGTCGGTCTACGTGCTCCGGTGCGCGGACGGCTCGTACTACACCGGCATCACGAACGACCTGACACGACGGCTCGGCGCGCATCGTGCGGGCCAGGCCAGCAAGTACACGCGCGCACGGTTGCCGCTGCGGCTCGCGTGCATCGTGGACACGTGGCCGACGCGCGGGGAGGCGCTACGGCGCGAGGCGCACGTCAAGACGATGACGCGCGGCCAGAAGCATGCCCTTGTCCGGGCCCGCCGTCACCGGCGAACGCGCACCGCGCGGTAGCGGCCGTCCGGGATCCGCTCCACTTTCCCCTCCTGCTCGAGATGATCGAGCATCTCGCCGACGCGCTTCGTCACGAGCGCGCGCGTGCCGACGGCAAGCCCGCCGAGGACGAGCGCCTCGGCGAGGTCGGAGGGGATCGTCCCGGCCGCGTATCCACCCAGGAGGACGCAGACCTTCGACTCGGGCGACATGGCCTCCCGGTGCCGAAGCGGCGCGAACATCTTCTTGTCGTTCGGCGCCATCAGCGGCTCCTTAGGTGGGAGGTGCTGCGGTAGTACGTGGGACTGCGCCGCGTGTCGTCCGCGTCGAGATCGTTCATGCGCCGCGTGCCGTTCGTGATGGCGATCGCGATCGACGGGAACGTCTGGGACGACTCCTCCACCACATCGCCCGCGTAGTTGACCAGACGCCAGCGCCACTCGGGGCGCGACGGTGTAGCGAATGCGACGACTTGCATGACGGCTCCCCGTGTGACGTTTCGAACACCAAGCCAGTCACCAGGGTCCCGACGCGCCCGTTGCGGTCAGCCTTAGAGGCCGGGGTGAGGGCCCCTGACTATACCACTAGATCGCCTTCACGCGATCGCCCCCGACGCGCGCAGCGCCGCGAGCTGGTCCGCCGTGTAGCCGACCGACGCCAGCACCTCGTCGGTGTGCTCGCCCACGCGCGCCGGCGGCCGCTCGATCGACGGGCCGTCGTGCGCGAACTTGAACGCGGCGAGCGGCACCGTGACCGGCTGGTCGACCCCGGGCACGTCGTCGTGCCGGTGGAGCACGCGGCGGCTCTCGATGTGCGGGTCGGCCAGCGCCTCGCGCAGCTCGCGCACGCGCGTGGCGGGGACGTGGCGTGACTGGAAGTAGGCCTCCCACTCGTCGGCGGTCTTCTCCTTCATCTTCTCGGCCACCTTCGCGAGCTTCTCCGCGTGGCGCTCGTAGCGCTCCTCGAGGCTCGCGCGCTTGGCCTCGTCCGGATCGCCGATCGCCTCGTAGAACCGCCGGTGCTGGCGCGCGTTGCTCGCGGCGAGCTGCACCATCCCGTCCTTGGTCGGGAACGCGGACGACGCGGCGAAGCGCATCACGTTGCCGTTCCGCTTCGGATGGTGGCCGGAGTGGAGGTAGTCGGTGATGTGCGAGCCCTGCAGGATCATCGCCACGTCGAACATGGCCAGGTCGATGTACTGGCCCTGGCCCGTGCGCAGGCGATGGTAGAGCGCGGCCGAGATCGCGAAGGCGCCCATGGTGCCGGTCGCGTAGTCGATCATCGGCGCGCCGGCCTTGATCGGGCCGCTCGCCTCGGTGCCCGTCGACGCGGTGATGCCGGACGTCGCCTGGATGGCGTGGTCGTACGCCGTCTGCGTGCCCGCGCGGCCCGTCCTGGCCGAAGGCCGTCATCGAGGCGTAGATCAGGCTCGGCTTGAGCGTGCGGAGATCGTCGTAGCCGAGGCCGAGCGCCTTGAACGCGCCCGGGCCGATAGTTCTCCACCAGCACGTCGGCCCACTCGACGACGAGCCGCTTCAGCGCCTCGCGGCCGCCCTCCGTCTTGAGGTTCAGCGCGATCGCGCGCTTGTTGGAGCCCTGGGTGAGGAAGCCCGTGCCCATCATCGCCGTGTTCAGCGCGTGATCGGCGCCGGACTCGCGGCTCTGATCGGGCTCGTTGGGATCGTCGACCTTGATGACGTCGGCGCCGAGCACCGCCAGCTGATACGCCGCGAACGGGCCCGCGAGCACGTGGGTGCAGTCCAGGATCTTGACGCCTTCGAATGGACGCATGCTGGTCTCCTCGCGCGCATGTAGCCGCCTTGACCGCCGCCGGACGGCGGCGCACTATCGCGCGATGCTGCCCCTTCGGACGTACGGGTGGTGGGCGCTCCTCGGCGCGAGCCTCGTCGTCGGCCTGGCCGCGCTGATCCGCCTCGCCGCCCCCGCGGGGGACCCGGACCAGCTCACGGGGACGATTCGGCTCCCCCAGCTCGTGACGTGGACCATCATCGGCCTGTTCGGCCTCGCCGCGGTCGTGATGGGCGTCGATGTCGTGCGCCGCATGCGCTCGCGCCGGCACGAGGACGAGGAGACCCTGGCCTTCGACCGCGTGGTGCCTCCGCGCCCGCCCTGGCTGGTGGCGCTCGCCCAGATCCTCTCGCTCGTGAACTTCGTGGTGATCGGCTACCTGCTGTGGAAGAACGTCCTGCCGTTCGCGGACTTCATGGCGCTGGGCGCCGGGGCCGGCGCGGCAGGCGCGCTCCCGCACGAGCCCCCGCCCGACGCGCCGTTCTTCGTCACGTGGACGTTCGCGCTCCTGGCCCTCCTCGCAGGGGCCGGCGCGCTGGCGCTCGCGCTGTGGATCACGTCCAGCGATCGGCTCGCGAAGTGGTGGGAGCCCGACGAGGACGCCCCGGCGCCGTCTCCGCTGGTGGAGGCGGTGGACGAGAGCCTGGACGACCTGCGCGCCGAGCCCGACGCCCGCCGCGCGATCATCCGCTCCTACGCGCGCTTCGAGCGCGCGGCCGCCGCGGTGGGATTCCCGCGCACCCGCTCCCAGACGCCGATGGAGTTCATGCGCGAGGCGCTCTCACGGCTGCCCGCGCCTCGCGACGCCGTGCGCGCGCTCACCGCGCTCTTCGAGCTCGCGCGGTTCAGCGATCGGCCGCTCGGCGACGGGGAACGCACCCGCGCGCTCGACGCGCTCGACGACATCAAGGCGGCCATGGACGAGGCGGCGGTCGATGTGGCGCGGTGACGGCGCGCGGTATCGCCTGGCGGCGTACGCCGTCGCGACGGCGCTCGTGCTGCTCGCGGCGATTCCGGGATACCTCCTGCTGGATCCGCTCTGGCGCCCGTTCGCCCTTCGGATCACCGGCGCGCTCATCGTGGTGACCGCCTGCGTCCGCCTGGTCGGCCGCGTGCGGCGCTCGCTCGACGAGGACGCGGCGTCCGCACTCGACGCGCCGCCGCCCGCCCCGCGCGCGCCCGCGCTGGACGAGCGCTTCCTCCGCCTGCGCGACGATCTCGTCTTCGGCACCCGCAGCCGTCACTACTTCAACGCGTTCCTCTGGCCGCGGCTCCAGAAGCTGGGCGCCGGCGTGGAACTGCCGGCGGAGCGCCGGGGCACGCGACGGCGCGGTCCGTCGCTCGGCGCGCTCGAGCGCGTGATCGCCGGCCTCGAGCGGCGGCGATGAAGATCGACCAGGTCGCCGACCGCTGCCAGGACATCCTCGCCGCGCTCGCGCAGGTCGTCGTGGGCAAGGGCGCGGTGCTCGAGAAGATCCTGGCCGGCGTGCTCGCGAACGGGCACATCCTCATCGAGGACTATCCGGGCCTCGCGAAGACGCTCATCGCGCGGCTCTTCGCGGGCACGCTCGACCTGACCTTCAAGCGCATCCAGTTCACGCCCGACCTCCTGCCCAGCGACGTCACCGGCAGCTTCCTCTTCGACCAGCGGCAGGCGCGCTTCGAGTTCCGTCCGGGCCCGATCTTCACCAACCTGCTCCTCGCCGACGAGATCAACCGCGCCACCCCCAAGACGCAGAGCGCGCTGCTCGAGGCGATGCAGGAGGGTCAGGTCACCGTCGAGGGCGAGCGCTTCCCGCTCGAGCCGCCCTTCGTCGTCATCGCGACGCAGAACCCGATCGAGCTGGAGGGCACGTATCCGCTGCCGGAAGCGCAGCTCGACCGGTTCCTGCTGCGCCTGGCCGTGGGCTACCCGGACGCGGAGGAAGAGCTGGAGATCCTGGCGCGCCGGCGCGCGCGGCGGGACGACGCGGTCGCGGTGGCTCCGGTCACCTCGCGCGCCGAGCTGCTGGCGATGCAGGCCGCGCTGGAGGACGTCCACGTCGCCGACGTGACCATGCGCTACGTGGTCGACCTCGTGCGCGCGACGCGCGAGGACCACCGCGTCGCGCTCGGGGCGTCGCCGCGCGGGACCCTCGCGCTGCTGAAGCTGTCGCGCGCGCTCGCCGCGCTGCGCCGCCGCGACTTCGTGCTGCCGGACGACGTCAAGGCGATGACGGTCCCCGCGCTCGCGCACCGGCTCGTCCTCAAGCCCGAGCTGTGGGCGTCGAGAGTCTCGGCCGTCCAGGTCGTCGAAAGCCTGCTCGAGCAGGTGCCGGCGCCGAGCGCGAACACGCCGTGAACGGCCGCGCGACCCCGCTCGGCCTCTCGATGCTGAGGGTGGCCGCGTGGGCGGTCTCGCTGGCGGTGCTCTGCGCGCGGCCGGAGCTGTTCGTGGCCGTGATGCCGGTCGCGCTCGTCCTCACCCTGGCCGCGCTCCGCCGCTTCGTTCCCGACTACACGGTGACGCACGCGGTGTCGGCGGACCGCGCGATGGAAGGCGAGACGGTCACGGTCACGGTGACGCTCACGGCGCGGTCGGCCCTCCCCCTCGTCGAAGTGCTCGACGTGCTCCCGCCGGAGTGCGAGGCCGTGTCCGGCCGCCACCGCGCGCTCTTCGCGCTGCGCGCCGGGGAGAGCGGCAGTCTTCGCTACGAGATGAGCGGCGCCCGCGGCGTGCACGAGCTCGGGAACCGTCATCGTGCGCGCGCGCGATCGCTGGGGTGTCCGCGCCGGCGAGCGGCGGCACGTGCATCGCAGGCTCGTGCGCGTCTATCCCGGCATCGTGCCGCTCCGGACCTTGCCGCGCCCGCAGCACACCCAGACCTCGGTCGGCGACTACGTGTCTCCCGCGCTCGGCGAGGGCATCGAGCCGGGCGACATCCGGCCATTCGCGCCGGGCGACCGGATCCGTCAGGTGAACTGGCGCGCCTCGCTGCGCCTCGGCACGCTGTACGTCACCCAGCATCACCGCGAACGCAACGCCGACGTGGTGCTGATGCTCGACACGCTCGCGGAGGTGGGCCCGCCCCGCGACGGCACCCTGGATCTCGGCGTGCGGGCCGCGGCGTCTCTTGCCGCCGCGTACCTCGCGCGCAAGGACCGGGTGGGGCTGATCAACTACGGCGGGACCATCGACTGGGTCCGGCCCGCCACCGGACGCGCGCAGTACGAGCGGCTGGCGGACACGCTGCTGCGCGCCGCCGTCGTGTTCACGTACGTGTCGAAGGATCTCGCGTTCGTGCCGCCGCGCGTGCTGCCGCCGCACGCGCTCGTCATCGCGATCACGCCCCTGCTCGATCCGCGCTTCACGAAAGCCACCCTCGATCTCGCCGCGCGCGGCTTCGACCTCGTGGTCTTCACGGTCTCGTCCGTGGAGGTCACGCGCCGGACGCTGCGCGGCTCACCCGCCGATGACCTCGCGTGCCGGCTGTGGCAGCTCGAGCGCAGCGCCGCGCTCGACGAGTTCCGCCGCCACGGCATCGGCGTGATCGAGTGGCGCCCCTCGGAGCCGCTCGAGCTCGCGCTCGCCGGCCAGGGCCGGCGGCGGCCGAGCGTGGTGGCCGCCGGATGATCCGTCTCGCGGCCGTGGTCTCCGCCATCGTCCTGCTCGTGGTGCCGCTGCGGGCGATGCCGATCCACGTGGTGATCGCGCCCGGCGTGGTGGCGATGCTGCTGGCCGTCCTCGGGATCGTCACGCTCTGGCGGTGGCCGGTGACGGCGGCCGCGTGTCTCTTCGTGACGGACTACGCGCTCGCGCTGACGATCGCGGGGCCGGCCGTGAGCCTCGCCTCGGCCACGTGCTTCGGCCTGGCGCTGCTCGGTCTCCTGCACTCGGTGGAGCTCGCGCGCTGTGCGCGCCGGGCCGCCGTCCACCGCGACGTCGCGCGATCGCAGCTCCTCGGCTGGGCGGCGTTTGCCGCGGTGACGGCGGCGATCGTGACGGTCGCGATGGTGTTCGCCCGCGGCGTGGCGCCGGCGCTGCCCTTCGCCGCCGCGCCGCTCCTGGCCGCCGCCGGCGCGCTGGGCGTGGTGGTCGCCCTGGCCTTCGCGCTCAGGCCTTCGGCACGAACTTGAGCGACAGCGAGTTCACGCAATGCCGCGTGTTCGTCGGCGTGAAGCCCTCGCCCACGAACACGTGCCCGAGATGGCCGCCGCAGCCCGCGCATTCGATCTCGATGCGCTCACCGTCCGGATCGGGCAGCCGCTTCACGGCCCCCGCGATCTCCTGGTCGAAGGCCGGCCAGCCGCAGCCCGAGTGGAACTTGGTGTTCGACACGTAGAGCGGCGTGTCGCAGCGGCGGCAGAGGTACGTGCCGTCCTTGAAGAAGTCGTCGTACTCCCCGCTGAACGGCCGCTCGGTACCCTTGTAGACGATGACCCGCTCTTCCGCCGGCGTGAGCTTGTTCATGCCTCTCTTGTACCGCGCGCCGGCATCGAGCGCTACGCCTCCGCGTGGCGCCGCCGGAAATCGCACGGCGTCATGCCGAACCGCCGGCGGAACGCCTTGTCGAGATGCGGGAGATCGTAGAAGCCGCACTCCTGGGCGATGTCGGTGAGCGGCTGGTTCGACGTGAGCAAGAGCTCCGCGCTGCGCCGGAGCCGCAGGTCCTGGAAGTAGTCGCGGAGCGAGATGCCGGCCACGGCGTGAAAGGACCGCGAGAAGTCGGAGCGACTCATCTGCGTCATCGCCGCCAGCTCGTCGAGAGACGGCAGGTTGTCGAGGTCACGTTCGTTCAGCACTCGCACGATGCCGGTGAGATCAAGCCTGGGCGCCCGGGTTCGCGTCGTCATGCGTCGAGCATAGAGACGGACGGGGCCGGCGCACAGAGATACGTTGGTATATCGGCGATATACCACCGGCTACGTGAGGCCGAGGCGCTCCGCCTTGCGGGCCAGGTCCACGAGCGACTGCGCCTGCATCTTTTCCATCATCCGGCTGCGCCGGACCTTCACGGTGATCTCGCTCGTGCCGAGCCGCCCCGCGATCTGCTTGTTGAGCAGACCTTTCAAAACGAGCCGCATGACTTCACGCTCGCGCGACGTCAGCGAGTCGAGCCGCCGCCGCAGCTCCGTCTGTTCCGCCCGGTGCACGCGCTCGACGCGATCACGGTCGAGCGCCTGCTGGACCGCGTCGAGGAGCTGCTGATCGCGGAACGGCTTGGTGAGGAACTCCACCGCGCCGGCCTTCATCGCCTGCACCGACATCGGGACGTCGCCGTGCCCGGTGATGAAGATGGTCGGGATCGTGACGCCGGCGCGGACCATGCGGCGCTGGAGCTCGAGCCCGCTCACACCGGGAAGGCGCACGTCGAGGACCAGACACGAGGGCACGTCGGGGCGGTCGCTGCCGAGGAACTGCTCGGCGGTCCGGAACGTCTCCACGCGGAGATCGACGGTCTCGAGCAGTAGCTTGATGGCCTCGCGCAGCGAGCGATCGTCTTCGACGACGAAGACGACGGGCTCCGGACGAGTCAAGAACTCGCTGCGATCCACCACGCAGCGCCCTACCGGAGGCGTCCCCAGAGCATCCTGCTCGGAATGCATGACCCGCTCGTCGGCATGCTGCGCGTTCCCTGCCGGGCTGTCAACCCCACGACTTGCCTTCTCCGGTGTCTGGCCCCACAGTCGGGGCTCGACGGAAGCGCTCACCACAGCCCGCGGGAGGACGGTCCATGGCGTTCGGATGGGGCATCATCAGCACGGGGAAGCATCCCGACGTGAAGATCGCACCGGCGATGACGGCGGCGGCCGGCGCCGAGATCGCCGCCGTCTATAGCCGCGATCAGGGCCGGGCCGACGCGTTCGCGCAGGGCGCACGCGGCCCAGCGCCGCGTACAGCAAGCTCGGCGATCTGCTGGGCGATGCGCGCGTCGACGCCGTGTTCGTGTGCTCGCCGAACGCGCTGCACGCCGAGCACGTCGTGCAGGCCGCGCAGGCCGGCAAGCACGTGCTGTGCGAGAAGCCGATGGCCACCACCGTGGCCGACGCGGTGCGCATGGTGCAGGCGTGCCGTCGCGCGGGCGTGAAGCTCGGGGTCGCCTTCAACCTCCGGCAGCACCCGGCCTACATCCGCGCGAAGGAGCTCGTGGCCGCGGGCACGCTCGGTCGTGTCGTGGTCGTCCAGGGACAATGGGCGTTCGGGGTGCGCGGCCGCGACGGCTCGCCCCCGCGGACGGCGCTGACCCAGTGGTGGGACACGCCGGAGCTCATCGGCGGCGCGTCCACGATGATGGGCACGGGCGTGCACGTCGTCGATCTCATGCGCTTCGTGCTGGGCCAGGAGGTCGCGGAGGTGACCGCGGTCACCGACGGCCAGCGGCCCGACAAGCCGCTCGAGCAGATCGCGTGCCTCACCCTGCGCTTCACGAATGGCACGCTCGGCCAGGTGACGGCCAGCCGCCTCCTGCCCGACTCTCGCAACGATTTCCGCGTGTACGGCATCCTCGGCCGCATCGAGGGACGCGAAGCGCTGTGGGAAGCGCGCACGGGGCGCTTCGAAGTCGTCAGCGAGACCGTGAACGAGACGGCCGACTATCCGGAAGCGCTGCTGCCGAACTACGTCGCCGAGATCGAGGACTTCCAGCGCGCCGTCGCCACCGGGGGCGAGCCGGCGGCAACGGGCGTCGATGGCCTGCGCGTCGTGGAGGCGACCCTCGCGATGATCGAGTCCGCCCGGACCGGGCGGACCGTGAAGTTGCAGCCGGCCGATATGTAGGAGTCTATCGGCAGTCGCGGAGCGGCACGGCTTCGCCGGGCCGCGAAGCGTGGGCTGGGGGGTGCGTCGCACCCCCATGTCGAACGCACTCCTGAAGGCACGCGTTCAGCACCTCGAGGAAGTACTCGACCTCGGCTTCGCCGACGGCCGTGGACACGCACCCGAGCCCGGTCGGCGAGATCAGGATCCCGCGGTCGATGAGCTGCCGGTGCAGCCGATCCAGCCGCGCGTTCTCGTCCTTCGTCGTCGCGGCGCTCCGATAGTCGACGAAGCTCTTCTGCGCCGGGTGGAGCCGGAACAGCGAGCCCATCCCGGTGACGGCGCCGGGCACGCCGGCGCGCTCGAAGCACGCCTCCATGCCGGATCGGAGCTTGCGCCCGACTTCGTCGAGCCGATCGAACGCCTTCTCGTCCATGAGCCGCATGGCGGCGAGGCCGGCGGCCATCGTCACCGGGTTGGCGTTGAAGGTGCCGCCGTGCGGGACGCGCGGCTTGCCCCCGCGCGGATCGAACACCGCCATCACCTCGGCCCGCCCGCCCACGGCGCCGACGGGAAAGCCGCCGCCGATGATCTTGCCGAAGCTCGTGAGGTCCGGCTGGATGCCGAACAGGCCCTGCGCGCCGTGGTAGCCGAGACGGAAGCTGATGACCTCGTCGAAGATCAGGCAGATGCCGTGCTTCGCGGTCACCTCGCGCATCGCCTGCAAGAACTCGCGGCGGGCGGGGATCAGCCCGGCGCGGTTCGGCATCGGGTCGAGCAGCACGGCGGCGAGGTGCGTCGCTTCCTTCTCGATCCGCGCCACCGCGAGCTCGGTCCGGTTGAACGGCAACACCACGACGTCCTCGAGCACCGACCGCGGCGTGCCCTTGGAGTACGGGAGACTCGCCGGCGCGTCGGCCGGCCCCCATTCGTCGGGCGAGGAGCCGAGACTCACCTCCGCCCAGTCGTACGAGCCGTGGTACGCGCCCTCGAACTTCGCGATCTTCGGCCGGCCCGTGAACCCGCGCGCCGCCTTGATCGCCATCATGACCGCTTCGCTCCCGGAGTTCGTGAAGCGCACGTGGTCCACGGCGTCGACACGCTCCGCGAGGAGCGCGGCCAGCTCGATCTCCTCCGCGGTGGGCATCGGGAAGGACGCGCCGCGCGCGAGCCGCCGCGTCGCGGCCTCGGTGATCGCGGGGTGCGCGTGGCCGTGGATCAGCGACGTGTAGTTGTTGAGGAGGTCGAGGCGCCGGTCGCCGTCGACGTCCACGACCCAGCAGCCTTCGCCTTCCGCCGCGTAGATCGGGCGCGGCGCCATGTAGACGGTCGTGCGCGAGTTGCCACCGGGCAGCACCGCCTGCGCCCGCTCCCACAGCTTCGCGGAGTTCGAGTCCGCCTTCGCGTACGCGCGTGTCTCGGTGATCGTCCGGAGCGCCGTCATCTCTTCACCCTCTCTGCGCGGCCGCGCGCCGTCGCGCTCGCGTCGACCGCGAGCGGCGAGCCGCGCAGCACCACGCCGTAGTCCCGTTCCGCGTCCTCCGCCGTGAGATAGCCGCGCACGACGTCCCGGCGCACCAGCGCCGGGTCCCGCTCGAGCGGGTCCCCGTAGCCGCCGCCGCCCGGCGTCCGCACGGTGATGAGCGCACCGGCGGTCACACGGATGTCCTCGTCCTTCGACCAGTGCGGCGACACGTAGGTGCGCCCGTCCTGCTCGAGGATCACCTCGTTCGGTGCGCCGTCGTGGCCGCCGAAGAGGCCGGGCGGTCCGACGCGGCCGTGGTCCATCAGGAACGAGAGCAGGCCCTCGCCGCGCCGGATCCGGATGCGGTAGTCGACCCCGAACCCCCCGCGCGTCTTGCCCGCGCCGCCCGAGCGCTCGCGCAGCGCGTATCGCTCGAACAGGAGCGGATAGTGCTGCTCCAGGACCTCGGTCGGCTGCGTCTTCGAGATGCCGATGGTCGAGCAGCCGTTGGTGAGCCCGTCGTCCTCGAGGTGGCCGCCGTATCCGCCGCCGGAGAACACGTACATGATGTAGTGCCGTTCCTTCAGCGGATCGTAGCCGCCGAGCGAGAGGTTGCCGCTGGTCCCGGCCGGCGCCGCGAAGAGGTCGTCGGGGATCGCGGCCGACAACGTCGTGAACACGCTCTCCGCGATGCGCGAGCTCACCTCCGCCGCGCAGCCGGAGACGGGACGCGGGTAGCGCGCGTAGAGGAACGTGTTGTGCGGGTCGGCGACGTGGAGGGGCTCGAAGCAGCCCGCGTTGATCGGCACGTCCGGGAAGATGTGCTTGATCGCGAGGTACACGGCCGCCTTCGTCGTCGCGATGACGCTGTTGAGCGGCCCGCGGCACGGCGGGCTCGACGCCGAGAAGTCGAAGAAGAGGTCGGTGCCCTCCTTCTTCAGCGTGAGGCGGATCGCGAGCGGGTCGGGGCCGATGCCGTCGGAGTCGAGGAACGCCTCGCCCGTGTAGGTGCCGTCCGGGATCTTCGCGATGTGCGCGCGCATCATCTGCTCGGAGCGGTCGCGGAGCTCCTTGATGCATGCGCTCACCGTCTCGTCGCCGTAGCGGTCGATGAGCGCCGTGAGCCGCTTCTCGCCGACCGTCAGCGCCGCCACCTGCGCCTTGATGTCGCCGATCCGTTCCTCCGGCACCCGGATGTTGGCGAGGATGATCGAGAGGATGTCCTCGTTCATCACGCCCTCGTGAAAGAGCTTCACGGGGGGCAGGCGCAGGCCCTCCTGCTGCACCTCGGTCGCGCGCGAGGAGAACCCACCCGGCACCGAGCCGCCCGTGTCGGGCCAGTGGCCGGTGTTCGAGAGGTACGCCCACAGCCGCCCGCGGTAGAAGAACGGCTTCACCATCTTCACGTCCATCAGGTGCGTGCCGCCCGCGTAGGGATCGTTGACGATGAAGATGTCGCCGGGCCTGAGGCTCGCTTCACCGCGCTGCGCGACGTGCTCGATCACCGCGCGCGTGGTGAACTGCATGACGCCCACGAAGATCGGCAGGCCGAGCTCGCCCTGGGCGATGACCTCGCCGTTGTCCTTCGAATAGATGCCGTCGGAGCGGTCGAAGCCCTCCGAGATCACGGGCGAGAATGCCGCGCGCTCGAAGGTGAGGTCCATCTCGCTCGCGACCTGCTGGAGCCCGTTCTGGACGACGACCAGCGTGACCGGGTCGATCGGCGTCATGCGACCCCCCGCACCGAGATGATGAGGTTGCCGAGCGCGTCGACCTCGACGCGGTCGCCGGGCTCGATCACCGTGGTGGAGTCGAGCTGCTCCACGATCGCCGGCCCCTCGAACGTCACGCCGTTCGCGAGGCGCTCGCGCCGGTAGATCGGCGTGTCGTGCCACGCGCCGTCGAACCACGCGCGGCGGCTCCCAGCTCCGCGCGTCGGCGAGGGTTCCCGTGCGGGCGTCGCCGCAAGCCCATCGAGCGAGACTGCTGGACGGCGTCCGATCACCGCCGTGCGCAGGCTCATCACCAGCGCGCGCATCTGCTTCAGCTCGACCTCGAACCGCTCCCAGTACGCGCGCTCGAACCCGAGCAGCAGGTCGTCGCGGCTGAAGTCGCCGCGCGCGAGCGGAACGGTCAGCACGTGCGTCTGCCCGACGAACTGCATGTCGGCCTGGTGGAGCACGGTCACGGTCTCGATCTCGACGCCTTCCGTCGCCAGCAGCCGCCTGCCCTCCTCCACCTGCGCGGCCAGGATGGCGTGCGCCTCGCGGATGTCCAGACGCGCCACGTCCTGGTTGATGGTGCGCACGAAGTCGTGGCGCACGTCCGCCACCAGGCAGCCGAGCGCGGACGTGATGCCCGGACGAGCGGGCACCAGCACCTTCGGAATCGCCAGCTCGCGCGCGAGCGCCGCGGCGTGGAGCGGCCCGGCTCCGCCGAACGCGAAGAGGATGAAGTCGCGCGGATCGTAGCCGCGCTGCAGCGACACCATGCGGATGGCGCCCGCCATCTTGTCGTTCGCCACGCGAATGATGGCGGCCGCGACAGCCTCCGCGCCGAGCCCGAGGTGCGCGCCGATCTTCTTGTCGAAGATGTCGCGGACACGGTCGAGCTCCGCCGCCCCCGCGACGCCGAGCAGTCCGGCGGGGTTGAGGCGGCCGAGCAGGAGGTTCGCGTCGGTCGTCGTGGGCTCGTCGCCGCCGCGCCGGTAGCAGATCGGCCCGGGCGCCGCGCCGGCGCTCTCCGGCCCGACGTGCAGGATGCCGGCGGAGTTCACGCGCGCGATGGAGCCGCCGCCGGCGCCGATCGTGTGGATGTCGATCATCGGCACGCGGACGGGCAGCCCGTAGCCCATCTCCTTGTCCGCGCTCACGGCCGGAATGCCGTCGTGGATCACGCCGACGTCGAAGCTGGTGCCGCCCATGTCGCACGAGATGACGTGGCGATACCCGGCGGCGAGCGCGGTGTGCGCGGCCGCCTTGACGCCGGCCGCCGGCCCCGACATCAGCGTGTTGACCGCGTGGCGCGCCGCCACGTCGACGGACATGGTGCCGCCGTTGCCCTGCATCACGAGCAGGTCGTTCGTCGATCCCTCGCGGCGCAGCTCGGCCGCGAGCCTCCTGAGATACCGGTCGATGATCGGCTGCACGTAGCCGTTGATCGCCGCCGTCGTCCCGCGCTCGTACTCGCGATACTCCGGCAGCAGCTCGGCGCCCACGGTGACGTAGGCGTTCGGCCACACGGCGGCCGCGATCTCACGCGCGCGCTTCTCGTGCCGGTCGTTGACGTACGAGTGGATGAAGTGGATGACGAGCGCTTCCGCGCCGGCCGCCTTCAGCGCCTCGGCCGCGCGCGTGACCGCCTCCTCGTCGAGCGGCACGACGACCTGCCCCTCGGCGTCGATGCGCTCGGGCACTTCGAGGCGGAGGTCGCGCGGGATGAGCGGCTCGAACGTCCCCTTCAGTCCGTACGGCGTCGGCCGCGTGCGCCGCCCGAGCTCCAGCACGTCGCGGAAGCCGCGCGTGGTGATGAGGCCGGCCACCGCGCCCTTGCGCTCGATCAGCGCGTTGGTCGCGGTCGTGGTGCCGTGGACGAGCACCTTGATCGCCGACGGCGCGGTGCCGGCCTCGCGCAGCGCGGCCAGCACGCCTTCCGCCTGATTGCGCACGGTCGTCGGGACCTTCGCGATCCGTACCCGGCGCCGTCTGCTCGTCCATGACGATGACGTCGGTGAAGGTGCCCCCCACGTCGACGCCGATCAGGTTCGTCATCACATCCCCTCCGTGGGATGGGCCGATGGTACAGGATCACGGAGCGCGTACACTGGCTCCGTGTCGAAGGCGTTCACCAACGAAGATGCGCTCACCCCCGACGAGCCCGATGCGCTCCCTCGCCGCGAGAGCCCCATGCCCATCACGCCGGCAGGGTACGCGCGGCTTCAGCAGGAGCTGGCCGAGCTCACCAGCGCCGGTCCGACGGGCCTGTCCGAGACGGCCGCGCGACGGGCGCGCGTGCTCCGCCACGTGCTCGAATCGGTCTACGTGGTCGAGCCGTCGCTCGCGGATGGACGGGCGGGGTTCGGGACGCGCGTGACCGTCGAGGATGCGGACGGCCGGCACACCGAGTACGAGCTCGTCGGCCCCGATGAGGTGGACGGAACCGCACGCAAGATCAGCATGGCGTCGCCCGTGGGGCAGGCCCTCCGGGGCAAGCGTGCCGGTGACGAGGCGATCCTGCGGCGCCCCAAGGGCGACGCGCGGGTCACCGTGCGGTCGGTGACTCTGTCAGCGGACCGTACAGATCCGGACGGCGATCGCGGTAGTAGCCCCACATCGCGCGCAGCTCCGGGATGACGGAGACGTCGATGTCGGCGATCGCCATGTCCTCGCCCGTGTCGTTCGCCTGCGCGATGATCTCGCCCCGCGGGTTGGCGATGAGGCTGCTGCCGAAGTGGTTGCGCGTGGAGCCGCCGACGTCGACGCCGACCTTGTTGACGCCGCAGACGTAGTAGATGTTGGTCGCGGCGTGGGCGCGCAGCTCGAGGTCCCAGAGGTGGCGCGTCATGCCGCTGGTCACGGTCGGCACGAACACGATGTCGGCGCCGCCGAGTCCGAGGACGCGCGCCGCCTCCGGAAAGTGCCGGTCGTAGCAGATGAGGATGCCGATCCGCGCGCCGAACGGCGTGGCGAACGTCGGGAACCCGAGATCGCCGGGCTCGAAGTAGAACTTCTCGTTGCCGCGCGGCTCCGCGCTGCGCCCGCGGTCCATGAACGGGATGCTGGACTTCCGGTACTTGCCGATGATCTCGCCGTCCGGTCCCAGCACGGCCGCGCTGTTGAAGAAGCGCCCGTCGGGCGTGCGCTCGAAGATCGGACAGAGGAGGACGATGCCGGTCTCGCGCGCGAGCTTGCCCATGCGGTCGGTCGTCGGGCCGGGGATCGTTTCCGCCCACTCGAAGTACTCCCGCCGTTCCTCGACGCAGAAGTAGATGGTGCTGAACAGCTCGGGCGGACAGACGATCTGCGCGCCGCGCGCCGCCGCCGCGCGCACGAGCCGCTCGGCGGTCGCGAGGTTGACCTCCTTGTCGACGTGGCCGCCGAACTGGACGCCGGCGATCTTCAGCATGTCGTTCGCGACCGCGGCGCCAGGAAGATCTCGTCGACCTCGACCTGGAAGCCGTCCGCGAGCCCGTTGGTCTCCCTGGCCATGCCGACGATGGCCATCAGCTCGCCCAGCATCTCGTCGGTCATCCCGGCCTTCCGCGCGCCCGCGGTGTGGGAGGCAATGCAATAGTTGCAGCCGTTCGTGGCGCTGACCGCGAGGTAGAGCATCTCCTTGGTGAGCACGTCGAGCGCACCCGGCGCCATGACCTGCTTCACGCTCTCCCACGTGCGGCGGAGCGTCGGCGGGTGGGTCGCGAGCGCTCGCCAGAAGTTGTTCACGTAGTCCGTCTTCCGCGTCGCCATGATGTCGTCGTAGACGGCGCGGACCTCCGCGCTCGCCTCGCCGTAGTCGACCAGCTTCACCGTCGCCATGTCTCCCCTCCCTGAACGACCGACCCCCGGAGGCGCATGCTGGCACAATAGCCCAATGCCTGTCAGTACCCCGAGCGTGCTCCGCGGCCGATTCCTGCCGACCTCGCGCGCCGACCTCGAGGCGCGCGGCTGGAACGAGCTCGACATCCTCATCGTCACCGGCGACGCGTACGTCGATCACCCGGCGTTCGGCCCGGTCCTCGATCGCGCGCTTCCTCGAGGGGCGCGGCTTCAAGGTCGGCGATCATCGCGCAGCCGGACTGGAAGAGCGCCGAGCCATTCCGCGCGCTTGGGCAGGCCGCGGCTCTTCGTCGGCGTGTCGGCGGGCAACCTCGACTCGATGCTCAACAAGCTCACCGCGCAGAAGAAGAAGCGCTCGGAGGACCAGTACAGCCCGGGCGGGCGCACCGAGCTGCCGCCCCAACCGCGCGACCATCGTCTACTCGAAGCGCTGCCGCGAGGCGTTCCCGGCGTGCCGGTCGTCCTCGGCGGCATCGAGGCGTCGCTCCGGCGCATCGCGCACTACGACTACTGGACCGACACCGTGCGCCGCTCGATGCTGCTCGACGCGAAGGCCGACCTGCTCGTCTTCGGCATGGGCGAGCGGCCCGATCTGGGAGATCGCGGACCGGCTCGACCGCGGCGAGACGCATCCAGGACATCCGCGACGTGCGCGGCACCGCGTTCCTCATCAACGACGCGCGAGATGGGAGCCGCCTCGAGGCCGATCCGGCGCGCATGGTGACGGACGCGCAAGGTCGTCGTGCTGCCGTCGTACGAGGAGGTCTCGACGGACAAGGGCGCGTTCGCGCGAGATGTCGCGGCGCTTCCAGTACGAGACCAATCCCGGCAACGCGCGCCCGCTCGCTCCAGCGCGCACGGCGAGCGCGGCGTGTACTTCAATCCGCCGGCGTTCCCGCTCGAGGACGGCGCGGCAGCGGCGAGCGTGTCGATGGACGAGCTCTACGATCTGCCGTTCACGCGCGCGCCGCACCCGACGTACACGCGAGCCGATCCCGGCGTTCGAGACGGTGAAGCACTCGCTCGTGCACGATGCGCGGCTGCTTCGGCGGCTGCACGTTCTGCTCGCATCACCGAGCACGAGGGCCGCGTCATCCAGAGCCGCTCGGCGGAGAGCGTGCTGCGCGAGATCCGCGCGCTCCGGCGCATGGGCGACTTCCGCGGCGACGCATCACCGATCTCGGCGGGCCCACCGCCAACATGTACAAGATGGCGTGCAAGAGACGGAGATCGAGAGCGCGTGCCGCCGCCTCTCGTGCGTGCATCCCGGGCATCTGCGAGAACCTCGTGACCGACCACGGCCCGCTCGATCCAGCTCATGCAGGCGGTGCGCGAGGAAGACGGGCATCAAGCACGTCTTCATCGCGTCGCGGCGTCCGCTACGACCTCGCCGAGCGCATCCCGGAGTTCGTCGAGGAGCTGGCGCGCGCACCACACGGGCGGCCAGCTCTCGGTCGCGCCCGAGCACAACGAGCCCGCGCGTGCTCGAGAAGATGAAGAAGCCCGGCATCGAGAGCTACGAGCGCTTCGCAGACGATGTTCGCGTGCGCGAGCGAGGAGGCCGGCAAGGAGCAGTACCTCGTCCCGTACTTCATCACCGGGCACCCGGGCTCGACGCTCGAGGACATGGTCGAGCTCGCGCTCTACCTGAAGAAGAACGGCATGCGCCCGCGCCAGGTGCAGGACTTCATCCCCACGCCGATGGCGATGGCGACGTGCATGTACTACACGGGCATCGACCCGCTGACGATGACGCCCGTGTATACGGCGACGCGACCTGCGGGCGAAGAAGCTGCAGAAGGCGCTGCTCTTCTACTGGAACCCGGAGCACTGGCCGCTCGCGCGCGAGGCGCTGCGCGAGGCCGGCCGCGCGGATCTCATCGGCACCCTCGTTCCGTCATGAACATGGGGGCCCCACAGCCCAGGACCCCCAAACCCCCTCGCATAGGAGCCACTCGATGGATCTCGAGCTGAAGGGCAAGGTGGCGATCATCGGCGGCGCGAGCAAGGGGCTCGGCCGCGCGTGCGCCGAGGTGCTGGCGGCCGAGGGCGCGCACGTCGCGCTGTGCAGCCGCTCGAAGGCCGATCTGGAGAAGGCCGCGCAGGAGATCCGCGACACGACGCGCAGCGACGTCTTCACGTTCGCCGGCGACCTCGACACGTACGACACGATCAAGGCGCTGGTCGCCGCCACCGTCGAGCGCTTCGGCCGGCTCGACATCATGGTGAACAACTCCGGCGGCCCGCCGCTCGCCCGCGCGCACAACGCCACCGAGGAGCAGTGGGAGACGGCGCTGCAGCGCTCGCTCCTGTTCTTCGCGCGCATGTCGCGCGAGGCGCTCCCGCATCTGAAGAAGAGCGGCGCCGGCCGCATCATCAACGTGCTCGCGAGCACGGTCTACCAGCCGATCCCGAATCTCGCGCTCTCCGGCGTCACCCGCATCGGCGTGGTCGCGTTCGCGAAGAGCCTCGCGGACGAAGTCGGGCGCGACGGCATCCTGGTGAACAACGTGTGCCCGGGCTCGCTCCTGAGCGAGCGCATGCTGTCGAACGTGACGGCGCGGGCGAAGGAGCTCGGCATCTCCGTGGAAGAGGCGCTCGCGCAGCGCGCCGCCGAGACGGCCGTGGGCCGCGTCGGCGACCCGAAGGAGATGGCGTACCTGGTGGCGTTCCTCGCGTCGAGCCGGTCGAGCTACATCACCGGCACGACGATGCTGGTCGACGGCGGCCTGGTGCGCTCGGTCTTGTAGGCCTGCGCGCGAGAGCGTAGGGCCGGCGCGACGCCTAGTGGACCTTGGTCCACCGTTCTCCAGCCCGTGATGTCCCCATGGACCAAGGTCCACTATGCCGGCCGGAGCTGGCTGATTAGCCTCAGGGGGTGATGACAGACGTCGGAGCTCCCCGGAGGCAATCGCCGATGCGCTGACACCCTCGCCCGGTCGCCCGCCGTCCAGCACATCGCGCAAGCCGCACCGAGCGAGGAGCGGCTGATGGGGGGCGAGTGGAGCGTGCCGCGGCCATGACGCCCGCAGTGCGTAACCGTATTCTGGCCGGTCTGTCGCGCAAGGAATATGCGCGGATTCTCCCCGACCTCGCGCGCGTCACGTTGAGCTCCGGCCAGGTGCTGTATGAACCCGGCAGCGTCATGCCATCGGCATACTTCCTCGAGACCGCCACCGTCTCGATCCTCTCTCTGGCCGAGGACGGAACGTCCATCGAGGTGAGCAAGGTCGGCGACGAAGGTGTGATCGGGGTACCCATTGTTTTGCGGTCTCACGGGCTCCCTTACAAAATCATCGTCCAGGAGTCCGGTAGTGCCTGGAGGATGAAGGCCGATGTGCTTCGAAAAGAGTTCGATCGATGCGGACCCTTCACACGCTCGTGTTGCGACTACGTCCATACCTTGATCGTGGTGTTGTCTCAGTCGGGCGCCTGCAACCGGTTTCACACCATACGGCAACGCTTCTGTCGCTGGGTGCTGACGTCCCAGGATCGCGCGGGGTCCAGCGAGATCAAGTCCACTCAAGAATTCCTGTCGCAGATGCTGGGCGTGAATCGCGGCAGCGCCAGTCAAGCGGCCAGCGCGTTGCAGAGGGCAGGGCTGATCAGCTACCGGCGTGGCCGGATCACCATCCTCAATCGTTCGGGTTTGGAAGCGGCAGCCTGTGAGTGCTACCGCATTGTCAAAGGCGAGTTCGATCGCTTCTTTCGCGCCTAGCTCCCGTCTTCCCCGCCTCCCGTGTCCCGCCGGTAGCTCCCTCTCCGCCCAGTCCCTCTGACCATCCTTATGTCGGGTACCCGACAGACATTCGGGGTCTCCCTTTCGTACGGTGGTGGCGGCCTGGAAATGGGCCGTCACACTCGACGGGAGAAGCGTTGCGAGGATCTTCAGCCCGCAGGAGCGGTCGAGGACTGGGACTGCGAAGCCTGCTCGACCGCGTGGTGCGCCGACGGGCCAAGCTCGTGCCGGAGGAGCGCTTGCAGTTCGAGACGCTCCTCTCAGAGCTCTCGGCAGGGTTGATCCACCTCGCGGCCGCCGACGTCGACGCGGCGATCGAGCGCGGGCTTCAGCGGGTCGTCACGTTCCTGGGGGTGGATCGAGGCCAACTCGATGAATACGTCGGAAGCGAGCCGGTCATCCGCATCGTGTGGACGCGTCCGGGCCTCGAGGACATGCCACGCCTCATGGACGACGACCAGTTCCCCTGGGCGGCTGAGACCCTGCGGCGCGGACAGGTCGTCCGGTTTTCCCGGATCGACGAGCTTCCCGTGGCGGCGGCGGTCGATCAGGCCAACCTTCGGCGCGCGGGCACGCGCTCGAAGATCTGCCTCCCTCTGCGCGCCAGCGGTCCAATGCTCGGCGTACTCTCCTTTGGCTCCGTTCGTGCCGAACGCGCCTGGCCAGATGATCTGGTGGAACGGCTCCGCCTCCTGAGCGAGGCCTTCTCCAACGCGCTGGAGCGGAAGCGGATGGAGCTCTCGCTCGCGAAGCGCCTGCGCTTCGAGAGACTGCTGTCCTCCCTGTCCGTGGCGTTCAGCCACCTGTCGGCTGCCGATTTCGATCGGGAGGTCCAGCGGGGGCTTCGCCAGGTCGTCGACTTCCTGGGCGTCGATCGCGGCAGCTTGATCGAGTTTTCCCGGGACGGCACCACTGCGCGTTCGTGGGCGATCGAGGAATGGATGGACGTGGGCGAGTTCCCGTGGATGACGGCGCGACTGCGAAGCGGCGACGTCGTCCGCTTTGCGCAGCTCGACGAGCTTCCGGACGAGGCGGCCGTGGACCGGCGGAGCTACCTCAGCAACCGCGTCAAGCCCCAGGTCGCGGTGCCTCTGCTGGTGAGCGGCATCGTCGTGGGAGGGCTCGTGTTCGGCACCGTCGGCGCCGAGCGCGCGGGGTCGGACGAGCTGATCGAGCAGCTGCATCTCCTCGGAGAAGTCTTTGCCAACGCATTGTCACGCAAGCAGGGGGAGCTCGAGGCGCAGCGGCTCCGCCAGGACCTGACGCACATCGGCCGGGTGTCGGCCCTCGGCGAGCTCACCGCGTCGCTGGCCCACGAACTGAACCAGCCGCTGACCGCGATCCTCAACAATGCGCATGTGGCCCAACACCTGCTCGCCGCCGCCGTCCCGAATCTCGAAGAGGTGCGCGAGATCCTGCGCGACATCGTGACGGACGACGGGCGGGCCACCGCGGTGATCCGCCGGCTGCGTGCCCTGGTCAAGAAGGGCGACCTCGAATTCGTACCCCTCGACCTCAACGAGCTCATCAGAGAAGTGGCGCGGCTGATGCGGAGCGACGCGATCAGCCGTGGCATATCGCTGAGCCTCGAGCTCGCCGCCGATTTGCCGACCGTGCGAGGCGACCGGGTCCAGCTGCAGCAGGTGGTGCTGAACCTGGTGCTCAACGGCCTGGACGCCATGCACGAGCCCGGCGCGGGTGAACGGACCCTCGTCGTCCGGACGGCCAGGGACGGCGCGGACGCCGTCGCGGTCTCGGTGCAGGACGCGGGAGTCGGGATCGACGAGAAGAACGTGGACCAGCTGTTCCACCCGCTCTTCACGACCAAGATCGAGGGGCTTGGCATGGGCCTGGCCATCGCGCGCACCATCATCGACGCGCACGGGGGCCGGCTCCACGCTGCGAACAACGTGACCACCGGGGCCACGTTCCAGTTCAGCTTGCCGGTGAGCCGCGAGTCGTAGACGGTACACGTCGCCTCAGGGTGGCCCCCGACGTCAGAGCGCAGTGCGGCGACGGTCGGCGACGTCGGCGACGCTGCCGTGATCCAACGCTGCCAGTTGCACGAGGGGCGCACGAGTCGACTGCGGCCTGGTGGGCTCGGTGGTGTAGCCCCGCGCGCGACGGTCGTCAGCGGAAGCGCGGGATCACCTGCTCGCCGAAGCGTCGCATCGCGTCCAGCGATGCGCGCGTGCGGCAGGCCGCCGATGCTCATCTGACAGAGCACGTGGTGCGCGCCGGCGTCGCGGAGCGCGGCGACCTGCTCGGCGACGCGGTCGGGCGTGCCGCACAGCGCGGAGTTCTCCAGCGAGTAGCGGACGCCGGCCTCGTGCGGGATCCGTGGATCGTTCCACGGGTTCACGCGCGCCGTCTCGACCGTGAAGTCGGACGGATTGTAGCGTGTCGCGCGCGTGGAACTGATGCTGGCGCGTCTCCAGCAGCGCCGCCGACAGCTCGTCTTCCGCCTGCGCCTGGCTCTCGGCGACGTGCACCCAGCGCCACACCGCGGCCTGCTCGCGCAGCTCGCCGTTGCGTCGCGGCGTCGAGACCGCTCTCGGCGAGGCCCGCCTCGTAGAGCGCGAGGCGCTCGGGGACGCGGGCGAGCGGGATGCGCGCGGTCATGATCGGAAAGCCGCGCTGGCCGCACTCGCGCACGGAGCCCGGCTGACGAGACCGCGCGCCAGATCGGCGGATGCGGCCGCTGGCGTGGGCGCGGACGCAGCGCCGGCAGGCTGAGCTGATAGAACGTCCCCTTGTGGACGAGCGGCGCCTCCGTCCACGCGCGGATCAGCACGTCGAGCGTCTCTTCCATCCGCTCCCGGCTGTCGTGACTGCGCAGACCGTAGCCGACGAACTCGTACTCGTTGTAGTTCGTCCCGTGTCCGACGCCCACGTCGAGGCGCCCGTCACAGAGGTTGTCGAGCAGGGCGAGCTGCGTCGCGAGGCGGATGGGATGGCGCAGCGCGAGCTGGATGACCGCGAAGCCGATCCGGATGCGCGACGTCCGCGCCGCCACCACCGTGGCGAACGGGATCGGGTCGCAGTAGACGCTCTCGCCCGTGAAGTTGTGCTCGGTCAGCCAGATGCCGTCGAAGCCCGCCGTCTCCGCCGCAGCAGGCCTGCGTCACCTGCTGTTCGATCGCCGCGTAGTCGCCGTCGGGCGGAGCCTGTCCGAGGGTCAGCCAGCCGAAGCGCATGGGGTGTGTCAGCCCTTGAGACCGAGCGCGCGGCCGGTGTCGGACGCGAACCGCTCGAGCGCCGGCGCGTCCATGTCGGGACGCGGCCGGAGAATCAATCGATCGACGCCGGCGGCCGCGTAGGCATCGATGCTCGCCTTGTCCGGCACGTCGAAGCTCGGCGGCGTGATGCTGATCTCGAGGCGTCCGAGCTCCGCGGGCCGCGAGACGCTCTTGGCGGCGTCGCGGAGCGCGCTCACCGACTTCTGCGTCTCCGCGACGTCGAGGCCGAAGCCGTACCAGCCGTGGCCCTTCGTCACCGCGCGACGATACGCCGGCGGCGTGCGCCCGCCGACCACGATCGGGATCGGCTGCTGCACCGGCCGCGGCATCGCCTGGATGCCCTCGAACGCGACGTACTTCCCGCGATGCGCGGGCTTCGGCTGCGTCCACAGCGCCTGCATCGCCGCGAGGTAGTCGTCGCCGACGCGCCCGCGCTCGGCGAACGGCGCACCGGTGGCGCGCATCTCCGGCTCGCACCAGCCCACGCCGAGCCCGAAGATCAGCCGCCCGTTCGAGAGCACGTCGAGCGACGCGAGCTGCTTCGCGAGCACGACCGCCTGCCGCTGCGGGAGGATGACGACGCCGGTGGCGAGCCGGATGCGCGAGGTGTGCGCGGCCAGGAACGTGAGCGCCACCACGGCCTCGATGCAGCTGCATGTCCGGCTTCATCGGCCGCCCGGCCACGGGCGGATCGGGCAGCACCACGTGGTCCGCGACCCAGAGCGATTCGAAGCCCGCGCTCTCGGCCGCGCGGCCGAACCGCGCCATCGCCTCGGGATGGCCGCACGTGTGGAGATTGACGGAATGCAGGCCGAACTTCATCGGCGCCCTCCCTGCTCCTGGATGGCGCTCATCATACTCCGCGCGTATGTTACGGGCGCGGAGGGAAGCCATGGCGAACTTCACGCTCCGGGTGAACGGTGAAGCCAGGACGGTTGCCGTCGAGCCGGATACGCCGCTCCTCTACGTCCTTCGCAACGACCTCGAGCTGAACGGACCGAAGTTCGGCTGCGGTCTCGCGCAGTGCGGCGCGTGCAGCGTGCTGGTCGACGGCAAGGAAGTGCGCTCCTGCGTCACGCCGGTCTCCGCGGCGGCCACGGGCCGGATCACGACCATCGAAGGCCTCGGCACGATCGACAGGCTGCATCCGCTCCAGCGCGCGTTCATCGAGGAGCAGGCGTGCCAGTGCGGCTTCTGCGGCAACGGCATGGTGATGGCCGCCAAGGCGCTGCTCGATCGCAACACGAGCCCGACGAACCAGGAGGTGCGGCAGGCGCTGAACGGCCACCTGTGCCGGTGCGCGTCGCACAACCGCATCGTGCGCGCCGTGCAGCGCGCCGCGAAGGAGATGCGGTCATGACCGCCTCGCGTCGCGACTTCATCAAGACCGGCGCCCTCGTCGTCGGATTCTCGCTCACCCCGACGCTCAGCGCTCGCGCAGGACCGCGCTGCCCGGCAGTCTCCAGAACAACCGGCGCGCTCAACGGGTGGCTCGCCATCGATCCGAACGGCACCGTGACGGTCTTCACGGGCAAGATCGAGCTGGGGCAAGGCATCGGCACCGCGCTGTCGCAGATCGCCGCGGACGAGCTGGACGTCGAGCTCGCGCGCATCGAGGTCGTCCACGGCGACACCGCGCGGACGCCGAATGAAGGCCAGACCGCGGGCAGCCTGTCGGTCGAGCAGAGCGGCACCGCCGTGCGCTTCGCGTGCGCGGAAGCCCGCGACATCCTCGTCTCGGCCGCCGCGACGAAGCTCGGCGTGCCCGCCGCCGAGCTGAAGGTGACCGACGGCACGGTGACCGCGCCCGGCGGCACGAGCGTGACGTACTGGGACCTCGCGAGCGCCGCGGACCTGGCGCGCGAGGCGACCGCGAAGGCGAAACCGAAGGCCGCCGCCGAGCGGAAATGGGTCGGCAAGAGCGTGCCCCGGCGCGACATCCCGAAGAAGTTCACCGGCGGCGCCGCGTACGTGCAGGACGTGCGCCTGCCCGGGCATGGTCTTCGGCCGCGTCGTCCGTCCGCCCTCGCCCGGCGCGCAGCTCACGGCGGTCGACGAGGCGCGCGTGCGTCGCATGCCCGGGGTCGTCGCGGTCGTGCGCGACGGCAACTTCCTCGCCGTCGCCGCCGCGCGCGAAGAGCAGGCGATCCGGGCGCGCGAGGCGCTCAAGCAGAGCGCCCGGTGGAAGGAGGCCGGCACGCTGCCGCCGTCGGGCGACGCGCTGTACGGCCATCTCATGAGCACGACCGTTCCCGCGCAGACGGTGCTCGACAAGACCGATGCCGCCGCGGCCGCGCCCACGAAGACGCTCGAAGCGCTCTACACGCGCCCGTATCAGGCGCATGCCTCGATCGGACCCTCGTGCGCGGTCGCGCAGTGGCGGGACGGCGCGCTCACGGTGTGGACGCACAGCCAGGGCGTGTTCCCGCTGCGCGCCGACCTCGCCAAGGCGTTCGCGATCGATCCGAAGAACGTCCGCTGCATCCACGCGGAGGGCGCCGGCTGCTACGGCCACAACGGCGCCGACGACGTCGCGCTCGACGCCGCGCTGGTCGCGCGCGCGACCGGCGGGAAGCCGGTGAAGCTCCAGTGGATGCGCGACGACGAGTTCGCCTGGGAGCCGTACGGCTCGGCGATGGTGATGAAGCTCGCGGGCGGCCTCGACGCCCAGGGCCACGTCGTCCGCTGGTCGCACGAGCTGTGGAGTCATCCGCACAGCACGCGGCCGGGCTCGTCCGCCGGCGTGAACCTGCTGGCGGCCCGCCATCTCGCCCAGCCGCTCGTGCCGGTCCTGCCGGCGGACGTGCCCCAGCCCACCGGCGGCTCCGACCGCAACGCGATTCCGCTCTACGAGTTCCCCACCGTCAAGGTCGTCAAGCACTTCATCGCCGAGGCGCCGCTGCGCACGTCGGCGCTGCGGACGCTCGGCGGCTACGCGAACGTGTTCGCGCTCGAGTCGTTCATGGACGAGCTGGCCGCGGCCGCGGGCGCCGACCCCGTGGAGTTCCGCCTGCGCCACACGAAGGACGCGCGCGTCCGCGCGGTCATCGAGGCGGCGGCGCAGCGCGCGGGCTGGCGGCCGGGTGCGCGAGGCGACGGCGGACGCGGGCGGGGCTTCGCGTTCGCGCGCTACAAGAACCTCGGCTGCTACTGCGCGGTCGTGGCCGACGTGGAGGTCGATCGCGCGACGGGCCGCGTGCGCGTCGGCAAGGCGGTCGCGGTCGTGGACGCCGGCCAGATCGTGAATCCGGACGGCGTGGTGAACCAGATCGAGGGCGGCATCATCCAGTCCGCGAGCTGGACGCTGAAGGAAGCGGTGCGCTTCGACCGCACGCGGGTCACGACGCGCTCGTGGAGCGACTACCCGATCCTGCGCTTCGACGAGGTGCCGGAGGTCGACGTCGTGCTGCTCGATCGACCCAGCGAACGCTTCCTCGGCGTCGGCGAGGGCTCGCAGGGCCCGGCGGCGGCCGCGATCGCCAACGCGATCGCGCACGCCACCGGCAAGCGCCTGCGCGCCCTGCCGTTCACGCCGGAGCGGGTGAAGCTGGCGCTTACTTCTTCAGCCTGAGGTCCTCGTAGGGCGCGGAGTACGGGTGATAGGCGATGAGCCCGAGCCCGGACTCCTCCACGCGGGCCCCGGTCGCGTTCAGGAAGCCCAGCTCCCAGAGCGGAGCCTGCATCACGCGCTCGTGCGCGAGCTTCTGGATCTGGTGCAGCAGCGCTTCGCGGCGCTTCGGATCCAGCTCGCGCGCCTGCTGCAGGTACAGATCTTCCATGTCGGGGTGGCTGCCCCAGGTATACGTGCCGTCCTTCGCGTAGTAGTTCTGGACGCGCGACGCGGCGTTGCCGAGCCCGCCCGCGCCGGCCTGCATGATCCCGGTGATCTTCTTGTCCTTCCAGTTTCCGAGGAACGCGGCGCGCTCCATCGGGCGCACCTTGGTGCGGATGCCGACGGCGCCGAGGTAGTTGGCGATCGCCTCCGCCACGCTGGAGTACGAGGCGTCGCACGTGTAGTCGCCGCCGTCGAAGCCGTTCGGGTAGCCGGCTTCCGCGAGCAGCTTCTTCGACTGCGCGGGATCGTAGGGGTACGGCGGGATCGCCAGCGCGTACTCGAAGGCCGACGGGATGATGCTGCCCGTGGGCTTCGAGTGCCCGAGCGTCTCCGCCTGGTTGATCGCGTTCCGGTCGAACGCCAGCACGGCCGCGAGGCGCACGCGGCGGTCGTGCCACGGCGACTTCGGATCCCACTGCAGCCGGCCGAAGTCGAGCCACTGCGTCGCCGAGATGACGGTCGGGACCAGCTTGAGCCCGGCCGTGCGCTTCACCTCTTCGCCGAGCGTGCCGCGGAGCGAGTACGCCACGTCCACCTCGCCGCGCTTCAGCATCGCGAGCCGCGTCAGATCTTCGGTCACCGTGCGCCACACGAGCCGCTTCACCGCGGGCGTCTTCCGCCAGTAGCGATCGTGGGCGTCGAGCACGATCTCCACGCCCGGGTTGATCGACGCGAGCTTGTAGGGCCCGGCGCCCACGGGCGCGCGCTTGAATCCGTCGTCGCCGACGCGCTCGACGTACTTCTTCGGCACGATCCAGCCCGCGCCCGTGGCCGGCGAGCCGTAGAAGGTCATGAAGTCGGGCCACGGCTCCTTGAGGCGGAAGCGCACGCGGTGGGAGTCCACGATCTCGGCGGACGCGCGCTCCTTCAGGAGCTTCGCGGCGGCGCCCTTGTAGCGGTCGAACGAGAACTTCACGTCCTCGGCGGTCAGCGGGTCGCCGTTGTGGAACACGACGCCCTTGCGGATGACGAAGTCGTAGGCGAGGCCGTCCTTCGACACCGTCCACGATTCCGCGAGCGACGGCGCCATGGGATTGCCGGGCATCGGCTTCACCATCGCGTCGTGCATCGCGTACAGCACCTTCATGATCGTGATGATGCCGGTGTGCTCGCCGGGATCGAACCACGTGGGCGCGAGCGTGATGTGCACCGCCCACGTCATCTGCTGCGCCGTGGACGGCGCGGGGACGAGGGCGAGCAGGATGAGCGCGACGACCAGGGACAGGAAGGAGCGCCGAGCGGTCATGGGGTCTCCTCTCCGCGTGCAGGTCGGACGGGCTAGAGGGTAACGCGGATGGCTGCGACGGGCGAGGATCAGACGGCGGCGGGGTGGACGGGGGACCAGACCCGGGGCACGGTGAAGCGGAAGGTGGCGCCCTGCCCCAGGGCGGACTCGACCCAGACGCGGCCGCCGACGCTCTCGACGATCCGCTTCACGATGGTGAGCCCGACGCCCGTTCCCCGGCTCCCGGTCACGTCGAGCCGCTCGAACAGCTGGAAGATCTTGGCGTGATAGTCGGGATCGATGCCGGGGCCGTTGTCGCGCACGAAGAACTCGACGTCCTGGCCGCGATCCGTGGAGCCGATCTCGATCTCCGGCGCCGGCTGGTCGCCCATGAACGTGACGGCGTTCGCGACGAGGTGCTCGAAGATCGCCCGGACGTCGTCGACGCGCGCGACGAGCACGCCGAGCGAATCCGGCACCGTGACCTTCACCGGACCGCTTTCGAGCACGGTCAGCGTCTCCGCGACCACTTCCCGGACCAGGACCGTGAGCTCGATCTCCCGGGGCGGCGACACTTCCTCGCCGACGCGGCTCAAGGTCAACAGGTCCTTCAGCAGCATGTCCTGGCGCTCCACGTTGGCGTGGAGCCGGCGGACCAGACGCAGCCCATTCTCGCCGAGCGCCGGTCCGTGGTCCTCGAGCAGGCAGCCCGCGACGCCGTGGATGGCCAGCGTCGCGTTGCGCAGATCGTGGGAGACGGACTGCACGAAGAACTCGAGCGTCGTGTTCCGGTGGCGGAGCTCCGCCGACTGCGCCTCGAGGCTCCGCTCGAGGCGCCGCTGACTCTCGGAGGCCACGCGCACGATCCAGAAGAGCGAGACGTAGAGCAGGACGCCGCCCGCCAGGACCGCGCCCCACACGAGGAGCCGGGCGCGTCGAATGGCGGCGTAGAGCGCGTAGGGCGTCTTGTAGACCTCGAGCACGCCGATGAGCGTGCCCGGCGCGTGCTGCGCGAAGATCGGCACGTAGACCTCCGCGAGCTGCACGAACTCCTCGCGCTCGTAGACGTTCTCCGCCTTCTGCAGGGGCTTGAGCTGCACGCTGACGCCGCCCGCGAGGGCGGTCCGGAGCTCCGGATTGTCGGGGAATTTCTTGCCGACGATCCGCGGGTCGGTCGCCCAGATCACCGCGCCCTGGCGGTCCCACACCTTCACCTTCACGACCTCGGGAACGTTCAGGAAGGCGCCCAGCGAGGCGCGGTACTGTTCGGGCTCGGCGCGGCGCGCCGGATCGGTGAACAGGGGCTCGAGGCCGTACGCGCGAATCTGGTAGCGCACGAGCTCGGCGGTGTCCTGCCACTCTCCCTCGAGCATCGTGTGCGTGAGCACGCGTGAGGTGACCCAGCCCAGGCCCGCGCAGAACGCCACCACCGACACGAAGCTCAAGAGCGAGAACTTCTGGAGGAGGTCGAGCCGGCGGCCGCGCATGATCACGGCGCTTCCGGCGCGCGGTTGGTGTCGAACCAGTAGGCCGAGATCGTCCGCACCTGCTCCACGAACTCGTTGAACCGGGCGGGCTTGGTGACGAAGCTGTTCACGCCGGCCCGGTAGCTCTCGTTCACCTCGCGCTCGCGCTCCGACGTGGTCAGCATCACCACGGGGATCGTCCGGAGGTCCTCCTCCGCCTTGATCCGGCCGAGCACCTCGGTGCCGCCGATCTTGGTGAGCTTGAGGTCGAGGAGGATGAGGTCCGGGCGCGGAGCGGTCCGCGGCGTCGGCGTAGCGCCGGCGGCGGTGAAGGAAGTCCAGCGCCTCTTCGCCGTCCTTGACCCAGACGACGCGCTTGGGCGTGCCGCCGTCTTCGAGCGCGCGGAGTGTCAGCTCGGCATGGTCCTGATTGTCTTCGACGAGCAGAATCGTGACTTCACGGCGCGGATCCATCCAGCACCTCGCCCTACACGTCGGCAGCGAGGGGCCGCGTCTTGAGCCCGCTCAGACGGTGGCGGCGATCCAGTCCGCGATGTAGTCCACGCCCACCTGGCGGTTGTCCGCCTGCGCGTGATAGGTCGAGCCGTCGGCCGCCGTGAAGATCTTGAGGTGCTTGCGCGGCGAGCCCATCGCGGCGTAGAGCGCGTGCGCCGAGGCCACGGGCACGACGCGGTCGTCCTGCGCGTGCACGACGAGGAACGGGCACGCGATCTTCGGCGCCACGTCGACCAGCGAGAACTTCGCCGCCTTCTCGATGGCCGCGTCGATGGTGTCGCAGCCCATCACCCAGCGGAAGTGGAACGTCGACTGCGCGGTCGTCTTCGGGTCGCTCTCCTGGCGCCGCTTGATCTCGCGCTGCCAGGCGGCGAGGTCCCAGTGCAGCGCGGCGAACGCGACACCCGCGGCGTAGCGGCGCTCGAAGGCGGCGACGCGCGCGGCGTAGTAGCCGCCGAAGCTGTAGCCCATGACGACCACGCGCCGCGGGTCGACGTCGGGCCGCGCGGCCACGTAGTCGTACGCGGCGGTCCCCGGCACCTCGTAGTCGTGGCGCGCGGAGAGATCGCGCAGCCGCAGCGATTCGCCCTGCCCCGGCCCGTCGATGGCCAGCGTGTGCCAGCCGCGCGCGGCGAACTCGAGCCCGGCGAACAGCACGCTCATCTCCTTGCAGTTGTCCATGCCGTCGAAGACCACGACCGTCGGCGCGCGGCCGGTGACACCCGGCGCCTTCATGAACAGCGCGGGCAAGCGTGGTGCCCTCGTACGGCACCTCGACGAACTCGAGGTTCGGATACCGTCGCCGCAGCCCCGCGTGCTGGCACGCGAGCGCCTTCTTGCCGAGCGCGCGCTTCTCCTCGCCCGGCGGGACGAAGCGCTCGGCGGTGAAGTAGTACATGCCGGCGCGCAGATAGTAGTTGCCGGCGGTCATCTCCCGACCGTCGGCGGCCGCGGCGTCGGCCTCGGCTTCGAGGCGGCGCCCCATCGCGCGACCATTCCTCGGTCCACGCCGTGTGTCTCGCCCTGGCGCGCGCGGAGGCGCTCGCACACCTCGTCGATCTCGGCCAGGGCGACCGCGCCATAGGGCGCCATGCCCTTGGTCACCAACGTCGCGTTCGACCAGACGAAATTGCCCGGGAACTCGTCGACCCACGTCTTGCCGGCGGTCATGGGCCGAGATTGTAGCGTCGGCCGCGGCACCTTTGGTACAGTGGAAATGTTCCCGAGGAGCGTTGCAACGGCCGCCGGGGTGGTGGCCGCCAGGCTCGGGGCTCACCTGCAACGGCGCTCGCGAACCTTTTTCCATCTGCGGAAAGGAGGGCGCGATGAGCGCCGCAAAATCCCGCAAGACCACCGAAGAGCACCGCGTCGCCGACCTGTCTCTCGCCGCCTGGGGCAAGAAGGAGATCGCCATCGCCGAGGGCGAGATGCCGGCCCTCATGGCGATCCGCACCGCGTACGCGAAGTCCCAGCCGCTGAAGGGCGCCCGCATCGCCGGGTCGCTCCACATGACGATCCAGACGGCCGTGCTCATCGAGACGCTGAAGGCGCTCGGCGCGGAGGTCCGCTGGGCGTCCTGCAACATCTTCTCGACGCAGGACCACGCGGCCGCCGCCATCGCCGCCAGCGGCACGCCGGTGTTCGCGTACAAGGGCGAGTCGCTCGAGGAGTACTGGGAGTTCACGCACCGCATCTTCGAGTTCGGCGACGCCGGGCCGAACATGATCCTCGACGACGGCGGCGACGCCACCCTGCTCGTCCACCTCGGCCAGAAGGCGGAGAAGGACCGGTCGGTGATCGCCGACCCGAAGAGCGAGGAGGAGACCGCGCTCTTCGCCGCGATCGCCAAGCGCCTGCAGGCGAAGCCGGGCTGGTACAGCAAGATCGGCAAGGAGATCAAGGGCGTCACCGAGGAGACGACGACGGGCGTCCATCGCCTGTACACGATGCACAAGGAAGGGCGCCTGCTCTTTCCGGCCATCAACGTGAACGACTCCGTGACCAAGTCGAAGTTCGACAACGTCTACGGCTGCCGCGAGTCGCTGATCGACGGCATCAAGCGCGCGACCGACGTGATGATCGCGGGCAAGATCGCGGTCGTCGGCGGCTACGGCGAAGTGGGCAAGGGCTGCGCGCAGGCGCTGCGCGGGCTGCAGGCGCAGGTGTGGGTGACCGAGATCGATCCGATCTGCGCGCTCCAGGCGGCCATGGAAGGCTACCGCGTGGTCACCATGGACTACGCGGCCGAGCACGCCGACATCTTCGTGACGGCCACCGGCAACTACAAGGTCATCACGCACGAGCACATGAAGGCGATGAAGAACAACGCCATCGTGTGCAACATCGGCCACTTCGACAACGAGATCGACGTGGCCGTCGCTCAAGCAGTACACGTGGGAGAACATCAAGCCGCAGGTCGACCACATCATCTTCCCGGACGGCAAGCGCATCATCCTGCTCGCCGAGGGCCGGCTCGTGAACCTCGGCTGCGCCACCGGCCACCCGAGCTTCGTGATGAGCTCGTCCTTCGCGAACCAGGTGCTGGCGCAGATCGAGCTGTTCGCGAACACCGACCTCTACCCGGTCGGCGTGTACATCCTGCCGAAGAAGCTCGACGAGAAGGTGGCGCGCCTCCAGCTCTCGAAGCTGGGCGTGATGCTCACCGAGCTCACGAGCGAACAGGCGGCGTACATCGGCGTGCACGAAGGACGGCCCGTACAAGCCGGAGCACTACCGGTACTAGTCCCCGCTCGTTGCGGTACGGGCGGGCGGGGCGCCGGGTCCGGGGGTGTTCCGCCGCCTGCTATGTCGGGAGTGGGCATTCGCCCACTCCCGACCGCTAATGTCGGCGTCACACCCCCGGCCCCGACGCCGCCCGCCCGCCCCTACCGCAACGAGCAACGCTTACTTCCGAAGTGCTCCGCGCTCGGCTCGGCCCGCAACCAAGCGCAGCCTGAACGGCACGGACGCGGGCGCGCAGCAGAGCCCGTGCGCTATCATCGGCGACCTACCGAGCAGGAGGTCGTCGACATGCCCACACAGGCCGAGAAAGCCGCGGTGTTCCGGAAACTGCATGAACGGGCGGGCGCCTTCATCATTCCCAATCCGTGGGATGCGGGGACGGCCAAGCTCCTGACCTCACTCGGGTTCGAGGCGCTCGCCACCACGAGCCTCGGACTCTCGAATGCCCTCGGGCGCGTCGACGGGACCCTCACCGTGAGCCGGGAAGAAGTCCTCGAGAACTGCCGCGCCATCTGCGAGGCCACGCCGCTGCCCGTCAACGCGGATCTCGAGAACGGGTACGCGGACGAGCCGAAGGCCGCGGCCGAGATGATCCGCCTCGGTGCCGCGACCGGCATCGTCGGCGGCTCGATCGAGGACGCGACGGGCAACGACGAGCACCCGATCTACGACTTCCAGCTCGCGGTCGAGCGCGTCCACGCCGCGGTGGAGGTCGCGCGCTCGCTGCCCTTCCCCTTCGTGTTGACGGCGCGCGCGGAGAACATGATCCAGGGGCGCCTCGATCTCGACGACACGATCCGCCGGCTGCAGGCCTTCGAGAAGGCAGGCGCCGACGTCCTCTACGCGCCCGGGCTGCGCGACCTCGCCACGATCCGCACCGTGACGTCGTCGGTGACCAGGCCCGTCAACGTCGTGATGAGCCACGGCGATCCGTCGCTGACGCTCGCCCAGCTCGAGGAGGCCGGCGTGAAGCGCATCAGCGTCGGCGGGTCGCTCAACCGGCTCGCGCTCGCCGCGTTCCTGAAGGGCGCGCGCGAGATGAAGGACAAGGGCGGCTTCACCTGGATGCGCGACACCGTCTCCAGCCGCGAGATCAAACCGATCTTCAGGAGTCTTCCATGACGGCCTTCCAGAACTCGTACCGCTCACGCGCCGAGAAGGGCGAAGTCCAGCTCGGGACGTGGGTCAACATGATCCGCACGCCCGCAATCCTCACGCTGCTCAAGGCGGCCGGGCTCGACTTCGTCCGCGTCGACATGGAGCATTCGCCGTTCTCGATGGAGACGGTGGCCGACATGGCGACCCTATCGCGCGCGCTGAACTTCCCGATGGTGGTGCGCCCGCCCGCGGGCAACCGCGAGTGGATCACGCGCCTGCTCGACGCCGGCGTCTGGAATCTCCACATCCCGCAGGTCGACACGCCGGAGCAGGCAGCCGAGGTGGCGGCGGCGTGCCGCTACGCGCCGCTCGGCGAGCGCGGCATGGCCGGCTTCGGTCCGCACACCGAGTACCAGAGGCTGTCGGCTTCCGAGCACATGGCCAGCGCCAACGCGTGCGTGCACGTCACGATCATGCTGGAGTCGAAGCAGGCCTTCGACCGCCTGGACGAGATCGTGGCGACGCCTGGCATCGACGCGTTGACCATCGGCCCGACCGACCTCGCGCAGAACCTCGGCGTCCTCGGCACGCCGAAGCAGAAGGACGTGCTCACCGCGCATCGCCAGCGTCTGGCCGAGGCGGCGCGCAAGCACGGCAAGCAGGTCGCGATGATCACCGACACCGTGGAAGGTGTCCGCGAGATGATCGCGCTCGGCGCCACCCTCATCAACTACTCGTCGGACGCGGGCGTGCTCCGCGCGGGCTTCGAGTCGGTCGCGAAAGAGATCCGGCGATGAGCGGCGTGCGCGGCCGCGTGGTGCTCATCACCGGGCGCGGCCGGCGGGATCGGCGCGGCCACCGCGCGCCGGCTCGCCGTGGACGGCGCGAACCTCGTCCTGTCGGACGCGGACGCCGGCGCCGTGCGCAAGCTGGCCGACGAGCTGAAGCAGGAAGCGGTGCCGGCCGACGTCACGCGCGCGAGCCGACATCGACGCGATGATCGGCGCCGCGTATCGGCGCTGGGGCCGCCTCGACGTGCTGTTCAACAACGCGGGCGTCATTCGCGTGGAGCCGATGCTCGAGGTCACCGAGGCGGAGTGGGACCGCGTGGTCAACGTGAACCTGCGGGCGGTGTTCTTCGTGCTGCAAGCGGTCGCGCGCCGGATGCGCGAGCAGCCGCCGATGCCGGGGTCCGAGCTGCGCGGCAAGCTGATCCAGACCGCGTCGATCGCCGGCTATCGCGGCGGCAACCCGCTCATGACGCCGTACTCGGCGTCGAAGGCGGGCGTGATCAGCCTCACGCGCTCCGCCGCACAGGTGCTCGCCGCCGATCGGATCACGTCCAACTGCGTCTGCCCGGGCGCCGTCGAGACGCCGATGTGGACGCAGATCGACAAGGAGCTGGGCGCGCTGCACGGCTGGGGCGAGGGCGAGGCGTGGAAGCGTCGCATCCGCCACATCCCGCTCGGCCGCCCGGAAACCGCGGACGACGTCGCGGGCGTGGTCGCGTTCCTCGCGGGTCCGGACTCCGACTACATGACCGGCCAGGCCATCAAGGTCGACGGCGGGTTGGTGATGGGGGACTGATGCGCCATCGTCCGTTCCCGGTTCGGGGTGAACCATCGAGCCGCACGCGTTCAGGCGCTGTCGGTCGTGCCACCATCACCGCGGTGCTCGCGGGGATTCCGGCATCCTCAAGTATTTCCAGTACCGGACACGTCGCGACAAGATCGTGTCCGTGCGACAGGCCTTCGAGACCGTCGTCACGTCTCTGGCCGCGAATGTCGAGGTCGAGCGCATGGCGGGGGCCATCCTGCTTCGACGATTCTTCGATCGTGAGACCGAGGTCGGCAATGCGGGCCGCCCGTACTGGAAGAAGCGGTCAATGTCACGGCGGCCATCCTGCGGGGCCAGGTCACGGGAAATTTCCAGAAGCTGCTTGCGGACGGACTGGCCTTCCGCCCGTCTTCAATCGACGACCTGCAAAGAACCAATCTGGAGTTTGCCTATCTCGGCGCACGCGAGAAGGCCGGCCGCTTGGTGGGTGAGGCTTGTCCGCCATGCCGACGTGTACCGCGCGGACCGGATCGGGGCCTCCCTGGTGGCGCGCCAGGCACACGGCCCGTCTTCTGATCAAGCCCGGATGCACGACACCGTCGGCTCATTGAGGCGGAGTTGCTCGGGGCGAACTTCTTCGACGCCGACGCTGAAGGGGGCAAAGTTCGATCGCGCGCATGCTCTCGGCGCACGCTTCGAGTGTGCACGGAACATCCCCGCCGCCCTCAAGAGCACGCTCGATGAGAAGGGCGTGTCTCGGGACACCGAACCGTTCGAGGCGCCGCCGCACGTCGCCGAGACCCGGCCCATCCGGGTGTTCATGAGCAAGCCAGGCCTGCTGGACTCCCAGCCAACAGCAGTACGTGCCACGCTCTGCAGTCGGGCGCGAGCCAGAAGCGCCGATCCCGCAGAGCGCTGGAACGTCCCGACGCATCCTCGGTTCGGAGCGATTGGCGAGATCCAACGCCTGATGAGCGACTGCGCGGGGGCCGTGGTCTTCGGCTTCAAGGAACTCGAAGTTGCGTGACGGACTGTGGCGATCGAAGACCTCGAGGAGAAGCACGTCAAGGCTCACTACCTGTCCACCCCGTGGGATCAGATGAAGCCGGAATGGCGGCGATCCTCGCGCTTCTCAGGCTCGTCGGATGAGCGGGGATCGACGGCGGAAATGACCCGGCCCTGAATGGCACCGAATCTCCGCGTGGTGATCGACGAAGACTGGAATGCCGGCGCCCTGCTGACCTGCTGCGGCGGTGCGCGGACGTCCGCGAACGCAGCCGGTCGCGTGGTGGCTCGACCGTCGCGCCCGCGGGCACGCCTCACGCCTTGACCACGCGGCGGGGCGCCAGCGGCATCTCCTTGACGCTCGTGAAGTCGATCTCCGGCATCGCGAGGCTGAGCGAGCGCAGCACGCCGTTCGCCAGCCCGTTGTAGTCGGCAAAGAGGCGGCGCATCCGGCCGCGCCACGCCGGGATGCCGCCGTTGGCGTGCAGCTCGAACGCGCTCTCGCGGCCGTCGAGCGACGAGATCACGTGATCCGACGCCAGCTGCAGGATGGCCGAGCGCTGCAGCGCCGTGTAGCCGCCGCCCTCGAACGACTCCTTCAGCCCCTCGCCCACCTCGGCATCCGCCAGATCCGTGTCCGACGGCGCGACGACCAGCGACGAGCCCGGTAGCGTGCGGAGGATCTCCGCCATGCGCTGCCGCGCCTTCAGCAACGCGAGACTGCCGGACGCCACGTGGATCCGGTTCGGGATGCAGTAGCCTTCCATCGAGCGCTCGGGATCGAGCTCCGCCGCCGTCTGGCACGTGCGCACCGTCTGCACCTCGGCGATGAGATCCACGAGGTAGTCGATGGTCGCCTCGTGCTCCTTCAGGCCGAGCGCGTCCGCGCACGCGAGCGCCAGGCCGAGCGTGAACTCCGCCTTCGCGAGCCAGCAGTAGAGCTGGTGCCAGAAGAGCCACGACGCCACGGGCTCCGGCGACATCTCGGTGAGGAACACGTGCTCCCAGGGGATCAGCACGTCGTCCAGCCACATCTGGCCGTCGAGCTCGTCGTAGCGGCCGCTGAGCGGCGCGAGGAACGCGTTCGGGTGATGGGCCGACACCTTGCGGCAGATCACCCGCACGCCCGGCGCGTTCACGGGGACGATGAAGCTCGCGCGGTGCGATCCGACCTCGATCTCCGTTGTGACTGCCGACGTACACGTCCTCGGCATACGCCGGGCTCGTGTGCATGCCGACCTTGCCGCTGATCACCATGCCCGCATCGGTCTCGCGCACGAGGCGTAGCGCGACGCGCTCGGCGGGGTTCGCGCGGAGCCGGGCGCCGATCGTGGCGGCGCCCGCGGCGAACGTGAGGAAGCGTCCCGTGCGCGCGATCGTCGCGCGGTACGCCTCGGCGTGGCGGCCTTGCTCGGGCGCGGCGTTGCGCTGCAGGACCGCGTCCTGCACGCCGAGCGCGATGAGATGGCCGTAGGCCGGCGTGTGGGTGATGTTGCCCGCGGTGGGGAAGATGGTCGCCGAGAAGCACCGGCCCATCCCGCGCAAGTCGTCGGGGCTCTTCGGCACCGTGTAGGCCCAGTGGCGTGCCGGACGGCGCGAGCACGACGTCCTTCCACTTCGGGTCGAAGTGACGGTCGTACCAGGTGACGTACTCGTCGACCATCGCGCGGGTGGCGGGATGCGTCGTGACGTCGTCGATCTTGCCCTCGCCGACCACCCACACGCGCCGGCCGTCGCGCAGCGCCTCGCGATACTCCTTGCCCGTCCGCATTCTCTCGATCCTTATTATGGGGGGTGCGAGACGCATCCCCATGCCCCCCACGCTCCGCGGCCCGGCAAAGCCGTGCCGCTCCACGGCTGCCGTTTCACGGATAAACTCCGAATCGCGCTCGAGGAGAGGACGATGCCCCAAATGACGCTTTCAGTCCAGGAGTCCGTGCCGCGCGACGGCAACGCCCTGCTCGTCGGGCGCGCATGGCTGCCCTCCGAGGAGGGCCCGGCCGTCATCGGTGTGCGGGGGGAAGAGGCCGTGGACCTGACGCGCACGTCTCCGACCGTCAGCCACCTCCTGAACGCCGCGAAGCCCGCGGACATTCGCGCCGCCATCCGCCAGGCCCCAACCCTGGGCCGCCTCGACGCCCTCGTCACGAACAGCGTCGAGGGCGCGCGCGACCGGGCCAAGCCGTGGCTGCTCGCGCCGTGCGATCTCCAGGCCGTGAAGGCGAGCGGCGTGACGTTTATCGCGAGCCTGCTCGAGCGGGTGATCGAGGAGCGCGCGCGCGGGAACCCGGCGCTCGCGGACGGCGCGCGGCGCGAGATCCAGTCGATCGTCGGCCCGGATCTTCGCGGCATCCGCCCCGGCTCGCCGGAAGCGGCGCGCGTCAAGGACGTGCTGGTCGCCAAGGACATGTGGTCGCAGTACCTCGAGGTCGGCATCGGCCCGGACGCGGAGCTCTTCACGAAGTGCCCGCCGATGGCGCCGGTGGGGCTCGGCGCGCGCGTGGGCATCCATCCGAAGTCGGTGTGGAACAACCCCGAGCCCGAGCTGGTCCTGGTCCTCAACAGCACAGGCGCGATCGTCGGCGTGACGCTCGGCAACGACGTCAACCTCCGCGACGTGGAGGGTCGCAGCGCGCTCCTGCTCGGGCGCGCGAAGGACAACAACGCGTCCTGCGCGATCGGCCCGTTCATCCGCGTGCTGGACGACGGATTCACGCTCGACGCCGCGCGCCGCGTCGTCTTCGAGACGACCGTCACCGGCCTCGACGGCTTCAGCATCAAGCACACCACGCACGTCGCCGAGATCGGGCGCGACCTCACCGAGCTCGCGTCGCAGCTCCACAGCCGCTATCACCAGTATCCGGACGGCGTGATGCTCTTCATCGGCACCATGTTCACGCCGCTCGACGACCGCGGCGCGCCGGGCAGCGGCTTCACCCACAAGGTCGGCGACGTCGTGAAGATCGCGGCGCCCGAGATCGGCGCGCTCGTCAACGAGGTCGTCCACTGCGACGAGGCCGAGCCGTGGACGTTCGGGACCGGCGCGCTGATGGCGAATCTCGCGCGCCGCGGCGTGCTGAAAGGAGCGTGACACGATGGCAGACGCCCGGCTCATGGACGCGATGTTCCACCGCATCATGCGCGGGCTCGTCGAGACGGGGCGCGCGCCCCAGTACGCGGAGATGGCGCGTCCGCTCGGGGTGTCGGTCGAGGACGCGCGGCTCCTGCTGCACGACGTGATGCAGGCCTACCCGATCGGCTGGCTCCACCCCGAGACCGACTACATCGTGTCGTTCCCGCCCCTCAACAACCTGCCGACGCAATACCGGATCACCGTGCGCGGCCGGCAGGACTGGTTCGCGCAGTGCGGGTTCGAGGCGACGTCGGCCACGTGGCTCTTCCCCGGCGAGACCGTCCGCGTGGACGCGCCGTGCCTGGACTGCGGCGATCCCGTGACGATCGAGATGCGCGACGGGCGCATCGAGCGCGTCGAGCCCGCCGGCGTCGTCGGCCACCTCAACTTCGGCTTCGGGCCGTCACGCGGGCGTCCAGCGTTTCTCTGAACGGGCATGAACCTCTTCCGGTCGGAAGACCACGCGCGACGCTGGACGGCGTTTCAGCCCCGCTCCGAGGAAGGGTTCATCACGCTGCCCGACCTCGCCGGCTTCTTCGCGACGGAGTCGCGCCATCACATGCTCGAACCCGACTATCTCTCGACGTGGTATCCGCGCCGCGGCGCCGAGCGCCGCGCGTACCTCGAGCGCATCGGCAAGACCACGCCGTTCTGGCTCGGCACGCCCGACGAGCCGACGCGGTAAGCTCACTCCCGAAGGAGCCTTCACTCATGGCAGACGAAGAGATCATCGAGACGGCAACCGGGCTCGGCTACGTGGACCTCGTCGAGGGCACCGGGCCGCGGCCGAAGACCGGCGACTCCGTGCGCGTGCACTACACGGGCTGGCTCAAGAGCGGCCAGAAGTTCGACTCGTCCCACGACCGCGGGCAGCCGCTCGTGTTTCCCGATCGGCCGCGGCCGCGTCATCAAGGGCTGGGACGAAGGCGTCGGGCACGATGAAGGTCGGCGGCAAGCGCAAGCTCGTCATCCCCGCGCACCTCGGCTACGGCGACGCAGGGCGCGGGCGGCGTGATCCCGCCGGGCGCCACGCTGATCTTCGAGGTGGAGCTCCTCGGGATCGAAGGCGCGTAGATGGCGCGTCTCCTCGACGGCATCCAGCGTCATCGACGCGGCCAACTTCATCGCGGGCCCGGTGTCGACCACGGTGATGGCGGACTTCGGCGCCGACGTCATCAAGGTGGAGCCGCCGACGGGCGACATCTATCGCGTGCGCGGCGCCGGCTATCCGCCGAGCGCGTACAACTATCCGTGGATCGTCGACAATCGCACCAAGCGGAGCGTCGCGATCGATCTGCGCACGAGGGACGGCCAGGCGCTCCTGCACCGGCTCGTGCGCGACGCCGACGTCTTCGTCACCAACGCGCCCGCTCGAGAGTCGCGAGCGCGGCTGCGGCGTCCGCTACGAGGACCTCGCGCCGCTCAACGCGCGACTGGTCTACGCGTCGATCACCGCGTACGGCGAGACCGGCGAGGAGGCGAGCAAGCCCGGCTTCGACAGCATCGCGCTCTGGGCGCGCACGGGACTCATGGACCTGGTGCGCGCGTCCGCCGGACGTGCCGCCCGCGCGCTCGCTGCCCGGCATGGGCGACCATCCGACCGGCATGTCGCTGTTCGCGGCGATCATGGCCGGTCTCTACCACCGCGAGCGCACCGGCCGCGGCACGGTGGTGTCGACGTCGCTCATGGCCAACGGGCTCTGGATGAACGCCATCCCCGTGCAAGGCATCCTCTGCGGGACGCGCACGGAGGTGCGGCCGCCGCGCGAGGAGTCGGTCAGCGCGCTCGCCAACCTCTACCGCTGCAGGGACGGGCGCTGGTTCATGCTGACGATCACCGGCGACGAGCGTCACTGGCCGAGCCTTCGCCACGGGCATCGGCCGCGAGGACCTCACGAACGATCCGCGCTTCGCGGCGACCGCGGACCGGCGCACGAACGCGCGCGCCCTCATCGCGATCCTCGACGAGGTGCTTCGCGACGAAGGACTGGGCGGAGTGGTATCCGATCCTCGAGAAGACGGGCGTCGCGTTCGGCGTCGTCGGCACGCTCGACGACATCCCGCACGACGAGCAGATGCGCGCGAGCGGCGCGCTCGTGCCGATCGACGACCCGCGCGCGGGCGCCGCGCTGACGGTGTCGAGCCCGATCCAGGTCCGCGGTCAGGAGAAGGTGCCGGCGACGTTCGCGCCCGAGATCGGCGAGCACACGGTCGAGGTCCTCCGCGGCCTCGGCGTGGCGGAGGCGGAGATCGAGCGGCTCCTGGCCGCCGGCGTCGTCGTGCAGGCCGGCAGGACCTGGACGAACGGGGGTGCGAGCGCACGGCTCCTGCCGCGCTCCGCGGCCCGGAGAGCCGGCCGTCCGCACTGCCGATCCGCAGCAGCCCGCGCGCCTCCGCCACCTGCGCCTGCATCGACTTCAAGATCCGCACCTCGGGCGACGGCGCGCAGTTGCAGTAGCCGACGCCGAGCTCCTTGAGCTCGGCCGCGTTGCGCGGCAGCGTGGCGTGGTTCATGGGCAGCGCCAGCCGCGCGATGCCGCCCTTGCGCACCGCGTCCGCCACGCGGTGGATGGTCTCGACCAGCTTCGGATGGTTCGACGTGCCGCCCACGCCGAGCGCGCGCGACATGTCGGACGGTCCCACCGCGACGATGTCGATCCCCTCGACCGACGCGATGGCGTCGATCTCCTGCAGCGCCGGCAGATCCTCGACCATGACGGCCAGCGTGACCTCTCGGTTGGACTGCTCCATGTGGTCCTTCATCGAGATCTTCCCGTAGTCGGACGCGCGCGAGGCGCCCGCCATGCCCCGGTCGCCGAGCGGCGCGTAGCGCACGGCCTTGACGGCCTCGCGCGCCGCGCGTGCGTCGCTGATGTGCGGGACCTGGATGCCCTGCACGCCCATGTCGAGCAGGCGCAGGATGAACGCGGGGTCGAAGCCGGGCGTCCGCACGATCGGCGTGATCCCGACGCGCTCGGCCGCCATCACCATGAGCTGGATGTCGCGCAGATCGAAGCTCGTGTGCTCCATGTCGATGAAGGCCGCGTCGTAGCCGGCGTGCCCGATGATCTCCACGATCTGCGGATCGGCGATGCCGCCCGTGTAGGTGCCCAGCGCGAGACCGCCCGAACGCAGGATCTTCTTCACTCGATTGGCTTGCATGACTATCCCTCCCAGGCGTGCGCGCGCGCCGCCTTCTCGTTCAGCTCCGTGCCCCACCCCGGCCGCGTCGGGATCATCATCTGGCCGTCCTTGATCTCCGGCAGCACGGTGAAGAGCTCGTCGCGGAGCGGTACTGCGTCGGGATCGCTCTCCATGATCTTGACGTTCGAGACCGAGGCGACGAGGTTCAGCGCCTGGAAGCTCGAGAGGTGACCGTTGTAGTTGTGCGGGGCGATGTTGATCTCGTGGGTCTCGGCGAGGTCCGCCACCTTCTTCGCCGCCGAGAAGCCCTGCCAGCACACGTCCACCATGATCGTGTCGAGCGCGTGGCGCTCGAGGTACGGCCGGTACTGCCGCACGGTCACGAGCTGCTCGCCGCCGCACAGCGGCGTGCGGGTGCCGGCGCGGAGCTCGACGAGCGCCTCCGGGTCCTGGTTGTCGATCTCCATCCAGAAGAGCTTGAACGGCTCCAGCTCGCGCGCGAGCAGCAGCGCCTCGCTCGGCTTGAAGTTGACGTTCACGTCGAGGCAGATGTCGACCTTCGGGCCGACGGCCTCGCGCATCGCGCCGATCTGCGCCACGGCCTGGTCGATGATGTCGCGCGTCGCGAGCTGGTCGTGCGGGCCGGTGCGGCCCTGCGAGATGCGACGCGCCGGGTCGCCGGGCCAGATGATGTTGGTCTTGAACGCGGTGTAGCCCTTCGCGACCGCCTCGCGCGCGCAGTCGGCGACGTCGTTCATCGTCCGCAGCGGGTTCACGCGGAAGAGCTCCCAGTTCTCGACGCGGTACGTCGCGCAGTGCGACCAGTAGACACGCTGCCGCTCGCGATGCGGACCGCCCATGAGCCGGTAGACGGGCACGCCGAGCGACTTGCCCGCGAGGTCCCACAGCGCGAGCTCGATGCCGGCGATCGCCTGCGCGGTGGCGCCGTACGAGGCCTGGCGCACCGCGCGGTACATGTCCATGTAGTGCTTCTCGACCGCCGTCGGGTCCTTGCCGATGAGCCGCGCGCCGAGATCTTGCACGAGCCCGACGAGCCCGCGCGTGATCCCCTCGCTGCCGAACTCGCTGTAGCCGGTCAGCCCCTCGTCGGTGCGGATGGCGCAGAAGAGCCACGGCCGGTGCGGCTTGAACCCGGTGTTGACGACGAACGTCTCGATCCCGGTGATCTTCATGGATGGGGCCTCGCTGAGATGAGGATGAAAGCGACCAGGCACGGCACGGCGCCGCGGTTGCTCCACGCGTGGTTGGTTCCGCGCTGCACGAGCATGTCGCCGGCGCGCAGCACCGTCTCGCCCTCGTCCATCAGGGCCCAGATCTCGCCGCTGAGGACGAGCGCGTAGTCGATCGTGGCGGTCTTGTGCATCCCGGGATGCCGGGAGGCATCCGTGTCCATCGCGTGCGCGGCGCCCATCGACTCGAACGCGGCCTTGCGGTCGAAGGCGGCGAGCGCGTGATCCGGCGGGAACTCCACGACGCGAAAGATCGATCCGTTCGGCGGCGGCTCGAGGACCACGGGGACCGCGGCCGCATCGGCCGTGCCCGCGTTCTCGGCCGGCGCGCCGTTCGTGATCCAGAGATTCGTGAGCCCGAAGTTCGGCTGGCCCGGGATGGTGAGCGTGTGCGGCGACGGCCCATCGCTCAGGATGATGGACTTGCCTCGAGCATCGTGTCCGGTGACGACGCGGCGGATCGGCTTGAGCATCAGCGTCCTCCCGTCGGTGCGCGCTCGCGAACACAGCGCGCGGGATCGGCCTCGGCCAGCACCGGGGCCGGCCGGCCGGTGTGGAGATAGTCCGCGAGCAGCTTGCCCGCCATCGGACCGCGGCCGAAGCCCGACGACGCCAGGCCGGTCACGATCCAGAGATTCTCGCGATTCGGGATGCGGCCGATGATCGGCTTGCCATCGAGCGGGAACGGCATCAGGCCCGCCCACGTCCGCGCGATCGGCAGCTCGGCGAGGAACGGCAGGATCGAGATCGCGTGGTCGCGGTTCACCTCGATGCCCTTCGGATCGGGCGTCGGGTTCGGAGAAGCCCGGGTCGCGAGCAGCTCGCGGTCGCCGCCGAAGATGATCTCGCCGTTGCGCCGCTGGCGGCCGTAGAGATGGCGCGTCACGCGCTGCCCGTCGCGAATCGTGAGGTCCGGCGGCGCCCCGCCGTGGTCGCGTGCCCACGCCATGGCGGACTCCGCCGCGGAGATCGTGTGGAAGCTGCGCGGCGGCAGCGGCGCCGTCGCCCACATCTGGCCGCGCACGGGCACGATCGGGATGTCGAGGCCGAGCATCGCGCCGAGCGGCCCGCACCATGCCCCGGCCGCGATGACCAGCGCGCCGGCCACGACCTCGCCGCCCGACGTGGCGACGGTGTAGCCGCCGGATCGCGGCGCCACGGCCGTCACTTCGTGGTCGGTCAAGACGCGCGCGCCGCGGCGCGCGGCCAGCCGCGCGAACGCCTGCGTCGCCTTCACCGGATCCGCCTGTCCGCGCTTCGGCGAGTACATGGCGCCGAGCAGCGCCGGCGAGAACCCGGGCTCGATGCTGCGCGCCTCGCGCGTCGTCAGGATCTCCGCCACCTGCCCGCGCTTGCGGAGCGTCTCGACGCGCTCCCGCTCCCACTCGTACTCCTCGGCGGTGCGGATCCCCTGGATCCCGCCCGAGCGCCGGAACTCGATGTCCTCGCCGAGGTCCGTCTGCACGGTCTCGAAGATCTCGATGCTCCCGGCCGTGAGGTGCGCCTGAAGGTCGGGGGCGTCGCCCCATCCGTACGAGTCGATGCCGCCCATGTTCTGGCCGGACGCCGCCGACGCGATCTCGCCGCGTTCCAGCAGCACCACGCGGCGCCCGTGCGAGGCGAGATGAAACGCCGCCGAGCACCCCGCGATCCCGCCGCCCACGATGACGATCTCGGACTCGATCATGGAACCTCCGATGCCGGGTATCCTGCCATGCACGTGACCTCTCCGCGCGCGGCATCTCCCTGGCTCCTGATCGTCACCGTCTGGCTCACCCTGGGCGTCACCTTCGGGCTGATGTTCTCGTTCTCCGTGTTCCTCGTCCCGCTGCTCGAGGAGTTCCGCTGGTCACGCGGCCTGGCGGCGGGCGCCTTCTCGCTCTCGGCCGTCGTGCAGGGCCTCCTCTCGCCCGCCATCGGCACGCTGGTCGACCGGTTCGGGCCGCGCCGCCTGATCGTCTGGGGCGCCGTCGTGCTCGGCGTGTCGTGCGTGCTCGGGAGCCGCATCACCGAGGTCTGGCACCTCTACGTCGTGACGGGCGTGCTCACGGCCGTCGGGATCTCCGCGGTGGGCTGGGTGCCGAGCGCGCGCGCTGGTCGCGCAGTGGTTCGCGCAGCGGCAGGCGACCATGATGGGCCTCGCCTTCTCGGGGATGGGCGTGGGCGTGCTGACGATCGGGCCGCTCGCGCAGTGGCTCATCTCCACCTACGGCTGGCGCGACGCGTACCTGTTCCTCGGGCGTCGGCACGCTGGCGCTGCTCGTCCCGCTGGTGTGGCTGGGTGTGCACAACGCGCCGCGCGCGGCGCCTGCAGCATCGGCGTGCGGTGGGACGTCGGCCGACGGCGGCGGCGTCCGCATCCGCGACGCCCTCAGGACGCGCGCGTTCTGGGCGCTCTTCTTCGCGTACATGTGCACGCCGCTCGCCGTGTTCACGGTGGTCACGCACCAGGTGGCGTTTGCCGTCGATCACGGATTCCCGCGGCTGTTCGTCGCGGGCATCTTCGGTCTCACGGGCTTCATGTCGATCGCGGGCCGCGTCGTCTTCGGCTACGCCGCCGACCGCATCGGTCGCGCGTTGTCGGCGACGATCTCGTACGCGTGCACCGCGGTGGGGACGCTGGCGCTCCTGTCGATCGAGCCGTGGCCGCATCCCGCCGGACTCTACGTGTACGCGCTGCTGTTCGGCTTGGGGTTCGGGGCGCGCGGCCCGATCATCACCGCGATCGCCGCCGCGCGATTCCCGGGCCGCCGCTTCGGCGCGATCTACGGCTACATGAGCATCGGCAACGGCTTCGGCGGCGCGCATCGGCCCGTGGTTCGCCGGCGCGCTGTTCGACCTCACCGGCAGCTACCGCATCCCGTTCTTGATCGCCACGCTGTTCTGCGTCGCCGGCTCGATCTGCTTCTGGCTCGCCGAATCCCGATCGAACAACCCCGGCTAGGTCCTCCGGAGAAGCACACTCCGCGTCGAGACGCGCGCGTGAGCCTACCAGTGACGCACCGACTGTATCGGAACAGCGACTTGCGAGCCGCGCGAGCGACCACCTATCATGGCGCGAACGATGGGGGGAGCACGTTCCAATGAATTCATCCGCCTCGTATCGGGTGCTAACCTGCGGGAGTCAGCGCCATGTACGTTCCGCAGTGCATGAGGCCGGTCCGGCCGAGCCGTCCAAGCCTCGGCTTCTCGATCGCGTCCGCGCCGCCCTCCGTCTGCGCCACTACAGTCCGCCGGACCGAGGACGCCTACGTCGCATGGATCCGTCGCTACATCCTCTTCCACGGCAAGCGCCATCCCGCCGACATGGGCGGGCCGGAGCTGACGGCGTTCCTCAGCTCGCTGGCGGTCGAAGGGACGGGTCGCGCATCCACGCAGAACCAGGCGCTGAGCGCCCTGCTCTTCCTCTACCGCGAGGTGCTCGAGCTCGACGTCCCATGGCTGGACGACGTCGTTCGCGCCAAGCGGCCGCAGCGGCTCCCGGTCGTCCTCACGCGCGACGAGGTCCGCGCGGTCCTCCGGCCGCTGCGGGTGTGCCGCGGCTGATGGCGTCGCTGCTCTACGGCTCGGGACTGCGCCTGCTCGAGTGCTGTCATCTGCGCGTGAAGGACCTCGACTTCGCTTCGAACCAGATCATCGTGCGCGCCGCCAAGGGCGACAAGGACCGCGTGACGATGCTCCCGGCCGCTATCAAGGCGGACCTGGCCCGGCATCTCGAGCAGGTTCACGAACAGCACGGGCGCGACCTTCAGACACGGCGCCGGATGGGTCGAGCTTCCGACCGCGCTCTGCCCGCAAGTACCCGAACGCCGGCCGCGAATGGGTGTGGCAATGGGTCTTCCCGGCGACCCGGTTCTACCGTGACGGCGTCACCGGGCAGCTGCGCCGGCACCACCTTCACGAGTCCGTGCTCCAGCGCATCGTGAAGGACGCGGTCCGCCGGCCGGGATCGCGAAGCGCGCGACGCCCCATACGCTTCGTCACTCCTTCGCGACGCACCTGCTCGAGGACGGGCGCGACATCCGGACCGTCCAGGAACTGCTGGGACACCGCGACGTGACCACGACCCAGATCTACACCCATGTCCTCAACCGGGGTCCGTCCGGCGTCCGCAGCCCGATCGACTCGCTGCTCGGCGGCTAACGAGAAAGGCTGCTCGCTGGCTGCACCAGGGAAACCGACGGGATAGGCCGACCGGATATCCTGCGACGTGCCGCCGCCGAAACCAGGCGACGACGCGGCGGTGCATGGAGCGTAAAAAGCTGAAGAACGAAGAGATTCCGCCGCGACGGCAGCGAGCCCAGCTCCGAGATAGGCTGACCGCGTGTCGCAGCTCTTGCTGCGCTATGCTGACCAGCGCATTTCGAGACCGACTTTGAGTTAGGCGCACGACGGTCAACGGGGCGGATGAGGCGACACTGATCAGTGACTACGTGGCTTCGACGATCGTTCTTCTCCTGGTTTCTCGTGGCCTGATCGCTGGCGGCGGCCTATCGCTCGCCTCGGTTCATGATCTGCTTGCCGTGATCTGGACGCAGGCGCGGAACTGAGGAAGGGACCCCTCCGACGACCGTTTATGCACACCTGATCCGGAGTCGTAGTCGAGCTTCGTGCTCTGGCCGCTCCTCGCCGCCTGAGCATCTACGAACAAGGAGCGTCTGTGAAGTCGGCGCGGGGTCGCTACATGGTGACGCGATGGAAACGGGAACATTCGGTTGTTCAAGTGGAGGGCAGAGGACAGGGTCGTCTTGCGAACCAGAACGGCTCAGGCGAGGTAGGCCTCGAAGGGGATCGTAGGATATCGTGGCGCGGCGGATCAATTTCGCGTGTAGGAGCAGTCACCATCGCGCAGAAGCAACGCATCTTCAAGGCCGCACGGATGTGCTACAAGCTGCACCGGAACTGGCGCGATCTGCCGTGATCATTTTGCCTCGGCGAAAGTCTTGTGGGACTACGCAGCGTCGACTGCTTCGATTCGACGACAGTGCTCTGCCATCTCGGGCTCGAGCATCCGCGTCGTACGAGGCAGCGTATCGTCCATGCGACTGGCAGATTTCCTGCCACCAACGACTTGACGCATCACGTCGAACTCCTCGGCAAGTCGCCTCAGCCGCTCGGTCGACGACGGCTCAGGATACGCTCGCTGCAAGACGGATGGTCTCTATACGCTAGGCTATCGCGAGCCAAACGGCTCTCGGGAATCGGGAATGATCGACTTCATGCGAATGCGAACGTCGGTGCGGCGAGATCATCAATGCGTCATCGACGCGTCAGGGGCATCGTGCTGACTCGCGGTCCGTGACGAGCGCTACGCGCAAGGCGTGTCGTATCCTGACGGCGGAAGCCGAAGCCAACACGTGACGGTGTCTAACTTCCGGCACGATCGGGGTCGATGGCGCACGGGCCGTCGCGCGTCGTTCGAGCAGACGGGGCGTACGACGAGCGACGAATGGACGCGCAGCGGCAAGAATGTCAGGTTACGGTGAAGCGGCGCGTTGGGGACGGACAACCGAGAAGCTCCGCGCAGTTCGTCGTGGAGCTCATTCGAACTCCGGTCGACGTCATCCTTCGCCGGCAACGGCTGCTCGACCCGACGCCGCAATAGAAGGCAACCCGGGTGCTACGAGATCGTCACGGTGAGCGCGGACCCGTTCTAATGAGCGCGGGCTTGGTCGACGCATTCCTGCAAGGGCTCGGGACCTCGGGTGGGCTGAGGGCACGACAATCGTCATCGAGTATCGATGGGCAGAGGGCCGGTCGGAGCTCGAGTGGCCGACCTCGCGGCTCGAGCTCGTCCGACCCGAAGGTTGACGTCATCTTTGCTGGCAACGCGACGGATCGCTGTCGCAGTACAAGAACGCGACGCGAACGATTCCCATCGTCACGCGCGCAGGTGGCGATCGGTGAAACAGAGGCTCGTCGCGAGCCTCGCGCGCGATCGGGAACGTCACGGAGCTGTCCTACGGGGTCGGCTTGGAGCTTGTCGGGAAAGGGCTGGATCTGCTCGAAGCGAGGCTGTCGCCCGAGGTCCGCTTGTGGCGGTCCTGCTCGAACCCGGCGATCCGGCACGCGGTGGCGAAAGAGAACGCGAGCGCCGACGGCCCGTGCGGTGGGAGTGCACCTTCAGCTCCTGGAGGCCCGAGGTGCCAACGAGTTCGAGAATGCGTTTGCTGCGATGTCCGAGCGCGCCGGGGCCCTCGTCGCATGGCTGGATCCCTTGTTCGGCGTGAATCGAGCACGGCTCTTGGAGCTCGCGGCAAAGCGCCGCCTACCGGCAATGTGCGGATCGAGGGGGTACGTCGGAGGCTGGCGGCCTCATGATCGTACGGCGCCGATTTTCGATCGTAGCTTTCCGATCGCTGCGGCGACGTACGTCGACAAGCATCCTGAAAGGCACGAAGCCGGGCGATCTGCCCGTAGAGCAAGCAGACGAAGTTCGAGCTGGCGATCAATCTCAAGACTGCGAAGCTGCTCGGTCATGACGGTCCGCCGTCCCGTGCTGCTGCGGGCGGATCCATGTCGTTAAATGAGGACGCACTTTCAAGCTGGCGCAGGCGTCACGAACCCTAACTTCGGAACGGGGCTCGACGTCGCTGCGCGCTCGGCAGCTGATGCCGAACGTTATACGAAGAAGGAATCGAGCCCAGGCGAGGAGAGGATAGGATAGGAGCTATGGTCCGCCCTGTTGAAGTTCGACCCCTGGAAAACTATCGGCTCTGGCTACGCTACCAGGACGGCACAGAGGGTGAAGTGGATTTGTCTTATCTGGCCGGCAAGGGCGTGTTTGTGTCGTGGCAACAGGAAGGCGTGTTCGCCAGGGTCAAGCTCGGTTCGCATGGACAGATCGAATGGCCCGGCGACATCGACCTGTGTCCTGACGCTCTGTACCTAAAATTGACCGGGAAGCGACCTGAAGACGTCTTCGCAGGACCAGACCCGACCGGCGGGCATGCCTGAGGTCAGCCGCTTTTACGGAATCGTCATCAAGATCTTCTACGACGACCACAACCCGCCTCATTTCCACGCCGAGTACGGTGAATATGAAGTGCTCGTCAGCATCAACACCCTCGCCGTTCTGAGCGGCAGTCTTCCAGCTCGTGCTCTCGGACTCGTAACCGAATGGGCTTCCTCGCGTCAACGCGAATTGTTGGCCGCGTGGGAACGGGCGAGCCAGCTCCAGCCGCCAGGCCGGATTGCTCCGCTGCCCTGAATGAACGCCTCGCATAACTCCAGAATGCACCCGACGGCCTTCGGCCGCGGGTGATCCTGGGCGTTGGGCGTCTTGTGACGCGTAACGTGAAGGGTTACACTATTCCGGGTGATCCGCAGCTTCCGGCACAAGGGGCTGGCGACGTTTTTCGAGACGGGCTCGAAGGCCGGGGTCCAGGCACAACATGGCGACCGGCTGCGCTTGATTCTCGGTCGCTTGAGCGCCGCCACGGCGCCGCAGGATATGGCGCTTCCGGGATTGGACCTGCATCCGCTCGAGGGTGCGCGCAAGGGCACGTGGGCGGTATCGGTGAGCGGTAACTGGCGCGTCACGTTCAAGTTCGTCGGTAAGGATGCCGACGCCGTCGACTACGAAGACTACCACTGAGGTCCTACCGATGAAGATGCACAATCCACCTCATCCGGGCGAGATCATCAGAACCCTGTGCCTCGAGCCGCTCGGCCTCACTGTCACGCAGGCGGCAGAGGCCCTCGGAGTCAGCCGCAAGACTCTCTCCGCTATTCTGAACGGCCGTGCCGGCATCAGCCCCGAGATGGCGGTCCGCCTCTCCCTCGCTTTCGGCACGTCCTCCGAGAGCTGGCTCAACCAGCAGACGCAGTACGACCTCTGGCACGCCGAGCGACGTCGGAAGCAACTTCGCGTTGCCAGGCTTGCGTCCGCATAGAACGCCCAACTTCGCAGTAGAGCGGACGCGCTATCGCGCGCCGCTGACGCGACGTTCGACCGACAGGTCGGGCATGAGCCTCGCCACGGTACCGAGCCGCTCGTCGCGGCTGCGAGCCGGGAGCGTTCGGTGGGGTTGGACGGCGTTCTGCCAAAGATTGGGGGCCGCTGGCTATAGGGCCCTGCCTGGACCCGTAGCGTACGAGGTGATGACATGAGCGACCGGCGCAGGTTCATCGCGAAGGCGGGTGGGGTGGTGGCCGCTGCCGCGGCTGCCGCCGTCAGCGACGCACCCCGTGTCATCGCCCAGCCGAAAGTCCAGTGGCGGATGTCCACGGCCTTTCCGCCGGCGCTCGATTGGCATCAGGCGGTTGCCGAGCGCTTTGCCAAGGTCGTGGAAGAGATGAGCGGAGGCCGCTTCCGGATCGAGGTTTTCCCGGGTGGTCAGATCATGCAACCGTTCGAGTGCTTCGACGCGGCCTCCAAGGGCAGCATCGAGGCCTTCTTGGGTAACTCGTACTACTGGAGCGACAGGGAGCCCGCGGTCGCGTGGTTTTCGTCCGTCCCGTTCGGCATGAACCCGGAAGGCATGGCCGCCTGGTTCCAGCAGAGCGACGGGCTCAAGCTGTGGGAGGAGGCATACGCGGTCTTCAACCTCGTGCCGCGTCCGGGCCCCGGGGTAGCCCCGCAGATGGCCGGCTGGTTCAGGAAGAAGGTGAACACGATCGGTGACTACAAGGGGCTCAGGATTCGGATCGCGGGCCTCGGCGGGAAGGTCTATGTCAAGGCGGGTAGCACGGCGGTTCTCACTCCCGCCGCCGAGATCTACGCAGCGCTCGAACGGGGCGTGATCGACGCCACCGAGTGGGTTGGCCCGCATGACGACATGAAGCTGGGCCTTCACAAGACCGCGCGTTACTACTACTATCCCGGCTGGCACGAACCAGGCACGATGACGGAGTTCGCCTTCAACAAGAAGGCGTACGAGGCACTCCCGGCGGACCTGCGTCGAATCCTCGACCATGCCGCCGCGGCGGTCCAGGTCTATGGCCTCACCGACTTTCACACCAAGAACGCCGTTGCGCTCGAGCGACTCAGGACGGAGTTCAAGGGAAAGGTCGAGATCCTACCGCTCTCGGTGCCGATGCTCCGCGAACTCAAGAAGCTGGCCGGCGAGGTCGTCCGGGAAGAATCCGAAAAGACGCCCATGGCCAGGAAGGTGCACGCGTCTTTCACGAAGTTCCAGGCACTGGTGGGGCCCTGGGACCGCGTCGCGGAAGGTGCCTACCATCAATTCGTGGCGTGTGAGGCGCCTCGCACGGCGAGACCGCCTGGCGCGTGTGGTCCACCGCAACCGGGTCCCCGAGACTCGGCCCCCCGTTGAGCATTCAGCGGTCGAACTACGCAGTGGAGCAGACCGCCGGCTCGCATTCGCTCGCCGCGGCTGCTCACCGCAAACGTTCGCCCCATCTGCGTGACTCACGGAGGATGTCGGCGCCTCTGATAGAGTCATGACCTGGAGGTTGCGCTGAGTGAACCGTTGATCGTCTCGGATCCAAAGGTGATGATGGGCAAGCCCGTCATTGCGGGGACCCGCATCACCGTGGATCTGGTCCTCGAGAAACTGGGCAGCGGCGAATCCATCGAGGCCGTGCTCGAGGCTCACCCGCGATTGACGCGAGAGGCGGTACTGGCTGCCCTCCGATTCGCCGCTCAGGCACTTCGAGCTGAGGTCGTCTACCCAATCACTGCCCGATCCGCGTGAACCTGCTCACCGATGAGAGCGTGGAACGGCCCGTGGTGGAGCGCCTTCGCCAGGACCGGCATGACGTCGTCTATGTTGCCGAGCTCGCGCCCAGTATCACTGACGACGAGGTTCTGCGAGACGCCAACACCCTGGGCGCCGTCCTCGTGACGCGGACAAGACTTAGCTGCACTACCTCTTCTGATCCGCGCTCACCGTTCAAGGCGCTCGGTGCACCGGGATCGCCAGCCGGGTGCGACGCAGTCCTCCGGTGTTGCGCGAGATCCGCACTGGGACGCGCTCGGGCTGAGTGCCGCCCGCGTGCGCTACAGCGTCTTCACGACCTCGGCCGGCCACGCGCGCGCATCGACGCGAGCGTGCCATTCCTTGATCTTGCCGTCACGGTCGATGATCACGCCCACACGGGCCGCGCCCTTGCTCGGGTCGGCGTTGGCGCCGTAGGCGGTGCCGATCGTACGGTCGGTGTCGCAGAGCAGCGGGAAGTTGAAGTGGAACTTCTCGGCGAAGGCTTTGTTCTCGGCCGGCGTGTCGAACGACGCTCCCAGGATGACGGCGTTCTTGGCGTCGTACTGGGCCTTCAGGTCGCGGAACCCGCAACCCTCGGCGGTTCAGCCCGGGGTGTCGGCCTTCGGATAGAACCACAGCACGACGGTCTTGCCCTTGAGGTCCGATAGCTTCACGGTATTGCCGTTGTGATCGCGCCCGGTGAAATCCGGCGCCTTGTCGCCTGGGTTGAGCATGTCTCCTCCTCGAGAAGATGCCGGCGCGCTCGTACGGTGCGCGGCGGCGAATCGGTGCCATCGTGCGCCGCCGCGGCCGCGTGGTCAAGGCAGAGGCAACCTGGGAATATGGGTCACGAGGTGGACCATGGAGCAC
>CAVPPZ010000008.1:0-166050 GCA_963707305.1 uncultured Candidatus Rokubacteria bacterium
ATGCTGATGAGTCGCCAGTACGTCAGGCCGTGCTCGGTCGACAGCGTCAGGTTGCGGTCCACGTAGTCGTGGGCACGACGGACGTCGTGCCGGAAGAAGTGCAAGCCCACCGAGCACCCGAGCGCTTGCGCCTGTGTGAGCGGATGCCTGGTGGCCTCGGCCAGCGGAGCGCCTCGCGGTCCTCGCTGAGCGCCGCGGCCTGATCACCCAGGAGCCAGAGACACCAGGCGCGGAAGGAACGGCAGACCACGCCCGGGTCGTGCTGATGCGCCGACAGGCCGGACGCATCCTTCCGGGCGCCATAGTGGACGAGGCCCTCGTCGAAATGCGCACGCGCCGTGCTGATCGCGCCGCGGTGAAGAGACAGATGCCGACGGTCATGTGCGCCCAGACGAGCAGCGCCGTGTCCCCCGAGCGGATGGCCTTGGGCAGGAATTGCTCGGCCACCTCCTGCGCCTTCTCGAGCTCGCCGCGCATGAGGTGGAAGAGGTACACGCCCTTGAGCGCGGACTCCGGCGTGTCGCCGAGCTCACGCCCGAGCGCCAGGACACGCGCGTACGCGCGCTCGGCGTCCGACGCGGAGTATCCGCGGGTCATCGCGAGCGCGGTGGCCTGCACGAGCTGGAGGCCCAGCTCCTGGGCGTCGCGCGCGCGGCCGGCGTCAAGACGCGGCAGTGACGCGAGGCCGGCGCTCGCGTGCGTCAGCGCCTCGCGATACGCGCCGAGCTCCACCGCGTTGCGCGCGCCCTGGAGCCGCGAGCGGACCGCGCCGGCGGCGTCCCCGGCCTCCTCGAAGTGCATCGCCAGGCGCGCGGCGACCGGCGCGACGTCCGGGCGGTGTCCGGCTTCCTCGCGCGCCGCGATGCGACCGTGCAGGTCCGCCCGCCGCGCGGCGGGCACGCGCTCGTAGATCACGTCGCGATAGAGCGCGTGGCTGAACCCGTAGCGGCCGGCGACGCTGCCGTCGGGCCAGCGCTCTTCACCGTGAAGCCGCAGCATCATCCCGCGGTGCGCAAGGTCGGCGAGGCGCTCGTCCACCTGCGCGGGCGGCGAGTCCAGCGCCGCGGCCACGCTCGTGGCCGAGAAGTCGATGCCGGCCACGCTCGCGGCTTCCACGAGCCGCCGCTCCTCCTCCGGCAACCGCAGGACGCGCGCGTCGATCATCGTGCGCACGTCGGCCGGCACGTCGTGCGCGAGCGCGTCGGGCTCGGACCGCGCCTCCCATCGGTCGCCGGCGAGGACCAGCACGCCCCGCGCGATCCAGTGCTCGGCCATCGCGACCATGAACAGCGGATGCCCCTCGATCCGGCGGTACAGCGCCCCGACGAGCGCCGGCGGCAGGGATGCGCCGGGAAACCGTGTGCGGAGATACGCCTCGACGCCCGCCTCCGACAGCGAGGGAAGCGCGATCTCGACGGCCACATTGCGAATACCGAGGTCGCGGACGAGCGCCGCCACCGCGTTGCCGCGTGGGACCACTTCTTCGGGACGATAGGTGGCAACGAGCAGGAGCCGCGCCGGTTCTCGCCGCCGCGCGAGCGCCCCGAGGAGATCGAGCGTCGACACGTCGCTCCAGTGGAGGTCTTCCAGCACGAGGATCAGGGGCACGTCCCGCGTGACGACGTCGAGCGCGTCGGTCAGCTCACGGAGCATCCGTTCCTGCGTGGCGCCGGCCGCGTGCCGCGCGAGCGCGTCGCGCTGCGCCGGAGAGACGAGCCCGGGCATCTGGATCAGCCATGCCGGCGCGTGCCGGGCGAGCTGGGCGACGACCTTCCGTCCGCCACGGTCGCGGCACAGCCGCCCGAACGCCTCGAGCACCGGCCGGTACGCCTCGCCCGCTCCGTACTGCTCGATGCACTGGCCGCGCGCCACGCGGACATCGGGGCGGAAGTCGGTCTCGAGGAACGCCTCGACCAGCGTGGTCTTGCCGAGCCCGGCCTCGGCCCTGACGAAGACGGCCTGACGCTCCCCCGCCGCCGCGGCAGCGAGGCGACGTCCGAGCTCGGTGAGCTCCGCGTCTCGCCCGACGATCCGGCTCGTGCGCGCGTGTCCCCGGCGGGCGGCCGCGCGCACCTGCCGAGCGCGATCGGACGGAGCAGCCGGTAGCCGCGCCGGGGCACGGTCTCGATGAAGCGCGGGGCCTCGACCGCGTCACCGAGAGCCGCCCGCAGGCGATTGACGCAGGCCTTCAAGACACCTTCCTCGACGGTGACGCCGGACCACGCGACCGAGACGAGTTCGCTCTTGGGCACGAGCCGGCCGCGGTGCTCGGCAAGGTGGAGCAGGATCGCCAGGTCCTTGGGCCTCAGCAGGACCGTTTGACCACCACGGCGCAGGTGACCGGTGGCGGGATCCAGGGAGATCGGGCCCGCGCCGCGCCTCGGACGTCCGCCGGCGAGCGCCGGCCGCGGACGCGTCCGGCCCATAGGTGGCCGCAACGCTACCACCCGACTTCGCGGGACGGCAACGTGACCAATACGTGACGATTCTCCCCCGCACCCGACTGCTACAAGTCCAGGGCATTGGGAGTCGCGATCCGACGCGAGGAGGACCGACGCCATGACATTGCTCGTTGCCGCCGTCATCGCGATCACCCTGGCCGCCTCGGCCATGTTTCCGGGCCTCGCGCCGCCCGCGCACGCACAGCTCACTCCCGGCGACATCCTCGTCGCGGACTTCGAGGCCGGCCCGAACGGCGCGGGGCTGCTCTTCAAGGTGGACCGGACCACCGGCGTCCGTACCGTGCTGAGCGATTTCGGCAACGCGGCGCAGGGCCCGACCGGTCAGAGCCCGTTCGGCGTGGCCGTCGTGGACGTCGACACGGTCCTCGTCGTCGACAGCCAGGGCGTGGGTGGCGCCGGCGCCCTCTTCGTGGTCAACGGCACGACCGGCGCGCGCACGCTCCTCAGCAACTTCGCCGACCCGTCACAGGGCCCGCTCGGGGTCGATCCCGTCGGGATCGCGCTCGGCGCCGGCGGCATCCTGGTCACGGACATCGACGGCGGGACGAACCTCAACGGGGCGCTCCTCCGCATCCATCCGCTCACCGGCGTCCGGACGCTCCTGAGCGACTTCGGCAATCCGTCGCAAGGCCCGCTCGGGAAGACGCCGACAGGCGTCGCGGTGGGCCCCGGCGGCATCATCCTCGTGATGGATCCCGATGGCGGCACCGACGTGCCGAACGACGGCAAGAACGGCGGGAACGGCGCGCTCTTCGTCGTGGACCCCATCAGCGGTGCGCGCACCGTGCTCAGCGACTTCGGCAATCCGACGCAGGGCCCCACCGGCTCGAAGCCGGCAGGCGTGGCGCCGGGCCCGAACGGCGTGATCCTGGTCGTCGACACCGACGCGGGCACGGGCGCGAACGGCGTCCTCTTCAGCGTGAATCCGGTCACGGGCATGCGCACGGTGCTGAGCAACTTCGGGAACCTGGCGCAGGGACCGACCGGCACCGATCCCGTATTTCTCGCGGTCAGCCCGGCCGGCATCCTCGTCACCGACGACGATGGCGGCACCGACCTGCCACCCCCGGACGGCCAACCCGGGCGGCAACGGCGCCTTGTTCCTGGTGGACCCCAACAACGGCAGCGCGCACGCTGCTCAGCGACTTCGGCAACGTGACGCAGGGGCCGACGGGCGTGAACCCCGTCGGCGTCGCCGATCGTCCCGCTGATCCGCGGCGGCGACGCGCTCGTGATCGACTTCCTGGCCGGAACGAACGGCGCCGGGGCGCTGTTCAGCGTGAATCCGACGACCGGGGCTCGCACGCTGCTGAGCGACTTCGGCAACCCGCAGCAGGGCCCGCTCGGCGGCGACCCGGTCGATGTCGCGATCGGAACGGCCGGCGACATCCTGGTCGTCGAGCAGGATCGAAACGGCCGCGGCGCGCTGTTCCGCGTGGACCCGCGTGAACGGCAGCCGGACCGTGGTGAGCGATTTCGCCAACGCCGCGCAGGGGCCGATCGGAACCCTCGCGAGTGGCGTGGTGCTGGGGCCCGGCGGCGACATCCTGGTGGTGACGGCGAACGGCGTCGGGGTGGGCGGTCCCGGCCTCCCGGGCAGGCTGTTCCGCGTGAACCCCGTGACGGGCGCCCGAACGCTGGTCAGTGACTTCGGCAGCGCGGCGCAAGGTCCCCTCGGGGCCGAACCCGAGGCCATCGCCATGCTGAGTCCCACCGAGGCGCTCGTGCTGGACATCGACGCCCCGCCACCTGGAGGCGGCGTCGCCCGCGGCCTGCTCTTCCGCGTGAACCTGGCCACCGGCGCCCGCACGGTGCTCAGCAACTTCTCCGACATCGCCCAGGGCCCGACTCGGAGTCGATCCGGTCGACGTCGAGTTGGAAGCGAACGGCTCGCTCGTGGTCATCGACTCCACCACCGGTCAGATCGGCCGCAGCGCGGCACGCTGTTCCGCGTGGATCCGGTGACCGGCGCCCGCACCGTGATCAGCGATTTCTCCGACCCGACCAAGGGGCCCGTCGGCGGGCGCCCGTCGGGCCTCGCGGTGGAGCCGTCCGGAGGCATCCTCGTCATCGACATCATCGCGGGGACCAACGGCACCGGCACGCTCTTCAGGGTGAATCCCACGACCGGAATGCGCACCGTGGTCAGCGACTTCGGCCTTCCCGGCCAGGGACCGCTCGGCTCCCAGCCCGTCGGCGTGACCATGTTTCCCGAGAACGCGCTGCTGAGCTTCTGCGGCGACGGCGTCCTGGATGCGGGCGAGCAGTGCGACGACGGCAACGTCACCTCGGGCGACGGCTGCTCGGCGACGTGCGGGCTGGAGACCGCCGGCGGCGTCGATCGATATCTCTGCTACCTGACGAGACCGGAGAAGAACAGCCTGTCCGTCTTCGAGATTGCCCGAGGTGTCACGCTCGCCGACAGGCTCGAGACGCTGACGGTCGACGTCAAGGGGACCGACCTCTTGTGCAATCCGGCCGACGTGGGCGGGAGCGGCATCGTGAATCCCGCCGCGCACCTCCGGACGTACCTCGTCACGCCGGTGAAGGGGTCGCCCAAGTTCAACAAGCGGGTCGGCATCGGGGTCGTGACCGAGCTCGGCGCGCTGACCGTCGACCTGATCCGGCGCGACGATCTGATGGTCCCCACGTCCAAGAGCCTGACGGGGCCGGTGGCACCGCCCGGCGCGAACGCCGGGGACCGCTATCGGTGCTACGGGGTGAAGGAGACCGCCGGGCCGGACGATCCGGACGTGCTCGTCTCCGACCAGTTCGGCCAGCCGAAGACCTACCGGATCGTCCGTCCCACCCGGCTCTGTCTGCCGGTGAGCAAGGACGGCGACGACATCGAGAACCCGCTGGTCGACCTGATGTGCTTCGTGGCCAGGCCGGCCAAGGGCCAGCCGAAGCACGTGCCGGTCGTGGCCATCAGCACGGCCGACGAGTTCTGGGGCGAGCGCCTGCGGTCGGTGAGGGAGGACGAGCTCTGCGTGCCGGCGGAGACGACGGGGTTGCCGTGAGGCCGTGCCTGCTGTCGCGCGTCAGCGCCACTCGTCGACCGACACCGTCTTCTGGTAGTTGCAGCCCATGATCCGCCAGTAGCCGTTCGTCTCGCCGCCCATGACGACCACGTGGATGTCCTCGCGCCGGAACATCGGGATCATCTCGTCGGGCGCGGCCTTCAGCTTCGACGCCCACGGCTCGTCGCCGAACGTCGCGCGCGGGTAGATGTAGTTCTGGATGAGCTGGTAGTCCCAGTACTCGCTCGCGCGCATGCGCGCGGTGTCGTAGAGCCAGTCGATCAGCAGCTCCTTTGTGCGTGAAGCCGCCGCGGTCGACGAACTGCCGCGCGGCGATCGGATCGAGCAGCAGCGTCGGCGGCCCGTGCGGATCCATGCCGCGCAGCATGTGGCCGACGTGCTCGCGCCAGTGCTTCTCACGCACGCCCGAGCGTGAACGCCGTGGAGCGCACGCCCGAGAAGACGCTGACCGCGCTCTGGCCCGGCGCGTGAAGCCCGTGCTGGACGTGGAACGGCGCCCACGGGCTCCGCTCCTCGTTCTCGGCGAACGTCACGCTGTTGTACGCGTAGTTGTTGCCCTGGTTGCCCATGTAGCTGAGGCCGGGCACCGAGCCGCCCTGGCCGTTCTGCGAGAGCAGGCCGTAGGCGCGGCCGATGGTGGCGTTCGCGTGGTTGTACGGGCCCATGGCGCCGATGCCCGGCGTTCATGCCGATCTCGTTGCGGATCGGGCCGTTGACCACGGCCATGGACGCCATCGCGCTCGAGCTGCTGCTGCGCGCGGTGACGCCGGTGGCGGCGAGGGCCAGGATCACCGGGAAGTACGCGGGCCGCGCGCCCGCCATGACCGCGTTCACCGCGACCTTCTCGACCGTGTACTCCCAGTACTCGCGGAAGTGCGTCGAGCGCATGCGGCCGACGACTTCCTCGGGCTTGCGGTGCGTCGCCGGCCAGCATGGCGGCCACACGCTCTTCGGTCGGCAGCACGATCGGCAGCCCGTCGGTCCAGCGATTGTCGAGGAAGAGCTGCTCGAGCGCGTCCGCGGTGTCCGGCGCCACCAGGCGCGGCGTCGACCGATCGAACTCGATCGCGCCGAGGTCGGCGTCGGCGAGCGGCGTCGTGAGGCCCTTCGACGACTTCCTGCATGACGGCACGTCCGCGTGATCGGATCCGTGCCGTCGACGTACGCGCGGAGCTGCTGCGCGGTCTTGCCCATGATCGGCTGCGGGACGAACACCTGCCGGAGGCCCGGCATCCCGTTGACCTTCGCGACCGACTCGACCACGCGGTCGAACTTGTCGGTGTGCATGGCCACCGTGGGCACCCCGTACTTCGCTTCGATCGTCATCGCGTGCGCGGCGACCGCCGGCGCGCAGGTGCTTCAGTGGCCGACGCCGAGGATCGCGGCGTGGCCGCGCGCCTTGATCTCCTCCCAGGTCGTCGGATCGTCCTGCAGGTACACGCTCGAGATCGGCTTGAACACCGTGCGCACCGACGGCATGTGCTCGGCGAACCACGCCTGCATCTGCTTGAGGAAGACGTCGGAGTCGTCGAAGCGGCAGTCGACCAGGTACACGGTCTTGCCGTCGAGCGTCGAGAGCCGCGGCGCCAGCGCCTTGCGGGTGACCTTGGGCGCGTAGCCGACCGGGTTGAGCACCGTGAGCGTGTCCGCCATCTCGGGGTCCCCCTTCTCGTTCGGAGGATCGTATCATCTGACGACCATGCGCATCCTGACCCAGCTCCCCCAGCAGGACCTCACCGGCGTGCCGGCCGCCGCGCGCGCCGCGGAAGCGGCCGGGTACGACGGGCTCTCGACCTCCGAGAACAAGAACGATCCGTTCCTCGCGCTCGGGGTCGCCGCCGTCGAGACCTCGCGCGTGTCGCTCGAGACCTCCATCGCGATCTCGTTCTCGCGGAGCCCGATGGCCGTCGCCAACGTGGGGTGGGACCTCCAGGTCGCCTCGCGTGGCCGCTTCGTGCTCGGCCTCGGCTCGCAGGTCCGCGCGCACAACGAGAACCGCTTCAGCGTGCCGTGGACGGCGCCGGCGCCGCGCATGCGCGAGTACGTGCTGGCACTGCGGGCGATCTGGCGCAACTGGGAGACGGGCGAGAAGCTCGACTTCCGCGGCGCCCACTACAAGTTCACGCTGATGACGCCGAACTTCACGCCGGTGTCGACGCACCAGCCGCCGATTCCCGTCACCATCGCCGCGGTCGGCCCGGCCATGCTCCGCGTGGCGGGCGAGGTCTGCGACGGCGTGCGGCTGCACGGGTTCTGCACGCGGAAGTACATCGACGACGTCGTCATGCGGGAGCTGCGCACGGGGATGGCGAAGGCCAACCGCCCACGCGAGCGGTTCGCCATCGTCGGCGGCGGGTTCATCGCCACCGGGCCCGACGAGGCGGCGGTCGCGAAGATGGTGGAGTGGGTCCGCTACCGCGTGGCCTTCTACGGATCGACGCCCGCGTACTGGCCGGTGCTGGAGGCGCACGGCTTGCACGAGCTCGGCCGGAAGCTCAACGTCATGTCCAAGGCGGGGCAGTGGGATAGAATGGCGGCCGAGATCTCGGACGACGTCGTCCGGCTGTTCGCCGCCGTCGGCACGCACCGCGACCTCGCGAAGGCGATCGAGGCGCGATTTGGCGGTGTGTCGGACGCCATCGCGCCGTCGGGCGGGTACGGCGTCCACCAGGAGCTGCCGCCGGACCTGATTCAGGACATCCGGCGAATCCCGAGCCCCTTCACCGAGCATCCAAGAGGCTGGTGACCCGGACGGGTGACCAAAGTCCCACTTCTCGATCGAGGAGGCGCGCATGGGAGCCAAGGGCGAAGCACTCGCAAAGCAGTACGAGGCAAAGGTGCAGGAAGCGACGGGCGTGCTCGAGAAGCTCAGTGACGCCGACTGGAAGAAGGTCACCGCCGCCGAGAAGTGGTCGGTCGCGGTCACGGCCCATCACGTCGCGGGCTCCCACGAGGCGATCGCCGGCATCCTCAAGGCGGTCGCGTCCGGACAGTCGATGCCGACCTTCACGATGGACATGCTCAACGGGATGAACGCGCAGCACGCGAAGGACTTCGCCGCCTGCACGAAGACGGAGACCATCGCGCTGCACAAGAAGGGCGCGGCGGCCGCCGCCGCGGTCGTCCGCGGGCTCAGCGACGATCAGCTCGCGAAGAGCGGCACCGTGCTCGCCGAGATGCCGGCGATGAGCGCCGAGCAGATCGTCACGGGCATTCTCATCAACCACATCGACGATCACTTCGGGAGCATTCGCAAGACCGTCGGCGGGTAGCGCCTCCGTCTCACCGAGTCGCGCGCCCCGGGGCACGCGACTCGGTGTAGAGGCGCGCGACCACCTCCTCGATATCCGGCTCCACCACCGAGATGTCGCGCAGCGACGCCGCTTCCGCGAGCCGGCGCACCAGCTCACCGGCCGTCGTGGCGCCGCCCTCGAGCGCGTAGGTGATCCGGCGGCCGTCCGCCTGCACCGATTCCGTCACCACGCCGGGGAGCATCACCGCGGTCGCGAGCGGCTCGTCGAGGTCCACGACCACGCGGCGCCGGGAGCCGTAGCGCGCGTGGAGGTCGTCGAGGGAGCCATCGTGCACGATGCGCCCCTGGTCGATGACCACGAGGCGGCGGCACAGGCGCTCGATGTCGGCGAGGTCGTGGGTGGTGAGCACGATGGTCGTGTCGCCGGTGGCGCCGAGCGCGGCGAGGAAGCCGCGCACGGCCTGCTTGCTCACGACGTCGAGCCCGATCGTCGGCTCGTCGAGGAAGAGCACCTCGGGACCGTGCAGCAGCGCGGCCGTCAGCTCGCCCCGCATCCGCTGCCCGAGCGAGAGCTGGCGCACCGGTGTGTCGAGGAACGCGTCGAGCTCGAGGAGACGGCGGCAGTGCGCGAGGCGGCCCGAGTGCTCAGCGGCGGGGACGCCGTACACGTGGCGCAGCAGGGCGAACGAGTCGCGCAGCGGCAGGTCCCACCAGAGCTGCGAGCGCTGCCCGAACACGACGCCGATGCGTCGTGCGAGCCGCGTCCGCTGCGGCACGGGCACGAGCCCGCAGACGCGCACGTCGCCCCCCGACGGGTACAGCACGCCGGTGAGCATCTTCAAGGTCGTGGACTTGCCGGCGCCGTTCGGGCCGATGTAGCCGAGCATCTCGCCGCGCTCGACGACCAGGTCCACGCCGTCGACGGCCGCCACGACACGCGTGCGGCGTCGCAGCCACCCCGCGGACACGCGCACGGTGAAGTCCTTGCGCAGGCCACGCGCCTCGATGACCGTCACGAGCCCGTGCTCCGGTAGTGGCGCACGCCGGCACGCCACACGAGGGCGGCGGCGGCCGTGGCCACGACCGCGACCAGCGGCGCCGCGTAGCCGAGGACGGCGGGCCCGCCGAGCGGATCGGGGCGGTCGAGGAGGGCGAGCGCCGGGTAGTAGGCCACGAACGCGAAGCCAACCCCGTACGCGAACAGGCGCCGAAAGACCGCGCCGTAGACCGTGATGGGCACCTGCGTGAAGGTCAGGCCGCCGTACGTCAACCCGTTGGCGATCTCGCCGGCCTCGATCCACCAGAACGCCACGGCCGCGGTGGCGACGAAGATCGCCGCGAAGATCGCCGCGCCGGCGACCGGCGTGATCACGAGCAGCGCAAGCCGGGCCGGTGTCGCCGGCACGTGCGCGACGGCCGCAGCCACCGTCACCATCGCGATCCCGAACACCACCCGTCCGACCCGGCGCGCGGCGACGTCCATCACCGCGAGCTGGCTCAGCACGCCCATCGGCCGCACGAGGACCGCGTCGAGCAGGCCGCCGCGCACGTAGACGTTGAGGCGCTCGACGTTGCCGACCGCGAGGTCGGCGAGGGCGAACGCGCAGGCGGCGAGGGCGCTCATGAGGAAGACCTCGGCGAACGCGAAGCCGCCGAGCGTCGGCGTCACCCGGAAGAGCACGACGACCGACACCACGTCGAGAACGCCGAACATGACGCTGCCGGCGACGTCGACGGCGAACGACGCGCGGTACTGCGCCTGGCCGCGCACCTGCGCGGCGACGAGATGCCCGTACGCGGCCCACGCGCGGCTAGCCACCTTGCACCACCAGCTTGCGCTCGCCGCGCCCTTGCACCCAGCGGCACAGCGCCAGCATCGCGACGGTCCAGCCCGCCTGCACCCCGAGCAGGACGACCTGGTCGGCGAGGCCACCGCGCTCCACGAGCACGTCGAGCGGGATCTGGATCACCGACGCGAAGGGCGTGGCCACGATCACGGCGAGCGCGGCGGCGGGCGGCAGGAACCACAGGGGGAAGTAGAGCCCGCCGAGCACGCCGGAGAGGAGCGTCCACGCAACCTGCGGGCCCCGAGCGTCGAGCAGCCAGTAGGCCGCCGCGTTGACGAGGAAGCGACAGGAGAAGCAGATGACGGTCGCCAGCAGCAGCGAGCACGCGAACAGCGGATAGGTGGCGAGCCGCGCCGGTGCGTGGAGCGTGAAGAAGAGCGCGCCGACCGCGACGGGGACGACGAAGCGGATGCCGACCGCGTGGACCGCGCGGCCAAGGTCGGCCGCGAGCTGCTGCCAGACGAGGTCGACGGGGCGCAGCAGGTCGATGACGACGTCGCCCGTGCGGATGCGGCCCGCGAGGTCCGGCGGCGCCCAGATCAGCACGGTCCCGATCAGCCCCTGGCCCGCCCACACGAACGTGCTGAGCCGCGGCCCATCGTAGCCGGCCACGGTGCCGGCGCTCGCGTCGGCGACCGCGAGAAGCACCGCGCAGCGCAGGAAGCCGAAGACCGAGTTCGTCACGCAGGCGGCGATCGTGGCCTGCCGGTAGGTGGCGTACCGGCGGAAGCCGGCGACCGCAAAGGCGAGGTACGCGCGGAGCGCGGGGCGCGCGGGCACCCCCGCAGGGTAGCTCCAGCCGGAGCGCGCTCCTAGAACACCGCGAGCGGGTTGGCGGGGGAGCCCGTGCCGCCGATCACCCGCAGGGGGGCGATCACCAGCATGAACTCGTCGCGGCCTTCTCTGCCTTGCACGCGTCGGCCAGCGGCTCCAGCAACGCGTTGTCGAGCAGCGCGACGCCGTACGCGAAGAGACACGCGTGGACCGCCCACGGGATGTCGTAGCCGATCGGCAGGTGATCCAGCATGTCCCACACGAGCAGGCTCACGTCGTGGTCGCGGAGGAACGGGAGGCACGAGACGTGGAGACCGGGCCGGTCGAGCGGGCCGGGGCCGAACGGGGTGCTGTACGCGCGCGTCGCGTTCGCCGCCTGCCACTGCTCGCGGCCGGCGTAGACGCAGATCGCGTCGCCGGGCTCGAGCGTGATGTTGCGCTTGACCAGGATGTCCTCGAGCTCCCAGCCGTGCACCGGCGCGTCCTGCGTCACGTGGGACGTGCCGCGGTGACGGGGGACGTCCAGCATCACGCCGCGCGTGATGATGCCCTCGGCCCAGTGGTCGACCGAGCCGAAGGTCGCGCCGTCGAACGTGATCTCCTTCTTCGGGTCGCGGCCGTTCCACATCGCGTCGTCGTCCCACGTGTGACAGAGCGCGTCGAGATGGGTGGACGCGACGCCGTGATAGAAGATGCCGTAGTAGTCGGCCGCGTAGCCGCCGACGCCGCGCGGGAGCGTCTTCATGTAGTGGTGCGCGGGCAGCGCGTTGTTGAGCCCGGGCGTGGTCGGGAACGGCCGGCTCAGCGAGACGCTGCGCCCGCTCTTCACGAGACCCGCGGCCGCCGCGCGCTTCGCCGGCGTGATGAGGTTGATCGCGCCCTTCTGGTCGTCCTTGCCCCAGCGTCCCCAGTTCCGGCGCTCGCGCAGCCAGCTCTTCACTTCCGCCGCGGTCGGGAGTGGACGTTCGGGCATGGCTATTTCGCTCCCTCCAGGTGCCCCAGCGGCCGCTCTCGACGCCCGCGAAGAACTCCGCGACGGCCTGGTTGAACAGCATCGGTTCCTCGATGTTCACGGTGTGGCCGGTCATCGGCACCATCAGGAGCCCCGCGTGCGGGATGTGGCGCTTCATGAAGATCCCCGGCTCGATGCACGGCTCGTCCTGGTCGCCCACCACGATGAGCGACGGGACCATCAGCGTCTTCAGCTCCGGCTCCAGCTCGAAGATCGTCTTGCGCTTCATCATCACGCCGCGGGTCATCAGCGCGGAGCCGACGCCCGAATGATCGAGCACGTTGCGCAGGAACTCCGCCCAGCCGCGCGGGTCCTTCTCGCGGAAGCCGCGGCGCGTGGGCGCCTCCGCGAAGTTGCGCGCCTTCGCCTCGGCGCCCTCGCGCTCGAAGAGCGCCGCGTTCTTCTCGGCGTTCTTCACGAACTCCTCGCGCCCGACGGTGCCGCTACCGGCGCCGCAGATGACGAGGCTGGCCGCCATCTCGGGATGGCGGATGCCGAAGTTCAGCGTGAGCCCGCCCCCCAGCGAGACGCCGCCGATGTGCGCGCGGCGGATGCCGAGGTGCTGCATCAGCCCCTTCAGATCCTCGACGAGGATCTCCACCGAGTACGCGGAGGGATCCTTCGGCACCTCCGACGGCGGGTAGCCGCGGTAGTTCCACGTGACCACGCGGTAGCGGCGCGAGAAGTAGCGCACCTGCGACTCGTACGACCGGTAGTCGCCACCGAACTCGTGGCACCAGATGAGCGGGAACCCCTGGCCGGTCTCCTCGTAGTAGAGGTCGATCGCGCCAGAGCCGGAATTGATGCGGGCGTTCGGCATGGATCCTCCTGTCATACGGCGGGCCGGCGGCCGGCCCACGGCTGCGCGGATTCGAGCTGCGCGGCGAGCCGGAACAGCGTCGCCTCGTCGCCGAAGCGGCCGGCGAACTGCACGCCGATCGGCAGCCCCTGGGTCGAGGTCGCGAGCGGCACCGACATCGCCGGGTTGCCGGCGGAGTTGAAGAGCGACGTGAAGCCGACGCTCGCGAGCACCGCGTCCACGTACGCGGTGTCGTCGGTCGCGCTCATGTCGAGGACGCCGAGCGGGTAGGGCGGCTGGCACATCGTCGGGCTCAGCAGCATGTCCCAGGCCTCGAAGAACCGCGCCACCTGACGGCCGGTGCGATGGACCACGCCGATCGACCGCGCGTACTCCCACGCGCTGAACGACGCGCCCTCCACCACGCGGCCCCACGTCTGGCGCTCGACGTCGGTCTCGGCGAGCGGACGGCCGAGCGCCGCGGCGCGCGCCTCGAGGGCGGCGCGGACGTTCGCGGCGATGACGATCCGGACGGCCAGGCCGAGCGCGCGCGCGTCGATCGATGGCCGCGCCTCCTCGACCACGTGGCCGAGCGACGCGCAGAGCTTCGCCGCCGCCCGCGCGGCCTCCGCGCATTCCTCGTTCACCGGCGCGCCGTTGAACGAGGCGGTGGTGAGCGCGATGCGCAGCCGCCCCGGCTCGCGCCCGACCTCGGCGAGGAACGGGCCCGCGGGCGGCGGCGCCCAGTACGGATCGCCGACGTCCGGGCCGGCGGTGGCGTCGAGCAGCGCGGCGCTGTCGCGCACGGAGCGCGTCACCGCGTGCGCGACCGACGCGCCGCCCCAGCCTTCGCCCGCGTCCGGCCCCATCGGATTCCGCGCGCGCGTCGGCTTCATGCCGAAGAGCCCGCAGCACGAGGCGGGGATGCGAATGGAACCGCCGCCGTCGGTGGCGTGGGCCATCGGCAGGATGCCGGCCGCCACGGCGGCCGCGGCGCCGCCGCTCGAGCCGCCGGCGCTGTACGCGAGGTTCCACGGGTTGCGCGTGACGCCGAAGCGTCGGGGCTCCGTCGACGGCGACAGTCCCATCTCGGGCGTGTTGGTCTTGCCGAAGATCACGAGGCCGGCACGCTTGAGGCGCGCGGTGATCTCGCTGTCGTGATCGGCGACGTTGCCGTCGAACAGCGCGCTGCCGAAGCTCGTCGGCGCGCCGGTATAGAGCGCGCCGAGGTCCTTGAGCAGGTACGGGACGCCGGTGAACGGGCCCTGCGGCAGCCCGGCGGCGATGGCGGCCCGCGCCTGGTCGTCGAGCCGCGTGACGATCGCGTTGAGCGCCGGGTTGGCGGCGTCGGCGCGCGCGAGGACCGCGTCGAGCAGCTCGTGGGCGCTGATCTCCTTGCTGCGCACGAGCTCGGCCAGTCCCAGCCCATCGTAGTTGCGGACGTCGATTGCGGCAGCCATGGATCCTCCCTGGCAGGTGCGCCGCGGCGATTCTAGCCCACGCCCGGGCGGCCTGCGAGGCGAGGGCCGGGGGCGCGGCAAGGTGCTACCATTCGCGCCATGACTGACACAGCGATCCGCGTAGGGTTCATCGGCGCCGGTGGCAACTCCCGCCTTCATCACATTCCCAAGCTGAAGGCCCAGCCCGGGGTGGAGCTGGTGGCGGTCGCCAACCGGTCGAAGGAGTCGGGCGAGCGCGTCGCCAAGGAGTTCGGCATCGCGCGCATCGCGAGCGACTGGCGCGAGGTGGTCGCAGCACCGGACATCGACGCGGTGTGCATCGGCACGTGGCCGTACACGCACTGCGAGATGACGATCGCCGCGCTCGAGGCGGGCAAGCACGTGCTCTGCGAGGCGCGCATGGCGATGAACGCGGCCGAGGGCCGCCGCATGCTGGAGGCCGCGCGCAAGAAGCCGAACCTCGTCACGCAGCTCGTGCCCGGCCCGCCGTCGCTGGAGCTGGATCCGACGATCACGCGGCTCGTGGCCGAGGGCTACGTGGGCGAGGTGCAGGCGGTCGAGGTCCACGCCACGCAGCAGGCGCGGTTCGCGGACGTCGGCGAAGGCCTGCACTGGCGGCAGGACGTGCGCCTCAGCGGCAACAACGTCCTCAACATGGGCATCTGGTACGAGACGCTGATGCGCTGGGTCGGTCCCGCGAAGAGCGTGATGACGATGACGAAGATCGCGGTCCCGCGCCGCAAGGACGCCACCGGCGCGCTCCACGAGGTGAAGGTCCCCGACCACGTCGACATCCTCGCGCGGCTGGGCAGCGGCGGCGTCGCGCACCTGCGCTTCAGCGCGCTCACCGCGTTCGCGCCCGCTCCGGAAGCGTGGATCTTCGGAACCGAAGGCACGCTCCGCATCGAGCCGGGGGCCAAGCGCCTCTCCGGCGGACGGCGCGGGGACAAGCAGCTGGCGGAGATCCCGATCCCGGCGGAGAAGCGCATCGGCTGGCGCGTCGAGGAAGAGTTCGTCAACACGATCCGCGGCCGCGAGAAGACCGCGCTCACCACGTTCGAGGACGGCGTGCGCTACATGGAGTTCACCGACGCGGTCGCGAAGAGCGCGGCGTCCGGGCAGGCGGTCGAGGTGAAGGACCTGTAGCGGGCGAGAAGAGCCTACGGCGGCGACGAGTGCAGGTACTGGTTTCCAGTACCGAAGCACTGCCACGGCTGCTGCGTTGAGACGACGATCTCGTCGACCGCAAATGCGGTGGTGAAAGTCGGATTCGGGCACAGATCAGAGGGATCGTGGGTCGCGCCGCTCACGTCTATACGAAACGTAAATTCACCTCCCCCACGATGGCCAATCGCAACCCTCACGATGGGGGTCACCCCGGCGGGGGTACTGAACAGCGCCGTCCTTGCGTGATTGCGAGGGTCTCGACCAAGGGTTCGAGGTAGACCGCCGATATCCGAGATCCCGTCGTCGAGAAGGCTGGTAATGCTCACGGCCCTGACGGCGCCCAGATCGACGGCTCCATCGAAGAGAAACGTTCCAACGATCGATATCCCGGTCTTCGTCGGCCCGCGCCCCAAGCCGTGCACCTTGCCGGAAAAGGTATCAACGACGCCGATCCCGCCCTGGCAGGCGTCCCCGACGCCGTCGCCATCACTATCCTCCTGAAGAGGATTCGCGACGAATGGGCAGTTGTCGGCGAGGTCCTTCACCCCATCCCCATCGCTGTCGGGGCTGAGGGCCAAGGCCTCTTCGCGCGTCAGTTCAACGACTGTCGCCGCGGTCAGGTGGATACCGTCGGCGAAGTCTGGCGACGCGCGGAAGTTGTACTGAAGGTTGTCCCAGTCATCGTAGCCCCGGAGCAGTTCGAAGGAGTTTGCGGGACACCCCTCTGAAGGGAAGCGGTTGACGTCGGCATTGACATTGATGTCGGTGACATCGCCATCTTTGCGCCAATCAATGGGCTGGTCTGCTGGAGTCACCACGATCCATTGGGGGTTCGCCGGGGTGCCTGTGACCGGGTCCGCCGGGGTGCCGATGTCCCTCGCACAGGGTGGCACTATCGGGGCGGGGGCGAGTGGGCACTGAGGTGGCGCGGCTGGGGGTGTGGCAGTGGCGGGACCATACGCCGTCACCTGACCGGCCGGGCCCCCGATACCCGCCTGCTCGTTCAGAGAGCGGATGAAGGGGGGATTCCGAATTCTCTCAGACTTCTGAGGGCATCGCGTGAGTAGTCCAGCGTGTCGCCGGGAATCGTACTGTCGCTGATCTGGCGCGTGTAGCTCATGACACTGAGATAGTTCGGCTTGCAGTTGATATCGTCTCCGCCGCCGTGGCGCAGATTCAGGGTGTGCCCCAGCTCATGCATGAGGGTGCCAGCCTGCTCATTCTGATTTCCGACATCATGGCCTCTGACGGTCGTCCAGCCACCCAGGGAGACGACGAAATCGTTCCCCGGTAGCTCCGCGCAACCGGACGTCGTACGCAGGCCCAAAAGGCTGTGCACGAATAACCCGTAGCGAAAGGCAAGGCGCTTGGCCGCGAGAATATTCCTGGCGTTCACATGTGCGCGCTCAGCGGCGGTCCCGAAGCTGGCGCGTTTGACGGTGTCAAAATCGGGGATGCCGGCTTGCGCTGGACCGGCGCATGGGACAAATGTGAAGTTGTTGTTGTGGGCCACCGCTTGCTCGTCCACCTGAACATGCAGGCGGATTCCCGCCGCCGCGGTCGAGGTTGCCGGAGCCAATGCGAACTTGGCAACGACATCATTGATGGCGTTCTGGTTTGGTTGGTGAAGGGCCATGAAGTCGATCTCGAGAAAGAGATCTCGGCGGTCGCGCCGGGCGCATTCAACGGCCCGTTCCATCGAACCGGGAGCGCCGAAGGTGCCGTTACGGTTTGCGTCCACACAGAGCGTGAGGTCCCGGTCGGCAGGATTTCCGGTCCAGGTGCCGTTGAAGCGTATTCCAGGAAGGCCGTCGCTCCACAGCGAGCCGTCCTCCCAGCAGTTCAGGAGTCCATCGCCATCGTCATCGGCCTCGCTGCCGTCAGGGCACCGTGCGAGCCCACCTGCCAGAAAAACGTCGCTCACGTTGTTGGTGTCCCCGCCCACCAGATTGGTGCTCAGATTCGTGGCGAAAGAACTGAAGACGACCACACGGCCGTCCACGCTGACGCGAGGGCTGAAACTGTCGAAGTTCCCTTGGGAGCCACTAGAAGTAATGCTGACCAGAAACGTTACGGCCCCCGCCTCATCGAATGTCCCGTTGCCATCGGGATCTCGGTCACGGAGGAAGATGTGCAGTGTCCCGTCGGTGGGCTCCGCGAGATTGGTGGCCCTGGAGGCGAAGACGACGAAACGGCCGTTGGCGCTGAGTGCGGGTTGATGAGAGCTAAGGTCCGGCGCGCCGCCGAAGAAGGAGGTGCTGACCACTCTGGTTTGCCCGGTCACCCGGTCACGGACGAAGATGTCCTGGAAGAAATTGCTGCCCCCTGGCGCCAGATCGGAGGCCGAGGAGGCGAAGGCGATGAAACGTCCGTCGGCGCTGAGGTGCGGCTCGATACTGTCGGCGTTGGCGGGAGTGTTGGCAGGGGCGGGCGGTTGCGCGTTGCTGATGCGGCTCGTCGTCGTCTGTCCAGCCCCAGGCTCATCGAAGGCTCCGTTCCCATCGGTGTCGCGGTCACGGAGATAGATGTGCGTTCGCCCCTGGGTGTTTCCCGGCGCCAGGTTACCGGCGGTGGACTCGAACACGACGAAGCGGCCGTCGTTACTGATACTGGGCCGAGCGCTGGGTGCATTGGCCTGTACGCCACTGGACGCAACGCTCACCAGGCTGGTGAGAGTCGCCGTCGCCCCCACCTCATCGAAGATGCCGTCCTTGTCGGCATCGCGATCGTGGACGAAGATCTGCTGCATCCCATTGGTTCCCCCGGGAACCAAGTTGGTCGCACGAGACCTGAAGGTGACAAAGCGACCATCCGAGCTGATATATGGCTGGTCGCTGCTGCCGTTACCCGGTGTCTGCCCGTCGGGTGCGTTGCTGATTCGGATCGTCTGGCCAGTCTTGCGGTCGCGGACGTAGATACACTCGACGCGGCAGCGCGGGAGGGTTCCCGGCACGAGATTGGTGGCGAGCGAGGAGAACGCGCGCCGGGTGATGGCTGCGAGAACCAGGCGAGCGGCCGCCCCAGTCGTGACCGACGAGGTGGAACGTCGCGCGGCTGCACGCGTCCGCGAGTCGAGGACCTCGGCGTCGAGCCGGTCGAGCTCGTACGCGGGAGGGTCGGGGATCCGGACGCATGCTCAGAGGCCGGAACGAGAGACATGCTCTATCCTCAGTCCGGACGGTACCGCGCGATCGTTGCGGCGACTCGAGCGGGGAGAAGTGTGATCCGATTGGTGAGACGGTGTCAAGGGAAACGTGTGCGGGGACCTTCGGGATCGACAGGACGGTCTACTCGGGTCGCCGTGACATCGACGGTCTGCCGGTCAATCGCAGACCGACGTCCTTCGCTGTCCCGTCCTGGACGTGCGCGGCGATCGCCGCTCTCACGACATTGTCGTGGCGGCGATGACGCTCGACAGATCCCGCGCGCCGGACGTCCGCTGACGGAACTCCGCGGGCACCTCGCGGCCCCGCTCGGTGTAGGCGCGCTGGATCGCCTCCACGTTCGGGCTGAAGATCGTCCTGCGGTTGCTGCGCGCCCACTCGTTCGAGTCGTGCGGGAGCTGCGCCGAGCCCTGGAACTGCGGCATCACGTAGCGGGCGAAGAGCTCGTAGCTCTTCAGCGTCTGCTCGCGGTTCGCCCACTCGTTCGCGCGGAAGAGCAGGCCGCCGAAGCCGCCGTTGCTCAGGTCCCAGAGGTGCTTGATGCCGCGCACCACCGTGTCGACGGAGCCCACGAGCGTGGTCCCCATCTTCACGCCCTCGGTGAGCGGATCGTCCGAGCGTCCGGGCGGCCGGCCGAGCGTCTCCTCGAAGTAGGTGATGGTCTCGTGCCGCTCGGCCTTCTTCACCTGGCGCAGCGCCTCTTCGTCGTCCTCGGCCACGTGGCAGTTCACGACGAGCTTCCACTTCGAACGATCCATGGTCTTGCCGTGCTTCGCCGCGGTCTCCTCGGCGATCTTCCACTGGTTCGACAGCGCCTCCGGGCCGCCCGGAAGTCCCGCGCCGAGCGAGAGCACGCCGAGCCCGTGACGGCCCGCGGCCACCACGCCCGACGGCGTCATCACGCTCGCCACCGCGATGTCGAAGTGCGGCTCGCTGTAGGGCGCCAGGTGCAGGCGCGCCTCGCGCAGCTCGAACCAGTCCGTCTTCATGGTGACCGGCTCCTCGCACTTGAGGAGCTCCATGATCGCGTCGAGCGATTCGTCCATGCGCGGGCGCTGGTTCACCGGCTCGAGGCCCATCATGTACGCGTCGGACACGAGCGCGCCCGGGCCGCAGCCGAGCATGGCGCGGCCGCGCGTCATGTGATCGAGCTGGACGAAGCGCTGGGCCACGAGGAACGGATGATGGTACGGCAGGCTCGTCACGCCGGAGCCGAGCCGGATGTGACGCGTCCGCTCCGCGGCGGCGGCGATGAAGATCTCGGGGGACGCGATCAGCTCCCAGCCGGCCGAGTGGTGCTCACCGATCCACACCTCGTCGTAGCCGAGGTAGTCCATCCACTCGATCAGCTCCATGTCGCGGTTCAGCGCCAGCGTGGGGTTCTCGCCGATCTTGTGGAAGGGCGCGAGGAAGATGCCGAACTTCATGCCTTTGTGTGCCATGCCGAACATTCTACTTCAGATGTCGGTCGTACCAGTCGGTCGCCAGCCTCGTCACGCGGTCGAACGCCTTCGTGTAGACGTCGTAGTGCGAGATGTCGGGCACCACCGTGTACTGCCGCGGCCCCTTGAGACGCGCGTGGACCTTCGCGCCGTGCTCGGCGTTGTCGAACAGCTCTTCCTTCTCGGCGGCGATGATCAGCACCGCCTGGTGCGGCCGGACGAGCTCCGCCTGCTCGACCGGCGCGTAGTGGAGCATCTGCTCGAGCACGGGGAACCCGTGGAGTCTGCCCGGCACGCGCGCGGCCGGCGGCGGGTAGGGGAGCTCACCGCGCGCGCGCCGCGCGCCGATCGCGCGCCAGTTCTCCAGGCTCTGGCCGGTCTGGCGTCCATCGAACGCGGCCGCCTGGGCGACCACCGCCTTGATCCGCGCGTCGTACGCGGCGACGAACAGCACGTGGCCGCCGCCGTAGCTGGTGCCCCAGAGCCCGAGCTTCTGGACGTCCACCTCCGGCTCGCCGGTCGCCCACGCGACCACGCTCACGATGTCCTGGATGCGCTCCCACGGCTGAATGACCTCGCGCAGCTCGATCACCTCGGCCGTGAAGGGCTGGCCGTCGCGTCGGGGCGGCGGCGTGCCCTTGACGATCAGCCGTCCGCCGCTCTCGCCCCAGCCGCGATAGTCGAACGTGATCGCGGTGTACCCGGCCGTGGCGAACGCGATCGCCTGCCGCCGCAGGCCCGCGGCCTCGCCGCCCCAGCCGTGACACAGCACGACCGTCGGGCGCCGCTTGCCCGCGTGGGCGCGGTGCTGGAACACCTGCGCGGCGAGCGGAATGCCTTCGCTCCAGACGGTCGCCTGGCGATACGCGATCTCCTGCGGCGGGCGCCACTCGCCTTGCGCGTGCGCGAGGGCCGCGGGGAGCAGAGCCACTGCGAGCAGCGCGGCGGCCATGAGCGACCGGAGCATCGTGTCCTCCCGGGAGCTACGGCAGTGTGAGCGCGATCAACTCCTCGCGGACGTTCGCGCCGCCCACGGGGAAGACGACGTACTGCTTGCCGCCCGCGATGTACGTCATCGGCGCGCCGCTCGCGTTCGCGGGGAGCGGCACTTCGGCGAGGAGCGCGCCGGTCGCCTTGTCGTAGGCGTAGAGCCTCGGCTCGAGGACGTTGAGATCGAAGACCCGGCGATGGGGCGCGGTGGGCGCCGGCCGCTCGTTGCCGTGATAGCCGGCCTGCACGACCAGCAGCAGGCTCTTCGTCACCAGCGCGAAGCTGCGAAGCGGCCAGCCGAGCCGTCCGGAGGTCCCGAGCGCGCGGACGGCGGGGAAGCTGGCCGCTGCCCACGGGCGCGCGCCACGTGTGGTCGCCGGTCACCATGTCGATCGCCACCACGCTTCCCCAGGGCGGCTTGAAGAGCGGAAGTCCCTGCGGGCCCGGGAGGTACGTGAAACGTCCGACGTAGCGATCGCCGCTCACGAGCGGCGACGGCTTGCGAAGCGTGAGCACGAAGGGCACGCGGATGGTCGTCACGTAGAAGATGCCGGTCTCGGGATCCCAGGCGCCGCCGGACCAGCTCGGCCCGCCGGTGACGCCGGGCATCGCGACCGTGCCGCGCTCGCTCGGTGGCGTGTAGAGCGGGCCGTGGTCGTACTGGCGGACGATCGCGATCGCGGCCTGCTTGAGCTCCGGCGTGAGATCGTTCAGATCCTCGTCCCGCACGCCCTGGAGCTCGACCGCAGCGGGCTTCGTGGGGAAGGGCTGCGTGCGCGCGCTCTTCTCTCCGCCGACCGTCGATTGCGGCACCGGCCGATCTTCGACAGGCCAGAGCGGCGCGCCGGAGACGCGGTCGAAGACGAACACGAAGCCTTGCTTGGTCGGCTGCGCGACGGCCTTGATGCGCCGTCCGTTCTGCGTGACGTCGAGGAGCACCGGCGCGGCGGGCAGGTCGTAGTCCCAGAGCCCGTGCCGCGTGATCTGGTAGTGCCAGATCCGCTTGCCCGTGCGCGCGTCGACGCAGACCAGCGCCTCGCCGAACAGGTTGTCGCCGTGCCGCTGCCCGCCGTAGTAATCGTTGGCCGGCGTGCTGAACGGCAGGTAGACGTAGCCGAGGTCCTCGTCCGCGGACATCAACGTCCACACGTTGACCCCGCCCGTCACCCTCCACGACTCGTTCTCCCAGGTCTCGTGACCGACCTCGCCGGGACCCGGGACGGCGCGGAACGTCCACAGCTTCTTGCCGGTGCGCACGTCGAAGCCACGCACGTCGCCCGGCGGCATGTCGGGGCGCAGCGGGAAGTCGGTGATCGAGGAGCCGACCACGATGACGTCGCGGACGATCACCGGCGGCGACGTGTGGCTGTAGTGCCAGCGGTGCTCGACCGGCCGTCCGAGGTCCTTGCTGAGATCGACCGTTCCCGCGTCGCCGAAGGTCGGCACCGGCCGGCCGGTCTTCGCGTCGAGCGCGATCATGAACGCGTGGGCGCTGAGGAGGATCACGCGCTCGTCCTCGCCATCGCGCCAGTAGGCGACGCCGCGGTGCAGCCAGCCGTTGTTCGCGGGCAGGCCGTGGCGATGGACGCCCGGGTCGAAGACCCACTTCGTGGTGCCGGTGGCCGCGTCGATGGCCGCCACCTGCGACAGCGACGTGCTCGTGTAGAGCACGCCGCCCACCATGATCGGGGTCGACTCGTGGAGGAAGCTCGGATCGATGGTCGATGGCGTGCTCCGCCGCAGCGCCATCGTCCGGCGACTCCCAGCGCCAGGCCACGCGCAGGGTGCCCACGTTGGCGCGGGTGATCTGGTCCAGCGGCGAATACTTGGCGCTCGCGTACGTGCCGGCGTACGCCGGCCACTCGCCCCGCGCGAGCGCGGCCGTCGCCTCCGGCGAGGATCCGGGCAGAGGCTGGCCGGTGGCGAGCGGGCTCCAGAGCACGAGGGCGACCAGCGCGGCCGCGAGCAGGCGGGGCGTCACGCCCATGGCCCGCAAGCATGGCGCTTGCCTTTGCGGGAGCGCAAGCAGAGACTGTCGGCCGGCATGAAGGACCTCACGTTCACGTCCGCGGTGGAGCTGGTCAAGCTCTATCGCGCGCACCGGACGTCGCCGTTCGAGGTCATGAAGGCGCTGCTCGACCGCATCGACGCCGTGAATCCGCAGGTCAACGCGATCGTCACCCTCGCGCGCGACGCCGCGCTGTGGGAGGCGCGGCGCGCGACGGCCGCGCTGAAGCGCGGCGTGCCGCTGCCGCCGCTGTTCGGGGTGCCCGTCGGCATCAAGGACGTCACGGTGACGAAGGGCCTGCGGACCACGCATGGCTCGAAGCTGTTCGAGAACCACGTGCCCGGACGAGGACGCGCTCGTGGTGCAGCGGCTGCGGGCGGCGGGCGCCATCGTCATCGGCAAGACCAACACACCGGAGTTCGCGTTCGGGCCGAACACCGTCAACGCGGTCTTCGGCGCCACGCGCAATCCGTGGGACCTCACGCGCACCGCGGGCGGCTCCAGCGGCGGATCCGCGGCCGGGCTCGCGACCGGCATGTTCCCGATTGCGGAAGGCACCGACCTCGGCGGCTCGCTGCGAGGTCCGGCGTCGTACTGCGGCGTGGTCGGCTTCCGCACGACGCCCGGGCTGATCCCGCGGTACCCGTCCGTGCTCGCGTGGGACACGTACTCGGTGGAAGGGCCGATGGCGCGCACCATCGCCGACACCGCGCTGATGCTCTCGGTGATGGCGGGGCCCGACGATCGCTCGCCGATCTCCTACGAGGTCGACACGCGCCAGCTCGCGGCGGCCGCGAAGGCGCCGTCCGTGAAGGGCTGGCGCATCGCGTGGACGCCGGACCTCGGCGGCCTCGTGCCCGTCGACGCGGAGGTGCGCGCGGTCTTCGAGCGCGCGGTCGGCGCGTTCCGCTCACTCGGCGCGCGCCTGGAAGCCGCGTGCCCCGACATGGCGTCGGTGCCGGAGATCGTGCGATCGACGCGCGGCCTGCTGATGGTCGCGCGGCACGCCGACAAGCTGCCGGAGCATCGCGCGATCCTGCAGGAAGGCCTCGTCGAGAACACCGAGCTGGGGCTCGCGCTGTCCTCGCGCGAGGTGGCGCGCGGCGAGCTGCTGCGCACGCGGCTCTGGGACGGCGTGCGCGCATTCCTGGAATCGCGCGATCTGCTCGTGACGCCCACGACGGCCACGCCGCCGTTCCCGCTCGACCAGCCGCACGTCCTCATGGTGAACGGCCAGCCGGTCGGCAAGGGGATGCAGCGCTCGTTCCTCACCTACGCGTTCTCGGTGCTCGGCCTGCCGGCGATCTCCATCCCGTGCGGGTTCACGCGCGATGGGTTGCCGGTCGGCCTGCAGATCGTCGGCAAGCGCCGCGGCGAAGCCGCGGTGCTGCGCGCGGCGGCGGCCTTCGAGGCCGCGCGGCCGTGGGCCGAAACTCGCCCGCGGCTGCTCCGCGCGTAGCGCCGCCGGCGTCGGTCTCAGCGCATCAGCTTCGTGTAGCCGTCCAGCAGCGGCAGCACCTTGTCGGCGGTATCGGACGGCACGCCGAGCACGGCGCGCTCGCACCCCGCGGCCTCGAGACCGTCGAGCACCGCGCGGTCCGGCTTGGGCATGAACGCCGTCACCGGGATCGGGCCCGCGGCCCGCTTCCTTGGCGCGGCGCTGCAGGGCGGCGATCTTCTCGGGGAGGCCGGAGGCTCCGCGGCCGGCGATCGGCATCCAGCCGTCGCAGAACTCGATCACGCGGTCGAACGTGGTCGGCCCGTCGCCGCCCATGAGGATCGGCGGGTGCGGCTTCTGCGCGGGCTTCGGGTGCGCCCAGCTCTTGTCGAAGTTGACGTGCTGGCCGTGGAACTCGGCTTCTTCCTTCGTCCACAGCTCCTTCATCGCGAGGATGCGCTCGCGCAGCACGCGCCAGCGGCTCTTGAAGGGCGTGCCGTGGTCTTCCATCTCCTCCGCGTTCCAGCCGCCGCCGATGCCGAAGAGGAAGCGCCCCTTCGAGAGGTGGTCGAGGCTCGCGACTTCCTTGGCCATCGTGATCGGGATCGCGCTCGATCACGAGGCAGATGCCGGTGCCGAGCTTCAGCTTCGTGGTGACCGCCGCCGCCATGGCGAGGGCGACGAACGGATCGTAGCTGTGCCAGTACTCCTTCGGGCAGGGCGCCGCCGCCGGGCCAGGGGCTCTTGCGGCTCGCCGGAATGTGCGTGTGCTCCGGCACCCAGAGCGACTCGAAGCCGCGCTGCTCGGTCGCGCGCGCGAGGTCGTCGGGGCGGATCGCGTAGTCGGTCGGGAACATGACGACGCCGTAGTGCATGGGGCCTCCTGGACATGGGGGCCTCACGCTCAGGACCCCAAGCCCCCTTGGATCGTGATTATATGGTGCGATGAATCCATCGATCGTTCGCCGCGCTGTGGCCGCTCGATCCCGCCGTCACCTTCCTCAACCACGGGTCGTTCGGCGCCTGCCCCATCGAGGTGCTGCGCCATCAGGCCGCGCTGCGCGCGGAGATGGAGGCCGAGCCGGTCCGCTTCCTCAGCCGCGAGCTCGACGATCGGCTCGACGTCGCGCGCGCGGCGCTGGCCGCCTTCGTCGGCGCCGATCCCGACGACCTCGCGTTCGTGACGAACGCGACCAGCGGCGTCAACGCCGTGCTCCGCTCGCGCGCGTTCGCGGCGGGCGACGAGCTGCTCACCACCGACCACGTGTACGGCGCCTGCAAGAACGCGCTCGAGTTCGTCGCGCGCGACCTCGGGCGCGCGCGTGGTGATCGCGACCCTGCCGTTTCCCGTCGCGTCACCCGACGACGTGGTGGCGACGGTCATGGCGCACGTCACCCCGCGCACGCGCCTCGCGCTGCTCGACCACATCACGAGCCCGACTGCGCTCATCCTTCCCATCGAGCGGCTGATCGCCGAGCTCGGCCGTCGCGTGGCATCGACACGCTGATCGACGGCGCGCACGCGCCCGGCATGGTGCCGCTCGACCTCCGCGCGCTCGGCGCGACGTACTACAGCGGCAACTGCCACAAGTGGCTCTGCGCGCCCAAGGGCTCCGCGTTCCTCTGGGTGCGCCGCGATCACCACGCCGACGTCCGCCCGCTCACCATCAGCCACGGCGCCAGCGCCACGCGGACGAGCCGCTCGCGCTTCCGCCTCGAGTTCGACTGGACCGGCACGAGCGATCCGACCGCGTGGCTCACGGTGCCGAAGGCGATCGAGTACCTCGGCGGGCTGCTGCCGGGCGGATGGCCGGCGCTGATGGCGCGCAACCACGCGCTCGCCCTCGAGGCGCGTCGTCTCCTCTGCGCGAGCGCCGGCACGGCGCCGGCGTGCCCCGACGCGATGATCGGCTCCCTCGCCGCCGTCATCCTGCCCGACGGGAGGACGAGCACGCTCGCGTGGCGCGAGCGCGACCCGATCCAGGGCCGCCTGTTCGACGGCCACGGCTTCGAGGTGCCGATCATGAGCTGGCCGGCCGCCCCGCGACGTCTCATCCGCGTCTCGGCGCAGCTCTACAACGACCACGCGCAGTTCGCGCGGCTGGCCGAGACGCTGGCGAAGGAGCTTGCGGCGGAGCGGGCCTAAGCGGGCGCCCGCGCCATCGCCGTGCGCGCGTCCTCCAGGCGCCTCGTCGCGATCGCGCGTTCCTCGTCGCTGAACAGCAACCCGTACGCGGGGTCGAGGACGAGCGTCTCCATGGCGAGGTCCAGACGGTTGAGGCTCGCGAGCTTGGCGAGCCCCTGCGAGACGCCGCCCCGCTCGAGCAGCCGGCGCGCGGCGCCGACCCCGCCGTACCGCTTGACCGATCGGAGGAAGTACCCGGCCCAGTAGCCCGTCTCGCGTCCCGCCGCGCGGTAGACCTTCTCGACCATGTCCTGCTCGAATCGCGCTTCGATGTCCGTCATGGTGTGGCTCCTTCCACCATGTCAGACGACGCGCGACGCGCGGCCTATGACGTATCGGAACGTCGACGCTTCAGCGCGCCTTGAACTTCAGATCCTCGTACGGCGCCATGTAGAAGCCCGGGGCGATGCCGACGAGGATGTCCTCCATCTTCGGGCTCAGGCCCATCGGGAAGCCCAGGTGGTAGACCGGCGTCACGAGGATACTGCTCGTGCACCACGCGCTGCATCTGGTGCAGGAGCGCCTCGCGCTTCTTCCTGTCGAGCTCGCGCGCCTGGCGCGCATAGAGGTCGTTGACCTCGGGGAGCGAGCCGTACGAGAACGCGCCCGTGCTCGTCACGAACGGCTCGAGCCGGGTGGCGGCGTTGCCGGAGATGCCCGTGATCGTCAGCACGACGCCCTTGAGCTTCTTCTCCCGCCACGCGGTCATGAAGGCGCCGCGCTCCATCGTGCGCATGCGGGTGCGGATGCCGACCGCGTTCATCCAGCCCTGCAGCGCCTCGCCCATCGAGTTGTACGGCGGGAACGGCGTGAACTCGCCGCCTCGAAGCCGTTGGGATAGCCGGCCTCGGCGAGCAGCTTCTTCGCGCGCGCCGGATCGTACGGCGTCGGCTCGATCGGCAGCGCGTACTCGAAGTCTCGCGGCACGATGCTGCCGACCACGCGTGAGAGACCGAGCGTCTCCGCCTGGTTGAGCGACTGGCGATCGATGGAGAGCGCGGCGGCCTGCCGGACCCGGCGATCGGCCCACGGAGACTTCGGATCCCACTGGTCGGGGAAGTCGAGCCAGAAGATGCCGAGGAGCGGCGCGACCAGGCGGAAGCCCGGCGTCCGCTTGATGTCCTCGCCCACCGGGCCGCTCAGCAGGAACGCGATGTCGACCTCGCCGCTCTTCAGCGCCGCCGCGCGCGCCGTCTCGTCCGGCAGGTTGCGGAAGACGAGGCGCTTGATGTTCGGCACCTTGCGCCAGTAGCCCTCGAACGCCTCGAGCACGAGCTCGACGCCCGGGTTGAAGCTGACGAACTTGTAGGGCCCCGCGCCGATCGGCGCCTTGCGGAAGCCGTCCTCGCCGACGCGCTCGACGTACTTCTTCGGGACGATCCAGCCCGGCGTGGCGGCGAGCGTGCCGTAGAACGCCATGAAGTCCGGCCACGGCTGCTTGAACGCGAAGCGCACGCGGTTCGGCGCGAGGACGACGACCTCCTTCACGTTGTCCTTGAAGGTCTTCGCGGCCGCGCCGCGATAGCGGTCGTACGAGAACTTCACGTCCTCGGCGGTGATCGCGTCGCCGTTGTGGAACTTGATCCCCGGCCGCAGCGTGAACTCCACCGAGAGTGCGTCCCGCGCGGCGGTCCACGACTCGGCCAGGCTCGGCGCGCTCGGCGACGCCGGGCAGGGGCTTCACGAGCGCGTCGTGCATCGCGTAGTAGAGGAGAAACGCGGTGATGACGCTCTCGCCTTCACCGGGATCGAGCCAGCGGGTGACCGGGCTGAAGTGCATGGCGAAGGTCAGCGTGCCCTCGGGCGCCGCCATGACGGCCGCCGGCGCGGGGAGCAACACCAGGGCGAGGAGCATCGGCAGCAGGAGGCGAACACGGCGAAGGATCGAGAAAGTTGACATGGCGAACCTCATAACACGTTTTTGCGCGACAATGCACCGCACGCTATCCCTGGGAGGGGACTCATGCCACTCGACCCGCAAGCGCGCGCGATGATCGACCGCACGGTGGCGCTCAACCTGCCACCGGTCTCGCAGGTGACGCCGGCGGAAGCGCGCGCCTCGGTGCGCCAGCGCAGCGAGGCGTTGCCGCGCGAAGACGTGGCGTCGGTCCGCGATCATCACGTGCCCGTGCACGGCGGCACGATCGTGGTGCGCGTCTTCACGCCGCGGGGCGCGGCACCGAAGCCCGCGCTCGTCTACTTCCACGGCGGCGGGTGGGTGACGGGTGACGTCGAGACCCACGAGGGCATCTGCCGCACGCTCGCGAACGCGGCGGACTGCGTGGTCGCCAGCGTCGACTACCGCTGCGCGCCCGAGTTCGCGTTCCCGACGGCGGCGGAGGATGCGTACGCGGCGACGCGCTGGGTGGCGGAGCAGGCGAGCGAGCTCGGCGTCGATGCGCGCCGCCTCGCCGTCTGCGGGCGACAGCGCCGGCGGCAACCTGGCCGCGGTGGTCGCCGCTGATGGCGCGCGATCGCGGCGGCCCGGCGCTCGCGCTCCAGGTGCTCGTCTATCCGGTCACCGATTGCGACTTCGACCGGCCGTCGTACACGGAGAACGCCGAGGGCTATCTCCTGACGACGGCGAGCATGCGTTTCTACTGGGACCAGTACGCGCCCAGGGCCGCGGACCGCGCGCACCCGTACGTCTCGCCGATCCGTGCCGCAGAGCCTCGCCGGGCTGCCGCCCGCGCTCGTCATCACCGCGGAGTACGATCCGCTGCGCGACGAAGGCGAAGCCTACGCGCGTGCGCTCGGCGCCGGCCGGCGTGCCGGTCGCGCACACCCGCTATCCCGGAATGATCCACGCGTTCTTCCGCTTCACGAACGTTCTCGACGCAGCCCGCGCGGCGGTGGCCGAAGTCGTCGCGGCGCTGCAGAAAGCCTGGGGAACCGGTTCATGACGTACAAGTGCCTGCTCTACGAGCTGAAGGACGGGATCGCCACGCTCACGCTGAACCGCCCCGAGCGGCTGAACGCGCTCGGCGACACGCTGCGGGACGATCTGCAGGACGCGGTGACGCGCGCGTCCGAGGATCCCGAGGTGCGCGTGATGATCGTCACCGGCGCCGGGAAAGGGCTTCTGCTCCGGCGGCGACGTCAAGGCGATGAGCGAGCGCAAGGAGAGCGGCAGCGGACGCCCGATCATGGAGAAGGTCGCGCCGGGCCGCGATCGCACGGTGCTGGCGTTGCGCGATTGCGCCGAAGCCGGTGATCGCGGCCGTCAACGGCGCGGCCGCCGGCGCCGGCATGAACCTCGCGCTTCTGCTGCGACATGCGCCTGGCGTCCACCACGGCGAAGTTCTCGCAGGCCTTCGTCCGGCGCGGCCTCCATCCCGACTGGGGCGGCACCTACTTCCTGTCGCGCGTGGTCGGCACCGCGAAGGCGTGCGAGCTGATCTTCACGGGCGAGATCATCGACGCGCAGGAGGCGCTGCGGCTCGGGATCGTGAGCGCCGTCCATCCGCCGGAGGAGCTGCTGCCGGCCGCGTACGCGCTCGCGCGCAAGATCGCGGACGGCCCGCCGATCGCCATCCGGCTCGCCAAGCGCTCGATCTACCACAACCTCGACTGCGACCTGCGGCAGGCGCTCGAGTTCGAGACGTTCGCCCAGAACATCTGCTTCGACACCGAGGATGCGGCCGAAGGCATCAAGGCGTTCGTGGAGAAGCGGCCACCGGTGTTCCGGGGGAAGTGACGCCGCGCCGCTTCGACGCCGTCATCTTCGACATGGACGGCACCCTGGTCGATTCGGAGCCCGTCCAGGCGAAGGTGACGGCAGCGATGCTCGCGCCGTACGGGGTCATGTGGGAGGAGGACGGTGAGTTCCTGGGCTGCACCGACCTCGACATGTTCACCGCCCTCGTCGCGCGCCACGGGCTGCCCGACGACGCGATGACGCTGACGGCGCGCCGGACCGCGCTCATGGTGGATCGTGATCGGCGCCGGGAACGCCATCACGCTGATGCCCGGCGTGCCGGCCGTTCCGCGGGCGCTCGCGGCGCGTGGGTATCGCCTGGCCGTGGCGTCGTCGTCCGCATTGCCGGTCATCGAGGCCGTGGTCGGCGCTCTCCAGGCCCGCGCGCTGTTCGGCGCGCTGGTCTCCGGGCTCGACGTCCCCCGCGGCAAGCCGGCGCCCGACATCTTTCTCGAAACGGCGCGCCGTCTCGGCGTGCCGCCCGCGCGCTGCCTGGTCGTCGAGGACTCGCGCAACGGCATGCTGGCCGCGAAGGCCGCGGGCATGGCCTGCGCCGCGGTGCCGTGCGCGGTGTCGCGTCATCAATCCTTCACCGAGGCCGACTGGCTCCTCTCGTCGCTGACCGAGCTCGAGACGGCCGCACGCCTCTAGCGAGAGCCTCCATGACCGATCGCGATCGTCACCTGGAAGCGGATGTCGCCGGCCTCGCCGCGCTGATCGAGCGCGCGGGCGCTGACCTCGCGCTGGCCGAGGAGCCATCGAACTTCGTCGCCACGCTCGAGACGGGCGCCGAGAAGGAGGAGTGAGACCGTGAGCGACTGGACGCTCGTCTCGCTCGCCGACGCCATCCGCGCGAAGAAGATCTCGCCCGTCGAGGCGACGCGGGACTTCCTCGACCGTATCGCGCGGTTCGACGGCACGATCAGGAGCTTCATCACGGTGGATGCGGACGGCGCGCTCGCCGCGGCCCGCGCGCTGGAGGCGGACGCGACGGCCGGACGCTGGCGCGGCGCGCTCCACGGCGTGCCGCTGGCGTACAAGGATCTCTGCCACATCCCCGGTCTGCCGACCTCGTGCGGCACCAAGACCGCGGAGTACTTCACGGGACCGCGCGAATGCACGGCGGTCGCGCGGCTGCGCGCGGCCGGCGCCATCACGCTCGGCAAGCTGAACATGACCGAGCTCGCGATGGGCCCGTTCGGGGACAACGCGCACCACGGCGACGTGCGAGAACCCGTGGCGGCGCGGCCACGTCTCCGGCGGCTCGTCGAGCGGGAGCGGCGCCGCGGTCGCGGCCGGCTTCGCGGCCGGCGCGATCGGCAGCGACACCGGCGGCTCCATCCGGCTGCCCGCGGCGGCGTGCGGCATCGTCGGGTTCAAGCCGACGTACGGCCGCGTGAGCCGGGCCGGCGCCATGCCGCTCTCGTGGTCGCTCGATCATCTCGGGCCGATGACCCGCACCGTGCACGACACCGCGGTGATGCTCGGGATCATGGCGGGCCACGATCCCGCGGATGCCACGACGAGCCACCGGCGTGTGCCGGACTACGTCGCCGCGCTCGGCGGAGCGGTGAGGGGACTTCGCGTCGGCGTGCCGGAGAACTACTACTTCGACGGTGTCACGCCCGAGGTCGAGGCCGGCGTGCGCGACGCCGTGCGCGCCATCGAGGCACTCGGAACGTCCGTCCGCCCCGTCACGCTGCCGGATCCCGCGATCCAGCACGGCGTCGCGACCATCATCGGGCGCGCGGAGAGCGCGGTCATCCACGCGCGCCTGGCGCGTGAGCGCCCCCACGAGATGCAGCCGGCCGTGCGGGCGCGGCTCGAGATCGGGTTCCACATCTCCGCGCACGACTACCTGCAGGCGGGTCGGCTGCGGGCGCGGCTCGCGCGACAGTTCGTCGCCGAGGTCTTCGCGGACGTCGACGTGCTGATCGTCCCGACCATTCCCGAGGCCCCGCCGCTGCACGCGGACATGAAGGCGGGCCCGGTGGAGGCGTTCGTCGAGCGCATGGGCCGGTTCTCCCGGCTCACGCGGCCGTTCAACAGCCTGGGGCTCCCGGCGCTGTCGGTGCCGTGCGGCTTCTCCGCCGATGGCCGGCCGTTCGCCCTGCAGATCGTGGGGCGACCGTTCGCCGAGGCGACCGTGCTCCGGCTCGGCCACGCCTATCAGTCGGTCACCGACTGGCACACGAGGCGCCCAGATGAGTGACATGGGGGGTGCGAGGCGCACCCCCCAAGCCCCCCACGCTCCGCGGCCCGGCAAAGCCGTGCCGCTCCGCGGCTGCCCTACGCGGCGCGAGACGAACGCTTCGAGACTTCCTGCGCCGTCTCGAGCGCGTCCTCCTGCTTCGTGGAACGGAGGGCCAGCGAGCTCAGCGTGATGATGCCGATCACGCGATTGTCGGCGTCCACCACGGGCAGGCGCCCGATCTGGCACTCGGCCATCACTTCCATCGCCTCGTCGAGCGACGATTCGGCGCGCGCGCAGATGATGTCCCAGGTCGCGCACTCGGCCACGCGCGTCATCGCGGGGACCGCGCCGTCGGCCATGCCGCGGACCACGAGGTCGCGATCGGTGATGATGCCGCGGAGCCGGCCGTTCTCGATGACCGGGAGCACACCCACGTTGCCGTCTCGCATGAGCTGAGCGGCTTCGAGCAGGGTGGCGTCCGCGTCGATCGTGAGGACGTCGCCCACCATCACGTCGCGCACGACCCGGTCGTCACCGGCCTTCGCGCGCCGGCGGAGCATCAGCGCCGCGGCGGCGGCCGCGCCGGTCAGGAATCCGGCCGTCATCCGCCGAGGAAGGCGTGCCATGAGTCGTCGCATGGGGGACCTCCTTGTCGTCGCGAACGGGGGCGCTTCAAGGGATGTGCCGACGAGCGGGGCGTTGTAGATCGTGCACGGCGCGGGGCGCCGACGTGGTGTCGGCGCCCCGCAGAACGCGAGAACGGCTACTGCAGCGGCGAGAACGCGGACGGAAGGACGATCTTGGTCTCCTGGCTGATCAGGTTGCCACCACCGGGCGGCGGCCAGATGCCCTTCTTGCGCGCCTCGTCGCGAATCTGCATCCGCTGGTTCATGTCGTTGTAGGCCCAGATGTGCACGAAGCCGTTGGCGCGGCCGAACTCCACGCCGCCCGCGAAGACGACCGGCGAGAGCTTCATGCGCTCGGGGATCGCGCCTTCCCACCGCTTGGCCGTGTCGGGCAGCGTGCCCGCCCTTCAGCGTGTAGTAGCGGATCTCGAAGACCGGGCCCATCTTGCCGGGCGTCGGCACCGGCACGAAGTCGAACGCGTTCACGACCTCCACGCGCATGGCCTTGATGAACTCGCTGATCTTCGGCGGCCAGTTCGCGTCCTTCGAGGCTTCACCACGGATCCGCGCGCGCTCGGCGAGGTCCTTGTAACCCCACACGTGGATGATCTCGTTGAGCGGCCCGATCTCGGTGTGCCAGAACGCGGTCAGCGGCGAGTACTTCTTGCGGTGCTCGTAGGCTTCGCCGAACCGCTTTTCGACTTCGGCCAGGTTGCCCGGCCCGATCTCGTACGTACGCATTTCGTAGATCACCGTTCGGCTCCTTTGTCGGTGGGGTGTACGGTGGCGGCAGTGTAGCACCGACCGGGCGGGGTATGCTGGGCGCTCGGGAGGTGGCATGCCATGAATGCCGAGGGGCTCATCCAGGAGCTGGACCGCGCGGTCACCGAAGTTCTGGCGTACTTCGCGGGGGCGGGCCGGACGTCGCGGGCGAAGGTCGACCAGTGGCAGGCGCGTGACGTCCTGCAGCACTTCCTCTACTTCCACGACGCGACCGCGTGGGGCATCCAGTCCGCCGCGCTCGGCGGGCCGGTGTGGCCGTTGCCCGGCGACGCCGACATCATCAACGAGGTCTGCCGGCGCCTCCACGCGCCGGAGAGCTACGACGAGCTGCTGGCGCAGATCCGGCTCGCGCACGCCCGGCTGATGCTCGCGGCACGCAACTCCCCCGACCTCGGCACGCCGTGCTTCCGCCGCGCGAACGGCGAGACCGTGACCGGCGCGCAGCGGCTCGAGGTGCTGGCGAAGCACTGGCGCGAGCACGTGCACGCGCTGCAGACGGCGGAAACGGCGGGTGCGCGATGAGCCTCACGCTCGCGCAGGCGCACACGATCGTCGAGAGCGCGCTGAAGAAAGGGCGGGAGACGAGCTGCGCGCCGCTCACCGTGGCCGTGCTCGACGCGGGCGGTCACCTCAAGGCGTTCGCGCGGGAGGACGAGTCGGGCATCCTGCGTCCGCAGATCGCGATCGGCAAGGCGTGGGGCGCGCTCGGCATGGGCCTGGGCAGCCGCGCGTTCGCCAAGCGCATCGCGGAGCAACCGGGCGCGCCGTCCTTCTTCAACGCGCTCGCGGCGGCGTCGGAGGGACGCGTGGTGCCGGTGCCCGGCGGCGTGCTGATCCGCGACGCGTCGAAGTGCGGTGATCGGCGCCGTAGGCATCTCCGGCGACACGTCGGACAAGGACGAGGTCTGCGCGCTGGCCGGCATCGCGGCGGCCGGTCTCACCGGCGATACAGGATAGCTGTCCGGCGCCGGCTTCGCCGGCGGCAGTCGCCTGGGAGCGGCACGGAAAGTGCGGCCGGGCTCGCGCACGTGGGGCGCTCGGAGGGTGCGGCGACGCCCCCCTCCGATGTCACTAGATCCCCGAGGCGTCCACGAGGTCGGTGACGTTGTTCACGTTCGTCCAGCCGCCGCGGCTATAGACCATGCGAATCGTGTGGCCGGCGGCGCGCACGCGCGTCAGCAGCTCGGCGATCGTTGCGCGCCGGAGCGTGTGGTCGGCGCGCGCGGCGGCGATCGCGGCGCGGAGCCACTCGGCGCCCTCGGCGCCGACGTGCAGGAGACCGATCCACACGCCGTGACTGTCGGTCGGCGCGACCGGCTCGCCGATCGCCACCAGGCTCACGCCCTCGAAGCTGAAGCGGCCGGTGTCGGCACGATCGCCGACGACCCGGTCGGGTTCCTTCGTGCCCGCGAGCGCGCTGTCCACCGCGATCGTGATGCCGCTCGTCGCCTCTTCCAGCAGCGCCTGCACGATGTGGCGCTTCAGCACGATGTCGCCGAAGGCGACGACCGTGCCCGCGGTGAGCTCGTCTTCCGCCAGCGCGAGCGACCACGCCTCGCCCGTCGTGGCGAAGTCCGCGTTGTCGACGAAGCGCGCGCCCGCGACGTCCACCGCCTCCGCGCGATAGCCGCGCACCACGACCGCCGAGCGCGCGCCGAAGTGCGCGAAGTCGTCGAGCAGGCGCGCGAGGATCGGGCGGCCCTGCACCTTCAACATCGCCTTCGGCACGGTGGCGTTGAGGCCGCCGAAGCCGTCGCCCGCGCCGGCGGCGAGGACGATGGCGGACAGCGACGCGCGTGCGGGCAGGGAGGTAGCGCTTCTCGGCCGACTCCAGCTCCTCGTCGCCCTGCAGGCGGAACAGCTCGTGGAGCGGCGCCACCTGCGGCTCGGCGTTCAGCAGCGAGTCGTCGTCGTGGATCTGCTTCGCCATCGCCTGCATGGCGGTGATCGACGTGCGGAGCAGGTGATTCGCCCAGATCACGGCGCTCACGTTCCGCGCGCGGAAGTCGGCGGTGGGCGTGCGCCAGTACTTGGTCGGCACGAGCACGACCGGCGAGCGTCCGCCCCAGGCGTCGAGGAACGCGAAGATCTCGGCCGGGCTCGACTGGCGGCTGTGGATCAGGATCGCGTCCGCGCCCGCCGCGTGGTACGCCTCCGCGCGCTTGAGGGCCTCCGCGAGCCCCCAGCCCGCGATCAGCGCCTCGACGCGCGCGACCAGCACGAAGTCCGGGTCGGTCTGGCTGTCCTTGCCCGCCTTGATCTTGCCGCAGAACTCCTCGATGTCCGCGAGCGGCTGCAGCTCCGCGCGCAGGAAGGAGTTGGTCTTCGGAAAGACCTTGTCCTCGATGGTGACGCCGGCCACGCCGACCTGCTCGAGCTTGCGGACGAGCCGCCGCATGTTGTTGAAGTTGCCGTAGCCCGTGTCGCCGTCGAGCAGGAGGGGGATCGACGTCGCGTCGGCCATGAACGCGACGTGGTCCGTCACCTGGCTCCACGACAGCTCGTTGTTGTCGCGGACGCCGAAGGCGGCGGAGATCGTGAGGCCGCTGCCCCAGATGCCCTCGAAGCCGGCCTCTTCCACGATGCGCGCGGAGATCCCGCTGTGGGCTTCCATCAGGAACGCGATCTCGGGACGGCGAATGAGCGCACGCAGTCTCGTGGTCTTTCGCATGGTTCCTTCTATCGCTGGGTGCCGGTGAGCTCCGCGAAGCTGGCGGCGAACGCGGCCACGACGGCCTGCATGTCGGCGGGCGTGAGCGTGCCCATGTTCGCCACGCGGAACGCGTAGGTCTTCAGCGGTCCCTGGCCGGCGTAGATGATGTACCGGCGGCGCTTCATCGCGTCGTGGAGCGCGTCATAGGTGACACCCGCCGGGAGACGGAACGTGGTGAGGATGTTCGAGCGGCCCGCCTCCGGCACGAGGATCTCGAGGCCGAGCTTCGTCAGGCCGTCGCGCAGCACCCGGGCGTTCTCGGCGTAGCGCTCGATCCGCCGCTTCACGGTCTCGACCTCGAGCTCGACGATCGCCTGCTCCATCGCGTGCAGCACCTGCACGGCCGGCGTGAACGGCGTGTTGTCCTGCTCCTGGCTCGCGTAGTGGCCGTGCACGTCGAGATAGACGCTGCGCGGGGCGGCGCCGGCGAGCGCCTCGACGGCGGCGCGGCGCGCGATCACGAACGACACGCCGGCCATGCCCTGCAGGCACTTGTTCGCGCTGGCGGTGACGAAGTCGATGCCGGGCTGGGTCACGTCGAGCGGCTCGCCGAACATCGAGCTCATGGCGTCGACGATCACCCGCCGCCCGAGGCGGTCCGCCACGCGCGCGACGTCCGCCACCGGGTTCAGCAGGCCGGTGGTCGTCTCGTGGTGCACGAGCGCGACGTGGCTGATCTCGGCGTGCTCGCGCAGCGCGCGCTCCACGGCGGCCGGATCGATCGGCGTGAAGATGTCCGCCTTCACGAGGTGGGCGGGGATGCCGTGGGCGCGCGCGATCCGCGCCATGCGGTCGCCGTAGACCCCGTTGTCCACGACGAGCAGCGCCTTGCCGGGAGGCACGGCCGAGGCGATGGCCGCTTCGACCGCCGCCGTGCCGGAGCCGGCGAAGAGCACCGCGGTGAAGTCCGGCCCGGCGCCGGCGAGCGCGACCAGCCGCTCGCGGCAGCGGCGCATCATCTCGAAGCACTCCGGCTCGCGATGGCACAGGTCGTCCATCACGAGCGCCTGCTTGACGCTCGCGGTCGTGTTCGCGGGGCCGGGATTGAGGAGGATCCACATGGAACGATTCCGAGTCTACCCGACTCGGGGTACGATGACCGCAGGCTTCAAGGAGGCCGGATGCAGTTCGGCATATTCACGGAGTTCTCCTGCCCGGCGCACATGTCCCACGTCACCGCCTTCGACGAGGCGATGACCGAGATGACCTATGCCGAGGAGCTCGGCTACGACGCCGTCTGGCTCGCCGAGATCCACTTCCAGCGCGACCGGTCGGTGCTCGCGTCGCCCTACGTCATCGCCTCCGCCATCGCCGCCCGCACGCAGCGGGTCAAGATCGGCATGGCCGTGTCGGTGCTGCCGCTCGCGCACCCGATCCACCTCGCCGAGGACGCGGCCACCGTCGACCAGCTCAGCCACGGCCGGCTCGACTTCGGCGTGGGGCGCAGCGGGCTGCCCGAGCACTACATCGGCTTCGGCATCCCGTACGCCGAGAGCCGCGAGCGCTTCTTCGAGACCCTCGACATCGTGCGGAAGGCGTGGACCGAGGACCGCTTCTCGTACTCCGGGAAGTACTTCCAGTTCCAGAACGTCTCGGTGATGCCGAAGCCGTACCAGAAGCCGCATCCGCCCATCCGCGTGGCCGCCACCATCGACGAGACCTATCCGCTGGTGGGGCGCATGGGGCTGCCGATCTTCCTGGCCATCCGCACGACGCCCATCGCCCACCTGAAGCAGTGCATCGGCAGCTACCACGAGGGGTGGAGGGCGGCCGGGCATCCGGGGCAGGGCGACGTCACGCTGATCGTGCCGGTGTACGTCGCGGAGAATGCCCGGGCCGCGCGCGACGAGCCGGAAGCCAGCATGATGTACTTCCTCCGCTCGATCGGGGACATGCTGGCGAAGGGCACGACGAAGCGGGTGGCCGACGGCAACCGGCTGCTGAACGTGACCTACGACGAGGTCCTCAAGGAGCTCGCCGTCTACGGCACGCCGGAGGCCGTCGCGGACCGGCTGCTGGAGCTGCGCGAGACGCTCGGGTACTCGAGCCTCTCGCTCTGGATGAACTCCGGCGGCCAGGTCCCGCACGAGCGCGTGATGCGCTCGATGCGGGTCTTCGCCGACCGCGTCATCCCGCGCCTGACGTAGCCGTCCTCACCGGAACGCGGGAATGACCTCCTCCGCGAGGAGGCGCATGCTCCGCTGTTCCAGCTCCGCGGGGATGCGGCCGCCCGGGTTCATCTCGGCCACGATGCCGTCGATGCCGAGCGATTCCCGCAGCGCCGTGAGCCGCTCGATCACGCGCGCCGGCGTGCCGCTGATGACCTTCTTCGCGAGGATGTCCTCGTACGTCAGCTTCGACATCCGCTCGGCCTGCTCCTGCCGCTCCTTCGACGTGCCGGCGCGGCCGATGGCCGAGCGCGCCAGCTCGCTCTGCCGGCCGAAGAACGCGGTGAGGCTCTCGCGCGGCTCTTCCACCGCGCCCTTCTCCGACGTCGTCGTGTAGACCGGGATGCGGAGGTAGACGCTCGGATCGCCGGGATGACCACTCTCACGCCACGTCTGCCGGTACACCGCGAGGTCCGCCTGGAGATCCGGGATCTCGGCCGCGCGCAGGCCGATGAAGGAGGGCAGGCCCATCTTCGCCACCGCCGGGAACGTCTCGTGCGAGCTGGTGGCCATGCGCATGGGCGGGTGGGGGACCTGGAACGGCGTCGGGGAGACGACCGCGCCGGAGACCCGATAGAACTCACCCTCGTAGTGCACCGGCTCGCCCTTCCACGCGAGCTTGATGATCTCGAGCGACTCGCGGAAGCGCGCCTGGCTCTCGGCGTACGAGATGCCGTAGATGTCGTAGGACCGCACCACGCCGCTGCGGCCGATACCGAACTCGAGGCGGCCGCCGCTGATGTGATCGAGCGTCGCCACCTCTTCCGCGATCCGCAGGGGGTGGTTGAGGGGCAGCACGCTCACCGCCGTCCCGACGCGCAGCCGCTTGGTCCGGGTGGCGATGGAGCTCGCCACCTGCAGCGACGCGGAGATCACCGAGCGGGTCGGGGCGAAGTGGATCTCGCCGAGCCACACGCAGTCGAAGCCCCACGCGTCGGCGTGCTCCGCCACCTCGAACGCCTCGCGGAACGCCGCCGCCGGCCCGAGGCCTCCCTGCCGCATCTCTTCGACGAAGATCCCGAAATGCATACCTGGTACCTCCTAGCGCTTCTTGAGCTTCACCTCTTCGAGCGGCGCGGACCACGGGTACGGATCGATCAGCATCAGCGCCGCTTCCTCGACGCGCGGCCCGATCGCGCTGGGCCAAACGTACTCGAAAATCGGGGCGTAGCGCACGCGCTCGTAAATGATCTGCTGGATCTGGTGCAGCGTCGCCTCGCGCTTCTTCCGGTCGAGCTCGCGGGCCTGCTGCTTGTAGAGCGCGTCGACGTCGGGATAGCCGCCGTAGGCGAAGATCCCGTCGCTCGGCACGATCTCGGACATCCGCGTCGCCGCGTTGCCGTAGAGACCGCTGCCACACACGCAGATGCCCTTCAGCTTCTTGGCCGACCAGGCCGAGAAGAACGCCGCGCGCTCCATGGGCCGCATCCGGGCCTTGATCCCGACGGCGCCAGGTAGTTCAGCACGGCTTCGCCCCGCGAGAAGTACGGCGGCGTGACGTGCAGATCGCCGGCATCGAACCCGTTCGGATACCCCGCCTCCACCAGGAGCTGCTTCGCCCGGCCGGGATTGTACGGGTGCGCTTCGAGCGGCAGCGCGAATTCGAACGTGCGGGGGATGACGCTGCCGGTGGGCTTCGACGCGCCGAGCGTCTCCGCGTCGGAGATCGCCCAGCGGTCGATCGCGTAGCTGGCGGCCAGTCGCACGCGCTTGTCGGCCCACGGGGACTTCGGATCGAACTGGTCCAGGAAGTCCATCGTGGCGATGCCGATGCCCGCCGGAGAAGGCGAGCCGGAGGTTCGGATCGCGCTTGATCTCCGGCGCCTGCGCGGGCTCGATCAGGTAGGCGATGTCCACCTCGCCGCGCTTCAGCATCGCGACGCGCGTGGTTGCCTCGGGCACGCTCTTGAAGACCAGGCGCTTCACCGACGGCATCTTGCGCCAGTAGCCTTCGAACGCCTCCATCACCAGCTCGACGCCGGGCGAATGGCTGACGAACTTGTAGGGGCCGAGCCCGATCGGGTGCTTCTTGAAGCCGTCGTCGCCGACCTTCTCGACGTACTTCTTCGGCACGACCCAGCTCGCGCCGGTCGCGAGCGTCCCGTAGAACGCCATGAAGTCGGGGAAGGGCTCGTGCAGCACGAAGCGGATGCGGTGGGGGTCCACGACGACGATCTCGCGGACCTTCTCCTTGAGGATCTTGGCGCCCTTGGTGCGCTGGAAGCTGAACCGCACGTCCTCCGCGGTGAACGGGTCACCGTTGTGGAACTTGAGCCCCTCGCGGAGCTTGAACTCGTACGTGCGCTGGTCCGGGCTCATCGTCCAGGATTCGGCGAGGCTCGGCGTCGAGAGGTTGCCGGGCAGGGGCTTCACGAGCGCATCGTGGATCGCGTACAGCACCCAGAACGGCGTGATCTGCCCGGCCACTTCGCCGGGATCGAACCAGAGGGGGGCGAGCGTCACGTAGAGCGCCCAGCGCATCTCTCCTTCCGGCTTGGGCTGGGCCGCCGCGGGCTCGAAGCCTCCAGGGAGCGTCACGAGACTCACCGCCAGCGCACACGCGAGAGCGAGCGTCCGTCTGCCGTTCATGGCGCGACCTCCGGTTCAAAAAAAGAACGTCAGGTTCTTCGCCAGCAGGACGTTCTGGTCGAGGATGATCTTGCGGCGCGCGATCTTGAAGCCGCCGTCCACCCGGCGCAGGACGTCTTCCCGCTTGCCGACGAGGAAGTCGGTCTCCGTCTCGACGCGGTTGCGATAGAGGAGGAACCGGCTCTTCACGCGGACCTCGTCCGGCCCCGCGTCGAGGACCTGGACGTTCGAGACCATGTGACAGATGCGCGACGGCGGCTGCTCCGCCCAGTGCACGCCGGTGAGGATCTGCTTCACGCGCCGGGTGAGCGTGTCCTTGCCCTCGTCGAACCAGTTCACGTCGCGGCCCTCACGCGTGAACTCGCGCTCGGGCTCGTCGGCCGGCACGTTGCGCCGCATGGGCATCCAGTAGTGCACGTCCTCGGTGAAGAGATCGAGCCAGTCCTCGTAGCGCCGCTCGTCGAGCAGCTCGGCCTCGCGCGTAGAGGAAGTCCTCGACCTCCTGCTTCACGAGGAGCCGGGTGAGGTCGGGCGCGACGACCGTCATCGCCGCAGGTCCGCCCAGGTCTTCGCCTCCATGAACTGCTGCCAGCGCGTGTAGAAGCCGCGCTGGTTGTTCTCGCTCGCGTTCGCGACGGTGACGTCGCTGATGCGGCCCGGCAGCTTGAGCCCGTGGTCCTCGAACGCGTCGGTGGCGCGGCCGAGGCCCATCTCGTAGTTGTAGGGATGCTGGCGCGCGATGCTGCCGCGGCTCGCCGCGTGCGCGTAGTTCCAGTTCTCCATGTCGTCCTGCTCGGTCAGGCCGGAGGGCCCGGAGTAGCGGATGTAGTAGTGGCGGAGGAAGTCCTTCACCTCGGGCGGCGCGTCGGCGTCCACGAGGTAGATCCGCCAGCACTCGGTCTGGTGCGGGCCGCGCGGATGCCAGACGGCGAACGTGCGCGGCTGGCGCGCGAGCGGCGAGGCGTTCGGGAACACGGTGCCCGGCCCGCCGAAGAGCCGCCAGAGCTCGCCGCGCCGCTGCTTGCGCTCCTCCTCGCAGCGGCGGAAGTAGTCCGCCACGATCGGCGCGTCCTGGTACGAGGGCGCGATGGGCGAATCGTGCTTGCGCAGGAACGTGATCATCGAGTGGCCGAGGTCGGGGAAGGTGACGTCGAGCCAGCGCGATTCGTTGCGCTCGGCCATGTCGCGGCGGCCCTTGCCGCTCGGCCCGATCCCGACCATGTCGACCGAGCGGTGGCTCACGCCGTGATAGCGGTCGCCCGAGAAGTTCTCGGCGGGGAACTTCCAGTTGCACGGGATCAGCCACTTGTGGATGCCGCCGATGACCTCGGTGCCGCCTTCGCGCCCGTCCCACGCGTCGAGGAGCAGGTCGAAGTAGAGCTTGTAGCCGCCGAGGTACTCGAGGAAGGGCGGCGCCGACTTGTCCCACGTCGCCCAGATCATCCCCTTGTAGTTTTCCATCTGGGCGACTTCGATCAGACCCCAGCAGCTCTTGTCGAGCTGCTCGCCGTAGGCGTCCTTCGCGAACGGCACGCCGACCAGCGCGCCGTCGGTGCCGTAGCTCCAGCCGTGGTACGGGCACAGGAACTCGACGGTGTTGCCGTCGTCGTAGCGGCACACCTTCATGCCGCGATGCCGGCAGGAGTTGAGGAAGACGTGGATCTTCCCGCCGCGGTCGCGGCAGAGGATGACCGACTCCTCGCCCATGAACGACGACAGGAAGTCGCCGGGGCGGGGGATCTGGCTCTCGTGCCCGACGAAGAGCCAGGCGCGCGCGAAGACCCGGTCGAGCTCTTCGCGATAGATGGACTCGCTCACGAAGATCTCCCGGCTGATGACTCCGCGGGCGACGTCGACCAGGCCGTCGAGGCTCATGCAGACCTCCCCCAAACCCCCTCTGAATGGTGCCGAACGATAGCGCCACCCCGGTCCGCACGCAATCGCTAGGATGCCTGGCGCGTCGGGGCGTGGACGAAGAGGTCCCTCGCCGTCGGCCTCGCGATCGGGGGCGCGGGCGGGCGCATCGCGTACGTGATCGGCCGCGCGTGCTCGGCGCACTGCCGGTCCGCGGAGTAGACGCGACCGAACTTCCACAGGCTGCGGACGAAGTTCGTCTGTCCTCGGAGCGCGAGGCGCGCGGCGAGCGCGGTGGCGCCACGGAGCGCCGCGAGCCCGAGATGCTTGCGGTTGAGGACCGCTTGCGTCCTCACGAGCTCTTCGTAGAAGCGACGGAGCGGCAGCCGCGTCGGCAAGACCGCATGCTGCACGTCGAAGAGGCGGTAGTCGAGGGTGGTCAGGTGCCGTGACTCGGTGTGCCAGATCTCCGTGCCCGGATACGGCGTGGCGACGGTGAGGTGCACGATCTCCGGGACGCTCAGCGCCCACTCGCGGACGACCGCGAAGCGCCGCTCGTCCCAGTCAGGGTCCGCGATGATGTTGACCGCGACGACCAGATCGAGCGCGCGCGCGACCTCGAGCGCCTTCAGGTTCTCCGTGGGGGTGACGCGCTTGCGGTGCAGCTTCAGCGCCTCCTCGTCGAGCGCCTCCACGCCGAGGAACATGTACTTCAGGCCGAGGCGTCTCCAGTACGCGAAGACCTCGGGGTGCCGCAGCAGCACGTCGCAGCGCGTCTCCAGGTAGTACTGCTTCCGGACGCGCCGCCGCTCGAGCGCCTGGCCGATCGCGACGCCATGCTCGGGATGCACGAAGGCGACGTCGTCGACCAGGAAGACGTTCGGCTCGCGGATGCTCGCGATGTCGTCGGCGGCCGCCTCGGGCGAGGCCTTGCGATAGCTCCGCCCGTAAAAGGTCCACGCGCTGCAGAACGAGCAATCCCAGGGGCAGCCGCGACTCAGCTCCGCCGAGGCGCAGGGATCGAGCACGCCGATGAAGTAGCGCCGCCGCCGGCGTGCGAGGTCGCGCGCGGGGGGAAAGCGGTCGAGGTCATCGAGCAGCGTCGGCGCGGGGCCGGCGCCGTGACGTGTCACCACGCCCGGCAACGTCTCGAGCCGCCGGTCGCCGATCGCGTCGAGCAGGCGCGGCGTGATGACCTCGCCCTCCCCCCGCACGATGCAGTCGAGGGCGCCCGCCGCGTGGTCGAGCACTTCGGGCGAGATGAACGACACGCTGTGCCCGCCCGCGAAGATGAAACAGTCGGGCCGCCGCCGTCGCGTCTCCTTCGCGAGGTCGATCACCTCCGGGACGTTGGCGAGGTAGTTCACCGAGAAGCCGACGGCGGCGGGCTCGAAGTCGTCGAGCTCCCGGAGGTAGTCGTCGACGCGGAAGATCTGCAGATCGAGGAGGCGCACCTCGTGACCGGCGGCGCGCACCGCGGCCGCCACGCGCTCCAGCCCGAGGGGCTCGAGCCGCAGATAGATCTCGGAGTACATGAGCGGGCCGGGATGGACGAGCAGGACGCGCATTCAGTCCGCCTCCGCAGCGCGCGACGCGTGAGCCGCCGGCTAGGTATACACGACGATACTCCTCTTCACTTCGCCCGCCAGCAGCAGGTCGTAGGCGTGGTTCAGCTCGTCGAGCCCGACGCGGCGGCTGATCAGCTCGTTCAGCTTGTACTTCCCGTCCATGTAGAGGTCGATGAGCATCGGCACGTCGGTCCGCTGGTGGCCGGCGCCGAACGAGCTGCCGGTCAGCACGCGCTGCTGGAGCAGGAGGCCGGGATCGATCGACAGCCTGGTGCCGGCCGGCGACACGCCGACCACCACGCAGGTGCCGCCGCGATGCGTGGCCAGGAACGCCTGCTCCATCGTCTTCTGGGTGCCGACCAGCTCGAACGCGTAGTCGACGCCGCCCATGCCGCTGAGCGCGTGGACGCGGGCGACGGGATCCTCCTTCGACGCGTCGACGATGTGCGTGGCGCCGAACTCCTCGGCCCACGTGAGCTTCTGCTTCATCACGTCGACTGCAATGATCTTGCCCGCGCCCATGAGCCGCGCCATCTGGATCGTGTTGAGGCCCACGCCTCCGCACCCCCACACGGCCACGCTGGCGCCGACCTGGATCTTCGCCTTGTTGAACACCGGGCCCGCGCCGGCGAGGACCGCGCAGCTCACGAGGCAGACGACGTCGAGCGGCGCGTCCTTGCGGATCGGGATCACGCTCTGCTCGGGCAGCACCGCGTGGGTCGCGTAGCCCGCCACCTGGAGATAGTGGTGGAGGCCCTGGCCGTTCTTGCGGAAGCGGCTGGTGCCGTCGTGCATGAGCCAGCGCGGCTTGTCGCGCAGCGCGCACATCGTGGGCTGGCCGCCGATGCAGTACCAGCAGCGGCCGCACGACGGGATGTAGCTCGAGCACACGTGGTCGCCGGCCTGGACGGTCTCGACGCCGGCGCCGACCTTCTGCACCACGCCCGCCGCTTCGTGGCCGAGCACCACCGGGAAGGGGATGCGGGGAGTCGCCGACCATCACGTGGTAATCGCTGTGACAGACGCCGTTGGCCGCCCACTTCACCAGCACTTCGTGCGGGCCGGGCTCGAGGACTTCGACGTCTTCCACGACCAGGGGCTTCTTGATCTCGTACAGCACCGCGGCCTTCGCGTTCATGCCGTTCTCCTTCCCGGCGCGACCACCGCCAGCCCCGCGCCCTGGCAGAGCGCGTTGAAGGCGGCGAGGTCGTCGGCCAGGCATCGGTCGAGCTTGGACAGTTCCATCTCCGCGCGCAGCGCGAGGTTGTCGGCGAGCTCGCGCAGCGCCGCGGTCGGCAGGGCGTCGGAATACTCGATGAGCGGAGCGACCGTCGCCAGCCGCGTGTTGAGCTTGGCGGGGAACATCCGCGGGTCCTCGGAGCGCACCTGGATCAGCTCGCCCTCGATGCCGCTGAGCGTGCGCGCCAGCGCCCGCGCGGCGTCCTTGATGGCCTGAACGTCCGTCCGCGCGGCCACAGCCTCGGCCTGCGCGCGCACGTCGCGCAGGCGCAGCACCGCGTCGTGCGTGCGCGAGAGCAGGTCGTGCGCCTTCTTCGCCCACGCGTACTGCTCGCGGAGATCGGCGTCGGTGGCGGCGACGCGCGGGTCCTTCGCGATCTCGAACGGCTGCGTCAGCGTCGTCCCGCCCACCGTCAGCTGCACCTGGTAGCGGCCGGGCGGCACGCGCGGGGCGGCGAGCGCGTCCATCGTGCCGCCGCGGCCCTTGTTGTCCGGCACCTTGGTCGCGTCGGGGCCGCGCAGGTTCCAGACGAAGCGGTTCGCGCCCGCCTGCTTCGTCGGCCGCGGCTCGTCGTCGCCCGCCGGCGGACGCGTCCTGCTGCGCCTGCGGCTCTTCCCCCGCGGGCGGCGTCGGGGTCGGCGACACCATCGAGGCCGCGGGCGCCGCCGCCGGCCGGCTCGTGAACGAGCGGATCACGCGCCCGTCGGCGTCGAGGAACGTGAGCGTCACGGGGCCGGCCGGCTCGTCCTTGAGCCAGTAGTGCACGATGACGCCGCTGGGCGGGTTCGCGCCCGCGTCGAGCAGCTTCTCGATCTTCTCGCCCGTCGGCGCCTTCACCTCGCGGTACGCGTAGCCGATCGAGCCGGCCAGACGATAGGCGATCTCGCGGGCCGGACCGCCCTTCGTGCCGTGGCCCTTGTACGCGCGCCAGCGCACGGTGCGCCGCGGCGCGAACAGATGCGCGGCGCCCTTCACGTCGCCGTTGGTCATCTGGTGCAGCGGCGTCAGGTCGTCGAGGATCCAGAACGCGCGGCCGTGCGTGGCCACCACGAGGTCGGTGTCCTTCACGATCAGGTCGTGGATCGGCACGACCGGCAGGTTGCCGCGCAGGCGCTGCCACGAGCCGCCGTCGTCGAGCGAGACCCACACGCCGCTTTCGGTGCCCGCGTAGAGCAGACCGCGCCGGTTCGGATCCTCGCGGATCGCGCGCGTGATCTCTCCGGGCGGGACGCCGTCGGTGATGCGCTTCCACGTCCGGCCGTAGTCGTTGGTCTTGAACAGGTAGGGATGCGGATCGGCGAGCTTGTAGCCGGTCGCCGCCACGTAGCAGGTGGCCGCGTCGTGCGGCGACGGCTCGATCACGCTGACCAGCGCCCACTCGGGCAAGTCGGGCGGCGTCACCCGTTCCCACGTCCGGCCGCGATCGCGCGAGAGGTGCACGAGGCCGTCGTCGGTGCCCGCCCACAGCACGTCGCGCTCGTGCGGCGACTCGACGAGCGCGAAGATCGTGCAGTAGACCTCGGCGCCCGTGTTGTCGCTCGTGATCGGCCCGCCGGAGCGCGCCAGCCGGGACGGATCGTTCCGCGTGAGGTCGGGGCTCGCGACCTCCCAGCTCTGGCCCTCGTCCACGGAGCGGAACACGCGATTGCCGGCGATCCACAATTCCTGGGAGTTCCAGCGCGAGTAGAACACCGGGAACGTCCATTGAAAGCGGTAGCGATGCTCGGCCGGCGGCGTGCCCATGCCGTACGCCTCCGGCCACACGCTGATCATCCGCTCCTGGCCGGTGCGATGGTCGTAGTGGATCAGGCGCCCGTTGCCGGGGCCGGTGCCGATGGAGCCGCCCACGACGATGTTCGGATCGCCGGGCTTCACCGCGATGTAGCCGCTCTCGCCGCCGCCGGGCTGCACCCACTCCGTCGCCGTGATGGCGCCGCGATGCGAGTGGCTCGGCACCCGCATCGCCCAGTTGTCCTGCTGCGAGCCGTAGACGTAGTACGGCTGCTGGTCGTCCGCGCACACGTGGTAGAACTGCGCGGTCGGCTGGTTGTAGATCGTCGACCACGCCTGCCCGCCGTTGAAGCTCACGCACGCGCCGCCGTCGTTGGCCTCGATCATCCGCCGCGGGTTCTTCGGATCGATCCAGAGGTCGTGGTTGTCGCCGTGCGGCGTGGAGAACTCGCCGAACGTCTTGCCGCCGTCGGTCGATTTCCACAGCGAGTAGTCCGCGACCCAGACCGTGTCCACGTGCTGCGGATCCGCGAACACGTGCATGTAGTACCAGGGACGTCCGCGCAGCCCCGCGTCTTCGCTGATGCGCTGCCACGTCGCGCCCGCGTCGTCCGAGCGGAACAGCGCGCCGTCGTCGGCTTCCACCATCGCGTACACGCGCCGGCCGTCCGCGGGCGACACGACGACGCCGATGCGCCCGAGCACGCCGCGCGGCAGACCGGGGTTGCGGGAGATGTCGGTCCACGTGTCGCCGCCGTCGGTGGACTTCCACAGCCCGGAGTCGGGACCGCCGCTCGCCATGCCCCACGGCGCGCGCCGCGCCTGCCAGATGGACGCGAACATCACGCGCGGGTTGTTGGGATCGAGCGAGAGGTCGACCGCGCCCGCGTTCTCGCTCTTGAACAGCACGTGCGTCCAGGAGGCGCCGCCGTCGCGCGAGCGGAACACGCCGCGCTCGCGGCTCGGGCCCCAGGCGTGCCCGAGCGCCGCCACGTAGACGAGGTCCGGGTCGCGCGGATGCACGCGCACGCGCCCGATGTGCCGCGTGTTGCGCAGTCCGACGTTCGTCCACGTCGCGCCGCCGTCCGTCGAGCGATAGACGCCGTCGCCGTGCGACACGTTCCCGCGGATGCACGCTTCGCCGGTGCCGGCGTACACGACGTTGCCGTCGGACGGGGCGACGTCGATCGCGCCGACCGCGGCGGTCTGGAAGAAGCCGTCGGAGACGTTCTCCCAGTAGGTGCCGCCATCCGTCGTCTTCCACACGCCGCCGGCGCAGGCGCCGAAATAGAACGTCATCGCGTCGGTCGGATGGCCGGTGACGGCCACGGAGCGGCCGCCGCGGAAGGGACCGATGGAACGCCAGGTGAGCGACTCGAGCAGTGCTGGGTCGATGGTCATGGCCGGAAGCCTAGCAGATTGGTGACATGGGGGGTGCGAGACGCACCCCCCAAGCCCCCCGCGCTCCGCAGCCCGGCGGAGCCGTGCCGCTCCGCGACTGCCGATTTCACCGACAAGCCCCTGGTAGCTAGCGCGGCCAGAAATGTTGTAGCACCTGCTGGAGGAGCACGCCGCCGCCCCCGATGAGGAGGGCGAAGTACGCCATGGTGACGACGTTCATCACGTGCCCGAGCAGGATGCTCACGCCGTCGCGCTGCAGCGTCCCGATGGCCAGGAACAGGAGCGCGATCGCCGGCAGCGTGTTGCTCAGGGGGATCAACCCGAACGGCATCATGAGCAGGACCGCGCCGAGGACGAGCCCCAGGTCGTTCACGACGCCGACCATGCCGCTCCCCGTCAGCCAGGGCATCCGGTGCGGCCGGCTCACGCGCTCGAGCCGCTGGAACCACACGAGGCCGCGGTCGAACGCGGCGCGGACTTTCTCGCTCGACACGAGGCGCCGGGCGATCGACGCCGGCAGCCACAGCCGCTGCCCGAACAGGCGACTGACACCGATCAGCAGGATGCCGGCGCCGAACACGGTGCTCACGCCCGGGATGGAGACGGGCACCATGAACACGAGCGTGAGGAACGCGGTGAGCAGCATGAGCCCGTCTTCGCCCACGAGGTCGCGGAGCTCGGCGAGCGTCACGCCCGCTGACGGCAGGCCATGCGTGACCCGTCGCAGCCGATCGGCGAGCGGAGCGGTCGTCACGTCGGAGGTCATGACCTCATCGTACCGTGCGTCGTCCCGCGCACCGGCGAGATCAGAACAGGGTGGGGATCACGCCTCCCGCGTGAGGATGGCGATGACCTGATCGACGGCCGCTCTCGCGCGCCCGCGCAGCTCGGCCGTGGTCAGACTGCCGATCGGGTGCCCGACCACGACGAACGGATAGTCCGGGTTGCCACAGATCTCGGCTTGCGCCTGGGCACTCGCCACGAACTGGTCCGTGCAGATCACCGCGGTCGGAACACCTCGCCGCTCCAGCTCGATCCCGTCGTGCAGACTGCACGTGGAGCAGGACCCTCAGTCGCCGATCGCGGTCATCACGACGTCGCAGCGTGACGCGAGCGCCTCGAGCGTCGCATCGTCCGCGACGATGCTGGCCCCGCGCTTGGTCATCACGACCACGTCGCGCAGGTCGTAGCGCGCGCCCAGCTCCTCGCGCACGAGCTGGAGCAGGTGATCGCCATTGACCTTGCCGTTGTGGAGCAGCCCCAGGACCTTGCCGTCGAGGCCCGTCACGCGCTTGGCGAGGCTCGCGTCCGCGCGCGTGGGCGGCACCGTGGGATCCAGGATCTTGATGGTCATGGCTTCACCTCCCAACGATTCTTGTCACGCTCAACGAGTTGCGCGCGCGGCTCCACGAGGGGATGAACGCGGAGTGCCCGCCCGGCCCACCGCCCGCGACCACGAGATGGATGTCGTCCGGCCCGGTGCCGCGATGCACCCACGTCGTCTCGTCCCCGGGCTCGATGGCGCCGGGCACCTTCCCGCCGCGCTTGAGGTCGGCACGCGTGCGCCGCGCCCGCGCGTAGAGCGCCTCCCTGATGCGCGGCTTCGTCCACCCGTCGCGCGCGAGGATGGCGACGTGCTCCGGGGCGAGCACGACGAACGACTGGCCGGCACTGAAGCTTCCGAGGCAGGCCATCGTGTCGGCGATGGTCACGAGGATGGCGTCCGCGGTCAGGCCGTAGTGCGTGAGCGCGTTGTGCGGGCCCTCCGCCGCGAACACCGTCACGGTGCTGGCGTCGCGCGGGAAGCCGCGCTCGACGTGGAGCGGCTCCCACGGGCTCTCTTCTTCGTGCTCGGCGATGCAGAACGTGTACTTGCCCGGATGACCCTGCGTCGAGCGGTCGAGCACGCCGGGAAGGGCGCCGAGGCAGTTGAGCGTGACGAGGCGGATCGCGCGGCCGAGGGTGGCGTTGGCACGCCAGCCCGGACCGAAGACGTTCGAGCCGGCGTTGAGGCCGATCGCGTGACGGATCGGGCCGTTGACGACGAGCAGCGTCGCCGCGCCGCCCGTGCTCGTGATCGAGCCGTGCAGCGTGAACTCGGGCGCGGCCATCGCGTCGAGCGCCGCGAGCAGGACCGGCATGTACTCCGGCCGGCATCCCGCGAGCACCGCGTTGATCGCGAGCTTTTCCGCCGTGATCACGCGTCGCCGCACGGGCTCGGTGAGCACGACGGCGTCGGGCGCGAGGCCGGCGGCGTCGAGGAACCGCCGGACGGTGTCTTCCGTGGCGGGGACCACCGGCAGCCCATCGGTCCACCCGTGCTCGTAGTACGCCTCGACGGCCTCGGCCCATCCCGGCACGGCATGCTCGGCGGAGGAGAGCCTCATGCCGGGACTCTATCAGAGCCGTTGACGCGCCCGCGGCCGCGCGGTATCCAGGACCCGCGCACGAGGAGGAGGACGCTCATGGCAGACGATCTCTGGCAACGCAGCGCGGTCGAGCTCGCGGACGGCATTCGCCAGAAGGCCTTCTCGTGTCGCGAGGTCATGGCGTCGGTCACGTCACGCATCCGGGCGCTGAACGGCACGCTCAACGCGATCGTCTTCGACGACACCGAGGAAGCGCTGGCCGAGGCGCGCCGGGCCGACGACGATCTGATGGCCGGACGCATCCGCGGCCCGCTCCACGGCGTGCCGGTCACGATCAAGGAGAACGTCGATCAGGCCGGCAAGCCGACGCCCAACGGCCTGGTCGCGCACGCGACGCTGATCGCGCCGGACGACGCGCCGCTCGTCCGCAATCTCAGGCGCGCCGGCGCCATCATCGTCGGGCGCACGAACACGCCCGAGCTGTCGATGCGCGCCACCACGGACAATCCGCTGCACGGCCGCACGCGGAACCCGTGGCATCCGGACGCCTCGCCCGGCGGATCGTCCGGCGGCGCCGGCGCGGCGGCCGCCGCCGGCTTCGGTCCGATTCACCACGGCAACGACATCGGCGGCTCGCTGCGCTTCCCCGCCTCCGCGTGCGGCGTGGCGACCGTGAAGCCGACGCCCGGGCGCATCGCCGCCTACAATCCGTCGGCCACCGCGGAGCGCGGCCTGCTCGCGCAGCTCATGTCGGTGCAGGGCGCCATCTGCCGGGAAGTGCGCGACGTCCGACTCGCCACGCGCGTGATGGCCGAGCGCGACGCCCGCGATCCGTGGTGGGTGCCCGCGCCCTTCGACGGCGAGCCGCTGCCGGCGCCCATCCGCGTCGCGTTCACGAAGAACGCGCACGGCTATCCGATCCATCCCGACATCACGCGCGCGCTCGAGCGCGTGGCGGGGTGGCTCGCCGCCGCCGGCTACGCGGTGGAGGAGGTCGAGCCGCCGCCGATCACCGAGCCGGCGCGCGCGTGGTTCGAGGTGGCGGTGGCGGAGATGAAGGTGATGCTGTTCCCGCTCGGGCGCCAGCACGGCAGCCCGACGATCCAGACGATCTTCGACTGGTACGAGCGGATGGCGAACGCCGTGGACGCGGCGGGCTACATGCTGGGCATCGCGGAGCGCACGCGCATGACGCGCGCGTGGAGCGTCTTCCTCGATCAGTACCCGCTCGTGCTCACGCCGTTCCTGATGCGCCCGACGTTTCCGTGGAACTACGACGCGGAGAGCTACGAGAACACCAAGGACCTGTTCGACGCGGCCATCTACAGCTACGGCATCAACTACCTCGGGCTCCCCGCGGGGGTGGTCCCGGTCGGTCTCGTCGACGGGCTCCCGTCGGGCATCCAGATCGTGGGCCGCCGCTTCCGCGAGGACGTGATCCTCGACGCGATGACGGTGGTCGAGGGCCACGTCGGCGTTCTGGCGCGTACGCTCTGGGCGCGCGGCGAGACGCCTCCCGAGTAACGGCAGTCGCGGAGCGGCACGGCTTTGCCGGGCCGCGAAGCGAGGGGGCTTGGGGGTGCGTCTCGCACCCCCATGTCAACCAGTCGCGCTGAGCGCCGGGCCGGCCGTCCTCCACGACGAACGTCGCCATCGTATCGACGCCGGCCTCGCGGCTGGTCACGCTGGCGACCCCGCGCAGCTCCGCGCGGGCCCGCCCGGGCGTGAGCTCCATGCGGACGTACCCGCGCCGCGTGACGTTCCCGTACGTGATGTGCGGGTTCTCCAGCCGGATGATGTCCTGTTCCGCCTGCGAGCGGGCGAGCTGCGAGGTGATCGAGGTCCCCACGAACTCCGTCGCCACGGTCGGTGACGACGGCGCATCGAAGTCCGGCTTGAGATCGGCGACCCAGAAGGAATGGACGTCACCGCCGATGACGAGGGGATTCGCCGGCTTCCTGCGCGCGAAGAACTCGAGGAGGCGGCGGCGCGCCGCCGGGTAGCCGTCCCACCCGTCGGTCCAGAAGCTCTGGCCCGGGCCGATCTTGCGGTCGAGCTGCGCCATCAGCGTCTGTTGCGCGAGCACGTTCCAGCGCGCCTGCGAGCGATCGAGGTTCGCCATCAGCCAGCGCTCCTGGACGTCGCCGAGCATGGTGAGCGCCGGATCGAGACGCGCCGCGCAGTCTTCCACGACGGCCGACCCGCCCCGCCCGGGCCGAGGACAGACCTGGTGCGAGCGGTGCTGGCGATCGTCGAGCACGTGGAAGTCGGCGAGACGGCCGAAGCTCACGCGCGTGAAGATCCGCATGTGCGGGCCGAACGGGACCGCGCCGCGGCGGAGCGGCATGTGCTCGTAGTACGCCTGGTAGGCGGCGGCGCGCCGCGCGAGGAACCACTCGCGCGTGTCGAGGTTCTCCGAGCGATCGTCGGCGTAGTCGTTCTCCACCTCGTGGTCGTCCCACGTCACGAGCCACGGGCACGCGGCGTGCGCGGCCTGCAGATCGGGATCGGTCTTGTAGAGCGCGTAGCGCGCGCGGTAGTCGTCGAGCGTGATGGGCTCGGGGCCCTCGTGCTTGCGCACGTGGTCGCGGCCCCACGACGACTCGTAGATGTAGTCGCCGAGGTAGACGATCAGATCCGGATCGTCCTTCACCATGTGCCGGTACGCGGTGAAGTAGCCCTGCTCGTAGTTCTGGCAGGAGGCGAACGCGAAGCGCAGCCGATCCGGCGTCGCGGCCGCGGCGGGCGCGGTGCGCGTCCGGCCGAGGGGGCTGACCGCGTCGCCGACCCGGAAGCGGTACCAGTACCAGCGGTCGGGCTGGAGCCCGCGCACCTCGACGTGCACCGCGTGCGCCCACTGCGCCGTCGCCTGCGTGCGACCGCTCTGCACGAGACGCTCGAATCGCTCGTCGTGCGCCACGTCCCACTCGACCGAGACCGGCTCCGCGGACATGCCCCCTCCATGGAGGGGGTCCGGGGCGAGCCGCGTCCACAGCACCACGCCGTCGTGCAGCGGGTGGCCGGACGCTACGCCCAGGGTGAACGGCGTCGAGGCAAAGCGCGGCTGTGCCGAGACGGGGCGGCGGGGATGGCTGGCGAGCGTCGCGCCGGCGGCGCTCGCGCCGACGAGGAACGCACGCCGCGAGAGGTTCGAACTGTACACCGAGATGCACGATAGCGCACTCCGCGCTGGGTACCAAAAATCCGGGCCGACGAGAAGCCGGCGACACCGTGGCGCCTCACACCTTCAGCAGATCGCGCAGTCCGTCACCGATCAGGTTGATCGACAGCACGGTCAGCATGAGGAAGAGCCCGGGAAGAGGATGATCCAGACGCCGAGCTGCACGTAGGCGCGGCCCTCGGCCATGATGTTGCCCCAGCTCGGGATGTGGGGCGGGGTGCCGGCGCCGAGAAACGACAGGTACGACTCCACGAGGATGGCCGACGCGCAGATGTGCGTGCCCTGCACGATGAGCGGCGCCACCAGCGCGGGCAGGATGTAGCGGAGCAGCACGCGCGGGATGCCGGCGCCGATGGCGCGCGCGCCCTCCACCATGGTGTGCTCGCGCAGGCTCAGCACCTGCGCGCGCACGACGCGGATCACGCGCGGAATCTCCGGCACCACCAGCGCGGCGATCACCGTCTCCACGCTGGCGCGCACGAGGGCCATCAGCGCCAGCGCGAGCAGGATGGACGGGATGGCCATGAGGCCGTCGACGACGCGCATGACGATCGTGTCGAGCGCCCGGTAGTAGCCGCTGACCAGTCCGATCGCGGTGCCGATGGTGAGCGCGAGCACCGCGACGACGACGCCGACCCGCAGCGAGATCCGGCCGCCGTAGAGCGTGCGCGCGAAGACGTCGCGGCCGAAGTGGTCCGTGCCGAACGGGCGCTCGGCGGCGGGCGCCTTCAGACGGACGCTCGGGCGCATCGCCTGGGGATCGGTCGAGGTCCACAGCGGAGCGGCGACGGCGCTCAGCGCGAGGAGCAGCAGCACGACGAGTCCGGCGACGAGCGTGACGTGGCGTCGCGCGAACACGCGCACGCGGGAGCGCGCCGGACGGCGCGTCGACGAGGACGTCGCTGGCGGCGGTGGCCATCGTCAGTATCGAATGCGCGGGTCGAGCACGAGGTACAGGAGGTCGATGACGAGGTTGATCAGCACGTAGACGCCGGACACGAGGAGGATCACGGCCTGGATCACCGGGTAGTCGCGGCGCAGGATGGCGTCGACCGTGAGCCGGCCGATGCCGGGCAGCGCGAACACGCTCTCCGTCACCACCACGCCGCCGATCAGCAGCGCGACGCCGACGCCGATGATGGTGACCACCGGCAGGCCCGCGTTCTTGAGCGCGTGCCGGAGGAGCACGGCCGCCGGCGGCAAGCCCTTGGCGTGGGCGGTGCGGATGAAGTCCTCGCGGAGCACGGCCAGCATGCTCGCGCGCGTCATGCGCGTGATCAGCGCCACGTACACGAAGCCCAGTGTGAGCGCGGGCAGGATGAGCTGGCGCAGGAAGGGCCAGAGTCCGCGCGAGAGCGGTGAGTAGCCCTGCACGGGGAGCCAGCCGAGCTGCACCGCGAAGACCCACACGAGCAGGAACCCCAGCCAGAAGACCGGCATGGAGAAGCCGGAGACCGCGAAGATCATCACGCTGCGATCGATCCACGTGCCCTGCTTCCAGGCGGCCAGCACGCCGAGCGGCACCGCGATCGTGAGCGCCACCACCATCGTGAGCGTGGCCAGCGCGACCGTCGGCTCGACGCGCTGCTGGATGAGCGTGGTGACGGGGAGCCCGGAGAAGATCGACGTGCCGAGGTCGCCACGCAGCAGGTTGCCGAACCAGAGCGCGAGCTGCACGTGCAACGGCTGGTCGAGGCCGAGGCGCGCGCGGATCTTGGCGACGTCTTCCGGGCTGGCGTAGTCCCCGGCGATGACCGCCGCCGGATCGCCCGGCGTGAGACGCAGCAGCCCGAAGACGACCAGGGCCACCACCACCATGACGGGGATGGTGGCCGCCAGTCGTCGAAGGATGAGCGGGAGCACGACGACGGCCATCCTACGCCCAGCCGGCGGTCACCCGCCGCGTGACGAAAGGCCCTTGACATGGCTTCTGTTCGGGCCGATCGTCGCGCCGACCTTCGTCCATATCGGGATCCCGGCTTACGAGCGTTCCAGATTCGAGTAAGCGAGGAGGACGATCATGGTGCGGACCCGGTTCTGGAGACCCCGCCGACTGCTCTTCGTGTTGCCGGTGCTCGTCCTGATGCTGACAGGTGTGCACGCCGAGGCCCAACCCGCCACCGGCAAGGCCAAGGTGGACCGTCTGGTGATGGGCCTCATCAATCCGTATCGCGACTACATCCGCCCCTGGATCAACGGCACCCCGGATCACAACATCCAGCACGATCCGGCGTTCGAGTGGCTGTTCGAGGTCGACGTCTCGTCGGGTGGCTACAATCCCTGGCTCGCCAAGAGCGCCGACATGGCCAAGGACGGCCGCTCCTGGCGCATCAAGCTGCAGAAGGGCGTGCCGTTCCACCACGGCTACGGCGAGTTCACGGCGAGGGACGTCGTGCACAACCACGGCGTGTGGTGCGACCCCAACTACCCGGGCCGCAAGGATCCGACGATCGTTGGCTACAAGAACGGCATGTGCGCGGTGCAGCGGATCGAGGTGATCAACGACCACGACGTCGTCATGCACTGCAAGGTCGTGTGCCTCGACCTGATGTTCTACTACTCGAGCGCGTCGAGCATGATCATGTTCAGCAAGGCGCAGTGGGACAAAGAAGGGGAGATGGGGTACGAGACGCGGCCCGCCGGCACCGGGCCGTACATCTTCAAGGAGCGGCAGCTCGGCCGCTACGTCCTGTACGAGCGTGCGCCGACATCGCACTGGAAGTGGGGTGTGGTGGACTGGAAAGAGATCAAGATGACGTGGAACGTCGAGGAGCCGCCGCGCCTGGCGCAGCTGCTGGCGGGAGAAAGTCACGTCACCGAGATCAACCGGGACCTCACCGACGAGGCGGTCGCCAAGGGGTTCAAGCTCATCCGCAGCAAGCAGGTGGCGCAACAGACCGTCATCGCGTTCGGTGGCCTGTACTTCGGCACCGAGGACAAGGCCACGAAGCGCTACACGGAATACGGGGGGATCGCCGGGAGACTCGACCCGAAGGTGCCGTGGACCAACAAGAAGGTCCGGCAGGCCATGAACAAGGCCATCAACCGCGACGAGCTGCTCAAGGTGCTCTACAAGGGCCGGGCGACCCCCACCTACGTGGCGGGCTTCTATCCCGACCTGCCGGGCTGGGATCCCTCGTGGCCGAAGCGCTTCGCCGATCTGTACGGCTACGACCCGAAGCGAGCGAAACAACTCCTGGCCGAGGCCGGATACCCCAACGGCTTCAAGGCGAAGGCGTGGCTGTTTCCGTTTGCCGGGGCGCCGGAGCTTCCCCAGGTGATCGAGGCGGTCGTCACGCAGCTGCGCGAGGTGGGCATCGAGCTGGAGCTGGAAGAGGCCGACCTGGTGGCGGTCGTCCAGCCCAAGGTCCGCGAGCGGCGAGCGAACTGGTACATCAGGGGCGGGGTCCCATCGAAGAAGGCGGTGGAGCCGCAGATCGCGCTCTTCAACGCCGGGAAGGGCGTCGGGCACTGGTTCGAGGACGACACGATCTACAAGATGTGGGAGGAGCTGCTGCAGATCTCCGATCCCAAGGCGTACGATGCCCAGCTGCGCAAGATCGGCAACTACAAGTTCGAGAACTTCGAGATCATGCCGCTCTTCGACGTGCACATCGAAGTGGTGGTGAACCCCAAGATCGTCAAGGACTGGCCCTTCTCCGGCTGGGACGGTGGGGACATCGGCCACACGTTCCTCATCAGCGCGTGCAAGCAGGAGAAGCCCTGCAAGTAGGAGACGACGGTGGGGGGCGCCCGGCGCCCCCCACGTCTCACGACTCCACGGACACGTTCCAGTAGAGGCTCGCGGGGAACGTCAGCACGCCCTTGACGTTCTTGCGGTACGCCGTCGGTTGCGTGAACTGGCCCCACGGCACGTACGGCACCTCGTCGTAGGCGAGCGTCTGCACCTTGTCCGCGATCTGCTTGCGCTTCCCGGTGTCGGTGGCGCGGATCCATTCGCGGCGCAGCGATTCCATCTGCTCGCTGCAGTACCAGCCGAACCACGCCTTGTCGCACCCGCCCGACAGACCCGCGTTCACCGCGGGCGTCATCACGTCGGGCGAGATCCACGTCGCCATCATGAGGTTCCAGCCGCCGGCCTGCGGCGGGTCCTTCTTGCCCCGGCGAGCGATCACGCTCGCCCAGTCCTGCGCCTGGAGATCGACGTTCACGCCGATCTTGGACAGGAGCTCGCGCGTGACGAGGGCGGAGCCGTGGAGGCTCGGATTGTCGACGGCGTCGAGCAGCACGATCGGCTTGCCGTCGTAACCGCTCTCCTTCATGAGCTGCCGCGCGCGCTCGAGGTTCGGCTTGCCCGGCGCGCCCGCCGCCGTCTCCGTGGGCAGGCCGCACATGAAGTAGCTCGGGCAGGTCCGGTAGTACTTCGGATTGCCGATGACCGCCTGCAGGTACATCTCCTGATCGACCATGTGCCAGCAGCGCCTGGCGCGCCTTCTTGTTGTTGAACGGCGGGAACAGGTGGTTGGGGCGCACCCACCCCTGGATGCCGCCGGGATTCTTCACGAACACGGTGACGTTCGGGTTCTTCTCGAGCCGCGTGGAGAAGTCGACGGGCGGGTTGTCCCACCAGTCCACCTCGCCGGCTTCCAGCGCGGCCGACGCGGTCGCGGCGTCGGGGATGTAGCGCGCGATCACGCGATCGACGTTGGCCGCGCTTGCCGCCGGCGGCGCCGCTCGGCGGCTCGTTGCGCGGGACGTAGTCGGCGAAGCGCTCGTACACGACCTGGTTGCCGGGCTGCCACTCGCCCTTGACGAACTTGTACGGCCCGGAGCCGATCACCTCTTTGATCTGCTCGTTGGCGATCGGTGGCCGCGAGGCGCGCGGGCATGATGAACGGCACGTTGCTCGACGGCTTGCCGAGCGCGTCGAGCACGGCGCCGAACGGCTCCTTCAGCTCGAGCGTGAAGGTCTTCTTGTCCGGACGCGGCGAGCTTGCCGGTGGCCGCCATCAGGAGCTTGCCGAGCGAATCCTTCTGCCCCCACCGCTGCAGCGACACGACGCAGTCCTCGGCGGTGACGGGCTGGCCGTCGTGGAACTTGAGCCCGTCGCGCAGCGTGAACGACCACTTCATGTGGTCCTTGCTGACCGTGTACTTGTCGACCATCTGCGGCTTGATCTGGAGGCTCGCGTCGCTGGCGAACAGCGTGTCGTAGACGAGGTACGCGTGGTCGCGCGTGACGTAGGCCGTGGTCCAGATCGGATCGAGGACCTTCAGGTCGGCGATGGGGACGATGCGGATCGTCCCGCCGCGCTTCTGCGCGTGCGCGAACGGCGCGGCGCGCAGGGCCGCCGCGGCGGCGCCCGCACCGATCAGGAACGTGCGCGGCGGCTGATGACGCTGCGCAGTGCGGAGCGCGGGGGTCGCCCTCTAGTCCACGACCGCGACGGCCTCGATCTCGATCAGCGCGTCGGGGATCGCCAGGTTGGAGATCTGGACCAGCGTGCAGGCCGGCGGATTCGGACCGAAGAACTCGGAGCGCACTTCCCCGTACGGCTCGCGAAAGCGCACGTCCGTCACGAAGACCGTGATCTTCACGACGTCGTCCATCTTCCCGCCACCGGCAACGACGATCTTCTGGATGTTCTCGAACACGCGGCGCGTCTGCGCCTTGATGTCGCCCTTGCCGATCAGGGTGCCGTCCTTGTCGTACGGGAGCTGACCGGCGACGTAGATCGTGTTGCCGACGCGCCAGCCGAGCGTGTAGCGCGGGCGCTGGTCTTTCATGTCGGGCGGAGCGATCGGGATGCGTGCCATGAATCTCTGCCTCCTACTGGAGATCGGCTCTCCAGGGCTGGAAATGAGGTCGGTGAGAACTGCTCGGTGGTGAGGCGTTGCCAGTGCCACTCGGGAACGGTGGCCCAGAGGCGCTCGGCCTCCTGTTGCGCCTCGCGGCGCAGCGCGGCCTCGTCCACGCCGACGACGCGGCCGGATTCGACCACGGTGCGGCCATCCACGATCACGGTCTCGACGTCGTCGCCGGTGCCGCAGTTGACGAGCGCCTTGATCGGATCGCGGTACGGCCCGATGCGAAGCTTCTGCATGTCGAGAATGACGATGTCGGCCTTGGCGCCCGGCGCCAGGCGGCCGATATCGTCGCGGCCGAGCGCGCGGGCGCCGGCGAGCGTGGCGGCGTTGAACACGTCGGCGGCGGTGGCGACGGTGAAGTCGTGCTCCATCACCTTGCACAGCATCGAGGCCCACCGCATCTCGCTGATGAGATCGCGCGGGTAGGTGTCGGTGCCGAGCCCGACGTTGATCCCGGCCGCGCGGTAGCGATGGAAGGACTCGAGCGCGTTACCTCGTCGCGCGAACACGAGCGGGCAGTGCGCGACGGTGGCGCCGCTCCGCGCCAGGATCTCGAGATCGCGACCGCCCGGGAGCGCGGCCAGCCGGTGCGAGGTCGTCATCAGGCAGTGCCCCAGGATCGTGCGCGGCCCGAGCAGCCCCGTGTCGTCCAGCAGCTCCACCGGCGTCTTGCCGTGGCGGCGCAGCATCTCGTGGAACTCGACGACGTTCTGGCCGACGTGCGTCTGGATGCCCACGCCCAGCTCGTCGGCGGCTTTCCGCGTGGCGCGGAACAGCTCCGGGCTGCAGGTGTCGACCTGGAGCGGATAGAGCATCCCGTTGATCCGGCCGTCGTGCGCGCCCTGATGCGCGCGGATGAACGACTTCGCGCGCTCGAGGCCACGCACGCCGGCGTCCTCGTCCCATTCGTACGTGAGCTGGCCTTCGGGCCCGAGACGATACGACGCGGACCGATAGCCCGGCGTCAGGTACGCGCGGATGCCGATGCGGCCGGCGAAGGCGACGGTGGCCTCGTTGATGGCGCCGAGCTCGACGATCGTCGTGCAGCCGTTCCGCAGCAGCTCGACCAGCGCGAAGCGATTGCCGATGTCGAGATTCTCGCGCGCGGCCATCGGCGCGATGCCGGGCGGCGCGGCCTGATAGTTCAGGAACCCGGTGTGGAAGAAGTCGCGCCGGCCGGCGTCGGCGAGGAGCCGGCCGCTGGCTTCGGTCGTCGCGTGGCAGTGCAGGTTGACGAGGCCGGGGATGACGAGCTTGCCGGTGGCGTCGATCCGCTGGTCCGCCGGCCCGGTGTACGTGCGCCCGACGAACACGACGCGGTCGTTGTCGTAGACGAGGCTGCCACCGCGCAGCAGGCGGTGCCCGCGGTCGTGGTAGGCGATGACGTCGCCGCCGTGGATGAGTGTTCTCATGAACGCCGCGCCGTGAGTGTATACGACCCGTCCGTGCCGCGGGCGGGGTCGCGACGGCACCGCATCGCCGTGCTAACGTGTCCGGCACGATGGACTCCCGCGATGCGTGGACGTGGGGCGCCTACGCGGCGGCGGCGCTCCTCATCCTCGCGGTGATGCTGTCGTGGGTGATCGTCCGTAAGCGCCGCCCGTTCATGGCCGGCGACGTGTTCCGCGCCAGCGGCTGGACGCGCGGCAACCATCTGTTTCCCACCCAGGTCGCGGTGACCCCCGCCAGCGTCGTGCAGCACACGCCGCGGTGGATCGGCAAGCAGGAGGAGAGGTCGATCGACGAATCGCGCCACGTCGCCTCGGCGAAGATCGACACGCGTCGATCTGCCTCGGATCGCTCGACCCGAGTCCGAGTCGTTGCGGATTCCCACCTCGCCGATCCGGTCGTTCATGGGCGCTGGAAGTCCGACGCGATCCACAGTCAAGGACCTGATCGCCATACGGTATCAGAGCAGCATATCAGGTTCAGACATGGTCGGTTTCGAGCTCGAAGGAGATCCGCATGCCGATCGCGATTCGCAACACCACCGTCGTCACCTCCGACCCCGCACGCACCGTGCACCACGACGCCGCGATCGTCGTCGACGGCGACCGCATCGTCGCCGTCGGCCCGACCGAGGAGCTCGATCGTCGCTATCCCGATGCCGAGCGTATCGACGGGCGCGGCAAGGCGGTGTTCCCCGGGCTCGTGAATTGCCACACGCATCTCTGGTTCACGGTGGCGCGCGGCATCCAGGAGGACTTCGGCTTCCCCTCGACGCTGCGATTTCCGACGACGGTGCAGGCGATGCTCAGCGCCGAGGAGCTCACGGTCATGGCCATGCTCGGCGCGCTGGAGTGCCTGCGCGGCGGCAACACGACGATGCTGGAGATCGGCACGCGCGTGCCCGACTACGCGAGGCCGGTGGCGGCGACGGGCCTGCGCGTCGTCTTCGGGCAGACCAGTAGCGATCTGGAGCCGGCCGGCATTCCCGAGAACCGCTTCGTCTACTCGCCGGCGCTGGCCGAGAAGACGCTGCGCGGCGTCGACGACGTGATCTCGGCGTGGCACGGCGCCGAGAAGGGACGCATCACGTGCGTGGTCGCGGCGCACGCGCCGGAGGCGTGCTCACCGGAGCTGCTGCGCGCGGCGCGCGCGCTGGCGGAACGGCGTGACGTCGGCACCACGATCCACCTCGACCAGAGTCACTGGGAGGTGGAATCGGTCATGAACGTCCGCGGCGTGCGGCCCGGCCGAGTACCTCTTCCAGCACGATTTCCTGTCGCCGCGCCTGGTGGCCGCGCACTGCCGGTTCATGACACCGGGCGAGGTCTCGCATCTCGGCCGCAGTCGCGCGTCGGTCTCGCACAACGCGGCCATGGCCGCGCGCCGCGCGGCGGCGCCGCCGATCCAGGCGCTGGACGCCGCCGGCTGCACCATCGCGATGGGCACCGACAACATGGCGCACGACATGCTGGAGGCGATGCGCACGGGCCTGTTCGTCGAGCGCATCTCGCGGCAAGACGGCGAGCGTCCCTGGCCGGAAGACGTGCTGGAGTGGGGGACGCGGAACGGCGCGACCGCGCTCGGCCTCGGCGCCGAGGTTGGCAGCCTGGAAGTCGGCAAGAAGGCCGACCTGATCGTGCTCGACGCGCGCCGCCCGCACCTGGTGCCGACGCTGCGGATCGTGTCGAGCTGGATCCACAACGGCCAGGCCGGCGACGTCGAATCGGTGATGGTGGACGGCCGGTGGCTGATGCGGGACCGCACGGTCCTGACGATCGACGAGGCGGACGTGGTGACGCGCGCGGAGGAGATCGGCCGCCGCGTGTGGCGGCAGCTGGTCGAGCGCTACCCGAACGTCCCGTTCCCGATCACGCTGCCGCCGCCGGCGTCCTGAGGGGCGAGCGCCGGGCGCCCTGACTCACTCGGGGACACCGATGAGCTGCGCCAGGCGCTCGGGATCGGCGCGGAGTGCCGCCGACGCGCCGTCGTAGACGACCCGGCCCTTGTCCATGATCACCGTGCGTGGCGAGAACGCGAGCGCGACGCGGCTGTTCTGCTCCACGAGCACGATCGAGAGGGCGCGCTCGTCGCGCAGCCGCAACAGGACCTCCGTGAGGGCCTCGACGAGCAACGGTGCCAGCCCCTCGGTCGGCTCGTCCATCAGCAGCACGGAGGGGTTGGTCAAGAGCGCGCGCGCGATCGAGAGCATCTGCTGCTCGCCGCCCGAGAGCTGGCTGCCCATGTTCGACAGCCGGGCCTCGAGACGCGGAAAGAGCTCGAAGACGCGGCTCAGGGTCCAGGGCCCGGGGCGGGCGCCGATCTCGAGGTTCTCGCGCACGCTGAGCGACGGGAAGATCTCGCGCTCCTGGGGGACCCACCCGAGGCCGCGGCGCGCGCGGCGAAAGACAGGGACACGGTTCAGGCGGGCGCCGTGGAGCGTCAGCTCGCCCTTGTGCAGCGTGGTGTGGCCCATCACCGTGGCCAGCAGCGTCGTCTTGCCGACGCCGTTCCTGCCGATCACGCTGATGCTCTCGCCCGGTGGCAGGACCAGGCTCACGTCCTCGAGCACGACCGTCTCGCCGTAGCCCGCGGAGACGTGCGAGAGCTCGAGCGCCGCATCAGCCATGCCGCGCCTGGCCGAGATAGACGGCGCGCACGTCGGGGTCCGCCCCGATCTCCCGCGGGCTTCCGCTGGCGAAGACGCTGCCGTTCACCATCACCGTGATCCGCTCCGCGAAGCGGAACACGAGATCCATGTCGTGATCGATGATGAGCACGCCGATCCCGGCCGGCAGCGCGTCGACGGCATCGAGGATGATGTGGCTCTCGGCGCTCGGCACGCCGGCCGCGGGCTCGTCGAGGAGCAGCACCTCCGGCTTCAACCCCAGCGCGATCGCGAGCTCGACCAGGCGCTGCCGTCCGTACGGAAGCTCGGACACGCGCCGGATGGCGTCGTCCGTCAGCTTCAGCGTCTCGAGCAGGGCCATCGATTCGTCGACCACGTCCGCGCGCGTTCCGGCCGGCCGGAACATCCCGGGGGCCGCGCCGATGCGCTCGGAGACGGCGATGTAGACGTTCTCGAGCACCGAGAGCCCCCGGAACAGCCGGTTGATCTGGAATGTCCGCGCGATGCCCAGCTTGACCCGGTCGGCCTGGACGACGCCGGTGATGTCGCGGCCCTTCAGGCGGACCTCCCCGCGGCTGGGTGGCAGCGGCCCCGGCCAGCAGATTGATGAACGTGGTCTTGCCCGCGCCGTTCGGGCCGATCAGGGCATGCCGCGTCCCGGCGTCGAGCCGGAAGTCGACGTCGCGCACGGCGGCGAGCGCTCCGAAGTCCCGGGAGAGCCGGCGCGTCTCGAGCAGCGCGTCGCTCATGACGCTCGCGCGCACGGGTCTCCTGCGCCAGAACGACTCGCCGATCCCGAGAATGCCGTTCTTCGCGAACAGCGCAATGGCGACGAGCAGGAGTCCCAGTCCGAGCTGCCAGGCGGTGGGATACACCTTCGAGAGGAAGTGCGCGAGCACCATGTAGGCGATGGCGCCGACGAAGGCGCCGTAGAGACGGCCGGAGCCGCCGAGCACGAGGATGATCAGGACCGTGGCGGCGCGGTCGAGGCCCAGCGTGCCCAGGTTGACGTAGGCGTTGGCCTGCGCCCAGATGCCGCCCGCGATCCCCGCGATCGCCGCCGAGAGCGTGTAGCAGACGACGAGCCGCGCGCGCACCGGCGCCCCCACCGCGTGCATGCGCAGCGTGTTCTCGCGGATGCCCGTCAGGCTCTGGCCGAACGGCGAATACACGAGCGTCCGCACGAAGGCGAAGCACAGGAAGAGCACGCCGAGGACGTAGAGGTACTGCGTGCGCGGGTAGAGCGGATTGAACTCGAACACCGAGAACAGCGGAGCGATGGACAGGCTGTCGAGGCCGTCGAAGCCGCCGGTGTACACGTGCGCGAGGTTGGCCGCCTCCTCGAGCAGCGCCATCGTGCAGAGCGTGAGCATCAGGAGGGTCAGGCCGTGCGTCCGGAGCAGCACGAGCCCCGAGCCCAGACCGACGGCCGCCGCGACCACCGCCGCGAGGAGCAGGCTCGTGATGGGCTCGTTCCAGATGCCGTGCTTCGCCAGCATGCCGACCGTGTAGGCGCCGGTGCCGAAGAACGCGGCGTGGCCGAGCGTGACGATGCCGGCATACCCGAGGACGAGATCGAGCGAGACCGCGAACAGGATGGTGACCAGGACCTCGGTGCCGAACCCGAGATGCTTCGGGAACGCGAAGTAGAACCCGATCGCCACGAGCCAGGGGATCGGCTCCCACACGCGCACCCGGTGACGCCCGGCGAGCGCGAGCGCCGCCGGATGGGTCATGCCGTCTTGCGTCCGACGAGACCCTGGGGCCGCCACAGGAGCAGCAGGATCGTCAGCGCGTAGATGAACAGCGTCCCGCCCTGGGGCAGATACTTCTTGAGCACGAAGTCGAGCACGCCGATCAGGAGCGCCGCGACGAACACGCCGGTCACGCGCCCCGGCCCGCCCACGGCGACCACGATCAGGAAGTAGACGAGGTACTTCAGCGCGTACTGCGGATCGAGGCCGAGGAACTCGGCTCCGAGCCCGCCCCCGAGCGCGGCCATGCCGCTCCCGAAGGCGAAGGTGATGGTGAAGAGGCGGCCGATGTCGATGCCGAGCGATTCCGCCATGCGCCGGTTGTCCACGGCGGCGCGGATCTGCGCGCCGATCCGCGTGCGCTCGAAGGCGAGCCAGAGCGCGACCACGATCACGATCCCGGTCACGATGAGCACGACGCTGTAGGTGCGGTACTGGACGATGCCGAGATCGATCTGGCCCCCGAGCAGCGGGGGGAGCGCGATCGTCTGGTTCTCGGGCCCGAAGCGGAGCGTCAGGGACGCGATCATGACGAACACGAGCCCGATCGTGAAGAGGACCTGGTCGAGCTCCGCCGCCCGGTAGAGCCGTGCGTAGAGCAGGCGCTCGCACGCGACGCTCACCGCCGCGGTCACCACGAACCCGAACGCGAGCGCCGGCACGAACCCGAGGCCCCAGTGCTTCATCGCCAGCGCGATCGCGTAGCCCCCGAGCATGGCGAAGCCACCGTGCGCGAGGTTGACGAAGCCCATCAGCCCCATGGTGATGGAGAGGCCGACGGACACGATGAACAGCACCATGCCCGCGGCCACGCCGCCGAGGAGCATGCTGGCGACGTCGACGCCGAAGATCACTTCGGCGCGCAGGGCCCGATCTTTTGCTCCTTGCAGGCGTCCTTGACCGCGTCGATCTTGCCGATGACCTTCTGGAACACGCGCCCGTCCTTCATGACCGCTTCGGACAGGTACTCGTTCATGACGATGTCGCGCGTGACGGGATCGATCGAGATCGGGCCCCGCGGGCTCGCGAACTTCCAGCCCTTGAGCGCCTCGAGCGCCTTCTCCGTCTCGATCTTGCCCTTGAGCGCCTGGACCACGTGGACGATCGCCGCCATGCCGTCGTAGCCGCCCACGGCCATGAAGTCGGGCACCGCGGTGGCGCCGTACGCTTCCTTCCACGCCGCGACGAAGCGCTTGTTCTCGGGGTTGTCGAGATCGGCGTGGTAGTGGTGCATCGTGACGAGACCGACCGCCGCCGCGCCCATGGCCTGGAGCTTCGTGTCCTGCGTGATGTCGCCGGGGCCGATCAGCTTGATGCCGGCATCCCGCATGCCGAGCGCGGCGTAGGTCTTGACCACCGCCGCCGCGTGGTCGCCGGCCGGCACGAACACGAAGAACACGTCCGGCTTCTTGTCCTTCACGCGCTGGAAGAACGGCGTGAAGTCCGGCACCGCGCCCGCGCCGCCCATCGGGATCTCGTCGATCACCTTGCCGCCCTGGCCTTCGAAGCTCCTCTTGAACGCGGCCAGGCTGTCCTTGCCGGGCGGGAAGTCGGTGTAGCCGACCACCGCCGTCTTCGCGTGCAACGTCTTGGCCGTGGCCTCGCCGAGGGCGTAGCCCGCATGCCACATGCTGAACGACGTGCGGACGTAGTACGGCGACATGGTGGTGATGTGCGCCGTGCCCGCGTTCATGATGACGGCGAGCTTCTTGCCCGCGGTCACGATCGGGGCCGACGCGATCGCGTTCGGCGAGTAGATCCAGCCGGCGAGGATGTCGACGTTGTCCTGGGTGAGCAGCTCCTGGACCGCGATCTTGGCGTTGGCCCCGCCGGGATCCTTCACGTCACGCTTGATGAGCGTGATCTTGTAGGGCTTCACCTTGTCGGCGTTCAGCTTGAGGTAGAGCTCCATCCCCCGGTCCACCAGCTGGGCGAACTCGGCGCCGATGCCGGTGTAGGGCAGGTTCACGCCGACCTTGACCTCCTGGGCCTCGGCCCAGGCGGTGGTCATGGCGAGCACGGCAAACGCGGCGATGATCCGTCTCATCATCGTCGTCTCCTCCTTGTGGGCCGATCGCGTGTCGAACGACGTCGATCCTGTTGCGGGGTCGCATCCTAGCACGGCCAGGTGAAGAAGAACGTCGAGCCCTGGCCGACGGCGGACTCCACCCAGAGGCGTCCGCCGGCGACGTGCACGATCTTCTTGACGATCGCCAGGCCCACGCCCGTGCCCTCGGCCTCGATGTCTTGCAGCCGCTGGAACGTCTCGAAGATCTTCGTGTGATACGCGGGATCGATCCCGATCCCGTTGTCGCGCACGAAGAACTCCACCCACTCGCCGCGGTCGACGCGGCCGATCTCGACGGCCGGCGCCGCCGTGTCGCCCATGTACTTGACGGCGTTGCCGATCAGGTTCGAGAAGATTTGATCCATCTCCGTCCGGACCGCGTGGACGGTCCCGAGATCGCCGCGCGTCACCGTCACCCCACGAGCCCTGAGCGGCTCGGCCAGCTCCAGCAGCACGACGTCCACGACGTCATCGAGCACGACCGTGTCGGGCAGGCGCTCGCTGCGTCCGCTGCGCGACAGCTTCAGCACGTCGCCCACGAGGCGCTCCATCCGCTCGACCGTCGCGCCGATCCTGCGCGAGATAGTGCGCGCCCTTGCGCGCCGAGCTCCGGTCCGTATTCCTCGGCGAGGAGCCCCGCCATCCCTTGCAGGCTGACGAGCGGCGCCCGGAGATCGTGCGACACGGCGTAGGCGAAGCTGTCGAGCTCCGCGTTCCTCGCCTGGAGCATCGTCGCCTGCTTCTCGAGATGCGCGTTCGTCCTCGTGATGTCCGCGTAGAGACGCGCGTTCTCCAGGGCGATCGCGGCCTGGGACGCGAACGCGGCCGCGATGCTCACGTCTTCCTCGGAAAATCCTTCGGGCCGGTGCGTCCGGTTGCCGAGGACGCCCACGACCCGGTCACCCAGCGTGACCGGCACGCCGAGCCACGCGCGACAGGGGATTCGCTCCAGGGTCTCGCGGTGCACGGGGAGCAGGGTGTCCATCGCATCCGAGACGTTGAGGGGCTCGCCCGTGGACGCGACCGTGCCCGACAACGCCTCGGTGATGCCGATGGTCGACCGCACCTTCACGCGCGCGACATCGCCCCAGGCGCCGAGGAGCACCATCTTGTCGCCTTCGATCAGCCGGAATCCCACGGAGTCGGCGCCGATCAGGCGCCCGCATCCCTCCGCCAGCGCGTCCAGCAGCACCTCGACCGACTGGATGCGGGAGAGCTGCCGGCTGGCCTCGAGGAGGGCTTCCAGGCGCTCTTGCCGGACCGTCAGCTCCTTCAGAATCTCCGCGTTGTGCAAGGCCAGCGCGGCCTGGTCCGCAAAGCGCTGGGCCAGGCGCACCTCGTCGTCGTCGAACACCCGGCCCTCGCGGTCCGCGACCAGCAGACCGCCGATGACCTCGTCCTTCAGGATGAGAGGAACCGCGAGCATGGCCTTGCGCGTGGCCCGCGCGATCAGCTCCCGCTGCTCCGGCGTCAACGCAATCCGTGGATCCCGGAGCGCATTCGGGCTGAAGACCGGGCGCCGCTCGGCCACGGCGCGGCCCACCACGCCGGTATGCCGGGGATACACGAACCCGGTGCTCACCGTCGCGCGGCTGTCGCTCGACAGCGCCACGACCGTCTGATCCCCCGACACGCGATCGATGCGGACGAGCGACGCGTAGCTCGTTCCCAGGAGCGTGTTGATGCTGGCCAGGACCTGGCGGTTCACGAGGTCCGGCTCGAGGGATTGGGTGAGCCCGCGCGTCACCTCGGCGAGCGCCTCGGCGGCGTGCCGGCGCACCTCGCTCTCGTCGTAGAGCCGGGCGTTCTCGATCGCCGTCGCCGCCAGCGTCGCGAGGTTCGACATGACGTCCACTTCGCGCGCCGTGAACTCGTGCGCCTCGTGATAGTGCGCGCCGAGGACGCCGACGACCTCGTCGCGAAAGAGGATGGGGACGGCGAGGTAGCCGCGGAACCGGGCGGACTGCGCGAAGAGTCGCGTGACGTCCTCCGTGTACCGCACGCTCGTGTCGTTGGCGCGATCGCGGGTCCAGACGGCGCGCCGCTCCGCGTAGACGCGCCCCGCGACGCCCTGACCCGGCCGCAAGACGAGCTGCGTGATCATCGCTTCGTCGTGGTTGCGTCCGCGCACGTAGACGAGGCCACCTCTGGCCTCGTCCCAGCGGTAGGAGGCCGCGCCGTCGCACGCGAGGGCTTCCATCACCCCGTCGACGACGGCGTCGAGGATCTGCTCGAGGCTGAGGCGCGTGGAGAGCCGGCGCGCCAGCTCGTACGACGCCGTGGTCTCCCGGTCGCGGCGCCGGCTGTCCTCGAAGAGCGTCGCGTTCCGCAGGGCGATCGCCGCCTGCTCCAGGAAGGGCGCCAGGGCCTCGGAGTCGTCGCCGCGGCAGGTGAGGACACCCAGGACCGCGTCCTGGTACAGGATCGGAATGGCGTGCATCCCGGGGGTGTGGATGGGCCGGCGGGTCCGCGCCACCTCGCGCACCACGCCCTCGGCGAGCGGCGCCTCGTCGGCCGTCCAGAGCGCAACGACCGCGGAGTCGGCGATCTCCCGGGCGCCCGCGCTGACGGCGCGGAGGACCTCGTCCACGTCGAGCGAGACGAAGAGACAGTCTTCGGCGCCGAGCGTCTCGTTGGTCATTTCGCCTCGTTCGGTTATCGGCCGATCCCGGGCGAAAGTTGAGCCGCAAGCGCGCGCGGTGTGTCATCCTGCGCGCCGTGCGGCGCGGACTCGATCGCACGATCATCGGCTGGCTCGCCGTTCTCGCGCCATGGATCGCGTGCGCGAGCGTCGCCTCCGCCGACCTCACCACCGAGCTCGCGATCGGCAAGTCGTGCCGCGAATTTCTCCACAAGCGCATGCTCGCCGACCCGGCCGCGCAGCTCGTGCTCGGGCATCTCTACGTCACCCAGGAGGGCCCCGACGGGGCCGGCCGCCTGCGGCTGGAGCGCGTCGTCGCCGTACGCCGCGTTCGCCGCGTGCACGCGCGAGGCGCCGAAGCGGAACATCACCGCGCCCTGCCTGCCCATCGTGAGGGATTCGATCGTGGTGGCGCGCTCGTACGCGGAGGCGCGCGCCCAGGCGGGCGCGGACGCGTGGGAGCTGACGATGGCCTCGGATCCCTTGCGCTGTGGACAGGAGCCGGGCTCGAGACTCTACTGGCTCGAGCACGGCTTCTGCGACATGAAGGCGCATGGACCCGAGAAGGCGCGCGGCATCGTGATCTGGAATCACGGGATCATGGGCACGGTGGTGCAGCACACGGCGCCGCCCGCGCTCGCGCTGCGGCTCCTGCAGGCGAACGGCTGGGACGTCCTCAAGATCAATCGTCACAACCTCGGCGAAGGCGCGGATTCGTACCGGCGCGGAGAGGAGCGCACCGAGGAAGAGATCAAGGCGCAACGCGCGCGCGGCTATCGCCGCGTCGTGCTCGCCGGTCAATCGTTTGGCGGACGGGTGGCGCTCGAGGTCGCGGCGTCCGCCGAGCTGTTCGCGAGCGTGGCCTTCGCTCCAGGCATGGAGGCCACGGTGGGCAACTCGCGGACGCAAGCGCCCACCGACGAACGCTTGCGCCGGGCGAAAGTCGAGCGACTCGCGGTCATCTTCCCGGGCAACGATGAGCTGTTCGGCAACGTCGAGCGCGGCCGCACCGCGGCGCCGATCCTGGCCGCGCGCGGACGCCCGTACCTGCTCCTCGACGAATCCGCGGGGCTCAAGGGGCACGGCGGCGGGACGGGCGGCAACTTCGCGCTGCGCTACGGGCGCTGCCTCGAGGATTTCCTGACGGCGGAGGCGGTGACCGCCGGGCGGTTCGAGTGCGCCGCCGGCGGCGGCTGGGCCGTCGCGCGCTCGCTGCTGCCGGCGGTCCCGCCGCAGGTGCGCGTGACGGCCGGCACGGACGCGGTCCCCGGCGGGCTGTGGTACGGGCTCCTCGGCGAGAGCATCGTCTCGTTCGCCGTCGTCGACGTCGGCAAGCCCGGCCTCAGCGTGCTCTACACGTGGGTGACGAGCGGCTCGAGCCGCGGCGGCGGCGTGTACGAGGCCACCGTGAACGCCGGCGCGCTGAACGTGGCCTTGCCGAACAAGTCGGTGCTGACGATCACGCGGCGTGACGCGCGCACGCTCGCCGCCACGTGGACGCCGGCGCCCGCGCCCAGCAACTTCGGGATCACCGCGCGTCGCGTGGAACCTCTGCACGGCGAGCTCGTGCCCGCGGAGTGACCGACCCAAGCGTTCCACGCGCTGAGAGGAGACGGCCGATGCGTACCAGTCTTCGCTCGACTCTCGTCCCGCTCGTCACCTTCGCCCTGTTGTTCGCGACCACGGTGGGCCGTGCCGGCGCGCAGACGCCCTCCGGTGAAGCGGTCATGGCGTGGCACGTGACGATCGCGCCCGCGTGGCTCGATCCATCGACGGCGCCGCCGCAGATCACGCCGTTCGGGATCCTCTACGCGCTCCACGACGCGCTCGTGCGTCCGCTGCCCGGCCAGAGGATGGCGCCGAGCCTGGCGGAATCGTGGAGCGAGAGCTCCGACGGCCTCACGTACGAGTTCAAGCTGCGTCGCGGCCTCACGTTCCACAACGGCGATCCGCTGATCGGCGGAGGACGTGAAGTTCAGCTTCGATCGGTATCGGGGCAGCGCGGCGGCCGAGCTGAAGGCGCGCGTCCAGCGCGTGGAGATCGTCGACCCGCTCACGGTGCGCTTCGTTCTGAAGGAGCCGTGGCCCGACTTCATGACCTACTACGGGACGACGGCCACGGCGGCGGGTCTCGTCGTGCCGAAGAAGTACCTGACGCAGGTCGGCGACGAGGGCTTCACGAAGCATCCGATCGGCGCGGGGCCCTACAAGTTCGTGAGCCAGAAGCCCGGGGTCGAGGTGGTGCTGGAAGCATTCCCGGCGTACTGGCGGCACGTGCCGCACGTCAAGCGCCTCGTCATGCGGGGGATTCCCGACGGCGTGACGCGCGCCGCCGTGCTGAAGACGGGCGAAGCGGACATCGCGTTCGCGCTCGACGGGCCGGAAGCCGAGCAGATCATGAAGGATCCGCGCCTGAAGATCGTGCCGAGCAAGCACGCGTCGATCACCTGGCTCGAGTTCGCCGAGCAGTGGGATCCGAAGTCCCCGTGGCACGACAAGCGGCTGCGACTGGCCGTCAACCTCGCGCTGAACCGGAAGGCGATCAACGAGGCTGCGTGCCTCGGCTTCTGTCCGCCCGCGGGCGTGATCGTGCCGCGCGTGATGGAGTTCGCGCTCCAGACGGAGCCGCCGGCCTACGATCCGCAGCGCGCCAAGCAGCTGCTGGCGGAAGCCGGCTATCCGAACGGGCTCGACGCGGGCGATCTGGTGCCGATCCCGCCCTTCTTCACCACCGGAGAGGCGGTCGTGAACTACCTGAACGCGGTCGGCATCCGCGTGAGGATGCGCATCGTCGAGCGCGCGACCTTCTACGCCAACTGGCGCGAGAAGAAGCTCCGCGGCCTGTTCATCACCGGGGTCGGGAATTCCGGCAACGCGGCGAGCCGCGTGCAGGAGTTCATGTACTCGAAGGGCGCCTACGCGTACGGCGGCTATCCGGACCTCGACGCGCTGTTCCTCCAGCAGGCGCGTGAGCGCGACGTCAAGAAGCGGGAGGCGCTGCTGTACAAGATCCAGCAGCTCACGATCGACCGCGTCATGTTCGCGCCGATCATGGACTTCCGCGCGCTGATGGGCGTGGGCCCAAAGGTGACCGAGCACACGATCACCTGGATCCACAACTCGCCGTTCCCGTCCTACGAGGATCTGCGGATCAAGCCGTAGAGCCAGTGTCGGGCCGCTCACCCGGCCGCGCGGCCGGGTGAGCGGCACGGCGCTCGGCTACTTGTCCTGCGTCGTCGTGACCGACGTGCCGCGGGTCGTGTAGCCGGTGCTCGGGCTCCCGGACCAGCACTGCGCGTGCAGCGCGTAGTGGACGGGTGTCCAGACGCCCCAGCTCGATCCCGGTCACGACGTACCCTTCCATCCGGTACTTCCGGCTGCCCTGAGTCTCGAAGCAGTGGACGCGGAAGTCTCGCGGCCGCACCGGTTCTCCCCAGGCGTCGCCGGCGAGCCCAGCGGGCGAGGACACCACCGCGGTGCTGTAGAGGACCCGATCGTAATCCTCGTTGACCAGGGCGACGCACATGAGGTTCGACATCTGGGTGCACCGCACGTGGAAGATGTCCAGCGTCTGGTCCCGGACCGTCCCCCGCGAACGAGACAACTTCGGGAACGATCACTTCGTTGGCGCCCGCCGGGGCGGCGCCCGACCCCGCTGCCAGCAGCAGGGTGGCGACCATTGCGAGCTTGAGCATCGTGGTCATGACGTGCTCCTTTCCTATTGATCCTGCAGTTCAGTGATGGCGGTGCCCTTGTAGCGCTTCGATCGATTCCGGGGTCGGGTTGTCCTCCGGGTCGTCCGGATCGGGGTCGTCGTCCAGATTCGCGACGCCGTCGTCGGGATCGTTCTCCGGGGTCCCCGTGTACGAGTAGCAGCTGGCGGTGATCTGATACGGGTGCGCGCCCTCGATGATGCCGGGCCCCACGACCACGAGCGCTTTCATGAGGGACCCGATCGACGACGGGGCATGGAAGATTCGCGTCTCCTCGGTGTCCCCTCCCCAGGTGTGCGCACGACGGCCAGTCCCGGCCATGGAGGCCGGCGAGGTGATCACGGCAGTCATATCCAGGTGCGAGTCCGCCTCGAGCCGGATCGCCAGGCGCTGCGCCTTCTGGGTGCACCGGACCTCGTAGCTGTCCACCGCGCAGACAGCTGGGAAGCCGCTGCCACACGGGACCGTTCCGATCTTCGTCACCGCACCTGCCGTGGCCAGGCCGGCGCCTCCCAGTCCCACCAGCATCGCGAGCAGGACTCCCGTTGCACTTCGTTTCATGGCTGTGTCCCCCTTTTTCCCGTGACGACTCTCGAGGCCGTCAGGTCCTTTCACGGACCAGGCGTGAGAAACGGGGGAACAGTGTTACCGGACGGGTGAGGGAGGCGAGGGCGGGCGAGTCAGTCCACGCCGGGCGGCGGCGTGGCCACGAGCTCGAAGCGCACGACCTGCCCGTCGTCGCCGGGGAGATCCTCGCGTTGCACCGTGATCTCTTCGTCGAAGTGCGCGATGCAGCCCTCGATCAGCCCCTCGGCCAGGTCGGCCAGCCGGCGCCGCGAGCGGTAGACCATGCGCAGGCGCCCGTCGCCCAGCCACTCGCAGTCGAAGACCGGGAACTGGGCGTCGGGATAGAGCTCCTGCAGCTCGGCGTGCACGTAGGTCTCGATGTTGGCGAGGAACGTCAGCGCGGACTCCGCATCGGCGAGGAACGCCGGGTACATCGCCGTGAAGTGCCGGAACAGCGTCCGGCCGAAGCGGCGGAGGAGATCGGCTTGCGTCGTCCCCGCCGACCCCGCCAGCCGGTCGACCAGATCGAGGAGCTCGCGGTGATCGTAGTTGCCGCCCGGCTGGTAGCGTTCGAGCCGCGAGCTCTCCGCCCGCCGTGCGCAATCGTGCCACCGCCTTCGGACCGAGCTCGCGGTCGGCGAAATCGAGCAGCTCGGTGAACAGGAAGCCCTTCACGAGAGCGTCCACGCGACCGGAAAGCGCGAGTCCGGCGTGTACGAGCAGAAGTGCCCGGTCTTGATCGTTCCCGCGAGGTAGCGCCGCAGCGCCGGGTTGGTCTCGGCGATCGTCTTCAGCGCCAGGCTCACCGCCTTCGTGACGGCGACGCGCGCGCGCTCGGCGTTCGAATGGGCGCGTCGATCCCGCTGGCCGAGCCCGACCGCGGCGGCCAGCTCGCGCGTCAGCAGGTCCATCTCTTCACCCGCCCGCTCGGCCCGGCGTAGATCGTTGAGCGCCGTCGCGTCCTCGATCTCGGCGCGGAGCTCCTCCAGGCGCTCGCGATAGGCGGCCTTCGCCGTGTCGTCGAGGACCGCCCCCGCATCGCCGCCGGCGTCCGCACCGGCGCCGGCATCGGCACGAAACCTGGCGGGGAGGTCGAGCGCACGGAGCTCGCGATCGGGGTGGCGCAAGAGCTCGGCCAGGTACGACAGCCCACGGCTGTGCTGGAGCCGCGACTCCGTGCCCTCGAAGGCGATGGTCCAGTAGTCGCCGTCGTTGCGGAAGATCGCGGGCGACGACGCGGCTGCGACCCGCGGCGCGGGCGACGGATCGCTGACGTTCGACGGCCGGAGTCGCGCGGCCTGCGCCGAGAGGCGCGCCAGTCCGAGCTTCTGGACCGCGTGCGCAGCCGCGCGCCACGGCCGCCGTGGTCCGCGCCGAGCCCGGCGCGTGGACGTGCAGGGCCGACGCGAGCCCGCACCGGGCGTACGCCACGAGCAGCGTCGCGTCGAGCGCCTGGCCGATGCGCACGCGCCGCCTCGAAGTGGGCCACGGCGTCGTCCCAGCGCTCGTCGAGGGCGGCGAGCAGGCCGAGGAAGTACGCGACCGGGCCGAGACACACGTGCGCTTGCGCGATGACGACCACGCGGTCCGCGTACGGGAGCAGCCGGTCGTAGATGCGACGCCCGCGCTCGCGATCGCCGACCTCGGCGCAGGCCTGCGCGAGCGTGGCCATGCCCGGCAGCCAGTTCCCGTCGACGCGCAGGGCCGCGATGTCGTTCTCGACCAGCGGGCCGAGCGCACGGCGGGCCTCGTCCACGCGTCCCGTCTCCGCGTGGAGCAACGCGAGCCCGCATCGCCAGATCGGGATCCGGAACCGCTCGGCCAGCGTCTGGAGCTGCTCCTCCAGCTCGGCGAGCCGGCCCTGCTCCCGGCGGATCCAGAACGTCTGCACGCCGAACGCCTGGCGCGGGTTCTGAAGGCCGGCGCGCTCGCCGAACTGGAGCGCGGCGCCGCTGATCTGCTCGGCGTCGTCCACGCGGCCTTCCGCGAGCGCACGCATCGCACGATGCAGCTCGGCGTGCCAGCGGTAGAGCGGATGACGGAGCGCGCTCGCCGCCCGCGCGACGGCGTCCATCTCGCGCGCGGCCGCCACGCCGTCGCCACGCTCGAGCTCGTCGACGAGGAACCACAGGTGCCCCTCGATCGCCATCTCGTGCTCGCGCGCCTGCTCGGCGAGCTGCACGAGCTGCGCCGCCACCCGCTCGCGCTCGTCGAGATGATCCGGCCGCCAGAGCGCGAAGTGGAGCGCCACCAGACACCGGACGACGGTGGGGGCGTCGCCGGTCTCCTGGGCGAGAGCGAGCGCCTCGCGGCTGAGCGCCTCGCCGCCCACCGAGTCGGGCGAGAAGTACAGGGCCATGGAGTACCGCGCGAGCAGGCGCGCGCGCGAGACCGGGTCGCCGTCGCCCAGCGCCGCGAGCGCTTCCTGCACGAGACCGAGCAGCTCCTCGTCGACGTTCCCGGTCTCGCTCGAGCGCCCGACGGCGAGGGCAGCCCGGGTGAGCAGGCGCGCCGCTGCTCCGGCGTGCGACGTCCCGAGGGCGGCGCGCGCGGCGGCCGCGGCCCGCCGGTAGGTTGGCCGCCACAGCGCCTGGGTGCCGCTCGAGCGCTGCGCGTCGCCGAGCGCCAGGAGCAGCTCGGCGCGCACCAGCGCGGCCCGTCCCACGTCCGCGGGCTGGCTGGGTCCGAGCTGGAGCGCATGCAGCGCGCGCTCGTACTGCATCGCGGCTTCCTCGTAGGCGAGCTGCCGCACGGCCTGCTCCGCGGCGCGGGTGGTGTAGAGCACCGCCTGGTCGGCCACGCCGGCGGCGGCGGCGTGATAGTAGTGATGCGCGAGGTCCGCCAGGTGCGGCTCCGGGTCGTCGCGAGACTGCGACTCCAACGCTTCGGCGACGTTGCGGTGCAACGCGACCCGACGGCTCGGTCGGAGGTCGCCGTAGAGCGTTTGACGGACGAGCGCATGCGCGAAGGCATACCGGCCCTCGCGCGCGATGCCCTGGATCAATCCCGCATCCTCCGCCTCGGCGAGCGCATCGCCGGCCGCGACGCCGAGGTTGGCGACGCGCTCGACCAGCGTGGCGTCGAACTCCCGGCCGACGACCGCGGCCAGCGACAACATGGTGGAGGCGTCGCTCGACAGGGGCGCGAGGCGGCGGCGAATCGCGTCGCGCACCTCGTCGGGCACCTGGAACGCCGCGCTCTCGGGGTCGATCTGTCGCTGGGCGACATCGGTGACCCACAGTCGCACCACCTCGGTGACGAAGAAGGGGTTGCCGCCGGTCGCCTTGTGGATGGCGGCGACCAGGTCGTCGCGTGGCGAGGCGGCGACGCTGGTGACGAAGCGGCCGACCTCGGCGGAGCTCAATCCACGCAGCGGGAGCCGCTGCCCCTCCCGCGCCAGGTCGGCGACGATCGGCAGCAATGACGGCGCGCGACGGAGATCGGCGTCACGATAGGTGCCGACGACCAGGAGCGGCGCGCCGCGCAGCTCGCGCGCGACGAACTGGAGCAGGCGCAGCGACGCCTCATCGGCCGCGTGGAGGTCGTCGAGGATCAGCACCAGCGGCTGGGCCGCGGCGGCCGCCTGCAGGAAGCTGGTGAGCGAGTCGAACACGCCGAAGCGCCCGGGCTCCGGTCCTTCGCCGCTCGCAGCGCCGAGGTGCTCGCGCAGCCACGGACTGAGCTGCGCGAAATCGCGGACGCCCGGTCCCATCTGCGCCATCGCGACGTCCGCCGGGGTTTCGCGCAGGTAGGTGCGCAGCACCTGGGTCCAGGGCCAGTAGGCCGGGGCGCCGCCGCTCTCCCAGCAGCGGCCCCACAGCACGCGGGCTCCGCCGGCGACGGCCCGCTGCGCCAGCTCGTCGGCCAGGCGCGTCTTGCCGATGCCCGGCTCACCTACTAAGAGGAAGAGCCGCCCGCGGCCGTCCCGGGCATCGAGCAGCGCCGTCGAAAGTTCCTCCAGCTCCCGTTCACGGCCCACGAACAGCCGGCCCGGCGCTGGCGCGATCGCTCCCACGGGACCGGAGACTAGCACGCGCCCGCCGGTAACACTGTTCCCCCGCTTCTCACGCCTGGTCAGTGAAGGCCGGGGAGCGCCCCGGCCGGGCGAAGCGAACCACTCACACCACAGGGAGGGCGTCATGAAGACGATCAAGACGCTGGGGCAAGGAATGCTGGTGGCCATCGCCGTGCTCGGGCTGGCCGGGGCGGTGAGCGCCGCCCCCAAGTCGATCAGCTCGTGCAAGACGATCGACGAGCCGGGGTCCTATCTGGTGACGAAGAACCTGACCGCCACCGGTGATTGCCTCGTCGTGGCGGCGCCCAACGTCACGCTCGACCTCGGAGGCTACGTGCTCAGCGGCAACGGGACAGGCAAGGGCATCTGGGTCCTCCCCGCGGGCAGGGGCGCCGTCATCCGCAACGGGACCGTCACCGATTTCGCAGGGGGAATCCTGGCAGGGGGCGACACCACCGTCGACCAGATCCGCGCGAACGACAACACGGTCTACGGCATCTTCGTTTCGACCGGGTCGACCGTCAGGAACTCGATGGCAAGCAACAACGTCGAGTGGGGTCTCAAGCTGACGTGTCCGTCGAGCGCCATCGGCAACGTGGTGACCGACAACGTCGATGTCAACGTGATCACGAACAACCCCGGCTGCGTTTTCTCGCAGAACGTCGCGCCCTGAGTGCACGCGACGGTGGCGCGATCGACGAATCCATGACGGTCATCGTCCGACCTCCGCCCGGATCGAGGGCGGAGGCGCGACCGGCGGTTGCCGTCGACTCCCTCCTGACCGCCTGCGCCTGCGACGCCGGCTCCGTTCAGCCCGGTAACACTGTTCCCCCGCTTCTCACGCCTGGTCGGTGAAGGCCGGGGAGCGCCCCGGCCCACGCACACCACAAGGAGGGCGTCATGAAGGCGATCAAGAAGCTGGGGCAAGGGGTGCTGGTGGCCATCGGCGTGCTCGGGCTGGCCGGGGCGGTGAGCGCCGCCCCCAAGTCGATCACGTCGTGCAAGACCATCGACGAGCCCGGCTCGTACCTGGTGACGAGGAATCTGACCGGGAGCGGTATCTGCCTGTACGTCGACGCCGACGACGTCGCGATCGATCTCGGCGGGTACGTGCTCAGAGGCAACGGCACGGGCGACGGCGTCACCGCGAACGCCTATCGCAAGGGGATCACCGTCCGAAACGGAACCGTGACCAACTTCAACAGCGGCGTCAGCCTCTTCGGGACCGGCAGTATCGTCGAGCAGGTCCGGGCCCACGACAACACGTCCTACGGCATCATCGTCGGGAACGGCGCTCTCGTGAAGTCCTCGATCGCCAGTGACAACGGCGACGACGGGATCTTCGCGGACCCCTCGTCTCTGATCACGGGCAGCGTGGCGACCGGCAACGGGCTCCGGGGCCTCGTGATGTGGTGTCCGGCCAGTGCCGTCTCCAACACCACGACCAACAACGCCGGCGGCAACCTGGTCACGGTGGGCGCCGGCTGCGTCCTGTCGCAGAACCTCGCGCCCTGAGTGTAGCGGCAGAGATATCGGACGCCACCGAGTACCTGATGTTCATCGTTCGCCTCCGCCTGGACGAGGGCGGAGGCGCGCCCGCCTGTTAGGCCAGCCTCTCCTGGCCCCTCCGGCCCTACGCGACTGTTCCGATCACCCGGTAACACTGTTCCTCCGCTTCTCACGCCTGGTGAGTGAAGGCGCACCACTCAACCAAGAAGGAGAGAGGCCATGAATGCACGAAGGCTGTTCGCGATCGTCAGTGTCGTTGCCCTCACGCTGGCCGGAGCGGGCGTCGTCCACGCGCTCGATCCGGAGGAGGCATCGAGACACCTCGAGCTCCTGAAGACCCAGATCAAGACCACCGTCGGAATCGTCGCGGCCGGGACGACGGTCGAGCTCTTCACGCCGACGACCGTGACGTGCCCGCCACGGTCCTGCACGCTGCGGGTGGAGATCTCGGTCGGATTTCGGGGGACAGACCCGCTGACCTACGGCGTCGCGCGAGTGCAAGGTCGACGGCTCGACCAGCGGCATCCATCCCGCGTGACTACGCGACCTTCGCCGACGGCGGAGTGCACCAACTCCTTCTCGTCCCAGACGTTCACGTTCATGAAGGAAGGGCTCGGGAAGGGCGACCACACCGTGACCGTCGACTTCTACGGCGGTCAACGGCCTCGTCAACCTGGACGGGGCCACGCTCACCGTCCAGACCTTCACGCCCTGACGCGGCCACGCTGCTGATTGCTGCTCACGCACGCATGCGCTCACACGCGCGAGGAGAACGAACGATGAGTACGACATCCGCTGCGCCGGGCCGAGTCCGGCGCCTGATCACGGTCTCGCTCCTGGTCGCGGCCATGGCGTCCGCGAGCTTCGCCGGCGCCGTCGAGCATGCTCCCGTGCGGGCGGAGCCGGCATCCGTTGCCGGGGCCGCGAGCGCGAAGGACGGCGCCGCGTCGCTGGACCGGCTCCCGCGCTACTTCGTCGAGAACCGCGGGCAGGTGGCCGGGGACACCGCCTACACCTTCCGCACGAACGGAGCCACCGCGCACTTCACGAGGCGCGGCGTGCGGTACGAGCTCGTCGCGCCTCGCTCCGTCCCCGTCCCGTCGCGAAAGTTCATCGCCACCCCCGTGAGCCTCGGCGGAGAGGCGCGGGCGCGGGCGAGCGTCGACCTCACCTTCGTCGGCGCCCGCCCGGCGTACCCGCAGGGCCATCAGCAGGCGCCGACGATCTACAACTTCCAGACCGGGCCCCGAGAGCACGTGGCGCACCGACGTGCCGACGTTCAAGCGCGTCGTCTATCGCGCGCTGTGGCCCGGCGTGGATCTCGTGTACGAGACCACCGGCCGCGGGCTCAAGTACAGCTTCGAGCTGGCCCCCGGCGCCGACCCCGCCCGGGTTCGCCTGGCGTACACCGGAACGAACGACGTGCGGATCAACGACGCCGGCCAGCTCGTGGTGTCGACCAGCGCGGGGCAGCTCCGCGACGATCGGCCGGTCACGTACCAGGAGGTCGGCGGCAAGCGCGTGGTCGTCGCCAGCGCTTACACGCTCGAGAGCGGGCCGGGCGGCGAGCATCGCGTCGGCTTCCGCCTCGGCGCGTACGACCGCGCGCGGCCGCTCGTCATCGACCCGCCGGTCCTCGTGTATTCCGGCCTCGTCGGCCGGGACAGCGCCGACGAGGTCACCGCGATGGCGCTGGGGCCCAAGGGCATCGCCTACGTGGCCGGGCACACGGATGACGTCGTGGGCATGGACCTCGATGGGTTCGTCGCCCGGATCAGCGCCGACGGCACGCAGCTCCTCACGATGACGATCTTCGGAGGGAGCCAGTCGGAGAACATCTACGGCCTGGCGGTCGACGACGGCGGCAACAGCTACGTCGTCGGCCAGACGATGTCGCCCGACCTGCCGATCGTCAGGGGCTTCGACGACACGTTCGACGGGCTGACCGATGGGTTCGTGATGAAGTTCCGGCCGAGCGGCGTCCTCCTCTACTCCACGTATCTCGGCGGATCGGGGAACGGCGGCGAGCTCGCCTTTGGCGTCGCCGTGGATGCCGACCGTCGCGTGTTCGTCGTCGGGATGACGACCTCCGACGACTTTCCCACGCTCAACGCGCTCTTTCCGGTGAGGAAGGGCTCGAGGACGGCTTCGTCACGAAGATCGACCCGGCGGAGAGCGGCGCGTCGTCGCTGAAATGGTCGACGTTCCTGGGCGGCAGCGGCGACGACGCGCTCCTCGCGGCCGCCACCGACATCTGGGGCAACGTCTACGTCACGGGCTATGCGGGCGAGGGGTCCTCCGACTACCCGCTCGTGAATCCGGTCCAGGGCAACGCGGGCGGCACCGACGTCGTCGTCACGAAGATCAGGGGGAACGGCTCCGGAATCGACTACTCGACGTACCTGGGCGGCGACTCGGTCAACCACGAGCGCGGGTACGGCATCGCCGTCGACAAGGATCGCAACGCCTACGTGACCGGACAGACGGCGTCAAAGAACTTCCCGACGACCCCCACCAGCGCGCAGCCGCAATGCGTCGGGGCCGGCGTCAATTGCATCGCGGGTCAGGCCTTCGTGACGAAGCTCGGTCCCGTGGGCCAGCTCGTCTACTCGACGTTCCTGGGCGGCGACGCCGGGTTCACGAGCGGAAACGCCATCGCGGTCGACGCCGACGGGCGCGCGTACATCATCGGCACGACGACGGATCCGACCTATCCGACCACGCTCGATGCGCTCGACTCGACGTGCGGCAGCGACGGCGCGTGTGACGCCGCCGTCCCGCCCACCAAGAGCGATGCGTTCGTGGCCGTCCTGAACCCCACGGGCTCGACCTTCACGTACTCGAGCTTCCTCGGCGGCCACGCGATCGACGACGGCGCGGGCATCGCGGTCGGGGCGCCCGGCGTGATCTACCTGGCGGGCAGCACGGACTCGGACGACTCGGCCGGCCCGGCCGCGGCGTTTCCGACGACGCCCAACGCCTGGAACACCACGCTCCACGGCAACCGCGACGGCTTCGTGGCGAAGCTCCACATCGGCGCCGACGTCAGCGTCGACGTGAAGGACGACGTCGATCCCGTCGTGCTCCTGTCCGGCTCGGGCGCCGTCGCGCGCTACACGGTGTCGGTCAAGAACCACGGGCCTCAGAACGCGACGAGCGTGCAGGTTCCCATCACGTTCGAGGGCAAGGTGATCCGCAAGATCCAGTCGGTGCAGCTCACGCCGGCGGGCGCCGGCGCCTGCGCGATCGTCGCCGACGCGTGGGTCTCCTGCACGCTCGGACTTCGTCCCGCCCAGTGCGACCGCGCTCGTGCGCGTCGAGGTCAAGCTGCTCGGCCTCGAGGGGGGCTTGTCCCAGGTCCTCACTGCGAAGGCCGTGGCCACGGCGAACGAGCCCGACGCCAAGCCGGCAGAACAACCAGGACACGGAGCCGACGCTGATCAAGAAGTGAACGTATCGATGCCCGGGGCCGGCCACGAGCGATGCGCGCTCGTGGCCGGCCCGCTCGCCGCCGTCGTGAGCGCTACGCCCCCACCTGGTACTTCTTGATCGCGGCCTGATCGAACGCGAGGCCGAGGCCCGGCTTCGTCGGGACGACGATCTTGCCCTGCTCGATCTTCGGCGTCTCCTCGAAGAGCTTGAGCGTCCACGGCATGTACTCGACCGTGAGCCCGTTGGGGATCGCGGCGATCAGGTGCACGTGGATCTCGGGGATGAGGTGACTGACCACGGGCAGGTTGAACGCCTCCGCCATGCCCGCGATCTTCATCCAGTGCGTGATGCCGCCCGCGCGGAGCAGGTCGATCATCACGATGTCGATCGAGCGGTGCTCGAGCAGATGACGGAACGGCGAGATCCCGTAGACGTACTCGCCGGCCGCGACCGGCGTGCTGAGCGCGTCCGCGATGCGGGCGAGGCCGGGGTAGTCGTCGTGCGTGGTCGGGTCCTCGAGCCAGTAGAGGTGGAGGCCCTGGTCCTCGAGGCGGCGGGTGACGTCGATCGCGTGGTGCACGCTCCAGAGCTGGTTGATGTCGCACATCAGGTCGACGTCGGGGCCGATGCCCTCGCGCATCACGCGCACGCGCTCGATCGACTCGCTGATGGTCGCCTCGCTCCCGCACTGCATCTTCATCTGGCGGAAGCCCATGTCTTTGAGGCGCGGGCCCGCCTTCGCGAGGTAGTCGATCGGATGCGGCCGCATGAGCGCGCCGCTCGCGTAGGTCGGGACGCGGTCGCGCAGCCCGCCGAGCAGCGCGCACACGGACTGGTTGACCGCCTTGCCCTTCAGGTCCCAGCACGCCATGTCGACGGGCGAGAGCGCGAGCGAGAAGATCCCGCCGGGCCCGGCCTGGCCCGCCGCCTTCCGGCACTTCGCGGTGATCGCCTCCACCTGGGTCGGGTCGTCGCCGATGATCAGCTCGCCGAGCGTCTGCACGGCCGAGCGGAGCGCGGGCGTGAGCGCGCCGCCGAAGAACGTGAGCCCGATGCCGACGAGCCCCTGGTCCGTGGCGAGCTCGAGCGTGACGAACTCGCGCGTCTCGCTGGTGGCGGGAAGGCCGACCACGAGCGGGTTGTCGGCGGGCATGCGAAGGATGCGCGTGGTGACGCCTGTGATTTTCATTGAAGTCGCGGGCTCCCGGGCTTCGCCGATTGGACTCGCGGGCTCCCGGGCTGACGCCCGCCCGCTCGCGTGTCCATCATGTGGCGAGTCCAAATAGGGACGTCATGCGCTGCGCGCTGAGCATCGTGGTCATCTCGTCGTCGGGGGTGCGGCGCTCGTAGTGGCTCGCGGCCTCGAGCATGCGGGGCAGGAGCGTGAGATCGCCGGAGGTGTTGATGTGGGTGCCGGGGATGCCGAGGATCCAGTGCACGGCGCGGTCGATGTCGGGCTGCGCCTCGAGCGGCTGGTACCACGTGGTGTGCGTGCGCTCCGTGGTGGCCCACGGCCCGCGCGCGATCGACTTGATGATCTGCACGGCCACGCGGCGCTCGCGGCAGATCGTCAGGACCTCCTCGAAGTGCGTGCGGTACCGCTCGTCGCTCGCCATGAAGTAGTTGTACGGGAGCAGCACCGAGTCGAAGTCGAAGCGGGCGAGGCTGCGCCGGTGCATGGCCGCGATGCTCCAGCCGTGGCCCGTCACGCCGATGAATCGCGCGAGCCCCTGCGCCCGCGCCTCGACCAGGGCCTCGAGCGCGCCGTCCGGGCCCATGGCCCGCTCCCAGTCGTCCGGATGCCACAGCGCGTGCATCTGGATCATGTCGACGTGATCCACGCGCAGCCGGTCGAGCGAGCGGTGGAGGTCGTCGCGCGCGCCCTTGGCGTCGCGGCTGCCCGTCTTCGTGGCGAGGAAGAAGTCGTTGCGATGCCGCGCCATCCACGGCCCGATGCGGAGCTCGGAGTCGCCGTAGCGCGCGGCGGTGTCGATGTGGTTGACGCCGTACCGAAGCAGCACGTCCAGCGTGCGGTCGGCGTCGTCCTGGGTGGCGCGCGCCAGCGCGGCCGCGCCGAAGAGCGTGACGGTGCTGTCGTGGCCGGTCCGTCCGAACGGTCGTTTCTCTATCATCGGTCCTCCGCCGGCCAGATATACTCGCGGGGCATGCAGCGACGCAAGCTCGGCCTGACGGACATCCAGGCGAGCCCGCTGGGGTTCGGGGGCTCGGAGATCGGCTACCAGGGTACGAGCGCACGGACGGTCGCCAAGCTTCTGGGCGAGGCACTCGACGCCGGACTCAACGTCGTCGATACCGCGGAGTGTTACGACGACAGCGAGGTGCTCATCGGCAAGGCGCTCGGCGGGCGGCGCGCCGACTACTACCTGTTCACCAAGTGCGGACACGCCGGCGGCTGGGGGCGCGCGGACTGGTCGCTCAAGGGATTGCTCGCGAGCATCCAGCGGAGCCTGAAGCGCCTCGGCACCGACTACCTCGACCTGATCCAGCTCCACAGCTGTTCGCTCGAGACCCTGAAGCGCGGCGACGTCATCACGGCGCTCGAGCGCGCGCGCGAGCGCGGATGGACGCGCTACATCGGCTACAGCGGCGACGGCGCCGCCGCCCGGTACGCGATCGAGTGCGGGCGCTTCGACACGCTGCAGACGTCGGTCAGCATCGCCGACCAGGAAGCGATCGAGCTGACGCTGCCGCTCGCGCGCGAGCGCACGATGGGCGTGATCGCCAAGCGGCCGATCGCGAACGTCGCCTGGCGCTACACGCGCCGGCCGGAGTCGTACTACGCGGACTACTGGCAGCGGCTGCGCGATGCTCGACTATCCATTTCTGCGTGACGAGCAAAGGCGCGGTGGCCACGGCCCTGCGCTTCACGCTGAGCGTGCCCGGCGTGCACACGGCGATCGTCGGCACCACCAGGCCCGAGCGCTGGCAGCAGAACGCGGCGCTGCTCGGGCGGGGCGCGCTGCCCAAGGCGGAGTTCGAGCGTATTCGCGCGCGGTGGCGAGAGGTCGCCGACGCGTCATGGGAGGGACAGGTATGAACGTCCGATTCGATACGTCCGCGCCGTACGAGGTGGAAGAGACCGACGTCCCGTTCGCGAAGCCCGGGGGGACGGAGTTCCTCGCGCGCGTCTATCGTCCGAAAGGCACGGCCGGCGCGCCGCTCGCGGCGATCGTCGACGTGCACGGCGGCGCCTGGACGCGGCTGGACCGCACGGCGGGCGCGCACCACGGCCGCGGGCTCGCGGCCTGCGGGCTCGTCGTCGCCTCGCTCGACTTCCGCCAGGGGCCGACCCACAAGCATCCGGCCATGGCGCAAGACGCGGCGGCCGGCATCCGCTGGGTGCGGGCCCATGCCCAGCGTCTCGGAATCGATCCCTCACACGTCGGTCTGCTCGGGCAGTCGAGCGGCGGCCACATCGCGCTGCTCGTGGCCGTGAAGGCCGGCGCGCCCGAGATCGCGGGGACGCCGATCATCATGCCGGACGGGTCGCTGAGCACGGCCGGTGACGACTCGGTGTCGTTCGTCCTCGCCGCGTATCCCGTGGCCGATCCGCTCGCGCGCCACCGGTTCATGGCCGCGCACACGGACGATCCGCAGTTTCCGAACGCGCCCCGGCTGGTCGAGTCGAGCGTCGGCTACTTCGGGACCGAGGCCGCGATGAGTGGCGCCAGCGTCACGCGCATCGTGGAGTCCGGCGAGGCGCGCGCCTTGCCGCCCGCGTGGCTCGGCCAGCCCGAGCAGGACGACAACGTGCCGTCCGAGATTCCGGATGCGCTCGTGAAGGCGTGGGAGCGCGCGGGCGGCCGCATCGAGCGCGTGCACTTCCCCGGCGCCAAGCACGGGTTCCTTTCGCAGGACAGCGCCGACACGCGGAAGTGCATCGCCGCGATGCGCGAGTTCATCGGGCGTCAGCTCGCGACCCGCTAGCACCATGCGGATCGGCATCCTCATCCCGACGCGTGGCGTGATCATCGCCTCCGCGCGGCGGCCGCCGGTCGAGGACTGCTGGATGATGGCGCGCGTCGCCGACGACGCGAGCTACGACGCCGTGTGGGTGGGGGACAGCGTGGTGGCCAAGCCGCGCCTCGAGCCCATGACGACGCTCGCGTACCTCGCGGGCATCACCCGGCGCGTGCGGCTCGGCACGGCGGTGCTGTTGCCCGCGCTCCGGCATCCGGTCGTCCTCGCGCACGAGATCGCGAACGTCGATCAGATCTCGCGCGGCCGCGTGATCCTCGGGCTCGGGGTGGGCTGGAGCCTGCCGTCGGCCGAGCGCGAGTGGGCGGCGTGCGGCGCCGACCACAAGCGCCGGGTGCGCCGGCTGGAGCAGCACATCCGGATCTGGCGCCTGCTCTGGCGCGGAACGCCGGTGACGCTCCAGGAGGACGACGTCGAGCTGACCGACCACACGATCGGCCCGCTGCCCTGGACAGAAGAGGGGCCGCCGGTGTGGATCACCGCGGGCAACCGCGGCGAGATGCTCCCCGCGTCGTTCGACCGCTTCGGGCGCCTGGGCGACGGCATCATCACGACCTACCTCCACGCCGCGGAGTGCCGGACCGTGCGCGAGCTCGGGGAGGCCGCGCTGGCGCGCCACGGCCGCAAGCTCCGCAACTTCCCGATCTGCGTCTACACGACCGTGCGCATGGAGGACGACGTCGCGACCGCCGAGCGCGTGACCACGCAGTTCCTCGCCACGTACTACGGCGGCGGCGTGCACTCGCGCGGGCCTGATGGGGCTGGGGCCCGCGGAGGCGGTGATCGAGGCCCTCCGGCAGTACGCCGAGGCCGGGGTGACCGACCTGTGCGTCCGCTTCGTCGGCGACGACCAGCTCGTGCAGCTCGAGCGCTTTACCGACGAGGTGTTGCCCACCTTCGCTGAGGCGGCGTGGGGCAGCGCGGAGCGCGCGGCTTCACGCCGTGGCGGAGCGGGGGGCTTGGGAGGCGCGCGCTCGATCTCGTCGAGGTGCTCGCGGCGGTGGACGCCGCGGTCGAGGTTGAGCGGGCTGCCGACGGCCGCGTTCTTCGTCACGAGGTCGTCGGAGACGGTGGCGACGCGCCGGTCCACCGTCTCGGCGATCTCCACCGTGAGCCGGGCCGCCGCGCGCGGCGCCACCGCGAGCAGCATCGGCTTCGCGGCGTCGTTGATCCAGTCGACGTCGGCCTGGTGGGGGGGCGGCGGCGCGACCCCGGCCCGCTCCCACTGGTCGAGCAGCGCGATGATCCGCTGATCCCAGAACGCCAGGTGCCCGAGGACGCCTGCCACCGTCCAGCCCGCCGGCAGGGCGCGGGCGAGATCGGCGTCGGTGCACTTCTCGACGAGGGCCTTCAGGCGCGCGCGCTCGGTGTCGTTGCTCTTCACGTAGCCGCGGTCGACGCTCATGCGTTGCCTCCTGCTTCCTCTGGAGATGGGGGCCCCACAACACGAGGACCCCCATACCCCCTCGAAACGACCGCGGCCCCATGTGAAACGGGATCGCTTACGCCTTCTTCGGCGCGTGCTTGCCCGTGATCTGCGGCGTCGTCCCTTCAAGCCCCTTCTGCTGCCGGTCCAGGCGCGTCTCCCGCGCCCAGGTCCGCTTCAGCTCATCCTTGATGCCGAACGTCAGCTTGCCGAGCCCTTCCACCTCCAGGTCGACCCGGTCGCTGTCCTGGAAGGCGCTGAGTCCCCGGTGGTTGGTGCCGGTGGCCACGATGTCCCCGGGTTCCAGCGTGTGGATCGAGGTCACCCACTCGATGCAGCGCGGGATCTTGTGGGCCATGTCGTCGGTGTTGAAGTTCTGCTTGAGCTCGCCGTTGACCCAGAGCTTGATCTGGAGCTTGTGCGGGTTCGCGATCTCGTCCGCGGTGACGAGGTACGGCCCGATCGGGCAGAACGTGTCGCGCGACTTCATCTGGTAGAACGTGTTGCCGCTCGGCGGCAGGCCGCGGGCGGAGCCGTCGATGAAGTTGCAGTAGCCGAAGACGTAGCTCATCGCGTCGGCCTGGCTCACCTTCGTGGCGCGCTTGCCGATGATGACGGCCATCTCGGCCTCACCCTCGAAGATCGTGGCCGGCACGTCGGGCAACACCATGGTCTCGCCCGAGCCGATGATCGCGCTGGGCGACTTGTGGAAGGCGTTGATCGGCGCCGGCTCGGTGCGCGTGCCGTCTTCCATGTAGTTCACGGCCATCGCGACGATGGTGGTGGGCTTGGGCAGGGGCGGGCGCAGCCGCACGTTCGCGACGGGAACGCCTTTGCCCTTGCTCGCGGCCTCCTGCAGCTTCGCGCGGTAGTCGCCGAAGCGGCTGATGAGGCCGTTGATGACGTCGTGAGGCCCGACCCGCGGGATGTCCTTCACGACGTCCGAGACGTCGACCACGGTGTCGCCGTTGAGCACGCCGAGCTTCCAGTCGTCGAAGAACAAGATCTTCACAGGAACCTCCTCATGATCTGCTCGCCCAGGATACGCAGGTACTTCGCCTGTTCCTCAGGACCCCGTCCGCTGACCGTGAGCCAGAGCCGGGTCGCCCCGGCCGCGGCCACTTGCTCGATCCGCGCGATCCAGTCGCTCGCGTTGCCGGCGAGCGCGTAGCGGTCGAGGGCGTACTGCGTCAGCCCCAGCGCCTCCATGCGCTTCGGGTTCTGGCCCTCCTGGAGCACGTGGTCGTAGAGCACGTAGTTGTCGAGGTACGCCTGGATCTTGCCGCGGAGATCGTCCGGCACGCTCTTGCCGTCGAGCCCGAACCGCATCGAGTGGTTGAGGATCGACGAGACCGACGCCTTGACGTTCTCGATCGCGGTGGCGCTGTCGTCGTGCAGCGAGCTGCGCGCGGTGAACCAGATCTCGACGTCCTCGGGCGCGCGGCCCGCCTCGCGCGCTCCCGCGTGCACGCGCGCGATCGTGTCCTTGATCACCTCGGGCAGGAGCCCCGTGCCCGCCACCACGCCGTCGCCGATCCGGCCCGCGAGGTGGAGCGTCTTCGGGCCCTCGGCGCAGATGGAGATCGGCACGCGGGGCCGCACCACCGTCGACGACCAGCGCACGCGCTGCGGCCGCCCCTGGTACGTCCCTTCGCCTTTCGCGATGAGCTCGCGCACGCAGGTGACGTAGTCCTCGATCCGCGCGCGCGAGGCCGCCTTCAAGCCGATGTTGAGCACCGCGCTGTCGCCGCTCGCGATGTCCATGAACGCGCGCCCGTCGGTGAGCGTGTCGATGGTGGCCAGGAACGACGCCATGATCTGGGGCTCACGCGTGAGCGGGTTGGTCGGTCGCAGCCCGACCCGCGCCCGCGACGACGCCTGCGCGATGAGCGTGGCGCGGACGTACGCGTCGCCGCCGATGAAGGCGGTGTCGAACGTGCCGAGGGCGGTGGCGCCGTAGTCGTCCGCCATCCGCACGAGGTCCGAGAACCTCTGTGCGTCCGCCCGCCGCAGCAGCGGCGTGGCGGAGCCGAAGCTGATGCCGAACTGGACCGTCATGATGGGGGCCCCGCAGCTGAGGACCCCCAAACCCCCTTACTCAACCGGCACGAAGATGCAGTGGCGGAGCTTCGCGTCCACCGCCTTCGAGAGATGCCCCTTGCCGGTCGTGTCCTCCACGAGGATGACCTCGCCGGCGCCGATCACGCGCGCCTCGCCGTCGCTGGCCGTGATCTGAACGCCCGCGTCGAGGTTGATGATGTACTGGCGCCGGGGCGCGGGGTGCCAGTCGAGGTCGTAGGACGGCTGCACCTGCCGGAAGATGATGCCGGTGGCGGGCAGGCGCTTGGACAGCTTGCCCGCCCGGGTCTCTTCGGCCCACTCGACCTCGATGTCACGGAAATGGGACTCGCCCTTCGCGTCGGTGTAGAGATTGTGGATGCGCATGATGGCTCCTTTGACCCGAACCCCTGCCGGGGATGCCTGACTATACCCGAACGTGGGCGATCGTCGCCGGGGCCGCCTCGGCGGTCGCCTTCCTCTTCGGCACGGGCCTCGAGCCGCTCTGGCTCCTCGCCTGGGTCGCGCCGTTTCCCGTCCTCGTCGTTGCCGGTCGCTCCTCCGCCTGGGTCGTGATCGCCGTCGCGTTCACGGCCTGGACGCTCGGCCATCTCCACCTGTGGCCGTTCCTGCGGGGCGCGCTTCGCGTGCCGCTTCCGGTGGTCGTCCTGATCATCGTCGGGCCGGCGATCGTGTTCGCGCTGATCGTGCTCGTGTCGCGCGCCTGCCTCCGCCGCGGCCGGCCGTGGTCGGCGGCGCTCGCCGCGCCGGCGATGTGGGTGAGTGTCGAATTCGTGGTCGCGCGGTTCTCCCCCCACGGGACGGCCGGGAGCCTGGCCTACTCCCAGATGGACGTGCTCCCGATCGTGCAGCTCGCGTCGGTCACCGGGTTGTGGGGCGTGACCTTCCTCGTGATGGCGATCCCGGCGGCCGTGGCCGTGGCGATGGCCGCGCCCGAGCAGCGGCGGACGATCGCGGCCGCCGCCGCGCTCCTGCTCATCGGCGTGCTTGCCTTCGGCACGTGGCGGCTTGCACGGCCGGCCGCGGGTACGCCGGTGACCGTGGGGCTCGCCGCGTCGGACGGGCTGGTCGTGCGCTTCAACACCACGGACCGCGACCACGCGCTGGACGTGGTCGACGTGTTCGTGAATGCCGTGGACGCCCTTGCCGCGCGTGGCGCGCGGGTCATCGTCCTGCCGGAGAAGCTCGTCGGCGTCACGGACGACTATCGGGCCGATGTCGAGCAGGTCTTTGCGGACGCGGCGCTTCGCAACCGGGTCGTCGTCGTCGCCGGCCTCAACGAGATCGGCGCTCCGGCGAAGCGCAACGTCGCCGTGGTCTTCTCGCCACGAGGCACGATCGCCGGGACCTACCTGAAGCAGCACCACATTCCCGGCCTGGAGCACGACTACACGCCGGGTGACACGCCGCTCGTCATGCCTGCCGCCGTGCCGGCGTGGGGCGTCGCGATCTGCAAGGACCTCGACTTCCCGGCCCTCGGCCGTCGCTACGCCGCGCACGGCGTCGGGCTGATGCTCGTCCCGGCGTGGGACTTCGTCGTCGACGGAAGGCAGCACGAGCGCATGGCGGCGATGCGGGCCATCGAGAGCGGGTTCGCGGTCGCCCGGTCCGCCGCCCAGGGACTCCTCAGCGTGCGCGACGACCGCGGCCGCCTCGCGGCGTCGAAGCGGAGCGATGCGGCGCCGCTCGCCATGGTCGCGGCGACGGTCGAGGTGCGGCATGATGCCACGGTGTACGCACGCTCCGGAGACTGGTTCGCCTGGTTGTGTGTGATCATCAGCGCGGCGGTGCTGGGCCTGAGGGGGAGGGTATGGACGGCAACCGGCTGAGTCTCAGAGGCAAGACCGCGTTCGTCAGCGGCGCCAGCCGCAACATCGGCCGCGCCATCGCGCTCGCCTTCGCGGCGGAAGGCGCCGACCTCGTCCTCAACACGCGCGTCAATCGCGAGGAGCTGGAGACCGTTGCCGCCGACTGCCGGAAGGCGGGCGTGCGCGCGGTGCCGGTGCTCGGCGACATCGGGGATGCGGCCGCGGTGGAGGCGATGGTGCGGCACGGCGCCGCGGAGCTCGGCGGCATCGACGTCCTCGTCTGCAACGCCGCGATCCGGCCGCACACGTCCATCGAGGACACGACCCTCGAGGACTGGCACCACGTGATGGCGGTGAACCTGCACTCCGCGTTCTATCTCGCGAAGGCGGTCGTCCCGGGCATGAAGGAGCGGCGGCGCGGCAGCATCATCGCGCTGGGCGGACAGTCCTCGATCACCGGACGCCCGAACACGACGGCGGTGACCGCGGCCAAGTCCGGTCTGCTCGGGCTCGTCCGCTCGCTGGCCGCCGAGCTCGGGCCCTTCGGCATCCGCGCCAACATGGTGATCCCGGGATTCATCGACACCGAGCGCCGCTATGCCCAGTGGTATCCGGAGTGGAAGGAGACGCCGCCCGGGGCGCCGGAGCGCGTGAAGGACATCCCGCTCCGGCGGCTCGGCCGGTCGGAGGAAATCGCGGATGCCTGCGTGTTCCTGGCGTCCGATGCGTCGTCGTACGTGACCGGCGATACTATCCGGGTGATGGGCGGACGCGATTGATATGGGGGTCCTGAGTTGTGGGGCCCATGTCAAGGGGGAGCAGATGAGCGTGACGATCGGGGTGCTGCATCCGGGGGAGATGGGAAGCGGCGTCGCCGCGAGCGCGAAGGCGGCCGGGGCGCGGGTCCTCTGGGTGTCGGAAGGCCGCGGCGCGGCGACGCGCAAGCGCGCGGAGGCCGAAGGTCTGGAAGACGTGGGCACGCTCAAACAGCTCGCGCGCGAGGCGCAGGTGATCCTCTCCGTGTGCCCGCCGGCCTCGGCGATGGACCTCGCGAAGGACGTCGCGGCGCAGCGCTTCACCGGCATCTACGTCGACGGCAACGCCATCGCGCCCGCGACCACGCGCAAGGTCGGCGAGATCATCACGGCCGCCGGCGCCACCTACATCGACGGCGGCATCGTCGGTCCGCCGCCGCGCAAGCCCGGCGTGACCCGCATCTATCTCTCCGGCGCCGGCGCGCACGACGTCGCCGACATGTTGAACGGCGGCCTGCTCCAGGCGATCGCGCTCGACGGTCCGATCGGCGCGGCGTCCGCGGTGAAGATGGCGTACGCGGGATGGAACAAGACCCAGCAGGCGCTGCTCATGGCCGTGCGCGCCTACGCGATGCGCGAGGGCGTGGACGAGGCGCTGCTCCGCGAGTGGGCGATCTCGCAGCCGGACCTGACGAAGCGCTCCGAGAACGCGGTGGCCGGCACCGCGCGCAAGGCGTGGCGCTTCGTGGGCGAGATGGAAGAGCTGGCCGCCGCATTCGCCGCGGCCGGCGTCCCGGGCCAGTTCCACGACGCGGGCGCCGAGGTCTACCGGCGCCTCGCCGGCTGGAAGGATGCGCCGACGCCGCCGACCGTCACCGAGGTCTCGAAGACGCTCGCACGATAGGACGGCCCATGCGTGCGACCTTGCTGCTCGTGCTGCTCGGTCTCGCCGGCGCCGCGCCCGCGTGGAGCGCGGATCCGACGCTGGCCGAGCGTGCGGCCGCCATCGAGCGCGCGTCGACGGCGCCGGACGGGTTCCGCGTCGTCGTCGGCCACGTCTCGCGGGAGCTCGGCATCGCGGTCGACGTGCTGCGCGGGCAGCGCGCGCACACGGGGCTCGACTGGGGCGCGTTGCTCATCGCGAATCGCGTCGCCAAGGAGGCGCGGATCCCGCTGGAGCAGGTGGTGGCGGAGTCCCGCAACGGCAAGGCGTGGGAAGACATCGCGCGCGCGCACAACGTCGATCTGACGAAGCTGGTCGGGGCGGTGGCCAACTCGCAGTCCGTGGTCGAGCGGCGCGGGGAGGACAAGGCGCCGCCCCCGATGGAATGGAAGTCGACGGCACCGCCCGGCAGCGGCGGGCCGACGGGGATGGTGCCGGGTATCCTGCCGGTCGCGCCGCCTTCGGGAGTGGGAGCGGGGACGCAGCGGTAGAGGCACACCGGAGGCGAGGCTCGTGCTCTGATGGTCACGTGGGGGGCGTTCGCTCTCGCCGCACCGGACCTCGCCGAGGCGGGCCGCGGTCTGCTGTTCCAGTTCAAGGTCGGCCTCGCGTTCCTCGCCACCGTGCGGAACGATGGCGGCCCGCGCCTGCATCCCGTCTGTCCGGTCCTGTCGAACGATCGTCTGTTCGTGCTGATCACCGCCGCGTCGCCGAAGCGGCAGGACCTGGTGCGGGATGGCCGCTATGCGCTGCAGTCGTTCCCGCAGCCGAAGCCGGGCAGCGACGAGTTCTACGTGACGGGCCGGGCGGTCCTCGTCGAGGATCCGGCGGCGCGCGCGGCGATCCTCCGCGACGCGAAGCACATGGCGGACGAATCGGAGACCGCGTTCGAGCTCATGATCGACCGCGTCATGCACACGCGGTGGGCGGACGTGCTGACGCCGCAGATGCGGTCGTCGCACCGGGTCTGGCGGACTGACTGACATGGGGGCCGGCCCCCCAGCCCCGCGCTCCGCGGCCCGGCGAAGCCGGGCCACTCCGCGACTGCCGTTAGTTAACGCAGGCCGCGCTCGTCGAGATAGGCCTGGAGCGTGACCCCGCTGGCGTTGGGATCGGCCAGCGCGACGTGGCCATCCGGGCGGATGAGGTATCCCGCGTTGCGCGCGAGGCCGGCCCGGCGCATCGCCGCTCGCCACGGAAAGACGTGGAGCGCCAGGCCCCGCACGCGACACGCCGCCGCGATCTCGGGCGTCGGGTCGCCGTACACGTGCACCTGCCAGTCGAGTGACGCGAGCGGCGCGAAGTTGTCGTCGGCGCCGTCGAGGCGTACCCACGGCAGCCGGTCACCGCCGCGCACGCGGCCCGCGGTCCCCGCGCTCAGACGGCTGTCGCGATAGCTGATGGTCGTCTGCGAGATCGTGCGGAACATCAGCCGCCGCACCGCCTTCAGCGCGAAGAGGATCGGCATCACGCGCGGCACCACGCGCAGCCGCACCCACCGCGCGATCGGTCCGCGGCTCGTGATGAGGATGAAGGCGCGGTCCGTGGTGGCGACGAGCCGGCGGGCGAAGGCGATGCGCTCGGGCTCGTAGGTGTCGAGCAGGGACGGGTCGGCGCGCCCGCGCAGCACGCCGGCGAGCTTCCACGCGAGGTTGACGGCGTCGCCGATGCCCGTGTTCATCCCCTGGCCGCCGACGGGGCTGTGGATGTGCGCGGCGTCGCCGAGCAGGAACGCGCGGCCCCTCCGGAAGCGATCGGCCACGCGGTGGTGCACGCGATACGCCGAGAACCAGTTCACGCGATCGACCTCGACCTGCATGTGGCCGAGGAGGTCCGTGCTGACGTCGTCCCAGGCCAGCCCCTCCCGCGTGTGGGCGGCCTCGTCGCGCACCACGCCGACGAATCGCGCGCGCCCCTCGCCCTCGAGGGGAAAGATCACGACGAACTCGGCCGCGTCGAGCGAGGCATGCAGCTGGCCGTTCACCGCGGGTCCGTGGGCGTCGACGTCGGCGACGTAGAAGAGGTGCTCGTACGTCCCGCCCGGAAACCCGATGCCGAGCGTGTCGCGCACCGTGGAGTGCGCGCCGTCGCACCCCGCGAGGTAGGGGGTCTCGCACCGTTCCTCGCTCCCGTCGGCGCGCCGGAGCCGCGCGACGACGTGGGAGCCGGCGTCCTCGAAGCCGAGCAGCTCGACGCGCCGCTCGACCGTGACGCCGCTCTCGGCCAGTCGCGCGATGAGCACGCGCTCGTGCTCGTCCTGCGGGAAGATCAGCGCGTACGGAAACGCGCTGAGTCCGGTCCCCATGGCGCCGAACGCCGCGCGCGCCACGCGCCGGCCCGCGACCCAGAAGTTCACGGCGTCGAGGCGGACGCCGCCGCCGGTGAGCGCGTCGGCGAATCCGACCTGACGATAGAGCTCCAGCGTGCGCGCCTGCACGGCGAGCGCGCGCGACGTGGTGCCGGGCTCCGCCGCCTTGTCGACGATCCGGACGCGGACGCCCAGGCGCGTCAGCCACAGCGCGAGGACCAGGCCGGTGGGACCGGCGCCGGCGATGAGGACCGGACGCTCGGCCATGTGACTACTCGAGCCCGTAGACCTCGCGCGCGATCGCGGGCGAGATCACGCCGTCCGCGAGATCTCGGCGTACGAGCGCGCGGTCCCGCGCGCCGGGATCGCCGTACCCGCCGGCGCCCGGGGTGACGATCGCGACCGTCTGCCCCGGCTTGAGCACGGTGCGCGCCTTCACCGGCGGCTGCACGCCGGGGCCGTACTCGATCCGGGCCCGGCCGCCGTCGTGACCGCCGAAGAGGCCCCAGGGCGACGAGCCGCCGCGCGCCGAGTGCACGAAGGCGTGACAGTCGTGGTCTTCCGCGCGGATCTCGCGCACGATGCCGAGGCCGCCGCGCCACGTGCCGGGTCCGCCGGAATCGTCGACCAGCGCGTAGCGCTCGACGACGAGCGGGTACTCCGGCTCCAGCGCTTCCACCGGCAGGTTCGACGTGTTCGTGATGTGCACGTGCACGCCGTCGAGCCCGTCCTTGGTGGCGCGGGCGCCGAAGCCGCCCCCGATCGTCTCCAGATAGACGTAGTAGTCGCCGGTCCGCGGGTTGACGCCGCTGAAGGTCGACATCGCGCAGGCGCCGTTGCACGCGGCGATGATGCGCTCCGGGATCGCGGGCGCGAGCGCGCCGTGGATCAGATCCACCACGCGCTGGCACGTCTCCGTCCGCGCGTTGACGGCGGCCGGGGCCACGCAGTTCAGCATGGTGCCTTCCGGCGCCGAGACGTGGATGGCGCGGAAGAGCCCGGCGTTCGCGGGAATGTCCGGGCCCACGAGCGTCTTCACCGCGTAGTAGACGGTGGCGAGCAGGCCGGTCCACACGAGGTTCAGGCCCGCGCGCACCTGGGGCGGACTGTCGAAGTGGAGGGCGATCTCGTCGCCCTTCACCTCGATGCGCGTGCGGAAGATCTTCTCCTCCGGCATCTCGTCGGTGTCGAAGCGGTCCTCGAAGGTGTAGACGCCCGCCGGGATGGTGGCGATGCCGGCGCGGGTCATGCGCTCGGTGTAGTCGAGGAGCGCGTCGCTGGCCGCGAGCACGAGGTCGGTGCCGTACTTGCGGCAGAGGGACTGAAAGCGCAGGATGCCTTGCCGGTTCGCCGCCATCTGCGCGCGGAAGTCGTTGAGGCGCTCGCGCGGCACCTGGCAGTTCAGCAGGATCAGGTCGAGCACGTCCTGCTGCACGACGCCCGCGCGATAGAGGCGCACGGGCGGGATGCGCAGGCCTTCCTGGTAGATGTGCGCGTGGCCGCGGTCCACGAAGTCCGCGTGATGCGCGATGTTGGTCGCCCACGCCACCACCGCGCCCTCGAAGAAGATCGGCTCCACCAGCACGATGTCGGGCAGGTGCGTCCCGCCGCCGCTGTAGGCGTCGTTGCCGATGAAGACGTCGCCCTCGCGGATCTCCGAGAGCGGATGGCGCGCGGTCACGTGCTCGACGACGCCCATGAGGGATCCGAGGTGCATGGGAATGTGCATGGCCTGGCAGAGCGTCCGGCCCCGCACGTCGAACAGGCACGTGGAGCTGTCGCGCCGCTCCTTGATGTTGGTCGAGTAGGCCGCGCGCACGAGCGTCTCGCCCATCTCCTCGACGATGGAGGAGAGCGCGTTGCCGATGACTTCCACGGTGATGGGGTCGACCCGGAGGGGGTCAGTGCTCATCGTCGATCACCAGGTTGGAGAATTCATCGACACGCGCACGCTGAGCAGGCAGGAGCAAGCGTCGTCGCGTCCATCTGCTCGACGATCGCGGGTCCTACGAATTCGTGGTCGGGGCCGAGCTGCTCGCGATCGTAGACCGGACACGGCACGAACGCGCCGGCCTCGGGGAGCCACACGTCCCGGCGGTCCACGATCGCGCGGCTGACCGTGGTCGTCGCGCGTGGATGCGCGCGGACCTCCGCGCGAGGGACCGCGCCGACGGCCTCGAGGCGGAACGTCACCGCCTGGATCGGCTCTTCCGCCGCGATGTAGCCGTAGAGCTGCGCGTGCGCGCGCTCGAAGCCCGCGGTGAGCTCCTTCACGAGCACGTCCGCGGTCGGGGCCTCGGGCCAGGGGACGGGCAGCTCGTAGTTCTGGCCGGCGTACCGCATGTCCACCGTCCGCCGCAGCGTGCGCGCGGCGCGGGCGATGCCCTCGCGCTCGAACCACGCGGCGGCACGCGCCTCGAGCGCGGCGAACGTCTCGGTCATTCGCGAGACGGCGTCGGCCGTCAGCACGGTCAGACGCGTCTGCGCGAAGTTCGTCTTGAGGTCGCTCAGCAGGAGGCCGAGCGCGCAGAGGATGCCGGGATGTCTCGGCACCAGGATGCGCGGGATCTCGAGCTCGCGCGCCAGCCGTGCGGCGTGCAGCGGTCCCGCGCCGCCGAAGGCCACCAGCGTGTACTCGCGCGGATCGTGCCCGCGCTGGACGGAGATCACGCGGATCGCCTTGGCCATGTTCGCGGTGACGACGCTCACGATGCCCTGCGCGGTCGCGGTCACGTCGAGGTCGAGCGTCTTCGCCAGGCGCGCGATCGCGGCGTCGGCCCGCGCGCGATCGATCGGCATGCGGCCCCCGAGCAGATGCGTCGGGTTCAGCGTCTGCAGCACGACGTTGGCGTCGGTGACGGTCGGCTCGGTGTTGCCGAGCCCGTAGCAGACCGGTCCGGGCTGAGCACCGGCGGAGCGCGGCCCCACCTTGAGCAAGCCGCCGGGATCGATGAACGCGATCGACCCACCGCCCGGCGCCCACGGTGTGGATGTCGAGGGCCGGCGTCTTCAGCGGATAGCCGTGCACCTCCAGCTCGCCCGCGAGCTTCGGCCGGCCGTCGTCGATGAGCGCGACGTCGGTCGATGTTCCGCCCATGTCGAACGTGACGAGCTGACGGAAGCCCGCGCGCCGTCCCACCTCGAGGCCGCCCACGACCCCGGTGGCGGGTCCGGACAGCACCGTCCGGACGGGCTGCGCCCGCGCGGCCTCGAACGACATCACCCCGCCGTTGCTCTGCGTGATGTGCGGCAGCGCGCGGATACCCGCGTCGGCGAGGCGCGGACCGAGGCCCGCCAGATAGCCCGCCATCAGGGGACCGAGGTAGGCGTTCACCACCACCGTGGACAGCCGCTCGTACTCGCGGAACTCGGGGGCCACCTCGTGCGAGCAGGTGATGAACGCCTCGGGCAGCTCCTCTTCGAGGATGCGCTGGACGCGCTGCTCGTGACGCGGATCCACGTAGCTGTAGAGGAAGCACACCGCGACCGCGCGGACGCCGGCGGCTTTCAGGCGCCGGGCGGCCGTGCGCACCTGCGCGTCATCGAGCGGCTTCTCGACGCGGCCGTCGTGGCGCACGCGCTCGGTCACCTCCATGCGCAGCGCCCGCGGCACGAGCAGGAGCGGCTTGTCGGCCTGGAGGTCGTAGAGATGCGGGCGGCGCTGGCGGCCGATCTCGAGGAGGTCGCGAAACCCCTCGGTCGTCACGAGCCCGGTCGAGGCGCCGCGGTGCTGGATGAGCGCGTTGGTGGCGACGGTGGTGCCGTGCCCGAAGTAGGTGACGTCGCCGGCGGCGGCCTGCGCCGCCTCGCGCAGGCCTTCCACCGCGCCGAGCGCGATGGCGCGCGAGGGATCGTCCGGCGTGCTCGGCACCTTCCACACGCGGACGTCACCGGTCGCTTCATCGAGGAGGCAGATGTCGGTGAAGGTCCCCCCGGAGTCGACGCCGACGCGCCACATGGTGGTGAGAGCTTATCCCGGCTTACAGATCGTTTCCCGAGTAGCTGAGGTTGAAGCTCTTGTTGCAGAGCGGGAAGTCGGGACGATGTTCTCGAGCACCGCGTACTCGAGCGCCGGCCAGTTGCGGAACGACGGATCGACGATCTTCACGCGCGCCAGCGTCGTCGGGACCGCCCGCGAGCACCCAGTGCCAGATCGGGCCGCGCCAGCCCTCGACGATGGCCGTCGCGTGCGTCGCCGCGGACGGAGGGCCGGCAGCGGCACGTGCGCTGGCGCCGCGCCGGCGCGCGTCCAGCAGCGCTCCGATCAGCCGCGCGGACTCGCGCGCTTCGTCGAGGCGCACCATCGTGCGCGCCCACACGTCGCCGGTGTCGTGGACCGGCACGCGCACGTCGAGCCTGTCGTAGGCGCGAACGGCGCGTCGCGGCGCGCGTCGGCGTCGATGCCGCTGGCCCGTGCCGACCATGCCGACGATCTGCATCTCGCGCGCGGTGCGCGTGGTGAGCCGGCCCGTGCCCTGCAGCCGCTCCAGCACCATCGCGTTGTCGAGCGCGAGTCGGGCCACGTCCTCGAAGTCGTGGACCAGCGCGCGCCACCTCGCTCGCGATCGCCGGATCGGGCGTGTCGCGCGACGCCCGCGATGCCGCCGGGGACCACGGCGCCGCGCAGGAGCCGATGGCCGGTGATGCGCTCGTTGAGGCGCAGGAGCTCCTCGCGCACGCGGAAGCAGTGCGCGTGGCCGAAGCCGAAGCCCGTGTCGTTCACGATCATGCCCACGTCGCCCACGTGGTTGTAGAGACGCTCCAGCTCCAGGAGCACGGCGCGCAGCGCGGCCGCGCGTGGAGGCACCGCGCATCCCGCGAGCGACTCGAGGGCCCGGCAGTGCGCGAGCGCGTGGCCGACGCTGGTGTCGCCCGAGATCCGCTCCGCGAGCTCGGGCGTCCGGGCCAGCGGCAGGATCTCGAACAGCTTCTCGGTGCCCTTGTGCACGAAGCCGAGACGCGTCTCGAGGTTGACGATGGTCTCGCCCTCGACGCTGAAGCGAAAGTGCCCGGGCTCGATGATGCCGGCGTGCACCGGACCGACGGTGATCTCGAAGATGCCCTCGCCTTCGACGCGCCGGAACGGGAACGGCTGGCCGTCGTCGCGGACATCCGTCCGCGCGGGAACGTCGCGCCGGAGCGGGTGATAGCCCGCCGGCCAGAACTGGTGCAGCGCCAGCCGGCGCAGATCGGGATGCTCGTCGGGCACGATCCCGAACATGTCGTGGAGCTCGCGCTCGAACCGGCTCGCCGCGAACGATCGGGTGGCGAGCGACGGCACCCGCGGGTCGGTCGACGCGAGCGAGGCAAGGACGGTCACCGAGGGGCGCAGGGTCGGCGAGGCGAAGATCCAGACGGCGGTGAAGTCGCCGGACGCCGCCCGCGTGTCCGCCGCCGTGAGCAACTGGAGCTCCAGCCCCGCGGCGGCGAGCGCGTCCGCGAGACGGCGCACGGTCTCCGGCGCCACGGTGGCGCGGAGCGCGTCGCCGTCACGGGCCATCGCGCTCACCCCGTGGCTCGCGAGCAGGGCGGCGAGCTCGGCCGCGGTCACGGGCCGATCACCGTGGCGATCCCGGCGAGCGCGCGCGCGAGACCGGGCGGCCACGCCAGCCCCGTCATCACGAGCAGCGCGAGCGCGGCGACCAGCGGCACCGCCCACGCGCGCCGCTCGGTGCCGCGACCCGCGGCCTCACCGTAGAGCATCCCCTGCAGCGTGCGCAGCAGCCCCGCGAAGACCAGCACCAGCAAGCCGAGGACGACCGCGACCGCGACGATGTGGCCCGCGGCGATGCCGGCCCACACGATCATGACCTCGCTCACGAACAGGCCGAACGGCGGCAAGCCCATCAGCGCGAGCATGGCCGTGCAGAACAGCGGCCCGCTCACGGGCATCCGCGCGAGCAGTCCGCGCACCGCCGCGACGTCGGTGGAGCCGTAGGCCGCCCGGATCCGTCCCGCGAGGATGAACAGCACGGATTTGACGAGCGCGTGGTTCGCGATGTGCAGCATCGCGCCCGCGACGCCCCACGGGCCGCCGAATCCCAGGCCCAGGCTCACGAGCCCGAGGTGCTCGACGCTCGAGTACGCGAGCATGCGCTTGTAGTTCTTCGGGCTCCACAGGAACACCGCGGCCACGACGAGCGAGGCGACCCCGAGCCCGATGAAGAGGCGGCTCGCGAAGCGCGGCCCGGCCGCGACGTCGACGACGGGCTTGAAGCGCAGGATCGCGTAGACGCCGATGGCGAGCAGGATGCCGGACATCATCGCGCTCACCGGGGCGGGCGCCTCGCTGTGGGCGTCGGGCAGCCACGTGTGCATCGGCGCGAGTCCCGCCTTCGTCCCGTAGCCGACCACGAGGAACACGAAGGCCATCTCGACGACGCGCGGCGGGAGCGTCGGCGCGAGTCCGCGCAGCGTCGTCCAGCGCAGCGCCGATTCGTGCGCGCCGATGTGGGCGACGTCCGCGAAGTAGACCAGCACCGTGCCGAGGAAGGCGCACGCGATCCCGACCGAGCAGATGAGCACGTACTTGTACGACGCTTCGAGCGAGGCCCGCGTGCGCTCGAAGTTGACGAGGAAGACGGACGCCAGCGTGGTGCCTTCCACCGCCACCCACATGAAGCCGACGTCGTCGGTGGTGACGGCGAGGAGCATGGTGAAGACGAAGAGGTGAAAGAACGGATAGAAGCGCCGCGGGCTCCCGTGCGCGTACGCCGGCGCCTCCAGCGCGGCCACGCCGGCCACCACGCCGACCAGGGCCACCATCCACGCCGAGAGCGCATCGCCGCGCAGGAAGCCGTCGAGCGCCAGGAGCTCGCCCTTCCGGATCACGGCGACGCTGACCGTCAGGGCCAGCGCGCTGGTGGTCACGGCGGAGCACGCGTGGACGAGCGTGGCCGTGCGGCCGCCCACGCGCGTGAGGAGCGCGGCCGCGGCGAGCGGGACCGCCAGGAGCGCGACGAGCAGCATCAGCCGCGCAGCTCCCGCAACACGTCCACGTCGAGCGAGGCATGCTCCTCGCGGATCTGCATCACGAGGCCCTCCGCGATCAGCACCACCACGAGGACGTCGAGGAACACGCCCGCCTCGACGAGGCCCGGCAGGCCGTAGGTGGCGAGCAGACCCAGCGCGAAGATGCCGTTCTCGAACATGAGGAAGCCGAGGATCTGGCCGACCGCGTCGCGGCCCGTCACGCACACGTAGATCCCCACGAGCGCCATCGCGAAGGCGAGCGGGATCCCGTCACGCGTGGGGAGGGGGCTGCCGCTGCTGACGGGGAGGATGAGCACGTACGCCATCACGACGAGGACGCCCGCGACGAGGAGCTGCACGCCGGCCGAGCGCCCGGGCGTGATCGGGCGCGCCGGCACGCCGGCGACCATGCGGCCGAGCACGCGCGGAATCCACCACGCCTTCACGACGATGAGCGCGACGGCGACGAGGAGGAGGGCCGGCCGGCGCGCGAAGGCGGCGATGGTCACGGCCTGGGCGGCGAGGACGATGGACTGCGCGGCGAGGAGTCGCAGCCGGCCCGGCCGGCTCGAGCGCCACACCATGAGCAGGCTCGTCACGAGCCCGAGGAACGCCAGGAAGTCCGTCAGCGCCTTCATCGCAGCAGGAACACCGACAGCACCGACAGCACCGCGAGCGCGAACGAGCCCGCGAGCAGCTCGGGGACGCGGAAGAGCCGCAGCTTGGCGACGAGCGTCTCGATGACGGCGAGGCCCGTGGCGAGGACGAGCAGCTTCACCACGAGCACGAGGAGCCCGAGCAGCAGCGCGAGGGGAGCGGCCGAGGCCGGCATGCCCCACGGGAAGAAGAGGTTGGCGAGCAGCGCCATGAAGAGGAACAGCTTCATCGCCGACGCCCATTCCACGAGCGCGAGATGCCGGCCCGAGTATTCCAGGACCATGGCCTCGTGGATCATCGTGAGCTCGAGATGGGTCGCGGGATTGTCGACGGGCAGCCGCCCGGTCTCCGCGAGCATGACGATGAAGAGCGCGCCGAACGCGAGGAGATGGCCGGGGTTCGCGGCGAGCAGCGGATCGACGGCGAACCGCTCCACGATCGCGCCGAGGTTCGTGGTCTCCGCGCGCAGCGCGAGCGCGAGGATGGCGATCATGATGGTGGGTTCCGCGAGGGCCGCCACGGCCACCTCACGGCTCGAGCCCATGCCCCCGAAGGCGCTGCCCGCGTCGAGGCCCGCGAGCGCGAGAAAGAACGTCCCGAAGACGAACAGGTACATGAGGAGGACGAGCCCGGCGAAGTCCAGGACCGGGCGCGCGAGCATGACGGGCACGATCAGCGCGGCGACCAGCATGGTGGCGGTGAGCACGTAGGGCGTGGCGCGGAAGATCCACGACGTCGTCGTCGACACGACGGTGCCCTTGCGCAGGAGCTTGGCGAGATCGGCGTAGGGCTGGAGCGGGCGCGGGCCCCGGCGTCCGGTCAGCCGCGCCTTCATCGTCCGCACGGTGCCCACGAGGAGCGGGGCGCCGCCCGCGACGATCAGCACCTGCAGGAGCGCGAGCGCGACGTCCACCATCATCGGAAGGCCAGCAGGACGAGCAGCACGACGAGGATGTAGGCGACGTACAGGCTCGGATGTCCCGACTGCACCGCCCGCATGCGGCCGATGATCGTGTGCAGCGCGCCCAGCACGGGGCCATAGAGCCACTGCTCGAAGAGCGCGGCGCACCGGATTGGAGTACTCGATGCGCCGCACGAAGAAGCGGGACTCCGGATGCACGTCCATCTGGAGGTGTCGCACCGGCCGGTAGAAGAACCGGAACACCCGCTTGAACGGGTCGGCGAAGGCCGCCGCGGTGTACTCCATGCGCGCGGTCTGGAGCAGCCGCCCGCATCCCCACGTCTCGCCCGTCCGCGACGGTCCGGCGTGGCCGGCGGTCAGGCGCAGGAGGAGCCAGGGCACGGCGAGGCCGGCCAGGAGCGCGGCGGCGACCATCGCCGGTGAGAGCGCGGCGAAGTCATCGGCGATGGCAATCGTCACGTCCGCGACCGTGACCGGTTCCGCGGGCGCGCCCAGGACCACGGCGCTCACGTGGCCCAGCGCCGGCACCACCACCGCGGCCCCGAGCCCGAGCGCGACGCACGTCGCGGCGAGGGCGGCCATCGCCCAGCGCATGGAGCCGGTGGCCTCGTGGGCCTCCGCGGCGTCCGCGCTGCGCGGCAAGGCGAGGAACGTGATGCCGACGGCCTTCACGAAGCACGCGGCCGTGAGGCCGGCCGTGAGCGCGAGCGCGGCGATGCCGACGGCGCACAGGAGATTCACGCCCGGCGCGGCGAGACGCACGCTCTGGAACAGCGCCTGGAAGGTGAGCCACTCGCTGACGAACCCGTTCAGCGGCGGCAGCGCGCTGATGGCGACCGCGCCGACGAGAAAGCACGCCGCCGTCCACGGCATCCGCTTGATGAGCCCGCCCGTACGCTTCCATGTTGCGGGTGCCCGTCGCGTGCAGCGACGGCGCCGGCGCCGAGGAAGAGCAGCGCCTTGAAGGCCGCGTGATTGACGGTGTGACAGAGCGCGGCGACGAGCGCGAGGGCCGCGAGGCCCGGCCCGCCGCCGTGCGCGAAGAGCAGCGCGCCGCCGACGCCGATGAGGATCACGCCGACGTTCTCGATCGACGAGAACGCGAGCAGGCGCTTGAGATCCGCCTCGACGAGCGCGTAGAGGATGCCGACGACGGCCGAGACGGCGCCGAGCACCAGGAGCGCGCCGCCCCACCACGCGGGCCCGGGCTCGAGCCACTCGAAGCCGGCGCGCAGCAGGCCGTAGATGCCGAGCTTGATCATCACGCCGGACATCAGCGCCGACACGTGACTCGGCGCCGCCGGGTGCGCGAGCGGCAGCCAGACGTGGAGCGGAATGACGCCGGCCTTGGCCGCGAAGCCGATCGCCAGGAGCGCCCACGCCGCGCTGCGGACGGCGGGGGCCAGCGCCGGCGCCGCCGTCTGCCAGTCGGTGAACCGGGTGCTCTGCGTGTGCGTGGCGATCAGCAGCATGCCGGACAGCAGACAGGCGAATCCCGCGTGCGTCATCACCGCGTAGATCCATCCCGCGCGGCGCGCGCCACGGTCGTCGCGGCCGTCGAGCACGAGCGCCCACGACGCGAGCGACATCACTTCCCACGCGATGAGGAACGTCATCGCGTTGGCGGCGAGCGGGACGACGAGCAGGGCCGCCGCGAACGCGAGGTACGCGCCGCGTCCCTGCGCGCGGTCGCCGGCATAGCCGATCGCGTAGAGCGACGCCGCGGCGATCGTCAGCCCCGCGATGGCCACGAAGACGCCGGCGAGGGGATCCATGGCGAGCTCGAGGCCGCCGAGCGGAACGACGGCGGACAGGCGCAGGGTCCACGCGTGACCGCGGACTCCGGCGAGGCCCAGGACGCCGGCGCCGAGCCCGGCCAGGGCGGCGAGCGCGTAGAACACCCGCGTCATCGCTGGAATGCGACGCCCGCGCGCCGGCCCATCGCGGCCAGCAGACCGCTCAGCAGCGCGCGCGGGCGTCGGTGGACAGCCGGGAATGACGGCGTCGACGGGAACGACGGCCGCGACACCGCCGACGATCGCGTACGATCCCGCGAAGATCCCGCCGTCGGCCGCGCAATCGCCCGCGGCGATGACGAGCTTCGGATCGGGCGTGGCCTCCCACGTCATCCGGAGCGCCTCCGCCATGTTCCGCGTGACCGGTCCCGTCACCAGCAGACAGTCCGCGTGCCGCGGGCGACGCGACGAAGTGCAGGCCGAAGCGCTCCAGGTCCCAGTGGGGGCCGGTCAGGCTCGAGATCTCGAGCTCGCAGCCGTTGCAGGAGCCGGCGTCGACCTGGCGGATGTGGAGCGAGCGGCCGAAGAGACGGCGGACGGCCTCACCGACGCGCTGCCCGAGGGCCTCCGTCTCGGCATCGACCGTGAAGGGCTCGGTGACGACGCCGGTGCGGAGGGCGAGCCGCAGCTGGCGGATCATGCCGGCCTCGCGCGGCGCCGCGGGCGCCGCCCTTCCTTGCGCAGCGCGCGCAGCATCGTCTGCGAGCCGGTGAGCTGGGTGTTGAAGATCGCGCGGGCGACGTCCAGCAGCGTGCCGACGCGCGCGTCGTGCACGGCATACCGGACCGTCGTCCCTTCCTTGCGCGCGGTGACCACGCGCTTGGCGCGCAGGATCGCGAGCTGCTGGGACACGGTGGACTGATCGAGGTCGAGGGCGGTCTGGAGCTCCTGCACCGAGCGCTCCCCGTGCCGGAGGATCTCGAGGATGCGGATGCGGAGGGGATGCGCGAGCGCCTTGAAGAACTCCGCCTTGAACGCCTGCAGGTCGGGGGACGGAGCCGAGGCCACGAGATCTTAAATATAGGAATATTACGATATAGTCAACCTCGCCTGCCGGCCCGGCTCGATCAGCGCTTGCGCGCTTGCGTGGCGGGTGCCGGGAACTCGTCGGGATCGATGGGGATCTCGACGATCGCGGGCGTGCCGGCGGCGAGCGCCGCCTTCATGACGTCGCCCACCTGGTCGGGGTGCTCGGCGTAGAAGCCGGCCGCCCCGAACAGGCGGGCGATACGCGTCGTAGCGCGGGTTGCCGATGTCGCAGCCGATGTAGCGCTCGTTGTAGAAGGCCTTCTGGTACGCCTTCTCCGAGCCCCAGCAGTTGTTGTTCATCACGATCGTGACGGTGTTGATGTGGTGGCGCACGGCCGTCTCGAGCTCCTGCGCGTTCATCAGGAAGCCGCCGTCGCCGTGGATGGCGACCACCGGCGCCTCGGGCCGGCCGAGCTTCGCGCCGAGCGCGACGGGGAAGGCGAAGCCGAGACCGCCGAGGTCGAGCGGGGTGAGGAAGGTCCGCGGCTGCGCGAACTGCAGGCGATCGTAGCCGTAGGCGGGCGCGGCGCCGGCGTCCAGCGCGACGATCGTGTCGGGCGGCAGCACGCGCCGCAGCTCCGCGTACACGCGCTGCGGCTTCATCGGCTTCGTGTCGAGCGTCGCGTCCGCCGCGAGCCGCGCCTGGCGCTGCGCGCGCAGCTTCGCGGCCTCGTCGCGCCACGCCTGCGCTGCGCGCGTGCTCGCCGTCGAGCGCCGCGAGCAGTGCCGCGCACGCTTCGCGCGCGTCGGCCTGGATGCCGACGGCGACCGGGTAGTAGCGTCCGATGTCCTTGCTCTCGATGTCGACCTGGATGATCTGCGTCTCGGGCTTGATCGAGCGGTCGTCGAAGTGGCTGGTGAACTGACCGAGACGCGAGCCGATGACGAGGAGCACGTCGGCGCGCCGGCACGCGGCCGCCGCTTCCGGCGCGCCGGCGCGGCCCAGCGGCCCGAGATAGAGCGGGCGACGCGTTCGGCACCGCGTCGTTGCGGCCGTACGCGGTGATGATCGGGAAGCCGTGGCGTTCGGCGAGCTGCATCACCAGATCGCTCGCGCCGGCGCGCGTGGCGCCGCCGCCGACGAGCAGCAACGGCCGCTCCGCCTGGCGCAGCAGACGCGCGGCCTCGCGGATCGCGTCCGGATGCGGCGGCTGCGGATGGATCGGGCGATAGCGCTCCGCGCCGAGAACGGGCGCCGCGATCGTCTGGTCGTTCAGGACGTCGCGCGGGATCTCGACGAAGACGGGACCACGGCGCCCGGTCATCGCGGCGCGGAGCGCCGCGCGCAGCACCTCGGGGATGCGATCGGCCTTCGTCACCTGCACGGCCAGCTTCGTGACCGGCCGGAACATCGAGACGAGGTCGTAGTCCTGGAAGGCGTCCTTCTGCACGTGATCGAGCGCGACGCCGCCGACGAGGGCGAGGACCGGGGAATGCGCGACGTACGCGGCGGCGATGCCGGTGAGGAGGTTCGTCGCGCCGGGACCGCTGGTCACGAGGCAGACGCCGGGCAGATCGGTCACGCGCGCGAGCCCGTCGGCCATGAACGCCGCGGCCTGCTCGTGGCGCACGTTGACGTACTCGACCGCCTTCTCGTCGTAGAGCGCGTCGAGCACGTCGAGGAACGTGGAGCCCACGATCCCGAAGATGTGCTTGACCTGCTCCGCCTTGAGCAGCTCGATGACGGCGCGCCCGGCATTCAGCTCGCCCATCACTTCGCCTCCACGACCCTGTTCTTCTGCGTCCCGAGGCCGGTGATGCCCATCTCGACCACGTCACCGGGCTGGAGATAGCGCGGTGGCTTCATCCCGTGCGCGACGCCCGCCGGGGTGCCGGTGGAGATGAGATCGCCCGCGCGGAGCGACATGAATCGGCTGACGTAGGCGACCAGGGTGGCGACGCCGAAGATGAGGTTCTTGGTGGTCCCGCGCTGGCGGGTCTCGCCGTTGACGGTCGTCCACAGCTCGAGCCCGTTGGGATCCTTGACCTCGTCCGCGGTGACCAGCCACGGGCCGATCGGCGCGAAGCTGTCCGCGCTCTTGCCCTTGGTGGTCGTGCCCTCGTGCTCCATCTGGAACGCACGCTCGGACACGTCGTCCACGATGCAGTACGCCGCGACGTATTTCATCGCGTCGGCCTCGCTGACGTAGCGCGCGTCGCGGCCGAGGACGGCCGCGAACTCCACCTCGTAGTCGAGCTTGACCGCGTTGCGCGGGCGCACGATCGGATCGTAGGGGCCGTTGATCGAGCTGTTCGCCTTGATGAAGAGCGACGGCTCGGGCGGCGCCGGGCGGCCCACCTCGCGCGCGTGGTCCGCGTAGTTCAGCCCGATGCACACCATCTTGCCGATCCCGGCGAGGGGCGGGCCGAGGCGCGGCTTGCCGCCGACGACCGGCAGCTTCGCGACGTTCACGCCGCGCAGCTTCTTGAGTCCCGCGGGCGAGAGCGCGTCGGGCGTGATGTCCTTCACGACGCGCGAGAGATCGCGAAGCTTGCCGTCGGGATCGATGAGGCCTGGCTTCTCGGCACCGGCACGGCCGTAGCGGACGAGCTTCATGGCATCTCCATCACCCGCGGCCGCCGTGGGCGGTCACGGTTCAAGGGTCTTCAGGGCGAGCGCGGTGGCTCTCGAGCAGGCCCGGCACCCGCTGGGGATCGGTGCGGCCCCAGCCGCACTCCGAGGCGATGCCGAATCCGGTGAGGAACGCGTGCGCCGCCAGGATGCGGGCGAGGTCGCCCGCGCAGTCGTCGTGGTGGATCAGACCGAGGTAGATCATGGTGTCGCCGAATCCGGAGAGCTTCGCGAGGGGCGCGAAGTAGCCGTCGTCCGTGCGGGTCTTCGGCACCGGCATGTGCAGGAAGTCGATGCGCCGGCGCAGCGCCTGGCGCACGCCGTTGGCCATGCCGACCATCACGCCCATGTCGCGCGGCATCACGAGATGCTCGTCGGCCGGCGAGCCGTAACAGAGGTGGTAGCCCATCTCGACGTCGGGGGGCACGGCGTCGCCGAGCCGCGCCAGCTCCGCGACGATCTGCCGGTCGTAGTCCGCGGGACGATCCGGGAAGAACCCTTCGGCGATGAGGACCTCCTGACAGACGTCCCACTGGATCGCGAGGCGTCCCGCGGGAATCGCGGCGACGATCTCGCGCAGCGCGGTGAGGAGCGCGCGCTCGTACGCCGCCATGTACGCCTCGCGAGCCTTCGGGCTCACGTACATGTAGCCGCTCGCCATCGGCGTGGGCAGGCAGACCTGAAACCGCGTGCGCGGCGAGATCGCGCCTTCGTTTTGCAGGCGACGGAAGACGTCGAACGAGGCGCGGGCCGCCGCGGCGTACCCGGTCTCGAACACGACGCCGTCGGGATCGACGCCGTCGCGGAAGCGCAGCAGCGGCGTCTCGCGCAGCACCGTGCCGTCCCACTGCTTGAGGACGAAGAGCGGGACCGTGGGATCGACCTCGATCGCCGGATGGCGCTCGAGCATCTGGCGCTGGAACCAGATCCACCGGCGGCGCTCGCCGGTCTCGCCGTCCGGCACGCGGAGCAGGGCCGCCCAGAGCGCGCCACAGACCGTGCGGAAGACCGTCTCGGCGTCGGCGAGCGGGACGCTGCCGATCAGGTGCGCGCCGGGCGCGGTCATGCGCCGCTCAGAAGCCGAGGAAGTCCTTCAGCGCGGCGACCACGGCGTCGGGATTGTCCTCGTGCAGCGTGTGCACCGCGCGCGGGATCTCGACGAACCGCCCGTTCGGCAGCTCCTTGCCCATGCGCTCGGCCACGTCGCGGTCGAGGATCGGGCTGTGCTCGCCGCGCAGCACGAGGGCCGGCACGGGGATCGAGCGCAGCGCCTTCCACCAGTCGAAGTCGATCTGCGTGCGACGCTCCTTCACGCTCGGATGCCACTTCCACACGAGCGCGCCGTCCGGCCGCTGCCGCAGGCTGTGCGACGCGACCCAGCGGTAGTAGTGGATGCCGGGGTACGCGTTGCCGCGATAGAGATGCTGCGCCGCCTGCTCGATGCTCTCCCACGTCTCCGGCTCCGGCGGCCCGGGCGGCTGCGCCGCCGCGCGCGCGCTGATCTCCGGCCCGATGTCGACGGTGACCAGCTTCTGCACGAGGTCGGGACGCTTCGCGGTGAAGTAGATCGCGTTGCGTCCGCCCATCGAGAGCCCGATGAGGATCAGCGAGCGCAGGCCGAGCTGGTCGATGACCCCGATCAGGTCGTCGAAGGCGACGGCCGGGTTGTAGACGTCGGCCGGGTCGCTGTCGCCGTGGCCCCGCTGGTCCAGCGCGTACACGTGGAAGTGCGGCTGCAGGGCGATGCTGAGCGTGTCCCACGCGTGCGCGTGCCCCGTGAAGCCGTGCAGCAGGAGCAGGGGCGTGCGGCCCTCGCCGCCCCAGTCGAGGACGTGGAGCTTCCGGCCGTCGACCTTCAGATCGCGTTCGTGCGGGTGGAGGAGGTTCATGGCGCCCGCAGGATACGCCGGGCCGCCGGCCGGCGCGCTATGGTAGCCTCCTGCCAAAGGGGGTGTGGGGATCCTCATGTTGTGGGGCCCCCACGTCCAAAGGAGGAGCGCCGCCATGCCGAAGATCAAGCACATCGCCATCTCGTGCCAGGACGTGGACAAGACCGCGAAGTTCTACATCGAGGTGTTCGGGATGAAGGAAGTCGGCAAGGTCGAGAGCATGGGCGCCCGGGGGTACTACCTGAGCGACGGCGACCTCAACCTCGCGATCCTGAACTTCAAGAACGACCAGGTCGCGGGCGTCGAGCGGGGCACCGGCTGGAGCGGCATCCATCACATCGGCTTCCAGGTCGAGAGCCTCGAAGACATCACCGACAAGCTCGCCACGGCGGGCGCGCCGCCTCGCGCGGACATCAACGAAGCCCTGGGCGTGGGGCACGGCCGGCGCCACGGCGGCAACGTCGAGGTGAAGTACACGGCGCCCGACGGCGTCACGGTCGACGTGTCCGAGACGGGCTGGGTCGGCACCCCGAGCTTCAGCCCGAAAATCTGAGTCGCGCGCTTCATCCCCGAGGGCGAGGCCGCCATGGCCTCGCCCTCGCAGTTTTCTGCCATCAGCCGCTGGCGTTGACGTAGTATCTGGGCCGTCTTCCCGGTGGGTCCCCTGGTCGATCGCGTCCACGAGCAACGAGATGGGACGGACGCGGCCCCGGGCAGAACATCGCCCGTCATTGGAGGTCCCGCGGTGACACACCTCATCATCCCCCTTGTGTTCGTCCTGCTCTGCGTCGTCGGTCTTCCTCCTCTCGCATTCGGCGCGGAGCTGGGCATCATCACCGGCGGCGAGAAGGGCACGTATTACCAGTTCGGCCTGAATCTCCAATCGCTCGGCAAGCCCCGCGAGTACGCCATCACCGTGCACCCGTCGAAGGGGTCGATCGAGAACATCTTCGCGGTGTACCAGCGACCCGGGGTGCAGCTCGGGATCGTCCAGTCGGACGTGCTCGCCTTCGTCTCCAAGGTGCAGTCCGATCCCACGCTCCAGCGGATCGCGGGCAAGACGAAGATGGTGTTCCCCCTCTACAACGAAGAGATCCACGTCCTGGCCCGCCCCGGCATCGAGACCTTCGAGGATCTCGCGGACAAGCGGGTGGCCATCGGTCGCGAGGGCAGCGGGACGTACCTCACGGCGCGGCTGCTCTTCAACGTCGCCGAGGTGACGCCGCGCGAGACGGTGCTGATCGACACCGATCACGCGCTGAACGAGCTGAAGGCGGGGCGGGTCGACGCGATGTTCTACGTCGCCGGCTACCCGGTGAAGCTGTTCACCGACTCCGTCAAGGAGGGCGACAACCTCTCGCTCGTCCAGATCACCAACAAGAGCATCACCGAGTTCTATCCGGGCGCCGAGATTCCGGCCGGGACCTACCCCTGGCAACCCAGGCCGGTGCCGACGGTCGCCGTCAAGGCGGTCCTCGTGTCCTTCGACTTCCAGCGACGGGACTGCGACGTGGTCGGTCAGTTCGCGAAGGTCGTGGCCGACAACATGGGGTGGCTCACGCAGAACGGACATCCGAAGTGGAAGTCCGTCGATCTCAACTTCCCGCTCAAGGGCTGGGAGCAGTACGCGTGCGTGCGCAAATATTTGCGGAAGGCCGAGGCGCCGCGCCCGGCCGCGCGAGACGGCGCACCGGCAAATCCCGTGATGGACGCGATCAAGAAGATCCTCGGAGACTGAGCGGTGGGGGTGGCACTCGAGATCGCCAAGGTCCCCTATCACGGGCTGTGGACGATGCCGTTCAGGGAGAATACCGATCCCAGTTTCCTCTGGCTGGGACCGCCGTACCGCGAAGCGTTCGCGACGTTGCGCGCCGCGGTCCTCCAGAACGCGGGGCTCCTCCTCCTGTCGGGAGAGGTGGGCACGGGAAAGACCATCCTCGCGAGCGCCCTCGCCGACAGCCTCCGCGCGGAAGGCGTTCGCGTCGCGAAGCTCATCCATCCCGAGCTCACGCCCAACGAGTTCCGCAACGGCGTGTCCGACGCGTTCGCGCTGCCCGCCGGATCGCCCGTTCGCAACCTCTTCCTCGCCCGCTTCGGCGAGTTCCTCGATGGGGCCTATGCCCGCGGGGAGAAGGTGCTCCTCGTCATCGACGAGGCCCAGGGGTTCGGCACCGTGTTGCTGGACGAGATCGACGACCTGATCCGCGCGGGCCGCGAGGCGGGCCGGGGCAAGGTCAACGTCATGAATATCCTGCTCGTCGCGCAGGCCGACGTCGACGCGGACGAGATCGCCGTGCGCTCGCATCTCGGCGCGCTCGGCCCCGAGCACGTCGCGGAGTACATCGCGTTCCGGCTGCGCGTGGCGGGGGCCGATCGCGAGCTCTTCTCGCCCGAGGCGATCCGCGCGATCGCGACCGCTTCCGCGGGCGTGCCCCGCGTCATCAATCGCATCTGCGACTGCGCGCTGGAGATCGCGGCCGGCCGCAACGAGAGCGTGGTGTCCGCCGACGTCGTCAAGGAGGTGCCCAGCGCGCTCGGCTTCAACGTGATCGACGGACAGCCCGTCGGCGCCGACGAGCGTTCGCGCGCGAGAGGCACGATCAGACGGATCGCGTACGCCGCCGCCGCGGTGCTCGTGCTCGCCATTGGCGTCACCGTCTATCACGAAGGACGAGCCCGCAGGGTCCGCGCCGCTGTGCCGCCGAACGTTCGGGCGAGCGGCGTGTCCGTGCCGACGCTCGGCGCGTCCGCGCCCCGGCCCGCCGTCGCGCGTCCGCCCGAGCCCGCTCCCGCCGCGGCCGCTCGAGAGGACGACGCCGTCCTCGCGGTCAAGAGCGCGCCTCCGGCAAGCGTCCCGTCCGAGCCGCGCGCGGACACCGTACGCGTCCCGAAGCCGCCCACCTCCGAAGCCCGTGCGGAACGGCCCACGCCGGCGCGCCGCCCGCCCGCCGCCGTGCCGATGGCGGGCGTGATGACGGCGCCCGAACCGGTGTCGCCGCCGCCCGCACGCGGATCGGAGGATGCCCACGATCCCTCCGCCATCATCAACTGGCTGCTGGAGCGGAGGTCGGCGCCGGAGAAATGAGCTACTTCAGCTTCAAGTCCTCGACCGGCGCCGAGTAGGGATAGCCCTGCACCAACCCCGCGCCCGCTTCCGCGACGCGGGGACCTACGCCGCACAGGAAGCCCTGCTGGAAGATCGGCGCGACCAGCACCCGATCGAGCACCGCCTTCTGCAGCTGGTGCAGCAGCGTCTCGCGCTTCTTGCGATCGAGCTCCTTCGCCTGCGCCTGGAACATCCCTTCGAGCTCCGGATCGGAGCCGTAGGCGTAGATCCCGTTCTTCGTCACGAACGGCTCGAGCCGGGCGGCCGCGTTGCCGGCGGCGCCGGTGGCGCCGATGAGCAGGCCCTTCAGCTTCTTCTCGCGCCACGAGCTCAGGAACGTCGCGCGCTCCATCGAGCGCACGGAGGAGCGGATGCCGATCTCTTGGAGCTGGCTCGCCACCGCTTCGCCGAGTGACGTGTAGGGCGGCAGCGGGGTGAGGTCGCCCGCGTCGAAGCCGTTGGGATAGCCCGCCTCGGCGAGGAGTTGCTTCGCCCGCTTCGGGTCATAGCCGGGCGGTGGCACCTTCAGCGCGAACTCGAACTCCGGCGGGACGAACGAGCCGGCCTCCTTGCCGAGACCGAGCATCTCTGCCTGGTTGATCGCCTTCCGATCCATCGCGAGACTCGCCGCCAGGCGGACGCGCCGGTCGTGCCACGGAGACTTCGGATCCCACTGGTCGAGGAAGTCGAGCCAGTAGATGCCGTAGAGCGAGCGGCGCCACCAGCTTCATGTTCGGCGTGCGCCGGATCTCTTCCGCGATGGGGCCGCCGAAGAGGTACGCGATGTCGACCTGGCCCGTCTTCACGGCGGCGGCGCGCGTGGTCTCGTCGGTGATCGTCTTCATCACCAGCCGCTTCACGCTGCGGCGCCTTGCGCCAGTAGTCGGGAAAGGCTTCGAGCACGAGCTCGACGCCGGGATTGAACGACACGAACTTGAACGGCCCCGCGCCCACCGGCGCCTTCTTGAACCCGTCGTCGCCGACCTTCTCGACGTACTTCTTGGGCACGATCCAGCCGGCGCCGGTGGCCGAGGTGCCGTAGAACGCCATGAAGTCGGGCCACGGCTCCTTGAGCACGATGCGCACGCGGTTCGGCGCCGCGACCTGCACGTCCTTCACCTTGTCCTTCAGGAGCTTCGCGGAGGCGCCGCGGTAGCGCTCGAAGGAGAACTTCACGTCCTCGGCGGTCACGGGGTCGCCGTTGTGGAACTTCGCCTTCCGCAGGACGAAGTCGTACGTGAGCCCGTCCTTCGACACCGTCCACGACTCGGCGAGGCTCGGCGTGTTGAGGCCCCGCGGGCATCGGTTTCACGAGGGCGTCGTGCAGCGGGTAGAGGACCATGAAGGGCGTGATGAGCCCTTCGGTCTCGCCGGGATCGAGCCAGCGGTTCACGAGCGTCACGTGGACGCCGATCGTCAGCGTGCCCTCTGGCGCCGCGGGGGCGGGCCCGGCGGCGTGCGCGACGAGGGCGGCGGCCATGGTGAGGCCGAGGAGGAAGCGACGGATGCGCATCAAAGGGGTCCTCCCGAGGCTGAGCGAATTGAGGGTGCAGAGCATGGTGGAGAACGGCGCCGACGACCTGTCAAGCGAGGGGCCTCGCGCGCGCGACGGAACGGCGCTACTCTTGCGCGGCGATGTGCTCGCGTCTCCACGCGATCGTCCTGCTCGCGGTGTTCCTCGCCGTCGCTCCGGCGTGGGGCCGAGGAGGGCGACGTCGATCCCGACCGGCCCGGCGTCGGCACGAGCCCGCAGACCGTGCCCCGCGGCGCGCTGCAGCTCGAAACCGGGATCGAGTCACTCGCGCGAGCGGCGTGCCGGTGAGCCGCTCGACGCGACAGGACGTCGCTCGTGACCACGCTGCGGTACGGGCTCCTCGACGGCGTGGAGCTTCGCCTCGACATGGCGCCGATCGTCGCGCTGCGCGGACCGGAGGACGCGACCGACGTGGGCGACCTCGTGCTGAGCGCGAAGCTGCGGCGTGCTCGAGGGCGCGGAAGGCTCCGCGCGGCCGACGGTCTCGCTCCTCCCCGCGATCAAGCTGCCGACCGCGTCGTCGCCGATCGGCAGCGAGCACGTCGACGTCGCGCTCATCGGACTCGTGGGGTGGGGGTTCGGCCGGCTCGGCGTGGCGGTCAACGCGGGCCTCGTGGCGGTCGGCCAGGACGAAGGGCTACGTGCTCCAGGGGCCGTGGTCGGCACCGTGACGTGCGAGGTGATCGACAACCTCACGCTCCTCGGCGAGCTGTTCTACACCTCGCCCGAGGAGCGCGGCGGCGACGATTTCGTCGGCGCCGTCGCGGGCGCCTCGTACAAGATCACCCGGGACATCGCGGTCGATGCGGGGCTCATCGCGTCGCTGGCGGGCCGCGGTCCGGACTATCGCGTGCAAACCGGGATCACGGTCAGGTTCTGGCCGTAGGAGGAGCATGGTGTCCGAGCGGACCATCAAGCCCACGCTCACGCAGGTCGCGTCCGGTCTCCGCTTCCCCGAGGGGCCGATCGCCATGCCCGACGGCTCCGTCATCCTCGTCGAGATCACGCGGCGGACCCTGTCGCGCGTCACGCCCGACGGGAAGGTCCACGTGATCGCCGACCTCGGCGGCGGACCGAACGGCGCGGCGATGGGCCCGAAGGGCAAGATCTACGTGGCGAACAACGGCGGGCTCAAGTTCGTCGAGCGCCCGGGGAAGCTCTTCCCGGTCGCGCAGGCCGACGACTACCTGGGCGGCAGCATCCAGATCGTCGATCCGGAGACGGGCAAGTTCGAGACGCTGTACGACGTCGTGCGAGGGGCGCAGGCTCTGCGGCCCCAACGACCTCGTCTTCGATCGCGCCGGCGGGTTCTGGTTCACCGACCTCGGCAAGACGCGCGACCGCGACGCGGACCGCGGCGCCGTCTACTACGCGAAGGCCGACGGCTCGATGATCAAGGAAGCGATCTTCCCGCTCGAGCGGCCGAACGGCATCGGCCTCTCGCCCGACGAGCGCACGCTCTACGTGGTCGAGACGCCGACGGCGCGCTGCTGGTCGTTCGCGCTGTCCGGACCCGGCCAGATCGAGTCCGCGAACGGCGCGTACCGCGGGGAGAAAGGCCGCGTGGTCGTCGGCCTCGGCGGCTATCAGATGTTCGATTCGCTCGCGGTCGACAGCGAGGGCCACATCTGCGTGGCGACGCTGATCACGGGCGCGGTCAGCGACGTCTGGCCCGACGGCAGCCGGGTCGATCAGTACGTGCTGCCGGACATGATGGTGACCAACGTGTGCTTCGGGGGCCGCGACCTGCGCACCGCGTACGCGACGCTGTCGATGGGCGGCACGCTGGTGTCGTTCGAATGGCCGCGGCCCGGCCATCCACTGCAGTACTTGAACCGGTGAGGAGGGAGTGTCATGCTCGCACTCTGGGTGAAGGTCCGTATCAAGCCGGACATGCGCGAGAAGTTCCTGAAGGCGATCGAGGCGGACGCGCTGGGCTCCGAGGGCGACGAGCCGGGCTGCCTGCGCTTCAACGTGCTGCAGGACGGCAAGGACGCCAACGTCTACTACTTCTACGAGGTCTACAAGGACCAGGCCGCGATCGAGGCGCACCGCGCGGCCCCGCACTACGCGGTGTGGCGCGCCGCCGCCGACACGCTCGACGGCCCGACGGAGCGCATCGACTGCACGCCGGTCTTCCCGGCGGATCGGAAGTACTGGGGCAAGGTCTAAAAGTCGAGGGGGGCCTCGACGGCCCCCCTCGAGACTCCCCCCAAGGACAGGATTGCGGCGGCGAAGCCGCCGCTCGAACCGCATACTCGAGGTCATCGTGATGACGCATGGCCGTGACGTGAGCCGGCGCGAGGTGCTGTGCGCCGCCACCGTCGCTGCGGCGGCCGCATGGATCGGGGCCGGGCACCGCGGCGATGGCGGCACCCGCGTGCGTGGTGCGACCGCAGCAGACCGAAGGCCCGTATTTCGTGGACGCGCGGCTCCATCGCTCCGACATCCGCGCGGAGCCCTCCGGCGGTGCTCCGACCGAAGGCGTGCCCGTGCGCCTCGCGTTCCACGTGTCTCGCATCGCCGGGAGCACCTGCACGCCGCTCCCCGGCGCCGTGATCGATGTGTGGCAGTGCGATGCGCAGGGACGGTATTCCGACGTGCGCGACCATCTGGCGGACACCCGTGGCCTGAAGTTCCTGCGCGGCTTCCAGGTGACCGGGGCGGACGGGGACGCTCGGTTCGTCACGATCTATCCGGGGTGGTATCCGGGCCGCACCGTGCACATCCACTTCAAGATCCGCGCGGCGGCGGCCGGGCGTGGTCTCGAGTTCACCTCGCAGCTCTACGTCGACGACGCCCTGACCGACCGGGTGCACGCCCAGGCGCCCTATGCGGCCAAGGGGCAGCGCCGCCAGCGCAATGACGACGACGGCATCTTCCGGAGCGGCGGCCGCCAGCTCATGCTCCCGCTCGCCCAGGACGGCGCCGGCTACGCCGGAACGTTCGAGGTCGGGCTGCAGCTCTGATCCTGGTGGGGGCGGCAGCCGCGGAGCGGCCCGGCTTCGCCGGGTCGCGGAGCGAGGGGGGATTGGGGGTGCGTCTCGCACCCCCCATGTCTCTCATCCCGCGAGCGCGGTGATCAGGCAGACGCCGGCGACGATCAGCACCGTGCCCACCACCACGCGCGTGGTGAGCACTTCCACGCCTTTCAGGAAGAGCGGCGTGAAGAACAGCACGAAGAGCGGCGCCGCCGCCGTGAGCGGCGTCACCACGCTCACCGCGCCGTGGCCGAGCGCCACGATCGTGAGGAACACGCCGAGGTTCTCGGCCACGCCCGCGCTGATGAGGTAGACGAGCGTGCGGCCGCGGCACGCGAGGATGCCGCGGTGCCCGTGCGCGATCATCAGCGCGCTGAAGGCGATGAGCGCGGCCGTCAGGTTCACGGCGGTGCCCGGGATCGGGCCGATCCCGCCCAGCGCGATCTTCCGGATGACCTGGACGATGCCGAAGCACGTCGCGGAGACGAGCGGGAAGACGATCATCCACGGCTGGAACCCGAGATGCACCCCGCTGACCGAGAGCAGCACCGTCCCCACGACGATCACGATCGTGCCGACCACGATCGGCACGGTGACGCGCTCGCCGAGGAGCAGGATCGCGAGGGCCGTGGCGATCAGCGGCGTCAGGTTGATCACGGCCGCCGCCACCGACGCGCCGACCTTCTCGATCGCGAGGAAGCGGGTGAGCCGGCCGCCGACGGTGCCGATGAGCCCCGCGGACGCGAAGAGCAGCACGCTGCGCATCGAGATCGGTCCGAAGCCTCCGGTGATCAGCACCGCGATCCAGAGGCCCACGAAGCCGACGATGCAATTGATCCAGAAGCCGGTGTAGGGATCGCTGCCGCGCAGCCCCTGGCGGATGAGGATCGTCGCCGCCGCCGACAGCACGGCGGCGGCGAGCGCGAACGTCGGGACGAGCACCGACGATTCCACGCGATCAGCCGAGCGCGGGCAGGCGGCGCCGCGGCAGCGCCCGGAGCGTTCGGACCGGCGAGGCGGCGATCCACACGACGCCGAGGAGCGTGCCGAGCTCGGCGACGACGAGCGTGAGCGGGAGCCCGATGACGCCGCCCAGCGCGCCGCCGATGAGCGCGCCGAGCGGCAGCATGCTGCCGGCCACGAAGCGAATCGTCGCGTTGACCCGGCCTTGCAGGCGGTCCGGCGTCAAGGCCTGCCGGACGCTGATCGCGGCGACGTAGTAGACGAGGATCGCCATCCACTGGCCGAACTCCGAGGCGACCACCATCGCGAGCGCGTAGCGCGGAAACAGCACGGCGAGCGGCACGAGCAGGCCGGTGAGGCCGAAGGCCAGCGCGGACGCGATGAGCACGGGGCCGAAGCCGAACCGTCGCGTCGCGGGCGCGCCCACGAGCGCGCCGGCGAGGGAGCCGACGCCGCCGGTCGCCAGCACGAGGCCGATGCCGACGGGCCCGAGGCCGAGCTCGCGCGCCAGGTAGAGCACGTAGACCGCGAGGAACATTCGCCCGAAGACGTTGAGCGTGGCGGAGCACGCCATGAGCGCGCGCAGGATCGGCTGCGCGAACACCATCCGCAACCCCTCGTGGATCTCGCGCCACACGCCCGAACGCGCCGCCCCGCGCGGCCGCTCGGCTTCGGCGGCGCGCGTGCGCTTGATCAGCCAGCCCGACGCGAGGAAGGACAGCGCGTCGATCGTCACGGCGAACGGCGCGCCGATGAACCCCATCAGGGCGCCCCCGAACCCGGGCCCGATCACCTGCGCGGTGGCGGCCGTCACCTCCAGCTTCGAGTTGCCGTCGACGAGATCCTCACGCCGGACGAGGGACGGCAAGAACGCGAGGTGCGCGACGTCGAAGAGCAGGGACAAGGCGCCCACGAGGAACGCCACCGCGCAGAGGAGCTCGATGCGCAGCACGCCGAGCAGCGTCGCGAGGGGAATGGTCAGCAGGAGCGCGGCCCGGCCGATGTCCGCGGCGATCAGCACGGGGCGTCGCCGGAGCCGATCGACCAGCACGCCCGCGAACAGGCCGACCGCGAGGATCGGCGCGGTCCCCGCCGCCGTGAGCACGCCCATCTGCCACGGCGTCGCCGCCAGCGTCAGCGCGGCGATGAGGGGCAGCGCGAGCGCGGTGATCTGCGAGCCGACGTCGGAGATGGCGGACGCGGTCCAGTACTTGAGGAACTCGAGGATCCGGCCAGAGCTTGGGGGGCTCCGGGCGCCCCCCAAGCCCCCCGGCGAGCCCGCCGTCGGCGCAGCCGCCGGCGGGCTCGAGTGGCGCTGGAGTGCTAATTTCTGAAGGACGGATCGAGGCGGTCGAGCTTGCGGAGGATCCCCGGCCACACGAGACGGCTGGCCCGGCTGCCCGCGCCGCCGCCGCTCTGCATGCTGCCGTACGCGGTCTCGAGGATCTCCTTGCCGATGTGGATGAGCTCGCCGCCGCCGCCTGCGCGCGCACCTGGATGTCGCACGTGGCGTCCAGGTAGTACATCCGCACGAAGGCGTCCGCCGGGTTTTCGCCGACCGTCAGCAGCCCGTGGTTGCGCAGGATCAGGTGCGTGGCGGTGCCGAGGTCCGCGACCAGGCGCGGCTTCTCGTCCGCGTTCAGCGCCGGGCCCTCGTAGTCGTGATACGCGAGACTGCGAGAGCACGGACATCGAGTGCTGCGACAGCGGCAGCAGGCCGCCGTGCTGCGCGGCGACGGCCACGCCGGCGCGCGTGTGCGTGTGGAGCACGCACTTGGCGTCGTGCCGCCCCTCGTGGATCGCGCTGTGGATGATGAAGCCGGCCGCGTTCACCGGGAACGGCGAGTCCTCGAGCTTCTGGCCGTCGAGGCCGATCTTCACCAGGCTCGAGGCCGAGATCTCGTCGAAGAACACGCCGTACGGGTTGATGAGGAACTGGTCCTCGGTGCCCGGGCACGCGAAGCGAGATGTGCGTGAAGACGAGGTCCTCCCAGCCGAACATCGCGCACGCGCGATAGCACGCGGCCAGGTCGACGCGCGCCGCCCATTCTTCCGGCGAGACCTTGTCCTTGAGCGAGGGAATGTCGAGGGCTGCGGGCTTCATCGTCTGTTCTCCTCTCACAGGTTGTACAAGCGAGACACGTTCTCGCACGTGATCTTCCGGCGCACGCTCTCGGAGAAGCCGCTCAGGTTCTTCTCGAGGATGCGGCGCGACTCCGGCCACAGGCAGTCCGGGTGCGGATAGTCCGCGCCCCAGATGATGTTGTCCTCGCCGATGAGCGGCACGATGGGCTCGAGGAACTGGTCCTGCTGGTAGGTCACGAAGCCCTGCCGGCGGAAGTAGTCGCTCGGCTTCATCGAGAAGCTGAGGCCCTTCGCGCGGTCGAAGTACTCGGTGTCGAGCCGGTCGAACACGTACGGCAGCCACGTCACGCCCGACTCGCCCAGCACGAAGTTGAAGTCGGGATAGCGCTCGCAGGCGCCGGACGCGAGCAGCGACACGAGCACTTCCATGGTGTCGAGCTGGAAGAGCGACGAGCGGACGAGCCGGTACTGGAGGAAGTACTCCTTCTCCATCTCCGGCGAGTCGGGCGCGCGGATCGCCTTGAAGCCGGTGGAGTGGAAGGAGATCGGGAAGCGGCACTCGGCGGCCGCCTTCCAGAGCGGGTCCCAGCCGTGGTGGTAGAGCGGGAGCGACATGCGCTTGAACGCGAGGTCGCCGCCGCGCAGGCCCATCCGGCACAGCGCCGCACCTCGTCCGCCGCCTGCTGCGGATCGTTGTTCGGCACGATGGCGAGCGGGAAGACGCGGTTCGGGTCCGCGCGCTTCGCGAAGTCCGCCACCCAGTCGTTGTACTGGCGGTCGCACCACGCGCGCAGGTCGCCGTCGGCGATCATCTCGTTGATCATCAGGCAGCCGTAGATGATCTCGGCGTCGACGCCGTCGCGGTCGAGGTCGGCGATGCGCATCTCGGGCGTCGTGGGGCGCGGCTTCGCGCCCGGCCGGTAGTCCCACTCGAAGCCGAGGTCCTTCATCAGGTCGATGCGCGCCAGCGTGCCCTTCGTGTACTTGAGGAAGCCGGGGCCGACGCCGTTCCACATGCCCTTGTCCTGCGCCTCGACGAACCAGTGGCAACCGTCCTCGAGCTCCTCGACGCGCGGCGCGAGCAGCCGCCACTTCGCGGGCGGATTGCGCCCAGAGGTCGGGCGGGCAATAGGTGAGATCGATGTGGTTGTCGCCGGAGATCAGCCTGTCGTCCTGCATGGCGCGCTCCTTGGACTCGCGGACCCGCCTCGGATGCTTTTGCAGGCGATCGTACTCCGTACACGCGCCGATTACCACCATCGGGCGCACACCGCGGCCTTTGACAGGGGCGCGGGTCACACGATAATGACGGGTGCCGGGAGGCAGCATCACGGTGATCAGTCGGCGGGCGGTGCTCGGCGGTATCCTGACCACACTTCTGAGTCCGTCCGTCGCTCGCGCACAGCGTCCGGCGCGGACGCTCCGCCTCGGCGTGCTGCTCTTCAGTGAGCCCGGCACCGATCCCAACGCCCGTCCCATGCGTGACGGCCTTCGCGAGCTCGGCTACATCGAGGGACAGAACCTCGTCATCGAGTACCGGTCGGCGGAAGGACGCGCGGAGCGGCTGCGCGATCTCGCCGTCGATCTCGTGCGAACCAAACCGGACATCATCTTCGCGCTGGGCACGGACGTGGCGGCCTTCGCGAAGGCGGCCACCTCGACCATCCCGATCGTGGCCGCGGTGAGCGGCGATCCTGTCCGCGCGAAGCTCGTGGCGTCGCTGGCGGCGCCCGGCGGGAATCTCACAGGGGTCACGTTTCTCACCTCGGAGCTCGGGGGCAAGCGGCTCCAGCTGCTGAAACAGGTCATGCCTCGCGTGGCGCGCGTGGCGGTGGTCTGGAGCCCCGATCATCCGGACGATGAGTTCAACGAGACGCAGATCGCCGGACACGCCCTCGGCGTGCAGGTGCTCTCGGCCGAGATGCGCGGCGCGTCCGAGCTCGATGGCGCGCTCCAGGCGACCGCGGCGGCGGGCGCGGAGGCGCTCATGGTCGTCCCGTCGCGCATGACCCTTCGGTCGCGAGGGCCCCTGATCGACTTCGCGGCGCGGCACAAGCTGCCGCTCGTCGGCGGATGGGGAGTCTGGGCGGAAAGCGGCGCGCTGCTGAGCTACGGTCCGGACGTCGACCTCATGGTGCGGCGGGCCACCCGCTACGTCGACCGGATCGTGAAGGGCGCGAAGCCCGCCGAGCTGCCGGTCGAGCAGCCGACGAACTTCGAGCTCGTCCTGAACCTCAAGACGGCGCGTGCGCTCGGTGTCACGATTCCCCAGACACTACTGCTGCAGGCCGACCGCGTGATCCAGTGAGCGCGCCCGCACACTAGACCCGGCCGCCCGGAGTATCATCGGCCCACCAGCACGCCGGGAGGCCCGATGAACTTCGACTTCTCCGACGACCAGAAGGTCCTTCGCGACCAGGCGCGGAAATTCCTGAGCCAGCACGCCTCGCCGGCGAAGGTGCGGCGCATCCTCGAAGGCGCCGAGCCGTACGACGCCGAGCTGTGGCGCGGCATGGCGGAGCAGGGGTGGCCCGGCACCGCGATTCCCGAGAGCTACGGAGGCGCCGGGTTCGGCTACCTCGAGCTGTGCGTGATCGCCGAGGAGCTGGGACGGAGCCTCGCGCCCACGCCCTTCGCGTCGTCCGTCTATCTCGCCACCGAGGCGCTGCTGCTCGCGGGCTCCGACGCGCAGAAGAAGACGTGGCTGCCGAAGCTGGCGATGGGCGAGGCCATCGGCTGCCTCGCCTTCGCGGAAGGGCCGGCCGTCGCCGTCGCCGAAGACGATCGCGACGCGCGCGAAGGATGGAAGACTCACCGGCACCAAGCTGCCCGTGATGGACGGCGACATCGCCGACGTCGCGGTGGTCGTCGCGCGCACGGCCGACGGCCGGGGCGACGACGCGCTCTCGCTGTTCCTCGTCGATCTCCACGGCAAGGGCGTGACGCGCGACCGGCGTGAAGACCGTCGATCCCACGCGCTCGCACGCGCGGATCGTCTTCGACGGCGCGGCCGCGGAGCCGCTCGGCGCCGCCGGCGCCGGGCTGGCCGCTCGTGCGGCGCCTGCTCGATCGCGCGGCGGTGCTGGTCGCGTTCGAGCAGGTGGGCGGCGCGCAGGCCGCGCTCGACATGGCGCGCGAGTACGCGATGGGGCGCTTCGCCTTCGGACGGCCGATCGCGTCGTTCCAGGCCATCAAGCACAAGCTCGTCGACATGTACGTGGCGCTCGAGCTCGCGCGCTCGAACGCGTACTACGGCGCGTGGGCGCTCTCGACCGACGCCGCCGAGCTGCCCGTCGCCGCCGCCGCCGCGCGCGTGAGCGCGACCGAGGCGTTCTGGCTCGCGGCCAAGGAGAACATCCAGACCCACGGCGGCATGGGCTTCACGTGGGAGTTCGACTGCCACCTCTACTACCGCCGCGCGAAGCTGCTCGCGCTCAGCCTCGGCAGCGCGCGCCGGTGGAAGCACGAACTGATCTCGCGTCGTCGCGCAGCGAGGGAGGGCCGCCTGATGGACTTCACCGACACGAAAGACGAAGCGGCGTTCCGGTCCGCGGCGCGCGACTGGCTCGGCAAGAACGCCGAGCCGAAGCGGGGCGCGTTCGAGACGTGGGACGCGCACCACGGCAACGAGAAGGACGCGCTCGCGCGCGCGAAGGACTACCAGCGGCGCAAGGCCGAGGCCGGCTTCGCCGGCATCACGTGGCCGAAGGAGTACGGCGGGCGCGGCGGCACCGCGATCGAGCAGGTGATCTGGAGCCAGGAGGAAGGCGAGTACATCGCGCCGCGCGGCTACTTCGAGATCGGCCTCGGCATGATCATGCCGACGCTGTTCGCCTACGCCACCGAGGAGCAGAAGCGCCGCTATCCGCCGAAGGCGCTCCGCGGCGACGAGATCTGGTGCCAGCTCTTCTCCGAGCCCGCGGCCGGCTCCGACCTCGCGGGCCTGCGCACGCGCGCGGTGAAGGACGGGAGCGACTGGGTCATCAACGGCCAGAAGATCTGGACGTCGGGCGCCCATCGCGCGGACTACGGCGTGATCGTCACGCGCAGCGATCCGAACGCGCCCAAGCACAAGGGCCTGACCTACTTCTACCTCGACATGAAGTCGCCGGGCATCGAAGTGCGGACGAATCAAGCAGATCTCCGGCGCCTCGAACTTCAACGAGGTGTACTTCACGGACGTGCGCATCCCCGACAGCCAGCGCCTCGGCGGGGTCGGCGGCGGCTGGGGCGTGGCGATCACCACGCTCATGAACGAGCGCCTCACCTCCGGCGAGATGCGCGGCCCCGACTGGGACGAGCTCTACGCCGTCGCGCGCGCGACCGAGCTCGAGGACGGTCCCGCGCTCGCGGACGCCGGCGTGCGGGAGCGGCTGGCGGACTGGTACGTCAAGCGGCAGGGCCTGCGCTGGACGCGCTTCCGCGTGATGACCGCGCTCTCGCGCGGAGAGACGCCGGGCCCGGAGAACTCGATCGGCAAGCTGGTCGCCGCCGCCCAGGCGCAGGACATGGCCGCCTTCGCCATGGACCTCATGGACATGGGCGGGATGGTCAGCGATCCGGACCTCGTGCCGATGCGCGCGGCGTTCCAGGACTCGGTGCTGTCGACGCCGGGCTCGCGGATCGCGGCCGGCACCGACGAGATCTTGAAGAACATCATCGCCGAGCGGGTCCTCGGCTTGCCGGCCGACGTTCGCGTCGACAAGGACCAGGCGTTCAAGGACCTGCCGACGGGGAAACGCTACGTGAAAGGACGCGTCGCGGTCCTCAAGGCGTACGGGGGCGAGTTCGAGCTGCGCGAGTATCCGGTGCCGGAGGTCGAGCCCGGCGCGATTCTCGTGAAGCTGACGCGGGCCGGCATCTGCGGCTCCGACCTCCACATCTGGCGCGGCGAGATGAAGGAGGTCTACGGCGCGCTGCCGCAGGACCTCACGTTCGGCCACGAGATGTGCGGGCGGGTCGAGCGGCTCGGCGCCGGCGTCACGACCGACTCGATGGGCCAGCCGCTGCGCGAGGGCGATCGCGTCACCTACCTCTACTTCTTCCCGTGCGGGCGCTGCCCCGTGTGCCTGCACGACGAGATGGGCGCGTGCCCGCGCAAGGGGCGGGCGAACCGCGTGGCCGGCACGCCGCCGTACTTCAACAACGCGTACGGCGAGTACTACTACCTGCGGCCCGAACCACTCCGTGTTCAAGATCCCCGACGAGATCTCCGACGACGTCGCCACGCCCGCGAACTGCGCGCTCTCCCAGGTGCTCTACGGCCTGCGGCGCGCGGGACTCCGCGCCGGGCACTCGGTCGTGATCCAGGGCGCGGGCGGCCTCGGCATCAACGCGACCGCCGTGGCGCGCGACATGGGCGCGGACACCATCATCGTCGTCGACCGCCTGCCCGAGCGGCTCGCGCTGGCGCGGTCGTTCGGCGCCGACCACACGCTGAACATCGCGGAGCTCCCGACGGTCGAGCAGCGCGTGGACGCGGTGAAGGCGCTGACGGGCGGCTTCGGCGCGGACGTCGTCGGCGGATTTCGTCGGCTATCCCGACGTCATCCCCGAGGGGCTGCGCATGCTGCGCAGCGGCGGCACGTACCTCGAGGTCGGCAGCATCGCCCCGGGCAACGTGTTCTCCTACGACGCCACCGCGCTCGTGCGGAACAACACGCGGTTCGTGGCGACGTCGAACTACTCGCCGTGGGCGCTGGAGCAGGCGCTGGCGTTCCTCAAGCGCAACATCACGCGCTTCCCCTTCGAGCGGGTCGTCTCGCACGTGTTCCCGCTCGAGCGCATCTCCGAGGGGTTCGAGCAGGCGAACTGGATGCAGCGCGGCAACGATCCGCTGAAGATCTCCCGCGCCGCCGTCAGCGTGTGAGGGCGCACGCCGCGTACGCATCCCCCGGCCCGCTGCATAGAACGTAGGCAGTCGCGCGGCGCCGCCGGGTGACCCCCGGCGCCGCGCCCCCGTGAAATTGCGGCGTTAGCCCCACGCGCTCCGGTTGGACCGGTCCTTGCGTCGCCCGCCTCCTCTTCGGACGTCGCCGACGCCATGCTGCGCGAACCGGCGGCCCCGAATTTCCTCGAGGAGGGCTCGATGAGCGACGTGACGGGACAGGTGGGCCGGCGTGACGTGCTGAAGACGCTCGGCGTGGCGGCGACGGCCGGGGCCGCTGGGCCGCTCGGCGCGCGGCGCCGCGCGCGGCGGCCGACAAGCTCGTCGTCGGCGTCATCTACGTCGGGCCCGCGCGACGACTACGGCTACAACCAGGCGCAGGCGCAGGCCGCGGCCGCGATCAAGAAGCTGCCCGGCGTCACGGTGGTCGAGCAGGAGAAGGTGCCCGAGACCACCGACGTGCAGAAGACGATGGGCTCGATGATCGAGCAGGACGGCGCCACGCTGCTCTTCCCGACCTCGTTCGGCTACTTCGACCCGCACATCCTCAGGATGGCCGAGAAGTATCCGAAGGTGCGCTTCGCGCACTGCGGCGGCCTGTGGACCGAGGGCAAGCACCCGAAGAACGCCGGCAGCTACTTCGGCTACATCGACGAGTGCCAGTACCTGAACGGCGTCGTCGCCGGCCACGCGAGCAAGATCGAAGAAGCTCGGGTTCATCGCGGCCAAGCCGATCCCGCAGGTGCTGCGCAACATCAACGCCTTCACGCTCGGCGCGCGCAGCGTGGATCCCGAAGATCACCACGCAGCTCATCGTCACCGGCGACTGGTCGCTGCCGGTCAAGGAGGCGGAGGCGGCCAACAGCCTGATCGACCAGGGCGTGGACGTGCTGACCTGCCACGTCGACAGCCCGAAGGTCGTCGTGGAGACGGCCGAGCGGCGCGGCATCTTCGTCTGCGGCTACCACGCCAACCAGGCGACGCTCGCGCCCAAGGGCTACCTCACCGGCGCGGAGTGGAACTGGCTCACGCCGTACACCACGCACGTCAAGGACGCGCAGGCGCGGCAAGCCGATGGTGAACTTCCTGCGCGGCGGCCTCAAGGAGGGCTTCGTCAAGACCGTCGGCCTACGGCAAGGCGGTGTCGGAGGCCGCGCGCAAGAAGGCCGACGCCGTGAAGGCGCAGATGATGAAGGGCGACTTCGTCATCTTCAAGGGCCCGCTCAAGGACAACACCGGCAAGACCGTCGATCGACACCGGCGTGGCGCAGCAAGCAGACCGACGTCGTGCTCGAGCAGATGAACTATCTGGTCGAGGGCGTGATCGGCAAGGTGTGAGGCGCCGCTCGAAGCCGCTCGCGCATCCCGCTCGGCGCGCTCGCGGCGGCCATGGTGGTCTTCGGCCTCTTCATGGCCGCGCTCGGCCACATCCCGCTCGAGGTCTACGCGCTGATCTACCGCGGCGCGTTCGCGAGCGCGTTCTCGTGGCAGAACACGCTGGCGCGCGCGGCGCCGCTCGTGCTCACCGCGCTCTGCGTCGCGCTGCCCGCGCAGGTCGGGCCTCATGGTGATCGGCGGCGAGGGCGCGCTCGTGCTCGGCGGGCTCGCGGCGGCGGTGGCCGGCCACGCGCTGGCGGGCGGCGGCGCCGCTCGTCGTGCAGCTCGCGATGGCGCTGGCGGCGCATGGTGATCGGCGGCCGCGTGGATCGCGCTGGCCGGCGCGCTGCGCCAGTACCGCGGCGTCAACGAGACGATCGCGAGCCTGCTGCTCACCTACATCGCCATCGCGATCTTCAACCACCTCGTCGAAGGGCCGCTGCGCGATCCGGCCAGCCTCAACAAGCCGTCGACGGCGCCGATCGGCGAGGCCAACATGCTCGGCACGCTGCCCGGCCTCGACGTGCACTGGGGGCTCGGCTTCGGCGTCGATCGCGTGCGTGCTCATGTACGTGCTCGTGCGCCACACCACGTACGGCTTCGCGCTGCGCATCGTCGGCGGCAACGTCGCGCGCCGCGCGCCTGGCCGGGCTGCCGGTGGGCGCGCTCGTCCTCGCCGCGTGCGCGCTCGGCGGCGCCGCGGCCGGGCTGGCCGGCATGGTCGAGGTGGCGGCGGTGCACGGCAGCGCCAACGCCTCGCTGATCGCCGGCTACGGCTACGCCGGCATCCTCGTCGCGTTCATCGCGCGCCAGAACCCGCTCGCGATCGTGCCCGTCGCGGTCCTCGTGGGCGGCATCGTCGGCGAGCGGCGGCATGCTGCAGCGCCGGCTCGACCTGCCCGACGCGACCGTCCTCGTGCTGCAGGGCGTCGCGTTCATGCTGATCCTCGCGAGCGAGACGCTCTACGGCCGGCCTGCGCTCCGGCCGCGGCGCGTGGCCGATGACCGCGCTCGGCTGGTGGGGCGTTCCGCTCGCCGTGCTCGGCGGCGCCATCCGCGTGAGCACGCCGTTCCTCTTCGTGAGCCTCGGCGAGTGCATCACCGAGCGGAGCGGCCGCATCAACCTCGGCCTCGAGGGCATCCTCGTGATGGGCGCGATGACGGGCTACGCGCTGTCGTACGCGACCGGCAATCCGTGGCTCGGCGTGCTCGGCCGCGGCCGGCGCCGGCTTCGCCCTCGGCGCTGCTGCACGGGCTCGTGTGCAGCCTGCCGCGCGTCAACGACATCGCGGTCGGCATCGGCCTGATGCTGTTCGGCACCGGGCTCGCGTTCTTCCTCGGCAAGCCGTACGTGCAGCCGAAGGCGCCGACGCTGCCGTCGATCCCGCTCGGGGCCTGGAGCGGGCTCGCCGCAGGTCGCAGGCGGCGCTGCAGGTGAACCCGCTGTTCCTCATCGGCCTCGTGCTCGCCGCTCGCGCTCGCGTGGGCGTTCCGCGAACACGCGCTGGGGGCTCGTGCTGCGCATGGTCGGCGACAGCGCCGACGCCGCGCGCGCGATGGGCTACCGCGTGGCCGCCGTGCGCACGCTCGCCACCGGCGACGGGCGGCTTGCTCGCCGGCATCGGCGGCTCGTTCCTCTCGCTCTACTATCCCGGGCAGCTGGAGCGAGGGACTGTCGAGCGGGCAGGGGCTGATGGCGGTGGCGCTCGTGATCTTCGCGCGCTGGAACCCGCTGCACTGCTTCTACGCCGCGCTGCTCTTCGGCGGCGCGGGCGCGCTCGGCCCGGCGCTGCAGTCGGTCGGGATCACGTCGGCGGCTACTACCTCTTCAACGCCGCGCCCTACGTCGTGACGCTGGCGATCATGATCGCCACCTGCTCGCCGCGCCGCACGCTGACCGGCGCGCCCGGCGAGCTCAGCATCACGCGATGAGCGAGGCCCGTCATGCCGTTCGTGAACGCCGATCCGTACCCGTGGCCCTTCGACGGCGACCTGCGCCCGGCCAACACGGCGCTGCTCGTCATCGACATGCAGACGGACTTCTGCGGCGTCGGCGGCTACGTCGACACGATGGGCTACGACCTCGTCGCTCACGCGCGCGCCGATCGAGCCGATCCAGGCCGTGCTGGCCGCGGCGCGCGCGCGACGGGCTTCCACGTCATCCACACGCGCGAGGGCCACCGGCCCGACCTCTCCGACCTGCCCGCGAACAAGCGCTGGCGCTCGCGGCGCATCGGCGCCGGCATCGGCGATCCCGGGCCCTGCGGCCGCATCCTCGTGCGCGGCGAGCCGGGCTGGGAGATCATTCCCGAGCTGGCGCCGCTGCCCGGCGAGGTCGTCATCGACAAGCCGGGCAAGGGCTCGTTCTGCGCGACCGATCTCGAGCTCATCCTGCGCACGCGCGGCATCACGCAACCTCGTGCTCACCGGCATCACCACCGACGTCTGCGTGCACACGACGATGCGCGAGGCCAACGATCGCGGCTTCGAGTGCCTGCTGCTCGAGGACTGCACGGGCGCGACCGACCACGGCAACCACCTGGCCGCGCTCAAGATGGTGACGATGCAGGGCGGCGTGTTCGGCGCGGTGGCCCGCTCCACCGATCTGATCGACGTGGTGAAGGGGCAGCGCGTGACCGCGCGCTCGAGCTCGAGGTCGTCGGCCTGACCAAGCGCTTCGGCGCGTTCACGGCGCTCGACGACGTGTCGGTGCGGGTGGCCGCGGGCTCGTTCCACGCGCTGCTCGGCGAGAACGGCGCGGGCAAGAGCACGCTGGTGAAGTGCGTGGTCGGCTACCATCCGCCCGACGCCGGGAGCATCGTCGTCGACAAGCGCGAGCGCGAGATCCGCACGCCGCACGACGCCCACGCGCTCGGCATCGGCATGGTCTACCAGCACTTCACGCTGGTGCCGAGCATGACGGTGGCCGAGAACCTCGTGATGGCGCGCGACGACGTCCCCGCGGTCGTCCGCTGGCCGCCGGGAGCGCGAGCGGCTCGCCGCGTTCATGACCACGGTGCCGTTCGCGCTGGACCTCGACGCGCCGGTGGCGCGGCTCGCCGCCGGCGAGAAGCAGAAGGTCGAGATCCTGAAGCAGCTCTACCTCCGCCGGCGCTTCGTCGTGCTCGACGAGCCGACCTCCGTGCTGACGCCCGCGGAGGCCGACGAGGTGCTCGGCATGCTGAAGGCCATGGCGTCGGCGGGCGACGTCACCGTGCTGATGATCACCCACAAGTTCCGCGAGGTCATGGCGTTCGCCGACGAGGTCTCGGTGCTGCGCCGCGGCCGGCTCGCCGGCGAGGGCCGGGTCGCCGATCTCACGCCGGCCCGGCTCGCCGAGCTGATGGTCGGCGCGCGCGAGATTCCCCGGGCGCACGTCACGCGCGACGGGCGCGGGGCCGAGGCGCCGGTGCGGCTCGCCGTCGAGGATCTCGTCGTCGAGGACGACGTCGGGCGCGTCGCGGTGGATCATGTCGCGCTGTCGGTGCGGCCGGGCGAGATCGTCGGCGTCGCGGGCGTGTCCGGCAACGGCCAGCGCGAGCTGGTCGAGGCGCTCGTCGGCCAGCGCCGGATCGCCCGCGGCAGCCGTGCGCATCGACGGCGCGCCGTTCCGCGCCACGCGCGGCGCGATCCGCTTCTACGGCGCCCTGAGTCTCACCGAGGAGCCGCTGCGCACGGCGTGCGTGCCGTCGATGAGCGTCGCCGAGAACCTGGCGCTGCGGAACTTCGACCAGGCGCCGCTCGCCTCGGGGCCGTGGCTGCGACGGCGGCCGCTGCGCGAGCAGGCCGAGCGCCGGATCAGCGAGTTCCAGATCAAGACGCGCGGGCCCGACGCGCCGATGGCCACGCTGTCGGGCGGCAACGTCCAGCGCGCCGTGCTCGCGCGCGAGCTCTCGGAGCGCGTCTCCGTCCTCGTGGCCGCCAACCCGGTGTTCGGGCTCGACTTCGCCGCGGTCGCCGAGATCCACGCGCGCATCCTCGCGGCGCGCGACGGCGGCGCCGCCGTGCTGCTCGTCAGCGAGGACCTGGACGAGCTGCTCGAGCTGTGCGACCGGATCGTCGTCATGTTCGACGGGCGCATCGTCCACGAGACGGCCAGGGCGGACGCCGACATCGCGCTGATCGGGCCGTGCATGGCGGGGCACCACGCGGTGGCCGCGCCCAGCGACCCGTACGCGAGGGCGGCGATTGGAGGTAGGATTGCGTCGTCGTGAGATGCGGACGACACGCTCCGCCCCGGACCCGTAGAGGAGGCTAGCCTTGCGCTACGACATGATCTCCGCCGACTGCCACGTCGACCTCATCTGGCTGCCGACCGACCTCTTCACCTCGAACGCCTCGCCCGAGCTGCGCGAGCGCATGCCGTACGTGACCGACGGTCCGAACGGCAAGGTGTGGGTCACGAAGAAGGGCGCGAGTCTCGGCCTGATGAACGCCATGGGATCGGCGGGCCGCGCGTACGTGCCGGGCAAGATCCATCGCTCCGACCGCATGGCCTCGACCGGGCTCTACGAGGACGGCAAGAAGGGCATCCGCCGGCTCACCGATCCCGAGCTGCGCATCAAGGACCAGGACCGTGACGGCGTGCAGGCCGAGGTGCTCTACGGCATCCTCGGCGCCACCAGCCGCCTGAACGATCCCGAGGCCGCCGTCGAAGTGATCCGCGTCTACAACGAGTGGCTCGCGGGATTCTGCGAGTCGCACCCCGATCGCTTCGTCGGTCTGGCGGCGATCCCGAACAATCCGCTGGACGCCGCGATCGCCGAGGTCGAGCGCGTGGCCAAGCGCGGCGCCTGCCGTGGCGTCGACATCGCGAACTCGTCCGATCTGAAGCCGCTCTGGGACCCGTACTGGGAGCCGCTCTGGGCGGTGATCAACGAGACCGGGCTGCCGCTGCACTTCCACACGGTCGGCGGCTACCTGCCGGAGCACATCCGCAAGATCATGTTCCTCGGCGGCGACCCGTCGCGCGCGAACCTGCCCGACGCGCCGAACGTGCCGATGCCCGTCGCGCGTGCCGCGTTCGCCACGAACATCACGCACTTCCAGATCAACATGGCGAACATCCTCACGTCGATGATCTTCTCCGGCGTGCTGGAGAAGTATCCGCGCATCCGGCTCGTGCTCGGGGAGAGCGGCATCGGCTGGATTCCGTACGTGCTGTGGCGCATGGACGCCGAGTGGGAAGACCAGTTCAAGGATCTCTCGCTGACGATGGCGCCGAGCGACTACTGGAAGCGGCAGTGCTGGGCGACGTACCAGACGGATCCGATCGGCGTGAAGCTGCTCGACGAGCTCGGTCACGACAAGGTCATGTGGGGCTCGGACTTCCCGCATCCGGACGGCATCTGGCCGGACTCGCAGGAGTACATCCGGAAGGAGCTCGGCCACCTGCCGGCGGACGTGCGCCGCAAGGTGGTCTGCGAGAACGCGGGCAAGCTCTACGGCCTGATGAAGTAACTAGTAGTCGCGGGGATCGAGCACGTCGCGGAGGCCGTCGCCCGCGAGGTTGAACGACAGGGCGAGCACGAAGATGGCCAGGCCCGGGTAGAAGGCCATCCACGGCGCCGACTCGAGGAACTGCTGCGCGGCGTTGAGCATCGTGCCCCACGACGGCGCGGGCGGCTGCACGCCGAGGCCGAGGAACGACAGCACGGCCTCGGCGATGATCGCGGTGGGGATCTGGACCGTCGCCTGCACGATCAGCGCGCTCACGATGTTCGGCAGGATGTGCTGTCCCATCAGCCGCGCGTCGCCCGCGCCGAGCGCGCGCGCCCCCTGCACGTAGTCTTCTTCCTTCACCGAGAGCACGAGCCCGCGCGTGAGGCGGATGTAGGTCGGCGTGGCGCCGAGGCCGATGGCCAGCGTGGCGTTGGTGAGCGACGCGCCGAGGATCGTGACGAGCCCGATCGCGAGGATCAGGAACGGGAACGCCAGCCACGCGTCGGTGAGTCGCATGAGCGCCTGGTCGAGCGGCCCGCGGTAGTAGCCCGCCATCAGGCCCAGCGGCACGCCGACCGCGATGGCGAAGAGGATCGAGAAGACCCCCGCCTGCATCGAGATCCGCGTGCCCCACACGACGCGCGACAGCGCGTCGCGGCCGAGATCGTCCGTGCCGAACGGATGCGCCCACGTCGGCGCTTTTCGCACCTGCTTCCAGTCGGCCTGCGACGGATCGGCGCTGACGAGCCACGGGGCGCCGATCGCCGCGATCGCGAAGACCAGGACGACCGCGGCGCCGATGAGCGACGCCGGCCGGCGCCGTCCCACCTGCCAGCTGCGGCGGAGGAATCCGGGACGTGCCGGCGCGACGGGCTCGAGCGCGAGCGAGTAGGTGGCCATCTCAGACGCTGGCGGCGGCGCCGCCGATGCGGATGCGCGGGTTGAGGACCGTGTACGACACGTCCACGAGCAGGTTGATGAGCACGTAGGCGCTCGCCGTGATCAGCACCACGCCCTGCACGACCGGATAGTCGCGGGTGAACACGGCTTCCACGATGAGCCGGCCGAAGCCGGGCACGACGAAGATCTGCTCCGTCACCACGGCGCCGCTCATCAGCGCGCCCATCTGCAGACCGAGGATGGTGACGACGGGGATGAGACTGTTCCGCAGCGCGTGGCGCACGACCACGGCCGGCTGCGCCAGCCCCTTCGCGCGCGCGGTCCGCACGTAGTCCGCGCTCAGCACCTCGATCATCGCGTTGCGCGTCTGCCGCATCAGCACCGCCGCGAGGCCGGTGCCCAGCACGAGCGACGGCATGAGCATGCGGCGGAGGTTGTCGAGCGGATCTTCCCACGGCGGCACGTAGCCCGAGGCCGGGAGCCATCCGAGCCGCACGGAGACGAGCAGGATCAGCATGATGCCGAGCCAGAAGTTCGGCACCGACACGCCGCCGAGCGAGAGGCCGCTCAGCAGGACGTCCCAGCCGCTGTTGCGCCGCACGGCGGCGATGACGCCGGCGGGGATCGCGATGGCGAGCGCGACGACGATCGAGAGCACCGTGAGCTCGACGGTGATCGGCAGCTTGCGCGCCACCGTCGCGGCCACGGGTTGCCGGGTCCGGATGGAGACGCCGAGGTCCCCGCGGATCGCGTGGCTCACCCAGCGGCCGTACTGGACGATGAGGCTGTCGTTGAGCCCGTACTTCTCGCGGATCTCCTCGAGCCCGGCCTCGTCGGCCTCGGCGCCCGCGAGCACGCGCGCGGGATCGCCGGGGATCGCGCGCACACCCGCGAAGACGATCAGGCTGACGAGGACGAGCGTGACCGCCGAGATGAAGGCCCGCCGCACGAGGAACTCGACCATGCCGGCCGGACCCTCATCTCATCGCCGCCTCTACTGCCAGCTCGTGCCCTTCAGGCGCATCAGCCCGTCGGGGACCGGCTTGTAGCCCTTGAGGTTCTTCGCGTGCGCCGCGATGTAGTGCGGATGATAGAGGTAGATGATGTTGCGCCGCGCGGTGATGAGATCGATGGCCTCGCGGTACATCGCCCGCCGCTGGTTGACGTCGCTCACCTCGCGCGCCTTGTCGAGGAGCGTGTCCACCTTCTCGTCGCAGGCGAGGGTGGCGTTCAGCGGGCCCTTGCACGTCTGGCCCTGGTGGATGTTGCCATCGGGATCCACGCGCCCGCTCCAGCCGATGAGGAACGCCTGGTGCTTGCCGGCGTCGCTGTCGTTGAGCGCGGACGCGAACTCCTGCGGCCGCAGCGTGATGGTGAAGCCCGCCTCCTTCGCCATCTGCTGGATCACTTCGCCCACGCGCCGCTGCTGCGGATCGTTGACCACCACCATCTCGAAGCTGTAGCCGCCGCCCAGCCCGGCGTCGGCGAGCAGCTTCTTCGCGCGGGCCACGTCGCGGGCGGGGCACTTCCGCGACTTGTCGAAGAACGGGCTGATCGGTGGGATCGGCGTGCAGCCGGACGTGTACTGGCCGTCGTAGACCACCTGCATGATCGCGTCGCGGTCGAGCGACAGCTCGAACGCCTCGCGCACGCGCGGGTTGTTGGCCAGCGGCGTGCCCAGATCGCCCGGCGGGTTGGTCTTGCCGGTCTTGTTGCGCAGGTTGATCGCGATCGAGTTGTAGCCGAGGCCCGTCACGCTCGGCACCTCGAACCGCCCCTCGCGCTTGAGCGCGGCGGCGTCGGTCGGCGTGACCTGGTGCGTGAGGTCGATGTCGCCGGAGCGCAGGTTGGCCAGCCGCACGTTGTCGTCGGGGATGATCTTGAAGACGATCCGGTCGAACTTCGCCGCCGCCGGATCGAAGTAGTGGGGCGACTTCTCGCACCACGATACGGTCCTGCGCCACGCGCTCGACGAACTGCCACGGCCCCACGCACACCGGCGCCGTGCCGAAGTTGTCGCCGAGCTTCTGCACGGCGGCGGGGGACACCGGCATGCCGGCCCGGTCGGTGAGCTGCGCGAGCAGCTGCGCCGCGGGGGCCTTCAGCCGCAGGCGGATCGTGGTCGGGTCCACGACCTCGACCTTCTCGATGGAGGCGAGCTCGCTGCGGCGGTTCGATCCCTTGAGGGTCTGGTGCCGGTCCAGGGAGAAGCGCACCGACTCGGCGGTCATGGGCGACCCGTCGTTGAACTTCACGCCCGGCCGGAGCTTGATGGTCATCGTCCGGCCGCCGTCCGCGTACTGCGGCATGCTCGGCCGCGAGCTGCGGGTGGATCTGGAGCTTGTCGTCGATCTCGTAGAGCTTCTCGCAGATGTGCGCGAAGACGATGCGGCCGACGTAGGTGCGCGCGAGGGTCGGATCGAGGATGTCGGGGTCCTGGTTCAGCGCGACGACGATCTGCTTCTTCTGGGCATCGGCGGCGGCGGGCGCGAGCGCGAGCGCGACCGCCACGACCGCGACGGACGCGAGTTTCACGATCCTGCTCATGTCGTTCCTCCCTGTCGTCCAGACGACCGATCGCGCGGCATGATACCACTCGATCCCGGGGGCCCCGACGCCCCCCGCTGGAGGAGGACATCATGAAAGAGCTCGTGTTCGCGCTCGAGTTCACCGGGACCGCCGCGCGACCGTGCTGAAGCCGGACGGCGTTCACGCGGAGGTCCAGCGCATGGGCGGGATGCCGCCACCTTCGAGTCCGAGGTGGAGATGCTCGCGGACGGCGCGTTCCTCGAGAGCGGCAGCATCACGTACGGCGCGGCGGGCACGGTCACGTTCCGGACGATCGGACGCGGTGCGAGCGGCATCATCGACGTCGAACTTCGCCGTCGGATCGCAGGGCGAGGTGACGGACAACCAGTTCGCCCGGATCTATCTCCCTCGGTACCGGTCATCATCCGGGATCGTCGTCCGTCTGCCGGACGACGATCCCGGACAGCGTGGCGAGCGTCCGCGCGAGCGCCACGAGCTGAACCGGGTCGATCACGGCCCCGGTGAGATCGCCCGCACGCATCCGGGGGTCGTCGAGTGTCGATCCGCGGAGGTCGACGCCCGCCAGCGTGGCCCCGAACCACACGGCACCGGCGAGATCGCACCCTTGCAGTCTCGTGTCGGTCAGCGTCGCATCCTGGAAATCGACCTCCGAGAGACCGCAGCGCTCGAAGAGCGCGCGCTTGATCGTGGCGAATCGGAAGCAGGCGAGCGTCCCGGAGCACTCCCGCACGAGCAGATCGTCGGCGCTCGCCTCGGTCAGATCGAGGCCGGTGACGCGGCAGCCGACGATCTCCACGCGGGTCAACGCGGCCTCGCGCCAGACGGCGTTGGCGAGGTCACAGTTCACCAGGCGCACGTCGCGCAGCCGCAGCGTGTCGAGCCGGGTCGCGGTGAGATCCAGGTCGCGGAGGATCGCGCGCTCCACCGTGACCTTCTTCGCGGCGCGGCCTTGCAGGGCCGCCACGATCTCGACCTCGCTGTAGACGGCCTCGTCTTCAAGGACCGCGTGGTCGAGACGCCGCAGGCGCTGCGTCGCCGGGAGGCGCGGGGCGGCCGGGAGTCCGGGAGCTCGCGACGCTCGTCGCATCGAGGGCGATGGTACAGGAGGCTCGGAGACCGCGAGCGAGCTGCGCTATGCTCGGCGAACGGTTTCGAAGTCCAGGTTCGCCGAGGAGGACACCGTGGGACAGCTCGACGGGAAGGTCGCGATCGTCACGGGGTCGGGGCGGGGGATCGGGCAGCAGGTGGCGCTGCGCCTGGCGCGTGACGGCGCGAGCGTCGTCGTCAACGACCTCGACGACGCGCCGGCGAAGGAGACGATCGCGCTGATCGAGAAGATCGGCGGCAAGGCCGTCGCGTGCAACGGCGACGTCACCGCCAAGGACTTCGGCGACCGCATCGTCGACACCGCCGTGAAGCAGCTCGGCGGCCTGCACGTCATCGTCAACAACGCCGGGTACACGTGGGACAACGTCATCCAGAAGATGACCGACGAGCAGTGGTACGCCATCATGGACGTCCACGTGACGGCGCCGTTCCGCATCCTCCGCGCGTTCGCGCCGTACCTCCGCGAGCAGTTCGAGGCGGAATCGAAGCGCGGGCAGCGCGTCGTCCGCAAGGTCGTCCAGATCTCGTCGACGTCCGGCGTGCGCGGCAACGCGGGGCAGGTGAACTACTCCTCCGCGAAGGCCGCGGTCACCGGCATGACGCGCACGCTCGCGAAGGAGTGGGGCCGCTACGCGGTGACGGTGAACTGCGTGGCGTTCGGCTACATCCAGACGCGCCTCACGAAGCCGCTGTCCGAGGGCGAGGCCGGGACGATCGAGGTGGCCGGGCCGCACGGTGAAGGTGGGCGTGCAGGGCACGCGCATCGCCGCCATGAACCAGATGATCCCGCTCGGGCGCGGCGGCTTCCCGGAGGAAGCGGCCGGCGCGATCTATCTCTTCTGCAGCCCCGACAGCGATTTCGTCAGCGGCCAGACGCTGGTGGTGACGGGCGGGGCCTGAACGGGCCCCGCGCAGTTTCCGTCATCCCGAGGCGAGGAGCATCCGCACCGCGTCTTCACGAGTCGGCTGACGCGCGGCGACGGCCTTCGCTTCCGCCAGCGTGGTGGCGTGACCGTAGAACGCCAGGACCGGAGACTCCGAGTACACATCGTAGCCGTTCGCGACGGGAACGATCTTCAGCACCCACTTCCGAGGCCGCACTCCGACAGCCGACATCAATCGACTCCTTTGCTCACTGGTCTTTCAAAAATCGTATCGTCGCGGGCCCCAGATCTCAAACGAATTGCGGGAGACCTGTCTTCTCAGGCGGCACAACTTGTCTGGTCGCGATTTACACCGGCTCGAGCGCGCGGTGCGGCCCGACGGGAAGCTCGACGCGGATCGGATCGCCGGCCCGCACGTCACCGTCAGCCTGCACGACCGCCATCACGCCGGCCTTGCGGATGAGCCCGCCGTTCGCATGGCGCTCGAGCGTCGCCGCCATCAATCCGGGCTGGATGCCGTCGAGCTGCGCGCACGGATTGCGGAGGCCGGTGATCTCGATCACCGCCGTCGCGCCGAGATGCAGGCGCGTGCCCGTCGGCAGCGCGAGCAGATCGACCCCGCGCGTGGTGACGTTCTCGCCCATCTGCCCCGGCGCCAGCGTGAACCCGGCGCGCGCCAGCTCATCGTGGAGCTCGGCGTGGATCAGGTGCACCTGGCGCAGGTTCGGCACGGTCGGATCGCGCTTCACGCGCGAGCGGTGCTTGACGGTCGCGCCCGCGTGCGCGTCGCCCTCCACGCCCAGGCCCGCGAGCAGACGGATGCTCGGCTCGGTGGGCTTGCGCATCGTGTGTGTCCCGCAACGGCTGACGGCGACGACCGTTCCGACGGCACTCGCTGGAGGGCGGACTTCACGTCCGCCCGGAGGCTGGGGGGCTTGGGGGCGCCCGGAGCCCCCCAAAACCGAGCGCATCGCCGAAACGCTTGACCATCGTCTCCGCGAACGAGAGCCCGCGGTCGGCGACGATGCTGCCGCCGCGCACGCGGTAGGCGGCGGCGTTCCGCGCGGCGGCGGGCTCGGTGCCCGCGCGCAGGTCGCGCGCCGCGCGGAGGATCAGCTTGCGGAACTCGATGATCGCGAGATCCGTCGGGCCGAGGTGCTCGCGCGAGCGGTCGGCGATCAGGCCCTGGCTGTCCTGGATCATCGCGTCCTGCTCGGACACGCCCTGGATGCCGGTGAACGTGCGCTGCTTCTGGTCGGCGCGGTCGATGAGGTAGTCGTTGTCACGGTTGCGCACGGGCACCCAGCGCGCGTCCACCTGCGCGTGCACGCTGCGGCCCGCGCGGAACTGCGCGCGCTCGTCCTCGGTCAGCGGGCCGGTCGGGATTCCACGTGTAGCAGAACACCCAGCACTGCTCGTCGGTGATCGGCACCCACGTCTGGCCGTGGATGTTCTCGCCGGGGAACGCGTTCGGCGTGAGCGCGTGATTCGGGCAGCAGGTACTGGCGCGATGCGCCAGTAGAGGTCGTCGCCGTCGGCCTTGCGCGCGGCGCCCGCCACGAAGCCGACGTCGTGCGGCACCACGTGGAACTCGGGGCGCGGGTCGTCGCGCATCCAGCGCGTGCGCTCGACGTCCACCGACGAGCGGCGCACCGCCGCCTCGACTCGCGTCGTCCGCCGACCACACCGGCATGTGCAGGAACGAGAAGTGCGCGGTGTCGAGCGCGCCCTCGCAGGCCTGCGCCCAGTTGCACTGCTGGAGCTTCTTCGACACGAAGCGATGCGACGGCGGCAGCACCGCGAACTCGATCTCCGGCAGCGCGGGCGCGTGGCCGGCCGGGCCCAGGTACGCCCACACGAGATCGCCCCACTCGCGGGTCGGATACGCGGCCGCGCGCACCTTGTCGCGGAAGCGGCTCTCGGGCGGCATCGTCGGCATGTCGACGCAGCGCCCGTCCACGTCGAACTTCCAGCCGTGATAGGCGCAGCGGAGGCCGCACTCCTCGTTCCGCCCGAAGAAGAGGTTGGCGCCGCGGTGCGGACAGCACGGGATCGAGGAGGCCGACCCGGCCGTCGGTGTCGCGGAAGGCGACCAGGTCCTCGCCGAGGACCTTCACGCGGACGGGCGGGCCGTCGCGCTCCGGCAGCTCCTGGGACAGCAGCACGGGCTGCCAGAAGCGGCGGAACAGGTCGCCCATCGGGAGTGCCGGCGCCGGTGCGCGTGAGGACCTCGTTGTCTTCGGCGCTCAGCATGGCACCATACTGCCACATTGACCGTTCGGGCCGGGGCCCCTAGCATCCGGCGCGGGAGGATGGATATGGACTCGACTCGAAGCGTGGACCTCAGCCGTCGTGACCTGATCAAGCTCGGCGCGGCGGCGGCCGCGATGGGCGCGCTGGACGTGCGGCGGGGCCGAGGCGCAGACCCCGAAGCGCGGCGGCATCTTCAAGGTCCGCCACCACGTGCAGCCGGTGCATTTCGATCCTCACCAGACGATCGCGTTCCCCACCATGATGGCGCTGTCGTACTGCATGAGCCGGCTCGTGAAGGTGAAGGCGGGCGCGGGCGTCGTGCCGGGCACCCAGCCCGTCGAGAACGACCTCGCCGAGTCCTGGCAGCGCACCAACGACACCACGTACGTCTTCAAGCTCCGCAAGGGCGTGCGCTGGCACAACAAGCCGCCGGTGAACGGCCGCGAGCTCACCGCCGAGGACGTGAAGTACACGTACGAGCGCTTCCTCAGCATCAAGGGCAACGGCAACCGGTACCTCCTCGAAGCGGTCGACAAGATCGACACGCCCGACAAGTACACGGTCGTCTTCCGCCTCAAGGACCCGAACGCCTGGTTCATCGACCAGCTCGCGTCCACGGCGACCTGGATCGTCGCCAAGGAGTCGATCGAGAAGTTCGGCGACATGAAGAAGCCGGAAGCCGTCATCGGGACGGGCCCGTGGATGCTCGAGCGCTACGATCCCGGCGCGCGCCTCGTGTACGTGCGCCATCCGAACTACTTCATGCCCGGCATGCCGTACGCGGACGGCGTGGACGTCACCATCGAGCAGGACCCCGCCACGGCCTTCGCGAACTTCATCGTCAACGGCGGCTACGACCTCGCGCCCGAGTACGGCTTCGTGGTGCGGCGCATCGACCTCGACCTCGCGAAGCAGAAGGTGCAGGGCCTGCAGACGCGGGACTACACGGTGATGTTCGGCGGCATCACGTGGATGAAGCTGGACCAGGATCCGTTCAAGGACGTGCGCGTGCGCCGCGCCGTGGCCCGGTCCTCGAACTGGAAGGAAGTGCTCGAGACCAACGCGTGGTCCCAGGGGCACGGCTCTCCGAACCCCGGCATTCCCGCCGCGCTGAAGGACTGGACGATCCCGCTCGAGCAGCTGCCGCCCGAAGGCCGGGCGCTCTACGAGTACGACCCGGCCGCCGCGAAGAAGCTCCTGGCGGAGGCGGGTCATCCGCGCGGCATCAAGGTTCCGATGGAGACGACGCCCGGCTACGGCCCCGACTACATGGACGCGGTGCAGGTCACCATCAAGAACTGGAAGGACGGCGGCATCGAGTCCGATCTGAAGCTGAAGGAGTACGGCGCGTTCATCTCGACCACGATCTTCGGCAAGTTCGACAAGATGGCGACGGGCTTGCGCGGCGGGCAGTCGGACATCGACAGCTACCTGCGCATCTACGTGCCGGGCGAGCCGCTCAACGCGGGCGGCGTCAACGATCCGAAGCTCACGGACATGATCGCGTCCTCGAAGCGGATCCACGACGTCGCGAAGCGGCGGGAGATGATCTTCGACATCCAGCGCTACGTGTCGCAGCAGGTCTACTACGCGTTCGGGCCGTCGGTGAGCTGCGTGAGCGCGTGGAAGCCGTACGTGAAGAACTACGGGCCCAACATCGGCCACGACGTCGGCGGTCGCCTCGCCGTCGCGTGGCTCGATCGGTAGTAGCGCGCCCGGGTCGCGGGCCGCCTCGCGGGCGCCGTCGCCGAGCCGTTCCGAGGGGCGCGCGAGCCCCGCCCCCAGAGGGCGCGCGTGGCGACGGTCGCGGCGCCCTCCCGGGGCACGACACTCGCGAGGCACCCGGGCGACGGTTCAGCCGACGATCACGTACTCCTTCGTCAGGAGGAACGGGGGCTGGCCGGGCGCCAGGAACTGGGCCCGGTCGGCCACCATCGCCTTGTACTCCGCCGAGCCTGCCCGCCGTCTTCAGCGCGTCCATCGACTCGAACCACATCAGCGCGGCGCCGTCGTAGGCGGGCGCGCGGCCGGCCGCGTAGGCGGAGGGACGCGTCGCGCTGACCACGTAGCGGCCGACGCCGGGGATCTTCGTGGCGAGGGCGGCGTGCGTCGTCCGCCAGTGGCGCTGGAAGTCCTCCACGCTCATGCCGGGCTTGCGCGTGAAGAACTCCACGCCCTTCACGTCTCCGAAGCCGTTCTTCGCGACCTCGTCGTCGGTCACGATGATCCCCATGCGCGAGCGGTCGATGAATCGCTCCTCGTCCGCGATGAGGGCGGGGTGGGCCGGGCTCTTGGTCATCGCGCGGAGGGCGTCGGTGTCGTCGGCCCACACCTCCGCGATGCCGTCGTGGACCGGCTCGCCCTTCGCGTAGGCGCCCGGCAGCACGTGCGACTGCACGTAGCGGCGGATGCCCGGCAGCTTCGTGACGGCGTCGGGATGGCGCGTGCGCCAGTACGCCTGGAACTCGTCGACGGGCATGCCCGCCTTGCGCGTGATGAACGTGAGGACCTTGACCATCAGCGCGAGGCCTGGCGGGCGCGCGCGACCATCTCCTTCAGCCGCGCGTAGCGGCACCGCGCCCGGCGCCAGGTCGTCGCCGACGACGAAGGCCGGGGTTCCGTTGACCCCGAGGGCCTGCGCGAGCTCCCGGTTCTTCTGGAGGGCCTCCGTGACCGGCGCCGACGCCATGTCGGTCTTGAGACGCTCGATGTCGAGGCCCACCTCGCCGGCGACGCGGAAGATCACCGCGTCGTTCAGCGGCGCCGGGATTGGCCATGAGCGCGTCGTGGAACGCGACGTACTTGTTCTGCGCGCGGGCGGCCAGGGCGGCGCGCGCCGCGTTGATCGACGCCTCGCCGAGCACGGGCAGCTCCTTGTAGACGAGGCGCACCTTGGCATCCTCGCGCAGGAGCTGCTTCACCTGCTTCGCGACGTTCTTGCAGTGCGGGCACGCGTAGTCGAAGAACTCGACGACCGTCACGTCCCCGGCGACGTTGCCGCCCACCGGTGACATGGCGTCGCGCAGGAGCTCCTCGCGGTGCTTCGATGACCGCCTGGAGCTGCTGCTCGCGCTGGGCCTCGCGCTGCTTCGCCTGCGCCGCGCGCAGCGCGTCCACGACCACCTCGGGATTCTTCATGCAGATACTCGCGCACGATCTGCTCGATCTGCTCGCGCGGAGAGCGGATCGGCGGCGTGGGCGACGCCGGTCATCGACGCGAGAACGCAGGACGAGAGTGACGAGGCGCTTGATCATCGGAACCTCGGAATGACCTTCTCGGCGAAGAGCTCGAGGGTCTTCTCGCAGCGTTGGGGGTCGAGGATGCCCTGGCCGAAGAGACAGAAGACTTCGCGGAACGGGACGTGCTTGAGCGCGTTCTCGATCATGCGGCTGACGTGGTCGGGATCGCCGATCAGGAGCGGCGGGCGGTCCTGTCCGAAGGGGACGGACCACGTGTCCCACATCCACAGGCAGTCTTCCGCCCAGGCCTCCGCCTCGCTCTTCGAGTCGGCGAGCACGAGGTAGCCGCCCCACGCCGCTTCCTCGCCGCGCGGAACGTCACGTCCGTGCTGCTCCGCCACCTCGCGGTACTTCGTCCACAAGAGCTCGCAGAAGTCCATCTCGCTCGCCATGACGATCGGCTTGCCGCCCTCGCGCGCCCAGTAGAGGGAGGTCTGCATGCTGTGCGTGAAGCCGGAGTAGACCGGGATCGGGTTCTGCAGCGGGCGTGGCGCGATGCCGACCTCGCGGATCGTGCCGTCGGGATCCACCCCGCGTCCGTACTTCAGGTAGACCGGATGCACGTGCGGCTGCGTCTGCCCTTCGGGCGGGAACGACCAGTACTTGCCCTTGTACGAGAACGTGTCCTGCGTCCACGCCGTCTTGATGATCGCGACGCACTCCTCGAACAGCTCACGGTTCATCACGTCTTCGTCGGTCTTGCGGTTCCAGGGGCCCGTCGACTTCACGCCCGGGACGGCGGCGTAGTTCTCGAACCAGCGCGCCTGGTAGCCGCGCACGAAGGCGACGTTGAGCCGGCCGCCGAGCAGGTGATCGAGCGTGGCCGCGTGCTCGGCCACGCGGAGCGGGTTGTGCGTGGGCAGCACGTAGCCGAACTGGTTGATGCGGAGGTTCGGCGCGTGCTGGCCGAGGAACATCGCCATGAGCCCGGGGTCCTGCCCGAGCTCGAAGCCCTCGACCTGCAGGTGATGCTCGGGAATGCCGAAGCCGGACCAGCCGCTCTGGTTGCACAGGCGGGCGTAGCCGGCGATCTCGGCGAGCATCCGCTGGTACAGCACGGGATCCTTGCCGGCCATGCCGCGCTCGAGCTCCTCGCGGCGGCCGATGGTGACGTACATGAAGGCGTGGAAGTCCATGGCCCCGCTATCATCGCCCGAAGCGCGCGGACCGCCAAGCGCCGGGGCGCCGCGCCGGTCAGTGCACGTTGCGCGTCTGGCCCGCCCAGTAGCGCGCGCGAAGGACCTTCTTGTCGGCCTTGCCGACCGGGGTCAGCGGGAGCGCGTCGAGGAACTCGACGCTCTTCGGCGCATAGACCGGCCCTTTCTTGTCGCGCACGAGACGGATGATCTCGTCCGCCGCGACCGAGGCGCCCGGCCGGGTCACGATGAGCGCCTTCACCGCCTCGCCCCACTTCGCGTCCGGCACGCCGATCACGGCCACGTTCGACACCGCGGGATGCGTCGTGAGCACGTCCTCGACCTCGCGCGGGAAGATGTTGAAGCCGCCGGACACGATCATGTCCTTCTTGCGGTCGACGATGTAGAGGTAGCCCTCCGCGTCGCGCACCGCCACGTCGCCCGTGCGCAGCCACCCGTCGTCGAGGGCGGCCGCCGTGAGGTCGGGCTGCTTCCAGTAGCCGAGCATCACGCCGGGGCCCTGCACGCAGATCTCTCCCGGCTCGCCATCGGGGACGAGGTGTCCGTCGTCGTCGCGCACCGCCACGCGGACGCCGGGGATCGGGCGGCCGCACGACGTCAGGCGATGGAGATTGTCGCGCTCGTGCTCGGCCCGCCACAGAGCGGTGGCGAGTCCCGCGCACTCGGTCTGCCCGTAGAGCTGACAGAACACCGGCCCGATGCGGTCCAGCGCCTCCGCCATCCGGGCCGGCGCCATCGGCGACGCGCCGTACATGACCGTCTGCAGGCTCGACAGATCGGCGCGCGCGAGCGCCGGATGATCGAGCACCGCGTAGATCATCGTCGGCACGAGCAGGGCCAGCGTCACCCGCTCCGACGCCACGGCGGCCAGCCACGCGCCGGGATCGAACGCGCGCTGCAGGATGACGGTGCCTCCGCGCATCAGCGTCGGGGTCGTGAGCATGCCGGCCGCGTGCGAGATCGGCGCGCAGGCCAGATAGCGCATCTCGCCCGGCAGGTCCCAGCCCGCGAGCACGCTGAACATCATCTGCGCGATCGCGCGCTCGGGCAGCATCGCGGCCTTCGGCACGCCCGTCGTCCCGCCGGTGTAGAGCAGCCACGCGATGTCGTCGGGGCCGTGCGGCCCCGCGGTGAGCGGCGCCGGCGTGACGCCGTCGGCGAGCCGCGTCAGATCCTCGCCCACCTCGGCCGCGCCGAACGTGAAGACCGCGTCCACGGCGGGCGACGTCTCGAGCAGCCGCGCCGCGCGCTCGGCGTACGCGGGATCGACGAGAAGGAAGCGCAGCTCGGCCTCGTTGCACGCGTAGAGGTGATCGTCGAGCGAGCCGAGCGGGTGGAGCGCGGTGTAGCGCCCGCCGGCCATCACCGACGCCGACTGGCCGAGCCACACCTCGGGGCGATTCGACGACAGGATCCCGACGCCCTGGCCGGTCTTCAGGCCGCGCTGCGTGAACACCGTGATCCAGCGCGCGAGCAGGTCGGCGGTCTGCGCGTAGGTGAGCGTGCGCGAGTCTTGACGAAAGGCGACGCGCTCGGGGAAGCGCCGGAGCGCGGCGAGGATGATCTCCCCGTACGTCACGCCCTCGCGCAGCCCCGCCATCGTCCGCCCTAGCTGAGCTCGACCTGCGCGCTCATCGCCACCGTGCCCTCCGGCGTCACGGCCCACAGCTCGCAGCCCGTGCCGGAGGGGGTTTGGGGGTCCTGAGTTGTGGGGCCCCCATGTCCAAAGGGCCTCCCGCGCAGCTCGAACGGGGCGCCGTCGAACAGCGGCGCGCGCGCCTGCGTCGCGAACGTCTTGAACGGCCGGCCGCCCGCGTGGTCGCGCGCGAAGTCGATCAACAGCGTCTGCGTGAGCGGGCCGTGCACGACGAGAGCCGGGTAGCCCTCCACCTTGGTGGCCCACTCGATGTCGTAGTGGATCCGGTGGCTGTTGAAGGTCAACGCCGAGAACCGGAAGAGGAGGACCGGATCGGGCGTGATCGTGCGGCGCCACGGCACGTCGTCGGGCACGGGCTCGCGGCGCGGCGCCTGGTTGCGGTCGCCCGGCTTCACCTCTTCGCGATAGACGATGAGCCGCTCGTCCTCGATGGCGAGCCCATCCGGTCCGGAGATCCGGCTCACGACCGTGGTGAAGACGAGCGTGCCGGTCGCGCCGCGCTTGAGCGCGATGTCCGTCAGCTCCGTCTCGTTGCGCAGCGCCTGACCGATACGGATCGGGCGGTGGAAGCGGAACGTCTGTCCCGCGAACATCCGGCGCGGCAGCGGCATGTCCGGCATCAGCCCGCTCCGCGCGGGCGTCCCGTCGGGCCGCAAGTCGGCGGGACCGAAGCGCGGCGTGAAGTAGATGACGTGCCAGCCCGGCGGCAGCACGTCGCCGTCCTTGAATTCCGGCTCCGGCCGTCCGAACGTGAGCCGCAGCAGGTTCGCCTGCGCCGCGGTGACGACGTCGGTCGTGACTTCGCGGGTGCCGACGTAGCGCTTGAGGTCCTCGAGGTCCACGGTCGCGACGCTCATGCGGTGGGGCCTTCGCCTTCCGGACGATCGCCCTTCGCGCGTTTGATCTCGTCGATGCGCGCGTGCAGCGTCTCCCGACCGAGCAACCCGCTGACCGTGGCCTGCATGAGCGTCCTCCACCCCTCGCGGGGACACCAAGGTACCGCATCTCCCCGTGTGCTAGCATCCCGCCGAATCGACACCCGACGGTCTCCGGCCGTCGAGGTGACCGTCGAGGAGGCATGAGATGGGGACGTGGAGGCTGTTACGCGGGCACCGACGGGCAATCGCACGTCGAGAAGATCGATTGGGAGAAGCAGGGGGACTGGACGAAGGGCATTCCCACCACCGACATCAAGTTCAGCCAGTGGCCGGTCGGCAGGTTCATGGACTGGCACCCGGCGCCGCGGCGCCAGTTCGTCATCATCCTGTCCGGGCAGCTCGAGATCGGCTGTGGCGACGGCTCCAAGCACCTGTTCGGGCCCGGTGACGCGCGCCTCGTCGAGGACACCACCGGCAAGGGCCACACGACGCGCCAGATCGGCAACGAGCCCTGCGTGACCGCCACCGTCCCGCTCGCCAACCAGTAAAGGTCCAAGGGGAAACACAGACATGGCCAGCAAGATCCTCTTCTGCCCGACGCAGCCGAAAGTGATCATGGATCTCGTGCGCGAGCTCACGCCCGCCGGCTTCGAGCTGGTGCCGGCCGATCTCGACACGCCGCAGTTCTACGAAGCCGCCGCCGACGCCGAGTACTACCTCGGCTTCGCCCGGCGCATGGGCAACGAGTTCTTCCGCGCCGCGCCCAAGCTGAAGCTCGTGCAGCTCACGAGCGCGGGCTACGACCAGGTCGACGCCGAGGCGGCGAGCAAGGCGAAGGTCCCTGTCTCCAACAACGGCGGCGCCAACGCCATCGCGGTGTCCGAGCACACGATGATGCTGATGCTCGCCGTGTACCGGCGCTGCGTGCAGTTCCACAACAGCGTGGTCGCGGGCAACTGGCGGGTGGGCAACCCGGCGGACGTGCGCGTCCACGAGGTCTCGGGCGCCACGCTGGGCATCGTCGGGCTCGGCAACATCGGCAAGAAGGTCGCCCGCCGCGCGAAGGCGTTCGACATGAAGGTGCAGTACTACGACATCAAGCGGCTCACGGAAGACCAGGAGGACGCGCTCGGCGTGCGGTTCGTGCTCTTCGACGAGCTGCTGCGGACCTCCGACGTCGTCAGCCTGCACGTGCCGCTCGACGACACCACGCGGAACGTGATCGGCGCGCGCGAGCTCGGCCTGATGAAGCGTGACGCGATCCTCGTCAACACCTGCCGCGGCCCCGTGGTGGACGAGAACGCGCTCTACGCCGCCCTCAAGGACAACCGGATCTTCGGCGCCGGGCTCGACGTGATGGTGGAAGAGCCGCCGCAGCCGAAGCACCCGCTGTTCTCGTTGCAGAACGTCATCCTCACGCCGCACACCGCGGGCCCGACGTGGGAGAACTACATCGCGCGCTTCCGGAACGGCTTCGACAACATCCAGCGCGTGGCGGCGGGCCGGGCGCCGCTGTGGGTGGTCGCGGGGCAGGCGTGATACTCGAACACAGTTGACGGCCATGGGACGTCAAGGTTCATAGGTCCCCCACGACTGGGGACTCGCGGGCAAGGTCGCGATCGTCACGGGAGGCGGCGCGGCCGGGGACGGCATCGGCAACGGCCGCGCCGCCGCCATCCTCCTCGCGACGGCGGGGACGAAGGTCGTCGTCGTCGACCGTGACGGCGGTCTCGCCAAGCGCACGGTCGAGATGATCCAGGAAGCCGGCGGCGAGGGGATGGCCTTCGAGGCCGACCTCACCAAGGCGACCGACTGCAAGGGGATGGTCGAGGCGGCCGTGCAGCGCTTCGGCCGCCTCGATCTCCTCGACAACAACATCGGCATCGGCAGCCGCGGCACGGTCGTGGACGAGACGGAAGAGAACTGGCGCCGCGTGATGCAGGTCAACGTGGAGACGATGTTCCTCGCCGCCAAGCACGCGATCCCGGCGATGCGCAAGGCCGGGGGCGGCGCGATCGTCAACGTCTCCTCCATCTCCGCCATCCGGCCGCGCGGCCTCACCGTCTACACGGTGTCGAAGAGCGCGGTCATCGGCCTCACCAAGGCGATGGCGGTCGACCACGGCAAGGAAGGGATCCGCGTCAACTGCGTGGCGCCGGGCCCGGTGTACACGCCGATGGTCTACGCGCGCGGGATGACGCCGTCCGCGCGCGAGACGCGCAAGAACGCGTCCGCGCTCAAGGTCGAAGGCACCGGCTGGGACATCGGCGCCGCCGTGCGGTTCCTGCTCTCCGAGCAGGCGCGCTACATCACGGGCCAGGTCCTGGTCGTCGACGGCGGCACCTCGCTCACCGCCCCAGAGCGCGATTCGCAGTAGCGCATGCTCATCGGCGTCCACCTGCCGACGACGCAGCCCGCGGGCGTCACGAAGGAGGCGCTGGTCAGCTTCGCGCAGGAGGCCGAGCGCCGCGACGTCGCCTCGCTGTGGGTGAGCGACCACGTGGTGATCCCCGGCACGACCGAGGGATATCCGATGGGCGGGCGGTTCCCGATCCCGCCGGAGCGTCCCTACCTCGAGCCGATCGTCGGGCTCGCGGCGGCGGCCGCCGTCACCACGAAGGCGCGGCTCGGCGCGTCGGTCTTCATCCTCGGACACCGCCACCCGGTCGTCATGGCGAAGATGCTGAGCAGCATCGACGCGCTGTCCGGCGGCCGCCTCATCGTGGGCGTCGGGCGTCGGCTGGTGGAAGGACGAGCTCGAGATCCTCGGCGCCTCGTTCGAGAAGCGCGGCCGCCACGCCGATGAAACCCTGCGCGTCTTCAAGACGTTGTGGACGGAGGCGATGCCCTCGTTCGACGGCGAGTTCGTGCGCTTCACGCACGTCGGCTTCGAGCCGAAGCCGCTGCAACGCCCGCACCCGCCGATCTGGGTGGGCGGCAGCAGCCCGGGCGCGCTCCGCCGGGTGGTGGCGCTCGGCGACGGCTGGCACGCCGACCGCCGCGTGCCCGAGGAGTTCGGGGAGGTGCTCGATCGTCTCCGCGCGGCGGCCGACGCCGCCGGCCGTGACATGAAGACGCTGACGATCTCGTCGCGGTTCTCGCTGACGGAGGACTTGCTCGCCAAGGGTCCCCAGGCGGCGATCGACATCCTCGGCCGTCTCAAGCAGCGTGGTCTGCAGCACGTCTTGCTCGAGTTCCGGCGGCCCGAGCACCAGCGCATGTTCGAGATCCTCGACCTCGTCACCACGACGATCCGGCCGGCGGTCGACGCGGCGTGACCACGGCCGCGGGCCGGCTCGCCCGCTTCGTGCTCGATCTGAAGCTGGAGGCGGTGCCGGCGCCGATCGTCGCCGCCGCCGCCGATCTGGTCCTCGACGCGCTCGGCAACGCGCTCGCCGCCGCGCGCGACGACTTCGGCGTGGCGATCCTCGGCGTGGCGCAGGCACTCGGCGGCCCCGCCGAGAGCTCGCTGCTCGGCGCGCCAGGGAAGGTGAGCGCGGCGAACGCGGTGCTGGCCAACGCCACGCTCGCGCACGGCCTCGATTTCGACGACACGCGTGAGGACGCCATCGTCCACACGAGCTGTGTGGCCGTGACCACGGCGCTCGCCGTCGCGGAAGCCACGGGCGCCCCCGGCCGCGCCGTCCTGGAAGCGGCCATCGCCGCCGTCGAGGTGATGTGTCGCGTCGGCCTCGTGGTGCCGGGCGCGCTCCACGCGCGACATTTCCATCCCACCGCGATCACCGGCGAGCTTCGCCGCGGCCGCGGCGGCCGGCAAGCTCCACGGCCTCTCGGAGGCGCAGCTCACGCACGCCTTCGGCATCTGCGGGAGCCAGGCGTCCGGGATCATCGAGTACCTCGCGGACGGATCGTGGACGAAGCGGCTCCATCCCGGATGGAACGCGCACGCCGGCGTCGTCGCGGTGCAGCTCGCTCGGGCCGGATTCACGGGGCCGGCGACGGTCTTCGACGGCGACCACGGCCTCTATCAGGCGTTCGCGGGCGGCCACGACCCGGCGAAGCTCGAGGCGGTGCTGACGAGCCTCGGCCGCGACGTGGGAGATCGGCCAGCTCACGCTGAAGCCGTATCCCTGCGGCTCGATCGCGCAGCCCTACATGGACTGCGCGGCGCGGTTGCGCCGAGCAGCACGGCCTCCGCGCCGACGCGATCGCGAGCATCCGCTGCAAGACGTCCGCCAGGCCCGGTGCCGCGCCTCTGGGAGCCCCTGGCCGCGAAGCACGCGCCGCCGAACGGGTACGCCGCGAAGTTCAGCCTGCCGTACCTCCTCGCGTCGATCCTCGTCCGCGGCCGCGCCGGCCTGGCAGAATTCAGGGATGACGCGGTTCAGGACGCGGAGGTGCTGCGCGTGGCCCAGCGCGTGACGTACGAGCTCGATCCGACCATCGACTATCCGCGCCAGTTCATCGGCGACGTCGCCATCACGCTGACCGATGGCCGCGTCGTCCACGCGCGGCAGGACCGGCCGCGCGGCGGCCCCGACGCGCCGCTCACGCGCGCCGAGCTCGAAGCGAAGTTCCGCGGCAACGCCACGCTCGTGCTGCCCGACGCGCAGGCCGAGCGCGTCATTCGACACGTCGCCGATCTGCCGGCCGGCGGGTCCATCGCCGGCCTGCTGGCCGATCTGAAAGTGGAGGAGACACACGCATGACCCGTCCCCGACTCTCGCTCGTCCTGACCGTGACCCTGGTGCTCGCCGGCGCGCTGCCCGCGCTCGCGCAGAACGCGCTCGTCGAGGCCGCGAAGAAGGAAGGCAAGGTCGTCTGGTACACGTCGCTGGTGCTGCCGAGCGCGGAGAAGGTGGCCAAGCTGTTCGAGACCGCGTATCCCGGCATCAAGGTCGAGGTCCACCGCACCGGCTCGCAGCGCATCCTCCAGCGCGTGATGCAGGAGCTGCAGGCGAACATCAAGAACGTGGACGTCATCCACACCTCGGACGCCGGCCACTTCGTGCTCCTCAAGGAAAAGAAGCTGCTGCTGGCGCACACGCCGGCGGGCATCGACAAGTTCCCGACGTCGTTCAAGGACAAGGACGGCTACTACTTCGGGCTGCGCGCCACCGTGAACTCGATCGTCTACAACACGAAGCAGGTCTCGGCGGCCGACGCGCCGAAGACGTGGAAGGACCTGCTCGATCCCAAGTGGAAGGGCAAGCTGGTGACCGCGCATCCCGGCTACAGCGGCGTCATCGCCACCCACGTGCTCGCGCTCGTCCACCTGCACGGCTGGGACTACTTCAAGCAGCTCGCGCAGAACAAGCCGATGATCGTGCAGTCCGCCAACGATCCCGCGACCACGGTGGCGTCGGGCGAGCGCGTGGTGGCCGTCAACGGCGGCGACTACAGCGCCTACCAGCTCAAGAAGAAGGGCAACCCGATCGAGATCGTCTACCCGAAGGAAGGCGTGCCGCTCGTCGTGTCGCCGACGGCGATCGCGAGCTTCGCGCCGCACCCGAACGCGGCCAAGCTCTTCACCGACTTCACGTTCACGCGCGAGCGTCCAGCAGGTGATGGCGGACAGCGAGGGGCTCTACACCGGACATCCCGAGGTGAAGTACCCGGCCGACAAGCCGAAGCTCCACGAGCTGAAGCTGCTGACCGTCGATGCGGAGGAGCTCGAGAAGCGCAACGAGGAGATCAAGAAGCGCTTCGTGGAGCTCTTCGGCGCGTGACCGCGCCCGCCACGCTGCGCGTCCGGCTCGAAGGTCTCGATCGCTCGCTGCCGGTCTGGGTGGCGGCGGCGGCTCGCGCTCGTGGTGCTCATGGCGCTGCCGCTCGACGTGGCTCGGCATCATGAGCGTCACCGCCGAGAAGGGCGCGACGCTCGGCCACTACCGCGAGGTCTTCACGCGATCCGGCGCTGCAGAAGGCGCTGTGGCACACGGTCGTGCTCGCGTTCTGGACGGGACTCGCCTCCGTCGCCATCGGCGCGCCGCTCGCCTGGCTCACCGCGCGGACGAACGTCCCCGCCAAGGGCCTGATCCGCGCGCTCGTGATGGCGTCGTTCGTGACGCCGCCGTTCCTCGGCGCGTTCGCGTGGGTGATGCTGGCCGGCCCCAACGCCGGGCTCCTGAACACCACCTGGCGCGCGGTGACGGGCAGCGCGGACCCGCTCTTCAACATCTTCACGATGACCGGGCTGGTCTTCGTCGTCACGATGTACACGTTCCCCTACGTCTACATCATGCTGGCGAACACGCTGGCCCTGATCGCGTCGGATCTGGAGGACGCGGCCGCGATCCACGGCGCCGGGCGGATGACCGTCGCGTTCACGATCACGCTGCCGATGGTGCTGCCCGCCATCGTGAGCGGGTTCATCCTCGCGGTGCTCCAGGCGCTCGCGCTGTTCGGCTCGCCCGCGATCCTCGCGCTGCCCGCCGGGTTCCACACGATCACCACGCAGGTGTGGTCGTTCTTCCAGTTCCCGCCGAAGGTCGAGCAGGCGGCGGCGGTGTCGATCCCGCTGCTCCTGGCGACCGCGCTGCTGCTCCTGTTCCAGAAGCGGCTGCTCGGACGGCGCGGCTACGCGAGCGTGGGCGGCAAGGGCGGGCAGCGCCGGACGATCGCGCTCGGAATCTGGCGCTACCCGGCGCTCGCCGGCGTGCTGGTGATCATGGCGTGCTCGATCTTCCTGCCGTACGCCATCCTCGCGAAGGCCGCGTTCTCGCGCGCGTGGGCGCAGCCGCTCACCTGGAGCAACCTCACGCTCGCGAACTGGTCCTTCACGCTGTTCGAGTACGGCTCGACCCAGGCCGCCATCGTGAACACGCTCGAGCTCGGCGTCGCCACCGCCACCGTGGGGGCGGTGCTGGTGGCGCTGCTCGCGTACGTCGACCAACCGCCGGCTCGTCATCGGCCACCAGGCGGTGGCGTTCCTCGCGCTGGCGCCGATCGTGATCCCGGGCGTGGTCCTCGCCGTGGCGCTCTTCATCGCCTACACGCGGCCGCCCTTCGTGCTCTACGGCACGCTCGCGATCCTCTTCATCGCGTATCTCACCAAGGAGATGCCGGTGGGCTACGCGCAGTCGGACGCGACGTTCCGCAGCATCCCCGCCGACCTCGAGGAGGCGGGCCGCATCCTCGGCGCCGGGCGCCTGCGCATCCTCGCGCGACGTCACGGCGCCGCTCGCGCGCAGCGGGATCATCGCCGCGTGGTGCTTCATCTTCATCGGCGTGATCCGCGAGCTGTCGGCGTCGATCATCCTCTTCACGCCGAACACGAAGGTGATGTCGGTGGTGCTCTTCGACCTGAAGGAGGAGGGCCAGTTCGGCGCCATCGCGGTGCTCGGCCTCATCATGCTGCTGATGACGTTCGCGACGGTGTCGATCGTGCAGGCCGTGCTCGGCCGCGACGTCCTCGGCGTGCGGGAGTGACCCGGTGCCCGGCGTAGCGATCAAGGCGCTGACGCCGAGCACTACGGCGACGTCGCGGCCGTCGACGAATCTCTCGCTCGACGTGCAAGCCGGGGGAGCTGGTCGCGCTGCTCGGGCCCTCGGGCTGCGGCAAGACCACCACGCTGCGGCTCGTCGCCGGGCTTTCTCAAGCCCGAGTCCGGCGAGATCTGGGTCGGCGATCGCTGTCTCTCGTCGCCGACGCTCGTCGTGCCGCCCGAGCGGCGGCGCATGGCGATGATCTTCCAGAGCTACGCGCTGTGGCCGCACATGACGGTGGCGCAGAACGTCGCCTACGGGCTCCGCTTCAAGAGCGGCGTGGCGCGCGCCGACCGCGAGAAGAAGGTGAGCGAGATGCTGCGCGTCGTCCAGCTCGCGGGCTACGAGCAGCGCTATCCCGGCGAGCTCTCGGGCGGGCAGCAGCAGCGTGTCGCGGTCGCACGGGCGCTCGTGATCGAGCCCGAGATCCTGCTGCTCGACGAGCCGCTCTCGAACCTCGACGCGAACCTGCGCGAGGAGATGCGCTTCGAGATCCGGCGCCTCCACGAGGAGTTCGGCATCACGACGCTCTACGTCACCCACGACCAGGCGGAGGCGATGGTCATCTCCGACCGCATCGCGGTGCTGGAGCGCGGCCGGGTGGCGCAGGTCGGGACCGCCGACGAGCTCTTCCACAAGCCGCGCACGCGCTTCGTCGCGGAGTTCATCGGCAAGACCAACGTGGTCGACGGGATGGCGGTGAAGGCGGACACCGTCGCGCACGGCGACCTGACGTTCCGCGTCGCGAGCGACCGGCTGGTGCCGGGCGCGCACGTGGCGCTCTCCATCCGCCCGCACCAGATCGAGATCGTCGCGCCGACCGACGCCAAGGACGAGAACGTCAACGTGCTCCGCGGGACGATCCAGCGCGCGAGCTTCCTCGGCGAGACCGTGGACTACCAGGTGGCCGTCGCGGGCAGCGATCTCGTGCTGCGCGTGGCCGCGCCCGCGTTGTGGCGCCTGCGGACGGGCGAAGCGGTCGGACTGCGCATCGAGCCGACGGCGTGCGTGGTCCTCGCGGATGAGTGACGGCCCGCCCGCGCCGTGCGGATAGGGTTCCTCGCGTCACATCGCGGGAGCGACATGCAGGCGGTCCTCGACGCGTGTGCGTCGGGCCGGCTCCACGCGACGCCGGTCGTGCTGATCTGCAACAACCGGGACGCGGAAGCGCTCGAGCGGGCGGCTCGCGCCGGCCTCGCGTGCTACCACCTGAGCGGGGCCACGCATCCGGACCCCGACGCGCTCGACGCCGCCATCCTCGAGGCGCTCACGCGTCATGAGGCCGAGCTCATCGTCCTCGCGGGGTACATGAAGAAGCTCGGGCCCCGCACGCTGGCGCGCTATCGCAACCGCGTTCTCAACATCCATCCGGCGCTGCTGCCGCGGTTCGGCGGGCAGGGGATGTACGGCGCGCGGGTGCACGAGGCCGTGCTGGCGGCCGGAGAGCGCGAGACCGGCGTGACCGTCCACGTGGTCGACGCGGACTACGACCACGGCCCGGTCGTGGCCCAGTGCCGGGTGCCGGTCCTCGGCGGCGACACGCCGGCGACGCTCGCGGAGCGTGTCCTCGCCCGCGAGCACACGTTTCTCGTGGAGACGCTCGAGCGGATCGTCTCGGGCGCTGACTCTTCCGGCCGTATAACGGCAGCCGCGGAGCGTGGGGGCAAGGGGGGCCGGGGCTCTCCACCCCTAGTAGACGGTGAATTCCACCAGGTTCTGATCCGGATCGCGGAAGTACACGCTCGTGGACACGCCCCGCGCGCACGAGCGCGGCCCCGGCCCGGCCTCGGGCGTGATCCCGTTGCGCTTCAGGAGGTCGAGCACCTCGTCCACCGTGCCCTCCCATTCGAGGCAGAAGTCAGCGCCGCCGATGGACGGGCGACTCGCGCCGAGATAGCCGGGACGCGCGGGCGCGTCCGCGGAGTGCACGTTGAGCTTCTGCGCGTTGCCGATGCGGATGGTCGCCATGTCGGGGCGCCCGGGACGCTTCTCCCAGGCGATCGTGAAGCCGAGCTGCTCGTAGAACGCGAGCGTCTTGTCGAGATCGCCGGCGACGATCACCCAGTGGTCGATGCCTTTGATGCCCATCCGTCCGCCTCCTATCCTGCGTGGCGCGAGAACGCCGGCATGACGTCGCGCGCGAGCAGCTCCATCGAGCGGCGCCAGAGCTTCGGCTGGTCCCAGTCGTGGCCGGCCATCAGCAGCGTCCCGAAGTGGCCGATCTCGTCGCGCAGCGCCACGAGCTGATCGAGCACGCGGGACGGGCTGCCCGCGATGATCATGCCGCGCTTGATCGTGTCCACCGTCACGGCCTCGTCCGGCATGTCGAGGTCCGGCTTCACCATGAAGAGCGCCTTGCGGAGCTGGCTGAAGCTGAACAGGAAGAACTTGTAGTAGAAGGAGAGACCGTTCTCGGGGTCGGCGAGGTAGTCTTCCGCTTCCGCGTCGGTCTCCGTCACCAGCACGCTGCGCGACACGCGCCAGATGCTCGGATCGGGCCGCCGTCCCACCGCCTCGCAGCCCTCGACGTACTTCTCCCAGTGTCCGCGCAGGTAGCGGCGGTGGAAGAAGTTGCCGGAGACCGGAATCCAGCCGCGCTCGCCCGCCGTCTTCGCGCTGTTCGAGCTCGGCGTCAGGAGCGAGATCGCGATCGGCGGATGCGGCTTCTGGTAGGGGCGCGGGACCCAGCCCACCTTGTACTCGGGATAGACGTGCTTCTCGAGCGCGAATTTCCAGAACTTGCCGTCGATCCGGTACGGCGGGTCGTCGCGCCAGAGCTTCAGGATGATGTCGATCGACTCCAGCACCATCTGCGGCCGCGCCTCGGCGGCCTGGCCGAGCGAGAACATCTCCAGGTCGCTGGCGAGGCCGCCGGGCCCGATGCCCATGATGAAGCGGCCACCGACCAGGTGATCGAACATCGCGGCGTGCGCCGCCACCGTGGCGGGATGGAGCTGCGGCAGGTTGATCACGCCCGTCCCGAACTTGATCTGCTTGGTGCGGCTGGCCAGGCTCGCCAGGAAGATCAGCGGGGAGGTGATGCGCTCGCTCCAGGAGCTGAAGTGCTCGCCGACGAACGCCTCGCTGAACCCGAGCTGGTCCGCGAGGACGATCGCGTCCTGGTCCTCGTCGAGGATCGCCGAGTAGTCGCGGGCCGGATGGTGGAAGGGCATCGTGAACATGCCGAGTTCGATGGCCATGCGCCGAGGCTATCATGGGCCATGGCGAACGACCGGGGACGGCTGCCGAAGGCCCGCCGCGAGGAGCTGGACGACCACCTCCGGCGCCAGCTCGAGCGCTGGTACACGAACGCGTATCAGGACGACAACCTCTTCCTGACGATGGCGCGGCGCCCCGGCCTCCTCGACGCCACGTGGGGCTTCATCAAGTACATCTACGGCGGCGGCTCCAGCATCGAGCCGGAGCTGTTCGAGCTGGTCCGCGTGAAGCTCGCGTGGAACAACCGGTGCGTGCACTGAAGCCTCGCGCGCTCGTCCTCGGCCGTGAGCCGGGGCGCGACGGAAGACGTGGTGGCGAAGCTCGCCGACTACGAGGCGTCGGACCTGCCCGAGCGGACGAAGATGGCGCTGCGGTTCGCCGACCGCATGACGGCGCCGTCGCCGATCGATCGACGACGCGTTCCACGAGGCGCTGCGCGAGCACTTCACCGAGGACCAGATCCTCGACCTCGGGATGACGATCACGTTCGCGAGCGGCTGGCAGCGCTTCATCGAGGCGTTCGGCGTGGTGCCGGACCGGTGGGCGGACGGGTCCCCGCCGCCGTTCCACGCGCTCGAGCACGATCACTAGGGGTGCCGACCTTCGACGACTACGCCGCCGGGCCCCGCGACGCGATGCTGCGGCGGCTGGCGCAGACGCCGGACGATCTGGAGCACCTCATCGCCGGCCGTGACGAGACCACGCTCGCGCGGCGGCCGCAGCCGAAAGAGTGGTCGGCCACCGAGATCCTCTGCCACTTGCGCGACGTCGAGGAGCTCTTCCAGACGCGCTTCCACACGATCCTCGCCCTCGACGAGCCGGCCATCCTCGTGCTCGGCGCCACCGCGGAGCAGCTCGCGCCCTGGCGTTTCGTCGCGAAGCACCCGCTCGATCCGGACGATTGGGCGGAGGACCGTCAGTACGCGCGGAGCGATCCCCGCGCGGCGCTCGCCGCGTTCCAGCGACGGCGCGGCGAGGTGCTGACTTCCTCCGCGGACTCTCGGAGACGGAGTGGCAACGTGGCGGCATCCACCTCGGACGCGGCCGGCTCACGCTCGCGCAGTGGGCGGAAGTCTCGCTGCGCACGACGACAATCACCTCGCGCAGCTGGAGCGCACGGTCGAGGGACGACCCTAGGTCGTCAGGCCAGGCGAGTCCTCAGGCCAGAACTCCCGCAGCACGCGGCCCGGGCGGCCGCAGTCGCGGATCACGCCGGCCTCGTTCACCGTGCGCACGCCGTTCACCCACACGCCGTGCACGCCGACGGCCGGCGTGTCGAGGCGGTCGGCGCCCGTCGGCAGGTCGTTCACCCGGCGCTTCGGTCCACGGCCGACCGTCTTCGGATCGAACAGCAGAAGGTCGGCCCACGCGCCGGGCACGAGGCGGCCGCGGTCCTTGATGCGGTAGGCGGTCGCCACGTCGCTCGTCACGCGCTTGACGGCCTCTTCGAGCGTGAGGTCGCCGCGCTCGCGCGCCCAGTGGCCGAAGAGGTGCAGGCCGAAGCCCGGCGTCGCAGAGGAACGACAGGTGCGCGCCGGCGTCGGAGAGCGCGACGGCCGCGTGCGGATGGCGGAGCAGCTTCTTCACCTCGTCCTCGTCGGTGTTGAAGAGCCGGCAGTCGAACATCGCGTCCATCTCGCCGTCGAGTCCGAAGTCGAGGAAGACGTCGAACGGGTCCTTGCCCGACTCTCGCGCGAGCTCGCCGATGCTCTTGCCGAGCAGGTGGCGATGCTCCGGCTTGGTCACCTTCATGACCGTCAGGTGCGGCCACGTCTTGTTGCTGAAGCGGTTCGGCACGCCCGTCGGTCGCCGCCTCCTCCTTCAGCTTCGCGCGGAACGACGGATCGCTCAGGACGCGCCGGTAGTCGCGCCTCGCTCATCGCCTCGATGGCGGGGCGCCACGCGAGGAACGCCTCGAGCGGGTAGGGATGGCGCAGCGTGAACTCCATGCCGAGCGCGAAGCAGCCCACCTGCGCCCACAGCTCGCGGCCGCGGCTGCGCGCCGCCTCGATCTCGCCGAGCTCGCGGAAGACGCGCGCGGGATCGCCCGGGTCCACGAACATCGCCGCGATCATCACCGGGCCGGCCGCTGTTCGCGGCGACCTTCTCCAGCCACGGAATCGTGGACGTCATGCCCTTGGTGAGCATGAACACGCCGCGCCCGGCCTCGCCGAGCGCGCCGGTCAGCGCGAGCAGCTCGCGCTCGTCGGCCAGGCGTGAGGGCATCGGGATGCCGTTCTCGCCGTTGTGCTGCTCGAGCGTGGACGTCGCGAAGCCGATCGCGCCGGCGCGCACCGCTTCGAGCACGAGGCGGCGCATCTCGGCGACCTCGGCCTCGGTGGCCGGCGCGCCTGGTCGCGTCGGCGCCGAGCACGTAGGTGCGCAGCGACGAGTGGCCGACGAACGAGCCGACGTTCGGCACCACGCCGCGCCGCTCCATCGCGTCGAGGAACTGCGGATAGGTCTCGAAGTCCCAGTTGACGCCGGCCCGCAGCGCCTCCAGCGACATGCCCTCGACGTGGGTGAGGTCGCGCAGCGTGAGATCGCGGTCGTCCGGGCGGCACGGCGCGATGGTGAAGCCGCAGTTGCCGATCACCACCGTGGTGACGCCGAGCGCGGTCGATGGCGTCGCGAACGGGTCCCACGTGAGCTGGGCGTCGTAGTGCGTGTGGATGTCGACGATGCCCGGGGCGAGGACGAGCCCGCCCGCGTCGACGCGCTCGCGCGCGGCGCCGAGTCGCGCGCCGACAGCGGCGATGCGGCCGTCCTTCACGGCCACGCCGCCCGGTCGCGCGGGGGCGCCCGGCCCGTCGATGATCGTCGCGTTGTCGATCGACGAGGTCGTGCATCGCTCAGCCCCGATAGTCCGGGTCGGGCGCTTCATCTCGAAGATCTGGTGGATGTGGCTGTAGAGGTTGCCGCACAGGCGTCCCACCGGGCTGCAGCCGGTGCATGTCGATCCGGCCGGTGGCCGCGTCGTAGACGTCGTCGCGGACGTGCCACTGCACGACCTGGCCCATCACCAGGCTCGCCTTCTTGCCGACCGGGAGCACCTGGACCAGCCGGCACTCCATGTTGATCGGCGCCTCGGCCACGCGCGGCGCCTTCACCATCGCGCTCGGCGCCGGCGTCAGCCTCGTCACCGCGAACTCGTCCACCTCGGGCGGGTAGTCGCCGGACGTCAGGTTCATCGGCTCGGCGCAGTCGTCGTCGACGATGTTGACGACGAACTCGCCGGTGGCCTCCACGTTGCGCAGCGTGTCCTTCTTGCCGCGTCCCGCGCGCCGAGCACGAGAACGCGATGGTGGGCGGGTCGTCGGTGATCGCCATGAAGTAGCTGAACGGGGCGAGGTTGCGCACGCCCTCGGCGTCGACGCTCGACACCCAGGCGATGGGACGCGGCACGACGGAGCTGATGAGGAGCTTGTACATCGAGATCTGTTCGAGCGTCCGGGGATCGAGCTGCA